>JBNJLE010000005.1:0-193575 GCA_051751685.1 Pseudomonadota bacterium | reverse complement strand
CCGATGGCGGGACGGGCGTGAAGGGAAGCCCGGAACGCTCGATTAGATCAGAGCGTCCAGGCCTCGGGCCAGGTCGGTGAGGATATCCTCGATGGCTTCCAGGCCCACCGCCACGCGGATCAGCCCTTCGTGGATGCCGGCGATGGCCTTCTGGTCATCGGAGAGGCGGCCGTGGGTGGTGGTGGCCGGGTGGGTGATGGTGGTCTTCACATCGCCCAGGTTACCGGTGATGGAGAGCAGCCGGGTGGCGTCGATCACCGACCAGGCCGCCTCGCGGCCGCCTTTCGCCTCGACGCCCTTGACTTCAAACCCCAGCACCGCGCCGAAGCCCTGCTGCTGGCGAGCGGCAAGGGCATGCTGGGGATGGCTGGGAAGGCCGCTGTAGTAGACCCGGGCCACCGCCGGGTGCGCCTCGAGCCACTCGGCCAGCCGCTGGGCGTTCTCGCAATGGGCGCGCATGCGCAGGCTAAGGGTCTCGAGCCCCTTGGTGAAAATCCAGGCGTTGAAGGGGCTCAGGCAGGGGCCGCAGGTGCGCACCACGCCGAAGATCTCCTCGAGCTCCTTGTCGCGCCCCACCACGGCCCCGCCGACCGCTCTGCCCTGGCCGTCCAGATACTTGGTGGCGGAGTGGATCACCAGATCCGCCCCCAGCGCCAGGGGCCGCTGAAGCGCCGGGGTCAGAAAGCAGTTATCGATGGCAAGCCACGCCCCGTGGCGATGGGCGATCTCGGCCAGGGCCGCGATGTCCACCACCTCGGAGAGCGGATTCGACGGTGTCTCGGCGAACAGCAGTCGAGTGGCCGGCGTGATCGCCGCCTCCCAGGCGGCGAGGTCGGAGAGCTCCACGTAGCGGGTGGTGATGCCGAACTTGCCCAGGTACTTGTCGAACAGGCTGACGGTGGAACCGAACAGTGAACGCGAGGCGACGATCTCGTCGCCGGCCTCGAGCAGCGCCAGCACCGTGGCGAGGATCGCCGACATGCCGGAGCTGGTGGCCACGCAGCGCTCACCGCCTTCGAGGGCTGCCAGGCGGCGCTCGAAGGTGCACACCGTGGGGTTGGTGAAGCGTGAATAGACGTTACCTGGCTCCTCGCCCGAGAACTTGCGAGCGGCCTCGGCCGCGCTGCCATAGACGAAGCTCGAGGTCGGGAAGATCGGCTCGGCGTGCTCCTGCTCATGAGTTCGGTCGTGGCCGGCGCGGATCGCCAGTGTCTCCAGCGCCCAGTCGTGCTCGGGGGATGAGTGCGGATCCATAGGGGCCTCAGTCATCAATGTCGTCCTGGTTGTGCAGGCCGACCAGGGCGTGGTCGCCGGCGCTCTGCTGCTGCCTGGCACCGTCGCTGCGCGACTCCTCCAGGTCCGCCAGGTAGGCGTCGTCGATATCGCCGGTGACATAGTTGCCGTCGAACACCGAGCAGTCGAAGGCCTCGAGGTTGGGGTTGACGTTGCGACAGGCGGTCTTCAGATCCTCGAGATCCTGATAGAAGATGCGATCGGAGCCGATCAGCTCCCCCACCTCGGCCTCGCTGCGACCGTGGGCGATGAGCTCGCTGGCAGCCGGCATATCGATGCCGTAGACATTGGGATAGCGCACCGGGGGCGCGGCGGAGGCGAAGTAGACCTTGCGAGCGCCGGCCTCCCGGGCCATCTGGATGATCTGCTTGCAGGTGGTGCCGCGCACGATGGAGTCGTCCACCAGCAGCACATTCTTGCCCTTGAACTCCACGGCGATGGCGTTGAGCTTCTGGCGCACCGACTTCTTGCGCTGGGTCTGGCCGGGCATGATGAAGGTCCGCCCGATGTAGCGGTTCTTCATGAAGCCCTCGCGGTAGGTCACCCCCAGATGCTGGGCGAGCTCCAGCGCCGAGGTACGCGAGGTATCGGGGATCGGGATTACCACGTCGATGTCGTGATCCGGCCACTCGCTCTGGATGCGGTCGCCGAGCTTGCGGCCCATCTCCATGCGGGTGCCGTAGACATAGGCGCCGTCGAGGATGGAATCGGGACGTGCCAGGTAGACGTGTTCGAAGATGCAGGAGGCCAGCCGGGGGGCATCGGCGCACTGCTGGGTATGGATCTGCCCCTCCATGTCGACGAAGATCGCCTCGCCAGGACCCAGATCGCGGTGCAGTTCGAAGCCGCCCACGTCCAGCGCCACCGACTCGGAGGCGATCATCACCTCCTGGCCGTGCCCCTCGTCGCGGGTGCCGAACACCACCGGGCGGATGCCGTTGGGGTCACGGAAGGCCACCAGGCCCACGCCGTTGATGATGGCCACCGCGACGTATCCGCCCTTGCAGCGGCGGTGCACCCGGCGCACGGCGTCGAAGATGTCGCCCGGCGACAGATGTAACCCCTGCTTACCCAGTTCGTGGGCGAAGACGTTGAGCAGCACCTCGGAGTCGGAGCTGGTGTTGATATGGCGCAGATCCGAGGTGAACAGCTCCTGCTTGAGCTGTTCGGAGTTGGTCAGGTTGCCGTTGTGGGCCAGGGAGATGCCGTAGGGAGAGTTGACGTAGAACGGCTGGGACTCCGCCTCGCTGGAGGAGCCGGCGGTGGGATAGCGGACATGACCGATGCCCATATTGCCCCTCAGGCGCGTCATATGGCGAGTATGAAAGACATCACGCACCAGCCCGTTGCTCTTGCGCAGCAGGAAGCGGCCCTCATGCCAGGTCATCATGCCGGCGGCGTCCTGTCCGCGATGCTGAAGCACCGTCAGGGCGTCGTAGATGCCCTGGTTCACCGCCTGCTTGGCCATCAGGCCCACGATACCGCACATTCCACCTTACCTCGCTTGCCTTGATCTTGCTGTGAAGAGTCGGGACGCCACCGGCTGACCGGGCCGTCCGTCAGTCATCTGTCAGGGGTTGTCGCGTCGTTGCCGGTCGCCTCGCCGCGGCCGGGAAAGGAGATCTCGCTCAGGGAGCCGGGAGTCTCGGGCATCTGCCCGTCCCAGGCCTCGAACTGGGTGACGGCCCAGTCGCGCAGCTGCTCGAAATGGGGTCGCAGCTGGGCGTCGCGCCAGGCCTCGAGCTGGGCCAGCGGAGTCAGACCGATAATGATGGTGGCCAGCACCAGGATCGCCGCGCCCTTGGCGGCACCGAAGGCCGCGCCGGTGATCCGGTTGAACAGGCCCATGCCGACCCACTCCACCGCAGCGTGGACCAGACGAATGATGATGCCGCACAGCAGCACCACGCCGAAGATCACCAGCACGAAAGCCAACACCAGGCGCCCGTCGGGGTTGTCGATCACTCCGGCGAGCAGGTCCGCCACCGGCTGGGCCAACCACCGGGCGGCCATCAGGGCGATGATCCAGGCCGCGAGGCCCAGGGCCTCACGGATCAGCCCGCGCATGAAACCGGTGACCGCCGTGATGGTGAGCAGGGCGATGAAGATCCAGTCCAGCCAGGTCAATGCCATGCTCAATTCCTCGCCCGCACCAGCAGGCCCTGCAGATTGATCCGGGACTTGAGTTCGTTCATGGCGAGTTCTCCGGCCTCGGAGGAGTCATAGGGGCCGGCATAGACCGTGGTCAGGTTGTTGTCGCGGGGCTGGCTATAGGCCGGAAAGCCCTCCTCACGCAGCTGCTCGAGCAATCGTTCGGCGTTGCCCGGTTCGCCGAAGCTACCTACCTGCACCGCCCATTCACCGCCAGGAGTGGCGGGTGAAGGAGCCGATGCGGACTGGCGGCGACTCGCACTCTCGGCCAGCCGCTGGTCGGCGGCCCGGGCCAGCTCGGCAATAGGATCGCTCTCTGGCTCCCGAACCGGGGCCGGTTCGACGACAGGCGGCGGGGGCGATTCGGATCGGGCCAGCTGCTCGGCAGCCTCCTCGGCGACCTCCCCGGCAGGAACCTCTTCGTCGACGCTTCGATCGGCTTCGGGCGTTGCCATGGGCGCGCCAATCTCGCCAAGGCTCGACGGCGGTCTCGGTTCCGGTACCTCGGTTCGCGGCACGTCCACGGGCTGTTCGATGGTCAGCGCCGGTTGGGGCCGCTCGTTGCGCGGCTCCGGTTCACTCAGCAATAGCGGGACAAAGATCACCGCCAGGGCGATCACGATGACCGCACCGCTGATGCGTTCACGCCATCCGTATTTCATCGGGCTTCCTCGTTGACGCTTGTGTCATCCACAGTCTGCCCCGTGGTCGTACCCGGCGCCAACCACTCGAGCACCTCTCCCACGGTGAAGAAGGAGCCGCATACCAGCACGCGATCCTCCGGGGCCAGCTGCTCGGCCAGCCAGGCGGCACCCGCCCTGGGGGAGGCGGCGCGGTGGAGCACATCTCCCCCCTGCATCGCCAGGCGGCCAGCCAGGTCATCGGCGCTTCGCCCCCGCTCGCCGGCAAGGCTTGCGGTAACCCAGCCGTCTACCAGCGGCGTCAGGGCCGCAATGACCCCCTCGGCGTCCTTGTCGCCGAGCATGGCGAGCAGCGCAAGTGTCCGTCCGGCACAAGGGCGCGAGGCGAGACGCCCGGCCAGGTAGGCGGCGGCATGGGGATTGTGGCCCACGTCCAGACACCACTGTCCCAGCCACTGCATGCGACCGGGCAGTTGAACGGTGGCCAGCGCCTGGCGACAGGCCACGGCCTCAAGAGTCACATCGGCCAGGGCCAGCGCCTGAAGCGCCGTGGCGGCGTTGTCCAGGGGAAGGCCGGGGGCTGGAAGGTCAACAAGGTTTTGCACCGCGGGAGTCTGACCCCAAAAGCGCCAGGCGTCATCCTCCCCTTCGCGCCCAAAGGCCTCTCCCAGAGCATAGACGTCGGCGCCGAGGGCAGCGGCTACCTCGCGCACGCTGGCGGGCAGCGTGGTGCTGCCCAGCACCGCGGGGCGACCGGCGCGCAGAATACCGGCCTTCTCGCGGCCGATCTGCTCGAGATCGGTGCCAAGGAAAGCGGCATGGTCCTGGGCCACGGTAGTGACCACCGCCACGTCGGGATCGATGACGTTGACCGCATCCAGCCGCCCGCCGAGCCCGACCTCGAGAAGCGCGATGTCGGCCGGTCGCCGGGCCATGGCCCACAGCGCCCCCAGGGTGCCCACTTCGAAGTAGGTCAGACTGACCGGCTCTCCGTCCAGGCGAGCATGCTCCACGGCGACGAAGCCCGCCATCAGGGTGGTGTCGGCGGCCTCATCGCCATTCAAGCGCAGCCGCTCGTTGTAGCGAACCAGATGTGGGGAGGTATAGGTGGCCGTGGTGAGTCCGTGCGCCCGGGCCAGCGCCTCGAGCATCGCCACGGTGGAGCCCTTACCATTGGTACCGGCGACGGTAATGACTCGACCAGCTATGGGACCGTCAAGCAGACCCATGCGACGGGCGACCTCGGCGACACGTTCGAGGCCGAGGTCGATGCCCACGGGATGGGCGGCTTCCAGCCGGGCCAGCCAGGCGTCGAGAGTGGTGGGCAACGCCGCGTTGGGCATGGGCTCAGCGACGACCATCGTCCTGGACGCCGTTGGCGCCGGACGCGGGTGTCGCCTCATCACCGTTGGGCGCCCGAGGCGCGACAGGTGCCTCGATACCCGCTTCGACACTCTCCTCGACTGCCGCTTTCTCCGCCGCATCCACCAGGTCGGGCTCGTCGGCAGGCAGCTCGGGGAGTCCCAGAGCGGGCTGATGGGTGAGCTTGCGCAACACCGCGCCGAGGCGGTCCCGCATCTCGCTGCGACGCACAATCATGTCGACGACGCCGTGATCGAGCAGAAACTCGCTGCGCTGGAAGCCTTCGGGGAGCTTCTCGCGTACCGTCTGCTCGATCACCCTGGGGCCGGCGAAGCCAATCAGCGCATTGGGTTCGGCCACATTGAGATCACCCAGCATGGCAAGCGACGCCGAGACGCCGCCAAACACCGGGTCGGTGAGCACCGAGATGTAAGGCACGCCGGCCTGCTTGAGTTTCTCCAGGGCGGCGGCGGTCTTGGCCATCTGCATCAGCGAGAAGAGCGCTTCCTGCATGCGCGCCCCGCCTGAGGCGGAGAAGCCGATGAAAGGAATGCCCTCGTCATGGGCCAGGGTGGCCGCACGCACGAACTTTTCACCGACCACCGCGCCCATGGAGCCGCCCATGAAGCTGAACTCGAAGGCCACCACCACCACCGGCAGGCCGTCGAGTCGGCCGCGCATGGCGATCAGGGCATCCTTCTCGCCGGTCTCCTTCTGGGCCGCCGCCAGGCGGTCCTTGTACTTCTTGGAATCGCGGAACTTGAGGCGGTCGACGGGTTCGACCTCGACGGCCAACTCTTCCCGGCCCTCCTTGTCGAGAAACCAGTCGAGGCGCTTGCGCGCCGTGAGCCGCAGGTGATGGTCACACTTGGGGCAAACGTTGTGGTGCTTGTCGAGTTCGGGCAGGTAGAGCACCGCCTCGCACTTGGGGCACTTGCGCCACAGGCCGTCGGGCACGCTGGCCCGGCGGTCCTTGCGCTGAATACGTCCCATGGAGGGCACGATCTTGTCTAGCCAGCTCATGTCAGAAAGGGTTCCGTCATGTGGTCGGCGCCCGGCGCTTGCCGGGCGCATGGGTCGAATGCAGTGGCGAAGGCTTCGCTCAGCGCGCGCCCTTGGCATCCAGGGCCAGGCGCATCTCGCCGAGCACCGCCTTGAGTTCACCGGCAATCACCTCGGGGCGATCGACGTTCTCGGCGATGCGACTGACCAGCACCGAGCCGACGATGACGCCATCGGCCACCTTGCCCACCTCGGCGGCCGAGGCACCGTCGCGGATGCCGAAGCCCACGCACAGCGGCAGATCGGTCATCTCCCGGAGCGGCGCCAGGTGGGCGGCGACATCGTCGGCGTCCAGGATGGCGGAACCGGTCACGCCCTTGAGCGACACATAGTAGAGATAGCCTTCGCCATGGGCACATATTGTAGCGGCCCTGGCGTTGGAGGTGGTAGGGGCGACCAGAAAGATCGAGGCGAGGCCATGGGACTTCAGCAGCGGGCCCACCTCGTCGGCCTCCTCCGGCGGCATGTCGACGACCAGAACACCGTCGACGCCTGCCGCGGCGGCCTGCTCGGCAAAGGCGGCCATTCCCATGCGCTCCACCGGGTTGAGGTAACCCATCAGGACCAGCGGTGTCTCGCTGTCGGTCTGGCGAAACTCGCGCACCATCTCGAACAGATGGCTGAGGCGCACGCCATGTTTCAGCGCCCGCTCGCAGGCCTTCTGGATTACCGGGCCGTCGGCCATGGGGTCGGAGAAGGGAACGCCGAGTTCAATGATATCGGCGCCCGCTTCCACCAGGGCGTGCATGAAGCCCACCGTGTGCTGAGGCGCGGGATCACCGGCCGTGATGTAGGGAATCAGGGCGCGGCGGCCCTGGGCCTTGAGTGCGGCGAAGCGTTGGTCGATACGATTCATCGGTTGAGCCATCATCTAGAAGTCGATCCCGTCGATCTTTGCCACGGTCATGATGTCCTTGTCACCACGTCCGGAGAGGTTGACCACGATATTCTGGTCGGGGCGCATGGTCGGCGCCAGCACCTTGGCATAGGCCAGGGCATGGGCCGTCTCCAGCGCGGGCATGATGCCCTCGATCAGCGTCAGCTCGCGGAAGGCGTCCAGGACGTCCTGGTCGTTGGCGGCCACATAGTTGACCCGGCCCACGTCCTTCCACAGGGCGTGCTCCGGTCCGACACCCGGGTAATCCAGGCCGGCGGAGATGGAGTGAGTGTCGGAGACCTGACCGCCCTCGTCGGACATCAGGTAGGTGCGGGTGCCGTGGAGCACACCCCGCGGGGCGCCCGACGCCAGAGGCGCGGCATGACGGCCTGTCTCGACACCGTCGCCGCCCGCCTCGACGCCATACATGGCGACTTCGTCATCCTCGACGAAGGGATAGAAGAGCCCCATGGCATTGGAACCGCCGCCCACGCAGGCAACCAGGGCATCGGGCAGCTTGCCGAACTCCTCGAAGGACTGTCGGCGCGCCTCGCGCCCCACCACGGCGTTGAAGTCACGCACGATCATCGGGTAAGGGTGCGGGCCCGCCACGGTGCCGATGATGTAATAGGTGGTATCGACATTGGTCACCCAGTCGCGCAGCGCCTCGTTCAAGGCATCCTTGAGTGTCCGGGTGCCGGACTCCACCGGAATCACGTTGGCCCCCAACAGGCGCATGCGGTAGACGTTGAGCTTCTGGCGCTCCACGTCGGCGGCGCCCATGTAGACGTCGCACTCAAGACCCAGTCGAGCCGCCACCGTGGCGGAGGCCACGCCGTGCTGCCCTGCCCCGGTCTCGGCGATCACCCGCGGCTTCCCGGTCTTCTTGGCGAGCAGCGCCTGACCGACCGTGTTGTTGACCTTGTGGGCGCCGGTATGATTCAGGTCTTCGCGCTTGAGCCAGATCCGCGCGCCCCCGATCTGATTCGACCATCGCTCGGCCAGGTAGAGCGGCGAGGGACGGCCCACGAAATGGGCCAGGTCGTAGTCGAATTCCGCCAGGAAGTCCGGGTCGTCGCGAAGACTCATGTAGGTCTTGGCCAGATCGTCCAGGGCGAAGCTCAGGGTCTCCGAGACGAACCGGCCGCCGTAGGCGCCAAAATGGCCGCGGGCGTCCGGCAGTCGGGTCAGGTCACTGAACTTGCTCACGAAAGACACCTCACTAGATCGCCAGAAGGCAAAGGAATGTAAAACGATGACGGCGCATGATGACAGGCGCCAAACCTTGGCCGGGATAGGGAGTCAGCGCGACAGGCGCGCCGCATCACCTCTGCCCACGGCCGCAAAGAAAGCAGCTATCCGTCCGGCCTCCTTCAGGCCCGGCGCGGATTCCACTCCGCCGGAAACGTCGACTGCGAAGGGCGCCACGGTGGTGATGGCCTCGGCCACGTTGTCCGCACCGAGACCTCCCGCGAGAATAACAGGTTTTGCCAGCCCTGCGGGGATTCGGGACCAGTCGAACGTCTCACCGGTGCCGCCCGGCACGCCGGGGCGATAAGCATCCAGCAACAGCGCCTGAGCGCCCCGGTAAGCCTGGGCGGCGGCATGTAGGTCGAGGTCGTCACGCATACGCAGCGCCTTGATCCAGGGGCGATCGAAGCCCGCGCAGTAGGCCGGCGATTCGTCACCGTGGAACTGCAGCAGGTCCAGGTGCGCGGCGCAGCGATCGATCAGTGCCGATTCCTGGTCGACGAAGAGCCCCACTCGGGTGATGAAGGCCGGCACCCGCGCAGCCAGCTCAGCCAGGCGGGTCTCATCAACGGCGCGCCGGCTGCCGGGCCAGAGCACGAAGCCCAAGGCGTCGGCGCCGGCCGCCACGGCAGCGTCGACGTCCTCGGGGCGGGTCAGACCGCAGAGTTTGACGCGGGTGCGAACCTGTAGGTAAGCACAGCCGGAACGATCAATCATACGTTTGAAACACCTGTGCAACAAAAAAATACAAGTTGCAATTATACAAGTGTGAGCGATAAAACATCCAGAGATTCGACAAAAGAACCTGATAGCGGATCAGCCAGGTAAATACGAGCCGAAGAACTGCGGGATTGATCAACCCTCTCGACATATAGGCTAAAAGTAACTCGGCACAGAGTGGCAGATTCCATACCCAACGACGAAGAGTCAATAATATGTCATCAATGAGAATCGTAACCTGCCAGTAAATTATGAGTTGTAAGCTCAGCAATAAAATTCATCAGGTCCAGAAAAAAAACTTCAGGATCCACATCATAAAGATCAACAAGTTCTTCACAGACTCCATCAAGTGTTCCATGAAGAAGGAGACTCTCCCACATGTCCGCTGCAACACCATCCAGACAAAAGCACGATACAAATTGTGATGTATCGGGAATCCTAGCGATCGATATGACAGAACCAGTTCGTACCCAAAGGACTCGACTCGCGGCCCGAAAACCACCCTGCTTATCATCAATAAACGTAATAGACTTTCCACCACTCTCCATTCCAAAGGATCTTTCAAGTTGTTCAGCCATTATCCTGCGCTTGATGCATAGATGGGGCGGCACCAGATTCCAACTGGCCTCGAACTCCTTGCGCTCGGCATTCCAGCAAGTGGTTTGTGGCTCGGACCAAGCGAAACTAACTGGTTGTGGGATGCCAACCCAATAACCGTCCTCTCCCATCAATGATCGTTGTTCCGCGCGCCACTTCGGATAATTTTCGCCAAACCGTTGTTCTCCCAAGTCATATAAATCTATTGCGTTAATGAATTTTTCTACCTTAATTTCACGTTGCTCGATCATCCGACACAATTCTGGAACTGAACAAAGGGTGCATAACACGACCCTGTCGACAGCAAGTTGTTTCAGAAATTGTTGAAAGCGCAGCCCACTTAGAGAACAGTCATCGACTACCACCAAGGTCTGACAATTCGCTGGCAGGCTTGACGAAACAAATATCTGATCTTTTTTTAAATCAAGAATGTACGATAAAATACCAAGCACAATTACACCGCCTCTGGGAATGGCAGTGAAATGAAAATGTGAGAGTGCAATTCTACCATAACACGCAACCAATTTTTCGGCTAGCAACTGTGCGGCCGCTTCAGCCTCGGCATAATCTATATGGCGATGGTACAACACCCCTTCTTTAATAAGCATCGCCAAATCCCGCCAGCGGGCAAGCTCGGAAGAGCTAAAATGACCAAAAACGGCAAGCATTGGCTGCGGAGAAGAACGCCCCACGAGATTAGCATCTTTCATCTCGTACCAGAGTCTGTTAGTTCGAATGGACTCCATCAGCTGAATAACTGCTTCAGATACGGAGTCGCAACGCATGAAACTTTTCAGTTGTTGCGAACCATCAAAACCATCAAACAAAAGTACCGCACCGCTAAAAAGCTGCTGCCGACTATCGTCGGCAGCAGCCTCACGGGCAGAAATAGCTTCAGGATGGAATTTATCTGACATCTAGCTATCAAGCCTTTAGTTTCAAGATAATTTGATAAAGACTTATCTTAAGCGTTTGGTCCGCCAGGAGTACCGGCATCAGGATTACCAGGAATAACGCTTCCACCCCGTGCATCACCACCTGGCATCGTAAGGCCTACACGAGTCAGGTCAGCAACACTGCCCCAAGAGGTGACATGTGGTGCTTCGTAGGACTTTCCGCCGTTACTAGCAGAATGCTTGACAACCTGATTACTCATTGAACACCTCCAGTTTAAACACTTCACATCATCCGTTGCGGGAAGCGCTTACCCCGCATTGAGAATGATGGCTCCCTTCAAAAAAATTGGCAAGCTGTGCAGACACCATATTCGCTAATGCAAAGACTGATATTTCTAATTCAACCTGTTACTAGACATCCAATTATAGGCGCAGCGCCTGTATAAATAGTGATTTTTTGCTTAGTAGCAAAATTCATTAAAATTACTATATCTGAAGAATATACTGTGAAAAGTAAAGTATGGCTCTCCAGCCCTTATCTGCAAGAGCCACCCGATGGTAAATATCCCACATTTTTCTGGTTCTGCTTATGTTGCCTTAAAAACCTGCTACCAATAAGTTCTCAACCAGATTTCCAGCGACAAGGTAGGCCAAATATCGAAAACAGGTTCATTATGGCTAACAAAACGTTCGAATCGCGCCCTGAAGGCCCGCTCATCAATGCAACCTAAATCAGCGCTACGACTGTTAGTCATAAGCGAAACTACTGTATGATAAGATTTTTCTCGAAGCGCCTTGAGATACAAAGGCTCAGGCGACGTCTTGCTAGCTGAAACTATCGCGTCAGCAGGCATCAGGCCTTTTAATGCTTTCCTAGGCATCCTTTTCATCATGCCTATTCGATTCAACATGTGCTGAGGACATGACAGCACGAACTCTGCAATGCGGCGATCGCTCCAGGGATCGGCAAACCCCAAGCCATATCCTGAACAGGTCCGTTCCAGTTCCATCACACCACGCATGACAAGCGGTGAGAAAACGTGTTGATAGCGTTGGCGTCGCGCTGCGCCAGGCCAATGTCTGGCCTCCAATGAAACTTGTGACCTTTCCGGTAGCCCAGCGCGCTGCAGGAAACGTTCCTTCACATGGTCAGCTACAAATTTTCTAGGACCACTTATGTTTTTCCTGCTTCTGAGTAAACTACTGATCCTTTCCGGTAACATGTTGCTAATAGCGGGACGAAGGACGAAGCGTGACAGACTTGCTGCTGGAGAAATCTGATATGCCTGTGCGAGTCCGGTGATTTCTCGAGCGGCGTCGGCCCAAAGACCTTCCTTCAGCATACCCAAGACATCATAAACAGCGCCACCCGACATGACGTCGCCTCTTACCCCTAGGAAAAGAAGCGAATTATCATCTTTCTTCGCAGCAGACATCAATTGAGCCATGAACGACTGATACATCACCGTATACGGATCGTCTTCATGAGGTATATATGCCGAATAATCCACCAGTGGATAAGTATCTTCTGCGGCTATCTCAGTAACGGAAATACCGTAGCGATGAGCTATTCGATAGGTGTTCTCACGTTCGTCGCACTCGGGGAACTCGGAGAAAGCCCAGCTGTAGGCTTTTATGATAGGCATCTCATCATGATTTTCCTTTAGCCAGCCAGCAATCGAGGCAATTGTCCCAGAGTCTATACCACCGCTGAGGCTGATACCGACACGCGACCGAGCATGCAAACGACAGCGCACAGCTTCGATCAACAACTCCCGCATATGCTCGACATACTCTTCTTCATGGCGATAACGAATGCGTTTCGCAGGATTGGGCCGCCAGAAACTCCGCCTCTGTACACGACCAACTTTGTCGATTCGCACTTCCTCTGACGGCTTTACCTCATTTATACCTTGGTAAAAAACACAGCCAGACGGTACTTGCATGCCCGCAAGATGCCAGGCCAAGGCCTCATCGTTCAGACGACGAGGAACTCCGCTTAGCGCCAGTATCTGGCAGATTTCAGTTGCAAAAATCACTCTCTTTCGTTCAATCCGATAATAGAGCGCCCGCATGCCCATTGCATCACGAGACAAAGTTAACACGCTCTTTTCAGCGTCCCAAATTGCATAGGCGAAATCGCCAAGTAGTCTTTCTGCTGCACCCTCCCCCAGATTCAATAATGCGTGAAAGATGATGACAGCATCCGACACCGGCTTATCAAAACCCTTCATGTTGGATTGAATAAACTGCTCTTCTGGAACAAATGATCGAAAATCTTCTCGATTATCTAAACGCGCATCGGCAACGAGACATTGCCCCTCTCCATTAACCACAGGCCGGCAAGTGCTACTGCCGTCTCGCGTGAGGTCAAGCGTCAAGCCGGCCATGCCGACTGGCCCCTCATAATGGTAGTGAATACCATCAGCGCCCCTATGTGCGGCCCGCAAGACCATGGCCTCGAGATCAGACTGAGCTACCGGCGCGCCATCTAATTGAATGATTCCGCATATACCACTCATGATAACTTGCCCCTCAGACCCCGCCTGCTTTCGGAAAATCCACGACGACTGTTCAACCCGGGCTGCCAATGGCCAATACCAGCGAGATGTCGGGCTTCTCGGGCATGCACACGGCCACAGAGCGCCACTTACGCAATGTAGCAGAAAAACACATGAATTTACGTCAGTTTGCTGCGAAAGTTACCATCTACTGTCAAATGCCGCTCTCAGTCGATGTTATCTCCCCCACCGGCCTTCCCCGCCGAAACGCGACCAAGGGGCAGTCAGGCAGCGGTCGCTCGCCGGTCCATTCGCCGAGGAAGGCGAGCAGATTAGGGCCCAGCGGCTCGCGGGGTAGCCCCCAGCTGTCGTCGTAGAGGGAATCGACGAAGTGCAGGCCGGAGGCCGGCGCGGTGATGTCACCCAAGGTGCGATCCTTGAGGGCCATCAGGTCCGAGATATAGTCGTCACCGCGGTCGCCGCGACCCACTGTCATCAAGGCGCCGACGATATTGCGGATCATGTGGTGCAGGAAGGCATTGCCCTGCACGTCCACCACCACCAGAGGACCGTGACGGTGTACCTCGATAAAGTGCAGGTGGCGCCAGGGGGTCCTGGACTGGCAACCGGCGGCGCGGAAGCTGGAAAAGTCATGCTCCCCCACCAGCGCCTGGGCCGCTCGGTTCATGGCATCGGCGTCCAGCGGGTCGCGACACCAGGTGACATTGGCGCGCTCTAGCACCGGACGGCTGGGCTGGTTGAGCAGAATATAGCGATAGCGGCGGGCCAGAGCCTTGAAACGGGAGTGGAAGGACTCCGGTACCTCCTTGACCCAGCGCACGGCAATATCTCGGGGCAGATTGGCATTCACACCGAACACCCAGGCCTTCTGGGAACGCGGCACCGGCGGGTCGAAGTGGATGATCTGGCGAGTGGCATGCACGCCGGAATCGGTACGCCCACTGGCATGAACGCGAATCGGCCGGCCGGCCACTCTGGCCAGGGCCTTTTCGAGAGCGGCCTGCACCGAGGGCGAGTGCTTGAGAAATTGGTAGCCGCAGTAGGCGCTGCCGTCATATTCGATCCCCATGGCCAGCCGTCCGGCCAGGGGGGTACGATCATCGAGGAGTTTGAAGAGGGTCATGCGGCGATCAGGCATCCAGTCGTCTGAGCAGCGCCGCCGCCTCGTCGCGGATGGCCGGATCGTCGCTGCGGCCCAGCTCGTTGAGCAGCTGGCGGGCACGACCGCCGTCACCGGCCTCGACCCATCGACGGGCTTCGGCCAGGCGGTCCGGAGCGGCGCTGGGTGAAAAACTGCCATTATCCGCCTCCAGAGACGGGAAGGAAACCTCCTCCACCTCCCACTCGTGGGGAAGCGTCTCCTCGGCAGCATCATCGTCCGACGTCTCCGCACGATCCAGGCGGGACCCATCGTCGAACCCGGCCCCCTTCTCTCCCAGCCCGAGATCATCGGGAGAAAAGTCGATGCTGGGCTGCATGGGCGTCTCTCCCTTGGGCGCCGGCGAAGTGCTCAGGGCCGGAGGGCGGTAGTCAATGATCTCGCGACCATCCTCCAGGCGCCGAGTGGCCACTTCAAACGTCTCGGGCTCGACGGGGTCAGGCTCAGGCTCGACCGCGGGTCTCGGCGCCTCGTCCCCGGACGCCGGAGCAACATCCCGAGGTTTCGGTCGTCGATAGGGGGCTTCGTCCGAGGCCACTTGGGCCGTGCTGGCAACAGGAGACGTGCTGGAAGCAGGCCCCGCGCCAACAGGGTCCGTACCGTCTTCCGTCAGGTCTTTCGCATCCTGCTCCGGCGAGCCGGGCTCTCCTCCGGTAGTCTCGTCGAACACCCGCGGCGGACGCTCCGACGGCTTGTCGAAAACCGCGCGCTCGCCGCCGGTAACAGAAGCACCGATGGCGCCGGCAACGCCTGTAGCGCCTGTAGCGCCTGTAGCGCCTGTAGCGCCTGTAGCGCCTGTAGCGCCTGCAGCGGCAGACCCCAGACCGTACCGGGTGAGCAGGCGTTTCACCTCGCCGCGCACGGCAGGATTGCCGCCCTCGCTCAGCCGGGTCGCCTCATTCTCTGCCTCCTCTCGGCTGCCCTGCTCCAGATGGACATTGAGCAGCTTGAGTCGCAGGTCGTCACGCTCAGGCTCCCGGGCCAGGTTCGTCTCGAGCAGCTCCCGAGCCTGATCGTAGCGACCATAGGCCATGAAGATATCGGCCTCGCTGATGGCTTCAGCCTGGGGCAGCGAGCCCTGCACCGAGGGTGCGACCGGCGATGCTGCCTGTGGGCTTGCGCTTGCAAACTGCCCTGGCGCCTGGCTCCCCGGCACGGTGACACGCACCGGGCCAGGACCAACCGCCGCTGGCTCGGCGTTTTCCCGGTGACGACGGCGACGTACGGCAAGCCACAGCGCCAGCAGCGCCGCCAGGCCGGCGCCCCCCAGCATCATGTTGCGGTCGACGTCACCCTGGTAGATGGCGCCCCACCAGGGGGTCTCATCCGCCTGTCCACCAAGAGGCGCGACACCTCCGGGGCCGGGCCCGTCCGCTCCGGTGCCGCCGGCGGCCAGCGCCGCAAGCTGTTCGCGCATGGTGGCCAGCTCATCGCGCATCTCAGTGAGCTCCTCCTGCAACTGGTCGCGCTCTCCCTGCACCGCCTCGAGGGCGTCACGCCGCTCCAGCCACTCGCTCTCCAGGCGCACCAGCCGCTCGTCACTGGTCAACTCGCCCTCGCCGTAGAGCGTGGCCAACAGGTCGGCGTCGGCCATGCTCCCGGGAGACCCCGAGGTCTCGCCGGCCTCGCCGAGGCCATCGCCTATCTCATTGTCACTGGCGGCATCGTCGTCGCGGCCGTCACCGGTTGAGACACCCTCGGCCGCCAGCTGGGCATCGGTGAGCAGAGTCAACCTAGGCGTCTCGGGCTCTTCTGCAGAGGCGGCATCAGTCACGGCAACCTCCTCGACCGGCTCGGGGACCTCCGGTGCATCGGCCACCGGCTCATTGGAGGGAGACGGGGAAACCTCCTGGGGCGAGGGAGCCGCCACTTCGGTCGGCGCCGGATCGACCGAGACTGTAGGCTGAGGAGTCGCCGGGCTGCCCAGCGCCACCCGTGCCGGGGCACCGCTGCCGCGGTTGGCCCAGGCCCGGTTCATCTCTGCGACGATTCGCTCGGCATCGCCCGTGGAGCGGGCGGCAATCGCCTCGCGGCTTGGGACCACCAGGCTGAAGCCCGCGCGCATGGCGTTGATATTGCCGGAGGGGAAGGCCTCGGGATTGGCCTCCACCAGGGAGATCATCATCTGGTTCATGCTGATCCCACTGTCCGGACGCAGACGTCCCGCGATGGCCCACAGGGTATCGCCACTGCGTACCCAAGAGGGATCGCCACTGCCGGTGGGTGCCCCGGAGGGGCGCGGGACCGAGACCTGGGCTGGCGCAGTGTCTCGCTGCGGCGCCGAGACGCTCACCGATGCAGCGGCGGTACGCCGACTGCCCGCCACCAGTGCCGGCATCTGATCATAGTCCGGCGGATCGAGCAGCAGGGTGACCTCGCGCAGCTGCTGACCGCCCGGCCAATCGAAGCGTAGCAACAGGTCTATCCAGGGCTCGCGCACCGGTCTCTCGGTAGTGAGATCCACCACCAGGCGCCCCTGGCGCTGCTCTACCGCCAACCGCACGCTGGCCGCCAGCGGGGTCCGCGGTAGCCCGGCGGCGGCGAAGGCCCGCTCATCGGCTACCGAGACGTTGAGCAGCCCGGCCTGGATGCCTGCGGCATCGGTCAGCGGAAGTGTGGCGCGCAGCGGCGCGTTGAGCGTGGAGCGAACGTCCGCCTCCCCCAGCCCCAGGGCCAGCGCCAGAGGGCTCGCGGCGGAAAGCGAAAGCAGCATGGCGAGTGTCAGCTTGCGTTTCATGGAGGTCCCTTGCGTCCGTCGGCTGGCCCGCGCGTCAATCTCGCGGTACCGATGCCATATATTAGTGTCGTTATGGTACCTGTGTATCATACTCGCCGTCTTGCCGCCCCAGAGCGAAGTCATGCCAGTCGTCACCCCTTCAACGTAAGCCATTGATACAGGCCCCGCGATTCAGTGATCCCTCGATTCAGTGGCCACGCATACGCAACGGGGCGCCTCCGGAAGGAGACGCCCCGTTTTCACTGGCCTCGGGTGACAATAACGAGGTCTTGCATGGCGCTGCTTACTGCTCGCGCAGGATTTTGAGCATGCGTTTGAGCGGCTCGGCGGCGCCCCACAGCAGTTGGTCGCCGACGCTGAAGGCGGAGAGGTACTCGCCGCCCATGGCCAGCTTGCGCAGGCGACCCACCGGAACGGTGAGAGTGCCAGTCGCAGCGGCCGGGGTCAGGTCACGGATGGTGGCCTCCTTGTCGTTGGGCACCACCTTGACCCAGTCGTTGTGCTTCGCCAGGCGATCCTCGATCTCGTCGAGGGGGACATCCTTCTTCAACTTGATGGTGAAGGCCTGACTATGGGAACGCATGGCGCCGATGCGCACGCAGAGACCATCAATGGGAATGGGATTGTCCTGCAGGCCGAGGATCTTGTTGGTCTCCACGGTGCCCTTCCACTCTTCCTTGCTCTGACCGTTGTCGCGCTTGACATCGATCCACGGCAGAAGGCTGCCGGCCAGTGGTGCACCGAAGTTCTCGGTGGGGAACTCGCCCGATCGCATGGCCGCAGTAACCTGGCGGTCAATGTCAAGGATGGCGCTGGCCGGATCGGCGAGCTCATCTGCCACGCTGTCGCGCAGGCTACCCATCTGATTGAGCAGCTCGCGCATGTGCTTGGCACCGGAACCCGAGGCGGCCTGATAGGTCATCGAGGTCATCCACTCGATCATATCCGCCTCGAACAGGCCACCCAGCCCCATCAGCATCAGGCTGACGGTGCAGTTGCCGCCGACGAAGGTCTTGGCGCCATTCGCCAGCTGGGCATCGATGACGCGACGATTGACCGGGTCGAGAACGATGGTGGCCTCGTCTTTCATGCGAAGCGTGCTGGCGGCGTCGATCCAGTACCCCTTCCAGCCGCCGCTGCGCAGGTCGCCGTAGACCTTCTCGGTGTAGTCACCACCCTGGCAGGTGACGATGACGTCAAGTGCCTTGAGTGCGTCGTGGTCAAAGGCGTCCTTGAGGGGAGGCACGTCCACGCCGACATCGGGACCGGCCTTGCCGACCTGGGAGGTGGTGAAGAAGATCGGCTCGATGCCGTTGAAGTCCCCGTCCTCCACCATGCGCTGGACCAGCACCGAACCAACCATGCCGCGCCAACCGACGAAACCGACTTTCAACATGTGAAGTCCTCCAGAAAGAAAATGTGGGATGCATTATACACGAGCCTCCTTGCACAGGCAGCTGGACGCCTGACTACGGAGCCCCCACTCCAAGGTTGACAGTTTTCATGCTTTGCATGGCGTGCCCACCGTTTACAGTGTATTTACACAAAGGCGGCGCTGAGACGAAAACGACCATGCCAGGCATCAACACTCTCCCTGGGGAGGACCTCGTGCCAGCGCCATCCACTTTGGACAGGCGCAAAATCCCCCCTGCTGACACTTCCTACCGTTACTACACCACCTATGGACTGAGGATCAGTTCACAGCTTGAGCTTCCCGAACTCGAATCACTGCCACCGAAAACAAGTCCCGATATTCGGATTCAGGCCGGCGAACTGGCAGACCACCTTGAAAAGGCCGAGGTCAGCACGCCATGGCTCCAGTGCAGCAACAATCGCTGCCAGTTTCTGCTTGAGCGAGTCGCTCGTTTTCGCGTTGAGGACGGTAGGGACATCCAAGTCGATCGCCGATTGAGTCCCGCTTGCGGCACAACAGTTGACGAGCGAGATCTGCGCGGCTACCTGCTGGGAAGCGCCATGGGTGCACTACTCCATCAGAGACATTGGCTACCTCTCCATATCAGCGCGGTACAGACCCCTGCCGGCGTTTGGGGGTTCACGGGAGACTCTGGAGCGGGCAAGTCAACGCTGGCCGCCTGGATGCATTACCGATATGGCTGGAAGGTGGTCAGCGACGATGTCGGGGTGATCAAGCCTGGTGAGGCTCACCCCATTTTGTATCCTGGACCACCGCGCCTCAAACTATGGAAGGACACCTTGGAACGCCTAGGTATCGATCGCGAGGGACTGGCCCGGGACCTGACGCGCATGGAAAAATTTCATCTGAATCAGCATCAGGGGTTCACGCACGACACCGAGCCACTGAAAGTTCTCGTCATGCTGGAGAGAGGATTAGGCAGTGAAAAAGCCTCCCTAACGAAAGTTGAGGGAGTGGAGGCCTTCAGGATAGTGATGAAGGCGCTATATCTCCCTGAGTGGGGGCAACGTTTCACCGGTCCTGCCAGGCTGATGCAGCATGGTTCAGAACTGGCGCAACGAATCCGAGTCTACCGCTACCGGCGGCCATGGTCGCTGGAAAAGGTCGAGGAGAGCCTGAATCCACTGACTCAACTACTCCTTGGTGGAACGGGACATGTCTAATGACCTTAACCAGCCTGACGCCACTCTTCGATTGCTGATATTACTTTCCAGGCTGAAACTGACCGAGGCTCAGCGACAGGCTGCCTTAGCCCTATGCAATAGCGTCGTGTCATGGCCTGAAGTGGCACGCCGTGCGGAACAGCATCTGGTACTCCCCCTGGTATATCGTCACCTGCACGAACTGGCACCGCCGACGCTATCTCCGGCCGATGAATATCACATGCATCAACGGGCGCTGATCCTCGTTCAGCAAAATCTTCTCGTCACCGGTGAACAGCAACGCCTGGTTATCGAGATTCTCGATCCACTGAACATTCCTTATCTCTTCTTCAAAGGGCCAGCACTGGCAGCGCGCTACTATGATGAACCAGCCATGCGATCCTGTCGGGACATCGACCTGCTAGTTTCGCGCCACCGCTGTGTAGAACTGCTGGAGTTGGCACTGAAGCAGGGCTATCTCCCCCTCGACCCGGAGACGTTGACACCCGACAGGCAGAGCATCACATTTGCCGTACGCGTTCAGTCGGTGGTGACCATTGTTTCCCCTTCCGGAGTACGTATCGAAGTCCACCATGAGATCGACCGAGGGGCCAAGATCTACCAAACCGAGACACTACTCGACAACCGGGTCGCATATCTGGTCGGCGACACCCTGCTGTATTCGATGCCAACCAGCGAGATTTTTGTCTACATTTGCCTGCATCACACTCGCCACTACTGGTCGCACCTTCATTGGCTCGTTGACCTGGATGCCATTCAGCACCATCCCGACTTCAATGAAACATGGGCTCACGATTGTGCAGAGCAACGAGGGTTGGCGTCCACTTACAGCGCCTGCATGGAATTCTATCGAGCACTCGCCTCCCTCGAGCCCGAAAGCTCAGTCCATCTCAGCCAGCGAAGCCGAGAAATGCTTGGGGCCTGCTTCACGACTCTGCAAGGCGGGTACAAGGCCGAAATGGCACTTCGCCGTAAGCGCCCTACCCCGGAGTTTGGCTTCACCTGGCAAACGTCCGTCACCTATCGATGGGCGAGCCAAATCAGAGAGAGGTTTCCCCGGTTCCAGCCACTGTACAGAGATTACCAACTCCTCCCCTTGCCACCCCGCTGGCAGTGGCTCTATTATGTCGTTCGACCTCGAGCCGTGGCCAAACTCATCCGAATCAGGTAGTCCGCACAATGATGCCATCATCGAGAGCTTCACTGGGCCCGTTTGGCACGGCGGTCTCACCTGGATGGCTGACGATGATAAGACGCAGACTATCGTTGATCCAGATGTCAGACCATCGCTACGTAATGAATCACGGCAAGATTTTTTTAAGCGGAACTCAGAAGGAACTGATCAACAATAGAGACGTTCATGAAACGGTAGTTTACAATCAGGAACTTGCTAATAAGGATACACATGCGTAGAAACTACAATCATGCATATACCAACCGAAATCTCAAAGCCGGACTGACAAAATCATTAGCTTAAGGCTAACAATTAACTATATACTCACCACCAACTTCACCAGTTTCTCTTCTTCCAGCTGACCGATAAAGTCAAGAACCTGATTTTCACAGGTATCTCGATCTACTGTAAATTCCCTCATTAGCTGATCGCATATCGCAGAAATTGCGACCTGTTTATCCATCAACTCCCAGATTCGTCTTCCAACGACTGGCACTCCGTAGTACATCCCTCGCTCGACACTCAGTAGAACTAAGTCATCTCCCACTTGAGAAGAAAGGGGCGACACGGCTCGCTGAACGCAGCAACTGATATCCAACTGTTTCTGCATGTCTTGACACCTGATAACGAAGCAACGGAACGGGCCTTGAGCGACATCCCTGTCGGTGAATCATGCCCGCTCAGGAGCCACTGAACCCTGGAGGCTTCCCCTGATTATTCGAAGACGCCATGCTTTCTGACGGGTTGGCTTTTCTTCCAGACAAGGTATCTTCCACACTCATGCGCGTCAGATCCGGCCTCACCCACTCTCGTTTTCCAGCACCTTGCCGAGCCGCTCCCGTGGATTGCTTCATGTGATGTTACTCCATTATTACCCTGAACCCTGCACTCGCCTGCCCATACCACTGGCCAAACGACCACGCCTGTAGCCGAGCGCAACAGCTTATAAAATCTGCGTTAGACTAAGATGACTATCGTATGTCAGGGACAGACGGTCAACGACTTCAGACTAGCGCTTAAGTCATAATACGAAAGCATGTTAAAACTGATCCTCAGTAGACGTCATGTAGATTCGCCACAGATGCCAGGCCCGTACCGCCGAACACAACGCCACGAAATCGGATAGATCATTGACAGTCATGCTGCCCTGGGGCGCCTGGGCCAGGCGCGCCCGAAATGACGCCATGTCCAGCCACTTACAGGGTGAATGGAATACTTGACGCTCTGACGCCAATGCCAACAGGCGCCAGCACTCCTCACGAATCACCATACGCTTCTTCTCATTGGCGCTATCGTTCTTGCCAAGCCCTGGCGGAAGTCGCTGCCCGATGGCATCCCGATAAAGCCGCCGAGGCTGCCCCCGCTCCCAAAGAAGGTCCGGAGGAAGCCCCAGGGTAAACTCCAGCAGGCGACGGTCGGTGAGGGGGTATCGATAGATCAAGCCATACTCAGCCGACCAGTGCGCCCAGGTCGACATGCGGCTTCCCAGGTGGCCATGGCGCAGCAGCAGACTCTGCACGCGCATGGGGTCGGGATAGAGGCGCCAGGCCGGCCCTCGCATGGAAAGGGCTTCCGGAAAGCGCTCGATCAATGCCTGGCGGTAGAGTGGCGACGAACCCCCAGGATCGCCGTAGGGGGTATAGCGGGCGAAGAGGCTGTCGGGCAGGCAAGGCACGATCCCCTGCTGCCAGAAGAAGCGTGCCATCATTCTCGGACGTCGGATGCCTCCCGCCGCCTCCCGAGTGAGCCTCAGCAGTTTCCACCAGTGTCCATGAGTCAGCAGGTAGCCGGGATAGCCACGAATATCGAACGTGGCCGACTCATCGCCCCCCCAACCCGACAGCATCACCCGAGCGCCGCGCTTCTCAGCCACGCGCATCACGCCAAGCTCCTCGAAGACATCGACATTGCCATCCACTGCCATATCCCGCTCCAGATACGCCAGGAAGTCAGCCCCGGTGGTATGGCCGAAGTGGCATTCCAGCGCCTCCTGCCGACAGATGCGCTCGATGACCTCGCGCTCGTCGCGCCGCCCGGCACCCGGCAACGGGTAACGGGAAGAAACGGGCGGGGACCAGGCGTAACAGCTATCGAGGCGGCGGCCCTGCGCCTGGAGCAGCTGGCTCGCCAGTACCGTCACCCCGCTCGAGTCGAGACCTCCGCTGAGGTGAGAAGCTACCTTGGTTGTCACGTCGAGGCGGTCGCCCACCGCCCGCATCAGCAGCTCACGAAAATGCTCGGCGTAGTCTTCGCGCCTCGCGTAACGCACAGAAACGGCCTCCTCGGGAGACCAGTAGGTGTCCATGGTAAGCCCATGCCGATCGACACGCAGCGCGCAACCGGCAGCCAGAGGATAGGCGTCACGAAAGAAACTGAGAGTATGGCAATATCCCGGCGCGACCAGAAAAGCGGCCACGCTTGACTCATCGATCGCCAGGGAGAGACCCGGCCAGGCCTTGAAGGCACGTTGATCGGAGGCGAAGTAGAAGCGGTCACCCTGCCTGAGACAGTAGAGCGGCCGCGCGCCGATATGGTCCCGAGCGCAGAGCAGCGAACGTTCGTGGGCGTCCCACAGCGCAAAGGCAAAGTCACCGAGCAGCCGCCGGACACAGTCACGTCCCCAGCGGCGATAGGCCAGCAGGATCAGCCGGCTGTCGGGAAGGGTGTCGCGAAAGCGACGCTCGATCCCCAACTGGTCACAAAGCGCCTCGCGGTTGTCGAGGATCGCATCGGCGACAAGAATAATGCCCTCCTCTTCGAGCGGCTGATTCTCGAAGGCGGCAGCAGGGGTAACGTCAAGGCGCTGATGGCCAAAGGCACACCCTTCGAGAAACGCCGAGGATGTCCCGTGATTGCCGTAGTGATCCAGGGCGGAGAGCGCCGCAAGGAACCCCGGCGGATCAACTGGCGCCCCGTCGAAGTGCACACATCCAAGAATCGCACTCACCGGGATTGACCTCGCGCAGCGGAACGCACGTGGACGAAGCAGGAGATGGGGGAATACTCCTCGCCGGTCTTGCCGCCCAGCACCACGCCGGATCCGTGATGAATCCAGGCATGTGCCTTGAGCTTCAGGCTCTTGTCGGGCTGCCTCTCGGCCAGGGTACCCAGCACCAGGCTGCTGGCGATGCTCCTCCGGCGCAGCATCCAGTGGGCCGCCATGGCGAGCATGAGGCAGGTAAGCCGCCCTCCCAGCCTGGCATTGATGGACTCGATGCAGCGACAGATGGGCGCCACCCGGGGGTCTTCGACTTCCCCCGCCACGAGATCGACGTCTGCCGACCGCTGTTCACCCAGCCGAGAGGACCAGACGCGGAAGGGTAACCCTCTGACCAGCCCCCAGGAAAGCAGGAGCCAGAAAGCGGCTTCCAGATACAGCCACTTTCTGGCCCAGGGTAACCAGATGAAACGCCGAAGAGTCATCATGCCGTGGCAGCCGTCCCAGAGAATTACTCAGGTAACAGCATGGCCCAAGCAGACGCGACTCGCTAGAGCGCCTCGAAGGCCGCCAGAACCGCGTCGCCCATCTCCGCGGTGGAGACGGTGCGGGTGCACGCAGAGGCAATATCGGCGGTTCTCAGCCCGGCGTCCAGCACCTTGCCGACGGCGTCCTCGATGCGTTGGGCCAAAGCCGGCTCGTCCAGGGAGTAGCGCAGCAGCATGGCCACCGAGAGGATGGTGGCCAGCGGATTGGCGATGCCCTTCCCGGCGATGTCCGGCGCGCTCCCGTGGCAAGGTTCGTACATGCCCTGGCCGCTCTCGTTGAGCGAGGCCGAGGGCAGCATCCCGATCGAGCCGGTGAGCATGGCGGCGGCATCCGACAGAATGTCGCCGAACATGTTGCCGGTCACCATGACATCGAACTGCTTGGGCGCCCGCACCAGCTGCATGGCGGCGTTGTCGACGTACATGTGGGAGAGCTCGACGTCAGGGTACTCCGGCGCCAGCCGCTCCATCACCTCGCGCCATAGGATGGTGACCTCGAGGACGTTGGCCTTGTCCACGGAGCAGAGCTTCTTGCCGCGTTTCTGAGCCATCTCGAAGGCAACGCGACCGATGCGCTCGATCTCGCTCTCGGAGTAGACATAGGTATTGAAGCCCACTCGCTCACCGTGACGCTCCTCGATGCCGCGGGGCTGGCCAAAGTAGATACCGCCGGTAAGCTCGCGCACGATCATGATGTCGAGGCCGGCGACCAGTTCGGGCTTGAGACTGGAGGCGTCGGCCAGCTGCGGGTAGGTAATGGCCGGGCGCAGATTGCCGAAGAGCCCCAGATTCTTGCGCAATCCGAGCAGCCCCTTCTCGGGGCGCTTGGCAAGATCCTCGAGGGTGTCCCACTTGGGGCCGCCCACGGCACCCAGCAGGATGGCCCGAGCGGCCTTGGCCCTCTCCAGGGTCTCGGTGGGCAGCGGCTCGCCATGCACGTCATAGGCGCTGCCGCCAACCAGGCCCTCTTCCACCTCAACGTTCAGGCCGTGGGCCTGGCAGGCTGCCAGGATACGACTGGCCTGGGCGGTAATCTCGGGGCCGATGCCGTCACCCGGCAATACCAGAATCTTCTGAGTCATTGCTTCGTCCTTGTTCAGGCCCTTGTTTAGGCTGAGTCGCGGAAGAGCCAGGGGCGCGCGACGCGGTGCTTGGCCTCGAAGACGCGGATGGCGTCTTCGTCCTGGAGGGTGATGCCGATATCGTCCAGGCCGTTGAGCAGGCAGTGCTTGCGAAAGTCGTCCACCTCGAACTCGAGGATCTCGCCGGAGGGCGTGGTAACGCGCTGGCTCTCGAGATCCACATCGAGCCGATACCCCTCCCTGGCCTCCGCCTCGGCAAACAGTCGGTCGATGGTCTCCTCGGGAAGGGTGACCAGCAGCAGACCGTTCTTGAAGGCGTTGTTGTAGAAGATATCGGCGAAGCTCGGCGCAATCACCACCCGGAAGCCGAAGTCCTCCAGTGCCCAGGGGGCGTGCTCGCGGGAACTGCCGCAGCCGAAGTTGCGGCGGGTCAGCAGGACGCTGGCCCCCTGGTAGCGCGGCTGGTTGAGCACGAAGTCGGGGTTGAGAGGACGCGTCGTGCAATCCTGCCCCGGATAGCCCTCGTCGAGGTAGCGCAGCTCGTCGAACAGATTGACGCCGAAGCCGGTGCGTTTGATCGACTTCAGAAACTGCTTGGGAATGATCAGGTCGGTATCGACGTTGGCCCGATCGAGCGGAGCGACGAGGCCTTCGGTGCGTTCAAACTTGTTCATGTTTCAGGCCTCCTGACCCTGGGCGTTGTCGTTGGCGGCGCCGTGGTTTCCCACCCGCCTCACGTCCACGAAGTGGCCGGCAATCGCCGCGGCGGCGGCCATGGCCGGGCTCACCAGGTGGGTGCGCCCACCATAACCCTGGCGGCCCTCGAAGTTGCGGTTGGAGGTGGAAGCGCAGTGCTCGCCAGCGCCGAGCTTGTCGGCGTTCATGGCCAGGCACATGGAGCAGCCCGGCTCGCGCCATTCGAAGCCCGCTTCGGTGAAGATCCTGTCGAGGCCCTCGGCCTCCGCCATGCGCTTCACCAGGCCGGAGCCCGGCACCACCATGGCCAACTTGATGGAGTCCGCCACCTTCTTGCCGTGGGCCACTTTAGCCGCTTCGCGCAGGTCTTCGATGCGCGAGTTCGTGCAGGAGCCGATAAAGACCTTGTCGAGACGGATATCGGTGATCTTCTGCCGCGGGGCGAGCCCCATGTACTCAAGCGCCCGGGTATAGCCGCTGCGCAGGGTGTCGTCGGTCTGCTCGGCGGGATCGGGCACCTCGCCCGAAATGCCGGTGACCATCTCGGGGCTGGTGCCCCAGGAGACCTGCGGCTCGATCTCAGCGGCGTCCAGCACCACCACCTTGTCGAACTCGGCACTGTCGTCGGAGACCAGGCCACGCCAGTCGGCCACGGCGGCCTGCCACTGTTCACCCGTGGGCGCAAAGGGACGCTCGGCGAGGTAATCGATGGTGGTATCGTCCACGGCGATCAGACCGACCCGGGCGCCGGCCTCGATGGCCATGTTGCACACCGTCATGCGGCCTTCCATGGAGAGGCTCTGGATGGCGCTGCCGGCAAACTCGATGGCGTAGCCGGTGCCACCGGCGGTGCCGATCTTGCCGATGATGGCCAGCACCACGTCCTTGGCAGTGACGCCCACCCCGAGTTCACCTTCGACGCGCACCTGCATGTTCTTCATCTTCTGGGCCAGCAGGCACTGGGTGGCGAGCACGTGCTCCACCTCGGAGGTACCGATACCGTGGGCCAGGGCCGCAAAGGCGCCGTGGGTGGCGGTATGGGAGTCGCCACAGACCACGGTCATCCCCGGCAGGGTGGCGCCCTGCTCCGGCCCCACCACGTGGACGATGCCCTGGCGCGGGTCGTTGATCTTGAACTCCTCGATGCCGAACTCGACGCAGTTGTCGTCGAGGGTCTGCACCTGGATCAACGACACCGGATCCTTGATCCCGGCGTTGCCCTCGGCGCGCTCCTTCACCGTGGTCGGCACGTTATGGTCGGGGGTCGCCAGGTTGGCGTCGAGGCGCCACGGTTTGCGGCCCGCCAGACGCAGACCCTCGAAGGCCTGGGGCGAGGTCACTTCGTGGAGCAGCTGGCGGTCGATGTAGATCAGCGCGGTGCCATCGTCGCGCGCCTTGACGAGGTGCTGCGACCACAGCTTGTCGTAGAGTGTCTGGCCTGACATATCGCTCTCCCGGGCCTGAGGCCCATGATTACTTATTTGATTCAGGGTCAGTCTCCCGCCCCTCGCCCATAAAATCAATTCATGTTATTTATGGATTTCATTCCTCATGGGAATAGATAAATAGAGGCACCATGGATACCCAGAACCTGCAGGCCTTCCTGGCGGTGGCCGAGAGCGGCAGCTTCTCCCGAGCCGCGGAACAGCTGCACCTGACCCAGCCCGCGGTAAGCAAGCGCATCGCAGTCCTTGAAACTCAGATCGACGCGCGGCTGTTCGATCGCATCGGCCGAGGCATCAACCTGACCGAAGCGGGGCGCTTGCTGCTGCCTCGAGCGCGACAGATTCTGGTGATGGTGGACGATAGCCGCCGGGCGCTGGGCAACCTCGAAGGCAGCGTGGCCGGCAGCCTGACGCTGGCCACCAGCCATCATATCGGCCTGCACCGCCTGCCGCCGCTGCTCAAGGCCTATACCCGGGCTCATTCCGGAGTGCGCCTGGATCTTCACTTCCTGGATTCCGAGGAGGCCTACCAGGGGGTGCTCGACGGCTCCCTGGAGATCGCCGTGGTGACCCTGGCCCCCCACCCCGACCCGCAGCTCGAGGTGGTGCCGGTATGGATCGACCGCCTCGGTTTCGTCTGCGCCTCGGACCATCCTCTGGCCGCCCGAGGGCAGCTGGCCCTGCATGAGCTGTGCGAGTTCGATGCCGTACTGCCCGGCCCACTGACCTTCACGCGGGGCCTGATCGAGGCGCGTTTCGCCGCCGCCGGCCTGCACCTGCCGGTGGCGCTCTCCACCAACTATCTCGAGACCCTGAAGATGATGACGTCGATCGGCTTGGGCTGGAGTTTGCTACCGGAGGGCCTGGTGGCGGGCGAGCTCCACGAGCTGACCATCGACCACCCGCCGATCCACCGGCCGCTGGGCTATATCGTTCATCGCAGCCGCACCCTCTCCAACGCCGCCCGTGCCATGCTGGCACTGCTCGAGGCGGCCCGGGAGCCGCCGGCCAGGGCACCTGATCAGTAAATTCGTTAGACTGCTCAACGTCTTCGCCAAGAGTGCGCTTCCGTGTCGCCGCCACCCTCCCCGACGATCTCCCCTCGCCACGCTCTCGCCGGCGGTCTGATCCTGCTTGGGCTGGCCCTGCAGGTGCTGCGCCTGGCCGGCCTGCCGATTGCCCTGCCGGCGGTCAGCTACGCCTTCTGGCTGGCCGTGCTACTGCTGTGGCCAGATCTCAAGCGCGGTAATCGTCGCCAGGCTGGCATCCTGGCGGGGCTGGGCCTGGGCCTGGCGCTGGTCGCGGCCCTGGGCTTCGACGCTGAGATCCGCTGGCATCGGCTGCTGGACGGCAACAGCTATGTGGTGGCCATGCTGGTGGGGGTGAGCTTCATCGGCCTGATCGGCACTTACCGCGGGCACGCGGCCCCTCCCGGCAGCGCCGTCACCGGCCGACGCGGCACCGCCGGCACCTGGCTGGGGGTGCACCTGCTCGGCGCCATCCTCAACCTCTCCACGGTGTTCATGGTGGGGGATCGCCTGAGACGCCACGGCGAGCTGAGTCTGCCGCAGCTGCTGGCGCTGAACCGTGGGCTCTCCAGCGCGGCGCTGTGGTCGCCCTTCTTCGCCTCCATGGGCGTGGTGATGACCTTGGCGCCGGAGATGCGCTTCACGACGATCCTGATCGTTGGCCTGCCGCTGGGAATGCTGTCAGGCACCCTCTCACTGCTGGACCTGTCACGGCGCTTCGACCTTTCCCAGGTGGCCGGCTACTCGCTCTCGCCGAAGAGCCTGCTGATGCCGGTGGGCATGGCGGGGCTGGTGCTGCTGTTCCACTACGGCCTGACGCCGGGGCTTTCCATCGTCAGCATCATCACCTTCCTGCTGCCGGCAGTGGCGCTGGCGAGCAATCTGCCTCAGGGACCGCGCTGGACCCTGCGGCGGGTACGCAGCCACACGCTGGAACGGTTGCCCGCCATGCGCGGCGAGATCTCGCTGTTTCTCTGCGCCGGCCTGCTGACCCAGGGGCTAGCGGCCTTGATCGGCGCCGCCACTGGCAACCAATGGACGCTGTTTACCCACTTCGGTGCGACCCAGGCGGTGGTCAGCTTTTTGGCTATCGTGGCGAGCGCTGTGGTCGGACTCCATCCGATCATCGGCGTCTCGGTGCTGGCCTCGATGCTGGAACTGAGCGGCGACCGCCAGACCCTGTTCGCCTTCGTGGCGCTGGCCTCCTGGGCAGTGGGCACCAGCGTCGGCCCACTCTCGGGCATCAACCTCTCCCTGCAGGGACGCTACGGCATCAGTGGCAGCGTCATGATGCGCCACAACCTGGGCTATGCCGGCGCGCTCTCCGGACTAGTAGTGGCGGCTATCCTGGCGCTGGATACCTGGCTCTAGTTCCCTACTTCGATACCCGCTTGAAATAGCGGTGGCCGCACTGATGGCAGGGCTCGATGCGGGTCAGCTCGGGCAGCTCCTCCTCGGCGCCGCAATGAACACAGGCCATACGACCAGGCACCGCCATTTCCCCCTCGCAGTAGTCCGCCTGGGCAGCCTCCAGGTCTTCCTCGAAGCGCTCGCGCTCGACAACGCTGCGGTCGGCGATGGAGAGCAGCGATTCGCTGACCTTGCGCGACAGCGCCGAGAGGTCGATGCCGAGCCAGGCAGCCACCCCCTCGCCGCCGGCGCTCAGGTAGCGACGCATGTCCTTGAGATCGCGCTCCACCCAGGCGCGCAGCAGCGACAGCTCGTCCTTGGTGAACGCCTCGAGCTCGGCCTCGAACTCCACGGCGTCATCGAGTTCCTGCTGAAGGTTCTCCCAGGTAAGCTCCTTGGCCCCCTCGTGCAGGCGCTCGAGCATGCGCTCGTAACCCTCGCGTAGGCGGTTGTCCCGATGGGATTGCGGCGATTCGCTCATGTTCTGCTCCTTTTCCTGCGGTGAGCCGGCGGGGCCGGACGTAGCCGGGCCAGGCCGTGCTGGGGTATCCTTGCCTACCATTTAGACGACTTCCCGCCGGCAGTTCAACGTCTTGTCGCCATCCTGGCCCCAGGACATGACGCCGGACAAGCCACGTCCGCGCGTCGCTATCGGCCGGCGCGCCGACTTGCAAGGTATCCTTAAACAGCGATGGACGCACAGTACAAGCCCCAAGAGATTGAACGCGAAGCCCAGCAGTTCTGGGACAACAACCAGTGCTTCAAGGCGGTGGAAGACGCTAGCCGCGAGAAGTTCTACTGCCTGTCGATGTTCCCCTACCCCAGCGGCAAGCTGCACATGGGGCATGTGCGTAACTACACCATCGGCGATGTGGTCTCGCGCTACCAGCGCATGCAGGGCAAGAACGTGCTGCAGCCCATGGGCTGGGACGCCTTCGGCATGCCGGCCGAGAATGCGGCGATCCAGAACCGGGTGCCACCGGCCAAGTGGACCTACGAGAACATCGACTATATGCGGGCGCAGCTCAAGGCACTGGGTTTTGCCTACGACTGGAGCCGCGAGTTCGCCACCTGCGATGTGAGCTACTACCGCTGGGAGCAGTGGTTCTTCACCAAACTGGTGGAGAAGGGGTTGGTCTACAAGAAGATGTCCACGGTCAACTGGGACCCGGTGGATCAGACCGTACTGGCCAACGAGCAGGTGATCGACGGCCGCGGTTGGCGCTCTGGTGCCCTGGTGGAGCGCAAGGAGATTCCGCTGTGGTTTCTTCGCATCACCGACTACGCCGAGGAACTGCTGGCCGACCTCGACACCATCGAGTGGCCGGAGCAGGTCAAGACCATGCAGCGCAACTGGATCGGCAAGTCCCGCGGCGTGGAAATGACGTTCGATATCAAGGGCCCCGATGGCGCTCCCGGTGAGCCACTGTCGGTCTACACGACCCGCCCCGACACCCTGATGGGCGTTACCTATATGGCGGTGGCCGCCGGCCACCCGCTGGCCAAGGCGGCCGCCGAAGGCAACGCGGCGCTGGCCGCCTTCTGCGAGGAGTGCGCCCGGGGCGGCACTTCCGAGGCCGAACTCGCCACCCGTGAAAAAAAGGGCATGCCCACCGGCCATCTGGCCGTGCATCCGCTCACCGGCCGCGAAGTGCCGGTCTATGTGGCCAACTTCGTGCTGATGGAGTTCGGTACCGGGGCCGTGATGGCCGTGCCCGGCCACGACCAGCGCGATTGGGAGTTCGCCACCCGGTATGGCCTGCCCATCGAAGCGGTGATCGCCGACGAGAACGGCCAGGTACCGGATCTCTCTTCGGGGGCCCATGACAACTACGGCACCCTCATCCATTCCGGTGAATTCGACGGCCTGGGCTTCGAAGCGGCGTTCGACGCCATCGCGGCCCGGCTCAAGAAGCTCGGCCGCGGCGAGGTCAAGACCCACTACCGCCTGCGCGACTGGGGCGTGGCCCGCCAGCGCTACTGGGGTGCGCCCATCCCGGTCAAGTATGGCCCCGAGGGCCAGACGGTGGCACTCTCGGACGAGGAGCTGCCGGTGGCCCTGCCCATGGAGGTCACCGTGGACGCCTCTGGATCGCCGCTCAAGCGTATGCCGGCGTTCAGTGACCTGGGCGACGGCTGGATGCGCGAAACCGACACCTTCGACACCTTTATGGAGTCCTCCTGGTACTTCGCGCGCTTCTGCTGCGCTGACAACCAGGAGGCGATGCTCGATGAGCGCGCCGATTACTGGCTGCCGGTGGATCTCTATATTGGGGGCATCGAGCACGCCATCCTGCACCTGCTCTATGCGCGCTTTTTCACCAAGCTGATGCGCGACATGGGCCTGGTCAACGTCGACGAGCCCTTCCAGCGCCTGCTCACCCAGGGCATGGTGATCGCCGAGACCTATTACCGTCCACAAGCGGGCGGTGGCAAGCAGTGGTTCAATCCCGCCGACGTCGAGGTCAAGCGCGACGACAAGGGGCGTCCGATCAGCGCCGTGCTGGTCAAGGACGGAGAACCCGTGGTGATGGGCGGCATCGAGAAGATGTCCAAGTCGAAGAACAACGGCGTCGACCCCCAGTCGATGATCGACCGCTTCGGCGCCGACACTGTGCGTCTGTTCGTGATGTTTGCCGCCCCACCGGAGCAGTCTCTGGAGTGGTCCGACTCCGGCGTCGAAGGCGCCAGCCGCTTTCTCAAACGCCTGTGGCGCCTGGTATCTGACCACCTCGAGGCCGAGCGACTGGCAGGCGGCAAGCCCGGCAGCCTTGACGTCGAGGCGCTGACCGAGCCCCAGCGCGAGTTGCGCCGCAAGACCCACGAGACCATCGCCAAGGCCAGCGATGACATCGGCCGACGCACCACCTTCAACACCGCCATCGCCGCGGTGATGGAGCTGACCAACGCTATCGGCCGTTTCCCGCAAGGTGGCGACGAGGCCTCTGCTCTGGACCTGGCCGTGACTCGCGAGGCGGTGGAAGCCTGTGTGCTGCTGCTCGCTCCCATCGTGCCCCATGCCTGCCACGCCCTGTGGCATAAGCTGGGCCATGACGAGCCGGCCATCGATGCCACTTGGCCAGCCGTTGACGCGTCGGCGCTGGCTCGTGACACCATCGAGCTGGTGGTGCAGGTGAACGGCAAGCTGCGCGCCCGCATCGCGGCGGCCGCCGACGCCGACAAGGCCACCGTTGAGGCCGCCGCGCTCGCGGCCGAGAACGTGCAACGACATCTGGAAGGCAAGACGGTCCGCAAGGTGATCGTGGTGCCCGGCAAGCTGGTCAATATCGTGGTGGGCTGAGCCCAACCCCGTATACGGAGTGATCCATGCAGCGACGCACCTTTCTCACCCTGGGCCTGGCCGGTATCGCCGGCCTCGCACTCGCCGGCTGTGGCTTTCGGCTGCGAGGCTTCGATGAGCCCGGCGCGGTGATCGACGAGCTGGCCCTGGCCGGGCCGGACAGCGAGTTCTCGCGGCTCGCCCGCGAACGCCTCGAGACCAGCGGCACCCGCGTGCACGACGGCGCTGCCCGGGTGCTCAACCTGGGTCAGGAGGAGGTTCGGCGGCGAAATCTCAGTGTGCTCGACTCAGGCCCGCGGGAGGAGGAGATGACACTGATTGTCCCCTTCTCGGTGCAGCGCCGCCGCGACGGCGCCTACCTACTCGATCAGCAAGAGCTGGAGGTTTCCACCCGCTACACGGTGAGCGACGCCAACCTGCTGATCCAGGACGACCTGCGCGAGGAGGCTCAGCAGCTGCTGCGCGAGGCGGCCGTGCGCCAGCTTCTCGACCGCCTGAGAAGCCTGTGAAGGGGCTCTTGTGAAGGTGCTCTCTTGAAAGTCTTTGCCGACAAGCTGGCCGATGCCCTGGCGAAGAAGCTGCCCCCTGTCGTGATCGTTGCCGGCGAGGAGCCGCTGCAGCACATCGAGGCCTGCGACGCCGTGCGGGCCGCGGCCCGCGCCAAGGGCATCGAGGAGCGCGAAATCCTCCAGGTGGAGGGCAACTTCGCCTGGGGACGCCTGCACGAAGCCTCGGCCAGCCTGTCGCTGTTTGCCAGCGCCAAGCTGATCGAGCTGCGTCTTAGCGGCAATAGCTTGGGCCAGGAGGGGGGCAAGGCACTCAAGACCTACGCCGACCAGCTCAAGGGCAACGACAATGTATTGCTGCTCGCCATGGGCAAGCTGGACTTCCGCCAGCAGAAGAGCGCCTGGTTCCAGGCCCTCGACAAGGCCGGGCTCTTCGTGCCGGTGTGGCCAGTGGATGCCTCGCGGCTGGGCTTCTGGCTGCGCGACCGCGCCGAGCGACACGGCCTGACCATCGAGATGGACGCCGCCCGCCTGCTCGGTGATCGCACCGAGGGCAACCTGCTGGCCGCCGACCAGGAACTGCAGAAGCTCGCCCTGCTGATGCCGCCAAACAGCCGCGTCTCTCCCGGGGACGTGGCCGGCGGCGTCGAGGACAGCGCCCGCTACGATGTCTTCACCCTGGTCGATGCCTGTCTGCGGGGCGAACGTGCGCGGGTATCCCGGATCATGGCCGGCCTGCGCGGCGAGGGCGTGGAGTCCCCGATCGTGCTTTGGGCCCTGACCCGGGAGCTGCGCACCCTGCTCTCGCTGCACCAGCACATCGACCAGGGCCAGAGCTTCGAGCATGCCTGCAAGGCCCAGAAGCCCTCGATCTTCGAGAAGCGCCGCCCCGCCTATCAACAGGCCATCGGTCGCCTGCCGGTGAAACGGCTGCACAAGCTGCTGCTATTCGCCCAACGCCTCGACCTGGCCATCAAGGGCGCCGCCGCACTGCCGGTGCAGGACGGCCTGCACGACCTGGCCCTGACGCTAGCCGGCGGCCGCGGCCTGCTCGCCGAGTTACCCTCCTCCTATCGTATCGCTTGAACACTCCCGCCATTGATTGCCAAGAGTATGAAATCGCAGCCCATTTTGTCCTATACTGGGCGGGTATCATCGTGACGCCACATTTGATCGCCAGGAAGCGACGCGTGGATCATCAAGAAGCCGGACGCCCACTCGAAGAAAAAGGAACACCGACATGATGAAGAAGATCTGCCGCATCCTCAGCCCGCTGCTGATTGCCGCCCTGGTTCTGGGGAGTGTCTCTGTGACCGCCGCCCCGATCGCGCCAGGCAGCGACCTCATCACCACCCAGGCCGCCCTCAACGCGGAGCATGGCCTGGCCGACCGCGAGCGGATCCACGAGATTCTCGCCCGCGATGATGTCCGCGACCAGCTGATCGAACAGGGCGTTGACCTGGCCGAGGTAGAGGCCCGCGTCGCGGCACTCTCCGACGCCGAAGCGGCCCAGATGGCCGACCAGCTCGAGCAACTGCCCGCCGGCGCCAGCGTCGTCGGCGCCCTGTTTGCTGTCTTCGTGATTCTGCTGGTCACCGACATCCTCGGCCTGACCAACGTCTTCCCCTTCACCCGCTGAGCGGGGAGCCTCATGATATCACGCCGATTTCGGCACACGTGGAACGCCCGCCCTGCGGGCGTTCTCGCGTTGGTGCTGCTGATGCTCACGCTGGCCGGCTGCGCCAGCACTCCGCGGCTGGCCGAAACCACGCAGGAAAACCTGCCCCGCCAGTGGCTGCTCGACGATGTGCCCTTCCATGCCCAGCGCGACTACCAGTGCGGCCCAGCGACGCTGGCCATGGTACTGAACAACTTCGGTGTCGACGTCGAGGTGGAGAGCCTGATCCCCCAGGTATTTCTGCCCGGCCGCGAGGGCAGCGTCCAGCCCGAGATGCTGGCTACCGTCCGCCGCCACGGCCACATTCCCTTCGTGATCGAGGGTCGTCTCGACGCCCTGCTCACCGAGGTGGCCGCCGGGCATCCGGTGGCGGTAATGCAAAACCTCTCGCTGCCCGCCTGGCCGATGTGGCACTACGCAGTGGCCATCGGCTTCGACCTCGACCGCAACGAGCTGATCCTGCACAGTGGCGAGGAGCCGCGCCGGGTCGAGTCCTTTCGCCGCTTCGATGCCACCTGGGCGCGCAGCGATCGCTGGGCGTTTGTTGCCCTGCCCCCCGGTGAGTTGCCTGTCGACCTGAGACCTGATCGCGCCATGGCGGCGATCAGCGACTTCGAGAGGCTCCAGGGAGCCGCGGCTGCCCTGCCCGCCTGGGAGATCCTGGCCGAGCGCCTCGCGGATAACGGCCTGGCACACTTCGGCCTGGGCAATGCTCGCCACGCCACGGGCGACGCCTCGGGGGCCATCACCGCCTTCGAGCGAGCCGTGGATACCCAGCCTGACCTGGCCGTCGCCTGGCTCAACCTGGGCCTCGCCATGCGTGGTCAGGGGGATATCACTGGCGCCAGGGAAGCCCTGGAGCGAGCCGCGTCGCAGCCCGGCCACTGGCAACCCCATGCCCGTGAGGCGCTGGAGACACTGGAGGAGAGATAACCATGGCCTACGATATCGTGCTCAAGCGCATCTATTTGCCCATCGAGGCCGAGGATGGTGCCCGGGTACTGGTGGACCGGCTATGGCCGCGGGGTAAGCCCCGCGAGGCGCTATCGCTGACCGACTGGTACCGTGACGCCTCGCCCAGCCCCACCCTGCGCCGTCAGTACCATCAGAAGAAAATCAGCCACTTCGTATTCGCCGTCCGCTATCGCGGCGAATTGCGCGACCACCCCGAACACCTGGTGCCGCTGATGCGCCATGCGCGACGCGGACGCCTCACCCTGCTCACCGCTGCGAGAAATATCGAAGGTTCCCACCTGCCTGTCCTGCGCGAGGCGCTGCTCAAGGCCCTTCGCGATGAGGATGCCGCCGACCTCGAACCCGCATCGCCGCCCTGCTTCGGCAACTAGGCGCCATTGTGTTGACGGGCATCAGTGCCTGGTTGGTGCGCGTCCGGCAGGTTGTTGCGCGGCCCGCTTTATGGCTCTTGCCTCGGTCCCGCGAAGAGAAGCCCAACAGGCGAGGCACAGGCCCAGATAGCCGCTCAACCCCAAGGGATCACGCAGCATCGACTGGCTCAGACCGAAATCGATATAGGCCACGCAGACCATTAACCCTGCACCCGCCATCAACTGCGTCTCGGCGCGACACCCTGAGTGCAGACGGCCCCAGAACAGCCATAGCGGCACTCCGTAAAGCATCAGCAGCGTCGCCACCCCCATCAGGCCACGGCGGGCTCCCGTATCGATGACATCGCTGTGCAGCTGGCGATAACGGTGAACCCGGGAGCTGATCTCACCGCTATCGATCAAAGCATGCAAGCCCTGAATTACTCCGCTTTCAGTCCACCCCAACCATGGCTTCTCGCTCCAGAGTGTCAGGCCACCGCGCCACATTTCCAGGCGCAATCCGACTGATCCCCGCGAATCACCCGCCTGGAATTGCTGGGCCTCAGTGACCGCCTCTGCGAGCCGCGGCGCCACGTTGGTGCTGGGCAGCCATACTGCCACGATAAACACCACGGCCAACGCGGCAATCGCACTGTATCGCCACGCGGCGGGCAGCAAGCCACGGGAGGTGCGAAACCAGAGGATCAAAAGAAAAGGCAAGGCAACCCAGCCACCCCGGGTGCCTGAAAGAAGCGACCCGGCAATGCCGAACAACCCTGCCAGCAATGCCAACAGCGCCAGACCGAGCGAACGAGCGTGACCACGCCGCAGACACCACAACAGAGCCAACAGGGAAAGACTACCCAACAACAGGGAAAGGTTACCAAAGATGATCGGATTCAGATCATTGCTGGCCCGCGCCTTACCCAGTATCAGCCGCTCATAGAAGGCAATAGAGCCGGCACCCAGGGCCCCGCAGCACACCGCCACCCAGAATACGCGCACTCCAGGCGGGTAACGCAGCAGCCAGATGAGAAACACAGCTGCCAGCAGCGGCCAAAGCGGCAGCGGTATCGTCCAACCGGTAGTATCCGCCGGCCACTGCCTGCTGCGTATCACATCCAGTAACCAGAGGCCTCCATAGGCGAGCAACGCCAGAACCCACCGCCAATCGTCGCGCTCGAGGTTGAAAGGTGCAGCATCCAAGGGCTTTCTCGTTGCCGCCGATAGGCGAATTACGGCAGAAGCAGGCACCAACAGGATCAACCCGAATAGCGGCACTCCCCAATGCGCCGAGGGCAGTACCACAAGGAGAGAAATAAACACCAACAACATCAACGCACGCATTCCCACCTGTGGGTCATGAAGCCTCAGCCACCTCACGTGCGGATACCATTGGCCTGTGACACGCCAGCGAGCAGCTCGAATTTCGGGGCAGATGCGCGATGAAGTGTTTTCACCTGATTGGCGGCTGATCTGCTCACGCCTCTAGATCACGTTCGATGGCCGCGTGCACATCGGCCAGATGATGGAAACCGTCAGGATATCTCAGCCGTTTGACAGGCACCGCACGAGCCACTCGCACAAGGTGTGCGAAGCGTTCTCGTGACAAAGGAGTCGCTTCGAGTATGTCGTTGAGGAAAGAGTAGCGAACCAGTTCCACCACCGCCCTGGCAGAGGGGAGTGTCTGGATGGTAATGCCCTCGCCACTGCCCCTTTCAAGCAGATAAATTGCGCCCACCGGACGAGGGCCAGGATCGAAGGGACCCAGATCGGCCACCGGCACACTCAGCTTGGTAAAGCCCGGATGGAAGCGAGAATAGGTCTTACGGTTTCCTTTAGCGAAGCGGTCCAGCTGCTCTGGCGTAAGCTTGACCTGAGGAAAGGCCGAGCGACAGAGCACCTCCCCCCCCTTCTCCTCCACCGCGGCGATATCATCTGCCAACAAGGGAAAGCCCGCTGTCGCCATTGAAGTCACCATGCTGCTCTTACCGGCGCCCTTGTGTCCTGCCAGCAGTACGGCCTGGCTGCCAACAACCAGGGCCCCAGCATGCAGTGCAAGAACCCCTTGGCGCTCCATGTAACAGGCCATGACATGGCCCAAGAAGAGCACATCGATCATGTAAGCCAGCTCCGGATCGATACATCGATACTGGATTTCGCCCGGCCGCAGGAAAAAGTCGGCAACGTTCGGAAATCGCATCAACCAGGTAGATTCATTCACCTCGAAGAGTTGTACAGAAGACTCACCCGAGGCGTTGAGGCTGCGACTGAGATGGAGGGCTTTCCCAACGGGGACCGGCGACCCAGGCAGGCAGCGGGTAACCAACAATTCGTGCTCCGCACAAAGCGTAGATTCCGACATCGGGGTGGTCAGATCCACATCGGAAAGGGTTTCGAAGCCAAACAAACGGAAGCGGGCCATCTTCACCTCAAATCATAGGTTTATCGAATCTAGCCCGAAAGGGCTGCATCGATCTTCATGCCTCGACTTCACGATAGTGGTAGGCTTGCTGGCTGAACAGCTTACAGTACATGCCACCTTGTCGAATTAAATCATCATGTGTACCGGCCTCGCGAATTTCCCCATTGTCCAGAACATAGATATAATCCGCCATTCTCACCGTAGACAGACGGTGACTGATTACCAGGGCGGCGCGATGATCGATCCGTTCGCGAAAGTTCGCGAAAAGGTCAAACTCGGCACCCGGATCAAGGGCGCTAGTAGGCTCGTCGAGAATGATCACTTCAGATTGATGCATGAACGCACGTGCCAGCGCAATCTTCTGCCACTGGCCGATGCTAAGCTCCTGTCCGTCGTCGAACATTCGGGTGAGCGGCGTATCGTAGCCACTATTCAGGGATTGAATAAACGGGTCCGCCCCCGATTTCTTTCCTGCCTCCTCGACCAGCGGAGTGTCCTCAGGTTGACGGATATCCCCATAGCGAATGTTGCTGCGCACAGTGTCTGCGTATTTCCCGTAATCCTGAAATATGACGCTGAATTTGCGACGGTAATCGTCCAGGGAGTACTCCTTGGCGTCTACTCCATCCAGGGTAATGCGTCCTGAACTGGGATCGTAGAGGCGACAGAGCAACTTGATGAGTGACGTCTTTCCGGAACCGTTGGCCCCGACCAACGCCACCACCTGCCCAGGCCGAATGCTAAGATTGATGTTGCGCAACACATCACGAGTGGTACCGGGGTAACGGAAGCCTACATTCTCGAAACACACACCAAGGCGCAAGCGGTCCGGAAGGGATCTGGGAACTTCCGGCTCCGATATGACCGGACGCACATCAAGAAACTCGAAAAGCATCCCGATATACAAATGGTCTTCGTAAAGCTTGGAGAGCTGGCCCACCAGTTCTTGCCCCATCGACTGAGCCCGCTGAAACACCAGCAGGAATAGCACCAGATCGCCCACAGTGTTACGACCCTCGGAGGTTTCCCATGCCAGAAATCCCAGCGCTGAGAAAAATGCCACTGTGGCTACAGCCGATACGCCTACCTCGACAATAGTGCGCTGGCGAGTTATGACTAGCCTTTCCTCGCGAATCAAGGCTTTCAATTCGGCATAACGTTCACTGAAAAAGTCGCCAAGTTGGTTAAGACGCAGCTCCTTGGCATTGATATCCGAGGTTATTAGCCAATCTAGGTACCCCGCACGGCGCTCCATTTGTGTGCGCTTGCGCTGCCAATCGTAAAGTTTTCGGGTAAAACGCAGCCGCACCAGCAGCGCTGGCAAGATGGCCACGATCAGAAGAGGCAGTAGCATCCAGTTGATGGTAGCAAGCAGTACCACAATAGCGCCCAACATCAGCGTATTCTTTATAAGCAGCATTACATTGTTAACAACCTGAATCGGTCGCTGATTGCCCGATTCACGAGCGCGCTGCAGGGTATCGAAATAACGCGGGCTCTCATAAAAGGCGAGGTCTGCTCGCACAGCACGCTCGTGAATATCATTGTCGATTCTTTCTGCCACCAGCAATCCTTGGGTTTCCCGAGCCAGCCCGGAAAACCCGCGGGCGGCCATAAACCCCAGTGAGCAGAGACCAGTTGCCGCCACCGACCAAAAGACATGCTGGAGGCCATTTTCAGGCATGTCGCTGCCCAGCATCGTCGTCACGACGTCGACGAGCTGCTTCAGAAGGAACAGCACTGCAAGCCCGAAAAATATTTCGAGGACCATCAGGCCGGTGGAAATCAATGTCCATTTAGGACTGCTGGCCCAGAGGATAGGAAAAATGCGCTGCAGGGTGTATAGCGGCGCAATCAACTTGGCAATCGAGGGCATAACCTTTCCTGAATGGGGCAAATCAGTGTCGGGATTGGGACCATCGGCGCACACTCTCCCGCCAGGGTCTCAGTGGGCGGTACAACCAGTGCCAGCGAGGTGGCAAAGGCCACTCGCTATAATCAGCATAGCTCGGCCGGAAGATACGCACCCAGCCTAACAGCTGCCAGCGAAGCCGATGACTGCGGTCAGTCTGCCAGTGGAAGGCAAAGTCCGGCGTTGGCTTCCGGTTGGCCAATTCATGCTCGAGCTTGATATCTCCCTGCATCGCCTCCAGGGCCAGCGTCAACAATTCATCGACACGCACATCGGTATGACAATGGAAATCGAAGTCAGGAGAGCTCAGCACCTCAGCCATCTTCAGGCAGGCTTCGACCGTAATCTTCAGCTCGTGGCGGTCGGCACAGGCAAGGACTCCCTCACGATCAAAGCTCGGATGGCGTTGCATCGCATCGATATCTACCAACCAGTGCAGGTGAGACCAGAAGTGCTTGGTGTGGTGCCAGCAGATATAAACAAACAGCTCATCGTGAGGCAAGACCGCCACATCAGCGTTACCGACGCGCATCAACTCAGCCTTGTCGATCAGCGATCTCGAATCATACACTGTGCCAATATTGTCGATACGTGAGTGGAACTCGACATCGATACCGCGGGGAGACTGTAGCGTGACCACCTTCTGATAGCGTGCCACAAAAGCAAGGCTGATGGGATTATTGGCCAACTCCGGAGGGTCCAATGGTCGGTACCCTTCAGCGAGGGCGAGGGCAAGCAGCTCCGGCATTCTCTCCCTTGGCACCAGAATATCGATATCGCGGCTGAATCGCATAGCAGGCTCATCATAATAGCGCGCCGCAAGCGATGGTCCCTTGAAGGTCACATAGGGGATATTCAATGGTCTCAATAGCTGCTGGATGACTTCTCTCAGACTAACCATCACGTTCAAGTCATGCTGATAGTACGACATGACCTGATGTCTCATCTTCGCCATCTGTTCGGCCGATAACGAAGCTGGCTGAAGCCTGCGAAGGTGGCGGTACGCAATGGGCAGGACGAAACGATGGGTCGCAATCTGGCGAAAAGCCTCCCAATCCTTCATCTCTTCACAGAGGGACATTGCCATCTCCGCCTGGGCATCATCCAGTTCCAGGCGGGAAAAAAGCAGCAACAAGCGGAACTCCTTGCTCAGTGCTGATGATCGAGTCGAGTAAGTCGCCATGCCATGTCCCTTACGACGATGCTACCGAAATTGACACCTCAAGCGCCGTGCTCGTGCAAGACGAGTGAACTATACCCACAAGAGTAACAAAAGAATACAAAAAGATGCTTTTTGTTGCTGGACTGCAGGCTCATCTGCTAGCTTGAGGGTTGGGTGCTGGTGCCCATTACTGGCCTTCTCCTCCCGTGTGGATACCGCTGGGCTGCGACTAGCGCACCTGGCTCGCTGAAAGGACCTTGTTTTTCTGTCATGACCGACTTGACTCAGCTTCGCCCAGAATCCGTCTGTGATACCTGGCAGGCCTTCCAACTCCAGGTACCCTGGACTGTGCCCGCGTTTCGTGAAGCCGACCCGCACGTGCCTGATCAGGATGCTTCCTTTCGCTTCGTGCCAGAGGTGACGCGCGCCTTGCTGCTGGGATTTGCCCATAACCGCAGGGTCTATCTTCACGGCCCCCACGGCAGTGGCAAGTCTTCCCACATCGAGCAGGTTGCAGCCCATCTGAATTGGCCCTGCATGCGCATCAACCTGGATGGACATATCTCGCGGGCCGATCTGATCGGACGGGACATGGTCATGGTCCGTGATGGCAAGCAGGTGACCGAGTTTGTGCCCGGCATGCTGGTATGGGCCATGCAGCGTCCCATGGCACTGATTTTCGACGAGTACGACGCCGGCCGACCTGACGTCATGTTCGTCATACAGCGCGTACTCGAATCCAGCGGCAAATTAACGCTTCTGGACCAGAACAAGGTGATTACCCCGCATCCTGACTTCCGCCTGTTCGCAACGGCCAACACCGCGGGCTTGGGAGATCCCAGCGGTCTCTATTCGGGCACCCAAGCGCTGAATCAGGCTCAATTGGACCGCTGGCAGGTCATTACCGAGTTGGGCTATCTTCCAGCCGAACAGGAAGAGAGCATTCTCCATTCTCGCCTACCGAATCTATCCTCCGATACGGTGGCCGGCATGGTCGCCTTCGCCAACCTGGCTCGCCGCGCCTTTGCACAGGGCGATCTCTCTTCGCTGATATCGCTGCGAACTCTGGTGTCATGGGGAGAAAATTCATCCTTGCTGGCGGATATTCATGAGGCAATGCGAATTACTTTCCTTAACCGATGTGATGAGACCGAGCGCCCGCTAGTCAATGAGATCTATCAGCGCTGCTTCGATGTAGACCTATATCAGGACAACCGCGATGCCAGCCCCCTCTATTGATGCTTCGCGACACGTCGAGCTTTCTTCGGCCTGGGAACGCACCTACGCTGCTGGCCGTAAGGCCCCAGGACATCCGCCCGACCTTGCCCTCGGCAAGGCGACGACGCGTGGCGCCGCGGATGCTCTTGCGGCATGGCGTCGCTGGCACGCACCGAATCAGCAGCAACGCTTTAGCGCCAACCAACGTCCATGGTTTGACATGCTTGAGCGTGCGCGCGTTGAAACGCTGGCAAGCGCCGAGCTCCCCGGCATGGCCAGCAACCTGGCCACACTGATGACAGGCGCTGATGCGAAGAGCGTCAGTGAAAGGCTCTATCGAGTCGCTCGTCAGGTGTTCGCCGGTCAGAACCCGACGGAACCGGTGCTCATCCCCCTTGCCGTCCCCTACGAAACCGCCTGGCCGATGCGGCTCATACGCACCTGGAATAAGCGCAAGCACAAAGGAACAGAGCGCCATCTAGACTTCGTCTTAACCGAAAGCTGCCTCCTGCAAGCGCTGCAAGAGGCAGCGAGGCATCTCGATGACAGCCAGGCCTTCACGGACGGCCTGGCCGAGCTCATTGCTCGATTGGCTGAGTTACACCGTGCTGAGACGCCGTCCAACCCAGCCTCAGAGGCAACCGATTCAGAGACCGGAGGCGAACAAGAGCATCCGGACAGCGGACACTTCGCCAATACGAGCTTGGCCGAGGAACTGGCCGAACGCGACGATATGCGCCAGGGCTATGCGGTGTTTTCGCGGCAATGGGATGAGGAGTTTCCCGCCAGCCGCTGGGCAACACCGCAAGATACTATCGCACTCAGAGGCCTCGATAGGCTGGATCGTCGGCGAGTCCGCCAACTGGCTCATCGCCTGCAGCGCCGGCTGATGGCCGCCCGTCAGCGTCATTGGCTCTTCGATCAGGAGGAAGGACGGCTGGACAGCCGCCAACTCGCGCGCCTGGTTGGCGACACACCGACTCGCCGGGTCTTCCGCATCGAACAAACAAGCCCCTTGCCGGATGCCTGCGTAACCCTGCTCGTGGATCAGTCAGGCTCCATGAGCGGTCGACGACGTCATATGGCGGCATTGGCCATCGACCTGGCCGTGCATACGCTGGAAACCTGTCAGATCCGCTGCGAGGTACTGGGCTTTACCACCCGTTTTGCAGCGGACAATCCCTTGGAAGCACAATGGCGACGGAACAGGGTGGATCACTTTCCCGGACGGCTCAATGCCATTCGCCACCTTATCTACAAGTCGGCGGAACAGCCGTGGAGACGGCAGCGACCGCAGCTCGGTTACCTTCTGCGCGACCTGCCAGGGCATGAAAACATCGATGGCGAGGCAATCGACTGGGCCGCACAGCGCCTGTCACGCCGACCTGAACCGCACAAGATCCTGATCGTACTGTCGGATGGCGCACCCTACGACAAGGCCACCGCCCAGGCCAACGGCCGCGATTTTCTGGAGCGCCACTTGCGTCATATCATTGCAGAAGTAGAGAGCAGCCCGATTCATCTGACCGCCATCGGCACGGGGCAGGACGTGGCACGTTTCTACCAGCATGTGCTCACGGTACGCCAGCCTGAGGAGGTTGCGGAAACGCTCTTCGAGCAACTAGGCGACCTGCTGATACCCGGTCAGACCGCCCGGAGGGCCTCATGAGTGCTATCGCCGGCCTGATACATCTCAACAACAGCCGCCTGGATCGCGACACCCTGCACCGCATGCAGTCCCTGCTCACACCCTATGGTCGAGACGCCCAACACAGTTGGCACCAAGGCTGCACGGGCTTTACGAGAACCCTACTGCGCATCACTCCTGAGGACAGCCTCGATCAGCAGCCCCTGTGGCACCCAGGCCAGCAGTTGGCGATGGTATTCGACGGCCGGCTGGATAACCGAGATGAACTCATTACCCAGTTGGGTATCGCCTCAAGCCGCGCCGCTCAGATGGCCGACAGCGAGCTTGCCTTCCACGCCTGCGCACGCTGGGATAGCGAGGCGCCTTTGCACCTGCTTGGCGACTTCGCCCTGGCCTGCTGGCAACCCCGCCGCCAGCGACTCTGGATGGCTCGCGATGCACTGGGTATGCGCCCCCTATTCTGGTACCAGCGTGACGACGTTTTTGCTTTCGCGACCATGCCCAAGGCACTATTTGCCATACCCGGCCTGACCAAGGGGCTGTGCGAAGAGAGCCTTCACGACTATCTCTGCCTGATGCCGATGAGCGGCCCCCAATCGTTATACCGGGATGTTTACCGGGTAGAACCCGGCCAGGTGGTGGAACTCGACAAGGGAAAGCTGAACAAGCGTTACTACTTCCGCTTCGATCCCGATCGACAGATACAACTGGGGAATGATGACGCGTACGTCGAAGCCCTCAAGGAGCAGCTGGAACGAGCAACGGCGCGCCGGCTGCGTAGCCGCGGTCCCATTGCCTCTCACCTGAGCTCAGGGTTAGACAGTTCGACCGTGACCGCCGAAGCGGGACGGATCCTCAGGGAGAGAGACGCTCCTCTGCTGGCTTACACGGCTGCCCCCCGCAAGGGCTTCAGCGGACAGGTGCACCGTCAACGACACGCTGATGAAACGGTGGGGGCCAAGGCGCTCGCCGGGCGGTTCGCCAACATCGAACACATAATATTGCACCGAGATGAAGCGGCCACACCGCTGGACGATCTCCATGAGGTGATCGAACAGCTGGATCGCGCTCCTCTCAATGCCTGCAACATGGTATGGGAGAAGGCGATCCGTGAAGATGCGGCGCGGCGTGGGGTCAAAGTGCTGCTCAATGGAAACCTGGGAAACATGAGCATTTCCCATGATGGGATGCCCTACCTGCCCTGGCTGATTGCTCATGGCCGCTGGCTGACGCTAGCCAAGCTGTATCGCCAACTCAAGGAACGCAACCCCAACCTGCATTGGCGCCGTATGGTTCGCCCCTGCCTGATGCCGCTGGTACCCAATGCGCTATGGCGCGCTCGCGAACGTTCTCAGAAAAGAACGGCTTCGTTGTTCGACTACTCCTCTATCAATCCCGCCTGGTCACGAAGGGTAAACAGCGAAAAGCGCGCACGGAGGTTGGGGTTCGACCTGAGCCACCAGCCGAGCTGGATGAGCCGTCAGCAGCGCATTACCACGCTCTACCGTATCGATATCGGGGAATATAACGCCAGCACGAATCTGCATGGCATGGAGGACCGCGACCCTACAGCCGATCGCGAGCTCATGGCGTTCTGTCTCGCCGTGCCGGAATCACAGTACCTGGGAGGTGGCCATACCAAATGGCTGATCCGTAGAGCCATGCAGGGCATCCTGCCCAGCGAAATTCTCGACACACCCACCCGAGGAATTCAGGCACCCGACTGGCATGAAAACATAGAAAAACTCCTGCCACAGATGCGGCAGGAACTGGAGAAGCTGAAAGCCCATGAAAGCGCGGGACGCTATCTTGACCTCGAAGGCATCGAGCAGGCCCTCAGGGAGTGGCCCACAGAGGGATGGGACGATCCACGGGTCGAAGCTCGATTCCGGCTGAGGTTGTTGCGAGGGATGTCAGTTGGCGGCTTCATTCGCTATGCCGAAGAAGGTAATGAATAATCCATTAAAGACGACTGGCCCACTCGTTACTCAAACGCTACAATGAAGACGCTGTCGAAAACGACAGATTTATTAGTAACCTTGCCATAATAGGAAATCATTATGAAAAATGCAGAACGAAAGTATTATGAAACTCCTACTCTTAAAGAATTAGGTGATCTAAAAGAGATAACCCAAGCTGGTAATCAAGTGATGAGTGACGGGCAGCCTTTTGTCGATGGCACTGCCTTTGGTCCGGAGCTCGCATCCTGATCGCAGGATGTACAGGCTAGACGAAGTACGTAATACCACTAGCGCGACAGAAGCTTGTCGCGCTAGTGGCTACGGGAAGACATCAAAATATTTTCGAGGGCATCCTTCATATGTCGAACTCATTACCGGAAAATGACACTCTTCTGGAAAGAACTCCCGAACTGGTCGCCGCAGATCTGGACGGCGAACTGGTTATGATGAATGCAGAGGCAGGGCGCTACTACGGCATTTCCGGAGTGGGAGCCCGGGCGTTCGAACTGCTGGAATCCCCGATCAGTATCGAAGGATTGGTCGAAACCATTACACATGAATACGATGTTGATGCGGATAAATGTCGACGTGATATACAGACGTTTGTAAAGGAAATGATGGCCAACGGCCTGGTTCGTTCGGCGAATAAAAACCTCTGAATCACAGCGCAGGCATCGGCATAAAAGACAATGCAAACAACGAATTATCACCAATTCTCCATCAAGGCACCGCAGCCACTTACCTGGACGTCATGAACGCTTCCTTGCGCCGCACCGTCTCGCTGATGAAAAAACCCCTGTTCACCAGGATCTGGGTTTTTCCAACCTGGGTCATGCTGGGCATCAGTCGTCTCATCATCATTACGGTCACCTTCAAAAGACTTGCGCCCTATCTTGGTCACCCGGTTGGACTTCAGGCCTATACTCACCTACTTACAGCGAATCAGGAAAGGCGTGCCATCCAGATTGCTCATGTCATTCAGCTGGCAGCGCGATATAGCCCTTGGGTGGCCAACTGCTTTCCTCAGGCCGTGACGGCACGCGTATTACTCGGTTTATTTCACATTCCCTATGCTCTCTACTTCGGCCTAGCCAGAGACAGAGAAAACCGTGATTTCAAGGCCCACGCCTGGGTAATAGCAGGAAGCGTGCCAGTATCGGGGGGATATAGCTTTTCTGATTACACCGTAGTGGGATGTTATCTGAATAAAATTGATGCTATCTCGCCCTGACCCTATGGATAACCCCGAACATGAGACCGTCTATTAAGGCAACTGAACCCTCTCTTGAGCATGGGCCATGGTACATGCCTTTTTTGTAACTAAATGTTGTTTTGTGCGGCAGAATAACCTATGTTAGAACAGCATGCTGAACACAGGCATGCGGGTTATGTGTAGTCTCCAAAGATTACTCAACAAGGAGTTTCTGATAATGTACAAGATTGAACGCAAGACCTACGAAACACCCACCGTCCAGGAACTGGGCGGCTTGAAGGATATGACCCAGGCAGGCAATGCATTCAACAGCGATTCAGCGCCATTTCCCTCCGATAGCAACCCGAGTGATGCCTTCGGCCCCATGTCTTGATGGGCTGAGCATCAGGGTGAAGTAACAGCAAATTGAAGTAACGGAGAGTTTGACGAGCAGGGCAGTTGCCCTGCTCGTCTTTTTTTAATCACGAACACTATTTTTCTGGTGTTCCAATGACCATTTCCGACAGGCATCAATTTCGGCCAGGAGCGGAGCCAGGTTCTCCTCAATATGGTCCAGGGACCACGGGCGCCGATATCTATAGACCCGGATTTTTCTAGACAGGGCTGCGGCATCGCGCATCAATCGCCCTTCACCACTGAACGCCTCAGCCACCTCTGGCCGATATAAAGAAGCCATGATGGCGCTGAATGCACCGATACCCTTGATGCGCTCGAGACTCGCCGCCTCTCCCTCTTCCCCACGTTCCAGAACTACCAGCGCCTTCAGAGGATACGCGGAATCCTGAAAGCCCTCCTTGAGCATCATATGGTACTTGTCAGCACGCGTGAGGTCCCGTACGAGTCCTTCCGTCTGAATACCCAGTGCGGTCAGTGCGTCCTTCCATAGTTTGACTCTGGGCGGACCCGGATGGAGATAGGGCACGTTTTCGTGTGGCTTGATGACCGCTACATCATCCGTGACCAAGGGCCATCCTTGCGTTTTATGCAGCCAGGCACCCATGGTAGATTTGCCCGCACCAGAGTGACCGGTAAATGCCCACCCTCCCCCCGGGGTCTTGAGCGCGCTGACGTGCAGCGGCAGCCATTGGCGTTGATGGAGCAACGCACCAAGGGCGCCACCCAGCAGGAAAAGCCGGATGTCGCCAGGGTCAGGCGTCAAGCCGTCTGTGCGTGGGACACGGCGATCGATCACAATACGCTGACCATGTTCAACACGATAACGCGCGATACCCTTGATGGAGATCTGACAGCGATCATCGCCCATTTCCAGCCAGCCATGACGGTAGGTAGCCCCGTCAAGCCGATCCTCCACTCGGGACATGAGTATCACGACATCGGGTTGCTCGCATGCCTGAATCTCGGGGAGCTCGGGCAACTCCAACTGAGACTCGATCGTCAAACCATAGGTATGATAGTAGAAGCGTCGTGTACTTGGCGGATGATTCCCACGCCGCTCCTCTTTATCGTGCGATATCTCTGCTTCCCGGCTCTTGTGATACTTATTCTGACTTACCACTGTTTGCGCTCCCATCGCTTGCACTTCCTTCATCGCGTGGCCGTGAAGGCCCTTGAAGACACCACTTGCCGTGACATCATGCTACGGCCTAAAGACGCAGATCCGTCTGCAGCTTGGGAAAGAGGTACTTCAGATCGTAAAGCACATGCTCAGGTTTACCCCAGACGCGAATTCCCTCGCAACCCAGTTCGCTAAACTCCCGATGTGCCACGGCGAGAATGATAGCGTCATAGACACCGGCGTCGGGTTTCTCCACCGGGCGAATGCCATATGCTTTCTCGGCATCATCCTTGTTCACCTGTGGGTCGAATACATCCAGCGCTACGTTGTAATCGGCAAGCTCGGCAAGGATATCGACCACTTTGGTGTTACGAAGGTCGGGGCAGTTCTCCTTGAAGGTCAATCCCAACACCAGGACTCGAGCCCCCTCGACCTGAATGCGCCGTTTGATCATCTGCTTGATCAGTTGGCTGGCGACATAAGCCCCCATACTATCGTTGAGGCGCCGCCCGGCGAGGATCATTTCCGGGTGATAACCCACCTGCTGGGCCTTGTGGGTGAGGTAGTAGGGGTCAACGCCGATGCAGTGGCCACCCACCAGGCCCGGTCGAAATGGTAGGAAGTTCCATTTCGTACCGGCCGCCTTGAGCACTTCTTCGGTGTCGATACCCAGACGGTTGAAGATCACCGCCAGTTCGTTGATCAACGCAATGTTCACGTCACGCTGGGTATTCTCGATGACCTTCGCCGCCTCGGCCACGGCGATGGAGCTCGCCTTGTGGGTGCCGGCGGTTATTACGCGCCGGTAAAGGGCGTCCACGAAGTCTGCCACTTCCGGGGTCGAGCCTGACGTCACCTTGGTGATGGTCGTCACGCGGTGTTCCTTGTCGCCCGGGTTGATGCGCTCCGGGCTATAGCCGGCAAAGAAATCCTGGTTGTACACCAGGCCGGAGACCCGCTCGATCACCGGGATGCAGTCTTCTTCCGTTGCGCCCGGGTAGACGGTCGACTCGTAGATCACCACGTCGTCCTGACCGATTACCTTGCCCAGTGTCTCGCTGGCCTTGAGAAGCGGCGCAAGATCCGGCCGCCGGCTGGCATCGATGGGTGTCGGTACGGTCACAATGTAGACGTTGCAGATGCGCAGCGCTTCCAGTTCGCTCTCGAAGCTCAGGTACTTCGCCTGAACCATCAGCTCAGGCTCCACCTCGAGGGTATGATCCACCCCGTCGCGCAGCGCCGCGATTCGCCGCGCGTCGATGTCGAACCCCACCGTCGGCATGACCTTGCCAAATTCCACTGCCAGGGGCAGGCCCACATAGCCCAGGCCGATGACCCCCAGGCGCACATTATCCAGGTTCAGCATGCATTAACCCCTTGAATCAAGTTTTGTTGTCAATGCACCACCCGCAAAATAGCCGTGAGGGTTCTGGCATTGCCAACGCCAGGTATCGCGCATCATGTCATCCAGGTTTCGACGTGCTACCCAGCCAAGCTCCTGTGCGGCGCGACCAGGATCTGCCCAGAAGGCAGGAAGGTCGCCGGGGCGCCGGGGCGCAAAGGCATAGGGAACTTCCATTCCGGTTACGCGACTGAAACGCTCCACCATCTCGAGGACGGAAACGGCTTTGCCGGTGCCGAGATTGTAGCGCTCGATACCGGGCGAATTGAGATGTTGGAGTGCTGCGACATGTCCCTCTGCCAGGTCCACAACATGAAGATAGTCGCGCTCGCAAGTGCCATCGGCAGTGGCATAGTCGTTCCCGAAAATAGAGAGCGTGTCGCGTCTGCCGGATGCCACCTGCGCAATAAAGGGCATCAGATTGTTTGGAGTCCCCTGCGGGTCCTCACCAATCTCTCCGCTGGGATGGGCGCCAATGGGGTTGAAATAGCGCAGCAGCGACACCGACCAGGCACTGTCAGCGGCACAGAGATCTTCCAGCAATTGCTCGACCATGGCCTTTGAGGCGCCATAGGGGCTGGTCGGGAGGCCGCGCGCCAGTTCTTCTCGATATGGCACGGGGGCATCGGCCCCGTAAACCGTCGCGGATGAACTGAACACCAGCCGAGTCACGTCAGCCGCCTGCATGGCCTGGCAAAGGGTGATCGTGCCCCCCACGTTGTTTTCGTAATACGCCAGCGGCTGAGTGACGCTCTCCCCCACTGCCTTGAGCCCGGCAAAGTGGATGACGGCACTGACAGGCCACTCGAACAGCAGTTGATCGAGCAGCGCCCGGTCACGAATATCACCCTCCACGAAGGGCACCTCTCGCCCGGTCAACCGCTCGACACGTCGCAGCGATTCCGGCGAAGCATTACAAAGGTTATCCAACACCACCACTTCATGGCCAGCCTCCAACAGTGCGAGCACGGTATGCGAGCCGATATAGCCCGCACCCCCGGTGACTAGAACCTTCATTTTGTTTCCTGAATGCATATTCAAAACCTGTTAGCCCTGAAAAAAACATTTTCGGCCAAAACTTTAGCTCGCCCCTTCAATGACGTACGCTTAGACGTAGGAGTATCAAGGATTCCTGGCCAGAGCTTTTCGCATACAGCCTTATGCAACTTATCTTCAAGTCTGCTTTCGAAATCAGGCAAAAGAAAATTCTTCAAAAGTATACGGTTGTTCATTATCGCTGAAGAGTCATGGTAAATATCGTGATCTTGCATACCCAACGATACGCAGCACGCGGTACGATGTTCCCAAAAAAACATGTCGTAGTCGTCATACCCAAGAGAAGAAAATCCAAATCCCCCTTCGCTCTTGAATTCCTCAAAGTAACCGTCAATACGTTTCAGTAGATGCCTTGGATACAGAACTCTTTTATACAGGTTACTCATGGCGCGAACGTCAAGCTCAGGAAAGTTTTTTATCCCGGAGCGTTTCGAATAGGTGGCCCTTCCAACCTCAGATGCTTCGCCCTTTATTTCCAGTGCGCCCGCAGGAAACCAACGCGTCATTGCTACCAGTTTTTCCAGCTCTGTGGACTTATGCTTTCGCATATAGGCTGTCGTTCTATCCAACGTATCGAGAAGTTTCTGGCAATCGGTCGAACTTACATTGTGAGTATCAATAATATGATGTTTGACTTCAAGCTTACGAGAAAAATCATGCACTCTATTTGCTTCGGCAGTTTCATCCGGATTTCCGCAATAAGAGTATGTCTCAATTTCTCGGCGCCAATCATGAAAAGCCGACAAACTGATACGGCTGTCTTGTCCAAGAGAAAGGCTGACTAGTACGGAACGACTGTAAAAATAGAGAGCTGCGGTTCGTTGAAGAATATCAGCAGAATCATGAACCATCTGCGGAAACGATTTAACAGAATTTCTCAATGGTTCACGTGGAAACACCCTGACACGTTTTTTTAGCAATGAACTAAAATATACGTTGGCTCCAACCAGCTCTATACTTTTGAAAGGACTTTTATAACCAGGGAGGTGTCTCCTGCCAATAGCATAAAAAGGGGAATCAATGATCTCTTGCAAATTTTCATCTCTTTCACTCCCAACAATCTCGGCCAACAACTGGGAGTGTGAAGCGAAAAAAACATCATCACCATGCTGGAAAAAATACAGTGGCGCTAACCCTGTTGCGTCGCAAATTGCGCACACAGCATCATTCTTTATAAAAAACAGTTGGAAACGCCCTGTAAATTGATCTATATAGTCAATCAGTTCTATACTCAGACTACCATCTTCCTGCATACCATTTTTTTTTGAAAGTAAACTACTGACTATTTCATTTTCTATTTCACCGGAAAAAGGATTGACGGCATTCCCCACCAGAATGACGGCATCCTCTTGAAACATACCGACAGCAACGTTCGAGCCTGGATGGTGCCGTAAAGTATACCCCTTTAACTCATTGATTTTCCAAGAAGAAAGCTCACTCCAGACTATATCAGATAGCTTCGTATGGCTGGGATACAAAGCGAAACCGCGTGCGAACAACATGTCTTTGGCATTAAAAATATTGCTTATGGCCACTATATACTCCTGTTCATCAATAACCCGCCCCTCGATCTACCAAAGTGACCATGCGCTGTCCTTTTACGAATGCATGATAATTATCGAGGAATACATCCAGCGCACGCGTCAGGTAGTGTGGCGTGGTGCCCGACACGTGTGGCGTAATCAGAACATCCTCGCGCCGCCATAGCGGCGAAGCCGGTGGTAACGGTTGCTGCTCGAACACATCCAGGGCTGCCCCTTTGAGTCGCCCTGCATCCAGCGCTCTGAGTACCGCATCCCCTTGCACCACACCCCCTCGGGAAATATCGATCAATATGGCACCGGACTTGAGCTGACCCAATAACCTATCGTTAACCAGGCCTCGGGTAGCTTCAGTATGTGGCAGGCAGCAGACCAGGAAATCCGTGCGAGCCAGCTCGCTGCCGATTTCCGATAAGGGCACTATGCGGTCAACCTGCTCCACCGGCCGCAAGTGCCTCAAGGTACCCGCTACCTCCATGTCGAAGGCCTTGGCACGCCGAGCCAGACTCTGACCAATATGCCCCAAGCCGAGCACGGTCAACTGCTTGCCGGTGAGCTCTTCCAGCCAGGTGCGCTGCCATTCAGCGTGGCGGGCCTGCTGATGGAATCGACCAAACTGCTTGGTGAAGTAGAGCATGGCCCCGATCGCGTATTCGCTCATGGGAGCTCCGTGAACGCCACTGCTTTTGGTCATCAATATTCGTGTCTTGTCAAAGTCCATTCCCCAGATCTTCTCGACACCGGCAGAGAGAAAATGAATCCATTGGTAGTCGTCCAGCCGCGCCAGGGCCTGCGGCAGCCAGGGCAAGGTGGGCGTGATCACAACATCGAATTCGCCACCCTCCGGCACGTCATCAACACTGCCGGCAAAGACGATATGAGCTTCAGGCAGCGCTTCTCTCAGACGAGCAAGGACCTGATCTCTCTGTGTCTCGAGCACATCAGCCTTCTGCAGGAACAGCAAACGGCGAACGACCACCGGCTGGAGCTGGACTGATGCCACCAGCGACGTATTGGTTCTGGTCATACGCCCTCCCCACGACGCCCCATCCGGAAGGCGCAAGTAGCCAGCTGTTTCTGGTTGGCCATCAGTGCTTCGGGCGAGGCCTGCCGCCAACAGGCTTCAGCTTCGCGCAGCCTGGCGAGCTCGGCAGGGAAGTCAAACGTATTCAGCAGCGTCTCCGGCGTGTTTGCTCCCTGATGAAACGCCCGTGAAAGAATCACCCACTCGGAGCCAAGTCGAACATGCTCCCCCAGCACGGTTTCCGCGGGCAGTTCACCCTGGCCGATTTGCGCAATACCGCCCACGCCCCAGCGAATACCACTGGAGGCCAGTAGAGACGCGGCAGGCTCCAGCAGTCTCCCGGCCATGGGCTCGAACAGGAAATCAAGCCCCATACTCAACGAGAGATCGTTGAGCCCGATGTGGACCTCATCCCAGCCGGGCTTCAGCAGCGGCAGCCAGTCGGGCAGACGCGCCAGGGCCTGCGGGGTTTCCGCAAGGAAGCTCACCGGGACCCGCCCCGCCACCATTGACAAGAAACCCTCCACTTCGCGTCGGGTGGTAAACATCGGCAGCATCAGGCGCTGGGCCCCACTGCCCAGCGCCGCCTCGATCTCCTCACGACTTTGCGGGTTACAGGGGTTTAACCGCACCATGAGCTCAGCGTGTTCCAATACCGCGGCCACCGCGGCAATCTCTTCCAGGGTGTGAGCCGCCTTGTGGGTATCAAGGTGCCCTTGGCGCTCTGCCTTGCCGAGGACTTCCTGGTCAAGAAAGATGCGCGCCACGCCTTGCTTTTCGATGAAAGCGGCGACCTCTGGGCTAGCCGTGATCATCATGAAATCCAATCGGCTCACGACAGCTCCTTATGCACTTGCCCAGCAGGTTCCTGATCCGCCAGGGCAGCGAGAACATCGTCATCCGACGGGGGCCGGCCTTCGAGGCTATCGCGATAGGTCCGCCAGTTGAGACCTTCACCACCGTAGATATCGCTGCCCATCAAGACCACCTTCACCGTGGTGATGATAATGCCAAGATCATAGACAAAACTGCGGTTTTCGACGTACTCCGCATCATGGGCCAACTGCTTCAGCCAGCCCAAGCTGCGGCGGCCACGCACCTGAGCCAGGCCAGTCAGTCCGGGACGCACAGAAAATCGCACATTGTAGCCGGGGGGCACGACCTCCTTCTGCTCCATCAGCACTGGACGCGGACCCACTACGCTCATGTCACCTTTCAGGATATTGAGCAACTGTGGCAACTCATCGAGGCTGGTAGCGCGAATAAATCGCCCGGCAGGCGTAATGCGCGGATCACGCCCTGCGCTCACCACCTGCTCATTGTGCTGGTCGATATCGTCCGGGGAGCGATCCACCATGGTACGGAACTTGAAGATGCGGAAGGGTTGTCCGGCCAGGCCAGCGCGTTGCTGCATGAAAAACATCGGGCCACGGCTATCCAGCTTGATCCACAGCCCCACCGCCAGCAGCAGCGGGCTAAGCAGAAACAGGGCCGACGCACTGGATACAATGTCAAAAGAACGTTTTGCTAGATCCCTCATATCAACTCCATGGCTTCGAGAATCACACGATTTACCTTGCGTACGTCGTAGTGGCGTTCCACCAGTTGGCGGGACGCTTCACCCATGCGCGGCACGAGCTCGGACTCTTCCAAAAAGCGCCGCATGGCAGCGGCAAGGGGCTGACTCTGACGAGGTGGAATCAAAAAACCGTTGCTGCCCTCCTCCACCGTTTCCCGACAGCCGGGAGCGTCGCTGGTAATGATCGGGCGGCCAATGCTCATGGCTTCCAGTACGGATCGCGGAGTTCCCTCTCGATAGGAGGGCAGCACAAATACCGAGCACGCCTTGATCCAGGGCCTCACGTCACTCACGCCACCGATAAACTCCACGACACCCTCCGCCTTCCATTTTTCGATATCTCCTTCGTCACACGCGTGTGGGAGGTTCGAGTCATGAGGGCCAACGGCAATGAAGCGCGCGTCGGGATATTCGCCACGTAATTGTCGGGCCGCATCACAGAATTCCGCGACTCCTTTCTCGGTCAGCAGCCTGCCGATGAACAGAAATGTGGTGAGCCCTTCGGGTATAGGCTCACGCGCGAAACGCTGCATATCCACGCCCGAGCCGTAGGTGCGCACCGCCTTGGAAAGATCCTTGAACATCCCGCGGTCAAGAAATTCCTGCAGATCATCGGGGTTCTGGAAAAAGACCTTGCGATTGGCCGCCAGCCCGCTGCGGTAGAGAATCGCGATAACCTTCTGAAGCCGGCGGTTGCGCTTGTTTTCGGTGGTGAACACATGACCAAGCCCGGTGATCATGGAATAGATACGTGGCACTCCCGCCAGCCTGGCCGCCAGGCTTCCATAAACTACCGGCTTGATGGTATAGCCGAACACCACTTCAGGCTGCACCTGGCGCAGCAACTTGCGCATCGCCAACAGATACTTGATATCGTGCAGCGGGTTGATGGCTGTGCGACCCATGGCTATCGGATAGATAGGGATGCCCAACTCTTCCACTTCAGGCAAGTAATCCGCAGTAGGCACGGCGGCGGCGACTTCCAGGCCAGCGGCGAGCATATCCCGAATGAGATCACCACGATTAGCAATCAAGGAACGGGCATTTCCTGCAACTATCATGACATTCAAAATTCACTTTCCTTTGAATCGGATTCGAATACTATTGAATGACGAGGCGGCGAGAATCACGAACAAGCCAAGTAATTTGGTTTTATGCCGAATCGCTGTGCCAATATTGTTAACGCCAAGCGCAAATACGAAAGTGATTGCGCCAAAGATGAACAACATTGCCACACACTCCTCCCGATCTTTCAGTCGATCCCAGCCGCGGTAGACGCGCCACGCCAGAAACCAGTACAGAATGGCAGAAAGCAAACCGAACACATGAATGGGGCTGCGGATATCCCAAGGAAAAGGTGAGAAGTGGAAATACATAATACGTGCAGGAATCAGCCAGGGTTGCGTATAGGGATTACCCTGCGCCACGAAACTGGGATAGGCAGACCCCCCCGACGCTTCTCCAGAAAATTTCTCTTCAATAGTAGATGCAATTCCACCTTCCGAATCGGTACCGATTTCGATACCTTTCCCCAGAGAAATTCCTCCACTGAACATCACCATCCCCAACGAAAAAGCCAGCATGGCAACAGACAGCACCATCTTGAAGGCATATAAGCGGCTGACAATTCGTGGGCGATCATTGAAAAGGTTACGATAAAGAAAATAAACAAGGTAAGCTGCTACGCCAACAAACGCGGCTACCCATCCCGGATGAAAGAGAACGGCCACACCGAAAAGTAGGCCACCCCACAATAGGCCGAGCAAAGATTTTCCTGCCACCCATCGAATATAAAAATACAGTCCCATCAAGAAAAACATGATAGCGACTTCTTCCCGCATCGCCACTATTGAGTTGAAAGCACCAAACGGATAAACAGCCATGATCATAGCTGCCATGATAGCGGTACGTTTACCCCATAGCTGATAGCAGATGATACCCGTGACAGCGACGACCACGTGACCAAAAAAAAAGCTTGTGGAGATCAAGAAAAAAGGTGACTCACCTACCACCTTCTGCAACACCCCTCCCAGCCAGGGGTAGTATTTGGAATCAAGTAATGGAACATTGTTTAACAGAGAAGACCAATCCCGACTGGCGTATTCATAGGAAAGTCTGATAAAACGAGATGAATCGGCTGTAGCTCCCGGCGGCCGGAAAACGCGCGTATAATCCAGGACAAAGAGAAAAAGCCTAAAGAAATAAGCAACGACCAGGGGCCAAAGAAGCCAGCGGTGGCGACTGCCCATCCAGAGGCAGTAGACCCCACTGAGAACAAATATGATAAAAGCGAATGTGACTTCAGGCATAAGAAGGCAACTGTTTAGTCAAGCGACCATAGAGTTCAAGATGACTCTCCACGGCATTGATCACTGTGTAGTGACTGGAATTTTCAATAGCATGCCTGTGAAATCTCAAGCGCAATGATTCATTTTCGATAAGTTGTTTTAGCTTTTCAGTGTAATCATCGAGTTCCACCTTGGCGACCAATCCATTGCCGACACTAACCACAATTTCAGAACAACCACCTACATTAGTGACCAACACAGGCAAACCCGTCAATGTCGCCTCGATCTGCACGATCGGCAGTCCTTCCCAAGCGGATGACATGACAAAGAGATCGGAATCGTGAAGGAGCTGCTTGACGTTGTTGCTATTACCGATAAATTCGACCTTGTGACCAATCCCGAGATCTGCAACCAACTGCCTCAGCTTAACTGTCTGAGAACCTTCACCCGCGACAGTAAGAAAGAAATCATGGTCAACAAGTCTTGAGATTGCGCGAAAAAGAAGCTGGTGGTTCTTCTGAATCGAAAGCGTGCCAACGGAAGCTATTTGAAGTGGACGATTAGGTACGTACTCTTTCTTGGGAATGATCCTGGCGCTATCTACACCATTATCGATTTTAACCACCTCTTTTTTTGTAACGGTATTTAAAAGACCCTCACAGGCATGGCAAATACCGACATAAGCCGATGTCCTCATATCCAGGAATTTGTAAAGAAATGGCTTGGCGTTAAGTTTTATGTTGTGGTGCGTATAAACATGCTGAACACCCAACTGAAATAAAGAAAAAATTGCGCCGTAATAAAGATGCGAGTGAATTATATCAGGATTAAAATCACGGCAGAATTTATAAAGGCCGAAGATACCTTTGATCGGATTTCTCCGACAGATGCAGCCAAGAAACCCGTACTCCACACCATATTGATTCAGTTCCGTCAAAAATGCCGCTTCAAACTCGGCATCACGACCCGATTCGGAGGCTCTATCGAGGAAGACAATAAAAACATCATGCCCTTTTTCCGACATCGCCTTAGACAAATCTTTTACGTATATCTCCGCACCTCCAGAAGCGGCCGAAGATATGATATGCATGATTTTCATTTATAGCTCCAAGAAAAGTGCTTAGACATGAATACCTACTAATAGGGATATAAATGCCTTTTCATACTGCCTTCAATAAAAGCCACTTCTTGGGAAAATTCACCGGTATTATACATTTTAATTTTCCTTGATGCTGCAGAAAAATCTATACTCGTAAAAAGTGGTCCGTTGGTTTTCAACCCGATAAAAGACTCAAGCTTATTCAGTGTTGATTCATAATCAAAAAAGATATCTTCAAACCAGATATCTAACACCCTGCTAGAATCGCAACCCTTGAGCATAGCCTCCATCCGATCATACCTAGGTAAATATTGATCAACATAGGTGCTGACTGCATCACCCCTTGACATGATATGATAACGTTTCTTTTTCTTTCGCAGCATGTCGATAAACTGATCTCTTGGGTCTCGTCTAACAACAATTATTTTCAATGCGCTCATAATGTTGAGAATTATAGGGCCGTATCTCTCATCAAATAGAAGTCTTGGCGGCACTAACTGATCAATAACAGCTATATCTTTATCATCATTTACAATAGTTTTTTCAAAATAACAAAGATACTCTTCCATCAGAGACACAAGTCTTAAACGTCGCGTATTATTATCAAAGGCATCATAATTTTCTATAAGAAATAGTACTTTTTTTAGCATTTCTTTAGAATACAATGAAAAGCCAGGCAAAAGTTTATTGTAACCTCTTTTACGGAGACGATAGCTTGATATATTTCTGCGAATGCTATTCGGTAAACCAGGAATTCTAATTAAAATAGAAAGAGCAGCATGAGTCACAATGGTAACATTTTGCGCATACTCAAGAAGTAATTTTTCAACGCACTGATATTCTTCTATACTGGGAGGTATATTTAGATACAGCTTATATAAAATCTCATACAATCCTGATTCACCTATGCGCAATTCTCCCGCAAGGACATTAACTTTATCGTATGACGAGATTATGTCAATCCATGGTGTAGACCCCGTCGATATAGATCCGCCTACAGAGACAAGCATTAATGCTACCTTATATAAAATATAACGAAGGCTGACTGAATAGAAAACTGTTTACGGCAATATATACAAGGAGACTTATTCCCTATAGCTTACCCTGAGGACGCTAATGCCGTTATGATAGAACTTATTTTGTCTTAATTTTATAGAATTATTTTTCATCATCATCTTGACTTTAGCAAGGCATCCCATTGCCCTGTTACTGCAGTAGTATTGAAGTACCAAGCACGCTGTTCTGCGGCCTTCGCCATAGTTTCTCTTAGTTCATTATCTTTTAATACAGAAATCAGAGCAGTAGCCATATGCTGTTCGCTGATTGTCGGATCAATGGTTTCCAGGTCACAAATGTCATCAAACGCAGGTACCAGGAAACCCGCAGGGTACTGTTCAACGACACTGGCCTTGCTGTGTGGATTAGCGTCTGGTGCAAGGATTTCTCTTGGGCCAACATCACAATCGGCGGCAACCGCGGGAGTTCCGCAAGCCAACGCCTCACCGAGAGCGTTACCGAAGCCTTCGATAAGGGAAGGAAACGCAAAAACACGGGAGGCACGTATATATTTAAAGGGATTGTCGCGATAGCCGAGAAAATGAATGTCACTCGCGTAACCAGTTCGCTGGGCCAACTCCTTCATCTCATCCTCCATTTCACCACGGCCAAGAATGACAAGTACAGCATCTTGAATCTCCTTCTTTATAAGCGGAAATGCCTTTATGAGATGCCACTGCCCTTTGTCGTGAGTAACTCTACCAGCTGTAATAATAACTGGTTTAGAGAACAAGCTTTCCCATTCAGGCTCAATTGGCACTTGGCTTTTATCACGAATTTCTTCGACATCAAAATATGGATAAATAACTTCAACTTTCTTCGGATCAACACCGTAATAATTAACTAGATCTTTCCTGACGCCTTCGCAAATGGCGACAATCTTATCAGCGCGATTATAAATTACATTGACAACTTTTTTTTGCAGGAAATGTTTTAGTGGCGATGGAGAACGTCGTAGGTAAGTACGTACAGAAACTATACAAAGCTCACCCTGACGAGAAAAGACATTTGCTATATTTGGATGACCGATCAGACTGATACATGCAACCGGTCTTAATTTTTTTTTATATCGCCTTATTTTCCTGGTCGCTTTCAAAATCACATATAGACGGTGGAATATACCCGGACGGCTTGGCAATTTAAGGTCAACCATTGAACCAGCATAATCGTAATCCGTCCGTGAGCTATCAAAAGATATGACACTCACATCATAGTTGGCTTGAAAATGTCTCGAGAGGCGGGCTGCCACGTGCTCGGCACCGCCATTATACGTTTTTGGGGTTGATATAAAAAGAGGTGATTTATTCATTCGCACTCTGAAAGTCATCTAAACTAGAAGAACCTTAAACAACAAGTTCGCAATAGTTTATATTGCATTATAGTTCAGATAAAAATGCATAGCTAAGGAAACGCTGCATAAATCCTGCCGAAGCTGCTAGGGAGCCGGCGGCGGGGTAAAATCTGACCTTCTTGCCACCGTCTGATAGAGACACCCGTTGAAGCAGATCTCGTTCGTTCAGGCTGAGCGCCAGAACAAGACGAAGGTGACCCGCCGCGAGCGGTTCCTGGCCCAGATGGATGCCCTGGTGCCATGGCAACGGCTGATTGACGCGCTGTCGCCGTCCTACGTGCCCAATGCGACAGGCAAGCGTGGCCGGCCACTCATCGCTTTGGAACGCATGCTGCGAATCTACTTACTTCAGCAGTGGTATGCCCTCGCCGATAAAGCACTCGAAGACGCCATCTACGACAGCCAGGCCATGCGCGATTTCATCGGGATCGATCTCGCCATCGAGAGCGTGCCTGATGCCACCACGCTGCTGCGTTTCCGCCATTTGCTGGAAAAGAATGCCTTGGCCCAGCGGATCTTCGAAGAGATCAACGCCAGTTTGTCCGAGCAGGGCCTGTTCATGGGCGAGGGGACCATCGTCGACGCCACCCTCGTGGCTTCCGCCCCCTCCACCAAGAACCAGGACAAGCAACGCGATCCGGAGATGAAGCAGACCAAAAAAGGGCAGCCAATGGTATTTCGGCATGAAGGCGCATATTGGCGTCGATGCGCGGATATATGGCGACGCGGGTTACACCGGGATGGGAAAGTATCTGGGGCCCCCACTGTCAAGCTAGATGGAGCCTCAGCGGCTGTTAGACTCTGATCCATGTGTGGGGCGTGACGAGGTTCCGATGAAGTACTCCGACGAGCGCCGAGAAGCCATCCTCAAGAAGATGGAAGACAGCCCCATGAAAACGCTGCTTCTGGCATTCGAGAAGACCACGGCCAGCATCCGCGCCAAGATCGAGCACTCGTTTCATGTCATCAAGAACCTCTTCGGCTACCGAAAGATTCGCTACAAGGGGCTGGCCAAGAATCAGGCTCAGCTGTTGACCTTGTTCGCTCTCGGCAATCTGGTGCTGGCGGGACGATACCAGGGCCGTACTGATGGGGTTAGTGCGTCTTGAATCTGGCCTGGCAGCCGGATAACCCGGCTGCCAGGGGCAAATGCCAAATGATGTGAGCTTTTAGCAACCGCTGAGACAGTGGTCTGGCCAAGCTGAACGAGTCAGTTAACCGGGATCGCATTGTTCAGCGGTTCCCTAGCAATTAAAAAATCCACTAGAAAAAACAAATGGAAAATTTTACTCAATTTCGACTCGAGAACTTCTTGTACACCTTCACTACGCCGTTGGGCATTAGCAAAAAGGGCACTCTTATCCATTGCTTTAAGCTTAATTGAGAAAAAAATAAATTTGCCAATTCAGAAAACTCAAACATCCCTCCCATCTTTCTTTGCATTGACCAGGCAACCGCTTTACGGTTTGATAACAGCATTAAATTTTTTTTGGTGTCTTTTTCACTCATGTCGTAAATCAAAGATTTTACTATAATAGTAACAGGATGCACTTTCCCGGTGGACCCTACGTTTTTTACTACGCCACTTTCATCTACATAGTAATGGCTAGTAACGATATCGGAAATGTATACGTGTTCGGTAATTATTATTGCTCTAAGGAAAAGGTCCACATCTCCGGCTCGATTCGTTTTGCCATCAGGGAACATACCAGCCGCCAATATAACTTCCTTTTTTAATACTACGCCATTCGTATGAAATATATCTTTACTTGAAAGAAGCCTTATGGCATCTTCGCGAGAGAACTTTCCGCAACTATTTACATTGAATTCTGCTTTTTCGGTAAAACCCGGAGCTCTTAAAGCACTCACCGTTGCGTAATTGTTACTGATAAAATCAATCTCAGGATATTTTTCAATAGCCTCTTTGCTATTAATTAAGTGATTAGGCAGCCATTCATCGTCAGCGTCCAAAAAACATATCCAATTAGCGCAAGAGTTCATGATGCCAAGATTTCGCGCAGCATAACCACCTGGGCCGGGGTTGTCGCGATGAAAAACCCGCAACCTATCGTCATTAAAAGAAGCAACTTTTTCAGAGCTACCATCTGTTGATGGGTCACAAACAACAATTAATTCGAAATTAGAATATTCTTGATTAAGGACTGATTCAATAGCCCGCTCCACAAATCTTTCTTTATTGTATACGGGCATCACTATGCTAAAAAATGGGCTTGCGTCTTTACCAGCCATAAAAACCCCTTGTACAAAGTATTAAACCCGTGCATTTAACTTAATTTTAAACAACACTAACCTTCCAATAGGCTGTTATTTAAACGCATTATGAGAAACAATTTAGGGAACTGCTGCACAATGCGATCCCGATTAACTGACTCGTTCAGCTTGGCCAGACCACTGTCTCAGCGGTTGCTAAAAGCTCACATCATTTGGCATTTGCCCCTGGCAGCGGGGTTATCCGGCTGCCAGGTCTAACAGACCACCCCAGGTGGTCAGAAAGTGATCGCTGACGCGGTGAATGCACCAATCTGAGCACTTCAGCTGCCCAGAGACGAATTGATCAGCGGTTCCCTAGAGTGCACCATCAGTACGTTGCCCATATTAGCCAGATTAGCGTGCTGCTGCGGCTAAAATGAAATAGCCAGGAATGATGCAACTAGTGATAGTGGGGTTGACATCTGATCTTTAATTCCGTGAGCAAAAACTTACATGCCCTTGTCTTGAATCTATATTATAATGCGCACCATCGTTAGGATGGGACCGATAGAATCCACGTCGGAGGTCTCGGCGGTGAACATGTTCAGGGAAGCAAGAAAAAAAGATGCAAGACGTTTCGGTGTTGCCAAATGCTTAAGAACGAGTGATGCTCTGTAATCTGCTCGAGCAGTGATGTGCGATTCGAGAAATAATATTGCTTTGTTCAGCCGGCTAAAATCAATACACTAAATATTTTTTATCACATTTAACTATACCATAGATAAACCTTAAACCACATTTCGGTGATGACAGGTGCTTCGTGACTTCTTTACTTGATAAAGAACTTGCAATATATTTATTTTAGAAAGCGTTGAAAGCCCCCCACTAAACAATGCATTGGACTGGATCACATTCTCAAATTCAGGGAGGATATTGCCATTAGTATACTTGGCTACATCATCAGACCATTGTTCAGAGGCCATAACATGGTGCCAATCATTCCATGGTCCCTCATTACTCTTTTTTAGCCCAGTTCGCCTTGCTAGCAGCCGATAAAACCATACCGAAAACTGTATTGGAGAGTTCACCCACCATGAATAATAGGGCAGTCGACCATCCGCATGAAAAATATGCCGGGATTTTTTCAAAGCTGATTTAAATGCAGTGTTAAAAAGTCGTCGATTGAGTTTCCAAGAAACCGGCACGTTAGCAGCTACTTTGACCGATTCCTTCGCCATGAATACCTCATAACTAGCAAATAGCCGTCGGTTGGCATATAGGTTAGGTATAGTTATCCTCATAGTAGCTGGCCAAAGTTCAAACCATTCATGCGCACTCTTTGGCCTCAATTCTTTTACTCTGATGTAGTGTTCACGACGTCGCTGAGTAATTTTTTCAAGCATATAATCAGGAAATAGAGAATGTGACACTGGCGTTGTTCTGATTTCACCTTTTCCAGCGATCTGTGGTAAAAATGGAAATCGTTTAAACCACTTTGACTTTTTGGCGTAGTAAGCCTTTAGAAGGGAGTCTGAAATGTAACCACCGAACACCGCGCCATAGCTTGTCAGACAATTCTTATCATCAAATTTCAAGGTATGGGCATGTAAGTATTGATGCCCAGAGCCTAGCAGGCTACTCGCTTCGGGCAAAATATCAAGGTAGTGGTTCTTGCTGCGGTAGTCAGGTTTGAATCTTATTTCATAGGCATGCGCAACCTTTTTTGCAATTCTCCCTTCCCTATTCATGAAATCCAGAAATATATAGGCATCACGTTTAAGCCTTTGTGGAAGCATTCCTGCCAAAGCTCGTGAGTCCTCGCCAGCACTTATGAATTGGGCGACATGCTGTAAGGGGCTGGTTATACGATCAATGTACCCCTGTACGCCGTCACGCAGTGTTCTAGCTGCTTCGTCAAGGTTAGAATAGGGGTTATGCTCAAGCGGCCGCCAGTAGGCCTCAGGGTTTTTTAACTCAGGGGCGTTATCGCTGTTATTTTGATGATGTATCCAACGATGAACCGACGCAGGTTGACACTGATAAATTTTCTCATAAGCTGTGTAGGGGTATGTCACAGCATGGTGAAGCACGAAGTCTACCAAAGAAACTTCGTCGAAATCATCTTGCTTCTCGCAAGCTTGTGCAAGTGCATCTATATGCGTGCCCCAAAAAATTGAGCCCACGCCTAAACATTGGTAGACCGGGATGAACATCATGAGATCGGTAATGCATTCTACCCGCGACTCCGGCTTATCTATTACCAGAATCACAAAGGGACCACTGAGGTCTTCGCTCCAATCCGCATTGCCACTGCTCCAGTGATCGAGAATAGCACGAGTGCCAGCGTGAGCGTCACTTTTTCCAAGGAAAGTATTATCTTGAAAATAAAGCACTGGTCCACCAATTACCACGCATATGTAACGCTCGGTTTCTAGTGGCTGAAAACCGTTGTAGCGAGACGATGTTACCGATAAAGATCCCCATGAGCCATGAAACTCGCTACTACCAACATGTTTATTCAAATAAATAGTAGCCAAAAACTTCGTTAACTCACCCTGCGGGAAGGTATTTGAGCTAAATATAAAGTCACTCATTTTATTAAATTAATCCTTGTATCTTTTGGCTGCTACAAATGTGGCAATGATTAAAAATAAATTCAAGCCTGCGCTTGATAGGCTAAACAAAGCCACTGCTATCAATGCACTTTCAAACATGAGAAATCCCAGGAAAAGCGAGCCGGCGCGGATTCCTATACTCATGATTTCATAGGCTAGGAAAAACCCTTGCAGAGAAAGAACTGGTATTGCACCCACACTCGGACGATTTATAAATCCAAAATAAGACCATAACGCTAACCACTGAGCATATACTCCAGCCGTATACCATTCCTGGCCGAAAACAAAGCTAAATAACCATGGTCCAAAGGCAATTACTGTGGCAAATGGCAAGACACCAACAACCGCTAATGCTGCAGTAGCCTTGATCAGCAACTTATATGGGCTTTCTCCATTAAGAACAGCCTCATTAATTCTCGGATAAAAAACTGCGGCTACAGACTGTCCGATCAAGGTGGTGGGAATGCCTAGAACCAATTTTCCTAATGCATAAAATCCTGCAGGCGCAGGTCCAAAAAAACTTGCCAACATCAGTACTGGCAAACTTTTGGATGCGGCATTCAGCACAACTTGAGGTGTGCGGTAATATGCAAAATCCCTGTGTCGCCAAGCCAGGCTCGTAATGCTAGCTTCATCTTCTATAGAATCAACGTCTGACTTACTCATACGTGCTTCGGGTTTTTTTCTAATATTAGCCCAAAGCATCAGAGCGTGGAGCGCACTTCCCGCCGTTGCTATAAACACAAGAACAGCCGCAATGGGAGTAAAAAAACCAATTCCCGCTTTAGCAAGGTTGATCCAAAGGGCCTGTAGAACTGCCACCTTGGCCTTGATCTTGAACTGCTTCTTACGGATTATCCATTGATTCATCACTCCCATTGCGGCCGAAAACAGCATTGCCAGCGGCAGCAACAGAATGAACGAGTCGACTGTATTAAGGTTAAACGCACTGACAATGGAGTCTTTAAAGAGCAGAAGAATAAGTGCTGCCAGAAGTGTCATCCCCATGGCGACGCCTATGGATAGCCTAACCAGCTTCATGGCATCTGCATCACGCTTGGGTAACACAATGGCAATCGGATAACTTAGCGCTGACAAGGGAGTCAGCACGGCTAAAATTGCGGTATAGATCCCAAAAACACCAAAAGCCTCTGGCCCATAAAGTCGGGTAATGATGGGGGCAAAGGCCATAGTGATAGCCTGTGCACCAGCAGTGCCCGTGGCCACTATAGCAACATTACGCACAAATTTGCTGCTGGTTAGACGTTTAGCGGCATTGATCACAAGTATCGAGCCCGGAATTAAGAGAAAATACAGCGCTTGGTGCTTTCATCAAAGCGTGGAGTGTTGGAACTTTAGTAGCAATTTTGCGTCCAACTGTAACGTAAAATCGAATGTTTTATCTGCAAGCACGAAGTGTGCTGATATCAAGAATGGCGTTGCGCCCCACCGAATAATAGATGAAACCCTTATCGGCGATGCGATGTGGCTCGAACATGTTGCGCCCATCGAAGATAACCGGCTGGCGCAGTTCGCGGCTGAGAGCGGCGAAATCCGGCGCCCGGAAGTGCTTCCATTCAGTGACGATGATCAGGCCGTCGGCGCTCTTCAACGCAGCTTCCTTGGTGCCACACAGCGTGAGGTCGTCTCGGCTGCCATATAGGCGCTGCGTCGCTTCCATGGCTTCCGGGTCGTAGGCCTGCACCTTGGCACCGGCCTGCCAAAGGGCTTCCATCAGCACGCGGCTGGGGGCTTCGCGCATGTCGTCGGTGTTGGGCTTGAAGGAGAGCCCCCACAGCGCGAAGGTCCTGCCGGTCACGTCGCCGCCGAAGTGCTCGCGGATCTTAACGAACAGCGTGGTCTTCTGCTCGGCGTTGCGCGCCTCCACCGCCCTGAGCACCTTGCTGTCGAAGCCGATGCCCTCGGCGGTGCGGATCAACGCCTGCACGTCCTTGGGAAAGCAGGAGCCGCCGTAGCCCACCCCGGGGTAGATGAAGTGGTAGCCGATGCGCGGGTCAGAACCGATACCCTGGCGCACCGCCTCGATGTCCGCCCCCAGGCGCTCGGCCAGGTTGGCCATCTCGTTCATGAAGCTGATCTTGGTGGCCAGCATGCAGTTGGCGGCGTACTTGGTCAGCTCGGCGCTGCGCACATCCATGACGATGATCTTGTCATGGTTACGGTTGAACGGCGCGTAGAGCTCGCGCATTACCTCCACAGTGGCCGCGGAGTTAGTGCCGATGATAATGCGGTCGGGTTTCTGGCAGTCGGCGACGGCACTGCCTTCCTTAAGAAACTCGGGGTTGGAGACCACATCGAACGTTAGGTCGTCACGGCCGCGCTCTCCCAGTATCTGGGCAACTCGCTGCGTCACTCTGTCGGCAGTGCCCACAGGCACGGTGGATTTATCGATGATGACCTGAGGGCGCTGCATGTGCCGGGCGATGGTCTCGGCCACCGCTAGCACGCACTGGAGATCGGCAGAACCATCTTCATCGGGCGGCGTGCCCACGGCGATAAACTGCACGTCACCGTGCTCGACGCCGGCGGCGGCATCGGTGGTGAACGCCAGCCGCCCAGCGGCGTGGTTCTCACGGACCAGCGACTCCAGCCCGGGCTCATAGATGGGAATATGCCCCTGGCGCAACCGCTCGACCTTGGCAGCATCCACGTCCACGCACATCACGTGGTGGCCCACGTCGGCCAGTATGGTGCCCTGAACCAGCCCAACGTAGCCGGTGCCGAATACCGTGACGTTCATCCATCCCTCGCTTGGCTTGCTGTGTGGTCATTCACTGACGATAGAACTCGCGGTACCAGGCCACGAAGTTGGCGACGCCCTGCTTCACCGGCGTGGCGGGCTTGTAGTGCACCGCGCGCTCCAGTTCGCTGCTGTCGGCGTAGGTATCCGGCACGTCGCCGAGCTGAAGCGGCAGCAGGTCCTTGAGGGCAGGCCTGCCGAGGGCCTCTTCCAGGGCTTCGATGTAAGCGCTCAGCTTCACCGGGTTATTGTTGCCGATGTTGAACAGCCGATAGGGTGCATTGCTGGTGGCCGGGTCCGGCGCATCGCTGCGCCACTCGGGATTGGCCGCAGCGATCTGGTCACTGGCGCGAATCACGCCTTCCACGATGTCATCCACGTAGGTGAAGTCGCGGGTGTGGTTGCCGTGGTTGAACACCGGGATGGGCTCGCCGGCAAGAATGTGCCGGGTGAACTTGAACAGCGCCATGTCGGGGCGCCCCCAGGGGCCGTAAACGGTAAAAAAGCGCAGGCCGGTGGTCGGCAAGCCGAAGAGATGGCTGTAGCTGTGGGCCATCATCTCGTTGGCTTTCTTGGTGGCCGCATAGAACTGCAGCGGGTGGTTGGCGCCGTCATGCTCGGAGAACGGCATCTTGGTGTTGGCGCCATAGACACTGCTGGTGCTGGCGTAGGTCAAGTGGGGCACCTTGCCGTAGCGGCAGGCTTCCAGCACGTTGGTGAAGGCCACCACGTTGCTTTCCACGTAGCTGTGCGGGTTTTCCAGGGAGTAACGCACCCCCGCCTGGGCGGCCAGGTGAATTACGCGATCGAACCGGTGCTGCTCGAAACAGGCGGTGACCGCCGGCTGGTGGGCGAGGTTGTCACGGATGAACTGATACTCGCTGCCGCAGCGCTCGGCGGTGGCCTGCAGGATCGCCAGGCGAGCTTCCTTGATGGTGGGGTCGTAGTAGTCATTGACGCTATCGAAGCCGACCACGCTGTCGCCGCGCTCCAGCAGCCGCTTGACGGTATGGAAGCCGATAAAGCCCGCATTGCCGGTCACTAGAATCTTCATATAGTCGGGGTTTCCCTCAGCGATACTGATAATGGTAATAGCCGTAATGGCCGCTGGCCGTCGAGGGCTTGCGTTCCACGGCATTGAGCACGGCGCCGCGCACGGAAATGCCATTGTCTTCCAGGCGCCTTCTGGCGGCCTTGATTTCGCGAACCGGGTTCTTCTCGAAACGTGCCACGAGCAGGGTGGTGTCACAGTGCTTCCCTACCACGCTCGCATCGGTGACGGCCAGCATCGGAGGCGTATCGACCAGTACAATGTCGAAACGGTCGCTTAGTGCCGCCATGGCCTCCGCCAGACGAGACTGCATCAGCAGTTCGGAAGGGTTGGGTGCCACCCTGCCCCGACTGATCACATGGTACTTATCGATGCCGGTGGGGCGAATGATGTCGGCAAGCTCGCACTGACCGGATAGGTAGTCAGAAAGCCCCGGACTTGCATCCATGTCGAAGGCGCGGTGCAGATACCCCCTGCGCAGATCGGCATCGATCAGCAAAACCTGCTTGCCCGCCTGGGCAAACACCGATGCCAGGTTGATGCTAACGAAACTCTTGCCCACCTCTGGGCTGGACCCGGTAATCATGATGCGGTTGTTGCAGCCTTCCAGCAGAGCGAAGTGCAGGCTGGTGCGCAGCCCACGAATTGCTTCAACGCTCAGATCAGCCGGTTCGCGCTCGGCCAGGATACCGGTTACCACGCTTTTCGCCTGGCGCAGCCCCTTGCGCCTTATGCGCTTGGTCAGGCTCGACTGGGCGCTGGAGAGCGGAATAGTCGCATAGACGGGAATACCAGCTGCCTCGATCTGCTCGGGAGACGTTACGCCACGGCGCAGCAGTTCACGAATTAGCACCAGGCCGACACTCAGCACAAGACCCAGCAGCGTCGCCAGAATCAGCATGCGGTTGCGATTAGGTGATACCAAGCCACTGATCACGGCCCGGTCGATGATGCGCACGTTGCCGATGGTGCCGGCACGAGCCACCTCGAGTTCCTGAATCTTGTTGAGCACGTTGACATAGATTGCCTGGGTGACGTCGACGTCACGCCGAAGGCGAACCACTTCCTGCTGGGCCGCGGGCAGCTGGTTCACCCGCTGGTTCAACTCGGCGCGGTCCTGCTCGATCTGGCGGCGCTGGCGCAGCAGCGCCTGATAGGAGGGGTGACTGGGGGTATAACGCTGGGCCAATTCTGCCTCCTGAAACTCCAACTCGTTCAAGCGGGTTTCCAGTTCGATGTAGCGCTGGATAGCGGCCTGGGATTCACTGTCGAGGTCGACGCTATCGAGACCCGCCCGATACTCGTTCAAGTTCTGCTCGGATTCCGTTAGCTGGGTGCGAAGCTCCGGCGCCTGCTCTTCCAGAAACTCCAGACTTTGCTGGGCCTGAGCAGACTGACGCTCGACATTTTGTGTCAGAAAGGTTTCGGCTACGGCATCCAGCGTACGCGTAAGCTCCGTAGGGTCCTCACCGGTCATGATCAGGCGCAGCATACCGGCAGGAGTGCCGATCGTCGCCTCGCGAACCTGCAGCCGAGAACCGATGTTTCCGATCGCCGAGGTGCGATGTTGTTTCATGAGCTGAAAACGCGCACCGGGGGCCGCTTCGAACCTGGCAATATGCAGAGTCAGCTCATCGTCGAGGTAGCGTTCAGCCTGACCGACCTGCCCCGTACCGATGGGCACGTCATTCAGCAGCAATTGATATCCCTCCGGCAGACGCTCAACGACGATGCGCTGCCCACGTCGGTTATCCGCCAGCTCAAAGCGCGCCACGTCGAGGAATTCATTGCCCCAGACGTGCGGCTGGCCTTTCATGAACGCCGGGCGAGCTATTCCACGACGCTTCACAAAGTTGGCGATATATGGCAACTCGACCGGCTGGATGATCACATCACGCTCCAGCCGATCAACCACTTGACCCAGAACCATGCGAGACTGAAGGATCTGCACTTCAGCCGGTGTGCTGACCGCATCAACTCCGATCACTGTGTCAACATTGCCGAAGGGGCTGACACTGGAACGCCGCTCCACCTGCACCAGGGCATCGGACTGATAGATGGGCGTGGCCAACTGCCCTTGCACGTACCCGAACCCGGCAAAGAGCAGCGTGATGATGATAATCAACCACTTGTGATCCAACATCACGCCAAACAGGCGCCCGAGGTCGACGGTGGTTTCCTGCGTGTCTTGATTTTGTGATATCTCGTTCATGAGCTCTACTGCCGCTGAAGGATAAATGGAGTGGCGTGGCTGGCCATCAGAGCCTGTCTGCCCAGAGGCGAGTGGCCTCCAGCAGCAGCCGGTGAACATGCGCGAACGCTTCCGGGCTCTTGCGATAGGGGTCAGGAATGTCGTTCGAATGCGTTGGGTCCAGCCACTTGCCCAGTAGAAGCGTCTTGCCTCGCGCCTCCGGCCAGCGCTTGGCCAACGCCTGGCGCTGGCCGTCCGTCATCACCAGCACCAGGTCGGCTTCGGCAAGTATCTCGGTATCCAGCTGACGTGCTTCATGATTATCTACATGATACCCATCGGCTTCAGCCAGGCGCCGTGCCTCGTCATGCACCGATTGACCGACCAGTGCGCCCAAGCCGGCAGAGCTAACCGACAACTGCGGCAGCCGACTCTGTAACATTGCCGCCGCTACGGGGCTGCGGCAGATGTTACCCGTGCAAACGATTAATATGCGCTGGAACATGACTAGAGCAGATCTTCGAGGTTTCGACCGCTTCTACCGATATCACCCGGAAGAGTCAGTGACGGCAGCAGCAAGCTGATCACGCGGTTCCAGCGAGCCAGAGGCGCGGTAGTGACATACACCACATCACTGGGCTCAAGGGGAAAGCTGCTGGCCATCATGTAAGCGGTAGCATCACTCACGTCGAGTTGGTACACCGTCGCCAGCTTGTCGCTGTCCAACGAGTGCGGGCGCAGCACGAAGATTCCCGAGGCGTTCCCACGCTCTTCATTGATACCGCCTGCGCGCGACAGGGCATCGGTCAATGAGAGTCGCTCGCGATTCATTTGCAGATTGCCTGGCGATCTCACCTGGCCGAGCATGGCAACCCCCTGGTTGTCGGCGCTGGGCAGGTGCAGCTGGTCACCGTCTCGTAGCAAGCGATTCTGCGTCTGGTCGCCCTCGCCAAGGAGGGAAAAGAGAGAGAGAAGCTCTTCTTCACCGTCACGAATAAGCCTCATCTCATGCCAATATGCGTCTCCGGCGGGCCCACCGGCGGCGGCGATGGCATCCACAATGGTCAGTGGCACATTGGTAATGGGCAGCGCACCCGCCGTGCCGACCGCACCGGTGAGATAGACCTTCTGTGAATTGAACTGCGCCACGAACACATCTACCTGCGGGTTCGTAAGGTATTGCGACAGACCTCGCGTCAGCTGTACCCGAATTTCATCGGTTGACTTCCCCACAACACTGATACGCCCCAGGAAAGGATAGAAGATAGTGCCATCGGGTCGGACAATGTTCCCCGCTTCTGCCGCCGTGCGTTCGGCACCTGCGGGAATGGTGAGTTCAGGATGGTCGTAGACGATGATGCTCAGGATATCGCCGGGGCCGACCTGGTAGTCGTATTCGGCGATCTCACGGAGCAGACTAGCCGGCTGGGGCTTGGCGGTTGGCCTGTCTCGGTCGATGCGTTGCAACAATTCCGGCGTAATGGCCTCGATATCCACCATTTCAGAAAGATCCACACTTTCATCATCGCGATGATCCATGTTGCTACCTGGGGCAATGACACAGCCAGTCAGTGCAAGCAGTGCCATACCCACAAGCGTCGGCCGAAGTAATCTGAGCATCTCCATTGAGCATCCCTCGTAGTTGTTATCTGTAGTATGTTACTTACCCACGCTACCGCCCCGAGATGACGGCGCATCCTCGAAGCCTTACAGTCACGTTTGCATATCTGGACTATCTGGTGGACCCCGCCATTTTTGTGCGCGGCTGCCCCCTGTCGGTCTTACGTTATCTTTAATGCTTTGCAGACTTGTTAAACATCAGAGCATCCGAGAGTGTCCTGGCCTTAGTGGACGAAGCCGTCAGGTTTTCGTGGCCCTGCCTCGCCGGAGAAGACACAACGCAGGTATTTTCTTGCGTAGTCTCTACAGAATGTTGTGGTTCGTGAAACGTGGCATGACCAGATTCAGTGTTATGGCACGCCTGCTGTAGCCAGCTGATGTCTACCAACTCGCTAAGGGGAGCGTAGCCGGTCGGGGCAGAAAGAAGAATCCTGCGAACCTGATCCATATCCTGCCGCTGGCAAGCCTGCTCGAGTGCCTTCAGCAACGACTGCAGCTCCGTCCACTCGAGCATTGTCTCGTTAGCTGTCAAGATGCGCGGGTGCGACGTGGATTCTGAGGCGTTGGAGATAAGTAGCTCTTCGTAGAGCTTTTCTCCGGGGCGTAGACCGGTGAATCGGATGGCAATATCCCCATGTGGATCACCCCTTACTCCTGCTTCAGCGTTTACTTCAGCGTTTACTTCGGCGGTATCGGGGTAATAAGGCTGGAGTCCAGACAGCCGAACCATACGGTAAGCGAGATCGGAGATCTTGACCGCCTCGCCCATGTCTAGAACAAAGACATCTCCACCCTTCGCCATAGCGCCCGCCTGGATGACTAATTGAGCTGCCTCGGGGATGGTCATGAAGTAGCGGGTGATCTCAGGATGTGTAACGGTAATGGGCCCCCCTCTTTCGATCTGCTTGCGAAACAGGGGAACAACGGAACCTGAGGAGCCAAGAACATTCCCGAAGCGAACCATCGAGAAACGCGTATCCGACTGGTCCTTGGCGAGCGCCTGGCAAATCAGCTCGGCCAGCCGCTTGGTCGCCCCCATCACGTTCGTGGGGCGTACGGCCTTGTCGGTAGAAATCAGCACCACACGACCGACTTTGGCAGACACCGCGGCCTTGGCCATGGAGAGCGTGCCGAAGACATTGTTGCGTATCCCTTCGACCATGTTCTGCTCTACCAGCGGCACGTGCTTGTAGGCGGCGGCGTGATAGATAGTATCGACGTTGAACATTCGCATGAGGGCTTCAAGACGCTTGCCGTCCTGCACCGATGCAAGAATAGGAAGGCAAGGGACGCTTAAGCCTGCCTTCTCTTTCAGAAGATTGATATCCTGTTCAATCCGATAGAGAGAGTACTCTGACACGTCGATCAGCAGCAGCTGCCTGGGACGCTGGTTGAGAATCTGTCGGCTGAGTTCGCTGCCAATGGAACCGCCCGCGCCCGTTACCATAACAATCCTGCCGGTAATATCTGCTCCCATGAGAGACGGATCAGGCGGAATGGGATCACGACCCAGCAAGTCTTCAATCGAAACATCACGCAACTCGTTGACCTTGGCCTTACCTGATATAAGATCAGCCATATCAGGAATCGTCTGAACCGGTATGCTCAATGTTTCAATAGACTCGAGAATTTCCTGACGGCGAGCCCGTGTAGCCTCGGGGATAGCGAGCAGAAACTTCTCAACGCCATAGGTTCTGATGATGCGACTGCACTCCTCGGGGGGGTAGACCTTGAGACCCTGGACGTTACTGCCCTGAAGCTTGGGAGCAAAATCAACGAATGCGATTGGCTGAAAATCTCGCCCATGGCGAAGCGACATGACCAGCTGACGGCCTGCAGCACCAGCGCCATAGATCAGGACCCGGGCCTTGCGCTGTTCCTGATCGCTGAGGTAAAGATGCCGAAGGCCGAACCTGACCCCTCCGACTGTAACCAGCGCCAGCATGGCGTAAATGAAAGGGACCGAGCGGGGTATAGGCAGCCCAACCACCCACATCATCAGGCCCAATACCATGGCAGAGGCCAACACACCGATCAGAATCGTTTGAGTCGCCTTCAGTCCTAGGTAACGAATGATCGCCCGATAGAACCCCAACTTTACGAACAGAGCAATACTGATAGGCACCACGAGCGGCAAAGCCAGCCATACCCCAGGTTTGGCGAGAAATTCAAAGTTCTCGAGTCTAAGCCACATAGCACCAAGGAAGCTGATCGTGATAAGAAACACATCCGCTGCCACCTGGATCACCCTCTTTCTAGCGCGAGAGAGACCGAACAGCGTTGACAAGAGTGGAGACATAGAAAATCCCTCTTTGTCTCAAGAAAACAATAAAGACCTGACCAGTATCCCCGGAATAGAGCGTAAAATAATTTTCCGCGAATCAAGCAGCTGATAGGTTTAGATCAACCCTGTTCTCAGCATTGCTAAACTTGCTCTTGTTTACAAAATATTACATTAATGGAGTTAAGTAAACGGTCAAATATTTAATACACTGCCTGCCATTCATCTAATACTATTGACTGGATGGAGCATTAGACTTCTCATTACTGCTTCAGCAGATAATCACAAGCATTTGAATTAATTGAAATATTTTGATAATGCGCGACACCACCGCTTCCGAGGTTGTTCCACAGCGTGATCATTTCACGCCTCAGTGGAGGCCTATATGGCGGATTTTGAATCTAGGCGACGACTAGGTTTACTAACCATGTGGACATTCGGGCACTATGAGCCTAGCCAGGCGAGCCGAAAAAACCACCTCGACAGAGGTGGCCAGGCGCAGAAGAAATGGTCGGCAAGAAACGAGTTAGAATACCCGGTTCAACCCATTCTGGGCGGCAACCCGGTAGGCTTCGGCCATGGTGGGGTAGTTGAAGGTGGTACTGACGAAGTATTTCAATGTGTTGGCTTCCCCTTTCTGCTGCATGATCGCCTGGCCGATGTGCACGATCTCGGAGGCCTGATCGCCAAAGCAGTGAATACCATAGATCTCCAGGGTATCCTGATCGAAGAGGATCTTGAGCATACCCACGGTGTCACCGGTGATCTGGGCACGGGCGGTGTCCTTGAAGAAGGCCTGGGCCACCTCATAGGGCACCTTGGCCTCGGTGAGCTCGCGCTCGTTACGCCCGAAGGAGCTGATCTCGGGGATGGTATAGATGCCGGTCGGCACTTCGGTGACATAGCGGAAATCCTCGCCGAGAATCTCGCTGGAGGCGTTGAGTCCCTGATCGTAGGCGGCGCTGGCCAGGCTGGGCCAGCCGATCACGTCCCCGGCGGCGTGGATGTGCGGGATGGGCGTGCGGTAGTGCTCATCCACGGAGAGCTGGCCGCGACCATTGGCCTTCAGGCCGATGTTCTCGAGACCCATCTGGTCGGTGTTGCCGGTACGGCCGTTGGCCCAAAGGAAGGCATCGGCGCGCAGCCGTTTGCCGGACTTCAGGTGCACGGTGACTCCCGCCTCGTCACCCTCGACGCGATCGTACTCTTCGTTGTGGCGGATCAACACGCCATGCTTGCGCAGGTGGTAGGAGAGCGCGTCACTGATCTCGTCATCCAGGAAGCTGAGGAGACTGTCGCGGTTGTTGATCAAGTCCACCTTGACGCCTAGCCCGGAAAAGATCGAGGCGTATTCACAACCGATGACCCCCGCCCCGAAGATGATCAGGGTACGCGGCGTATGGTTGAGACTGAGGATCGTGTCCGAACAGTAGATGCGCGGGTGGCGGAAGTTGATGTCCGCCGGGCGGTAGGGACGTGAGCCGGTGGCGATGATGATCTTCTGAGCGACCAGCTCCTCTATCCCCTCATGCTCGTCACGGACCAGCAGAGTGTGCTCGTCCTTGAACCGCGCCACGCCGCTGAACAGGTCGATGCGGTTGCGGGCATAGAAGTTGGTTCGCATTACCACCTGCTGGTCAATGGTGGCTCGCGAGCGCTCCATGACCCTGGGGAAGGAGAACCAGCGCGGCTCGCCGATATCGCGGAACATGCGGTTAGTGTTGAACTGCATGATCTGCTTGACCTGGTGTCGCAGCGCCTTGGAGGGAATTGTTCCCCAGTGGGTACAGTTACCCCCCACCAGCGGCTGCTTCTCCACCACCGCCACACGTTTCCCATGCTTGGCGGCATTGATGGCGGCACTCTCCCCCGCCGGCCCGGTGCCGATCACCACCACATCGTAGTTATGGACTGCCATTGGCCGTTTGATCTCCTAAGTCATCATCCCATACGGGGGACGAGACACTGGGTGCCAGAGCGCCTCGTGCCTGGGTGAATCAACGGCGGGTCGCGTTGTAGCCCAGGTCGGCGCCGCGGCTCTCGTCGCTGCGACGGCGCACGCTGCCCCCCTTGCGGTTCTCCTCCTCGCATACCTCATCCTTGCCGCCGCACACCTCGCAGCCCTCCTTGAGGCCGAGCTGGTTGAGGCCGCCGCAGGAGCCGGCGATCGGCTTGCGGCCGAAGATCACTCCCACGGCCATGGCGGCCATGATCAACAGCATGAAGGCGAAGGCAATAATCCAGATAGTCATGTCATTCTCCAGTCTCAGCGCATGGACTCAGCGCTCGATCAGTGGCTCGAGGGCAGATCCAATGTGTAATTCAAGGCCCTCTGATGTGAGGACCACAAGGCGTGCGGGGTGTTCCAGGGCCACGACCGGATCAGCGGTAATCAGCCTGCGAGCCAGGTGATCGGCTGTTTCGGCGCTTGGGGCCACCACGCTGACCACGAGGGAACGGGCCGCGGCCGGCGCCACCGTACCAACGGGCTGAGGCGCCGCGCGGGTCACCAGAGCGGCGTCCTGCAGACGCAGGACCGGGTCGGCGATGCCATCCAGGCCACTCCGCGGAAGACGCACGCGCCAAGGATGACGTCCGTATCTCCCCCTGGCTCGCTGCACACCACCGAGCTCGACCATGGCGTTGGCGATCCCGAAATCGTCGAACACCCGAAACAGGCTATCCACCGCCAGGGCCTGCAGCAGTTCGCGCATCAACGCGTTGATCATTCCTGATGGAAGGTCGGCGAGATGCGGTAGGCGGGAGGCTTCCAGCAGACCCTCGATGGCCTGCATCTGATGATCGAGGCTGGCCAGTTCACCCTGGATGGCGGCCTCTACCAGGGCAGTGTCGCCCTCGCCCAGGTCGCCATTCAGGGTGATGTGGTAGCCGGTACCGAGGGCCACGCCCTCCAGCTGATGCCATTCCCCCTGCTGACGACACCCCACCAGCAGGGCCAGCGGCATCAGCAGAGCGAACAGAAAGAGGGCTGGCCGCATGGCCAGCCCCGGGTGTCGCCTCGCGGCGAGGGAGATCATCCGCCGAAGTCGTCCAGCATGATGTTCTCGGGTTCGACCCCCAGGTCAAGCAGCAGCTTGATCACCGAGGCGTTCATCATGGGCGGTCCGCACATGTAGAATTCGCAGTCCTCGGGTGCCGGATGGTCCTTCAGGTAGTTCTCGTAGAGGACGTTATGGATAAAGCCGGTGGGCCCTTCCCAGTTGTCCTCGGGCTGCGGGTCGGACAGCGCCAGGTGCCACTCGAAGTTCGGAAACTCCTCGGCCAGCTGGTCATACTCGTCATTGTAGAAGGTCTCGCGCCAGGAGCGCGCGCCATACCAGAACGTGATCGTGCGCGACGACTTGAGGCGCTTGAGCTGGTCGAAGATATGGCTGCGCATCGGTGCCATGCCGGCACCGCCGCCGATGAAGACCATCTCCGCATCGGAATCCTTGGCAAAGAATTCGCCAAAGGGTCCCATCACGGTCACCTTGTCACCTGGCTTGAGGCTGAAGACATAGGTGGACATCAGGCCCGGGGGATAATCGGTGTTGGGCGGTGGCGTAGCGATACGGATGTTGAACTTGAGGATGCCTTCTTCTTCCGGATAGTTCGCCATTGAGTAGGCGCGGATGACTTCCTCGTTGTTCTTGTGGGAGATGTCGAACAGTCCGAACTTCTCCCAGTCGCCCCGATACTCCTCCTCGATATCGAAGTCGGAGAACTTGATGTCGTAGGGGGGTGCCACCAGCTGGACGTAACCACCGGCGCGGAAGTCAACGTTCTCCCCTTCGGGAAGCTTCAGGTTGAGCTCCTTGATAAAGGTGGCGACATTGGGGTTATCGATAACCTCGCATTCCCACTTCTTGACGCCGAAGACTTCCTCGGGCACCTCGACCTTCATGTCCTGCTTCACCGGCACCTGACAGGAGAGGCGCCACCCCTCCTTCTTCTCTCGCATGGTGAAGTGGGACTCCTCAGTGGGCAGAATCGCCCCACCGCCCTCTTCCACACGGCACTTGCACTGGGCGCACGAGCCGCCGCCGCCGCAGGCGGAAGAGAGGAAGATACCGTTGGCAGCCAGGGTATTGAGCAGCTTGCCGCCGGCTTGGGTGGTCAGGGTGTGCTCGGGGTCGCCGTTGACCTCGATGGTCACGTCCCCGGTACTGACGAGCTTACTGCGGGCGGCCAGGATCACCAGGGTCAGACCGATGATGATCAGGGTGAACATGACCACGCCGAGCAAGATGACGGATGTATCAACCATGTCGGTTTCCTATTGCTTCACGTTGTCTGGACCCCGGCGGCGCATCCGGCCGCCGGGATAGCACGGCCTGCCTCAGAGCTGGATGCCGGAGAAGGACATGAAGCCCAGCGACATCAGACCCACGGTGATGAAGGTAATGCCCAAGCCCTGCAGGGAGCCGGGGACATCGCTGTACTTCAGCTTCTCGCGGATACCGGCCAGGGCGGTGATGGCAAGCGCCCAGCCAACACCGGAACCGAAGCCATACACCACGGATTCGCCGAAGTTGTAGTTACGCTCGACCATAAACAGCACGCCACCGAGGATGGCGCAATTCACGGTGATCAGCGGCAGGAACACACCCAGCGCGTTGTAGAGCGCGGGCACGTACTTGTCGAGGAACATCTCCAGGATCTGGACCAGCGCGGCGATAACGCCGATGTAGCTGAGCAGGCCCAGGAAAGAGAGGTCGATGTTCTCGGCACCGCTGATGCCGGTCCAGGACAGAGCCCCTTCGGCGAGCAGCAGGCTGAAGACCAGGTTGTTGATCGGCACGGAGAGGGTCAACACGACGATGACCGCGATACCCAGGCCGAAGGCCGCCGAGACCTTCTTGGACACCGCCAGGAAGGTACACATGCCGAGGAAGAACGCCAGGGCCAGGTTTTCGACGAAGACCGAGGCAACGAACAGACTCAGATAGTGTTCCATGTTACACCGCCTCCTTCGGTTCGGTGTTGTGCTTCATCTTGAACTCATTTTCCTCGATCTGCTCCGGGTTCATGCTGCGAAGCACCCAGATGATCAGACCGATGATGAAGAACGCAGACGGCGGCAGCAGCAGCAGGCCGTTTGGCACGTACCAGCCGCCGTTCTGCACGGTCTCCAGCACGGTGAAGCCGAAGACGCTGCCTGAACCGAACAGTTCGCGGAAGAAACCCACGGTCATCAGGATGAAGCCGTAGCCCAGGCCGTTGCCGACGCCATCCAGGAAGGAGAGCTTCGGCCCATTCTGCATGGCGAAGCCTTCCGCACGCCCCATCACGATGCAGTTGGTGATGATCAGACCGACGAAGACCGAGAGCTGCTTGGACATCTCGTAGGCGTAGGCCTTGAGGATCTGATCTACCACGATCACCAGGGAGGCGATGATGGTCATCTGCACGATGATACGAATAGATGAAGGAATGTGGTGACGGATCAGCGACACGAACAGGCTCGAGAAAGCCGTCACGAAGATGACTGCCAACGTCATGACCAGCGACACGCTCATGCTGGTCGTCACCGCCAGGGCGGAACAGATGCCGAGCACCTGCAACGCGATGGGGTTGTTCTTGAAGACAGGCGTCACCAGGACGCCTTTCGGAGTTGCATCCGCCATGATCAGGCTCCTTGTGCTTCGAGTTCGACGTCCGCTGACTCAACCTCGTCCTGGCTCACGCCGCTGCGGAACTTGGCCAGGTATTCGCCAAAGCCTTCCGGGCTCAGCCAGAACTGCAGCATGTTGGTGACGCCATTACTGGTCAGCGTGGCACCGGAGAGGCCATCGACCTCGTGCTCATTGCTGCCGCTGCCCTTGGCCACGCGGATGGCAGGGGTCAGATCGCCCGCGTCATCGAAGACCTGTTTGCCTTCCCACTGGGCCTGCCAGCGCGGGTTGTTGACCTCGGCACCCAGGCCCGGGGTCTCGGCATGCTCATAGTAGGTGATGCCGACGATGGTATTGCCGTCGCCTTCCACTGAGAGAAAACCACGCATCAGCCCCCACAAGCCCTGACCCCGGATGGGCAGGATGATCTGCTCCGGGTCATCGGGGTTGCCGACGAGATAGACGGTGACGTAGTTTTCCACGCGAGTCAGGCCGGCCGGATCCCGTTCGCCGGACAGGGTCCGCGAGGCGGCCGGGTCGCGACGTGATTCGAAACCGTCCCAGGTCTCCGGGTCATGCTGATCGGAGTACTGCCCGGTCTGAAGGTTGACGACCCGCGGTGTGACTTCGCGGAAGGCGGCTTCCACGTCCATGCCACTCTCATAGAGGTTGGCGACGTTGAGGATGTTGGTCTTGCGATCCAGCTCCTGATTGAGCTGCTGCAAGGGACGCAGCGCCACCGCGGCGGTGGAGACAATAACCGAACACACAATGCAAAGTGCGAACGCCACCCCCAGGATCTTCTTGGTGGAGTTGTTCTGTGCCATCAGGCAGTCTCCTCAGCCGGAACACCGGTGCGCTGTAGGCGGCGCTTGATGTTGGCCTGTACAAAGAAGTTGTCAATCAGCGGCGCGAACAGGTTGGCGAACAGGATCGCCAGCATGATCCCCTCGGGGAAGGCCGGGTTCACCACGCGAATCAACACGGTCATGACGCCGATCAGCGCACCGAACAACAGACGCCCCTGATTGGTCATGGCCGCGGACACCGGATCGGTCGCCATGAACACCATGCCGAAGGCGAAGCCGCCGACCACCAGGTGCCAGTACCATGGCATGGCGAACATCGGGTTGCTGCTGGAGCCGATCAGATTGAAGAGCGCGCTGGTAGCCACCATGCCCAGAAACACCCCGAGCATGATTCGCCACGAGGCGATTCGCGTCCAGAGCAGCACCACCGCGCCGATCAGGATCGCCAGGGTCGATGTCTCGCCCACCGAACCGGGAATGAAGCCAAGGAAGGCGTCCCACCAGCTGAAGGTGCTGGCCAGCGAGGCCATGCCATCCTGGAAGGCGATGGAGAGCGCGGTCGCACCGGAGTAGCCATCGGCCGCCACCCACACCGCATCGCCGGAGATCTGCGCCGGGTAGGCGAAGTAGAGGAAGGCACGGCCCGTCAACGCCGGGTTGAGGAAGTTCTTGCCGGTACCGCCGAAGATCTCCTTGCCGATCACGATCCCGAAGGTGATGCCGAGCGCCACCTGCCACAGCGGAATGGTGGCGGGCAGAATCAGTGCGTAGAGCACGGACGTGACGAAGAAGCCTTCGTTGACCTCGTGGCCGCGCTTGACCGCGAACAGCACTTCCCAGAAGCCACCAACGGCGAAGGTCACCAGGTAGATTGGCAGGAAGTAGGTCGCGCCGAGCACGAAGTTGGCCCAAAGGCTGCCGGGATCATGCCCTGACGCCAGCGTCATCATGATCGCCTCGCGCCAGCCGGCCATGGAGGCGTAGCCGGCGTCGATGGCGGTGTTGGCCTGCCAGCCGGCATTCCACATCCCGAAGAACATCGCCGGGAAGGTACACACCCACACGGTGATCATGATGCGCTTGAGGTCGACGCCGTCACGCACGTGTGCGGTGGTCTTGGCCACGTTGGGGGGGGCGTAGAAGATAGTGTCCACCGCCTCGAAAAGCGGATAGAACTTCTCGTACTTGCCACCCTTGTGGAAGTGAGGCTCGAGATTATCGAGTGTCTGTCGAATTGGCATGATCAGGCCTCTTTCTCGATCAGGGTGAGGTTATCACGCAGGATGGGACCGTATTCGTACTTGCCCGGGCACGCGTAGGTGCACAGGGCCAGATCCTCTTCATCCAGCTCCAGACATCCAAGCTGCATGGCAGTCTCGATGTCACCAACGATCAACGAACGCAGCAGCTGCGTGGGGAGGATATCCAGCGGCATCACGGTCTCGTAAGCGCCTACCGGCACCATGGCGCGCTCGGAGCCGTTGGTCGACGTCGTCGGCGAATAGTCCTTGAGACCGGTGATTCTGGACAGGTAGATACCCATTACCGAATGTCGATCCTTGCCCGGCGATAGCCACCCCATGAAGAGACGCTTGTTGCCCTCCTCGATCAGACTGAACTGATGATGAAAGCGGCCCAGGTAGCGCAGGCTGCCTTCACAGGCGAAACCGGAGAAGACCGAACCGGAGATCACGCGCGTGCCTGCCGGGTCGACAACTTCGCCATCCAACAGTTCCTCGGTGCTGGCACCAAGGCGGGTGCGCAGCAACCTCGGAGTCTCGGCGCGCGGGCCGCCCACGGCCACCACTCGGCTCATCGCAAGCTTGCCCTCGGCAAACAGCTTGCCGAAGGCGATGACATCCTGGTAGCCGATGTGCCAGACACGCTTGCGCAGACTCACCGGTGACAGGAAGTGGATATGAGTGCCGACGAGGCCGGCCGGATGCGGGCCGCCGAACTCCTCGACCTGCACGCCCTTCACGTCACCGCCAGGGAGGCGGGCGTTGGCGGCGGTACACAGGTAGACCTTGCCTTCGGTCAATCGGGCCAGCACCTTGAGGCCATCCTCGAAGGCCTCGGGCTCCTCGCTGATGATCACCGCCGGGTCGGGGCACAGCGGATGGGTATCCACCGCAGTCACGAAGATATCCGTCGGGGAGCCGTCGAATTCCGGCGTACGCGAATAAGGACGCGTGCGCAGCGCGGTCCACAGTCCTGATTCGACCAGCTGGTCGACCACTGCCTGACGCTCCAGACCCTCGAGCTTGTCACGGCCGTAGGCCTTGAACTCGACGGCTTCCTCGGTCTCATCGACCTGGATCACCACTGAGAGCAGGCGACGCTTCTCACCGCGGTTGATGGCGACCACCTCGCCACCCGCTGGCGCGGTGAAGCGCACGCCATCGATCTTCTTGTCGGTAAAGAGCAGCTGGCCCAGCTTTACCTTGTCTCCCTCCTTGACCTCCATGGTCGGCTTCATGCCAACGTAGTCGGTTCCCAGGACCGCCACATGACGCACCGGGCGCGCATCCTCAATGCGCTGCACGGGCGCTCCTGTGATAGGGAGATCCAGGCCTTTCTTGACTTCGATCATAGTCTCGCCCAGTTGATGGATCGGATATACGAAGGAAAGGGGTTCGAATGGGTTCGAATTCTTGTCATGTCAGTACGTTACCAGTCAGGCCCGAGCCAGGCTCGAACCACCCCAAAAAATCTCTTACATTATAAAGACAAGGCCGGACAATGACCACATGAGCGAAGGTCGCAACTCATGACGTGGGGCAAGGGTAAAAATGTCGCAGGGTCATGTCACGGGTTGCCTATCCGAGATAAGACGCCCGTAAATGAGAAACCCCACAGGTTACGCCTGCGGGGTTCCTCGTCGCTGGACGCCCTCAGCGGGACCTCAGGCGCTGGCGCGGGGCAGTTTGAGGAAGTGCACGTTGGACATATGCTGAAGGATGCGCACCACCTGGCAGCTGTAGCCGAACTCGTTGTCGTACCAGACGTAGAGCACCGCGTTCTTGCCGTTGGCGATGGTCGCCTTGGCATCAACGATACCGGCGTGGCGATTGCCGACGAAGTCGGTGGAGACGACTTCGGGGGAGTCGACGTAGTCGATCTGCTTCTGGAACGGTGAATCCAGGGACATGCGACGCAGAAAGTCGTTGAGGGCCTCCGGGTCGGTGTCTTTCTCCAGGCGCAGGTTGAGGATCGCCATGGAGACGTTGGGGGTCGGAACGCGGATGGCGTTGCCGGTCAGCTTGCCGGCGAACTCCGGCAGGGCCTTGGCCACTGCCTTGGCGGCGCCGGTCTCGGTGAGCACCATGTTCAGCGGCGCACTGCGACCGCGGCGGTCACCCTTGTGGTAGTTGTCGATCAGGTTCTGGTCGTTGGTATAGCTGTGGACGGTCTCCACGTGGCCGTGCTCGACGCCGAACTCGTCGTTGAGCACCTTGAGCACCGGCACGATGGCGTTAGTGGTACAGGACGCCGCGGAGATGATGCGATCATCGCTGCTCAGGTCATCGTGGTTGATGCCGAAGACGATGTTCTTGATGTCGCCCTTGCCTGGCGCGGTGAGTAACGCCTTGGCCACGCCCTTGCACGCCAGGTGCTGGCCCAGGCCCGCCTCGTCGCGCCAGATGCCGGTGTTGTCCACCACGACGGCGTTATCGATGCCATGGGCAGTGTAGTCGACCTCCTCAGGCGAATCGGCATAGATCACTTGGATGACGTTGCCGTTGGCGGTGATGGTGCGAGCTTCCTCATCGACACTGATGGTGCCGTTGAAGGGCCCGTGGACGGAGTCGCGACGCAGGAGACTTGCCCGCTTCTCGAGGTCCTTGGCGATATCGCCCCTGCCGCGCACCACGATGGCACGCAGACGCAGCAGGTTGCCGCCGCCGGCCTTCTCCACCAGCACCCTAGCCAGGATACGGCCGATACGACCAAAGCCGTACAGCACCACGTCCTTGGGCTCGCCGTTGCTGCCGCCCGCGTCATGCTGGTCGACGATGTCGGCCAGCTCCTTGCGCAGGAAGGCCACGGCGTCGCCGCCGCCTTGCTTCTTGAAGGCCACCCCCAGCTTGCCGACATCCACGTGAGCCGGGCCCAGGTTGAGCTCGCCCATGGCCTGCACCAGCGGGAAGGTGTCCTGCACGGAGAGTTCGGTCCCCTCGACCTTCCGCACGTAGCGGTGGTCCTTCAGGATACGAATCACGCTACGGTTGAAGAGCGAGCGACCGTAGAGGGTAGTGACCACGTTGTTATACCGGTAGAGCCTACCGATCATCGGGATCATCTGCTCGGCAAGCGCCTGGTTGTCGTGCCATTCCTGGAAGACGGTATCGGAAGGATGCTGACTCACGTGCGGCCTCGCTGGTGAGGTTAAAGGTTGGGGCCATTATCCTGAGCCCGCCCCCCGGGTCAATCGAAGGATGGTCGCAGCCGCTGTAGCGCTATTACACAAACGCCCCATCCGACGACCAACCGGCCGGCGGCCAGGATCTGCTATCATGCGCGTTTCGGAAGATAGCCGACCGACGTGACCATGCCCAATTTCTCGCCGCTGGATCCGCCACGCCCCGACGGCGTGCGCGACACCCTCTACTGGCAGGCTCCCCAGGGAAGCGCCGCTGCCCTGGCCCTGGCCCGCCTGGCCGAGGATGCGCCGCTGCTGGTGATCACCGCCGACACCGCCCAGGCGCTGCGCCTGGAAAGCGAGCTCGCCTTCTACAGTCGGGTGCCGGTGCTGCCCTTCCCGGATTGGGAAACCCTGCCCTACGACAGTTTTTCCCCCCACCAGGATATCGTCTCGGCGCGGCTGCGCACCCTGAGGCGCCTCCAGGACGGTGAGCATGGCATCGTACTGGTGCCGATCAACACCCTGATGCAGCGACTGCCGCCGGTGGCGTATATCGCCGGTCGAGTACTTACCCTGGAGGTTGGCCAGCGGCTCGATCGCGAACGCTTCCGGGAAGCGCTCTCTCGGGCCGGCTACCGAGCGGTGGAGACCGTCTTTGAACCCGGCGAGTATGCCCTGCGCGGCGCCATCATCGATCTCTTTCCCATGGGCACGGATGCGCCGCTGCGCATTGACCTGTTCGATGACGAAATCGACACCCTGCGCCGCTTCGACCCGGACACCCAGCGTAGCCAGGACAAGGTCGAGCGCGTCGATTTGCTGCCGGCCCACGAATATTCGCTCTCGCGCAGCGCCATCGCCTGCTTCCGCGAGGGCTTCGAGACGCTGTTCGACGTCGACCCGCGCCAGTGCCCGCTCTACGTGGATGCCCTCAAGGGCATCCCCTCGCCGGGGCTGGAGCAGTACCTGCCGCTGTTCTTCGAGGAGACGGCAACGCTCTTCGAGCACCTCGCCGAAGGCACCCGAGTTGCCCTGCTTCCTGATGTGCACGACGCCGCCGAGCACCACTGGAGCGCCATCGAAAGCCGTTTCGAGAACCTCGGCGTCGACCCCACTCGACCGCTGCTGCCGCCACAGCGTGCCTTCGTGCCGGTCGCCGAGATATTCGCCGCCATCAAGCGACACCCCCGGGTGGCCCTCACCGAGGATGCCGAGCATCGCCACGCCCTCGCCACGGCTAGCCAGGCGCCGCCCGAGGTGGGCATCAACGCCCGAGGCAAGGAGCCCCTGGCGGCGCTGACCCGTTTTATCGAGACACACGCCAATACCCGCGTGCTGTTCGTGGCCGAATCCCGAGGCCGCCGCGAGGCCCTGGAAGAGGTCCTGGCCCCGCTGCGCCTCAGCCTGCCCCACGTGGCAGATTTCGCCGATTTCCTTGCCACCGACAGCGCCATGGCGATTACCGAAGGCGAGCTCGAGGCCGGCCTGTGGCTGACAGAACCCGACCTGGCGGTGATCAGCGAATCCGAGCTTTACGGCGACGTGGTGCGTCAGACCCGTCGCCGTGAGAAGGCCACCGATGCCGACGAACTGGCCATTCGCCACCTTTCTGAGCTACGCCCCGGCTCTCCGGTGGTCCACCAGACCCACGGTGTGGGTCGCTACAAGGGACTCGAGACCCTGGAAGCCGGCGGCCAGGCCGCCGAATTTGTGACCCTGGAGTATGCCGAGGGCGCCCGACTCTATGTGCCGGTGGAGAACCTGCATCTGATCTCTCGCTATGCAGGCGCCGACGACGAACTCGCCCCGCTGCATCGCCTAGGTTCCGATCAGTGGGAAAAGGCGCGCCGAAAGGCCGCCGAAAAGATCCGCGACACCGCCGCCGAACTGCTCGATATCTATGCCCGTCGCGAGGCCCGAGAGGGCTTCGCCTGCGCCCCCCCCGACGCCGAGTACGCCCGCTTCGCCGCGGGTTTTCCCTTCGAGGAGACCCCGGACCAGCGCGCCGCCATTCATGCCGTGATCGACGACATGACGGCACCGCGGCCCATGGATCGCGTGGTATGTGGCGACGTGGGCTTCGGCAAGACCGAGGTCGCCATGCGCGCCGCCTTCCTGGCGGTGCACTCCGGGCGCCAGGTAGTGGTGCTGGTGCCGACGACCCTGCTCGCCCGCCAGCACTTCGAGAACTTCCGCGACCGCTTCGCCGATACCGCGGTACATATCGAACTGGTATCGCGCTTCACCGCCGGCAAGGGCCAGGCGGCCGCCATGGGCCGTATCGAGGAGGGTCGGGCGGATATCGTCATCGGCACCCACAAGCTCCTCTCCAAGTCGATGAAGCTGCCCAAGATGGGCCTGCTCGTCATCGACGAGGAGCACCGTTTCGGCGTGGCTCAGAAGGAGCGCCTGAAGCACCTGCGCGCCGAGGTGGATATCCTGACCATGACGGCCACGCCGATCCCGCGCACCCTCAACATGGCAATGAGCGGCATCCGCGATCTCTCCATCATCGCCACTCCCCCGGCGCGGCGTCTGTCGGTCAAGACCTTTGTGCAGCGCCGCGAGGAGCCAATCATCAAGGAGGCAATCCTGCGCGAGATACTGCGTGGCGGCCAGGTCTACTTCCTCCACAATGAGGTCAAGACCATCGAGACCGCCGCCGAAACGGTGCGCGAACTGGTGCCCGATGCACGCGTCGGGGTGGCCCACGGCCAGCTGCCGGAACGGGCCCTCGAGCGCATCATGTCGGACTTCTACCACAAACGCTTCAACGTGCTGGTCTGCTCCACCATCATCGAGACCGGCATCGACGTGCCCAGCGCCAACACCATCCTGATCGAGCGCGCCGACAAGTTCGGCCTGGCCCAGCTGCATCAGCTGCGCGGCCGGGTCGGGCGCAGCCACCACCAGGCCTATGCCTACCTGCTGACGCCACCGCCCAGGGCCATGACCAGGGACGCCATCAAGCGCCTGGACGCCATCGCCGGCGCCGACGCGCTGGGGGCCGGCTTTACCCTGGCCAGCCATGACATGGAGATCCGTGGCGCCGGCGAGCTGCTCGGTGATGAGCAGAGCGGCCAGATGGAGGCGATCGGCTACGGCCTTTATATGCAGATGCTCGACCGCGCCGTGGCGGCGATTCGCGCCGGCAAGACACCCAATATCGAGGCACCACTGGATGAGGGCGTCGAGGTGAGCCTCAACCTGCCGGCGCTGATCCCCGACGATTACCTGCATGACGTCCAGCAGCGCCTGGTAATGTATAAGCGTATCTCGAGCGCCGACGACGAGGCCGCGCTGAATGAGCTTCGCGTAGAGATGATCGACCGCTTCGGCCTGCTGCCGGCGCCGGTCAAGACCCTGCTGCGCCAGACCAAGCTGCGCCAGCGCGCCGAACGCCTGGGCATCGTCAAGCTGGAGGCGGGACCCGAACGCGGCCGGGTGATCTTTGGCGGCGACACTCGCGTCGACCCGCTGACCCTGGTGGGGCTGATCCAGCGCGAGCCGAATCGCTACCGGCTCGACGGCGCCGACACCCTGCGCTTCGAGGCGACCATGGACAACGCGGAAGCCCGCTTCCAGGCCGTGGAGCAGCTGCTCGAGACCCTCGACCGCAAGGCCGAAGCGGCGTAAGTGACCGCGTCGGGATCTGTCCCTGAAGGCCCACAAGGCCTGGCGAACCACCGCGGTTCAGGACACTCTATACTGTCGGATAGGCGTTGAATCGCAGCCGATAACCGACGGCGCTGGCACGGACTGCCCAGCACCCACCATGCTGGTAGACGTCGACCCTGGGGTCGATGCCTCACACGAGATGAATGACCTTGATGAACACCACGACACTGGCAAGGCGCACGGCACGTTGCGCCATTACCCTGGGCCTCTCCGCCCTGCTCGCCACCGGCGCCCAGGCCGAAGAGCAAGACAGGCCGAGAGGCCATTTCCCGCTGCCTGAGGCGGGCACTGTGATCGGCGAGAACTATACGGTCACCGTGCAAGAGGGCGACACCCTGATTGATTTGGGTCGCACCCACAACGTGGGCTACGAGGCCATGCGCATGGCCAACCCCGACGTCAGCATCTGGGCGCCCTTCGCGGGTACCGAGATCGTGATCCCCGATCAGCACATCCTGCCGGAGGCGCCGCGCGAGGGCATCGTCATCAACCTCTCCGAGATGCGGCTCTACTACTACGCTACCCCCGGGGTCGTGGAGACCTATCCGATCAGCGTGGGCCGCGACGGCTTCGGCACCCCCGTGGGCGTGACCCGCACCACCGTGAAGGTGAAGGATCCGGCCTGGTCGCCGCCCCGCTCGATGCGCGCCGAAGCTGCCGCCCGCGGCGAGCCAGTGCCCGCGGTGGTGCCCCCCGGCCCGGACAATCCCCTGGGCCGCCACGCCATCCTGCTCGGCATCCCCAGCTATCTGATCCACGGCACCAATCGTCCCGATGGCGTGGGCATGCGTGTCAGCCGAGGCTGCATCCGCATGTTCCCGGAAGACATCGAATCGCTCTATGAGCGGGTGCCCAGCGGCACCCAGGTCAACATTATCGATCAGCCCTTCAAGGCCGGCTGGGCCCCGGATGGCACCCTCTATGCGCAGTCCTTCCCGCCCCTGGCGGAGAATGAAGCCAGCGTCGAACCGCTGCTCAACGCCATCGAAACGGTGACCAGGGTCTTCGGCGACGAGCAGCCCCCGGTGGACTACGCCCGGCTGCGCGCACTGGTGGAACAGCCCGACGGCCTGATCGTCTCGCTACTGCACACCGCCGACGAGGCGCCCACCCCCACCGAGCCGACACCAGAGGTGGATAGCCTGTTCGGCGGCGAGTTGGAGATCAGCGCACGCTAAGCATCCAGCGCCGGAGGCTACCGGTCGGCACTGGGCTCCGCCCGGCGAATGGCGCCGCCGGCGCCGGGTTGAGTCCTGTAACCTATGTCGACAACACCGACCCTGTGAACGGGGCTCACTCTGCCTTCGAGGCAGCACAGGCCAGCACCACCGCCAGCCAGCCCCCATAGACGACGATGCCGATCGGGTAGGCGAAGAAGGCGTAGCTCAACCCGAAGTCGATGAAGGTCACCGGTAGCAGCAGCCCGGCCACCGCCAGGCTGCGTATTTCGGGGTCTGTGGCGACAAGGCGCGGCGTGAACACCCAGAGCGGCAACAGATAGAGCCCCAGCAGGATCAGCAGAGCCGGGAAGCCACGCCGCACCCAGGCGTCCAGCAGGTCGTTGTGGCCATGCCAGTAGCGGTCCATGCCCGGCACCACCCTGCCCTGGGCCATCAACTCACCCATGGCATCGCGGTAGCCACCGTGGCCACGACCCGTCCAGGGGGTATGGGCGATCAGCAGCAGTGCACCACGGTACATTTCCAGCCGTGTCCCCACGGAGCCGTTCGGTTCACCGGCCAGATAGTCCGTCGCCTCATCCATTGCCACGCCCACCCGCTGCTGCACCCCACTCTGGGGCGTCAGGTAGAGGCCCACCAACAGCAGCGCGACCGCCCCGAGCGTCAGCCAGCGCCAACGCGCCGGCCAGCCTCGCAGGTAGGCGCGATAAAAGACCAGGGTGGCGAGTGGCAGCGCCAGCCAACCGCCGCGGGTGCCCGACAGTGCCGAGGCCAGCAGGCCACCCGTCGCACCCAACAGCAGTACCACCAACCAGCGTCGACGCCACCTCTGTTGCCATGCCCAACCCAGTCCCGCCAGGCACAGCAGCCCGGTGAGTAGTGCCAGGTTGCCAAACAGGATGGCATTCACCTCGCCATGGCCATTGGCACGGCTGGCACCGGCAACTCCCACCTGCCACAGCGCCCAGAGCCCGTTGCCCACCCCACCCAGCGCGAGGCCACCCCACCACCAGGCCAGTTGGGGACGCAACAACGTCGCCGCCGGCACCATCGCCGCGGCCAACAGGGCGGCCGCGGCCGTCGGCCAGGCCAGCGCCACTTCCCTGTGCCATAGACCGGTCGCCAGTTCCACTGCGCCGAAGCTCAGCAGCGCGGCCATCGCCCACCATTGTGGCCACATACCCTTGATCGACGCAGGACGCTGGGACCAACCCAGGCCGGCGGCGAGCAGCAAGGCCAGCGGCGCCAGCCAGTACCCCAGGGGCAGTAACAACGGTCCGATCACCAGCAGCACCAGGACAAAGGCACGCAGACCGCAACGCTCCGGGACAAGGGCACGCAGTCCTGAATGCTCCGGGACAAGCGGCAAGGCTTTCCACTCCATAGGGGCCAATGTTGCACTCACTGACAACGGGGCAGAGCATATCGTATCTGCCCCTCGCTTCATTATCATCCAGGAAGAGTGGCGCCGAACAATGGCGCTACCGCTGGCTAAGGCTGTGGCTCACTCAGCCTGGACTTGGCCAGGCTCCGCTTGCATCAGTCCAGACTGATAGATGGCATGGGGTCCCTCCCAGATAATATCTAACCAAAGTAAGGGCTATTTCACCCCTGGAGGCGAACGCCCACACCCCGCATAGGTCCGCGCTGGCCAAGCCAGGACTTCTGAATTACGGCGAGCTTGGCGGCGGCGGTGAGCAACACGATGAAGGCGAGGGATTCCGGGTAGTGGGCCGGCATGGCGAGCCGCGCCATGACCCGCACCGTGACGCCGCAGCTCAGCACGCCCAGCGCCCAGTAAGAGTGCCAGGCGCTCGACCATGCCGGGGAGCGGCGCCTGGGCCACTTCTGGCGCCACTACCCGAGGACCTGGGACTGAACAAGGTCGATGCCTTGTTGAGAGATCAGGCCGTCGAGGGGGTAATCGTGGGAGCAGAAAAGCCACACGGCCTGACGACGCCTGGCAGGCACTGGGCGCCGCCGGCGGCCGACCGTGTTACTGGCAGCCGTAGTGGCCTGGGCCATTCGCTGCGCAAAGCGTAGCGCCCGCCAGCCGGAACCCGCCTTGGCGCCAAGCCAGACAACAAGAAGACCCCGCCGCGGCGGGGTCTTCTTGTTTTGCAGAACCGCCACTGCCCGAGGGCAGCGCCAGCACACCAACAGAATTACTTCTGCATGGAGCGCTGGAACATGCGGTTCATTTCGTCGCGGTTCTGCTCGGACATCTGCATGGCCGCCTGGGCGTCGCGCTGTGCCTGGTTCGCGGTGTTCTGCGCCTGGGTAGCGATGCTGCGGGCTTCTGCAGCGTCGGCCTGAGCGGACTCAGCGGTCATGCGAACTTCTTCCAGTGCGCCGGTAGAGGCACAACCGGCCAGAATGGCCAGCGAGGCGGCAGCGGCGGTCAGCTTCAGAGTAGTCTTCAGTGTCATGGTGTTCTCCTTGAGTCTTCCTTGGGTACTGCATTGGTGATTGCCTGACAGTCAGGCTTACTGCACGAACAGGCCATCCTGCAGCTTGCAGCGACTTGTGCAGCATAGCACAGGAGTCAAACGCTGTTTTATTATAGACTAACGCGCTTGTCCATAGCTTTGCTCTTCCCTTACGCAAGTAACAGCCTAGCGGATCACGACGCGGGTGCCAATGCCGATCAGCGCGGCGAGCCGCTCGATCTGTTCATCGGTCACCGCCACGCATCCTTGGGTCCAGTGAAACTGCTGATGGACCTCGGGGTCGCCCTTGCCGATCCCGTGAATACCGATAAATCCCCCCAGCACGGTCTGCTGGGGCGGATACCCCTGACGCCGATAGTAGTCGTAGTAGTCATCGTAGTCCTGCTGGGTGAAGACTCCCTCCTCCAGGGCCATTCGCGCGTGGGTCGGCGTGGGATAGTCCAGCCCGATAAAGATGTGCCAGTCACTCTTGTGATTGAAGCGATTGACCCGGAACTCGCCAAGGGGCGTCACGTTGCTGCCGCTCAGCCGCGCCGACTTGGCGCCGCCTCGGCCCAGGGAGATCGGGGCGAAACGGTCCAGCTGGCGGTTGCCGTGGTAGAGGGTGAGCGTTGCCTCGCGATCGTCCACCAGCACCCAGACCTCGTTGTCATGGCGAGGCACATGCGCTCGCGACAACAGGGTTTCGATCAGGTTCGCTGACGCCTGCTGGGTGCCGAGCAACGCCAGGGGGGCACCCAGGGCCATCAGGGTAAAACGGCGGCGGGAGAGAGGAGGCATTGGGATAACACTCGACGTGGGGCCAGTGGGATGTTCGTCATCGTTTATAGCGCACCCGACCCCCTTTTGTCAGGTACTGGCTCCACAACGTCGTCAGCGCTGACCCAGGGCATGGCCACTGGAGGCGCCGCCATCTAGGCTGTGGTGAACGGCAGGCCAGCTCGCCTTGCGCGTCCGGACAAGGAATCCCGCATGACCCGATCGAATCACCCCGTCCTCCCCGCCGCCTTCGCCGACGACCCGAGCTTCGCCACCTGGGCCGCAGGCTATGGGGTGATCTGCCACGCGCCGTTAACCGTGGAGCGCATCGCCGAGCTGCTCGGCCGTCACGCCCAGGACCCGGCGCGGCAACGAGCCTGGCTCGAGCGTCTGATCGCCGCCGACCGCCTCAGCTGCATGGGCATGTGGCTGGTCGCCCACATTACCTACACCCGGCGGGTACGCCTGGACGGCGCGCCGCTGACCGCGGCGGACTTCAAGCCCAACCCAGAAGGGCATACCGGCGGTGCGCTCAATATGGTGCCGGCCTACGCGGGGTATCTTGCCGCCAACGCCATGAGCGAGCTGACCCGCAGCTGGCTGATGGGCCAGGGGCACTGCGTGGCGGCCATCGATGCCCTGAACCTGCTGGTGGACAACATGGGGCCCGCCCACTCGGCGCGCTACGCCCTGGATGACGCCGGTCTGACGCGGCTGGTCAACGACTTCTACCGATGCACCGTGGACCCCGACGGCTACCCCGCTTCGCCGCTGGGCAGCCACGTCAATGCCCATACCGCCGGCGGCACCGGCGAAGGCGGTTATCTCGGCTTCGCCGGGCTGCAGTACGTGCACATGCCGCTGCCCGGCCAGCACCTGGTGGCCTTTCTCAGCGACGGGGCCTTCGAGGAGCAGCGCGGCAGCGACTGGGCCTCGCGCTGGTGGCGCGCCGAGGACTCGGGTCCGGTGGTGCCGGTGATGATCGCCAACGGCCGGCGCATCGACCAGCGCACCACCATGAGCCAGTCCGGCGGCACCGACTGGTTCGAGGACCATCTGGTGCTCAACGGCTTTGCACCGCTGACCATCGATGGCCGCGACCCCGCCGCGTTCGTCTGGGCGATCCTGACCGCCGAGGAGGAACTGGCCGACCAGGCTGAGCAGATCCACGCCGGACATGGCCGCTACCCGCTGCGTCTGCCCTATGTGATCGCCGAAACGGTCAAGGGCTTCGGCTTCCCCGGGGCCGGCACCAATGCCGCCCACAACCTGCCGCTGGGCGGCAACCCCTCGGCGGATGCCCTCGCCCGCGCGGCCTTCAACGAGGGAGCACGGGCGCTGCACGTGCCCGAGGATGCACTCCGCGCAGCCATCGCCGTGCTCAACAATCATGCGGAGAGCGGCCGCGTGCGGGAGCGCCACCACCCCCTGGGGGACCCTCAGCCTGACCTTCCCATCCTGCCCGTGCTGCCCGACTGGCACCTGGGTGAGGCCGTCTCCCCCATGGCTGCCATCGACGAGGCCTTTGTGGCCCTGGTGGACGCCAATCCCGGGCTGCGCGTGCGGGTCGGCAACCCCGACGAGATGCGATCGAACCGCCTCAACCGCACCCTGGACCGACTGCAGCATCGGGTGACCGAGCCCGAGGATGGCGTGGCCGAGGCGCTGGACGGCGCGGTGATCACCGCGCTCAACGAGGAGGCGGTGGTCAGCGCGGCGCTGGCCAACAAGCAGGGACTGAACCTGGTGGCCAGCTACGAGGCCTTCGCCATCAAGATGCTCGGGGCCATGCGCCAGGAGATCATTTTCGCCCGCCACTGCCGTGAGGCGAACCGTCTCCCCGGCTGGCTCTCACTGCCGGTGCTGGCCAGCTCCCACACCTGGGAGAACGGCAAGAACGAGCAGTCCCACCAGGACCCGACCCTGTGCGAGGCGTGGCTGGGCGAGATGGACGATGTGGCACCGACACTGTTCCCGGTGGACGCCCCCAGCGCCGTCGCCGCCCTGCTCGCGCTCTATGCCAGCCGTGGACGTATCGCGGTGATGGTCGTGCCCAAGAACCCGGTCCCGGTGACCCTGAATACCGAACAGGCCACACGGCTCGCCGAGGACGGTCTACTCTGCCTGCATGAGGCCGAGTCACCGCGGCTGCAGCTGTTCGCCGTGGGGGCCTACCAGCTCGTGGAGATGGAGCAGGCGCACGCACGGTTGACCCACGCCGGTATCGCGACGAGCCTCTTCGTGATCCAGGCACCGGGCAAGCTGCGTGAGGCCCGTGACGAGGGTGAAGCCGCAGCGGTGCTCAGCCAGTGCCGGCTCAGCACCCTGGTACCTGAAGTCCCCGCCCGAGTCTTCCTCGCCCACTGCCGCCCTGAGCCCCTGGCGGGGGTGCTGCGCCCATTGGATACCGGCATACCCTCGCGTTTCCTGGGCTACCGCAACCGCGGCGGCACCCTGGATACCTTCGGCATGCTGTTTGCTAACCGCGCCACCTGGGCCCACGTGCTGGAGGCGGCGAGCGAAGTGGCCGGCCTTGACCTCAACGCCCTGCTCAGCACAGCGGAACGTGACGCCCTGGCCGGTGAAGGCGACCCGGAGGTGCTACGCCTTTCCTGACCCGGTGAGCGGCCGGCGGCCTCAGCTGGGCAGCAGCGCGCCCATGCGCAACACCTCGCCCAGGCTGGTGATCCCCTGTTCGGCCTTGGTCAGGCCATCCTGCAGCATCAGCGTCTCGCCGCGCTCCAGCAGGGCGCGGCGCAACCGCGACTCATCGGCGTTGCGCAGGATCAGCCCGTGATCGGCGGCGGTGGGCTGCCACACTTCGAAGACACCGATGCGGCCGCGATACCCCAGGCCATCGCAGCGGTCGCAGCCCCCGGGCAGCCAGGCCTCCTCGGGCAGCGCCACCCCCATGGCTTCCAGCCATTCGGCCTCGCGCTCCGGCAAGGCGCCGCGCTCCCGGCAATGCTCGCAGAGCCGGCGCACCAGACGCTGGGCCACCACCAGCCCCAGATTGGCGCTGATCTCGGCGTCGCCCAGCCCCAGATGGCGCAGACTGGACACCGCCCCCACCGCATCGCGGCTGTGCAGGGTGCCCATCAGCGAGCGACCACTTCCGGCCACGCTGAGGGCGGCCCGAGCCGAGTCGGGGTCGCGAATCTCGCCGATCAGCACATAGTCGGGGTCGAGGCGCAGCAGCGAACGGATGCCGGTGGGGAAGTCCAGACCGCTGGCCTCGTCCACCTGAATCTGGTTGATCCCGGGAATCTCGTACTCGACGGGATCCTCCAGGGTGATCACATGGCTATCGGTGAGGCGCAGCTGGTTGAGCAGCGTATACAGGGTCGTGGTCTTGCCCGAGCCGGTGGGGCCAGCCACCAGCAGCATGCCCCCGGTGGCGTCCATCCAGCGTCGAATACCTCGCGCGCCCTGCTCGCCGATGCCCAGCGACAGGGTGTCCCGGAACGTCTCCGGCGGGGCCAGGAAGCGGATCGCCATCTTCTCGCCGGCCACACAGCTCACCGCCGTGACCCTCAGGAAAGTCTCCTCACTGCCCTCTTCAGCGGGCGGCCAGCTGAAGCTGCCCTCGGCGGCGGCCAGTGACGGCACTGGATTGAGGCTCGCCAGCACCTTGAACTGGTTGATCAGGCGCGCACCGGTGCCGGCATCGATGCGCAGGGCCTCGATCACCCGGCCATCGATGCGCAGGCGGATGCGCAGATGCTCCTGATGGGGATCCAGGTGAATATCGGTGGCCCTGGCGCGCAGCGCGTCCTCGAGCAGGGCGTGGGCCTCCAGCACCTCCTCACTCGCCCCCGGCGGGGTCTCGAGCAGCGGCAGCAGCCTGGGCAGCAGGCGGTGGTTGGCGTGTCGGGTCGGAGCGTCGGCCATGGCGTCCTCGTCGGTCGGGGCACCCCTCGCGGGTGCAGGCACCCTCAGCCTAGGTGACCGACGCTCTCCTGCCCACTCGCCGGCGCCGGGAGGCATCGACGGCAGGACGCCCGCCTCGCTCGACGGGCCAGACCTCAGCCGAACAGACCCAGACTTCTCAAGTAGTCGTCGTAGCTGCCGCTGAAGTCGGTGATCCCCGTCTCGCTCATGTCGAGGATACGCGTGGCCAGGGAGCCGACAAACTCACGGTCGTGGCTGACGAAGATCAGGGTGCCCGGGTAGTGCTCAAGGGCCAGGTTGAGCGCCTCGATGGACTCCATGTCCAGGTGGTTGGTGGGCTCATCCATCAGCAGCACGTTGGGCCGAGTCAGGATCAGCTTGCCGAACAGCATGCGTCCCTGCTCGCCGCCGGAGATCACCTTGACCGACTTGCCGATGTCGTCGCTCGAGAACAGCATCCGACCCAGGGCGCCACGCACTACCTGCTCGCCGCCGTCGGTCCACTGCGCCATCCATTCGAACAGGGTCGCGTCATTGGCGAAGTCGTTGGCATGGTCCTGAGCGTAAATGCCCAGGTCGGCGCTATCGGTCCATTTCACGCTGCCGGCGAGCGGCGACAATTCACCGGCCAGGGTGCGCAGCAGCGTGGTCTTGCCGATACCGTTGGGGCCGATGATGGCGATGCGCTCGCCGGCCTCCACGGTCATGCCGAAGCGCTCCAGCAGCGGCGCCTCGCCGGGGTAACCCTGGGTGAGCCCCTCGACGTTGACGGCGTTGCGATGGATCTTGCGCGCCTGCTCGAAACGGATAAAGGGACTGATTCGGCTCGAGGGTTTGATCTCCTCGAGCTTGATCTTGTCGATCTGACGCGCCCGGGAGGTGGCCTGCTTGGCCTTGGAGGCGTTGGCCGAGAAGCGGCTGACAAAGGCCTGCAGATCGGCGATCTGCGCCTTCTTCTTGGCATTGTCGGCATGCTGGCGCTCGCGGACAGCGGTGGCCGCGGTCATGTACTCGTCGTAGTTGCCCGGAAACAGCCGGATCTCACCGTAGTCCAGGTCCGCCATGTGAGTGCAGACGCTGTTGAGGAAGTGACGGTCGTGGGAAATGATGATCATGGTGCTGTTGCGCGCCTTCAGCATCTCCTCCAGCCAGCGGATGGTGTTGATATCCAAGTGGTTGGTAGGCTCGTCAAGCAGCAGCACGTCGGGGTCGGCGAACAGCGCCTGGGCCAGCAGCACCCGCAGTTTCCAGCCCGGCGCCACCTCGCTCATGGGGCCAGTGTGCTGCTCGAGAGGGATGCCGAGCCCCAGCAGCAGCTCGCCGGCCCGGGCGTCGGCGGTATAGCCATCGAGTTCGGCGAAGCGCACCTCCAGGTCGGCCACGGCCATGCCGTCTGCCTCGCTCATCTCGGGCAGCGAGTAGATACGCTCGCGCTCGACAGCCACCTGGGAGAGCTCGACATTGCCCATGATCACGGTGTCGATGACCCGTTCCTGCTCGTAGGCGAACTGGTCCTGGCGCAGCTTGCCGAGCCGGGCGCCGGACTCGACCATCACCTGACCCCCGGAGGGCTCCAGGTCGCCGCCGAGGATCTTCATGAAGGTGGACTTGCCGCAGCCATTGGCGCCGATCAGGCCATAGCGGTGGCCGTTGCCGAACTTGATGGAGACGTTCTCGAACAGGGGCTTGGCCCCGAACTGCATGGTGATGTTGGCGGTGGAGATCAAGGATAGGGCCCGGTTGATGCATGGAAGGGTCGCGATTGTACCGGTTATGGCCGCGCGTCACACGGGGGATCGACCCCCCGAAAGGCAGCGGCCCCGGCAGGTTCATCTGCCGGGGCCGCCCGTGACGCCGAGGGAGGGCCGCTTAGTCGTGGCGCTCGACGCTGAAGATGCTCTGCAGCTTGTGCTTCTTGCCGTAGAGATGCACCGTGGTGGCGTCGAAGGGGAAGCGGTCGAGATACTCGCTGTCGGCGTTGAAACGCGGCTTGTGAGCGTTGATCATCGCAGCGGCCAGGCGCTCGCGGTTGGCGTTGCCGCACAGTCCCACTGCATACCAGATCTCCTCGTCGGGCGGCGGGAAGGCGTGCCACCTGTCGCGGTGCTCATCATGCGTCAGGCCGAAGCGGGCACTGCGATGCTCGCCTACATAGAGCAGTTCCTGAACGTCCATCTCCTCGGTCTCGGGATCAGTGGCGGCACGAAACACACAGTAGATGCCGGAGTCGTCAGGCACCTCCTTGAGGGTCTCTTCGGTCCAATAGCCGAGCATCTTGGGGGACAGGATCTGTTCGGTCATGGTGACCTCCTCAGTAGTCTTCGAGTCGTTGGATATCGCGGGCGATGCGCCGCACTTCTGCCTCGTGGCCGTTCGCCAGCGCCTCGAAGAAGGCCCGTTCGTCGTCCCCACCAGCCAGTTCGGCCCGGTGGGCGTAGAGGTCCTGGAGGGTACGGTGGGCCGTTAGGGCGGTGGAGAGCACACTCTGCACGGTCTCGCAGTCGATGCAGCCGGGGAGACGTTCCAGCACCGGCGGATGCGGAAAGTCGGTCGGATCGTCGAACCAGGTCTCCAGCACCTTGCTGTGGTCGCTGCCGTCGTCAAGATAGCCGGTGAGATCGCTCTCCTGCTTGCGCTCGCGCTCGGCCAGGTACTCCAGCGCCATGCGCACCCGCTCCTCCACGCCGCCGCCGGCCAGCGCCGTGAACTGCTCGCCGAGCCGCCGATGGTAACCGGCCGCCCACTCGACCAACTCTTTTACCTGATGGAATCGCATGGCGCCTCCTCCTCGTTGTTGTCGTCATCGCGGCCGCTATGCCGCATAGCTCCTCTGTGTATCCTAGCCAAGGGCGGGGCGGAGTGCTTGACGTGTATCAACGAGAGACGATGAAGGGCCCTGGCGACGGGTCCAATGGCCGCTAGCGCAGCAGGGAGGCGTCCACGGACACGAAGTCGTTGGCCGCGCGCACCAGGGAGTCGGCGGTGAGGGGCGCCACGCCGACCACGGTCACCCTGACCCCGAAGCGCTCACGCAGGCGGCTCACCAGCAGGTCGAAGTCGCCATCGCCGGAGACCAGCACCAGGTGATCGACCAGCGGCCCCGCCTCGATGGCGTCCAGGGTGATACCGACGTCCCAGTCGCCCTTGGCAGAGCCGTCGCTGCGCTGGATAAAGGGCTTGAGCTTCACGGTAAAGCCGATGCCGCGCAGGATGGCCTGAAACTGTTGCTGGCGGGGATCGCCTCGCTCCACCGCGTAGGCGTTGGCCATGACCACCTCCCGGCCCGCCGCGAAGCGTGCCCAGAAAGCGTGGTAGTCAAAGTGCCGCCCGAAGGCATCCCGGGTGGTGTAGTAGACGTTCTGGACGTCGACGAAGATGGCGACACGCTCCATGGTGCAGGCCTCGACCGGGAAAGAAGCCCTCAGCGTGACACAGTCGACGCCTCGCCGTCGCGACGGGTTGCGAAGGGCACCCGCATCAGCAGCGAATAGAGCACCGGCACCACGCAGAGGGTGATCGGCGCCGCCGCCAGCAGGCCGAAGATGATGGCGATGGCCATGGGCGCCCACAGCAGGCCGCCGCCCAGCCACAGCGGCAGCAGGCCGCCAATGGTGGTCAGGGTCGACATCAGTACCGGGCGCAGGCGCCGTCGTCCCGCCTCGAGAATCGCATCCTGAGGGGCGCCGTTCTCTCGCTCCAGGTCGATGCGGTCGATCAGCACGATGGCGTTGTTGATCACGATCCCCGCCAACGCCACCACGCCCAGGAAGGTCATGATGCCGAAGTGAGAACCGGTGATGGTCAGCCCGAAGATCACCCCGATCAGCGACAGCGGGATGGTGGCCAGAATGATCAGCGGTCGGCGCAGGGAGTTGAACTGCACCACCAGCAACAGCAGGATCACCAGGGCGCCGATGGGCAGCTTCTCGGCGATGGAGGCCGTGGCGACGCGCGAGGACTCGACCTCGCCGCCAAACTCGAAGAAGACGCCATCCGGCCAGCTCGCCTGCTGATCCTCGAGCCAGGGGCGCAACTCGTCCGTCACCCCGGCGGCGGTGACGCCGGGTGCCAGCTCGGCTTCCACGGCGATGGTGCGAAAGCGGTCGCGGCGCAGTATCCGCGCCGGTCCCCAGTCGAGCTCCACCTCCGCCACCTGGGCCAGCGGCACCCCTACCCCGCCGCCGACGGGCATCACGGTGACACTCTCCAGGTCGTCGGGGGTGCGTGCCTCGCCTCGTTCGTTGCGCAGCTGGATAGGCACCAGGGTATCGCCGTCGCGGAAGGTGCCCACGGTCATCCCGGAGAGCGCCGTCTGCAGGCTGAGTGCCACGTCACGCTCGGTGACGCCGGCGCGCAGTGCCCGAGCCGGGTCGACGTCGATCCGCAGGCGCTTGATCCACTCGCCCCAGTCGTCGCGCACGTTGCGAGTCCCCGGCACCTCGGCCACTCGCTGGCGAACCTCCTCGGCGATGCGCTTCAGGGTCGCTTCGTTGTCGCCGGAGAGGCGTACCGAAAGCGGCACGGTCACCGGCGGGCCGAAGCTTGTCGCCTTGACGCTGGCCTGCAGATCGGGAAAGCGCCCGGCCAACCAGCCATCAAGGCGTTCGATCACCTCATCCACCGCCTCCCAGCGGTTGGCCTGGAGCAGCAGAAAGGCATATTCGGGGCTGGGTGGCTCCGGAGCGTGGTTGATGATGTAGCGATCGCCGCCAAAGCCGATGAAACTGCCCCAGCGGTCGACCCCGTCACGCACCCAACCGCCATCCTCGTCGCGCTCGGCGGCCAGCTCCTCGGTCAAAAACGTCTCGATCTCCTCCACCACCGCCCGGGTACGTGCGATAGGCGCCGAGAAGGGCAGGCCCAGCTCCACGGTGACAAGGGTGCGCTCCGCCTGGGGGAAGAAGATCTTGGGCAGGGGCCCATAGCCCAGCCAGGCCAGCGCCAGCAGGCCACCTACCGCCGCCAGAGTCAGGGTGCGGTGGCGCAGCAGGGCGAGCAGCAGACGGCCATAGCCGGCGTAGATGCGCTCGGTCAGGCGCGCCGCCACACCGGGTCGCGACTCGTCTTTCGTCTCATCGCCCTCGTTTCCCTCATCGCCCGCCCTGTCGTCGTCTCCCTGCTCCTTGACCCGGATAAAGGCCACACAGAGCAGCGGAATCATGGTCAGCGACAGCAGCCAGGAGGAGAGCAGCGTAATGCTGACCACCTGAAACAGCGATCGCGTGTACTCGCCCACGTCGGAGACGGCGAGGAACTGGGGCAGGAAAGCCGCCGAGGTGGTCAGCGAGGCGGTGAGCAGCGGGAAGCGCAGCTGCCTGGCCGAGTCCAGCGCCGCCTGGCGTACCGTCTTGCCCTCCCGGGCCGAGACCTGGATCGACTCCACCATGACGATGGCGTTGTCCACCAGCATGCCCAGGGCGATGATCAGCGCTCCCAGCGAGACCTGATCCAGGCCGATGTCGAACAGCCCCATGAAGGCCAGGCAGGCGAGTATCGCCGAGGGCACCAGACTCGCCACGATCAGCCCGGTGCGCAGCCCCAGGAACAGCAGCATCACCAGGCAGACCAGCACCACCGCCTGAAGCAGGTTGATCAGAAACTCATTGATGCGCTCATCGACCCGTTCCGGCTGGTTGGCCAGCACCGCGAACGCGATGCCAACGGGTAGCTCGCGCTCCAGCCGGGCGATGGCCGTTTCGACCTGCTCGCCGAGCTCCAGGATATTGCCCCCCTCGCGCATGGCGATGGCGATGGCCAGCCCCTGAACGCCGCTGGCGTGATAGCGGGTCATGGGCGGGTCGGCATAGCCGTGGCGCACTTCCATCAGCGAGTCCAGCGGCACCAGGGTGCCGTCCGGTAGCGGCAGCAGGGCCCGGCGAATATCGTCGATATGATTGAAGTTGCCGGTGGGCTCCAGCACCAGGCGCTCATCGCCGGTACGGATGGCTCCCCCGGGCAGCACGATATTTCGCGCGGCCAGCAGCTGGGCGAGCCCCTGTGGCGAGACACCGAGGTCGGCCAGGCGCGCCTGACTGTATTCCAGGAAGATGCGCTCCTCGGCGAAGCCGTGAATATTGACCTTGGCCACGTCATCGAGCATCAGCAGGCGGTCGCGGACGTCGTCGGCGACCGCCTTCAGCTCCGCCTGCGCATAGCCCTCGCCGGTCAGCGAGAGCATGATGCCGAAGACATCGCCGAATTCGTCGTTGATGATCGGCACCATGGCCTCGTCGGGCAGGCGCCGACGGCTATCGTCGATCTTGCGCCGCAGCTTGTCCCAGCCGGCCTGGACATCGGTCACGTCCGGGCGCAGCTCCACGCGAATGATCGAGACCCCGGCCCGAGAGGTGCTCTCCACATGATCGAGTTCGGGCATCTCCATGATGGCGGTCTCCAACGGGTCGGTGACCAGCTGTTCGACCCGCTCCGGGGTGGCACCGGGCAGATAGGTGACCACCTGAGCCACCCGCACGGTGACCGCCGGGTCCTCGGCCCGTGAGATGGAGAGGTAACTGATCACCGCCCCCAGCAGCACCATCAGCATGCCGGCGATGGTGACACGGTTGTAGCGCAGTGCGGCCTCGGTGAGGGTCACGGCGAGGCCTCCACGCCGTCTCGATGGTCGTCCAGCAGTCGCACCCGCATGCCGTCGTGCAGCTGGCTCATGCCGGCGACGATCAGGTGCTCACCGGGGGCGAGGCCGGCCACTACCTCCAGGCGCTCGTCGTGGCGCCCGCCCAGGGTCACGCGCTGACGCCGCACTGTCGCCTCGCGAGCGTTGCTGGCATCGCTGCCCTCCGACGCGTCGAACTCCTCGGGCTCGGCGACGAAGAGATAGTGACCGTGGATATCCTGCTGCACCGCCACCATCGGCACCCAGAGGCCGCTACCAGAGCCGCCCAGCGGCAACGTGAGCTCCGCCGCCATGCCGGGGCGCAGCCGCGCCCGCTCCGCGTCGGAGAGCCCGCGCAGCTCCACGCGCAGGGGCCAGGTGGCCTGACGAGGGTCCACCGGCAAGCCGATCTCGGTGACTTCCCCGGCCAGGGTGAGATCCGCCAGAGGCAGGTGCACCCGCACCGGCGCGCCGGCCACCAGTTCTCCCAGCAGATCCTCGGAGAGCGCGGCACGCACCTCCAGATCATCGCCGCAGGCCAGCACCAGCACCGGATAGCCGGCGGCGACGTTCTCACCGGCTTCCACCAGCCGGGTGGCCACCCGGCAGTCGCCGGGTGCTTCCAGGCGAGCAAACTCGAGTTGCCGCTCGGCAAGGGCCAGGGCATCACGGGCCCCGTCACGCTGGGCGCGGGCCGCCTCGACCTGGGCCCGAGCGGCATCCAGGTCCCGGGCCGGAGCGCTGCCAGCCTCATAGAGGCGACGGGCACGCTGCCACTGAGCCTCGGCGTTGGCCGCCGCCGCCTCGGTGCCAGCCAGGGCCGAGGCGGCACGATCACGCTGAAGGCGCAGGTCGGTGGCCTCGAGGCTGGCCAGACGTTGGCCGGTCTCGACGGTGTCACCCACGGAGACCTCGTGCGAGGCGAGCAGTCCCGCCACCCGGAAGCTGAGGCGTCGATTGGCGGCGGCCTCCAGGCGACCCGGCAGCTCGCGCTCATCCGCCGCCCCGCTTGCCTCCACGGTAAGCGTACGCACCGGGCGCAGGGGGGCTTCCTCCACCGGCTCGTCGGCACAGCCGGCCAACACCAGCAGGGCTGCCAGCAGGGCTCCCCGGTTGATCATCGTTCCTCTCCTCTGGGTGCCATCGTCGCTGCGCCCGCCAATAGCCGGTCTCGGGCCTCGGCCTCCATGGGACCCGGCGTCATGCCCAGGGCCCGCTGCAGATGCACCAGCGCCTGAAGTGCCTGCCAGCGCGCCTCGGCCGCGGCGAGTCCCGTCTGGCGGGCGCTGGTTCGGGCATCGATCAGCGCTACCTGTGGCAGCGCCCCCTCGCGCCAGGCCACCTCGGCGAGCTCGAGCGCCTCCTCGGCATGCCCCTGGGCCGCCTCACGCAACGTGATGCGACGCCAGGCGGCCACCAGTTCCACACTGGCCGCACGCAGCCGAGCCTCCAGCCCGAGGCGTGCGTCGGCATCCTCCAGCGCCACCTGCTCCAGGCGTGCCGCGGTGCGGTCACGCTCGATGCTGCGCCGCCCGCCGGCATAGAGCGGCAGCCGCGCCGAGACGCCGACGCTCCACTGGTCGCCACCGGTCTCGGGCAGCGACACACCCACGCTTTCGAGAGCCCCGACACCAAGCTGCACCGCCGGACTGGGCGATTCCCAGGGCGCCCGATCACCCTCTCCGCCCCGGGAGAGCTCGCTGGTATAGCGGGCCTCGAGGCCCACCTCGGGCAGCCAGAAGGCCCGACGGCGCGAGGTAAGCTCCCGCTGGACGGCGTGGCGCAGCTCCCCCAGGGCCGCAAGTTCGGCCGAGTCGCGCAGGGCCGTGGCCACCAACCGCTCCTGCCAGGCGGCCAGGCTCGCGGAGGTGTCGAGCACCGCACGGAAGCGGTCGTCCCCTCCCAGCCACTCGGCGCTCTCCATGTCCGGCGCTTGCGGCACCAACGCCGCGGCTGGAGCACGACCGAGCCGGCGATTGACGGCGATACCCAACTGCTCTCGATCCGCCACCACCTGCTCCTGGCGCTCCCGCGCCTGGGCCAGCTCCGCTTCGAAGCGTGCCACCTCACCACGCCCCACTGCCCCCGCGGCTTCCCCGCGCACCGCCAGGTCACGCTGAGCCCTGGCCAGCACGAGATCGGCCTGAAGCACCTTGCGGCTGGCATCGAGTCTCAGCAGGTCCAGGAAATCCCGTGAGACGTCGAGTGCCAGATCCAGGCTCTCCACCTCCAGTTCGGCGCGTCGAGCGCGATCCAGGCTCCCGGCAATCCCGATCGCGGCGAGGGCCGGTTCGGAGAACAGCAGCTGCTCCAGCACCGCTTCGCCGCTGACCAGGCGCTCCGGTTCCTGACCCAGCGCCGCGCGTGCACGGGTTTCGTCGATCATCCGACCGGTAGCCTCCAGATAGAGGTTAGGGCGATATCGCGAGGCCGCCAGATCAAGGTCAAAGGCCTCCACGTCGACCTCTTGGCGGGCGGCGGCCAGCCCCAGGTTGTCGGCAAGCGCCAGGGCCACCGCCCGATCCAGGCTCAGCCTGCTGCCCATGGGCGCAGCGGCTTCGCCCACCAGCCGAGATTGGCTAAGCAGGGCAAAACTCGGCGACCAGTCGAGCGTGGCGGCCGTCTCGAGATTGAGCCAGGCTCGCGACAGTTCGGGGCGTGAGTCGATGGGCTCGGGCACCCGCCCGGCGGCGAGATCCTCCAGGCGCAGCGCCACCCGGCGTAGCCAGGCGCCGACATCCAGGGCGCCTGGTGAGGACAGCAGGGCGCCATGCTCCACCTGACGGGCGTCGGTAAGCGCCACGCTGGGCATGCCAGCATCGATCAATCGGGCGAAGAGCCGGCGCTGGGCGGCAGTATCGAGTTCGGGCAGGGCCAGCACCAGGGCGGCATCGGCGTCGTGCAACCTGGTAGCGGAAGGCTCGGCGTAGACGTCGACGGCCAGAGGGATCAGTGCGATGCCACGGCCATGGGCCAAATCGGCCAGGGCCTCGGCGGCAAGCTCGACCGCCCGGGCAGGGCCGATCAGCAGCACCCGGGAGACACCGTCCAGGGGCGCCAGGGCGAAGGGATCCGTCGCGGTGAGAAATGCGGGCGTTTCCAGGGCATCCAGCCCGGGAAGGCGGACGCCGGCACCGGGCGGCGCCGGCCGGACCACCAGCGTGCGCCGTCCAGCGGAGAGTCGCTCGAGTTCCTGCTGCAGGGCCGGGAGATCAGCCTTGCCGCCTGGCAGCAGCTGGGGGTCAAGGGCGGTGTCGGCTGCCTGAGTGGCGGCAGGCGCCAGCATCAGAATCAACAGCGGCGCCAGCAGCAGGGCAATGAACTGACGCTTCCATGCGGTAACGTTCATGGCGGTCTGCCCCCTATGAAACTTGCCAGGCGCCCTACCACTCCTGGCTGGTTTCCCGCAGGGAAGCGAGTTCTGCCTTGGCCTCGGCGAGGCACCAGCACAGCTCGTCTCCCAGCGCCGCTCCGCTGCCCACGGCGATCAACCCGGCAGCGGCCCCGGAACGACGGCGGGCCACGCCCTCGCTTGAGTGCAACGCCTCGAGCCTGCCGACGAGCCAGCTCAGCCAGCTGTCGGGCTGGGCGACCAGCGCCCGCAGGCGGTGCAGTTCGGCGATCCCGGCACCATCGGCGCCCAGCAGCTCACGCCATTCATGGCGCTCGAGGCGAGCGTGCTCGGTCACTTCACGCAGCATAGACTGCAGCGCCAACTCGAGAAGCGCCAGAGCGCCCTCTTCCGCGGCCATACGCCGGGTTTCCGCGTGCTCGTCGTCCCCGCCAGGCAACTCGAGCAACAGCTCTGCCTGGTAGAGCAGCTGATTGGTGCGGGATTTCGGTGTCACTTGCGCTTGTCCTCCACCTGCCAGCGGTTGCCGTCGAAGGTGGCCTTCCAGCCGGTGGCCTTGCCCTCCTCATCGGTCATCACGAACTGCTCCTTGGCTTTGCGCGAAAAGCGGATCTGGGCCGGGCGGCCGTCCGGATCCTCACTCGGCGCGTCGAGCAGGTAGCGATGCTTGTCGGGGAGTTCCTCGGCGTGGGCCTTGAGCTCACGCACCAGCGGCGGGCGAGTCTCGCGGTTCTTGGGGAACTTGCTGGCCGCCAGAAACAGACCGCTGGCCCCATCGCGCAACACGTAGTGGTCATCGACCTTCTGGCACTCGAGCTCTGGCATATCGATCGGATCCATCTTGGGCGGCGCCACCTCACCGCTGCGCAACAGCTTGCGGGTGTTCTTGCACTCGCTGCTGGTGCAGCCGAAATACTTGCCGAAGCGACCCGTCTTGAGCTGCATCTCGCTGCCGCACTTGTCGCACTCGATGGTGGGCCCGTCATAACCCTTGATGCGGAACTTGCCCTGCTCGATCTCGTAGCCGTCGCAATCCGGGCTGTTGCCGCAGATATGCAACTTGCGTGTCTCGTCGATCAGGTAGCTGTCCATGGCGGTACCGCACTTGGGGCAGCGGTGCTTGGCGCGCAGGGCGTCGGTCTCGGCCTCCTCGTCGGCGTCGGCAGCCACCGCCTCCTCCCCGGGAAGCAGGTCGATGGTGGTCTTGCAGCGCTCCTTGGGGGGCAGGTTATAGCCGGAGCAGCCCAGGAAGACCCCGGTGGAGGCGGTGCGGATCTGCATCTTGCGCCCGCAGCTGGGGCAGTCGATATCGGTGGGCACCGGCTGGTTGGGACGCATGCCGGTTTCGCTCTCGGCCTCTTCGAGCTCCTTCTTGAACTCGGCGTAGAAGGCATCGAGCAGCGCTCGCCAGTTGCGCTCCCCTTCGGCCACTTCGTCGAGACCGTCTTCCATGCGCGCGGTGAAGGAGTAGTCCATCAGGTCCGGGAAGGACTCCTTGAGACGCTCGGTGACGATATCGCCGAGTTTCTCGGCATAGAAGCGCCGGTTCTCCAGTTTGACGTAGCCGCGATCCTGGATGGTGGAGATGATCGAGGCATAGGTGGAGGGCCGGCCGATGCCGCGTTTCTCCAGCTCCTTGACCAGGCTCGCTTCGGTGTAGCGGGCCGGCGGCTTGGTGAAGTGCTGCAGCGGGTCCAGGGAGGCCAGGGTCATCAGGGTGCCCTCGGCCAGGTCCGGCAGCGACTGGTCCTCATGCTTGCCGGCCGGCTTCATCACGCGGGTGTAGCCGTCGAACTTGAGCACGCGTCCCTTGGCCCTGAGCTCGAAGCCCTGGACTTCCACGGTCAGGGTGCTGGAGAGGTACTGAGCCGGCGTCATCTGGCAGGCCACGAACTGGCGCCAGATCAGCTCGTAAAGGCGCTCGGCGTCACGCTCCATACCGGTCAGGTCGGTGGCGCGACGACCAACATCAGATGGGCGAATCGCCTCGTGGGCTTCCTGGGCGCCCTCCTTGCTTGAGTAGCGATTGGCAGCCTCGGGCAGATAGCGCGGGCCGAACTCCTCGCCGATGAACTCGCGAACACTCTCCACCGCATCCTTGGAAAGATTGGTGGAGTCGGTCCGCATGTAGGTGATGTAGCCCGCCTCGTAGAGGCGCTGCGCCAGGGTCATGGTCTTCTTCACCGAGTAACCCAGTCGGCCGCTGGCGGCCTGTTGCAGCGTCGAGGTGATGAAGGGGGCATTGGGCTTGGAGCTGGTCGGCTTGTCTTCCCGCGCGGTGATGGCCAGGGGCGCCTTGCGAAGCGTGTCGATACGCTCCAGGGTCTCGGCTTCCGAGGTGGGCCGGAAGGCCTTGCCGTTCTGGCGCACCAGTTCGAAGCGCACCACCTCACCGTCTACGCCATCGGACTGGGGGATCAGGTCGGCGTGAACGTCCCAGAACTCCTCCGGCACGAAGGCGCGGATCTCGCGCTCGCGCTCGACGATCAGGCGCATGGCCACCGACTGCACCCGCCCGGCGGAGAGACCCCGGGCCACCTTGGCCCACAGCAGCGGCGAGAGCATGAAGCCGACCACCCGATCCAGGAAGCGCCGCGCCTGCTGGGCCTCGACCCGCGGGATATTCAGCGTGCCGGGATCCTGGAAGGCCTCCTGGATGGCGTTTTTGGTGATCTCGTTGAAGACCACGCGCTTGTAGCGCGCGTCGTCGCCGCCGATGGTCTCGCGAAGGTGCCAGGCGATGGCTTCCCCCTCGCGATCGAGATCGGTCGCGAGATAGACGATGTCCGCCTTCTGGGCCAGCTTCTGGAGTTCGGCGACCACCTTCTCCTTGCCCGGCAGAATCTCGTAGTGGGCCTCCCAGTCATGCTCGGGATCGATACCCATCCGCCGAATCAGCTGCTCCCGGGACTTGCGCTGCTTGTACTCGACCTTTTCATCCGGCGACATCTTGCGGGTCAATGCAGCTTGCCGAGCCCGCTCCTTGGGATCCGAGGCCGCCTTGCCCGAGCCGCTGGTCGGCAGGTCACGGATATGACCCACGCTCGACTTCACGATGAAGTCGTTGCCGAGATACTTGTTGATCGTCTTGGCCTTGGCCGGCGATTCGACGATGACCAGTGACTTTCCCATATTACTCCACTGAAAGTGCACGGCGCGGACATCGAGTCCTCGCCTGACAATGCGATACCGCCCTGAAACGGGGGGTGAAAATGCGCCTACCCTAACCCAGCGTCCCGAATCACGCCAGTGGGCTCAGCGGGTAGGTGCCTTCTGACCCTAGACCGCACTATTGCGAGAGAGCAAGCCCCCGTGAATGACAACGCCCCTGCCACCGAGGTGGCAGGGGCGTTATGCGGAGACGGCCCACGCTGGGATCAGCGCTTGCTGTCATCCGGCTTGCGACGGCCGGCGGGAGTCCGACGGCGTGTGGCAGCGGGCTTCTCGGCCTTGGCGGCGGGCTCCTCGGCCTTGGCAGCGGGCTCGGCCTTGGCGGCGGGCTCCTCGGCCTTGGCAGTGGGCTCGGCCTTGGCGGCGGGCTCGGCCTTGGCGGCGGGCTCGGCCTTGGCAGCGGGCTCGGCCTTGGCGGCGGGCTCGGCCTTGGCAGCGGGCTCGGCCTTGGCAGCGGGCTCGGCCTTGGCAGCGGGCTCCTCGGCCTTGGCGGCGGGCTCGGCCTTGGCAGCGGGCTCGGCCTTGGCGGCGGGCTCGGCCTTGGCAGCGGGCTGAGATTCCATCAAGTCCTCCATCTCGCTGAAGGCAAGACGCTGGGCCTCTGCCTGGTGGCTGATCCAGGCCTGAGCCTCGGCCCGTGCCTCGGCCTCGATAATCGGTGCCTGGTCGATGGCCTGCTCGAAGAGTCCTCGCACGCGCTCCAGACGCTCGGTGGAGTGCTCGGAGAGCTCGCCACTGGCCGCCAGCACATGCTCGATATGGGTCAGGTGACCGGCGATCTGCTCCGCCGTCTGTCCCTTCAGCAATTCGGGCAGTGCCTCGACAGCATCTTCACGATCCAGCTTGAGAATAAAGAACTGCTCGCGCATCAGCTGCTTGAAGTCTGCCACGGTGAGCTGAGGCTCCAGCTCGGCATGGGAGGCACGCAGGCGCTTGAAGTTGCGCTCGTCGGTAGAAGGCGCCCCACCCATGACGAAAATCAGCGCGCGGATCACCGCCTCGTGGCTGCCGCCCTCGGCGACCTGCTCGCGAAGCTCTGCATGACGGCGCTCGATGAATCGCAGATGCTCCGGCTCCGAGCCCGGGCGGCGGCGGTGCACGTGGGCGTCACCCCCCAGGCCCACCAGCGACTGCAGCAGCGGCTGGCCGAAAGTATCCAGAAACATTCGCTCGGTAGCACCGTCGCGGAGATCACGCCAGGCGTTGAGGCCGCCGGTGATCTGGCTGGAAGAGATGGACTCCAGGACCCGGAAAACGTTTTCCTCGTCCACCGGGTGACGCTCGGCGCGAATCTTCTCGGCCAGCACCGGAATCGCATTCATCAGCGGGTTGCGATCGGAAAAGAGACGATAGCCCAGGCGGTTGGGGTGCATGCGGCGCATCCACTGCGCCGATTCGGGCGTCGCCAGCGCGCGAACCCAGGGCTGCACGAAAAGCCGGTAGAGGCCCAGATTGATCTCCGAGATGCGGGCCACGGTGGCGAAACGGGTGTCGTCCTCGGTACTGTGCTGAACGACCTGATCAAGCTCCGCGATGGTGCGCGGGGTAAACTCCAGCAGGTAATCGCGTTCGATCAGCTCAGCATCGTCTCGCTGGGAGGCGTCGGAGACGGTGGTCTCATAGAGCCCCGGGGGCAGCACGTCGATATAATCCATGTTGGCCGTGAACTCGGCGTGCTCCTTGCGGGAGACACTGCCCGACACGAAGATGCCCAGATGCCCGGTGGTATCGTGCACGCAGTAGACGATGGTCTGCTCGCTGGCCACGATATCCTCCACGCCTTCGTAGAGGTCACGAATCCAGCCCAGAGCCTGAGGGGGAGGCGTGATGTCATCACCCTTGGAGCAGAACACCACCACCGGCGAGCGCAGATTGCGAAGATCGATGCGACGGCCGTCGGAGGTCACCAGTTGAGCGGTGGAGAGACGGTTGCCGATAAAGAGGTTGTCGACAATGTACTGGATCTCGTTCCCGCCAAGCACCACGTGGCCGCCCCACCAGCGCTCGAACTCCAGATACCGGCTGGCCTCGGTGTCGATATTGGCATAGAGCTGATACTGCTTGGTCCAGAGCGTGTTGGCTGGATTCAGGTTCTCGAAGTTCTGCACCAGCCAGGCGCCATCGAACTGGCCATCGCCCAGATCGCTGAACAACGACGTCATCCAGCTGCCGCCGGTCATGCCGCCGGCATAGCGCATCGGGGCATTGCCGCGATGACCGGCCCAGTAAGAGAGCGGGGCACCGGCAATCAGAATCGGTCCGAAAAGATCGGGCTCCAGGGACGCGGCCATCATGATCTGCCAGCCAGCCTGGCAGTTGCCCACCACCATGGGCTTCTCGGCACCGCGCTCGCTGTGAAGGCGGTTGACGTGACGCACGAAGGCAACCTCCGCCTCCACCACGTCTTCCACGCTCTGGCCCGGTTCCGGGTAGGGCAGAAAGCCGATGAAGTAGCAGGTGTGGCCGGCGCGCAGCGCCACGCCCAACTCGCTGTCCGGCTTGAAGCCGCCGATCCCCGGGCCGTGGCCGGCTCGGGGGTCGACCACCACAAAGGGGCGCATCTTGGGATCGGTGGGGTATCCGTCAGGAGGCAGAATCCGCAGCAATTCGTAGTTGACGGGACGCGGCAGATCGCGGCCGTCCATCAGCACCTCAGACTCGAAGCCCAACACGCTGGGGCGGGTCTTTTCGATGTGTTCGAGGTACTGGTTACCACGCTCGCGCATCACGTCTATAAAGAGCACGCTGCGCTCGAAGGCATCCAACCAGTAGCGGCCCGCAGCGCGTCCGAACCCGAAGGGATCGAGCAGCGTCAGCGTAGCGGCCGGGGGAGTCGACATCGGAAGATTCATCGCGAGCTCCTGGCATTGCGGTCAGAGGAAGAAGAAACGGCTGCGGCAAAACAGCAGCATATGCTGCATCGCAATATAACGCAGTTATAACGTTACGGCGAGTGAAAACTCCATGAATGGCGGTGCCGATAACGTCAGGCGAACGCACCGGCAATGTCCAGGCCGCGTGAATATGGTAGATTATTGAGCCAATACCCAGTAACCAGCAGCACGCCCAGCGGCCCGGGACCCTTGCCAGCAAAGCGAACGGCAAGACGCGTTCTCGACCCACGCGGCGAGCTGAGCGAAGGGGGCTCACACCCATGAGCGACAGCACCTCGAAACACGTCCCCAGTGGCGAGAAATTTCGCACTGAACAAGGCTTCGCCGCCATCAAGGACGGTATCAAGCAGCGACGCGAGACCGCTGACAGAACCGCTGATACGGGCGCCGACCCGGGACGCAAACCCAAGTGGCTCCGCGCCCAGATTCCCGGTGGCGAGCGCTTCGAGGCCGTCAAGCGCAACGTCAGCGAACATCGCTTGAGCACCGTGTGCGCCGAGTCCCATTGCCCCAATATGGGGGAGTGCTGGAGCAACGGTACCGCCACCATCATGCTGATGGGCTCGGTATGTACCCGTGCCTGTCGCTTCTGCGCCGTGGATACCGGCAACCCCGGTGGCTGGCTGGATGTCGAGGAGCCGGCCAACACCGCCAAGTCGGTGGAGCTGATGGGATTGCGCTACGTGGTGCTCACTTCGGTGGATCGCGACGACCTCGACGACGGCGGCGCCGCCCACTATGCGGCCTGCATCCGCGCCATCAAGGCCAACACGCCCGAGGTGGTCGTGGAGGCCTTGACCCCGGACTTCGACGGCAGCCCTGCCGCCATCGAGCAGGTAGTTGACTCAGGCCTCGAGGTGTTTGCCCAGAACGTCGAGACCGTCGAGCGCCTGACGAGAAAGGTGCGGGATCCAAGGGCCGGCTATCGCAAGACCCTGGATGTGCTGGCCCATGCCAAGCGTCACCGCCCCGGGGTGCTCACCAAGACCAGTCTGATGCTGGGCCTGGGCGAAGCTGACGAAGAGATACTGGCCACCTTCGACGAGTTGCGCAAGATCGGGGTGGACATCGTCACCCTGGGCCAGTATCTGCGCCCTACCCGCAACCATCTGGCCGTGGAGCGCTGGGTCACACCTGACGAATTCGAGCGCTATCGCCAAGTCGGCCTGGAGAAGGGCTTCATGGAGGTGGCCGCCGGCCCACTGGTGCGTTCCAGCTACCGCGCCGACCGGGTATTCGAGAAGAACAACCTGGGTCTGGCGGCCCCGGCCGAGGTGCCGGGCCAAGCCTCCCGCCCCGACCGTATCGATGCCGTCAACGTCGGCTGACCAGCTCCCTGCCCAGTTCGAGCGCCAGGCACTCCGCCAGGCGCTCACCTATTGATTCTACCCCAGGCGGCGCCAAGCCGGGGCTGGAGGGAAGGAGATCCACCAGCCGGGTCATTGTCATACCGGCATAGCCGCAGGGGTTGATGCGCAGGAAGGGCGAGAGGTCACCGTCGACGTTCAGCGCCACGCCGTGGAAACTGCCGCCGCGGCGGATACGAAGTCCCAGCGAAGCGATCTTGGCCTCTCCCAGACCCGTATCCACATACACCCCCGGCGCATCGGGGCGCGCCCGCGCCACAACCGCGTACTCGGCCAGCAGGGCGATCACTGCGCGTTCCAACCCGCTCACCAGATCGCGCACGCCCAGGCGTGACCGGCGCACATCGATCAGCGGATAGAGCACCACCTGGCCGGGCCCGTGATAGGTGATCTGGCCGCCACGGTCAGTCTGCACCACCGGAATATCGCCGGGCATCAGCAGATGCTCGGGTCGGCCAGCCTGTCCCTGGGTAAACACCGGCTCATGCTCCACCAGCCAGAACTGATCGGGCGTCTCGGCATCCCGACTGTCGGTGAGCTCGCGCATCGCTTGCCACACGGGCTCATAGGGTCGTCGGCCAAGGCGATGCAGCTCGATGGGCGGCAATGAAGGTGGCTGAGAAAGCGTTTCAGATAGGCCGTCGACCATCACAACACCAGTTGCACACGGCCGGTGGCCTTGAGCTCGACGAAAAGCGCCTGGAGCTGGGCCTCTCCGGTGGCGAGAAGGGTCAGTCGAACCGACTGGAAGCGGCCGTTGCGACTGTCAACCACCCGCAGGTCAGTGGCGTCGAAATGCGGGTCGTGGCGAGAGACCACCTGGCAGACCATCGCGGCGAAGTCCTCGGCGGCATGACCGACCACCTTGATCGGATAGCGGCAGGGAAAGGTGATCTTGGGCGGCTTGCCGTCAGCCGGCCGGCTCGGCTGGCGCAGATCGCGCAGGGAGTTGTCGTTCATGGGGATTCCAGCGGGTCGAGGATATCCGAGTATGTTACTCAACCCGCCGGAGAGAGGCCACCGGAGGCCTAGTCGAACCAGCCGCCGACCAGGGTGGAAAAGAAGCGGCGGACCTGGTCAACCAGCTTCTTGACGAAGCCGCCCTCCGCCACCGACGCCAGGGCCACCAGCGGCTGCTCGCCCACTACCTCCTCGCCGAGGCGCACCTCCAGGATACCGACTCGCTGACCGGCCTCGATGGGCGCAGCCAGGTCGCCCTGGATATCCAGGCGAGCGGAGAACTCTTCGTTGCGAGCCCGCGGCACCGTCATCATCACATCGCGGTCGACGCCGATCGGCAGCTGGTTGCTGTCACCGCCCCACACACGAGGGGTAGTGAGCACCGAGCCGGCGTCGTAGAGTTTAACGGTCTCGAAGTAGCGAAAACCGTAGCTCAGCAGTTTCTGGGTCTCCTGGGCGCGCGCCTCCTCGGAGTTGGTGCCCATCACCACGGAAATCAGCCGCATATCGTCGCGCTTGGCGGAGGCCACCAGGCCATAGCCCGCCTCGGTGGTCCAGCCGGTCTTCAGACCATCCACGGTGGGATCACGCCACAGCAATCGATTGCGGTTGGGCTGCCGGATGTCGCTATAGGTGAAGTACTTCTCGGCGTATATCGCGTAGTGCTCGGGATAGTCGTTAATGATGTATTGAGAGAGCAGCGCCATGTCGCGGGCCGAGGAATACTGCTCGGGATGTGGCAGGCCGGTGGCGTTGGCAAAGTTGGTATTGTGCAGACCCAGGCGCGTAGCGTGCTGGTTCATCAGGTCGGCGAAGGGCACCTCGCCGCCGGCCAGGTGTTCGGCCACTGCCACACTGGCGTCATTACCGGAGGCGATGATGATGCCGTACAACAGGTCCCGGATCTGCACCTGGGTGTCCACCTCGATGAACATCTTGGAGCCCCCGGTGCGCCAGGCGTTCTCACTGATGCGCACCGTGTCGTCCAGGGTAATGTTGCCGCGGTCCAACTCACGCTCCACCAGGTAGGCGGTCATCAGCTTGGTCAGGCTCGCCGGCGGCAGGCGCTCGTCGGCGTTGTGCTCCACCAGCACGCGGCCGCTGGCGGCATCCATCAGAAACCAGGACTTGGCCGCGAGCTGGGGCGGCGAGGGGATCATGGTCTGCGGCTGGGGCTGGGGTGCCGGCACGCTCTGGGCCGAAGCCCATGTCGATACCATCAGCAGGCAGGCCAGCAGCATCGGTATCAGCCGCAGGCGGTCACGTAGTGGCAACTTTCTCATCGGGACAAGTCTCATGAAACACTCAGGGGAAAGGAATGGGGCGCCAATCAGTCGGCGTCATTGACGACAAAGCTCTGTTCGAAGCCGGCACGGCGCAGTTCGCCGCGCACCGACTCCACCTGGTCGGCACTGGCCAGCGGCCCGACCTGGACCCGATGCACCCCCGGCGAGGCAGCGACCCGCACCGGGCGAGAGAGTTCGGCCTCGAGCCGGGCCTGCAGCGCCCGGGCACTCTCGGCGGATCCCAGGGCAGCCATCTGCACGAAGACGGGGCGGCCATTCACGGGGTTCGACGCGTCGGCCGGCGGAGCAGGGACGAATGCCATCGGACTGGCCGTCCGGCTGCTAGCCTGATGGGCCGGCGGCGCCTCCACGCCGACGGCGGCGCCGCGACGGGCGGTATCGCCACGAGCGCCACCGCCGTTCTCCGCCAGCCACTGCTCCACGTCAATGGCTTCCACCTTCACCCGACCGGTGCCGCGATCCAGAATATCCAGCCGCGCGGCGGCGGCGTAGGAGAGGTCGATCTCACGGTCGTTGTGGAAGGGGCCGCGATCGTTGACCCGCACGATCGCCGCGCGACCGTTGTCCTGGTTGGTAACCCGCACGTAGCTGGGCAGCGGCAGCGAGCGGTGGGCGGCACTCATCTTGTACATATCGTAGATTTCGCCATTGGAAGTGGCATAGCCGTGGAACTTTTCGCCGTACCAGGACGCCGTGCCCTGCCGAACATAGCCGCGGGCATCGGGCAGCACCCGATACGTCTTGCCCCACACCTCATAGGTGGAACGGTTGCCGCCCCGGGAAGGTGCCTCGAGCCGTGGCACCGCATCGGGGATGCGGCTGATATCTGGCGGATCCATGGGATAGGCATCGCCGGTCATGGCGTAGCGCCCTCCTCCATCCGAGGACGCCGCCGCGGAGGAGGACGCCCCCTTGCCAGGCTCCGACGGTGCCTGGCCACCTCCGCCGGCGCAACCCGCCAGCAGCATCGCCGCCGCCGCCGCCAACTGCCATCGATGAGACGTCATCAGCGCTCCCCCTCGGCCTGCACAGCCTCCAGCCAGTGGGCATCCAGCGCTCTCGCCGTGGCGATGGCCTCGGCAAGTTCGGTGACCGCCATGGCATAGAGATGGCTGTGGTTATAGCGGGTGATCACATAGAAGTTGTGGTCGCCCAGCACATAGCGCCAGTTGTTCTCGCCGTCCTCCAGCGAGACCGGCAGCAGCAGCTGGCCGGGGTCGAGTTCGTCGGGCACCGCGATACCGGCTTCGGCCACGGCGCTGGCCGCCACCGCCGGCGGCCGGGCCGCCCGGTTGAAGTCGATGCCGGACGGCGGCGTCGCCGGCCCCTCGACGTCGTGATAGATCGGCGCACCGGCGCGCCAGCCGTGCTCGGCAAAGTAGTTGCCCACGCTGCCGATGGCGTCCACCGGATTGGTCCAGAGATCACGCAGGCCGTCGTCGTCGAAGTCCACGGCGTAGGCGCGATAGCTGGTGGGAATGAACTGCGGATAGCCCATGGCGCCAGCGTAGGAGCCCATAAGCGCACCGGGCGAGACGCCCTGCTCGTGGGTGATCTCCAGGAACGCCGCCAACTCACCGCGGAAGAAACTGCCGCGAGTCGGGTGGTGGAAGGCCAGCGTCGCCAGGGAGTCGATGACGCGGTGGCGGCCGGTAAATCGGCCGTAGCTGGTCTCGATGCCGATGATGGCAGCGATCACTTCCGGGGGCACGCCAAACACCGCCTCGGCACGCTCGAAGGCATCTCGATGGACCTCGAGAAAGGTGACGCCGCGGTGGATGCGCTCCGGCTGGAGAAAGATCGCGCGGTATTCGTCCCAGCGCAGGCGGCGCTCGGCGGCACCGGCCATGGCATCCAGCACGCCCTGCTGAAAGTCGGCGGAGGCCATGGCGGCCTCCAGCCAGCCACGCTCGATGCCCTCGCCGGCCAGCTCATCGATCAGTTGGCGTGTCTCGGCGTGGCTGGAGGGGTCGAAGTCCGCCGCCAGTGGGCTCATCGATACGGCCAGGGTGGCCATCGTCAACAGCGCCCTCGGGCCATGCTTGCGAATCCGTAACATGCAGCTCTCTCCCTGATTCGGCACCCGGATGCCCGCAGCGGACCTAGCGCGGGAGCAAGCGGCGATGCGCATGAATGGCCATGAGAATACCGAAACCCGCCATCAAGGTCACGCTGGAGGTGCCGCCGTAACTGACCAGCGGCAGCGGCACGCCAACCACCGGCAGAATGCCGCTGACCATGCCCACATTGACGAAGACATAGATAAAGAAGGTCAGGATGATACTGCCTGCCAACAGACGCCCGAAAGTATTCTGGGCGCCGGTGGCCAGCCAGAGGCCACGGCTGATGATCAGCAGATAGAGCAGCAGGATCGCCACGATGCCGACAAGGCCGAACTCCTCGCCCAGCACGGCGACGATGAAGTCGGTATGCCGCTCGGGCAGAAACTCCAGTTGAGACTGGGTGCCCTGTAGCCAACCCTTGCCGAACACGCCGCCGCTACCGATGGCGGTGGTGGACTGGATAATGTTCCAGCCCGACCCCAGGGGATCACTGTTCGGATCGAGGAAGGTCAGCACCCGCTGGCGCTGGTAGTTGTGAAGATTCATCCACAGCAGCGGAAGGGCCGCGGCGGCAATCACGGTCAGGGCGGTGATAAAACGCCAGGAGAGCCCCGCCAGCAGCACCACAAAGACGGCCGCCGAGGTCACCAGCAGCGAGGTACCCAGGTCCGGCTGCTTGGCGATCATCACGACAGGAACAGCGATCAGCACCACACACATCGCGATGTCGGGAAGCCGCGGAGGAAGCTCCTGGCGGCTCAGGTAAGCGGCCACCATCAGCGGCACCGCCAGCTTCATCATCTCCGAGGGTTGGAAGCGGATGACGCCGGGGATCACCAGCCAGCGCTGGGCGCCCATGCCGACGTCGCCGACCAGTTCCACCGCCACCAGCAGAAGCACGCCGAGCACATAGACCGGCAGCGCCCAGCGCAGCAAGGTCGCCGGCGATAGCTGGGCAAGGAGAAACATCACCGCAAGCGCCACCCCGAAGCGCATGCCCTGGGCGATCACCGACTCGATGCGCTGTCCGCTGGCGCTATAGAGCACGACAAGGCCCGCCGCCATCAGCGCCAGCAGCATGCCCAGCAGCCACGGGTCCAGGTGCAGCCGCTCCCATAGGCTGCGACGCCTCGAGATCCCGCTGGCCGGGGCCCGCACCGGGTAGGGTCGCAGCATCCGCGAGAGGTCGATCATGCCCATGGCTCAGTTCCCCGCGATTCGGCCATCGTCTTCCTCCATTGCCTCACGCAGCTCCTCCACGTCGAGCTCGCGATCCCTGAGCAGCCAGGCATCGGTCATGGCGCGGGCCAGGTGGGCGGCATGGGTGCTGCCTCCGCCGGCATTCTCGACGATCACCGACACGGCGATCTGCGGGTCTTCCAGCGGCGCGAAGGCCATGAACAGCGCGTGGTCGCGCAGCCGCTCGGCCAGCTCCTCGGCGTTGTACTTCTGGTCCTGACCCAGCGAGAAGACCTGAGCAGTGCCCGACTTGCCGCCCATGCGATACTCCAGCCCCACGCCGGTGCGCCGTGCCGTCCCCTCATGACCTGAGAGCACCTTCTCCATGCCGGAGAAGATCCGATCCCACCAGGTGTCATTGGGAATCTCGATATCCGGCGGGGTCTCGGGGACCCGCTCGGGCACCGGCGTATCGCCGATGCGGCTGGCCAGTCGCGGCTTGACCCACTGACCGCGGTTGGCCAGCATGGCAGTGGCCGTGGCCAGTTGCAGCGGCGTGACTTGCCAGTAGCCCTGACCGATGCCCACGGAGAGGGTCTCTCCCGGATACCAGGGCTGGCCGAAACGACCCCGCTTCCAATCCCGAGAGGGCATCAGTGCCGTGCTCTCGCCGAACACATCATGACCCACCCGCTGCCCGAAACCGAAGGCGCTCATGTTGTCATGGAGCCGGTCGATGCCCAGATCATGGGCCAGGCTGTAGTAGTAGGTGTTGTTGGAGACGGCGATGGAGCGCTCCATGTCGACACGGCCGTGCCCCCAGCGCAGCCAGTTGCGATAGCGCCGGGAGTCGTTGGGCAGTTGGTAGAAGCCGGGGTCGTGGATGGTCCGGTCCGGCGTTATCTCCCCTTCCGCCAAGCCGGCCAGCGCCAGGAAGGGCTTGATGGTGGAGCCGGGCGGGTAGTGGCCACGGATGGCCCGGTTGTAGAGCGGCAGGTCGAGATTTTCCTGCAGTTCCCGGTAGGAGGCCACGTCGATCCCGGTGACGAACTGGTTGCTGTCGAAGCCCGGGGCCGAGACCATGGCCAGAATCTCTCCGGTCTGCGGCGCAATGGCCACGATCGAGCCCCGACGGCCGTCCATCAGTTTATACGCCAACTTCTGCATCTGTGTATCGAGGGTCAGCGTCAGGTGCTGGCCGGGCACCGGATCGGTACGACCCAGTTCGCGCAGCACCCGGCCACGAGCGTTAGTCTCCACCTTGCGCAGTCCTGCCTGGCCATGTAACTCCTCTTCGTAGAAGCGCTCGACGCCGGTCTTGCCGATGAAGTGGGTGCCGGCGTAGCGGCCGGTGTCGAGGGTCGCCAGTTCCTCGGCGTTGATGCGCCCGACATAGCCCAGGGCGTGGGCCATCACCTCGGCATCGGGGTAGTAGCGCAGCAGTTGGGCCTCCACCTCGACGCCGGGCAGCAGGTGACGGTTCACCGACACTCGGGCGATCTGGTCCTCGTCGAGGTCGCTCATCAGCAGCGCCGGCTGAAAGGGGCGCTGGCGTTGGCCGGATCTCAGCCGGAACGCCTCAGCCTCCTTGTCGGGCAGCTCGAGAAGCTCTACCAGCAGTGACAGGGTGTTATCCAGGTCGTCGACCCGCTCGCGCACAAGAGTGAGGTTGTAGGTGGGCCGGTTCTCGGCCAGCAGCACGCCGTTGCGATCATAGATCAGCCCGCGGGTGGGCGGCAGCGGCTCGACCCTCACGCGGTTCTTCTCGGAGCGGGTGCTGTAGACCTCGTGCTGAACCACCTGAAGATAGGCCAGCCGTCCCATCAGCAGACCGGTCATGGCAAAGATCAGCACCACGGCCAGCAAGGCACGCACCCGAAAGATGCGCAGTTCCTGTTCGGGGCTCTTGAGGTTGTCGCGATTCTTGCGCATCGCTCTCTCGGCCGGACGGCTCGTTCAGCGGTGGTAGGGGTGGCCCACCATCAGGGTCCAGGCGCGGTAAAGCTGCTCGGCGAGCAGGATCCGCACCAGCGGATGAGGCAGGGTCAGCGGCGACAGCGACCAGCGCTGGTCGGCGGCAACGGAGAGTCCCGCCTCGAGGCCATCAGGGCCCCCCACCAGCAAGACCACATCGCGCCCGGCAAAGCGCCAGGCCTCGGCCTTCTCGGCGAGTTGCTCGGTGCTCCAGGGCTTGCCTGCGACCTCCAATACCACGACATGCTCATCGCCCCGCAGCCGGGCACGAATCCGCTCGGCTTCCTGGGCCATGGCGCGGGGGATATCAGCATTCTTGCCACGCTGGCCGGGAGCGATCTCCTCCACCTCAAGGGTGAAGTCCCGAGGGAGGCGTTTGCGATACTCCTCAACCCCCTCGTTGACCCAGGCAGGCATGCGAGTCCCTACCGCCAGCAGGCGAACCCTCATGCGCCGGTGGCCTCGCCCTCGCTGCGCTCGACGTCGCTGGGCAAGTCGGCCCACAGACGCTCCAGATCATAGAGCTGGCGGGTTTCCGGCAGCATCACGTGCACGACCACATCACCCAGGTCCACCAGCACCCAGTCGGAGCCGCTCTCACCCTCCACGCCCAGGGGCTGAAGGCCAGCCTGCTTGGCTTTCTCGACCACGTTTCCGGCCAGGGCGGAAATATGGCGAGACGAAGTGCCGCTGGCAATGATCATCAGGTCGGTCACGCTGGTTAGGTGCGAGACATCCAGCAGGGCGATGTCCTTGGCCTTGAGGTCTTCCAGCGCGTCGATTGCCAGCGTCTTGAGTGCGTCAGTTTGCATAGAGTCTTCTGTCTGAATGTCGTTGGACTGTCATTGTACCGGGTTGACCGCTCGCTGGCAGTGCCCGTTCCACCGTCAGTGCCGATAGAGGCCATGGGTCAGCAGGTGGCGCTCCACCGCTTCGGGCAGCAGATAGCGAACGCTATTGCCCTCGGCCAGGCGGCGGCGCACCTCAGTGGCCGAGATCGCCATGCGCGAGGGAAGCGCCAGGCGCAGCAGCCCGCCGGCGGGACGAGCCATCAGCGCCTCGGGATTATCCACTTCTCGGCCCGCGATAAGCGCGTCAAGGGCCGCCGGCAGTGGCGCCTCGTGATCGGGCCGGTCAATCACCACCAGATGCGCCAGGGCAAATAGCCGTTCTGGCTCGTGCCAGTCAGCCAGGCGCAGGAAGGCATCGTGGCCCAGCGCCATCACCAGGCGTGCTTCGACGCCAAACTCCTTGCGCAGAGAGGCCAGGGTATCGGCGCTGTAGGAAGGCCCTTCGCGGTGCATCTCCCGAGGGTCGGCGACCAGGCCGGGGGTGTCGCCGATGCCGAGCTGCAGCAGCAACAGACGCTGATCGGAAGAGACCCGCGGCTCGCCGCGCAGCGGAGGCACACTGGCCGGAATCAGATGGACCCGGTCCAGTTCCAGCACCTCGCGAAGCTCGACGGCGCTCCGCAGATGTCCCAGGTGTACCGGGTCAAAGGTGCCGCCAAGCATGGCGAGGCGCGGCGGACGCGGCGCCTCGATCATCCCCGTCGGCAACGGCAGCTGCATGCTATCGCTCACTGGCGGATCTGACCGTCACCCAGCACGACATACTTGCGGGTGGTAAGTCCCTCAAGGCCCACCGGCCCGCGGGCATGCAGCTTGTCGGTGGAAATGCCGATCTCGGCACCCAGGCCATACTCGACACCGTCGGCGAAGCGAGTGGAGGCGTTGACCATGACCGAGCTGGAATCCACCTCGGCGAGGAAGCGTCTTGCCAGTCCATAGTCGCCGGTGACGATGGCATCGGTATGATGGGAGCCATAGCGCTCGATGTGTTCGATGGCAGCCTCGATACCGTCCACCACCCGCACTGCCAGCACCGGCGCCAGGTACTCGGCGCTCCAGTCCTCCTCGCCGGCGACGGCGGCCCCGGGCAGAATCGCCCGGGTGCGCTCGCAACCACGCAGTTCGACGCCGTGATCGGCATAGGCGACCGCCAGCCGGGGCAGCAGCCCCTCCGCCACCGGCGCATCGACCAGCAGGGTCTCCATGGTATTGCAGGTCCCGTAGCGATGCGTCTTGGCATTGACGGCGATGGCGAAGGCCTTGTCGAGATCCGCCGTGGCGTCCACGTAAACATGACAGACGCCGTCCAGATGCTTGATGACCGGCACCTTCGCCTCACGGGAGATGCGCTCGATCAGCGACTTGCCGCCGCGGGGGATGATCACGTCGACGTACTGGGGCATGGCGATCAGCCGGCCCACGGCGGCGCGATCGATGGTGGCCACCACCTGCACCGCCGCCTCGGGCAAGCCGGCAGTGGCCAGGCCGTCGCGGAGGCACGCGGCGATGGCGGCGTTGGAGTCCCGCGCCTCGCTGCCGCCGCGCAGGATCGCCGCATTGCCGGACTTGAGACACAGGCTGGCGGCTTCCACGGTGACGTTGGGCCGCGACTCGTAAATAATGCCGATCACCCCCAGCGGCACGCGCATCTGACCCACCTGGATCCCGCTTGGCCGAAAGCGCAGCCCGTCGATCTCGCCAACCGGGTCGGGCAAGGCCGCCACCTGATACAGGCCCTCGATCATGGCGTCGATGCGCGCCGGGGTGAGTTCCAGGCGGTCGAGCAGGGCGGCATCGAGTCCCCCGGCCCGGCCGCGGGCCATGTCCGCGGCGTTGGCGGCGGCGACCGTCTCGCGACGCGACTGCAGGCGTGCCGCAATGGCCAGCAGGGCGGCGTTCTTGGCACCGCTGGAGGCGCGGCGCATGGCCGCGGCGGCCTGGCGGGCCGCCTGACCGAGGCCGGTCATATAGGCCTCGACGTCCCGGATCGCCTCGTCGGTGGAGATGACTTGTGCTGACATGCCGAAAGGGGTCTCCTGTGGGCGTGGCCAGAGAGGCCGGCCACGGCGTTATACTGGCGTGATCGTGCCACGCAAATTCGGGAAGGGAGTCATAGTAAGCCACCATGCAGAGCAAGTACAAAGTCGGTCTGCTGCGCCTCAATCTGCTGCTGGCGGCCCTGCTGCCGGCGCTGATGGCGCCGGCCTCGACGAATCTGACCGAGGCCCTGCTGCTGTGGATGGCCGCGGGCTGGCTGGCCGTCTCGGCGGCGCTGGTGGAATTCAGCCACCGCCGCCCGGCCCTGGTGCCCTGGCAGCTGCTCCCCAGCCTGCTGCTGACCGCGCTGCTGCTCAACGCTCCCGAGCGTTTCCCGCTGTGGTTGTGGGCCTGGGCGGCGCTGGTCATGCTCCCCCAGCCGGCCTGGATGTCGGCACTCAACCTGCTGCTGGCGGCGCTCTCCTGGGGTTGGCTGGCCGGCGGCATGCCGCCGGAACAGGCGGCATTCGCTGGCGTGGTACTGGCGGCGCTGCTGCTGCTGGGACTTTCCCGCTCCCGCGATCTGGCGCCGCTACGGGGAGTGGCACGCCGCCGCGCCCATCTGGTCCCCGGCCTGCACCTGTGGCCCCGCGCTCAGCTGGGCCGCGACCTGATCCGGGAGCGGGCCCGCGTCCATCGCGACGGCGTGCATGGCGAACTGCTGCTGCTACGCACCGGACGGCAGCGCTTATGGCCCCAGGCACAGCGGCTGTGCGCCCTGACCCGCAGTTTCGAGCACTGCTACCGACTCGATGGCCGCACTCTGGCCACCCTGCTGCTCTCTCCGGACGCCGAACAGGCCGAACAGCGTCGCGCCGACCTGCTGGCCCAGCTGGGGCCTGTCCAGCGGCTGCGCGTCATGCCGCTGGCGCGAGTCGTCTCGCTGGCGGAAGAGTGCCGGGCCCTGGAGCGCCAGCCCGGAACGGTGAGCGTGCAGCGCGGAGGGGAACATGTCTGAGCTGCATCATCACGCCAGGCTTCATGCCGGTCTCTATACCCTCGCCGCCCTCCTGCTGGTCGGTCAGGCCGCCTGGTTCTATCTGGTCGGCGACTACGATCGTATCCTGCTGCCGGCACTGCTGGCTCCGCTGCTGATCACCGCCACCCTGATGCGCCTGGGCCAACCCGAGACCGCCAGACTCTCGGCCTACCTGGTGCTGGTGTGCGGCTACCTGCTGGTTGCCATGGAGCTGCCTGCACAGTCGTCCCTGGCCAACGTCTGGCTGGGCCTGCCACCGGTGCTGACCCTGCTGCTGCTGCCGCTGGGACCGGCCATGCTGCTCAATCTCACCCTGACCCCGGTCTGGCTGCTGCTCGGCGAGAGCCTGCTCGACCTCGACCTGGCGCTGAGCTACCTGAGCCTGGTCATGGTGGCTGGCCTCGCCCCCTGGGAAATTCTCCATCAGCGGGCCCTGTTGCAGGCCACCGACCCCCTGGACGAGGAGTGCGAGGCCATCCGGCGAGGCGCCCTGCACGACCGCCTGCAGAGCGAGTGCGAGCGTGCCGAGCTGCTCGGCCAGCACCTGGCGGTGCTGGTGATCCATCTGCCTCAGCTGGAGATGGCCGGCGAGCAGTTCGGCGTCAGGGCCCGAGGGGCACTGCTCACGTCACTCTGCAACACGGTGGCACGCTGCAGCCGCGACCACGACCTGCTGGGGCGCGAGGGCGAGGCCGACTTCTGGCTGGTGCTGCCGGATACCAGCGAAAACGGTGCCCTGCTGGTTCGCCAACGTCTCGAGGAATCACTGCAGCGAACGGTGCTACTGGATACCGGCGCGGTGGAGTCGCGCCTGACCCAATGTCATCTGGGACGGGACGAGTCGCCGCAACGCTTCATCCAGCGATTGCAGGCCACCACCCAGCGACACGCCGAACCCTGACTTCATTTCTGACCCAGGCCAGCCCGACACGGAGTCCTCCTTGAACCTTGCCGACGCCCTCTACCAGCTGACGCCCTCCCCCACCCTGCTGCTGCTGATCATCGCGTCCATCGCCCTGGTCGAATCCCTGGCGCTGGTCGGTCTGCTGGTCCCCGGGGTGGTTCTGATCACCGCCGCCGCCTCCCTGGCAGGCCATCAGGAGCTGGCGCTGCCGGCCATTATGCTGGCAGCTTTTCTGGGCGCCGTGGTCGGCGACTGGGCCAGCTTCTGGCTGGGCTATACCCAGCACCAGCGAGTGACACGACTGTGGCCGCTCTCCCGCCATCCCGAATGGCTGGCCCGGGGGGCGCGCTTCTTCCAGCGCTACGGCACCCTGTCGGTTTTCTTCGGGCGTTTCGTCGGTCCGGTTCGGCCGATGGTACCGCTGATCGCCGGAATGCTCAGGATGTCGCCACGGGCCTTTACCTGGGCCAACCTTGCCTCGGCGGCACTGTGGGCGCCCGCCTATGTGTTGCCGGGCTATCTGCTGGGGCGTACCTGGCAGCAGCTGCTCGACATCCCCGAGGGCAGTCGGTCGCTGCTGGTGGCGCTGGCCATCATCCTGCTCGTGATGGCGATCGTCTTCTCCTGGCTTCGCCAACAGGTCGGCCGCAGCGGGAGGCTCTACCGTCTGCTCGCCGGCGGCGCCCGTCGCCACCCGGTCATGCGACGACTCTGGCTGTCACAGAGTGCCGGAGCGGGAAGTGAGGTGCCTCTGGCCAGTTGGCTGCTGCTCGTCCTGTCGCTGGGAGGCGCGTCCGGCTGGACGTTGATCGTGATGCAGCATGGCGCCGATGACCCGCTGGCCATGGATGCACGCATTAACGCGCTCTTCGTCTATCTGGCCAGCCCCGCGCTGGAAGCGATCAGTCAGGCCCTGGCCCGGGTGGGCGACACCTACGGCGTGCTGGCCCTGGTCCTGCCCTGGGGGGGCTGGTTGCTGTGGCGACGGCGCTTCGACGCTTTTGCTCATATCGGTGGCGGGCTGGGCCTGATCGCGCTGCTCAACACCTGGGGGAAGGCGTTCTTCGCGCGCCCGCGGCCGGACACGCCGGACTACCTCACCGGCTCTCTGGCCTATCCCAGCGCTCACGCCTCCACGGCAGTGGTGCTGGCGGGACTGGCCGCCGCCTTCATCGCCCGTGAACTCCCCCCTCAACAACGCCACTGGGTCTACTGGGGCGCCATCCTGTTCGCCATGATCATGGCGCTATCGCGATTGGCAATCGGCGTGCACTGGTTCAGCGACCTGGTGGGCGGCGCCCTGCTGGGCCTGGTGGTCTGCGCCCTGGTGCAGCTCGCCTGGCAAGCCAGGCCACGCGACACCCTCGCCCCTTGCCCCTGGGCCTGGCTGACCGTGGGTTCCCTGGCGCTGGTGGCAGCGCGTATCGCCTGGCTACCGCCGGTCTAGGGCGGTTGCTCTATCAGCCGAATGCCAGCCAGGCCCCGACACCCACCATCAGTGCGCCGGCGATGCGGTTGAGCAGACGCACGTTGCCGTCCTGACCCAGCACGGATCGCAACCGGCTGCCGCCAGCCGCATAGAGCATCAGGCAGGCAAACTCGATGGTAAGGATCATGGCGATAAGCACGGCGAGCTGACCGGCCAGCGGGCGCGAGGCGTCGAGAAAGGGCGGCAGCAGTGCAACAAAGAAGGCCCACCCTTTTGGGTTGGCCACCGCCGTCACGAAGCCCTGCAGCGCCAACTGGCCTCGACCCACCGGCGCCAGGGTGACTGACTCCAGGGGAATCGCCATGCGTCCTCGAGAGCGCCACATCATCACCCCGAGGTACCCCAGATAGAGCCCGCCCAGCCACCGGAAGACCGCGAACAGCTCCGGCTGGCGCAGCATCAGCGCGGCCACCCCCGCCCCGGCGGCTACCGCCACCAGTCCGACACCGACCAGTTCGCCGACCATCATCCACAGGGTGTGCCGCACCCCCTGGGTCATGCCCAGCACCATGGCCAGGGTCATGCACATCCCGGGGGTCAGGGACACGAACAGGAAGGTCGGTACGAAGACCGACAGCAGCGCCGGACTGATCACGCCTCGCCCCAGCGCGGCACCAGACGGTGAACGATGCCGAGCTGATTGAGGATCCTGGCCACGATGAAGTCGACCAGATCATCGATCGTCGTCGGCTGGTGGTAGAACCCCGGCGCCGCGGGCAGGATCACCGCTCCCATGCGCGTCAGCGCCAGCATATGCTCCAGGTGGATCGCCGAGAAAGGCGCCTCGCGGGGGACCAGGATCAGCTGGCGACGCTCCTTGAGAGCCACGTCGGCAGCGCGTTCGATAAGGTTGTTGCTCGCCCCCGTGGCCACCGCCGACAGGGTGCCGGTGGAGCAGGGGCAGATCACCATGGAGGATGGTGCCCCCGAGCCGGAGGCCACTGGCGCCATCCAGTCCTCTCGGCCGAAGCAGCGGACCTGCCCGGGGCGGGCGCCGCTGCGCGAGATAAGCGCCTCGGCGAGCCGTTCGGGGCGCGCCGGCAGGTCCACAGCGGTCTCGGTGGCGATCACCAGATGCGCCGCCTTGGAGATCATCACCCACACTTCGTGGTCGGCCGTCACCAGCGCCTCGATCAACCGCAGGCCATACTGAGCACCCGAGGCGCCGGTCAACGCCACGGTCACCGGGGGACGGAATCTCTCGGCCTGCTGCGCCTCAACCATGGGCCACCTCCAGAGCGGCAATAAGCTTTTCATGAATACCGCCAAAGCCGCCGTTGGACATCACCACGATGCGGTCAAAGGGTCGGGCCTCCTCGACCAGCGCGGCGATCAGGGCATCCAGATCTCCCTCCAATCGCGCCGGCACCGGGCTCGCCTCGAGCAGCGGCGCGAGCGACCACTCGAGCCCTGCGGGCTGATACCAGAAAACGGCATCCGCGGCGGCCACACTCTCGGTCAGCTGGCCACGCAGGGTACCCAGGCGCATGGTGTTGGAGCGTGGTTCGATCACCGCCAGCAGGCGACCACGAGCGGTGGCGGCACGCAGCCCCCCGAGAGTGGCGGCGATGGCCGTGGGATGATGGGCGAAATCGTCGATCACCTGGATGCCGGCCACCTCACCACGCAGTTCCTGGCGCCGACGCGGGGTCTCGAAGCGCGACAGCGCCGCTGCCCCGCGAGCGAGATCGACACCGCAGGCATGGGCGGCGGCCAGCGCCGCCAGGGCGTTGCGGGCGTTGTAGGCGCCGGTCAGCGACCAGTCCACCACCGCGTCTTCGTCGACGCGCGCCGCCCCCTGGCCCTCCTGGTGAATGACCTGGAAGCGCGAGGCATCCTCGCGCTCGAGCTGATAGCGCCAGGGACTGTCTGCCGCGCTACCGAAGCGGAATATCGGGGTCCAGGCCCCCATGGCCAGCACCCGATCCAGCGCCGGCTCGCCGTCGGCCACCAGCAGCGTCCCCTTCCCAGGCACGGTACGCACCAGATGGTGAAACTGCCGCTCGATAGAAGCCAGATCGTCGAAGATGTCGGCGTGGTCAAACTCCAGGTTGCCCAGCACCGCCATCTCGGGTCGGTAGTGGACAAACTTGGAGCGCTTGTCGAAAAAGGCAGTGTCGTACTCGTCGGCCTCGACCACGAAAGGGGCATCGGGAGCGCCGAGACGCGCCGAGATACCGAAGTTGCGTGGCACCCCGCCGATCAAAAAACCGGGAGCACGCCCCGCCGATTCCAGCAGCCAGGCCGTCATGCTGGCCGTGGTGGTCTTGCCATGGGTGCCGGCCAGGGCGATTACTTGCCGCCCGGGGAGTACCTCTTCGGCGAGCCACTGGGGGCCGGAGACATAGGGCAGGCCCAGATCCAGCACCGCCTCGACCTCAGGGTTGCCCCGCGACAGCGCATTGCCGATCACCACCCGGTCCGGACGCGGCGCCAGGTTATCCGCCGAATACCCCTCGCACAGGCTGATGCCCGCTTCCTCGAGCTGAAGACTCATGGGCGGGTAGACCGCCGCATCCGAACCGCTGACCGTATGGCCCAGCTCCCTTGCCAGCAGCGCCAGGCTGCCCATGAAGGTGCCGCAGATACCGAGGATATGAACGTGCATGCGCTCTCCTGACTGCCGACTTGCGTCACGGCATCCCACCGCGACAAGGTGTGGCGAGACTAGCATGGCACCAGAGGCCCCTCCAGCACCCGCCGCCGCCGGGTGCAGCCCCGGCCGCTTTCGGCTAGAATCCTTCGACTTTCCCCAGTCCATCCACGAACAGAAGCGACCAGGAGCAGGAACAGCGCCATGGCCCACAATGCCTTCTACGCCCAGTCCGGCGGCGTCACCGCCGTGATCAATGCCAGCGCCTGCGCCGTGATCGAGACCTGCCGCCGTCACCCGGATCGGATCGGCAAGGTCTACGCCGGCCACAACGGCATTATCGGTGCCCTCACCGAGGACCTGATCGACGTGAACCGAGAGTCCGACGAGGCGATTGCCGCGCTGCGCCACACGCCGGGCGGCGCCTTCGGCTCCTGTCGCTACAAGCTCAAGGACATCGAGACCCATCGCGCCCAGTACGAGCGGCTGATCGAGGTGTTCCGCGCCCACGATATCCGCTACTTCTTCTACAACGGCGGCGGCGACAGTGCCGATACCTGCCTCAAGGTCTCCCAGCTCTCGGAGAAGCTCGGCTATCCGCTCACCGCCATCCATGTGCCCAAGACCGTGGACAACGACCTGCCGATCACCGACAACTCACCCGGCTTCGGCAGCGTGGCCAAGTACATCGCCACCTCCACCCTGGAAGCCTCCCTGGATATCGCCTCCATGTGCGCCACTTCCACCAAGGTGTTCGTGCTCGAGGTGATGGGTCGCCACGCCGGCTGGATCGCCGCTTCCGGCGCACTCGCCGGCAACGGTGAGGGGGCCCCCCCCCACCTGATCATCTTCCCGGAGGTGGCTTTCAACCGCGAGGCGGTGATGGCTCGGGTCGACGAGGCTGTCAAGACCTATGGCTACTGCGTGATCGTGGTCTCCGAAGGCGCCCGCTACGAGGATGGTACCTTTTTGGCCGACTCCGGCAACACCGACGCCTTCGGCCATCGCCAGCTGGGTGGCGTGGCGCCGACGCTGGCCGGCATGGTCAAGCAGGATCTGGGCTACAAGTACCACTGGGCCGTGGCCGACTATCTGCAGCGCGCCGCGCGCCACCTGGCCTCCAAGACCGACGTGGAGCAGGCTTATGCAGTGGGCGAGAAGGCGGTGGAGCTGGCGCTGGCGGGCAAGAACTCGATGATGCCGGCCATCAAGCGGGTCTCGGAAAATCCCTACACCTGGACCATCGAGCCTGCCCCGCTGGCGGAGGTCGCCAACCGTGAGAAGTTCATGCCCAGGGAGTACATCCGCGAAGACGGCTTCGGCATCACCGAGGCATGCCGGCAGTACCTCTCACCGCTGATCCAGGGCGAGGACTTCCCGCCCTTCGAGAACGGCCTACCCAAGGTCGCGAAGCTTGCCCTGCACCGGGTCGAACGCAAGCTGTCGGCGTTCAAGATTTAAGACCGACGGCTATCTGAGCAGCCAGGAGAGGACCAGCAACAGCAGCAGGATACCGGCCACCCCCTGCCAGAAGCTGGCCGGGTCGCGCAGGAGACGATGACCGGTGCGCCGAACGACGCGCTCGCCGGTCACTGATTGACGAAGCGCGTGGCGAAACTCGGACATGCGCCGATAACGCAGGGCGCGCTGAGGATCCAGGGCACGGTGCAGCGCCTCATCCAGGGCGACACTCACCTCGGGGTTGAGAGTCCGAGCGCTGCGGTAGATCAGCTGTTCCAGGTCCGTGTGGCTGCGCAGATGATTGGGCGTTAACTCATAGGGCAGCTCACCGGTCAGCAGCCAGTAAACCGTCGAGGCCAGAGAGTACTGGTCGCTGCGCCGCCCGACACCATCGTCAAGGGCGTATTCGGGTGCACTGTGCTCGGTGAGACCCACCTGGCGAGCCAGCTCTCGAGACTCGTTCTGGCTGCCGACCTCGCGCCTGCGGCAGGCGCTGAAGTCGGTGAGCACCACCTGCCCATGGCGGTCAATCATGACGTTACTGGGGTGGATCTGCTGGTGGAGCAGGTCACGGTGATGCAGGGCCTGCACCGCCTTGCCAAGCTGGTTGGCAATATCCAGGCGCTGCACCAGACTGGCCTGGGGATGGCGCCGCGCCCAATCGGCCAGGTTCTCTCCCTCGACATAGGCCATCAGGTAGTAGAGATAACGCCGAGGACGCGACGGCTCCATGATGCGTACCACAAATGGCGACTTGACCCGCTCTACCACCCATTGCTGAAGCAGAAAATGCTCCAGGTAGGCATTTCGCAAGGAGAGCTCAGGACTCGGCGCCTTCATCACCATCTCCCGCCCGGTGTGCACGTCGCGCACCCGATAGACCCGCGACTGGGCGGTGCGTGACAGTACCGCCTCTATCGCCAGGCCATCCAGGCGATCTCCCGGCGAGAGCTCGGGCGGAATGGGCAGATCGCCATAGGCGCGGCCGGGATGATCGGGCTGCTCGTCGGGCAACTCGTCGATGCGGACCAGCTGGAAGCAGAACTGGTCGGCGCCGTATCCCCGGGCCTGAGCCCGTTGAACTGCCGCCGCGGCCAGGCGGTCGGCGGCGGCATTCAGGTCGCTGGCATCCTGCCGAATGAGTTGAACGTACTCCGAGGGCATCAGGGTGCCCAGCACCGCCTGGGTAGTGAACAGAAAGATATCGCCCTGCTTGATCGGGAACTGTGCGTAGTCGATCTCGATGCTGACATCCATGCCCAGCGCCCGGGAGGGGTAGCGGTAGCCGCCCAGATCGGCGACATGATCGCGGCTGAGCTGCTCGAACTCGGCGCCGCGCAGGCGAAACACCAGGGTATCGCCCAGATGGAAGAGATGGACGTTGCGGCCGCGATAGACCATGGCCGACAGTGACGAGACATAGCTCCCATCGGTCACGCATTGACTCTGGCTGAAGCACCAGCCGTTCAGCGCCCGCAGAACCCGGGTGGCCGAGGTCTTGACGTCCCAGTGGTCCGGCGTCGAGTAATAATCGGCCAGAAAGCCGCGCACGCTGAGATCGCCGGCTTGCTTGGCCATGGCGTTGCGCCGAGTGGAGTCGCTGATCACCGCGCAGGCGCCCTTGGCATTGAGCTGCCCGGCCTGGGGCAGGCGCACCGACATGGAGCTGCGGTGATAGCGCCGGTCCGGCGCCACATAGGCCTGGCCGTAACTCAATGACAGCTGAGCAGATCCCAAGAGGCTTCTCCTTGACCGCCGGGTCGATCTTTCTGAGGCCGCGGGCCAACCTGGTCGGTCCCGGCGAACCCCGCCGGGGCTCATGATACACTTCCCACGCTCCTGCGTGACGTCAACCATAGCCGCAGCGTCTCGCCCGGGGTTCTGCCTCCCACATCGCGACACCTATGTCGCATTGGTAATCCCCGCGCACGCTTCGTATAATTCTGCAGATTTTTTCGCTCAGCGATGTGCCAAGCTGATTTCCAACCCAAGGAAGCGACGATGAACTTCGACAACATCCCCGCCGGCAAGGACCTACCCAACGACGTCTATGTGGCGATCGAGATCCCGGCCAACCATGCCCCGATCAAGTACGAGATCGACAAGGACATGGGGACCCTGCTGGTCGACCGCTTCATGGCCACGCCGATGTTCTATCCGGCGAATTACGGCTTTATTCCCCACACCCTGGCCGACGATGGCGATGCGCTGGATGCCCTGGTGGTCACCCCCTATCCGGTCCAGCCTGGCTGCATCATTCGTGCCCGCCCGGTCGGCATTCTCAACATGACCGACGAAGCCGGCGAAGACGCCAAGCTGGTCTGCGTGCCCCACACCAAGCTCACCAGCCTGTACGACGACATCCAGGAAGTGACCGATCTGCCCGAACTGCTGCGCCAGCAGATTGCCCACTTCTTCGAGAACTACAAGGATCTCGAGAAGGGCAAGTGGGTCAAGGTCGAGTCCTGGGAAGGCGTCGAGGCCGCTCGCAAGGCCATCGAGAAATCGGTAATTGCCTATGAGAAGGCCTGAACGCCTGCCATGAACCTGCCATGAAAGAGATGTCACAGGGCAGCCCCAATGGGCTGCCCTGCTGCATCGACAAGTACGTCACGAACGCGGTTATGGTGATGTGGGCTGCTCCCCTTCCTCCTGCGCCATGTCATCCTCCACCGGCGCCTCGACCGGGTCCCCGACACCGTCCTCGACAGGGGGCGCCGGTGCCGGTGCCAACGGTGGAACCGGCGGTTCCGCGAGGTGCTCGGCCAGGTGCGCGGCGAGATCCCGTGCCCGGGTCATGTGCAATGCCATGACCAGGGAGTGGTTGGCGAAGATCCCGAAGCCCGAACCGTTAAGCACCACCGGGCTCCACAGCCGCCGCTGGGTCATCGCCAGCTCTGCCAGCAGCCCCTGCCACTCGGCCAGCACATCCGCCTCGCGCAGCACATCGTCCTGGTCACGCTGCACGCCCTCGAGCAGCTGCGAAAGCGCCCAGCCGGTGCCCCGGGCCTCGAAGAAGATGTCATCAACTCGGTACCAAGGGGTGCGCGGCGGCAGCGCCTCGGCATCCACCGCAAGCTCGATCAGCGCCTCATGGCTGCCGACGCTGGCTGCCAGGCGCAGGGCAAGATCATCCAGCCGGGCGACCAGCGACGTCAGCCAAGCGGCCAGCCCCTCGCGGGGCGCAAACCCCCCATCCGTATCGTTCAAGGCGACCAGCTGACGGTCGAGCGCTTCCAGTGACTGCGCCAGACGCTGCTCGGTAGCGGGAGGGAACCAGGCGCGATCAGCACCCATCAATGCTTCCCGCGCCGCTGCCAGATCCGCGTTATCGCCGCCGGCCATCTGCGGCAGCGCCCGGGCCAGTCCGCGAGAGGCTTCCAGCACGCCAAGCTCCCAACTGGGCATGTTGTCGAGCCATACTCCCGGCGGTGCCAGGTCGTTGCGCAGGTAGCCGCCCGGCTTCTCCAGCAAGGTCGCCACGCTGGCGGCCAGAGTCGCGACGGTCACTGTGCCCCGCGCGCCCGGCAAATAGGCGGCCTCTCCGCGCCGCTCCAGGGTGGCCTGCTCCACATCGAAGGGGGCCGGCGGCTGGCTCCACCAGATGCCCAGACCGACGCTGACCAGCAGGTAGAGCCCTGTGAGCGCCAGCAGAGGCTTCCAGATCCAGCCGTACCGAGGGCGCTCCAGCGCCTCCTCCTTTCTGCGACGCCGGGAGGCGCGCCAGCTTTTCCAGGCCATGACGTGATAATCCCTATGTAATGAACGTTGACCCTCGACAATGCGACAATGAAACGCATCACTGAGGGACGCAGCACGCCAACAGCGGCATGCTTCTGCGATATCCTAGCACCCACTGCAGGCGCCAGCGCCCCGGCGGCCAAACGCGGGGAACCGCTCCGCCGGCCACGAGTCTGACGACAGAGTTTGCCCCGATGCCCGCCAGGATAAAGATGCCCCACTTGATTGCCCGACGCCTTGCCCTGCTGCTGGTGCTGATGCTGGTGCCGCTTGCCAGCCAGGCACAGTGGTTTTCTTCGTCCAACTCCCGGGATTTCCTCCCGGTCCTCGAGGCCTTCCAGCCCCAGGCCTGGCACGATGGGGAGACCCTCTATGTTGGCGTCGAAGTCACCCCCGAACACTATCTCTATCGCCACCAGCTCAGCGTCGAATCCGATGCCGCGTCCCTGGGAGAGCCCGCGATCCCCCAGGGTGAGTTCACCAGCGACGAGTTTCTGGGCGACGTTTACGTCTTCCGCGACAACGTGGTATTCGAGGTTCCCCTCGAGGAGAGTGCCAGCGGAGCCTTCCCGCTTACCGTCACCTTTCAGGGCTGCGCCGACGCCGGCCTCTGCTATCCGCCGGAGCGAGTAGCCCTGGAGGCACCCCAGCGCAGCGCGCCTCAGGCCTTCGCCGCTCTGGTCGTTGGTCACAACAGCGTCTCGCCCGATGCGAGCGACGGCGGTATTGACACCGCGGCGGCGCCGACGCCTCCCCAGAGTGACGACGGTCGCTTCCAGCGCCTGATGAGTGATGCCAGCCTGCCGATGGCGCTAGGCCTGTTCTTCCTGGCCGGGTTGGGGTTGACCTTTACGCCCTGTGTGCTGCCCATGGTACCGATCCTCTCATCGATCATCGTTGGCCAGAATGCCAGGCGCCCGCGCGCCTTCGCGCTCTCCGCCAGCTATGTGGGCGGCATGGCAATGACCTATGCGGCCGTCGGGGTGCTGATGGGCCTGTTCGGCGCCGGCCTCAATCTCCAGGCGCGGCTCCAGTCGGCGCCAGTGCTGATCACCTTTGCCCTCCTCTTTACCCTGTTCGCCCTGGCCATGTTCGGCGCCTTCGAACTGCGCATGTCATCGCGGATTGCCGGACGTATCGATACCTGGCAGGCGCGTGCCCAGCAGAGTGGCCCGGCGGGGCTGGCCCTGGCCGGGGCGCTGTCGGTACTGGTGGTGTCTCCCTGCGTCTCCGCGCCGCTGGCAGGCGCCCTGGTGTTCATCTCCACCACCGGCGACGCCCTGATGGGTGGCGCCGCCCTGCTCGCCCTCGGGCTTGGCATGGGCGTACCACTGCTGCTGGTGGGCACCTTCGGCACCACCCTGCTGCCGCGAAGCGGTGCCTGGATGAACGGCGTGAAGATCGCCTTCGGTCTGCTGCTGCTGGGCGTGGCCATCTGGCTGGTGGAGCGCCTGCTGCCTTCTGCGGTGGCTCTGCTGATGTGGGGAGCGCTGGCTATCGGGACTGCCCTGGCCTTGGGTGCCATGTCGGTCAACCTGCCCCAAGGCTGGCCGCGGGCGCGGCAAGCCCTCGGTCTGCTGCTGCTGGCATGGGCACTGGCCCTGGTGTTGGGAGCCGCCAGCGGCGCCAAGGATCCGCTACGCCCGCTGGCCAACCTGGGAGACGCCGGCGGCGGCTCCCCTGCCGCAGAGCCTGCCGACATTGCCACCGTGGAGAGCCTCGGCGAGCTGCAGCGAGCGTTGGCCTCGGTCGGCGATGGCCGCCCCGCCTTTGTCCACTTTACTGCCGACTGGTGCATCTCCTGCAAGCAGATGGAACGGCAGGTCTACCCCGACCCTCGCGTGGCCGAACCGCTCTCGACCTTTGCCCGCATCAATGTGGACGTGACCGACTCGGGTAGCAATAGCCGCGAACTGCTTGACCATTACGGCCTGTTCGGGCCGCCCAGCCTGCTGTTCTTTCAGGGCCCCGAAGAACTTCGCGAAGCGCGTATCCAGGGAGAAGTCCGCGCGCCCGGGTTGGCTTCCCACCTGCATGGCGTGCTGGACTGGCTGGACGACAGGCAGATCTGACCGTCGCAGGTGGTGGGCGCGAACGTCGTCAAACGGTTGTTCAAATCTCCTCCTCGAACAGCGTTCTCCATGCCACTGGACATCCCCGCGAATTTTCGTCAAACTCCTTCGACATCTATTTTCCATGCCATAAGAGCGGCAAGAGGCGCCAACGTGTCGCGATGTATGGCAAGTTGGTCCAGGTTGACAGCGCCGCCGGGCCTGCCCTATTTACAGCACCCACGCGATCGAGACAACGTCATGGATATCCGCAAGGTCAAGAAGCTGATCGAGCTGCTCGAAGAGTCCAACATCAGCGAAATCGAGATCCAGGAGGGCGAGGAGTCGGTACGTATCAGCCGGCATCCCAACGGTACTAGCTGGCAGCCCGCCATGCCCCAGGGTTATGCCGCTCCCGCACAGCCCGCGCCCCAGGCGCCAGCGGCCCCTGTCCCCGCAGCAGCCGATGAGGGTCCAGGCTATCAGGGTCAGGCCGTGACGTCCCCTATGGTGGGCACCTTCTACCGCAGTCCGGCGCCGGGCGGCAAGCCCTTCATCGAGATTGGCTCCAGCGTCAAGAAGGGCGACACGGTATGCATCGTCGAGGCCATGAAGATGATGAATCAGATCGAGGCCGATCGCGACGGTGTGGTCGAGGCTATTCTGGTCGACGACGGCGAACCGGTGGAATTCGACCAGCCGCTGCTCGTTCTCGGCTGAGATCTTCGCGCTTCTTCATTCACCTGATACTGGCGGATTCCTCATGCTGGACAAGGTACTCATCGCCAATCGCGGCGAGATCGCCCTGCGCATACTGCGCGCCTGCAAGGAACTGGGCATCAAGACGGTGGCGGTCCATTCCAAGGCCGACCGTGAGCTGATGCATGTGCGTCTGGCCGACGAGGCCGTCTGCATCGGCCCGGCCTCGTCGGCCCAGTCCTACCTCAACATCCCGGCGCTGATCAGCGCGGCGGAGGTCACCGATTCCAGTGCCATCCACCCCGGCTACGGCTTCCTCTCCGAGAACGCCAACTTCGCCGAACAGGTCGAGCGCTCCGGTTTCGCTTTTATCGGTCCGCGCCCCGAGACCATCCGCCTGATGGGCGACAAGGTCAGCGCCATCGAATCGATGAAGAAGGCCGGTGTGCCCACGGTGCCCGGCTCCGATGGTCCGCTACCCGAGGACGACGAGGGGGAGATCGTCGCTGTGGCACGGCGCATCGGCTACCCGGTGATTATCAAGGCGGCCGCCGGGGGCGGCGGTCGCGGCATGCGAGTGGTGCACACCGAGGCGCATCTGCTCTCTGCGGTCAATGTGACCCGTACCGAGGCGCACTCGTCGTTTGGCGACGGCACCGTCTATATGGAAAAGTACCTCGAGAACCCTCGCCACGTGGAGGTCCAGGTACTGGCTGACGGCCAGGGTAACGCCATTCACCTCTATGACCGCGACTGCTCCCTGCAGCGCCGCCACCAGAAGGTGATCGAAGAGGCTCCTGCGCCGGGCATCGACGCCGTCGCCCGCGCCGAAGTGCTCGAGTCATGTCGCCAGGCGTGCCTCACCATCGGCTACCGCGGCGCCGGCACCTTCGAGTTTCTCTACGAGGACGGCAAGTTCTTCTTCATCGAGATGAACACCCGCGTGCAGGTGGAGCACCCGGTGACCGAGATGGTGACCGGCGTGGATATCGTCCGCGAGCAGCTACGCATCGCCTCTGGCTTGCCGCTGTCGATCTCCCAGGAGGAGGTCAAGCTGACCGGCCATGCCTTCGAGTGCCGCATCAACGCCGAGGACGCGCGAACCTTTATGCCCTCCCCCGGCAAGGTGACCCTCTACCACCCGCCGGGTGGTCTCGGGGTGCGCATGGACTCCCACCTCTACACCGGTTACACGGTGCCGCCCCACTACGACTCTCTGATCGGCAAGCTGATCACCTGGGGGGCAAACCGTGAGACCGCACTGATCCGCATGCGCGTCGCTCTGGACGAGCTGCTGGTGGAGGGCATCAAGACCAACACCGATCTGCACAAGGATCTAGTCCGCGACGGCTACTTTCAGCAGGGTGGTGTCAATATTCACTACCTGGAGAAGAAGCTGGGTCTCTAGGCCCGCGATGTGCGACCCGCGGGGCGGCCCTGGCCGCCCCGCTTGCGTTGACGCCCCTTTCTCAGCGAGAGACCCCTATGCCCTGGCTGCAACTCAAGGCCCATATCGCCCCCGAACAGGCCGAGACGCTCGAGGAGCTGCTGCTCAACGAGGGCGCCACCGCCATTACTCTGCAGGATGCCCACGACGATCCCGTATTCGAACCGGAGCGGGGCAGCACGCCACTTTGGAACGAGACGGTGCTCACCGGCCTCTATGACGATCTGGAGGGCGTCGATGCCATGCGTGAACGTGTCCGGCAGGCCTGGGCCGCCGAACTGTGCGACGAGCCCTGCCCCGAGATCGAGGTGGAACTGATCGCCGACCGGGACTGGGAACGCGAGTGGATGGATGACTTCCAACCCATGCAGATGGGTGAGCGGCTCTGGATCGTGCCGAGCTGGCACCAACCGCCGGTGCCCGGCGCGGTGAACCTGCAGCTGGATCCGGGCCTGGCCTTCGGCACCGGTACCCACCCGACCACGGCGCTTTGCCTGGCCTGGCTCGACGGCCTGGCGGTCACCGAGGCCCTCGACAATCAGTCGGTGCTGGACATCGGCACCGGCTCGGGCATCCTGGCCATCGCTGCCTTGAAGCTCGGCGCCGTCCGCGCGGTCGGTACCGATATCGACCCCCAGGCGCTGCAGGCCAGCCGTGACAACGCCATGCGCAACGGTATCCCCGAGCCAGCCTTCCGTCTCTGCTATCCCGAGCAGCTCGACGACGCCGAGACCTTCCCTTTCGTGATGGCCAATATCCTCGCCGGCCCGCTGATCGAACTGGCGCCGATGATCGTTGGCCATCTCGGCCCCGACGGGCGCCTGGCGCTCTCCGGCATCCTCGCCGCCCAGGCCGACGAGGTACTCGACGCCTATCGCAGCCTGGGCCTGCATATGGACGAGCCAGTGATCAGCGAAGGCTGGGTGCGGCTTACCGGGCGGCGATCCGTCGGGCGGCGATCCGTCGGTGATCGACCAATCCAGGCCTAGCCGCGACCCTTGGCCCCTTCACCCCATCCGGCCGGGGGCGTATGCTATGTCCCCCATTTGCTGCTGCCGTCTGCCATCATGCCCGAGATCCGCTCGCCCCTGCCTCGCATCGGTGATCACCCCCTGCTCAACCGTGTGATCCTGGCACCGATGGCCGGCGTCACCGACCGTCCCTTCCGCCAGCTTTGCCGGCGGTTGGGGGCAGGATTGGTAGTGGGCGAGATGGTCACCTCGGACCCCAGCCTGTGGCACACACGCAAGTCGCAGCTGCGCATGGACCACCGTGGCGAACCCGGCCCCCGCGCCGTGCAGATCGCCGGTGGCGACGCCGAGATGCTGGCCGAGGCGGCGCGGTTCAACGTCGGCCGGGGTGCCGAGATCATCGATATCAACATGGGCTGCCCGGCGAAGAAGGTGTGCAACAAGGCCGCAGGCTCGGCGCTGCTGCGCGACGAGGCCCTGGTGGCCGAGATTCTCGAGGCGGTAGTGGCCGCAGTGCATGTGCCGGTGACCCTCAAGATCCGCACCGGCTGGTGTGCCGACAGCAATAACGGCTTGCGCATCGCGCGTCTGGCCGAGGCCTCAGGCATTCGAGCGCTGGCCGTGCACGGCCGCCACCGCCAGCAGCGCTACTCCGGCAATGCCGAATACGACACCATCGCCGCGATCAAGGCGGCGGTGGGCATTCCGGTATTTGCCAACGGCGATATCGACTCGCCGGAGAAAGCCGCCGAAGTCCTCGACTATACTGGGGCAGATGCGGTGATGGTGGGCCGCGGCGCCCAGGGCAATCCCTGGATCTTTCGCGAGATCGACCACTACCTTCGCCATGGGGAGCACCTGGCGCCCCCGGCTGACGAGGAGCGTGTGGGCGTGTTGCGCGACCACCTCGCGGCCCTCCACGACTTTTATGGAGAGCACATGGGCGTTCGCATCGCGCGCAAGCACGTTGGCTGGTACCTGGCCGACGACAACCGCCTGACGGCGGAGACCCAGCGCGAGCTCAAGGCCACCTTCAACGGCCTCGAGAACGCCACCGCCCAGCATCGCTTCATCGACGACTGCTTTCGTCACGCCTGTCCGTCGGCCGCCGCGCCGAAGACGCCGGAGAGCGTGACGTCGAAAGGAACCCGAGCCGCATGACCAGCCAAGCCTTTCCCCCGAAGCCGGAGCTGTCTGGACACCGCCAGGAACTCGCCGGGCTGGACGGCGAGCGCCCGCAGGCGCTTGATGAATCCGTTGGCCAGCGCCCGCTGCGCGAAGCGGTGGACCTCGCCATGCGCCGCTACTTCGCCCACCTGGACGGCGGCGAGGTTACCGGGCTCTTCGCCATGGTGATGACCGAGGTCGAGGCACCGCTGCTCGCCGCCGTGCTCGAGCATACCCAGGGCAACCAGACCCGCGCCGCCGAGATGCTCGGCCTCAATCGTGGCACCCTGCGCAAGAAGCTCAAGCAGTATGACCTGATCTGAACGTTCACGAAGGGAGCCTGATGGCTCCCTTCCGCATGTCGCGCATGCCTACCGGATTCTTCGTCCCACCCGTCAGCAGAGAGTGACTCCCATGGTCCAAGCCTCCCCTCCCCCGGTCCGCCGCGCCCTGATCAGCGTCTCGGACAAGACCGGTATCGTCGACTTCGCCCGCGGCCTCCGCGAGCACAGCGTCGAACTGCTCTCCACCGGTGGCACCTTCCGCCTGCTTCAGGAGAGCGGCATAGCTGTCACCGAGGTGTCCGAACATACCGGTTTCCCCGAGATCATGGACGGCCGAGTCAAGACCCTTCACCCCAAGATTCACGGTGGCATTCTTGGTCGCCGCGGCCAGGACGACGCGGTGATGGCCGCGCACGATATCGCGCCCATCGACATGGTGGTGGTCAACCTCTACCCCTTCGCCCAGGCCGTGGCGAGGCCCGACTGCACCCTCGAGGAGGCCATCGAGAACATCGATATTGGCGGCCCCACCATGGTGCGCGCCTGCGCCAAGAACCATGCCCACACTACCATCGTGGTGGACGCCGGCGACTATACCCGAGTGCTGGGCGAGATCGCCGCCCAGGACGGCGCGGTGTCTGATGCCACCCGCTTCGACCTGGCCGTCAAGGCCTTCGAGCACACCGCCGGCTACGACGCCGCCATCGCCGACTACCTGGGCCAGATCGTTCCCGGCGGCGAGGATGGCTTCCCGCGTACCTACAACCTGCAATTCAAGAAGAAGCAAGCGATGCGCTATGGCGAGAATCCGCACCAGAATGCGGCCTTCTACGTGGAATCCGGCGCCAGCGAGGCCAGCGTGGCCACCGCCAGCCAACGTCAGGGCAAGGCGCTCTCCTTCAATAACGTGGCCGACACCGACGCCGCCTTCGAATGCGTCAAGGCCTTCACCGAGACCGCCTGTGTGATCGTCAAACACGCCAACCCCTGTGGCGTGGCAGTGGGGGCCAGTGCCCTGGAGGCCTATGACAAGGCCTTCGCCACCGACCCCACCAGCGCCTTCGGCGGCATCATCGCCTTCAATGTGCCGCTGGGAGCCGACACCGCCCGCGCCATCATCGACCGCCAGTTCGTGGAGGTGATCATCGCCCCCGGCATCGAGGCCGAGGCCGCCGCGATCATCGCCGAGAAGAAGAACGTGCGTCTACTCGACGTCGGCGCCCACTGGCCCGGCGAGCGAGAGCACGCCCACGACTTCAAACGCATCACCGGGGGCCTGCTGGTCCAGGACCGTGATCTGGGCATGGTTGGACGCAACGACCTCACCGTAGTCAGCGAGCGAGTTCCTACCGAACAGGAGATGCGTGACCTGGCGTTCGCCTGGAAAGTGGCCAAGTACGTCAAGTCCAACGCCATTGTCTACGCCAAGAATGGCCAGACCATCGGCGTGGGTGCCGGCCAGATGAGCCGCGTCTACTCGGCGAAGATCGCCGGCATCAAGGCCGCCGATGAAGGCCTCTCGGTTCCTGGCTCAGTCATGGCCAGCGACGCCTTCTTCCCCTTCCGTGACGGCATCGATGCCGCCGCCGCCGCCGGCATTGCCGCCGTGATCCAGCCTGGCGGTTCCATGCGCGACCAGGAGGTGATCGACGCCGCCAACGAGGCCGGCATCGCCATGGTGTTTACCGGCATGCGCCATTTCCGCCACTGACGCCTGGAGCAATCCGGGAGTCGCAACAAGAAACCCACCGAGGCTAGCCCCCGGTGGGGTTTTCAGTTCCTTACCTCGCATCCTGCAAGGGGAGTACAGGCCTGGTGGCTGTCAGCCCAGATCGATGCAGAGATACTTGGTCTCCAGAAACTCCTCCAGGCCCTGGTGGCCACCCTCACGGCCGAGGCCCGATGCCTTGACCCCGCCGAAGGGTGCGGCGGCGTTGGAGATCAATCCGGTGTTGATGCCTACCATGCCATACTCCAGGGCATCGGCGACGCGCCATACGCGTCCCAGGTCCCGGGAGTAGAAGTAGGCGGCGAGGCCATACTCGGTGTCATTGGCCATCTCCACCGCGCGCTCCTCGTCGTCAAAGGGGAACACGGCGGCTAACGGGCCGAAGGTCTCCTCCTTGGCTACCTTCATGCTGGCATTGGCGAAGCTGATCAGGGTCGGAGTGAAGAAACTGCCGCCCAGGGGGTGCGGGTGGCCGCCCATCAGCAACTCGGCGCCCTTGTCCACGGCGTCCTGAACGTGCTCGCTGACCTTGGCCACCGCGTTATCGTCGATCAGCGGGCCGATATTGATGCCGGGCTGGGTACCATCGCCCACCTTGAGTTCGCTGTGCATGGCTACTGCGAGCTTCTCGCAGAAGGCATTGACCACGCTGGACTGCACCAGGAAGCGGTTGGTACAGACGCAGGTCTGGCCGGCGTTGCGAAACTTGGCGGCCATGGCGCCTTCCACCGCCGCGTCCAGGTCGGCGTCCTCGAAGACGATAAAGGGGGCGTTACCGCCCAGCTCGAGGGAGATCTTCTGGATATGCTGGGCCGCGTTAGCCATCAGCTCGCGGCCCACCTCGGTGGAGCCGGTGAAAGTGATCTTGCGCACTAGCGGGGACTCGGTCATGGCCGCGGCGATCTCGCTGGCACGACCGGGGACCACGTTGAAGACACCGCGAGGAACCCCTGCGCGCTCTGCCAGCAGCGCCAGTGCCGTGGCAGAGAATGGGGTCTGGCTGGCCGGCTTGCACACGATGGTGCAGCCGGCCGCCAATGCGGCGCCTGCCTTGCGGGTAATCATTGCCGCCGGGAAGTTCCAGGGCGTGATCGCCCCCACCACGCCCACCGGCTGCTTGGTGACCAGAATGCGCTGGTTGGATTTGGCGGCTGGAATAGTCTCGCCATAGATGCGCCGGGCCTCTTCGGCGAACCAGCGCAGGAAGCTTGCCGCGTAAGCGATCTCACCCGCCGCTTCCTTGAGCGGCTTTCCCTGCTCAAAGGTCATGATCATGGCCAGGTCATCCTGATGCTCAAGCATCAGGTCGTGCCACTTCATCAGAATGTCGGCCCGCTCCTGAGCGGTCAATGCCTTCCAGGCCGGCAGGGCGGCATGCGCGGCCTGAATGGCACGTTCGGCCTCTGCGCGACCCAGACGCGGCACATCGCCCATGGGCTTGCCGGTCGCCGGATTGAGCACCTGGATCTGCTCGCCGCTATCGGCGGCGACCCAGCTGCCATCGATATAGGCAAAGGGACAGTAGAGCTGAGTTTCCTTGAGGGCTTCCATGGGGGTCTCCTGAGGGCAAGGCGATATTGTTGTAAAGGCGGCAGGGCGCGGCCTGTTGGCAAGACAGATCTAGGATACGGGACCGTGGCAGGCCGGCGCTACGTCTCTATCAGAGTTCGTCAGTGGCGTCTGCGCCTTCCTCAGGCACCATCGGTGCTTCATTGGGCATCCTCGGCGCTTCATCAGGCACCATGATCTGGGCAGTCGGCTCAAGCATGGCGATCATCAAGGCGAGGATCAGCACCAGGGCGATGGCCAGCCAGCAGAAGGCGCGGCCGATATAACGAGATGGCTCGCGGCGAATCTGGCGCAGACCAATCAGCGCCATGACCGCGACAGCCATATTGAGGGGAACCAATGCCCCTTGAAACAGCAGGGCAAGAAGCGCTCCTACCATGGCACCCATGGCCCAGGGCGAATAGCGGCGCCGGGAAGGGACCGAAGATTGATTATCGACGTTCAAGATGACTCCAAGACGATCAGGTTGATAACGCCTGTCATATGCTAAGCGCAAAGGCCCCGCCGCTCAAAGCGACGGGGCCTCACGAAAGCACAACGTTGTTGTCAGAGGGAGCGACGTGGCTCACGACTCGCGGACAGGGTAATGGATACCGAGTCGGCGAAACGAAGCGCATGGGGCTTGTCGATCTCCACTTGGGCAGTAAGCACCGGCTCATGGCCCATGATAAGGTCCAGGACCTCTCGGGTCATTCGTTCGAGCAGCAAGAAGCGGTGACCTTCCACATGCGCAATCACCTGCTTGGTGATGGTGCGGTAGTTCAGGGCCTGCTCGATATGGTTGAAGACCACCGCCTTGTCGGCGCGATAGCGAATCACCGCATTGATGACCACATCCTGGCGATTCTTTATCTCCTCCTCCTTGATCCCGATATGGGTGCGCAAGCGAAGGTTCTTGATACGAATGGTGGCCAGATCATGATCGAAATGCTGATCATCGATGGCGTGCATCGGCATAGCCGATCTCCTTGTCGAGTTGGCCTCAGCGTCCGTTGACCAGCGTCAGGAATTCATGACGGGTGGACGGATTGTCGCGGAAGGCGCCCAGCATTACCGAGGAAGTCATACTCGAGTTCTGCTTTTCGACTCCTCGCATCATCATACAGAGGTGCTTGGCCTCCACCACCACCGCCACGCCACGGGCGTCGGTCACTTGCAGCACCGCTTCTGCAATCTGGCGGGTCAGGTTTTCCTGAATCTGCATGCGTCGGGCAAACATGTCGACAATGCGTGCGAATTTGGAAAGACCCAGTACCTTGCCGCTGGGCAGGTAGCCGATATGACACTTGCCAATGAAAGGGAGAAGGTGGTGTTCGCACATGGAGTAGAGCTCGATGTCCTTGACCAGCACTATCTCGTCTGTTTCGGACTCGAATACCGCCCCATTGACGATCTCCTCGAGAGACTGCAGGTACCCATGGTTCAAGAACTGCATGGCCTTGGCAGCGCGCTTGGGGGTATCACGCAGGCCCTCTCTTTCCGGATTCTCGCCGAGAGCAAGCAAGATCTGCCGATAGTGGTTGGCGATTTCTTCGGTCATCGTCGGGCCCATCCTGGTCGTTTTTCATGTACAGAAGATATACATGAAATCGATTATGTACAACCTAGTTTGCCTTGAATCCGCATCATAGCGCAAGACCCACCGCGACACAGACTGATCACGTGACAACCTGCCGCACTCTGCGACCCAGGTGACCGGCAGAGCTGCTCTCCCCTGTGCTAGAATCGTACCTTTGATGCAGTGCATGACTTCTGCCGAGAGCTCGACATGACCAAGACACGTACGCTTTTGCTGCTGGCCGCCCTGTTCACTCCGTCTCTGGCGCTGGCCGCAACCCTGGAATTGCCCGCCGAGGCACAACTCAAGGTGCAGGTGATCGATCCGCTTACCCTGGATGAGAACGCGTCACGTCTCGATGATATCCTGCTACGCCCAGCCACCAACGGACAGGGGTTCCAAGAACTTCCGAAGCACTGCGTCATGGTGGGTGATGCGCTGATCGAAGACGAGCGAGTCCGCATCACAACCAAATCCGTGACCTGTATCGCAACCCAAGGCAGCGACAGTGAGATCTACAGCGGTGAAATCTCGGCAGCGGCCTATGGCGCGGATGGCGGCTTTGGCATTGCCGCCTGCGAGGGGTCACGCTGCGAGATCACCCCCGAGCAGACATTCGAGCTGCGCCTGGCAAGTGATCTGATTATCGAAGAGCAGGAGAATACCTCCGAGCAGATCAATCTTCAGCGTCGTCAGGTCGAGGGTGACGAAGCGGCCGACCCGCTCCCCACCGAATAACCTCTTCACGATCATGCGTCGCCTTGTGCTCCAGTACCTTGTGTTCCAGTACCAAAGGGCTCCTCTCGTGGGGCCCTTTACTTTTCGCCTGGAGCCAAGGGTCAGGACAACCAGCGAGGAGTCCGATCCAGGACCTGGCGCTGCTGTTCCAGAGAGCGGATCTGACCGTCCCAATAGCCCTCATCAGCGAGCCAGGGAAAGGCTGCCGGAAAGGCCGGATCCTCCCAGCGAGCCACCAGCCACGCACTGTGGCGCAACAAACGCAAGGCGCGCAAAGGCTCCATCAAGGAAAGCTCACGCCGGTCGAACTCGCGCTGCTCCTCGTAGCCCTCCATCACCTCCGAGAGCTGCATATGGCGCTCCTCGGGCTGCTCGGCGGTAATCAGCATCCACAGATCCTGCACGGCCGGTGCCATCAAACAGTCATCGAAGTCCACCAGCGCAAAGTGCTCATCGCGCCCCAGAATATTGCCGATATGGCAATCGCCGTGGACGCGAATTGCCTGCTCGGCGGACCAGGCGTAATCCGCCAGCCGTTCGTGAAGCGCATCGGTGATACGCGCGTAGGCATCGCGCTGACGACGACCTAGCCAGGAACTGGCCAGCACTCGCTCACGCGCTTCACGAACCATCCCATCCAGGTCCATGGCTCCGCGGTGAACAAATCGGCCGCGCTCGCCCACGGCATGCACGGCCCCGATCAATTCGCCAAGGGCAAACAGATGCACTGGGTTCTCCAGTTCCGGGGCCTGGCCCGGCAGGCAAGGGAAGAGCGAGAAACGAAAGCCCTCCGCGCGATGAAGGCTTGTGCCCTCGGCATCGCGCCAGGGGGCCGCCACCGCCACATCGGCTGCCACCAGCTCGGCCAGGAAATCGTGCTCCTCCTGGATCCGCTCATCGCTCCAGCGCTCCGGGCGGTAAAACTTCACCACCCAGCGACGGCGATCCTCGTCATGCACCAGATAAACGCGATTCTCGTAACTGTTGAGGGTAAAGGGTTCACCCGGCAGCCAGAAGCCCAGCGATTCCACTGCCGCCACCACCCGAGCGGGTGAGAGGGTAGCGAAGGGATGAGGAGAAATTTCCATGGGAACGATCCCGGCAGTAAAACCTGCATGTTAACAGAGCCGTCGGCTTTCAAGGCTATCGCAGTCCGCGTCCATCGCCAGGGACTCCTCTGTCGGCAAGCCTCCGGCGCCCTCGCCTTTCTTGACGGCGGCAGTCCTGCATCAGCTTTCCTGCAGCGGCGTGCGCGCTACCGCCCAAGCCTCGACCTCTCGAGCACCGGCCACACGGCAGGCCAAGGCCAGGGCACCCAGAGTTGCCCCGGTGGTCATCACGTCATCCACTAGCGCTACCCGTTGCGGCAGCGCCCCCTCGATCACAAAGGCACCGCTCAGATTGCGACGGCGCTCTTCGCGGTCCAGCCCACGCTGGGTCGGCGTATCACGCCGCCGCTGGGCGCGCACCAGCGGCAACTCGAGCCGACGAGCCAGACGCCGTGCCAGCCACTCTCCCTGGTCGAAACCGCGCTGCCGCGCGCGACGGGGATGCAGCGGCACCGGCACGAGCGCTTCCGGCCAGGCCAACGCCATCTCGGGCAATCCGGCTTCCAGCAGCGCTAGCAGCACCGTCCCGGCGCGGGGTGAGGCCTCGAACTTGAAGCGTTGCACAAGGCTCGCCACCTCTTTTTCATAGCGCAACGGCACTCGGCTCCGTTCGAAGGAGGGCGGGTGGCGCAGGCAATGGCCACATGGCCGCGCCTCGGGCCACCCGGGGAGCGGCTCTGCGCATCGCGGACAGGCCGGCAGGTTCCAGGGCAGCGCAGCCAAGCAGTCCCCACACCAAGGGCGTTCTCGGTCGGTTATCCCCAGACAGAAAACACAGCGTCCGGGCAGCTGGCGACGCAGGCAATGGTCAACCTTGGCGCCAACTCGGGTTGACAAAACCCCCCACTGGGATAGGCTTCTCGTCAACTTATTCATTGCGCCGAAGTTGACCATAAGCGAGCCCCCCATGTCCGATGCGACCTCGACCGCCGATTCCTTGACCCTAGCCGCCGTCGCTCGGCCCCGCCACGACTGGCGCCTCGACGAGATCGAGGCACTATTTGCCCTGCCCTTCAATGACCTGCTGTTTCGCGCGCAGCAGGTCCATCGTGCCCATTTCGACCCCAATGCCGTGCAGGTCTCCACTCTGCTCTCGATCAAGACCGGCGCCTGCCCGGAGGACTGCAAGTATTGCCCCCAGTCGGGCCACTACAGCACCGGGCTCGGCAAGGAAAAGCTGCTTGAGATCGAGAAGGTCGTGGAGCAGGCCCTCGCCGCCAGGGAGGCCGGTGCCAGTCGCTTCTGCATGGGTGCGGCCTGGAAAAGCCCGCGGGAGAAGGACCTCGGGGCGGTGCTGGAGATGGTGCGGCGGGTCAAGGCGCTGGGCCTCGAGACCTGCATGACCCTGGGCATGGTGGACAACGACCAGGCCGGGCGCCTGGCCGAGGCCGGGCTCGACTACTACAACCACAACCTCGACACCTCGCCTGAGTTCTATGGTGAGATCATCACCACCCGCACCTACGCCGACCGCCTGGCGACCCTGGGCCATGTTCGCGAGGCGGGCATGAAGGTGTGCTCCGGCGGGATCCTGGGCATGGGCGAGGCGCCCCGGGACCGCGCCGCCCTGCTGCAGCAGCTGGTGCGGCTCGAGCCGCACCCGGAATCGGTACCCATCAATATGCTGGTCAAGGTGCCGGGCACTCCCCTCGAGCACGGGGAGGACCTGGACCCCATCGAGTTCATCCGCGCCATTGCCGTGGCGCGCATCCTGATGCCGACGAGCCACGTGCGCCTCTCCGCCGGCCGCGAACAGATGAACGAGTCCACCCAAGCGCTGGCCTTAATGGCCGGGGCCAACTCCATCTTCTACGGCGAGCGGCTGCTGACCACCGCCAACCCCCAGGCGGCGCTTGACCGCGCGCTATTTGCCAAACTGGGCCTGCATCCGGAACGCAGGGACACCTGCGTCGATGACGCCCGCGCTCAGGTCAACATCGAGACCGATCTCGCCCACCAGGCAGAGCGGCAGGCCGCCGCCCAGGCCAGTGAGCTGACCTACAACGCCAGCGGCGCCTGAGCCTGAGTGCCGACCGACCTTCGCGACTCGCCGCGACTGCGATTATCAGGGACTCGACAACATTCATTGACTTACGAGGCGGCATCCGTAAAATAATGACGCCTGCCAGTCAGTGCGGATGTGGTGGAATTGGTAGACACGCCAGGTTTAGGTCCTGGTGCCTTCGGGCGTGGAGGTTCAAGTCCTCTCATCCGCACCATCTGTTTTCAAAGGGATTTCTTCCCTTTTGTCGAATCCAGTCGACGCACTTGATTTCCTTCTGTGCCTGAATTGTGACTCAGGCGATTTACCGCTTCTCTCACTCGGTGAGGGGCAAGGTGTGCATAACGCTCCGTCATCGTGATGCTAGAATGACCCAGCAGCTCCTTGACCACCTCCAGCGGAACACCGTCCGTGACCAGCCAGGAAGCAGCAGTGTGTCGCAAGTCGTGGAGTCTCAAATCACTCAGCTTGGCGTTCTTGGCGGCCACCTCGAACCCATTGCGTAGTGACTTAACTTGCGATCCTCCTTGTCGGCAGAACACCCATGGCGAGTCGGGCGCGTACTCGGCTCGCCATGCGGCCCGCCGCTTTACGGCAGCTGCTGCCGTGGTATTCATCGGCACTTGTCTTGGCTTCCCCGACTTGGTGTGCCGCGCATTGAGCGTGATGGTCTCTCGCCCTTTCTCCAAGGTTACCCTCGTCCACTCCAGGTTGAGCAACTCGCCGCGCCTGCATCCCGTGTGAACAGCAAGCTCGATGAAGTCTCCGAGCAGGTCGCCGAATCGCAGTTTCCTGGCTTCGGTGATCAATCGCCCTACCTCGGCCCTGGTGAGGTAGCGCTCGCGGTGATGCGGTTCGCGCAGCAGTCTCCCCTTCACAGGATTGGGCAGATCCCAGTCCCACTCACGGTTGCAGTAGTTGATCGCCGCGGACAATGTCGCCAGTTCGCGGTTGATCGTAGCATTGGCGCGTCCCATCTCCTTGCGCCACCGAACGTATCCCTTGATGTCCTGCCCCGTGAATGAGCGGACCTCCTTTCCGCCAAAGTAATCTCGCAAGATCAGCGTATGCATCTTGATCGTCTCGATGCTTCGGAGATGGGCAGACTCCTTCAGGTACTCCACCATCACCTCCTCAAATGACCTGGACGCTTTGGCGTCCCAATGTTGTTCCTTGTGTGCCTGAGCGCGCCACTTGGCTTCCAGTGCCTTGGCTTCGGCTAAGTCTGCCGAACCAGTAGAGCGTCTAACTCTCTGGCCGCGTTCGATGTAGCTGGCCCACCAGTATGGCGAGCCGGAGCGTTTGTATGGCATGCCTTTCTCCTCGACACGCCGGGCGCCCTGAGAGGATTGGGTGTTGGCATGGCGACGTCAAGCTGCCCGAGCCGTCGCACGCTCCCCATGGTTACCCGGCGACCACGGCCATTGCCTGCCACCGAGAGACGACCGTCACGGACCATCTGCCGAACCGTCCAGTGAGAAACGCTGAGGAGTTCTGCGGCCTCGTGGTAGGTAAGTAGTGCTTTGTCAAAGGCACCCATGGCGAATCTCCGATGAAAGTGTCCAAGGTTTTCAATGGCGAACGACTGGCTGATCTCAACTGGCCACTTCACCAGTACCCGTTCTCTCCAGTGCCAAGCGCAGCCCGTCCCGCTCCTCGATGAGGTACTGCAGGCGTTCGGCGATGGCGTCGGCGCCCTGCAGCGTGCTCGCAGGGATGCCGGCGTCATCCAGGGCGATCCGCAGACGATGAAGGTCGATGGCGATCTCGAGCCGCGTGGTGCTGGCCCAGGAGTCGGGCCATTCATTGTGGCGGCATACAGCGCGCTGCCAGTCCGCGTTCAGCCGGTGCCAGGCCTCGACGGGATGGTGGTACGCCGCTGGCAGCAGGTCGGCGCGGCGGGCGGCCAGGGCGACAAAGCAGCGTTCGCCGGTACTGAGCACGCCGACCAGCACGGCCTCCTGCTCGGGGCTTACGCCGCGGTGGAGGGTGTCGACGATGCCTTCGAGTCGATCGTTCATGTCAGATCCTCCCAGCTTGGCAGGCTCCTGACCTACCCAATGAATCCTTAAAAGGGCCGGCCAGCCCTCGACGGCCTTGGCCGGCCCGGGTGGTGTCAGCCCTTGGCGGCTGCCTTCTTGAGCGCGGCGAGGCGCGCCTTGTAGGCCTCGTTGACGACGCCCTGGTCGGACTCCGGCACATGCCGGGCCAGGTCGATGGCCAAGGCCATCTCGTCGCGGGTGGTGGCCTGGTTGATCTGCTCGCAGACATAGGCGCAGGTGATCTCGCCGCCGGGGCCGATGCCCTCGGACTCAGGGGCCGCGCCGGCATCGGCCTGGGCCGTGTCGGGCTCGCCCTGGACCTGTGCCGTGGCGTCGTAGATCTCGCGCGCCTTGTGCTGTTGCCGTGCCTGCTCACGGCGCCGGGCCAGCGTGTTGCCGACCCTGCCGGCGGTACCGGCACGTGCCGGCTGGTCGGCAGCAGGCGGCGATTCGGGTGTGGCGGTGGCCTCCTGGGTGATGTCGCGCTCCTCCTCGGCCATGCGGATCCCCTTCAGCTCCGGGGTGAATGTATCCCGCAGGGCGAAAGAACGGGCACGCATCTGCAGCATGCGTTTCGGGTATTGCTGCCAGGGACCCTGCTTGCCCACCAGGCCGGCATCCTTGGCGTTCTGCATGCTGAACTCGGCAACATGGCGGTTGCCGCTGGGGCGGCGGCGAACACTGCAGTAGGCCACCGCGGTCATGCCCTCGCCCTCGATCCATTCGTCGAAATCGGCCTCCGACCAGGCCGGTGACGCGCGGCAGATGGCCAGCATCATGTCGCCCCAGATGGTCGGACGGCCGTTGATCACGGCGATGTTCTGGATGGCCTGCAGCGGGCTGGTGATCCCCAGCTCGACACCGGTCTGCCAGGCGATCATCACATTGCCGGGCTTGCCCTTATAGTCCTTCGGCGCCAGGTCGCTCTGGGCGATCAGGTCGGACATGCGCCAGACGTCGTCGAAGTTGCGCGGCGTCATGGCTTTCATGAACTGGTGGCGCACCTCGTCGGTGGCCAGAGAGAGATCATTGTCTGCTGCCGGCACCGGCATCTCTGGCATCCGAATGGTTGCCTGCGTCTCTGCCGCGGCGGCCTGGTTGAGTGTTGCGGTATTCATGCGGCGTCTCCTTGCGGCTGTGACTCGGTGCCGGTAGCGGCCTCCAGCTGCTCTTTCTCGACCTTGCTCAGCTTGGCGATCCGGCAGTCGATGTAGCGGGACGGCTTGACCTCGTAGCCGGCGCGTTCGATCTCCTTGCGGCGGTAGCAGCTACCGTCATCGAACGCCCCCACGGCGGCACTGCCCATGGCCTCGAGGATGTGGGCCCGTGCGACCCTGGCGGTGGTATCCAGCGCCTTGATCTCCTCCCTGACGCTCTCCTCGACCCGCTTCCAGTGTTCGAGCCCGGCCAGGGAGACAACGCGGCCATCGGTACCCGGGTGGAGCCGCTTGAGCAGTTCCACGGCCTTGGGATGCTCGAGGTCTATTTCCGGCAGCTCGCCGCGCTGGATGGTGCTCCAGAGATCCCCTTCCAGGGCGATCAGGTCGTCGATCAGCTCATCGTCGCGCAGGATGGGATACCAGCGGGTTTCCCAGCCGGCGATGGTCACCACCAGGAAGCCCCACGCGTAACCGGTGACGGCGAGCTGCTGCTGCAGCTGGAGGTAATAATCCCCCGGCACCTCGCCACTGGTGCACAGCCCGGCGGTGGCGTGGACGTTGTCGGGCTTGCCCCACCCCTTGGCGAACTCGACGTTCTTCAGCTCGGCCACGCCGGGGCCCGTCACGGGCTGGCCCAGGATTCCCTCGAGCCAGGTGGCCTGCGCCTCGCTGACGCCGACGATGCGCCGGTCGATGTTGGCCATCATGAAAGGGTGATCGGGATGGGCGAGCATGGCGTTGTAATTCTGGACGTTGAGCCCGGTGGCCTCGGCGAAGCGGGCCGCCGTGACCGGCTCCATCACATGGCCCATGGCCATCTTCATCCGCCGGCGATAGTTGGCGTCGGCGTCGTCGCTGGCCAGGCCCAGCTTGCGCTCGGCGATCTCGAACGGGGTGCGGTATTCGCTGGCCCCCACGGCAGCGGCGGCCTCGCTGGCCCCGATGCCCAGGCCGCGCAGCTGCAGCCAGATCGCCTCCGGCATCTCCAGCGTCGACACGCGGTGCGTGTCGATCAGCTGCTGCCTGGCCTCTTCAAAGGTGCTAATCTTCATGGTGATGGTCCTCTCTATCGGATCATGTTGCTGTCGCCCCGGTGCCCTCACACCGGGGCGTTCTCATTTCAGGCCGAGCCGTTCGGCCTTTCCGGCGGTGGCCTTGCGCCGCGCCTGCCGGGCACGCTGCTGATACTCGATCTTGCGGCGTACCTTGGCGCGGGTTTCCGGCCGTTTCTTCCAGGTTCTGCCCATCGCTCCTCTCCTCCCATGCCTTGCGTGCCCTCTGCGGAAAGCCCCGGCTGATCGTGCTGGCTCTCGCGCGGCTCACGCGGTGACCCGGTGCGCTCACACCGGAGCGTTCTCATTTCAGGTCGAGCCGTTCGGCCGTCGCTTCCCCCGCCTCGACCTCATCGGCCCAGGCGGCCGCCTTCGCCCACTCCTTGAGCAGGTGCCGATGGCCGGCGGCCCACTCGTGGACGATCTCGGTCAGCAGCCCCTTGGCTTCCAGGTAGGCGGTGAAGCTTTCCAGGGCGGTTTCGTCGCCCTCCTCCAGTGCCTCGACCTTGAGCGCCGCGGCGCTCATGCCCGCACGCTGGTAGTCGATGTCGCTGTCGAAAAGATGCGGATTGGCCATGACGGCGCCTCCTCAGTGGGTGACCCGATGGCCGGCTCCGGTGGCCCGGCCATCCAGCCATTGCAGCAGCACGCGCAGATGCTCCTCGCTGGGCGCGGTGCTCGACTGGCCGCCGACGATGCGACGCGCCTGCTCGACGACCTGGCCCTCGTACTCGGCCAGCTCACGACGCAGATAGGCGCGATGGGCGGCGGCGTTGTCGCTCAAGAACTTGTGTTGCATGACGACCTCCAGACGATGACGAAAACCCGGTTTCTCCGTTTAACGCGCCCGAGCCGACCGGGGAAACAGCGCGATGGACGTCACTGACATTCCAAGTCATATATGACTCCATATAGTCATAATAGACCCGCTTAGTCATATTGCAAGTCATTTTATGACTCGAAGTCATATTTTTCTGGACTAACAATGGCGTTTTTATTCAATTGGTTAGAGAGAAAATGCGGCCTGGTGAGGCATCCAGCGCTGTGCCGATGACCAGAGACTGCCGGCGCTTACCGCCTGCCAGTGGCCGGCCCCCAGCGATACCGGAGAGGCCGAGAAGACCACCACCGGCAGCCCCCGCGCCGCGGCCAGCCGGCAGGCCCGCCAGCTGCCGCGACCGGGATGCATGGCCACCACCGAGGCGGCGGAATTGATGACCTGGCCGGCACGCGCTGCCAGACGCGACCGCAGCGGCACGCCAGGGCCACCCCCGGCCCACCAGGAGACGGCACCGCCCCCGGCGGCGAAGGCCACTACCGCGTAAACCGCCGACACCGGGCAGGCGCCCTGCCCGCCCGGGCCGAAGGCGGCAAGCACCCGAAGCGCCTCAATCGGCACCGTACCGGCGAGTGCGGCCGCGATGACCGCCTGATCGGCGCCGGTGCAGCACCCGGTGACCAGGGTGAAGCCCCGGCCGGCGAGCTGCGCGGCCAGGGCCTGGACATGGGCGGCAGCCGCCGGAGACAGCTGCCGCCCGCCGATGATGGCTACGAGGCCAGCCACGCCAGCGCCCCGCGCACCTGGGACAGAGCCCAGCCCGGCGGAATGACCACCTTGAGTTCGGCCGGTGCCCCCGTGCGCTTGCCCGGCCGCGGCCAGGCCTGCCAGCCCTGGCGGCGCAGCAGCCACCAGGCGGCAATCGCCTGGGCCCGCGAACCGACGGGAATGCACACGCAGGCCGGGGCAGGATTGTTGCCCTGGCGCGCCATGCGCTGCGCCCATACCCACCCGCCGGCGCAGACCTGCTGCACAACGCCTGCCCCGTAACTGGTACCCCCGCTGACAAACGACATGACCCCTCTCCTTCTGCCTGTTTACTGTATAAAAGTATAGTATATTTACAGAGTTTTTCCAGTAAAAACAGCATCTTAAGCATGAATTACCACCGCGCGAGAGCGCAGGACAAGGCACAAAATCGCGGGGGCCCCGCGCGGCAGTTGGCGCGGGGTTCCGATTTTTGCCTTGCCGCAGCGACGCGCCCACCCTGCCCCGCACAGGGGCCGGACGCGGGGGTATGCGACCGGCCCCTGATGCCCAGCCGGCGAGGCGACAAAGGGGTTGGGGTTCAGGGGTTCAGCGCAGGCGCGTGCGAGGAACGAGCTTGCGCCGGAGCATGGGTCAGGGAGGCGTGCGCGAAGCGCTGGCCGAGCGACGCTGTGCGGGCGTCAGCCGGCACGGCGTGGGGTTGGGGTTCGAGGGGCGGGCGAGGCACGAGCCGGCCCCGTCAAGGCGCAGCGTGTGAGGAACGAACGGGCGAAGCCGTCAGCGCGCGGAGCGCAAGAGCGCCAGGGATGCGCAGGGTGGCGAAGCCAGCCCGAAGGGCCGAAGCCCGGAGCAGCCCGACCGCGGGCGAGGAACGAGCCGGCGGGGGCGCCCCGGGGGTTAAAAGATCGGCCACCGTGAAGAAGATAGCACTACATGAGTCGTGGATAGCGCTAAAACACTATGGTGGCTGCTACTATCGCCAGTGAAGGCGTTGAGTCGCGAGATGGTGCAAGGGGGAACGCATGGCCTACTGGTGGGTAAATCATAAGCAAACGTACCAACAAGAGACCGGAGGCGGCTACATCTGGTCGCCAAAGACCCGGCAAGATGGAGGGCGCAGTCACTTCTACGACAATATGGCCAAAGTAGCGCCGGGCGATATTGTCTTCTCCTATGCCAATGCTCAGATTCATGATGTCGGCGTGGCAACAGCGGCAGCCGTAACGGCACCCAAGCCGAGCGAGTTCGGCCGATCGGGAGACGGATGGTCGCGAGAGGGCTGGATGGTACCTGTGGAATTTCACAAAACTAGCCAAGCATTTCGCCCGAAGAACCACATTGAGCGAATTGCTCCCCTGTTGCCGGAAAAGTATTCGCCGATCCAGGCCAACGGAAATGGGAACCAGACTGCCTACCTAGCTTCGATTTCTGATGATTTAGCCCTGTTACTGTTAAGAATTATCGACGAACCCAGGCTAGAGGAGAAGCTACTGCAAGGGAATGTGGCGGCAGAGGAGCCATTTGCAGAAGACGAACTTGAAGATGCCGTATGGGCGCGTGGTGATATCCCCGAGACAGATAAGGAGCAAATCGTTCTCTCAAGACGCGGCCAAGGGGCCTTTCGCAAGTCACTGGAACAGATCGAGCCCTGCTGTCGAATCACTAGACTTAGCGAGCGTGAGCATCTTCGCGCAAGCCATATCAAGCCTTGGAGAGATTCCAACGATCAAGAACGACTGGACGGCAACAACGGCCTGCTCCTCGCGCCACATATCGACCACCTCTTCGATCGTGGCTATATCACTTTCGACGACGATGGTCTGGTAGAATTTTCGCCACAGTTAACGCAGCAGGCTGCCAAGGCGCTCGGTGTTGAAATCAATCAGTACGTAGGCAAGTTCAACTCCCATCAATCTGCGTACTTGGCTTATCACCGTAAACATGTTTTTCTTGAATTTTGAATGGATCCCTTTTGGTGAGCGAGATTGAAGCTTATTGAATAACCTCATGCCTTAGCGGCTCATGGAGATGACGAAGCCACCCCCTCGGCGGTAAAGCCCGCAGCAGCCCGACCGCGGGCGAGGAACGAGCCGGCGGGGGCGCCTCAGGCTACGAGCTAAAAGGGAGGTACCCAGTCAGAATCGAAGCATTCGCCATTTGTAATATCTTCCGGATTTACACCCCAAGCACGGTGAATAATCATGAGATCTAGATTTATATTTTCTAACCGCCATGGACCGACCCATGGCAATTTTCTAGATCGTCCGTCACAAAAATACTCGATATCCATACATTGTGACTTGAGCAACCTCTTTACTCCACTATAGCCTTCTAACTTTGAATCTTTTATTTTTTCCCAAATTATACCTTCATACCAGATGGAAAGCCTAGGACCTGTGCTTGCAAAAAAACTTGAAAGCTTATACATCCTATCTTCCCATGAGCCCCCTGAAACAGACAGCCCCCAAGGACCACCAGTGCTTATAAGGAATGGGTCGATACAGTCTGAACCCCGGTCAGACATTATCAATTCCTTAAAAGAACAAGGAGCGATTGCCCCCCCATGCTTCCATTTACTTCCCACACCTCGGCATTCAAAGCATACACCGCCGTAGTAATTTTGATGCTTGTCTAAAAACCCAGCCCCCTCGCACTTCATACAACATTCTGTTATCCTTTCAATTGCATCGTACTTATCCTTTACTAGGCGATTCATTGTATTTATTACACTCTCAAAAGAAAGAATTGAATCATAATTCTCTACTTCCTTATTTTTATCAAAACACTCATATAGCTCACAGGCAACGCTCATAGGTAAATCATAAGTAGCAGCATCAACAAGGTTGAGAATCTCAATCTTTTCAAGCATACTACTTTCAAGCTTTTCAATATATTTGATATCCACTTCAAGCTCTTTCATTCTCTTACTGATCTTTTCCTTTATACAATCTAAACTTAACTCTTTGGTGACAACCCCGTTCCTTACTTCATCAGTGGTCGAGAAATAATAGATCTCCTGCCAGGCATCATCACCAGCATGCTTTATTATAGCCTCTTTCAACCCAATAAAATTCATCACACCGTTCCACAACATGGTCTCAGAAATCTTACCACACGCATATCTCAAGATAAAAAAGAATTCGCCATCAGGGTTAAAATCTACGTTTTCTTCACTTGGTGGGGGCGAGACCCGTGCCTATGAAAAACTGAATAAACCGCGCTTCATCTGCCTTCCATCCATCGGCGATGTAGAATCTAACCACCTGCCACCGTCTGACATATTCGCGTGATTAAGCTAATCTCGTTTCCCTAGACTGAACACCAGAACGAGAAGAAGCTTACACGCTGAGAGCTGTACCTGGCCCAAATGTATGCCCTGATCCCATTGCGACGACTGGTTGACACACAGGGATAAGCAGCTAATGGCATGGCATGGCGTCGCAGGATCTTCAAGGTATTAGGTTGGGGGCCAGATGGTCCTGGGTCGAGCAGCTTGAGGGCAACCATCCCAATGCAATCCTTGTTAACATGCACCACCAGATATCCAACGCCCCGAAGGTGAAGCAATGCCGCAAGCCCCAGAGATCTTCAAACGCAGCCTCGACGACATCCAGCTCGATGGCCTGCCGCCGCGAGATGCCCCGGGCTTCGAGGATGCGGTGCTGCTCACCCTCACGACGCAGTACGCCACCAAGGGCTACACGGCGGCCATCGTCATCCAGGACGGGCATGTCATGGGGGTCGCGGTGCCGCAGGAGGGCGTCGAGCCGAAGCAGTACATCCTGGGCCTGCTCGAGCATCGCTTCCTGGAGGATGCACTGCCCGCGCTCGAGATCCTGGCCGAAATGACCCACGATCCCGAGATCCTCTACAACTACGGCGTCTGCCTGTCCGAGATGAACCGGGTCGCGGAGTCGGTCGCCCCGCTGCAGGCGTGCGTCGAGGCGGATCCGGACTATGCCCATGCCCACGCGGCGCTGGGCTTCTCGCACATCAAGCTCGGTCAGTTGGACAAGGCGGAGAAGGTGCTGCGTAACGCGGCCAAGCAGCTCCCCGACGACCTGTGGATCAACCGTAACCTGGCGGGTCTCCTGGCCAAGCGCGGCAAGCACCAGGACGCCAAGCCGTTCTTCGAGCGCGCCCTGGCGGCCAATCCCCAGGATGTCGCCACCCTGTACGGCCTGGCACTGAGCCTGGAAGAGATGGGGCCCCAGAACGCCGAGCAGGCCACCGGCATCTACAAGCGGATCCTCGAGCTGGAGCCGGCGTCACCGATCGCCACCGAGGCCAAGAAGGCGCTCAGCCGCCTCGCCCAGGACAGCATGAAGGCCAAGGCCGATGGCGGCCTGCGCATGGACGCCGTCATGTACATGACCGGGGCATTCGAGACCTTCGCCAAGATGGAGCAGCAAGAGGTCGCCAAGACCGTGTTCGAGATCGCCAAGCTGGGCGAGAGCGGCCTCTCCATCAACGACCCCGACACGCGCTACTCGCTGAAGTCCTTGGACGGCGACTTCTCCGGCATGCAGCTGCTGTCGATGATGCATGTCGGTCTGAAGACGATCGATCCCTCCCTCGACACCCAGTCAGGACTGGATGCCGAGTATGACGCGGCCAGGAAAATGGCCGGCAAGTAATCCCCCAGAGCGGCAGGGAGGTCATCCCTCCCGGCCGCTCGATAGCATCACGCAGTGGTGACGTTGGCCGGCAAGACGAGTGCCGCAGCAGGCGCAGGGGCGGGCGGAAAACTCGTCGTCCCTGTCGCTCTCCCCCACGACGATCTGCCCCTCCTCGCGTTGAATCTCTGCCATTGCCTCGCGAATCACCCGCTCGCGCTCGGCGGCGTCCTCCTCGCTCAACGAGTAATCCAACCCGCTGGCGTCATCGTTGGCGATGATCATCAGGCAGTCGGTGCAGACCATGAAAGCGTCGTCGATGATATCTACCGGCATTCGTTCTCTTCTGTATGGGAGTGACTCAGCCATCGCGATGCGACCGCCACAGCCTTCTTGCCGCGGCCTGCAACCGATTGCGCTGGTGCAGCACTTCCAGCCACTCAGCCGGAATTTTTTCCACTCCGTAGAAAGCTCCGGCCAACTGGCCCGTCACAGCCGCCGTGGTGTCGGCATCATCGCCGAGGTTGGCGGCTCTCAGCACCGCCTCATCGAAGCTGTCGCTGTGCCACAGGCACCACAATGCTGCCTCCAGGCTCTCAACGACGTAACCGCTGCCACGGATGGCCTCTTCCGTCTTGCCCCGGTACTCACCGGCAATCAGAGGCACCAACGTTTCGTGGTAGTCACCGCGCCTCAGTTCACCGGTATCCAGCCAGCGCGCCTTGGAGGTCTCGCCCAACAGAGCCCGCTCGAGAAGCCGTGCCATCAAGCGGCAGGCGGAAAGGCATAGCGGCGAGGCGTGGGTCGTGCGCGAGCTGGCTTCGGCGTGGGCTTCCAGCAAAGGGTCCCCAGCAAAGCGCATCGCCACAGGGGCAAGCCTCATGATCGAGCCGTTCCCAGAGGCGGATAGGGCGTCACTGCCACACCAGGGCTCTCCGGTTCGCTGGTAACGCGCCAAGGCCATGGCGACGGTCTTCCCTATGCCGAACGCGCGCTGACGTGTCGAGTTCTCGCCGTCGTTGGCCCAGCGCCAGTAGCGGGCTATCTGGTCAGCAGCCTCGAAGCCATCGCTGGCGAGCAGACTGTCCGCCAGGCATAGCGCCATGGCGGTATCGTCTGTCCATTCGCCGCGGCGCATGCGGAACTTGCCGCCCTCAATCATCCCGGTGACCGGCTTGATCCGTTCACGGCGATGAAACTCCAGTGGCGCTCCCAGGGCATCCCCGACTGCCAGGCCCAGCAGGCAGCCCTCCCAGCGCGACAATGATTCGGTTGCGCTCATGGGGCTACTGGCTCCACCCCAATGGTTTTCCCCGCTCCCACCTCGTAGCCGCTGACCAGCACATAGCGGCTGCCGCGTCGGTGATTGGCCCACTTGCCGCGGTAAAAGCGCTCGTCGCGCAGCTGCCGCCAGTAGGGTGACACGGAGCGCGGCGCGGTCATCGCCATTCTCAGCTCGCGATCCTCACGATCGATGCCGACCTGGGTGAAGGGCACGCCCTTCTTCCCCTCGGGATGCTTGTTCTTCATCCAGTTCGGCACACCGCTCGACAACGCCTCGGGGTAGGCGGATAGGTACATCCCGAGCGACAGCACATAACGCACCACCTCGCGCAGGATCATCCCCTCCTCATCGTCCAGCTTTTGCGCCCGACCGCCGGCGTGTTCGATGGCCTCGCGGTTGATGAAGTCGGTGATCTGGCTCGGCTTGAAGGCGCCGCGCAGCATGGTGGGGTTGAGGCTCGGCTGCGTGTCCAGCGGGTTGTGAATCGCCACGATCAGCCAGGGATCACCTAGCCCGGCCATGTCCACGCCGTGCGGATTCTCGTGGGCGCTCAGGAAGCTCTCGTAGCGACTAGGCAGCGTGGTGGAGTCCACCCAGGCCACCAGGGCGCCATCCACTTGATGGCCATGGAAGGTCTGCTTGGCCGGAAACGACAGGGTGCTGAACTCCCAGGGCCACGACCAGGCGTCACCCTGCACCTTGCTGAGCTGCACCGTCTGCAGCCACTCGGACAACGACGACTCCGGCACCACCACCCTGCCCTCGCGGCCGTGGTGCCACTCAAGCATCAGGATCTCGCCGTTGATGGAGTGCACCACCTGCTCGTCCTGCACCATCTGGCCGAAGATCTCGGCCTCGACGCCGGACTTCCTGGGCAGGCCCATCATCTTGATCACGGAGCGGACGTAGCGGCGGGTGAAGCTGGGGTAGTGGCGATAGGTGGCCTGGGGCATGCGGGGCTCGGAGTAGCGAAAGCGATGGCGTCAGGGTACATCAGCGGGGCCAGGCATGGGGACCTCCGCAGCCGCCGGCGAAGCCGGGGGCGGGTTGGGAAGCAGCGCCGGGAAGCACGGACACGCGGCGAGGGTGGCGCGAAGCGCGACCCGTACACCAACACAGCGCCGTGGCCGAGGCGTGGCCGGCTGGCCGGGGGTTGGGCGAGCCGCCACGACCGAGGCCGCAAGCGTCGTGTGCGGGCCGAGGGTGGCAAGAACGCCAAGCCAGCGACGTGCCGGACGGGCCGAGCCAGGCGGGGGTTGGCGTGGCGACGGCCAGGACGGCGCGAGCGGAGAAGGTCAGCTATGTCCAAGCGACGTGGCCGCGAGGCGACCTGCTGGCCGGGGGTTGGGCGAGCAGGCGCCCAAGCGGCCGCTAGCGGCGCTGGAGGGGCTGAGGTCGGGGAAGAACGCCGACGCCAGCGACGTGCCGCCTGGGGCGCACCGGGCCGGGGGTTGGGCGCGGTGTGACCCAAAGGCGGCGCGAGCGGTGATACCGACGCCAGCCGGCCGAAAGGAAGAGGCAAAAAGTTCAGCGAGCAGGTTGTGCCTCGGATAAAGTTGGGACGTCATGTTCTATAGAATAGCTTTCGGCAAGGAGGTACTTATGCCCCAATTCAAAACCTGGGATGGTTATTTCCGCAATCTCACTTTGCACGACTTCCACGCCCGATCACCTTTCCTGAGGTGGCGGCGCACTCCGTCTGTCTATAACGCCGACGAGAGTCGCCTTTACCTGGGCTCGCTCGACGTGGACGTGGCGGTAAATGATTACCCTCAGATCGAAGCTCTGCTTGAGGAAATCACAAACAGCTTCGTCAGAGAGTATGACAACCTAGTAAAGCACGTGGAAAGTAAACGGGAGGAAATGACCAAGCGGCTCATCCAAGGCCGCCAGACATTTCCGATCCAGCTTCCCGACCAAGGTGATTACCGCCGCGCTCAGCTCAAAGCTGACATGGACGAGTTGACTGAGCTTCTTTCCAGGCGCCAACAGGAGTAGCTGGGTGCTGCTTGACGCCCAGTCGCCCGCCTTCGTGCGGGCGATTTATTGTTTGACAGTGGAGTGGGCTGGCGTGGCGACGGCCGGGACGGCGCGAGCGGTGAAGGTCAGCTATGTCCCAGCGACGTGGCCGCGAGGCGCCCTGCTGGCCGGGGGTTGGGCGAGCAGGCGCCAAAGCGGCCGCTAGCGGCGCTGGAGGGGCTGAGGTCGGGAAAGGACGCCGACGCCAGCGACGTGCCGCCTGGGACGCACCGGGCCGGGGGTTGGGCGCGGTGTGACCCAGGGCGGCGCGAGCGATGAAGTCCGCCGCCGAGGTAGCATGGCGTCAGCCGTGCGGGGATGGGGGTTGCCCCGGCGCGTCAGCGCGGGGGCGGCTGTGTCCTCGTTGGGCGACTCCGTGGTGTCGGTGGACCACCGCGCCCTCCCCCAACTGAGCAGCTTTGCTGCGCTCCGCCTTCGGCCTGCGGCTCACGCTTCGCAGTCGATGCCAGTCAGGCGCGATCTCCAGCGTCAGGGCGTCTATCTCCACAGGCGAGCAGCCATACACGATCACCAGACGCGGACTCAGCCGCTCGCACATCGCTTCAACGCCGGCACGGTAGCGCTCGACCACATGCGGCCGGCGAGTATCCGGCACGCCGATGGTGACGATCTGGCCCGGCGGAATACCGTCGAAGCAGTAGGCGTGACTCGCCTCGTCGCTCCAGTTCACGGTAGGGATCACGCGCAGCTCCTGGCGCTGCCACCAGCGGCCGAGCCAACGGCTGCGGTAGGTGTTCCACTGATTCACCACGACAGGCCACTGCGGGTAGAGACTGAAGTCCGGCGTCATCACCGCCCAGTAGCGGCGAAGGTGGATCAGCGCGGCGTTGGGCTTGTTCCAGGTCGTCTCGAAGCGGTAGTCGTCGAGGTAGAAGTGGCAGAGATCGCGCCGCTCGTCCACGCGCTTGGTGCGGTAAGGCTGGATGCGGAAGTCATCAGGCAGGGTCGTGAAGTCCTGCGGCAACAGATCGGGAATGCCGAGCGGTGAGGCGCTGGCGAACACCTCTCGGGTGCCGGTGGTGTCCCAGCCACCAGGCTTACTGGTCCAGGCCGGCGGCTGGCTGAAGGAGCGTGGCATGGGTCCGTCTCACTGCTTGGGCTTGGCGTCGTTGCCGCGGCCGCCTTTCTGACTGGGTGCCATGTGATATCTCCTGAGCAAGAGATTGAATGAAAGTATAGGAGAGTTTTTCAAAGAAGAAGATATTTCATGATGCGGTCAGGGGCAGCTCGCTCAAGATGTTTGATCTCGGTGGCATGACCACCGATCTGGAGGCTGACCAGATCAGCGGCTTTTCCTGCTTACATCATGGCTTCTGGCATGTGGATGCACAGCGAGAGGTACTCAAGGACGAAGCTTTGTTAGCGACGCTTGGTACGCACTATCAGCAGCTTACGCCAAAGCTCAGTTACCGCCGGAGCAGGCGTAGCCTGCGGAGGGAACCCAAAGCGCGGCAGCGCTTTGGGCGGTCAACTGCAGCGACTGGTTAGGTGGTGTTTACCAGCTTGAACCAAATCCGTCCGAGCTGTCTGAATCACCACCTATATATGAGCCATCGGGTGTCATGGTAGAGCTATCACCACCCACATAAGAACCGTCTGGCGCCATGGTAGAGCTATCACCACCCACGTAAGAGCCGTCTGGTGCCATGGTGGAGCGACCACCACCCACGTAAGAACCGTCTGGTGCCATGGTGGCGCTATCGCCACTCACGTATGAACCATCCGGAGCCATCGTATAACTATCCCCACTGACGTAGGACCCATCCGGCGCCATCGTATAGCCGCCCGCTAGGGCGAGTGCCGGTAAAGAAAATGCCGACACAGCAACAACAAAACGAATTTTTCTTAACATCTAACCTCTCCTATTGTGGAATCACCTAACGCCTCAATAACCGGCGCGCTGTATGCGCGTCCGGCGCCGAAGGCGCTAAGTTAATTGACTTGTTATGTCACTCCTCACTTTAAACGCCACCCGTAAGTCGAGCGATAGATCGTTCGCCCGTTATCATTCCACGTCATCTTTTTCCACATTGGCTTCTCATTAGAGTATTTTAGGGAGTCGGGTAAGAAGTCGTAAACCTCCTTGGTTATGCGCGTTGGATGCGTGTTCGGGAGACTGCAGAGTTTCGCAGCGTGATTCGCAGCAGTACCAACCCAGACTAGATCATTCGAGCCTCGAATTCCGGTTTTCGCGGCAAACAATTCGCTGCGGTCGACACCAACAGTATGGTGCACACGGTAGGTTTCATCTGGATAGTGCTTGCCGAGAGACTCGTTTAATATGTGAATTCTCGCAAAGTTTATCTTTAGAGCAGCGCGTGTAGCACTGGTGCATTTCGCATCCCCAATGAAGATACCCATGACCCTATCGCCATCGTACGAGGCTATTTCACCACCTTCCGAACGAATTATTCGGGATGCGCAGTGTAAGTAGCTTTTGTAGACCTCTGCTGCAAACCAATTGGCTCGAGAATCAACCAGAACAGTAGAGTCGGACATATCTGCATAAAGCACAGCCGCGTTGATTATTACTGCATCGTTCGCCATTCGAACGGAATCCGCGTCAGGAATCCTATTTCCATTTCTCTGACACCACCTATCAGAAAAGATCTGATCAACACGGCTAATTAAATCATCCTTGAGCGCCATTTTCGTTCACTCACTGATAAAGGAAAAACACAGAAACAAGCCAAACCGGCATTCCCAAAAACATTAAAATAAAAGCCAATTTTAGAAAACTGTATTTGGAAGAAGCAATCTCAGCGTTTCTGTGAATCTGATTCGCGAAGTCTCTCTGCGAATCCTCATCGGTCGAATTGGCCAGGTTGTCTGCAAACTTCGTTAGGTCCTGCTGGGCTATGCCTCCAAAAAATATGTTTGATCCTTTGGGTCCCTCTATTCTCGGAAAGGAGACAAACGCGAGCATTAGGATTGAAGATAAAAGAAGAAGACTGGAAATCGCCCCCGCAACCGCAGCCCAGATTGTCCATGAAGTGATGGTTTTCGCTAGGGCGGCACTTACGCCGAGCATAGCAACGTCAATCGCAAAGATAGGGGAAACCTTTGCGTCAGCATTGCGAATCCAATCGAGTTGCAGAGACAAAATTTTAAATAGCCGTTCATGAGGCATTGCCGGAGTTCTCCAGTTGTACATGTTGTATTATATAGCATGCTTGATATTCCACTTGAACGCGCACGCGCACGCGCGTTCAAAAAAGTTATTCTGCGTGCTCGCCCACATTTTATCTTTTTGAAAACCCGAAAACCCAAGAAATTAAATATAGCTTGGCAGCATAACACCAATCATCGCGCGTGCTACATATCCCCAATGAACGTGACTGCTGCCTTTGCCAGCATGGCCGCCACGAGTCGATCGCTGCCATTCGCCCCTTCATCCCCGCACCCTGACCAATTCATCCCACCGCGTTGTGTACCTCGGTGTCCGTCGCTCACACCTTAGCGCCCAGGCGTTGCCTTGGCGAGGGAGACCCAGCCGTACCGAATCCCGGCCCAGTTCGCGGTTTAGCTTGTCAACGGTGGCCATCAGCCGCTGACTGCGCTGGCGGTCGGCTTCGCTCTTTGGGGTTTCGTCCAGGGAGAGCTGGCGGTTGTCGTCGGCGCTGAGGTCGAGCAGCATCACGCCGGCTTTATGGTAGCGGTAGCCCTCAAGGAAGATCGCCTGCAGCCCATGGGCCGCTGCCTGGGCGATGTCGCGGGTGTCGTCGGTGGGACGCACCAGGGGCACCACCACGCTGTTGCGGTACTGGGGCTGGTCGAGCTGGAAGGGGTTGGTGCGCACGAACACCATCACCGCGCTGGTGACGCCGCCCTGCCGGCGCAGCTTCTCCCCTGCCCTGGCGGTGTGCTGGCGGACGGCTTCGCGCAGGTCGGCGGGGTCGCTGGTCATGCGACCGAAGGAGCGCGAGACCATGATCTGCTTCTTGGGGGCAGTCATGTCGTCGAGCTGGATGGCGGGACGCCCGCGCAGCTCCCAGACGATACGCTCCATCACCACCGAGAAGGCGCGGCGGATCCGCTTGGGATCGGCCTCACGCAGCTCCCAGGCGGTCTTGATGTCCATCAGGGCCAGGCGTTCGCCGGTGCGTCTCGCGACTCCCCACAGCTCGGTGACGGGTAACTGCTGCAGCAGCGTCCGGGTGTCGAGGCCATCCGCCTCAAGCTTGCAGACACCCTCGTAGGAAGGAATCTTCTTGGCCGCCCGGTTAGCCAGCTTGGCCAGCACCCGGGTCGGTGCGAAACCCACGCAGACGGGAATGCCGGTCCACTGGCGCACGGTCTGGCGAAGGGCATGGCCACGCGCCTCCAGCGTGGCCGGATCGAAGCCCTGGAAGCCGACGAAGCTCTCGTCGATGGAGTAGACCTCGACGTGAGGCGAGAACTGGCCCAGCGTCTCGGTGACACGGCGGCTCATGTCGCCGTAGAGCGCGTAGTTGCTGGATAGCAGCACGGCCTGGCGGCGGATGTGGGGCGACAACAGGTGCAGGGCGGCGCCCATCTCGACGCCCAGGGCCTTGAGCTCGTTGGAGCGGGCGACCACGCAGCCGTCGTTGTTGGAGAGCACGCCCACCGGACGTCCCTCCAGCCGCGGATCGAAGACCCGCTCGCAGCTGACGTAGAAGTTGTTGCAGTCCACCAGGGCGATCATGGGCGCCCTCCCCCCAGCGCATGGACGACGTGAGTCACCACGCCCCACACCTGGGCCTCCTGCCCCATCAGCGGGATCGGCTGAAAGCGCGGATTACTGGCGGTGAGATAGGGCCGCTGGCCGATATGCTCGAGGCGCTTGACGGTCAACTCACCGTTCAGCGCCACGATCAGTACCCGACCCGGGGTAGGCTCCAGGCTGCGATCCACCACCAGCAGATCACCGTCGTGGATGCCGTCACCGCGCATGGAATCGCCCTCGGCGCGGACGAAGAAGGTCGCCGCCGGATGCTTCACGACATGGGCATGCAGGTCGACGTCGGTGTCTAGGTGGTCGTCGGCGGGGCTGGGAAAGCCGGCGCGCACGCGGCTGCCGAACAGGGGCTGATGGTGCGTGGCTGTCACGCTCTGGGCACGACCGATCAGCGTGGCGGAGAGGGTCTGGCGACTCGACATGCGGGCGATCCTTTATACTGTATACACGTACAGTATCAGCAGGCAGCCGTGCGCATGCAAGAACCGAAACGACATCGCCCCGGCCAAGACCGGGGCGATGGGTAAAATCATTCGGCATTCCACATCCAGGAAGCCCTTCCCTGGGCCCACCATCCCTGGTGATCATGAAGGGAGCCAGTCGCCGCGAGGTGACCGACCCACTTCACGTTGATCTTGCCTCCATGGCGGCTCGAGCAACAGACGACATCGCTGCAGTGCGGTGTAAGCGATCTCCTACACCGTGAGGGTCGTGGTTCATCCCCCGCACAGCAGCCCGCTCGCCTGGATCGCTTCCAGGCGACCGCCACCGATGCCGTTCACCACGGTGAGCTCTTCTGGCGTCGCCCAGGGTCGTCCTTTCACGATGGCCTCGGCCCGGGCGGGCCCGACATGCGGCAAGTCCTCGAGCCGCAGCGCGGTGGCGGCATTGAGGTCGATGCAGACCGGAGATGCGATACCGGCCAGGGCCTCCTCAACGTCGACATGCCGAAGCTCGAGGCGAGCGCCATGGAGTCCGAGGTAGACCGGGGCATGGTCGGAGACATGGGCGCGCGACGCCTGGTGATCCAACGCCAGCAGATCCGGAAAGCGCAGGATGCCGCGATCACTCGGCTCGAGGTCGCCGGCGTCGTACCAGAGGTTGTCGTACAGGTTCGCATAGCTGCCGGCCGTGGTGGACAGGGTGGATTGGCCGCTGGTAATGGCCGGCTGAGCGCCCAACGCGCGCAGAGCGGCCCAGCCCTCGTGATGCGGAGGGAGGTTGAAGTCACCCATCAGCACCCGCGGCGTGCCCTGGGCAATCCCGGCCAGCCATTCCCAGTAATCGGCCAGGGCCGCGATCTCCGGCAAGCGGTCACCGACGCTGTCGCCGTAGACGACATGCACCGTGGCCGCGGTGAACAGATCACCTGTCTCGACGTCGCGAAAGCGCGCCGCATAGGGCGCACGGCTGAAGACATCGCCGTGGTCCAGGAACACCACCGCGCTATCCTCGTAGGCGACCTCGCTCTCGCGCCACAGGAACGCGTAATGTTCGGTGTAGGTGGAGCGGCCTAACGCATGACTGGCCATGGACGACCACGCCTCGCCCGAGAGGGCTTCCACCTTGCGTTCCAGCCGCGCCAGGGCCGACGTATCCATCAGCTCCTGTATCGCCAGCAGGTCGAAGTGGTTGGCCACGTGGGCCACCTGCTCGAACGCCTTGTCGTTGTTCCAGCCGAGATGCTTGATGTTCCAGCTGCCGATCAGCACGTCGGCCTGGACCAGCCCCGGAACGACGACCATCAGCAAGAGAAACCCACGTGCGCGCATTCGTAACTCCTCATGAAAGAGAAGGCATGGTCGCCTCTCGGCGGCTCGGGATCAATCGAATCGCACAGTCGCTGTCGGCGCTGGCTTACGGCAGGTAGGTAACAACCGAACTACGGTGAGCTGACATGGCGGGAGAACGATCATGGGCAAGATCGAGATGATGCCGGCCGCCAATGGCACCTGGGTCATGGTCTGCCCGTGCGGGCAGGCCGAACGCCGCGGGCGTGGCGTGAAGGCCTGGCGGAAGTTCAAGGCGACGATCCTGCCGGACCAGCGGTATCGGGTCTGCTGCACAGCCTGCGGCCTCTGCATGGAGCAACGCCTGACCTATGTGGCCACTGGCTCCACCAGGCTGCCCCCTTCCTGATCCGACCGGTTGACCCGCGTCGACACCGGCCAGGCCACCAATGCCTCGGCCTCCAGATGGTGGACGGCAGCGCGGATAGCATCACGCTCGGTGAGTGCTGGATCCAACCACGCCTCGATGCTCTGGTCATCCAGCACCAGCGGCATGCGATCGTGGATCTCCCTGGCGATGCCGCGTGCGGGCTCGGTGATGATGGCGCAGCAGGCAGTGTCGTCGGCGTAGGGTTCCCAGATTCCCCCCAGGAACAGCGGCTGGCGGTCCTCACGGGTAAAGAAGTACGGCTGCTTCCCGCCCTCCCCCGGCAACCACTCGAACCAGCCGTCGGCAGGGATCAGGCAGCGGTGCTTGTGGAAGGCACCGCGGAAGTATTTCGAGCTGTCCAACCGCTCGGCGCGGGCATTGATGGGCTCCGGTCCACTCTGCCCAGCCCAGTGAGGGCGGTACCCCCACCACAGGCTGTCGAAGCATGGCTCGGCGTCAGGCTCGGGCCGGCGCACGCCAGTGATCCAGGTACCGGGAGCGACATTGTAGCGGGGCTGCCAACTCTCAGGCGGCAATGGCAAGCGCAGGGCGCGAGCGATGGAGGTGGGGTCAGAGAAGAGAGCGAAGCGTCCGCACATGATCAGCCGTTCCCTCCCGGTTCATCGGCCTCGACCAGCAGTCGGCTGACCAGCTGAGAAGCCGTCTGCCCTGTCGCCCTGCAAAGATGGTTGAGCGCGGCCTCGGCCTCGGGCGTCAGATCGATGACCATGGCCCTGGGCTGAGCCAAAGGCACCTCGGTACCCTTGTCCTCGAGCCAGTGCCGCAACTCCACCCACCTTGACACACCGATGCCGGACGGTTGGCCGCGCCTGATGCTGCCCGCCTCCCAGGCATCGATCAGCGCCTCTCGGCTGGTGATGCCAGCCTTCCTGAGACACTGGACAGTGGTGGGCTTCAGGCCCTGGTGCCAAGGCGGCACTTGTTGCGCGATATCCGGCCATCTGCCGATCCAACGCTCGATGGCACTAGTCGGTTTGCCCATCACCTCGGCGATGACATCGATGGCATACCCTTGTTCCCTCAGCTGCCAGGCCTGACGGGCGAGCGTCTCGATCTGGGTCATGGGAGCTGGCCTTTTTTCTGGTCACATGAAATAGGGTAGCAATTTGAAATTAATCAGGTACAAGGAACGCAGCATAAACGGGTGCGAGAGCCAGGCATTGGTCGGGACACCAAGGTAGGCGGACCGATCAGATCGCCTTGATCGTCGAGCGGTTGATGTGTTGGGAACCATGCTGTTAAGGTAATTCTGAAGTTGCATTGATTATTTCTCATATAGCTTCAACATCTCACTAGCAGCAAAAACTGCTATAAAAAACATAAAACCATGAATATCTAATGGAGCAACATGAAAGTAAACCATATCGATACCATCACCTACAGAGCACTTACATGCCCAAACTCAGGTATGGAAATAAGTTTTTATGAACCAATGGATATTGATAGGGTCCTTGAAGATGAGTTTATACTAGGGGTAACGAGCCCTGAAACTCCCGATGACGTAGAGACAACGGATAAAAACCTTCGTGAGAGCTGGAGGAGTTTTTGGGATGAGTGTACTGAAAAAGATGAGATGATGGATTTCGAAGAAATACTAAATGCATTTAATTGGCCAAACACTATCGCTCTCGAAGTCACAGCCCCTCATGGATCTACGGTAGCTGGCACAATAGTATTTTTGGTAGAAGAAGATAAGTTTTCTAACTCTCTACTAATACTCGACGACGAATTAACTTAAATAATTGGCATAGCATAGGCTCCCGGATGATCAGTTCGCTAATAGCAACTGTCTTCTTCTCACAGACAGATAGCTTTTTCAAGAATTCATCCGGGAGCATGCTCATGCACATCAATCTGCATAAGCAAATAACCTGATCTTATACTTAATTTCACTCGATATTTTAAAGGCATAGCTTCTTATACAAGTGTGATGGATTCCTTGTCCAATATCTATCGGGATCACAACAAACGCCCTTGGTCACCACCAGGTGGTGCGACATATTTCCCGTTCCAGCTGGTGGACATCAGGCTCATGAAGTCACGACGAGATAGCACTTCCGCGCATTGCTGCCAATCGTCCGTTTCCGGCCTCAAGGTGGCGTTGTAGCGAATATCGAAGCCCGTCTCCTGTTTCTGAGCTTTGATGTATTGATCCATCAGCTCTCCCAACTGCTCCTCATTCTCGATCCAGTCGTCCTTGATCGTATCCGGCAGGGCGCCGAACAAGTCGAATCTGTCCTGCATCCGCTCCGACAAGCGCTCATAGACGCGTTCATCTACGGTGCCGTGGTTCACGAGATTGAGCATGTCGACCCGGTCGCGTACCTGCCCGATGCGCTTGATCCGCCCAATCCGTTGTTCCAGCTTGGTCGGATTCCAGGGCAGATCGACATTGATCAACGTACCCAGGGCCTGAAGGTTCAGGCCTTCACACGCCGCATCAGTCGCAATCATCAGCCGGATCTTGCGATCAGCGACCAAGCCTTTGAGATGCTCCCGCTCGGCGAAAACGCTGTGGCCTTGGCGAAACAGCCGGCTCTTCCCGGCGCCGGCATACAGGCCAATGGCCTCTTCTGGATACTCCCTCGCCAGGGCTTCAGCTACCCAAGCGGCAGTGTCGTAATACTGACTGAACACGATGCATCCCAACGCCAGCCAGCCTTCCCTATCCAGATAGAAGCGGATGGCGTTCAGCTTAGGGTCCTGGCGTACCTCGCTGAGTCGGGAAATGAGCGTTTCTAATGCCTCAGTTTCCGCGTCTGAGCGTTCCTCCAGCTGAACCACCAGTTCCTCTTCTTCCACTTCCTCCTCAATCTGCTCGCCGGCCAGCAGCTTCTTGGCGGTATTCATACCGGCATGCACGCTGCTGCAAATCCGCTGCTCCATCAGGTTCTTCATGAAGCCGCTACCGCGGCCCCGTTGCCCCAGCGCCTTGCCGAAGGCCAGGGCAGCCTCGTAGGCTTCGCGGAAATCATCGTCCACTCGCAACCCCAAGCCATCGAACAGGCCGCGAAAGCCGTGCTCATCGCGAACACGGTCGATATCAGGATGCACATCGACGGCGATGCGCGGCAGCAGGCCTTCTTTTTCGAGGGTGGAGCGCTTGCGCAACACGATGTGCCGGACAAACGGGTTCTCACGCTGGAAGAAAGAAGCCCCGTGGATATCCTGATCGAGGGCATCCTGGAGTACGTCTCGTATGTCCTCGTCCAGTCCCAGCAAATCATCCTCGACGTGGTGGGTCTGAGTATCAAGACCGAGATCTGAACGAATCAGGCTATAGAGCTGGCGGGCTTTAGGTTCGGTGGTGGCTTCTACTGGGGGCAGCGGCGACTTGACCAGGGTCCAAGCCTGCAGGGCGTCATCGATTCGCCGTTGACCCGAGAGCAGGTCGACGACATCGCCCGGGTTATGCCACCGCGAGACCCAGTTGCCGAGAACGAAGTGCCCATGGCCCTGGTGCAGAATGCGCATGGCATCCCAGAGATCTTCACGACGAGTCTGGATTGGCGTGGCGGTGCCCAGAATCACATGTTTGGCCTTGGCCGCGATCTTCTTCATGAAGGCGAGGAGCTTGTTATCTTCATCGGCCTTCGCACCAGGCTTGACCATGGTTCTCGCTTTGTGAGCCTCGTCCAGCACGACCAGGCCATACTCACCGCGACGGTCAAGCAGCCTGGCTTTCTCTTCGGAGTCACGCACCATGAGCCCGGTCGAGATGATCCCGATTCGTAACGGACACTCCGTAATCTGGGCAGCTCCCGCAGGCGAGATGGGCATGCCCTGGTGATTGACCCACGCTTTGGTTTGCGTGTGCCATCGGGCCGTGGGAATGCCCAGCTTATCGATCAGCTCAGTCTGCCACTGCTCGCACAGCGTGGCAGGGGCAAAGATCACCGTGGGCCGGGACCGCCCAGCCTGCTCCTCCAGCAGCGTCAGTGTGATGGCGGCCGTGGCCATGGAGAGGGTCTTGCCGAGGCCGACTTCATCGGCCAGAAGAAGTCGGACTGCCCCATAGGCGCGATAATGCTTGAGCACCTCCGCCACGAAACCCTGTTGCCAGGGCTGCAAAGCAAAGCCTTCGCGGTACATCGGCGACTCGATCAGCGCAGCGGGCGCAACGGCGTCGGGCGTCTTGATCTCGGGCAGCGATACCTCCTGACGACGCGTCCGGCGCTTGATCTCCGTGGCAACGGCATCGGGCAGGACCACAGAATGCCGCCAGAGGTAGTTGAACTCCTCCTCGATCCACGCCACGCCTTCCGGCGACTCGTCCGCCCAGAGAATTTCATAGTGGCGGCGCCACCCAGACGAGGTCTCGTTGGCTGAGCCGATGAAGCCGATCTGCCGGCCATCAGCCAGGTCAATGATACCCGCCTTGCCATGCACGAAACCGCAGTTGCTGGAGGGCGCTACCTTGATGGTGTGGCCCTTCTCCAGGAAGTCGGAAAGTAGCCGATAACGTTCGCGATTGAAGAGCGCCTCAACCTCGAGGGTCTCCTGCGCGTTCCATTGCCCGATCAGCCGACCACCGGCCACCTTCTGCGCCACCCGGAGATCCTCAAGCTGGATGTCCGCGTTGCAGACGATCTCCACCTGGGGGATGTCCATGAGGACCTCCCCCGCCACCTCAAACAAGGAGGAGGTGAAGTAGCCTGCAATACGCCGGTAGCGCTTGGCCCCCTTGAGGTATTGCACCAGGAACGACTCATCCAGGGCCTGTGTCCGTGATGACATTCGCGTGATGCTGCCTCCCGGTTGGCCCGCGCCGAGAGAGAGGGGGTAGATCGACGACATTCCTGCGCTCCTCAGGCCAGCTGGTGGTTATAGAGGCGATCGGCCAGAATCTCGGCCTTTTCTCGCACCTCCTCGCTGGGTGACTTCACGGCGAGGAAGCGTGTCATCTCCACCAGCACCTCTCGTTTCTCCAAGTAGTCCGGTAGGTCGTCCGCCAGCTGCTGGATCACGACCTTGGCATCGACGTCGCTTAATAGTTGCTGAAGGGCAGCAATGAGATGGCCCAGATGCGACGACCCAAGCTCGGTGGTGTCCATCAGCTCACGTGGCGTGAACTCCTGCACCTGCTTGAGCCGAGCATTGTTGGCCGCCATGCTGGCCATGACCTTGTTGTACTCCTCCACCTGGAAGGCTTTGGCGAAATTCTGGTAGTTGTCCAGCTTGCGGGCGCCGGTGGTCTCGATATCGGCCATGCGCAGGTAGAACCGTTGGATACCGCTGATTGACTGCCAGGTGCCGCGTGACAGGCCATCCGGCACCAACAAACCGTTGGCGGTTTCAGACGCCTGCTGGACAATCTCATCGACCACGGTCGTCTCCCCCTTCTTGCGGGGCCGAAGTGCGAAAGTCGTGACGTCCTCGCCGCTGATCTCGGTGTAAGCGGTGAGCACCTTGAGGGCGGCGGCATAGCCAGCCATCTGCAGGTCGGCATCGTTGAACACGGGCTCGCCAGTGTGATCCTCGATCTTCTGATTGAGGTGCAGCATCTCCTCGATCTGGTTCTGCACTTCTTGATGCACAGCGGGGTAAATGCGGCGTGGAAAGCCCTTCCGGTCACCTGCCGGACGCTTGCGAAGCATCAGGATGACGGTGCCCTGAACGTAGCCGCCTTTTTTGAGCTCAGAAGTGGTCTCGGTGGCAATGTACCAAGCGCCCACTACCTGCAATCCGGCTGCCCAGAAGATGCCCACCATGTCGGACCAAACGCCGGTATCCTGGTGAGTGAACATGACACACTGCATGCCATTGTCGGGCATATGGTCAGTCATCGCCTTGTAGGCATCCACCATGCCGCGCCGAAAGTCATCGCCAGAGCCCTTGATGGCCAGCTCACGGCGAGAGTCCCAGCGCCATTGATCAAACGGTGCAGGAGGGTTCTTGCGTAGCCAGGCAATGAAAAATTCGGTGATCTCATGATAGTTCACTGCATCTGCATAGGGCGGGTCAGTCACCCAATAATCGCAGATTCTCGTTGGCTGATCGGCCGGTGAGGAGACCACTTCGCGCTCAACTTTCGGTAATGCCACCTCGGCCATCTTAAACGAGCCCACACCATAACCAGCCCAAGAACGGGTGGCATAATTGTAGAATGTGTTGAGTGCTTGATTTGAAAAGACGCCTTTTGGGCCTCCAAGGCCACCGCCTTGTGATGTTGCCCAGCGGCAGAGGCGTGAGTTGAAGTCGGCCATCTTCGCCACATTCATCCAGCCAAGAGGGGCCCCGGGAGATTCCCGCCAAGCTTTCAGCGCCAACGCCTGAAGCAGAAGTTGACGCGGGTTAAAGAGATGGTGCCAGTGGGTCCAGCCTCGTGTCCGTATCGGCTCATCATTCTTGCCGCCCGGTTCGATAAGTAAGTCTGGCGTCATCCCCTCAGACTGCCAGGCTGCAAGATTTTCGGCCACGATCTTCACGACCTCGCGCTCTCGTTCCAGGTCTGCGTCAGTCACGCCGCAAAAATATGTGACCTGCCGGGGCTTGTAGATCGAGTTCTTCGTGATCCACTGGATGGCATAGAGCCGCTCCTGAAATATGTCGTCTTCGCGTGGGATAAAATCCAGCGTCTCCCAGCGGCGGAGCCTATTGATATTCGATCCGTCCGACCCTCGATAGTCCCCGCGAAGGGTTTTCACCGGAGTCCGATAGGTCCTGCCGTCCAGATCGTAGATAAGTGCGCCGTTATCGACGGTACCCTTTTCTGCAGCCTTCATCTCCTTTTTAGATACGTTACTCACCACCTCAATCTCGAAACGCTTGTTTGAATGATCAGGTGTCAGTTTCGCGATCGCGCCGAGTTTTGGTGAGATAATCCTGCTTGGCAACATTGGCACCATCCAGCCGGTTTCCGGGCACTTCGTTTCAAGACAGTACAGGTATGCCTTGCCTCGATTACCCTTGTCATCATGTTCTATACCGAGCCTGATAATCTCTTTGTCGACTTTATCTGTTACCGCTTTCTGGGCAACTTCAAACATGGCGCGTTGATCCCTTTGTGCGCCAATTACATTCATTGCCCCCCAGGTCAACATGCAGGCGATAGGGTTAAGGTCGGCTGCATAAGTATCGCAACCCATTCGCGCGGCCTCGAACGGGATGGAGCCGCCGCCAGAGAAGGCATCACCAACGCGAGGCCGATGCCCAAAACGCAGCATACCCATTTGTTCAACAAGTTCAGGGAAGGAGCGGACATTAATACCATACTGGTTATAGTGGTCATTCACTGCAAGCCATATCGGGGCGTACAGCCAGCCCTGATCAACCTCCTCAGGTCGCTTGCAGAGGCTAGCTTTCTCCTCATATGATGGAAATTGCGCGAGCGCAAGCTCAATAAGCTGAAGTTTCGCATCGTCGGGAGTGTCACGGTCCCACCGTAGCAATAAACCCTCTTCGTCTGCATCAAACGGGCACTCAAGTTTCAGAAGGGGATCATCTTTAGGAAGTTCATCGCGTCCCGTGAAAGTGAAGAAATCCCACGGGTTTAAAAGAGTGATGCAGGCAGCGATGTGTTTCGGTTTCAAATCATTCTGAACGAAAGCTCTTCGAGCAAGTCCGTGCTCGTCGAATGCCATTAACTTCTCAAATATCTCGAGATCTTTCTCGGCGTTTCCGGTTTGGGGTAGCAGCGAGCCAAGCATTATGGCACGCACAAGAATGAGCGGCTTGCGTCCTTTCCAGTACGAGCCAAGTCCAGTAAGTGTCTGGCCCGCTACAGCTTTACGCTCTGACTGCGACTCAAACGACACCTTGGTGGCCGGAAAGACCTTCTCGATCAGGGCTGGAGCATCCTTGAGGGCGAACGGGACCAGTTCAGCTATCTGTGGTTGTGTTTGGACACTCATCGGGCTCACTCCTTGGCCGGGTCGTTTGAGAACAGATCGAGGGACGGTAGATCGGGCCGCTCAGTTTGGCGCTTGCGCACATCATGCGGCTTGAACAGCTGATGCTGGGCCACATCGCCCAGGGCATAGCGCAGTGCCACTCGCCAGCCCTTGTCACCATCGTGCACACCGCCGGTGCTCATTGCCGTCATGCTGAACAGCCACCAGCGTTCCTCGGGGCGCAGCGCGATCCAGTTGCGGACCGCCACCGGGATCTTATCTTCGTCCATTTGCTCCACTGCCCAGGCCAGCACGCAGAGCTCCTTGCCAAGAAGACGGTCGACCGGATTTTCCCCTACCTTCCAGCGGCTGGTGGCCAGCTTGTGCTCCTTGAGCCGGTTGTTGAACGTCCGCTGGACATCCTGCCGGATCGCCATCCAGCGCGGTCGCGGCAGCACCACCCTGGTGATCTCGCTGACGCTATCATCCTTTGCCTGGATGCCAAGGCTCTCCACAATCTCGACCGCGCCTCTTCTTCCCTGGGGCACTCGAACGATAAAGCAGTGCGGGTCGGTCTTTGACATGGGCACGCCAAAGCCCTCGGTGGGGCGCTGCTTGTCAGGCGGCGCTGCTTTCTTCGTGCTCATTGGCGTTTCCTCGCTACGAAGCTGTCTCATCCCCATGGTTACTCGTCACCCTGCACGATGTTTTCCGGTTTCAGCTCGATACCCGCCAACTTGGCGAATTCCTTGGCATCGAAACCGGTGCCGAAATTGATGCCGCTATTGATACGGATCGTCACGTTGGCCTGATCGTCATTGACGATCTTGCGGATCGCCGAGAGCGCTACCTCGATATCCGCGGCGGTGACCTCACGCTCCTGAAAGCGCACGGAGACGGTATGCTCGCCCTCTCCCACCTCGATACGAACGCCCCTGAAGCGTGTCTGCGTATCGCCCTTGAAGCGATTGAGCACGGCATAGCTTTTGTCAGTGGCATCAAGCGTCGTACGCGAGGCCATTTTGGCCGGCTTGCTCTCGTCCAGTTGAACGCGTTTGTCGCCCTTGGCCGGAATGGAGAACTGTTCCCGGGCGGACGCCTCGCCGGACTCGGCATGCACCAGCAGCATCTGCTTTTCCGGGCCGACCTCGAAGGGGCCCTCGTAGGGCTGGCCATCCGAGGGATTGGAGCCATCCAGGGTGTAATGCATCTCGGCGTTCGGCGTACATTGAAGCTCAACCGTGCGCTTTCCTCCCTGACTGTGGATCTGGTGGCGGACTTTCAGTGATGCCGTCCAGCGGATGGCATCGCCGGTCTCATGCTTACCCTCACTGTCGAGCACCAGGAAATAGAGCGTCGCCTTGTCGGTGGTGTACTCCTCCGGCGCGGCCACGACGGGGTCGGTTTGCGATACCTTGGCGTGATCGGCGACGTGGATCACCGGGTTGGGGCCGGCATAGCGTGGAGTCAGCGTCAGCTCTGTGGTGCCGTCTCCCGGGGAGGTCTTGTTCACCGTGACACTGAGGGTTGTCTTCTCCTGCGGGAAAGGCCCCTTCTCGATGTAGCCATCGCCATTGTCACGCCAGCGGCCTTGTGTCAGAGCCTCTTGCTTCAGGGTCTCCAGGCCATTGGCGCCGGGCAGCCAAGGCATCGTGGGGTCACCGCGCATGCGGCTTACCGCATCGGCCCAACGCAGTCGCCGGCTGTTGCTCGGCCAGAGAAACTCCTCCATCTCTGCCCAGTATTCTTCCAGGTTGTCACGCATGTCGAGAGCCAGCTTTTCGGCACACTGCGGGCTGGCCAACAGCTGCTCAAGCTGCTCTTCTGCGCCCTGGATACTCAGATTGTTTTGAATGGTGGCACGGGATAGCTCTCCTCTTCCGTCGTAGGCAGCCGAGGGGAAATAGAGACGGTTGTAAGCGGCGGAGATGGCCTGGTCCAGGCGCATCTGAATGTCTTCACGGCGTTCCTGAGCCTCCTGGTAGAGGGTATCGCCAGACTTGAGAGGGGTGCATATCTGCTCGATGGCATAGGCTTCCCGTTGGCGGAGCTCGACATCGTCGGCAAAGTGGCTATTTTCCCCCGTAAGCACGGCCAGGTTATTTTTCTCCTCGACATAGTTAAAGAACCAGTTGAGCCGCTCCGGTGGGGTACGGCCATCCGGACGCACCACGATCAGAGTGCGGCTTGCGGCGAGTTTTACGTCGTTGAACTCCGGCAGCACCAAGACCTGCTGGAAAGCCCGCTTGGAGTTCAGCTGTAGGATCTTGTTCAGTCGTCGAATCAACTCTTTATCGACTTTGTTCGGCTGCACGTCGCGCGCCATGCGCTCAATCTGGCGTGTCAGGTTTTCGGTTTCCTTAAAGAAGTAACGCTCTTCTTCGCGATGGAGATACCACGCCTTTTCCTGAAGCCTATCCAAAGCAATCTTGTATTCGGCCGGTTTTCGGTTGGGCGCGACCATAAATTCCATGATCTCGCCTTCCGTCAGGCCGATGCGCCCCCCTGTGCGTGAGAGGGACGTCGCCAACAACAGTGTCGCCACTTGCTGCGCACTGGCCGCGTCGGGGTCCAACTCGGCATCGATCTCCTCGGCAATGGCATTACCGCCGTCCGCGATATCGCGCGCCAGTGCCGGGTTGAGCTGCGAGGCGATACTCGTGAACTCGGTGCGTACGGCGGCATCGTTGAGATCAAAATGCTGGGCACCCACCAAATAGACGTCATCCTGCTCTCGAATGAGCACACTTCGGATCAGCCGAGCTGCGAACTGCATCAGGCCCCGCGTCTGGCGGAAGTGTTCATTGTCCTTGAATAGCGCGACGATGTGCTTGAACGAGGGATGGAAGGGATAGGTCTCCTCGACCTCCTCAACTACGTTCCCGATGTAGCTGGCATCGATATGGCCCCCATCCTTAGCGGCCTTGACTCGACTGGCATACGAGTTGGCCACTTCACTGATGATGTCATCGTCGGGCATCGTCTTGACCAGCCGCTTGCGAAGGATCTGGTAGATCTCGCTGCCCTCCAGTGATACCGGAGTGATACTGCGGGCCTGGCGACTGGCTTCGTGCTGAAGGTCGCTGATCGCTTTACGGATCGTGCCCGTTTCCTTCTCGTAGGTGCCGGACAGGTTAGCAATCACGACCGCGCAGCGCGGCAGCTTCAGAGCGGCACTCATCAAGCAGCCCAGGGTGTAGGTAGTGAGGCTGGCAAGCGTTCCTTGGCCTACCGTCTGGGTAGACGCCATGCTGAGGTAGGGCGGCAGCTCATCCAGCATGATCAGGGTGGGCGCATCGCCGATGAGCTTGATCCAGTCATTCTCGTCCACTGGGCGAGGCCCGTCAGCCCAGAAGCCACGAATCTCGGTGCCCTTGCCCAGCTGGGTGGCGATCTCCCCCCAAACATAGTGATCTGGGTTATGGCGGCCATTGAAAGCGGCTAGCTTGACGTCGGGAATATCGAGCTGTGAGGAAAGCGTGTCGGAGAGTTCCTCGCTGCGCAGGTGCGCATGTTTGGCCATCAGCCCTAACGCGATCATAAGGTGGGTCTTACCACCGCCCATGGCCTGACTGAGCTCGAAGACGGCTTGATCTGACTTGCCGGAGAGCCGCAGCAGCCCTTCAGTGAAAAGCTGCTCCATGCCTTGTGTGACGTAGTTTCGCTCGAAGAAGAGCCGTCCATCCCCCTCATCATCGATCAGGTCGGATAGGTGCTCGATGCCCTCGGACATGCGGTAGTCCATGACCTGCGGATCGAAGTCACATGCCTGCTTGACGGTCTTCAACATTCTGGAGCCTCCTTGCTATCACCTGGGTCTGATTCTGTGGCGGCACGCCCTAGCATGCCGTCCTCGCGCGCCTTCTGGATGAACCACTCACGCATCGTGAGACCGCCGCGGGCCTTCAGCTCGGCGTAAATCGCTTGTTTCTGTTCTGGAGTGATGTCAATCACCACGCGCCCGCTTTTGCTGGCTCGCACAGGATTCTCCAAAGTTGGGTGTGAGATGCGTCAACCTTACGTCACGTAACGTGACGAGGAAATATCCAATGCGACAGTAAATTTTGAGCTTGTCGGCCTCGAGTGATCGATCGGGACATAGGTATAAGTGCCGATCCTTCACCGCCACTCCCACGGGCGCTGCTGCAGCCCAGGCTGCCCCCACACCCCCAGCCCTGCCTGCCGCGCCAACCGCTCCGCGACCGCGTAGCGCCGCTCGCTGCAGTACTGCGGGTAGACCACCGCCTCTCCAGCCTCGACCAGGGCCATGTTGAGGCTGCGCTCGCCGTCGAACAGCTCACCGATCACGCGGCCATAGCGGTCGCGATCGTGGGTGACGATGCTCACATGCGATGGCGTAATCCGTCGCAGGGTGTCACGACTCTGGCGGCCCCAGTGGGCCTGATCCATCTCGGGGGCATCAATGCAGTAGAGGCGTACCCGCTCGCGCTGCCCGCTGCAGGTCACGGTGACGGTATCACCGTCGTAGATGTTGAGCACCCGGCATGCCTGCCCGCCTTGCCCGCCTCCTGACTTGCCCGGCCAGCCGAATCCACCGATGTCGGTCCATATCCAGGGCAGGAATAACGCCACCAGGGCCATCAGCCAGAACAACGACATCCGGTTGTGGCGCGCCTTCCGAATCAGCCGGCTCAACCCACGACTCACCTCCCTCCAGGCCAGGGAGGCGACCACTCTCGATATTACTTGCGTTATTTTCATCTTCCCTACCTCCCACGAGAATTTCTGTCACTTTCGAGCAGCCAGGGGCGGATCTCTGCGGGTATCACGCTGCCGGGTGCCTGGTTCAGCGCGATGGCGGGTACCGGCTCATCCGGGGCATGGCGCACCTGCACGGTCAGCAGCAGGTCGCGTAGGGCCCGATGCCCCCAGGCCTCGAGGACATCAGGGCTGGCGTAGGTCAGGCTCACGGTGTCGCCGCTGACAGAAACGGTAGGGGCCTGCGGGGCGATGCCGCGGGCGGTGAGGCTGCCGATCAGGTAGGTCTCGCCCATGGCCTGCAGCGCCACCAGGGCGGCGCTGAGCGCCGCCGGGGAGGTGTGGGGCGTGTCGATGTGGCGCGTGGTGGTGGCCTGCGCTTCCTGTTTTACCGCCACGGCGCTGTCGGCATACCAGCCGCAGTCGCCGGTGCGGCAGACGCTCTGTGGGCCCTGGGGCGTGTCGATGATGAAGCCGCTCGCCTGCCAGGGGCCGATGATCGGGTAGTCGCCACTGACATCGGCATGGGTGAGGTTGTCGCGTCCTTCCAGTCGCAGCAGCCAGCGGTTGGCGCCCTTCTCGGCGTCGTAGCGCGCACGCGCGGCACCGATGTCGCCGATGGCAGCGGCGATCACGCTGCCGGTGCCGGGTTTGGCCTGGGCCATGCCCAGCAGCGGAATCGTCGCCGCCCCCAGCAATGCCGCGAAGATCAGCTCTCCCCAGCCCATCGCCCGCATGCGAAAGCGCTCGTTGCCGGGCAGCACGCAGCGCCACCGCGCCGGCCAGAACCACTCCACGCCGGCCGGCGTCACCATGTCGCCCACCGGATGCGAGGCGTAGCCGACCACCAGGGCCAGCCAGAAGCCGTAAGGCAGAAGCGGCCACAGCAGCAGCGCCAGGGCCACGCACACCAGCAGGGAATGCGTCACGGTGCGGTGGCCGAAGCGGTACTCCAGCGGCTCGGACAGCCATGGAAACAGCCGCCCGACGACGCCGTGGCGCATATCGAGATCGGGAAGCAGCGCGGCCGCGGCGGCGAGCCATGCCTCGGGCAACGACGGCGCATGCCCCACGCTCAGGCTCACGGCGATGAACGCGGCCTGACCGGCGATCAGGTGGGTAGGTGCTAGCATGGGGCACACTCACGCACGCAGGAGATCCAGGGATGGCACGATTCACTCTCGAGCGAGGCCGTTGGTACGGCTGGAGCATGTACCCCGGCTATGTCGGCCCCTACTTTTCGCCGATTCGAATCACTGGCATTGAGCCGCTCGGTACCGGCAAGAGTCTTATGCAGCTGGAGTTCTTCAATGCTTGCTACGCCGAAGGCGTACAGATGTTCAGTATGCCGTTGAAGACTCTTTACCGGGCACCGGATCACATGCTGACCGCCTTGATTTATCAGGGTGACGAACCTCCTGAACGTACCGCGGTGATCAGCGAGCTGACCTGGGACTGGCTGTCGGCTTGCCTCCCCGAGCACAAGCTGGATAAGCGCTTCGCCACGGCCGAAGAAGCGGTCGGCCACTTCTTCCGCAACGTCCACTTCTAACGGACTCATCGCCGGCTCCGCATCTGGAAGAAGAAGAAGCGCAGGCCCATGAAGATCGCGGTGGCCACGCCGGAGAGCACCAGCATCTCGGTGTCGCCCAGGCCGCGGCTGACGTAGCGGCCGGCGATGGCGATCACCAGCAGCACCACCACCAGCGGGGTCATGTCGACGTACTGCAGCGCTGCGCTGTGGTAGAGGCTGCGCGCCTTGGCCGGGGTGATCTCGCGTTCCTTGCCGGCCTCCTCGAGCATGCCGCGGATCGCCGCCGGCACGCCGCCACTGGCCTGGGCGATATGGCGCAGGAAGCGATCGCGGGTGGGCTCGTCGGCGAAGCGCAGCGGGTTGTCGGCGATCCAGCGTTCGGCCAGGGTGCGGCTCTCCTCCAGCGGCAGCGGCTTGAGCTCCACCTGTGCCTGGAAGCGCCACAGCAGCCGGTCGATGCGCACCCGGCGGTTGCTGTCGTCCATGCAGGCGACCACCTGGGCGCAGTCGAGGATCACCGCGAACAGCTCGGCCTGGCTGGGCGGCACCTCGAGGGTCTCCAGCAGCACCAGGAAGCGCCGCCGCCGCAGGCTGTTCTCCAGCAATGCCACGGTGTCAGACACCGGCAGGCGACGCAGCGGGCGCACCAGATCGTTCCACGGCAGGCTGCCCTCGCGCCTGGCCCTCGCCAGTGTCCTCGGTGGCAGCAGCGCCTCGGGCACCGCAAGGCCGCAGCGTTCGTGGATCTGCCGGGCCAGTTCGAGCAGCGATGACTTGGTGGTGCCGGCGGGCACGAACACCACCGGGGGTTCGCTGTCGTCCAGCTGGCCACGCAGATGGCGCAGGAAGGCCGACTTGCCGATGCCGGCGCGGCCATGGACCAGCACATTGGCGCCGCGCCGGATCGCCGTCAGGGCCGCATCCGATTCGCGTGATCGGCCAACAAATCCCGTAACGTCGTCCACTGACCACCTCCGAACTCGCGCGCGATATGCTCGCGCAGGGTCTCGCTGCGGCGCTGGCGGGCGGCGTAGGCCAGGTCGGCCTGCTCCATGGCCTCGGCCACCGGCCACAGGGTGTCCGGCTCGGCGATGCCCTCCTCGACCTGGCGCTGCTGGTACTCCAGCCGGTCGCGGCGAAAGTCACGCATGCGCTCGGCCTCGTGAAGCTCGAACATCATCGCCTCGAGCTCCGCCACGCTGGCCAGGAAGCCGGTGAGCACGCCATCCCGGGAGAGCATCCAGCCACTGCGCGCCTCGGCGGAGCGAAGTTCATGGCTGCGGTCGAACAGCGGGATCGACACCCGGATGCCGGCGTTGGGGCCGGCGGCCCCGCCCTCGGCGGTGCCTCGCTCCGTCCAGCCCAGGGTGATGTCGCTCGACCAGTCGCGCTGCCGGGTCGTTTCGCGGTACTGCGCCTGCTGGGCCTGCAGCACCGGGTGGGCGCGCTGCACCAGGGCGATGGCGTCATCGAGCGGCGCGGCGAGCACGACACTCGGGACGAACAGGGTGACGGCGGCCGCCAGCGCCGTGACGCGGATCATCCGAACAGCTCCCGTTGCACCGGGGTCATGCTCACCAGCACCAGGGAGGACTGCTGCAGGACCAGCAGCTCCTTCACCTGGGCCAGGGCTTCGTGGTCCATGCCCTCGGCCTCGAGGACGATCTGCAGCTTGCCTTCGTCGGTGGTGGTGATCTTCTTGACCTTGGTGGTCAGGTCTTCAACGCGGGCGTCGACCGGGATCGTCTGGCCATCGGCGCTGATGTGGATCATGGCGGCGTCGCCGCGGGCGGCATCGGGGGTGGTGTGGGTGGTCATGGTGTCATCCTCTCGGCTTCGCGGGGGCCCAGTCGCTCGGGGCGCGGGGCGGGGTAATCCGCCGGGGCACCCGGCGGTGTCGGGGAGACGGCGCTTGGCGCCGACCCCAGATAGTCCTCGATGACGGCGCGCGCCTGCTCCCAGCCGTGGCAGACCTCGGCGCGGTAGCCCTGCCGGATCAGGGCGGCGATCCAGCGGCGCTGGGCCTCCGACGGGCTGCCGGTACGGGTCTTCATCTCGATGTACAGGCCGTGGAACGCACCGCTCGCCACCGGCAGGCAGATATCCGGCACGCCGGTCTTTACGCCCTCGGCGCGCAGTTTCTGCGCCTCCACCGAGTAGCGCACCCGGCGGCCGCGCTTGTCGGTGCGCTCCTTCGCGGGGCGCATGCCGCCGTTGGGAATCGCGTAGAGCAAATCGAGCACCGGCCAGCGCCCGACCGCGTACTCGGCCCACTTGAACAGGGCGACCTGCTCCTGGTGTTCGCTGAGATTCATGGGCGCGCCCTCCTCACCTGGCCCTTGAGATCGTCCAGCACCCGGCGGGCCTGCTCGGCATCGGCGCGACGCGGTGGCGGCAGCCGGTGCACCCGGGACTGCGGCAGGCACTGCTGGCGGTACAGCTCGCGCAGCTCGGCCACGGTCGGAAAGCGCTGTCCGACCGCCACATGGGTCTTCACGGCGGCCAGAAACGCGTCGTCCACCAGGGGGTGGAGCTGATCCCAGTAGACCGCCAGTCGCTCCCGGCACAGCTCAGTGCCATAGGCGGCTGACAGGTACGCCATGCCGGTCTGAAATGTCGTGTTCTGCATGGTCCTGTCCTCCTCGAAACAGGGAATCCAGCGCGGCCAGGGTGCCGTTGATGCGTTGCCCCTCGCCGTGGCGTGAGGCGCCATCCGCCGGCAGCGGTTCGATGTCGGGTTCCAGTTCGTCCTCCCACCCCCGGCGACGCAGCCAGGTCGCGGGGTACGGGATGAAACGGCCCCCTTCGCGTCGCCAGTCCGGCGAGGCTCGGGCCTGCGCCAGGGCGACGAGGATCCGTTCAAGCAGAGCGGCATCGGGCTTCAGCGCCTGCCACGCCTTGCGCGCATCCGCCTTGCCGCGCCGTCGGGGGTAGGCCTCCCAGAACCCCGCGAAGTCCCCCATCCGAGCAGCTTCGCTGCTCTCGCCCCTGGCCTGCGGCGTCGCCTCCGGATCACCGAGCAGATCGCAGGTGTCGTTCCCGAACGCGCTCGGCGCAGCCGATGCGCAAGAGAGGGGTTTTATGTTCTCTGGTATGTTCTGGTATGTTCGGGCGGGTAAATCACCCGCCTTTTCGTGGCAGATCACCCGCCCTTTCTGGGGTAAATCACCCGCCCTTTCCGATGATTCAGCGGGCGAACCACCCGCCGTTTGTGGTAAATCAACCGCGGTTGAATCACCCGCCCTTTGCTGGCTTACCGCGGGTGGTTCGCCCGCCGTTTGTGGCGATTCACCTGCGGTGGAATCACCCGCCCTTTCTGCAGGACCGGTGGCAGCCCCCGAGTGCAACCGATAGCGCGAGGACGAGGCGCGACCGCCCCCGACCTCGACCGTCAGCCAGCCGAAGACCTCCAGGCGCCGGATCGTGCGCTGCACATCCCGCCGATCGATCCCGGTCAACTCGGCCAGGGTCGCCACCGCCGGCCAGCAGGTGCGCTCGGCCCCCGCATGGGCATACAGCACACCGAGCACGCGCAGATCCCTGGCGCCCAGCCGTCTGTCCGTGAAGGCCGACATCGGCATCCATGCGAAAGCCGGGGCAGTCATCAGGCCACCTCGGGATCGTCGGCCAGCAGGGCCTCGGGCGGCATGCCGACCGCCCGCGCGATGATCTTGAGCATGTCCACCGTCACTGGGCGCTTGCCCTGCTCGATGCGGCTGATCATGCTCTGGTCACAGCCGACGCGTTGCGCCAGTTCGATCTGGGTGAGGCCGGCCGCCTTGCGAGCTTTCCTGATATTCATCACCAATCCTCCGCACATCGGGTCATATTCGAAGTCATATAGTCATAATCGCAGACAAAAAAATGCGCCTCCCTCATAATGGGATTCATCAAGTCAACGACATGGCCGATCCATGGAAGTGGTATCCAACCGGTTCCGGGCTGCGCGGCACGCCAAGGGGCTGACCCAGCAAGAGCTCGCCAAGCGCTCCGGCATTGAACAGAGTCATATCTCGCATGTCGAGCGAGGCTCGCGTGGGCTGTCGCCCGAGCTGCTGAGGAAGGCCGCCGATGCGCTCGGGGTCACCATGGAGTACCTGACCGGTACCGACGTGGGCGACAGGACCGGGAACTACGGTGCCCAGCCCGAACCCGCGGGCGATACGCGCCAGGAGATCATGGGCAGCTACGCCGCACCGGCCGGCTTGCGGGAACTGGCCATGGACCAGTCGCTTGTCCAGGCACTGAACGTCCGCGAGGATGAATGGCATGCGTTGTCCTCCGTCGTGCTGCCAGGTGAGGCCACCAAGGATGGCTATGTGCAGCTGCTCTACACCATCCGGGCGATTTCTCGAGCGTGATGCAAGACAGTCACGCGTAAGCAAACTCATTCCTTCCAAGACAGCTACCGGGAACGGCAACCGGGATTATTGCCTGCGCAAAGTAAACCTTAGCAATCCAATAAGGTTGACAAAGATTTCCTTGTGACCAGAATGTGCCACACCATCTACACACGGTGTGACCTGTGTTGCCTAGCATTGCCCATTTGTCACATGAAACCGAAGCGCCCGGCGTGCAACATAATGATTTTAAATACAATTCACTCAGCACCCATTACCCTTGCAGGATTTAGGTCCTGGTGCCTTCGGGCGTGGAGGTTCAAGTCCTCTCATCCGCACCATC
>JBNJLE010000004.1:0-206768 GCA_051751685.1 Pseudomonadota bacterium | reverse complement strand
ATTCGCGGGGCGCTGTTTTTGAGAGGGGCCAGGCGTCAATGCCTTGAATCCGGCCAGTCGATCTCGGCCTCGCTACCGTCGGGCAGTAGCTGCAGGAAACGGTCCGGGTCGTCGCCGGGGTGCCAGCTCCCCAGCGAACAGCGCACCTCGCAGCCCAGCTGAGCGGCGGCTCGCGCGCAGTCCGCATCGCTCTCCCAGGGGGTATGAGAGCTGTCGAACCACAGGCTGGTGAAGCCGTCGGCGGCTTTCTCTACCAGCAGTACCGGGATGTCCGCACCGTCGTGATGCCCGAGAGTGCGCCATTGGCCCTTGCCGGCGGGTGCCAGTGGCTCGGCGCCGATGGCGGCGCCGAGCCACTGGTTGAGAGCGTCCAGGGGAGGTTTGGCCAGGTAGATCTCGATATCGGGGTAGCGCGGTTGGCGATCGGATGTCATATCGGCCTCAGGGTTGGGCACTGCCGTGGATGAACAGGTGCTTCAGGATCGCCTCGTAGACCCGGCTCAGCGCGTCCAGGTCGGAGGCACGGATACGCTCGTTGACCTGGTGGATGGTGGCGTTGAGCGGACCCAGTTCCACCACCTGGCTGCCCAGGGTGGCGATAAAGCGGCCATCTGACGTGCCCCCCGAGGTGGAGAGCTCGGGCCGATGCCCCATCACTTCCTCTACGCCGAGGACAGCCGCCTCGACCAGTTCACCCTCGGCGGTGAGGAAGGGGTCACCGTTCAGCGTCCAGTCCAGATGATACTCGAGCCCATGGGCATCGAGGATCGCGGTGGTGCGCTCCCGCAGCCGTTCGTGGGTCAGCTCGGTGGAGAAGCGGAAGTTGAACACCACCTCCACCTCGCCGGGGATAACGTTGGTGGCGCCGGTCCCGGAGCGGATATTGGACACCTGAAAGCTGGTGGCCGGGAAGAAGTCGTTGCCGCCGTCCCAGTGTTCACGGGCCAGCGCGTCCAGGGCCGGCAGCGCCTGATGGATGGGATTGCGCGCCAGGTGGGGATAGGCCACATGGCCCTGCACGCCCCGGACGTGAAGTACCCCCCCCAGAGAGCCGCGCCGACCGTTCTTGATCACATCGCCCAGCCGGGCGGTGGAGGAGGGCTCGCCGACGATGCAGTAGTCGAGTCGCTCGTGGCGCTCGCGCAGGTGCTCGACCACGGCGCGGGTGCCATCCACCGCGGGCCCCTCCTCGTCGGAGGTGATCAGAAAGCCGATCTGGCCGTGGTGGTCGGGGTGGGCCGCCACGAAGCGCTCTGCAGCGGTGACCATGGCTGCCAGGCTGCCTTTCATGTCGGCGGCGCCGCGACCCCTGAGCATGCCATCATCGTCGATGCAGGGCTCGAAGGGGGGGAAGTCCCAGCGGGTATGAGGGCCGCTGGGCACCACGTCGGTATGGCCGGCAAAGGCCAGCAGCGGGCCGTGGTGACCGCGGGTGGCCCAGAAGTTCTCCACGTCACCGAAGGGCAGGCGCTCGATGTGAAAGCCGAGCGCCGCGAGGCGCTCGATCATCAGGGCCTGGCAGCCCAGGTCGTCCGGCGTGACCGAGGGGCGCCGGAGCAGGTCGAAGGCGAGCTGCAGGGTCGGGGAAAGACCGGACGGATCAGTTGTGGGCATGCAGTGCCTCGTTGAGCGCGATGGCGCTCTTGTTGGTGAGGCACTCGATGCGGCCGTTCCTGGAGTTGCGACGCAGCAGCAGGTCGTCCTGTCCGGCCAGTTCTCGAGCAGCCACGGTCTTGACCTCCTGGCCCTGGTCGTCGAGCAGGGCGATCTTGGCGCCGGCGGTCAGGTAGAGGCCCGCCTCCACGGTGCAGCGGTCGCCCAGCGGGATGCCGATGCCGGCGTTGGCGCCGATCAGGCAGCCCTCGCCCACCTTGATGACGATGTTTCCACCGCCGGACAGGGTGCCCATGGTGGAGCAGCCGCCGCCAAGATCCGAGCCCTTGCCGACCATCACGCCGGCGGAGATCCGGCCCTCGATCATGCCGGGGCCCTCGGTGCCGGCGTTGAAGTTGACGAAGCCTTCGTGCATCACGGTGGTGCCCTCGCCCAGATAGGCGCCCAGGCGCACCCGGGCGGTGTCGGCAATGCGTACGCCGCCCGGCACCACGTAGTCGGTCATCTTGGGGAACTTGTCGACGCAGTCCACGGAGAGGGGGCGGCCGGCGAGGCGCGCCTTGAGGCGACGAGCGGGCAGCTCCTCGATGTCGATGGGACCTTCGCTGCTCCAGGCCACGTTGCGCAGCAGGCCGAACATGCCGGTGAGGTCGAGGTCGTGGGGCTTGACCAGGCGATGGGAGAGCAGATGCAGCTTGAGGTAGACCTCGGGTGCACTCTGGGGCGGGGTGTCCTGAGACAGGAGCATGGCCACCAGTGGGCGGGTGCTGGCGGCCAGCGATTCGGCCAGCTCCGCCTGGTCGACATGGCCGGCCTGGCGAAGGGCGTTGGCCAGGCCGGCACACTGTTCGGGCAGGAAACTCACTGCGGCGTTGCCGGCGGGTACGTCCAGCACCTGCTTGATCGCCTCGATCAGGCCGTCGTCGGGATTCAGCAGCGGAGCCGGATAGTAGATTTCCAGCCAGTCGCCCTGGGTGTTCTGGGTGCCGATGCCGAGTGCAAAGCTGAGCATGTCTGTGTCCTTGTGGAGATGGCGTATCGAGAGGGGGCAGGCCGCCTGCCAGGCGGCCCGGCGGTGTGTTCGGGGGTGGTCTAGCCGGTCAGGTTGTCGTAGTCGCCGTCGCGGTAGCCGATAATGATCTCCTCGCCGGTGTCGAGCAGAGGACGCTTGAGCAGGGTGGGATGAGCGAGCAGCAGCTCGCGGGCCTTGTTGGCGTCGACCTCCTGCTTGTCCTCATCCGGGAGGTTGCGCCAGGTGGTGCTGCGCTTGTTGACGGCCTCCACCACCGGCATCTTATCGAGGATATGTTCGAGCAGCGCGGCGGAGAGGCCATCCTCGCGCAGGTCGTGATACTGATAGGGAATGCCGGAGCCGTCCATCGCCTTGCGGGCCTTGCGGCAGGTGTCGCAGTTCTTGATGCCGTAAAGGGTGAACATCACAGACTCCTCTCGATGAATCGACGAATGCGGCGGGCCGCCTCCACGGTGGTTTGCACCTCGGCGACCAGCGCCAGGCGCAGTCGCCCGGCGCCGGGATTGATGCCGTTGGCACCAGGGCGCCCCATGTAGCTACCCGGCAGCACGCTGACGTGTTCCTCGGCGTAGAGCGCCCGGGTGAAGCGCTCGTCGTCGCCGTCGGGCACCGCCGGCCACAGGTAGAAGCTCGCCTCGGGGGTGGGAAACGTCATCACCGGGGCCAGGATCTCGGTGACCGCGGCGAACGTCTCGCGGTAGGCGTCGCGGTTGGCGCGCACATGGGCTTCGTCATGCCAGGCGGTGATCGAGGCGTGCTGCACCGGCAGGGCCATGGCACAGCCATGGTAGGTCCGATAGCGTTTGAAGGGAGCGATCAGCGCGGCATCACCGGCCACAAAGCCGGAGCGCAGCCCCGGCAGGTTGGAGCGCTTGGAGAGCGAGTGGAACACCAGGCAGCGCCGGTAGTCGTGGCGGCCAAGCGATGCGCAGGCCTCCAGCAGCCCCGGCGGTGGGCTCGCTTCGTCCAGATAGAGTTCCGAATAGCACTCGTCCGAGGCGATGAGAAAGTCGTGTTCATCGGCCAGGGCGATCAGTTTCTCGAACTCGACCAGGGGGGTCACCGCGCCGGTGGGATTGCCTGGCGAGCAGATAAAGACGATCTGCACTTCACGCCAGGTGGCAGCGGGCACGGCGTCAAAGTCGGGGCGAAAGCCGCTTTCGGCGCTGCAGTCCAGATAGAGCGGTTCCCCTCCGGCCAGCAGGGTGGCGCCCTCGTAGATCTGATAGAAGGGGTTGGGCACCGCCACCCGGGCGGGGCGGGTGCGATCCAGTGCGGCCTGGACGAAGGCGAAGATCGCCTCCCGGGTGCCGTTCACCGGCAGCACCTGGTCCTCGGGATCGAGACCCGCGAGGCCGAAGCGCCGAGCCGCCCAGCCGGCGATGGCCGCGCGCAGCGCCGGGAGTCCGGCGGTGGCCGGATAGCGAGCGAATTCTGCCTGATGCTCGATCAGGGAGGCCAGCGCGGCGGGGTAGGGGGCGTGTTGAGGCTCGCCGATGGTCAGCGGGATATGGGACAGCCCCGCGGGGGGCGTCACGCCGGCCTTGAGGTCGGCGAGCTTCTCGAAGGGGTAGGGCTTGAGGGCGTCGAGATCGGGGTTCATGGGTATCCAGGCGCGCCTCGTCGGCCGTGGCCTCGGGCGTCGTTGTGGTGGATCGGCGTCGTGATCGGAAGGGACTTGATTATAGGGAAGCCCGGGGTAGGCCTCAAACGGGCCTAGCCAGAGACATCCAGCACCTCCACCAGCCGTTGGCGCAGCTGCGCCTGGCGTTCGGGGTCGACGAGCGGCCGCCCGGTCTTGTCGGTGATGAAGAAGACGTCCTCCACCTTCTCGCCCAGGGTGGCGATCTTGGCGGCGGAGAGGGCGATGTCCTGCTCCATGAAGATCTGCCCGACCCGGGCCAGCAGGCCGGGTCGATCGGGGGCGATCAACTCCAGCAGGGTACGCTCATTGGCCGGATCCTGCTCGATGATCACTTCGGTGGGTACCCGGAAGTGGCGCAGCTGCCTCGGCGTATGGCGGGTGACGATCTGCGGGTAGTCGTCAGGATCATCGAGTTCTTCTACCAGATGGGCGCGTATCTCCTCGATGCGGGCGGGGTCGCGTATCGCCTGGCCATGGTCGTCGAGCACGATGAAGGTGTTGAGCGTCCAGTTGCTGCTGGAGGTGGCGATGCGGGCATCGTGGATGGAGAGGCCGAGCTGGTCCAGGGCCGCGGCGGTGGCGGCGAAGAGGTCGTCCACCGAGCGGGTGTGGATAAAGACCTTGGTGCCGCCCTCGGCCATGTTGTCGACCGGGGCGCTGATCAGGATCAGCGGCAATTGGCTGCCGCCGTGAGCCAGGATGCCCTGGGTCTGCCAAGCGATCTCGCTGGGGGCGTACTGCAGGAAGTACTCCTCGCCGAGCGACTCCCAGAGGTGCTCCACGCTGGCCATGTCGGCGCCTACCGCGGCCAGCAGCGAGAGCGCCTCACCGCGGGTCTCGTTGACCCAGTCGTCTCGCTCCAGCGGGTTCTCGAGGCCGCGGCGCAGGGCGCGCTTGGTCTCGGCATGGAGCTGGCGCAACAGCGAGGCGCGCCAACCGTTCCACAGTGTCGGGTTGGTGGCGTTGATGTCGGCCACGGTGAGGACATAGAGGTAGTCGAGGCGGGTCTCGTCGCCCACCAGACGGGCGAAATCGGCAATCACGTCGGGGTCGGTGGTGTCGCGCTTCTGTGCCACCATCGACATGGTCAGGTGATGTTCCACCAGCCAGCTCACCAGGCGAGTGTCGCGGGTCGACAGGCCGTGGCGTTCGGCAAAGACCTCGACGTCCCGGGCGCCGAGGATCGAATGGTCGCCGCCGCGACCCTTGCCGATGTCGTGATACAGCCCGGCGATCCACAGCAGCTCCAGCTTGGGCAGCTGGTGAATCAGGGCGGCGGCGACCGGGAAGGTCTCGCGGGCCTCGGGCTTGCGGAATCCATGGATACACTTCAGCAGCCGCAGGGTGTGAGCGTCGACCGTGTAGATATGAAAAAGGTCGTGCTGCATCAGCCCCACCGCGCGGCCGAACTCCGGCAGATACTTGCCCAGCACCCCGTAACGGTTCATGCGGCGGAGCTGGCGCGCCACATTGCCACCTGAGCGCAGCAGTTCCATGAACAGGCTCTGGTGACGCACGTCGTCCCGGTAGAGGTCATCCATCAGATGGCGGTGGTCGCGGATCAGGCGAATGGTGTCGGCGCGAACGCCCTCGATCTCCGGATGCTCCGCCATCAGCAGGAAGAGCTCCAGCAGGGCCGAGGGACGGTCCCGGAAGACGGTGCGCGAGCGGGCCTGGATATAGCCGCCGCGGATCTCGAAGCGGTCGTTGAGCGCGGTGGTCTCGAGCTCCTCGCCGGCGTGGAGGATCGCTTCGTCGAAGTGCTGCAACAGCATATCGTTGAGCCCGGCCAGCGCCGTCACGTGGCGATAGTAGCGCTTCATGAACTGTTCAACGGCCAGCCGCTCGGGGCTGTCGCGGAAACCGAACAGCTCGGCGATAGTGCGCTGGTGGTCGAACTGCAGGCGGTCCTCGGCGCGTCCGGTGAGCATATGCAGGGCGTAGCGCACCTGCCACAGGAACGCCTGGCCCTGGCTGAGGATGCGTAGCTCGGGGTCGTTCATGAAGCCGTTGGCGACCAGGTCCTCGTAGCGCTGGCTGCCGAAGTGGCGCTTGGCCACCCAGCCAATCATCTGGATGTCGCGCAGGCCCCCGGGGGAGCTCTTGATGTTGGGCTCGAGGTGGTACTCGGAATTGTTGAAGCGATGGTGGCGGCTGATCTGCTCCTGCCACTTGGCTTCGAAGAAGCGGTCGGCGGGCCACAGCCGCGCGGGCGCGAGGCGCGCCTGCATGGCCGTGCGCAGCCGTTCCGGGCCGGCGACGGTGCGACTCTCCAGGAGGTTGGTGATCACCGTGACGTCGGCCTCGGCCTCGCGTTCGCAGTCGGATAGCGACCTGACGCTGTGGCCGATCTCCAGGCCGATGTCCCACAGGAAGGTGATAAAGGCGGTCAGTGACTCCCGGTAGGGGGCATCGTCGTCGTGCTCGAGCAACAACAGAAGATCGACGTCAGAGTGGGGGTGCAGCTCACCTCGGCCGTAGCCGCCCACCGCCAGCAGTGCCACGCCGCCGTCGGGCCAATCATGCTGCTCCCAGGCCACCGTCAGCAGCTGGTCCAGGCACCAGGCGCGGCCATGAATCAGATCGCGGATGTCGGCACCTTCCCGAAAGCGCCCGTCGAGTCGGTCCTGGATCTCGCGCAGCGCCGCCTTGAAGGGGGCGATGGGCGAGCGGCTGCCTGCCAGTTCGGCGCGGAAGGCGTCTGCGTCGAACAGGCTCTCGTCGGGGGAGAAGCGATAATGATGGAGCAGCATGGTGTCAGCGCTCGAGGAAGGAGAGGTCTTCGTCGCGGCGCGCGGTGAGCACCTCGACGCCGGTCTCTGTCACCAGCAGAGTGTGCTCCCACTGAGCGGAGAGGCTGCGGTCCTTGGTGATGGCGGTCCAGCCGTCGCGCAATACCTTGGTGCGAGAGTCGCCGACGTTGATCATTGGCTCGATGGTAAAGCACATGCCGGCAGCCAGTTCGATATCTGCCTCGGGGGCGTAGCCGTCGTAGTGCAGCACCTGGGGCTCCTCGTGGAAGCCGGCACCGATGCCGTGGCCGCAGAAGTCACGCACTACCGAGTAGCCGCTGGCCTCGGCATGGCTCTGGATGGCGCGGGCCAGCTCTGAGAGGCGCGCGCCCGGGCGCACCCGGGCGATGCTGCGGTACAGGCACTCCTGGGTGACGCGGCATAGTCGCTCACCCTGGATGGTCTCGCCGATCACGAACATCATGCTGGAGTCGCCATGATAGCCGTCAGCAGTCTTCACGGTGATGTCCAGGTTCATGATGTCACCCTTCTTCAGCGTCTTGCTGTCGTCGGGGATGCCGTGGCACACCACATGGTTGATGGAGGTGCACACCGACTTGGGAAAACCGTGGTAGTTCAGCGGGGCGGGGGTGGAGCCCAGCTCGTCGACGATATAGGCGTGGCAGCGGTGGTCAATCTCGCCGGTGGTGATGCCAGCCTTGACGAAAGGGGTGATCATTTCCAGCACACTGGCGGCCTGGCGGCCGGCTTCGCGCATCTTCTCGATCTCGTCGGGCGTCTTGATGGGTACGTTCATGGAATCTCGAGAGGTAGGAGGTGGGGTCGCCCTGGCGACTTCAACTTGCGCATGATCCATGGTATAAAGCTGCGCGTCTCCCTGCAATCGCCCGTCTTTCATCGCTCACCCACGTCGACACGTCGCCGTGAGGGCCATACGAAGATCGGCGCCAGGGCGGCTTAATTCAATGCAACGCCTTGAAATCACACACGCACCGGCACATGGTCCCGGGTGCTGTCGTGGTCATCTCGCGATGATGCGGCGGTCGGATCCATGGGGTGCGTGGAGGCCTAACCCGATTTTCCAGGAGTCATCCATGGCACACGTCAATATGCGTGACCTGCTCAAGGCAGGCGCTCACTTCGGTCACCAGACCAAATACTGGAATCCGAAGATGAGCAAGTTCATCTTCGGCGCCCGTAACAAGATCCACATCATCAACCTCGAGCATACCTTGCCGGCCCTCAACGAGGCCATTGACGTGGTCGAGAAGATGGCCGCGTCCAACAACAAGGTCATGTTCGTTGGCACCAAGCGCAGCGCCAGCAAGATCATCAAGGAAGAGGCCAAGCGCGCCGGTCAGCCCTATGTCAACCACCGCTGGCTGGGCGGCATGCTGACCAACTACAAGACCATCCGCCAGTCCATCAAGCGGCTGCGCGACCTCGAGACCATGCGCGAGGACGGCACCTTCGAGAAGCTGACCAAGAAGGAAGTCCTGATGGCGACTCGCGAGCAGGACAAGCTCGAGCGCTCCATCGGTGGTATCAAGGAGATGGGTGGTCTGCCTGACGCCCTGTTCGTGATCGACGTGGACCACGAGCGCATCGCCATCAACGAGGCGAACAAGCTGGGTATCCCGGTCATCGGCGTGGTGGACACCAACTCCAATCCGGACGGTGTCGATTATGTGATTCCGGGCAACGATGACTCCATCCGCGCTATCCAGATCTACGTCAAGGCCATCGCCGACGCCTGTGCCCGTGCGAAGGAAGGTCGCCCCGATGAATTCGTCGAAGTCACCGACGAAGCCGTTCAGGAAAGCGACAGCGCCGCCGAGTGATCGCGGCCCGTCTGGTCGGTGGCCGTTGGCACACAAGCTGGTGCCAGGTAAGCCGGCTGGATGAGAAGGGGGCCGCGGCCCCCTTTTTTCTCAGTATTCGCCGGATTCGTCCCAGCGACGGGTCCGCCATCCGTTGACAAATAGATTCAGAGGTAAACCCCATGGCAGCTATCAGCGCCTCCCAGGTCAAGGAACTGCGCGAGCGTACCGGGCTCGGCATGATGGAATGCAAGAAGGCCCTCACCGAAACCGGCGGTGACATCGAGGTCGCCATCGAGAACCTGCGCAAGAGCTCCGGTCTCAAGGCCGCCAAGAAGGCCGACCGCACCGCCGCCGAGGGCACCGTGGTGACCCGCGTGGCAGACGATGGCAGCTACGGCGTCATGGTCGAGATCAACTCCGAGACTGACTTCGTCGCTCGCGATGATAACTTCAAGGACTTCGCCACCAAAATTGTCGATGCCTTCTTCGCTGCCAAGAGCGAAGACGTGGCCGCGGTCATGTCAGGTGACCTCGAGACGGCTCGCGAACAGCTGGTGCAGAAGATCGGTGAGAACATCGGCGTGCGCCGCAGTGTTGTCGTTGAGGCCGACGAGGATGGCCTGGTGGGTGAGTACGTCCACGGCGGCCGTATCGGCGTGCTGACGGTGCTGAAGGGCGGCAACGCCGAAGTGGCCAAGGACGTCGCCATGCATGTCGCGGCCATCAACCCGACCGTGGCCCGCCCCGAGGACATGCCTCAGGAGCAGCTGGACAAGGAGAAGGAGATCATCCTCGCCCAGCCCGATATGGCCGGCAAGCCCGAGAATATCGCCGAGAAGATGGTCCAGGGTCGCTTGAAGAAGTACCTGGCCGAAGTCAGCCTGACCGAGCAGCCCTTCGTCAAGAATCCGGATCAGAGTGTGGCCGAATTCGTCAAGGCGGCCGGCGGCGAGGTCCTCGGCTTTACGCGCTTCGAAGTGGGCGAGGGCATCGAGAAGGAAGAGGTCGATTTCGCCAAGGAAGTGATGGAGCAGGCCAAGCGCAGCTGAGGCCAGAGGTTCCCGCAGGATGATGGCGTGCGCATGAGCGCACGCCTTCGCGTATCCGGCCGCAACACCGGCCGCCCGACATGCCACCGCTGATGCCCAGGAGATACCATGCCTACCACCGATCACGTCGAGACGCCGCCCAAGGCCCGCTCCGACAAGTCGAAGTACAAGCGAATCCTGCTCAAGCTCTCCGGCGAGGCGTTGACCGGCGATGCCGAGTTTGGCATCGATCCCAAGGTGCTGGATCGCCTGGCCCTGGAGATCGGCCAGCTGGTAGGGATCGGGGTGCAGGTCGGTATCGTGGTCGGCGGCGGCAACCTGTTTCGCGGTGCCGCCCTGCACGCGGCGGGCATGGATCGGGTTACGGGCGATCATATGGGCATGCTGGCCACGGTGATGAATGCCCTGGCCATGCGCGATGCGCTGGAGCGCTCCAATATCCGTTCGCGGGTGATGTCTGCCATCCCGATGAGCGGTGTGGTGGAACACTACGATCGCCGCACCGCCATCCGCTATCTGACCTCCGGGGATGTGGTACTGTTCTCCGCCGGAACGGGCAACCCCTTCTTTACCACCGACTCCGCGGCCTGCCTGCGCGGGATCGAGATCGACGCCGACGTGGTGGTCAAGGCCACCAAGGTGGATGGAGTCTACGACAAGGACCCGGTCAAGCACGCTGACGCAGTCAAGTACGATCAGCTCAGCTATGACGATGCTCTGGACCAGAAGCTTGGCATCATGGATTTGACCGCCATCTGCCTGGTGCGTGACCATGACATGCCGGTCCGCGTCTTCAATATGAACAAGCCGGGCGCCCTGCTCAATCTGGTGGTGGGCGGCGAGGAAGGCACGCTGATAGACAGAGGTTGATATCGTGATCAATGACATCAAGAAGGATGCGGAAGCCCGCATGAAGAAGAGCGTTGAAGCTCTTCAAGGCAACCTGAACAAGATCCGGACCGGGCGTGCCCACTCCAGTATCCTGGATTCGGTTACCGTGGATTACTACGGCAGTCAGGTGCCTCTGAACCAGGTGGCGAACATCAACACCGAGGATGCCCGTACCCTCTCGGTGGTGCCCTGGGAGCAGAGCATGGTGCCCAAGGTCGAGAAGGCCATCATGACCTCCGATCTGGGTCTGAACCCATCGACCGCCGGCAACAACATCCGCGTGCCGATGCCGATGCTCACCGAGGAGACGCGCAAGGGCTACATCAAGCAAGCTCGCGCTGAGGCCGAGCATGCCCGGGTAGCCGTGCGCAACGTGCGTCGCGATGCCAACGGTGATACCAAGTCGCTGCTCAAGGACAAGGAGATCTCCGAGGATGAGCAGCATCAGGCCGAGGATGCGATTCAGAAGCTTACCGACAAGTACATCGCCGAGATCGACAAGATGCTGGAGTCCAAGGAACATGACTTGATGCAGATCTGAGGAGCGTCGTGAGGCCGCCAGGAGGGCGGCCTCTCGTCTTGAGACCCCACTCCCCCGATGCGAGACCCCATGACGTCACCGCCTACCTCAGATCCCCGCGCCTCGGAAGGCATGCTCGCCACCCCGGGGGGCGTGCTGCCACGCCATGTGGCGATCATCATGGATGGCAACAACCGCTGGGCGAGAGCTCGCGGTCTTTCTGGCGTGCGTGGCCATCATGCCGGCGTGGAGGCAGTTCGTGCCACCATCCGCCGGGCTGCCGAGCGCGGGGTCGAGACCCTGACCCTGTTCGCGTTCTCCAGCGAGAACTGGAAGCGCCCCCGGGCCGAGATAAGCGCGCTGATGGAGCTGTTCCTGCTGGCGCTCAAGCGTGAGGTAACAAAACTCCATGCGAATGGTATTCGCCTCTCGGTGATCGGTGACCTTTCCGCCTTCTCTGAGTCGATCAGGAAACATATCGCCCGGGCCGAAGCCAAGACCCGCGATAACACCCGCCTGCATCTGGTGATCGCCGCCAACTACGGTGGGCATTGGGACCTGGCTCGGGCAGCACGCCGCCTGGGGGAGCGCGTTGCCGCCGGTGAGCTCGATCCCGCAGCAATCAATGAAGCCGCCTTCGCCGACGAGTTGAGCCTGGCCGATGTGCCGTCGGTGGACCTGTGCATCCGTACCAGCGGTGAGCAGCGCATTTCCAACTTCGTGCTCTGGGAGCTGGCGTATGCCGAGCTTCACTTTACCCCCTGCCTGTGGCCCGACTTCGACGCTGATGCCTTCGATCTGGCGCTGGACGACTTTCAGCGACGCCAGCGTCGCTTCGGCATGACTGACGAACAGATCGAGGCGCAACAAGGTGCTTAAACAGCGCATCATTACCGCCGCCTGGTTGGCCCCGCTGATGCTGGCCGGCCTGTTCGGCCTTTCCGGCAGCTTTTTTGCCCTTTTCACGGCGGGGGTCGTGCTGCTGGCCGGTTGGGAATGGACCAATCTGGCAGGTATCCGCCGGCGCGACTACCGCCTGCTGCTGGTGGGCGTGCTGGCTGTGGCCATGTTGATACTGTGGCTAAGCGGCGCGGTTCTGGCCGCCTGGCCGCTGTGGCTGGGGGTTGCCGGTTGGCTGGTCAATCTTTACTGGGTCGTTCACTACCCGGCCAGGGGAGAGCAGTGGCAGTCGTCCCCTCGGCGACTGGCCATGGGCCTGTGGGTGCTGCTGCCGGCCTGGGTGGGGCTCAATGTGTTGCGCGATACCGGCGCCGCGTGGTTACTCTTCGTGCTGCTGCTGGTGTGGTGTGCCGATATTGGCGCCTACTTTGCCGGTCGTGCCTTCGGTCATCGCAAGCTGGCACCGCGGGTGAGCCCCGGCAAGAGCTGGGAAGGCGTGGCGGGCGGCCTGGTCGCCACTGCGCTAGTGGCCCTGGCCTTCGCCGTCTGGCAGCGTCTCGGAATCGAGGGCGGTCTGGCCCTGCTGCTGGCGACGCTGGCGGTGACCCTGGTCTCGGTGCTGGGGGATCTGCTGGAGAGCATGCTCAAGCGCTATCGTGGCATCAAGGACTCCAGCCAACTGCTGCCCGGCCATGGCGGCGTGCTCGATCGCATCGACAGCCTCACCGCGGCGCTGCCGCTGTTTGCCCTGCTGTTGCTGGGGGTGCTCTAGGGTGGCGTCGACAGAGAACAGCGGGCAGCGTCGACAGGCGGTCACCGTGCTGGGAGCCACCGGCTCCATCGGCACCAGCACCCTGGACGTCATCGCCCGACACCCCGAGCGCTACCGTATTCATGCGCTGACTGCCCATCGCTCACGCGAGCCGCTGCTGGCGCTCTGCCTCACCCATCGTCCTGCGGTGGCGGTGCTGGGCGAGGAGGGTGATGCCGCCTGGTTGCGTGCACGCCTGGCCGAGGCGGACGTGGCCACCGTGGTCGAAAGCGGCCCGTCAGCCCTGGTGGCGGTGGCCGAGGCCAGCGACGTGGACGTGGTGATGTCGGCCATCGTTGGCGCTGCGGGGCTCCTGCCCACGCTCGCTGCGGTGCATGCCGGCAAGCGTGTGCTGCTGGCCAACAAGGAGGCCCTGGTGATGTCCGGGGCGCTGTTCATGGAGGCGGTGGCCAAGAGTGGGGCGACCCTATTGCCCATCGATTCCGAACACAATGCCATCTACCAGTGTCTACCTTCTGAACATCGCGGCGGTCTGGCTCGCCACGGCGTGACGCAACTGCTGCTGACCGCTTCCGGTGGTCCCTTTCGGGGCTGGTCGGCGACAGCCTTGGAACAGGTGTCGCCCGACCAGGCCTGCGCCCATCCCAATTGGTCCATGGGCCGCAAGATTTCAGTGGACAGTGCCACCCTGATGAACAAGGGGCTGGAGTTGATCGAGGCATGCTGGCTGTTCGATGCGCGACCCGACCAGGTTCAGGTGGTGGTTCACCCCCAGAGCGTGATTCACTCCATGGCCGCCTACAGCGACGGTTCGGTGATTGCCCAGCTGGGCAACCCGGATATGCGCACGCCTATCGCCTATGGCCTGAGCTGGCCTGATCGCATCGAAGCCGGCGTGGCGGCGCTGGACCTCTTCAAGGTGGCGCGGCTCGACTTCGAGCCACCTGACGAGATTGCCTTCCCCTGCCTGAGGCTGGCCCGCGAGGCCATGGCCGCGGGGGGCACGTCGCCAGCGATACTGAATGCCGCCAACGAGGTGGCGGTGGAGGCCTTCCTGGATGGTCGGCTCTCCTTTACCGGCATCGCCGACCTGGTGGCTCGGGTGCAGGACGCCGAGCCGTGTGACGCTGTCTGCGACCTCGAGGCGGTGCTGGAGGCCGATGCCGGGGCGCGGCGTGCCGCTATCGCCTTGCTGGCAGGACGCTGAGCCGATGCCTATTTCACCTGATCCCTGGAGGAGACCGACTTGGGCCTGATTCAGAATATTCTGGCCGTTATCGTGGTGCTGGGCCTGCTGATTACCTTTCATGAGTTCGGCCACTTCTGGGTGGCCAGGCGCTGCGGCGTCAAGGTGTTACGCTTTTCGGTGGGCTTCGGCAAGCCGATCTGGTCTCGCCATGATCGCCACGGTACCGAGTTTGTCGTGGCCGCTATCCCGTTAGGCGGCTACGTCAAGATGCTTGATGAGCGCGAAGCGCCGGTGCCTGAAGAGCAGCTTGACCAGGCCTTCAATCGCAAGACGGTGTGGCAGCGTATCGCCATTGTCGTCGCGGGTCCCCTCGCCAATTTCCTGCTCGCCATCGTCGCCTACTGGGCGTTGTTCGTGGTCGGCACCACAGCGGTGGCGCCGATGATCGGCAGCGTCGAGCCGGGCTCTCCCGCGGATCGCGGCGGGCTCACTGCGGGGCAGGAGATTGTCGCCGTGCGTGGCGAGACGGTGCGCGGCTGGGATGAGATCAATCTCAAGCTGGTCGCCGCCATCGGCATGAGCGGTGAACTGCGCGTTGACGCACGCGCCGATGCGGCCGCCGATCCTCGCGAGTACCTACTGCCGGTGGAAAACTGGCTGGTGCGCCAGGACCCGCCCCAGCCGCTGCCAAGCCTTGGTGTGACCCCTTGGCGCCCTCCCTTCCCGGCGGTGCTGGGACAGTTGATGCCCGGTGAGGCCGCTGACGCCGCCGGCCTGCAATCCGGTGATGAAGTATTGGCGGTGGATGGCACGCCGGTCGATGACTGGATGCACTTCGTTGATATCGTGCGTGCCAGTCCCGGAGAAGCCCTGACGCTGGAAGTGTCCCGGGGTGGCGAGCGGCTGAGTCTCGCCATCACCCCCGGTCGCAACGAATTGGAAGAGGGCGTGTCCATCGGCTACATCGGCGCCGGGGTGGCGTCGGTGGAGTGGCCCGAGGAGTCCCTCCGCGAGATCCGCTACGGCCCGATAGCAGCGGTGGGTGAGGCGGTGTCGCGCACCGGTGAGATGACCCTGCTGACCCTGGATGCCATTCGCAAGATGCTGGTAGGACTGATCTCGCCCTCGAACCTCTCGGGGCCGATCACCATTGCCCAAATATCGGGCGACTCGGCCCGTGCGGGCCTGGAGAGCTTTGTCAGCTTCCTGGCCTACCTTTCTATCAGCCTGGGCGTGCTCAACCTGCTGCCGATTCCGGTGCTCGACGGTGGCCACCTGCTCTACTATTTCATGGAGGTGGTCCGCGGACGTCCGGTTTCCGAGCAGGTTCAGGCGATCGGGCTGCGTGTCGGTCTTGCGCTGGTGGGCTCCCTGATGCTGATGGCAATCTATTTTGATCTAATGCGGTTATGGTGACGCACGCCCTGAGCGACGGCAGATTGCAAGGTGGCTCGGGACGGACCCGTCGACAAGCCTGGCAGCAGGGCAGGCCCTCCGAGGGCGTCATCACCCCTTGCCTGGAGGCTGCCTGGCCCCACCCTGGTCCACGGGCTACCACTTCGGCTCGTCCCTGGCGCTCCTTGCTGGAAGTGCCGTTTAGTGGTTCAAGGCCCCGCCTTGTCAGTGGGTCGTACAAATGTATATGGTGCCTGTCTGGACAGGTTTGGCAGATCAACGCGAGCGAATCGACTGCATGAAAATCAAGACCATCGGACTTGCGGCACTGCTGCTTGTCGGGGCCGGCACGGCCCAGGCCCAATCCTTCGAGGTTTCGGACATTCGTGTAGAAGGCTTGCAACGAGTTTCCGCCGCCTCCGTCTTCAACGCCTTCCCTGTCAGCGCTCGCGACCGCGTCGATGACCGTGAACTGGCCGAAGCGACCCGCAGCCTGTTCGCCACCGGGATGTTCGAGGATATCAGCCTCGCTCGCGACGGCGACGTGCTGATTATCCAGGTGGTGGAGCGCCCGACCATCAGCCGCCTTAACATCAGCGGCAATAGCCAGATTGGTGATGAAGAGCTGCGCCAGGGCCTGCGACAGGCCGGCCTGGCAGAAGGCGAAGTGTTGCAGCTCTCCACGCTGGAGGAGATTCAGCGCGAGCTGGAGGGCGTCTACCAGGGGCAGGGCCGCTACAGCGCCAGTATCGAGACCAGCGTGCGTGAGATCGATGAAGGTCGCGTCCAGGTCGACGTGACGATCAACGAGGGCGCGGTGGCACGCATTCGCCAGATCAACCTCGTCGGTAACCGCGCCTTCGATGATGACACCCTGCGCGATGTCTTCGAGCTCGACGATCGTCCTGGCCGGCTCTTCGGCTGGTTCTCCCGGGATGAGTACTCTCGCGAGGCACTGGCCGGCGATCTGGAGCGCCTCCGCTCCTTCTATCTGGATCGTGGCTACGTCAACTTCAATGTCGAATCGACCCAGGTCTCGATCAGTCCTGACAAGTCGCAGATTTTCATTACCGTTAACGTCAACGAGGGCCGCCAGTACCGCATCGGCGACGTGCGCTTTGCGGGTGATCTGCAGATCAGCGAGCGAGAAGCCCGCGACCTGCTGGCCGTGGAACCGGGCCAGGTGTTCTCGCGAAGCGATGTGACCACTTCCTCCGAGGCGCTGCGCGCGCGTCTGGGGGCCGAAGGTTTTGCCTTCGCCAGCGTCGAGGGCATTCCCGAGGTTTCCGTCGATGGCGACGCCGTCGATCTCGCTTTCCGGATCGACGCCGGGCGTCGCGCCTATGTGCGCCGTATTGAGTTCGTGGGCAACACCACCACTCAGGACGAGGTGCTGCGCCGCGAGATGATCCAACTGGAGGGAGCACCCGCCTCGACCGAGTCGATCACCCAGTCCCGCCAGCGCCTCGAGCGACTGGGGTTCTTCCGGGAGGTGGATGTGGAAACGCGCCCGGTGGCCGGGGAGCCGGACAAGCTGGACGTCACCTACACCGTGGAGGAGCAGCCCTCAGGCTCCATCTCCGCCAGCGTTGGTTTTTCCCAGAGCGCTGGTGTCATTTACGGGGTGGGCCTTTCCCAGAGCAATTTCCTGGGGACCGGCAACCGGGTGAACGTCGGCGCCCAGCGCAGCGACACTTTCACCAGCGTCAACTTTGGTTTTACCGATCCCTACTGGACCCTCGACGGCATTTCCCGCGGCTATAATCTCTATTATCGAGAGACCGATTACGAAGATTCCGATATCTCCACCTATTCTACCGACGCCTATGGCGCGGGGATCAACTTCGGCTATCCGATCAATGAGATTACCCGTCTCAACTTCGGCGCCGCGGTGGAGGATCTGTCCATCAAGACCTATCGTGATACCGCTCAGGAGATCGAGCAGTATGTCCTGGACCAGGGGTCGGATTCCCAGGCCCTCAAGCTGACCGCTAGCTGGACCCGCAATAACCTCAATCGCGGCATCATGCCCACCGCCGGCAACTACCAGCGCCTGTCATTGGAGACCGCGGTGCCCGGTAGCGACGCCGAATATTACAAGCTGCGCGCCCAGGCCCGACAGCTCTTTCCTCTCAACGACAACCAGGACTGGGCGCTGAAGTTCAGCGGCGAGGTGGGCTATGCCGACGTGGTCGGCAGCGATCCCTATCCGTTCTACGAGAATTTCTATGCCGGTGGCCTCGGCTCGGTGCGCGGCTTTACCGCCAACACTCTGGGGCAGCGCACCACGCCGCCAGAGACCGGCGGGCGTGACCGCACTCTGGGCGGCAACGTGCTGATGCAGGGCAGCGCCGAGCTGCTTTTCCCGATGCCGTTCATCGAGGACCGCCGTTCGCTGCAGACCTCGCTGTTTCTGGATGCGGGCAATACCTTTCTCACCAGCTGCTATGACGTACCCGATGGTACGACGTCCACGTGCAGCTCCGGGGTGGACCTGGGAGATCTGCGTTACAGCGTGGGTGTAGGGCTCTCCTGGCTGACGCCGGTGGGCCCGCTCACCTTCAGCGTTGCCGAACCCCTCAACGATGAAAGCGGCGACGACACTCAGTTCTTCCAGTTCTCGCTGGGCCAGAGCTTCTGATCCCGCCCTATCCGACAGCCGGGCCGCTGCAGAGCGGTCCGACAAGGAGGTTGATATGCGTAGATTGACCGCGGCATTGAGCATCGTCTTGCTCGCCATGCTGGCCCTGCCGGTACAGGCCGCCGATGTGGCTGTGCTGGACTGGCGGCGGGCACTGATGCAGACCGATGCCGCTCAGCGTTCCATGAGCGAGCTGGAGGGCCGTATCGGTAACCAGCAGCGCCAGGCTCAGGCTCTGGATCAGGAGCTCTCTCAGCTACAGCAGCGCGCCGGCAGCCTGACCGACAGTGAACGCCAGGAGGCCAATCGCAAGGCATCCGAACTCAACCGCCTTGTCAGTAACATCATGCAGTCCCAGCAGGAGGCCGAGCAGCGCTTTCTGAGCGACGCAGAGTCAAGGCTTGAACAGGCTGTGGAGCAGGTGATTGCTCGCCATGGCATCGACGTTCTTGTCGAGCCCCAAGGCGTGCTGCACTCCAGTCAGGACCTTCCCGACCTGACCGGTGAAGTGACCCAGATCCTCAATACCTTGTTCTGAGCCGGCTGCAGCGGACTCTCGCCATGACCCGACGCGATCTCCCTACCTATACCCTCGGTGAACTGGCCAGCCTTCTCGGCGCCCGGTTAGTCGGCGACCCTGATTGCCGCATCAGCGGGCTGGCCACTCTCAAGGAGGCCGGTCCGGATCAGGTGGCTTTCCTGGCCAACCGCGCCTATCTCAAGGACCTGCCACAGACACGGGCCGCGGCGGTACTGCTGCAGTCGCAGCATGGCGAGGCCTGCCCGACCGCCCGGCTTGAGCTGGACAACCCCTACCTGGGCTATGCCGCCCTGTCGCGGCTTCTGGATCCCCTGGTGGGACGCCGGCCCGCCGGCGTGCATTCCTCGGCGGTGGTGGACGCCAGCGTTATCCTGGGTGAGCGGGTCGAAGTGGGTGCCAATGCCGTGATTGAAGCTGGTGCTGTATTGGGCGATGACGTTACCGTTGGCTCCGGCTCGGTGGTCGGGGCAGACGCAGAGATCGGTGCGGGCTCGAGGCTGCACGCCAACGTCACCGTTTGCCATGGGGTCGTGATTGGTGAGCGAGTTATTCTGCACAGCGGCTGCGTGATCGGCGGTGACGGCTTTGGTTTCGCCCATGACGGCTCGCGCTGGCACAAGATTGCTCAGCTCGGCGGTGTGGTCCTGGGCGACGACGTTGAGGTGGGCAGCTGCTCCAGCATCGATCGTGGCGCCCTGGGTGATACCCTGATAGGCAACGACGTCAAGATCGACAGCCAGGTGCAGATCGCCCACAACGTGCAGATCGGCGACCACAGCGCTTTGGCAGGCTGCGTGGGGATTGCCGGATCGACGAAAGTGGGTAGACACTGCATGCTGGGTGGCGGGGTCGGTCTCTCCGGTCATCTGACGATCTGCGATGGCGTTCAGGTGACCGGCATGAGTCTTGTCACCAACTCGATCAACGAGCCGGGCGTGTACTCCTCCGGCACCGGGGCCATGAAGAACGTGCAGTGGCGCAAGAATGCGGTACGCTTCAAGCAGCTCGATGATATCGCCAAGCGGCTTTCGCGTCTCGAGAAGGAGCGTGACGGTTGAGGGTGGCGCCCGGGGCGCTATAATCCACCGCCTGTCCGACGGTCCCGACCGTCGGCTCGCACCCGTCCTGAAGACGGGTCTACCGACACCCTGGAGGTCGTGACGATGGTAATGGACATCAACGAGATTCGAGACTATCTGCCTCACCGCTACCCCTTTCTGCTGGTGGATCGGGTCACGGAAATTGCCCTCGGTGAATCCATCGTTGCCTACAAGAATGTCAGCATCAACGAGCCCTTCTTCAATGGCCACTTCCCCCACCACCCCATCATGCCGGGCGTACTGGTGCTGGAGGCGCTGGCCCAGGCCTGCGGCATCCTCGGCTTCAAGACCGTCAACAAACTGCCTGCCGATGGCTATGTCTATTATCTGGTGGGTAGCGACAACGTGCGCTTCAAGCGACCGGTGATGCCCGGCGACCGACTCCAGCTGCGTGCGGATGTGATTCGCGAGAAGCGTGGCATCTGGAAATTTGCCTGCAAGGCGACCGTCGACGGCGAGCTGGCCTGCGAGGCCGAGATCATCTGCGCCGAGAGGAAGGTCGCTTGATACATTCCACCGCTCTCGTCGACCCCGCCGCGCGTCTCGCCGATGACGTCGAGGTGGGGCCCTTCACCGTGATCGGGCCCGACGTGGAAATCGGCCCCGGCAGTCGGATCGGCCCCCATGTGGTCATCAAGGGACCCACGGTGCTGGGCGCACGCACGCGGATCTTCCAGTTTGCCTCGGTAGGCGAGGACTGCCAGGACAAGAAATATGCCGGCGAGCCCACCCGCCTGGTCATGGGCGATGACAACGTTGTCCGCGAAGGCGTGACCCTGCATCGCGGCACCGTCCAGGACCGTGGCGAGACCACCATCGGCTCGCGCAACCTGTTCATGGCCTATGTGCACGTGGGTCACGACTGTGTGATAGGCAACGACTGCATTCTGGCCAACCAGGTGACGCTCGCTGGCCACGTCAAACTGGGCGACTTCGCCATCCTCGGCGGGCTCGCTGCCGTGCATCAGTTCTGCCACTTCGGGACCCACGCCATGGCCGGCGGGGGCTCCATCATCACCAAGGACACTCCGGCCTTCGTGATGATCAACGGCAACCCGGCCCAGGTCCACGGCCTCAACCTGGTGGGTCTCAAGCGCCGTGGCTTTTCCCGCGAGGCGCTCAAGGCCCTCAGTGAGGCTTACCGGCTGGTCTATCGCCAGGGGCTCACCGTGGAGCAGGCGCTGGACGAGATCCGGAGCCGCTTCCAGTTTGCCGAGACCGAGGCCTTCGCCGCCTCCATCGAAACCTCGACCCGCGGCATCATCCGCTAGTCATGGCGGCGGCCGAGCGATTTACGCTAAGACGGGTCTACCTGGTCGCCGGTGAGCTCTCCGGCGACACCCTCGGCGCCGGTCTGATGCGCGCCCTGAAGGCACGTCATCCCGGGGTCGAGTTTCGCGGCATCGGCGGTCCGCGCATGATCAGCGAGGGGATCGACAGCCGATTTCCCCTGGAGACCCTCTCGGTGATGGGCCTGGTTGAGGTGCTCAAGCACCTGCCGGGGCTGATTCGGGTGCGCCGCACCCTCAAGGCTGATGCCCTGGCGTGGCGCCCGGATATCATGATCGGCATCGACGCCCCGGACTTCAACCTCGGTCTGGAGCGACAGCTGCGCGAGGCTGGGTTCACCACGGCCCACTACGTCAGCCCTTCCGTCTGGGCCTGGCGCCAGGGTCGGGTCAAGGGCATCGCGAAGTCCGTCGACGCCATGCTCACCTTTTTGCCCTTCGAGGCGGCCTTTTACGCCCATCACCGTGTGCCGGTGGCCTTCGTCGGCCACCCGCTGGCCGATGAGCTTCCGTTGGAGAACGATCGCATCGCCGTCCGGGCCGAGCTGGATCTTGTGGCCGATGGCGAGGTGCTGGCGCTGCTGCCCGGCTCCCGGTCCAACGAGATCCGCTTCCTGGGCAAGACCTTTCTCGCCGCCGCCGAGCGACTGTGTGCCGCCCGGCCGGGCCTGCACATCCTGGTGCCGGCGGCCACGCCCGAGCGTCGTGCCGAACTGGAGATGCTGCTGGGCGAACATCCGGCGCTTCAGGGGCGTCTGACCCTGCTCGACGGCCAGGCCCGGGAGGCCATGGTGGCCAGCGATGCCGTACTGCTCGCGTCAGGCACTGCAGCGCTGGAGGCGATGCTCTGCCATCGCCCCATGGTGGTGGCCTACCGCCTGGCGCCTGCCACCCACTGGCTGGCCAAGCGACTGGTCAAGACCGAATGGATCTCGCTGCCCAATCTGATCGCCCGTGAGACCCTGGTGCCGGAGCTGATCCAGGACGCGGCGACTGCCGAGGCCATCGCGCAGCGGCTTGGCGAGATGCTCGACGACGCGCCGGGCCGCGCCGAGCTGGAAGCGCGCTTCGCCGTGATGCACGAAGGACTGCAGCGCGACGCCAGCCGTCGCGCCGCGGAGGCCATCGAGGCCCTGGTGGCGGGCCGGCCGCTGCCGGCCAGCGTCTCCCCGGAGCGGGCCGATGATAGGGCGGGTGAGAGGGCTGGTGGGAGCGCGCCGTGACGTCGGCGAGGAGACGGTCCAGCGAGTTGCCGCGGCTGGTGGTGCCCTATGCCGGTGAGCGCCTGGCGGGTGTCGATGAGGTGGGTCGCGGTCCCCTGGTCGGCGCGGTGGTCGCTGCCGCGGTGATTCTCGATCCGTGCCGGGCCATCTCCGGGCTTGCCGATTCCAAGATGCTCTCCGCCAGGCGCCGCGAGGCGCTGGATCTAGAGATACGCGAGGGGGCGCTGGCGTTCGCCGTGGCCGAGGCCTCGGCCATTGAGGTCGATGAGCTCAATATCTTCCATGCCACCCATCTCGCCATGCGCCGGGCCATCGATGCCCTGGCCCCGGCGGCGGAGTACCTGCTGGTGGACGGCAATCGCCTGCCCGGGCATCATGTTCCCGGCCAGGCGGTGGTCAAGGGCGATGCTCGCCATCCGGCCATCGCCGCCGCTTCGATTCTCGCCAAGGTGGCCCGGGATGCCCAGATGGTCGCGCTCGACGCCCGCCATCCCGAATATGGCTTCGCCCGCCACAAGGGCTACCCGACCCGCGAGCACCTGGCCGCCCTGGAGCGCCTGGGGCCGCTGCCCGAGCACCGCCGCTCCTTCGGTCCGGTCAAGCGCCAGCTGGCACTGTGCTAGGCTGCGAGTCGTTTTTGATAGCGAGGGTCCGACACTTCGGGGCCTGTCGCCGGATCAGCCCCGAGCGATATTGCCGGGATAGCCTCGCGCTTCCTGTGCTGACAATTTACCGCCAAGCCCCGAGCTCCCTATGACCACGCCCTTCGTTCATCTTCGCGTTCACACCGAATACTCCCTGGTCGACGGCCTGGTGAGGCTCAAGCCACTGGTCAAAGCGGCCGCCGGCCATGGGATGCCGGCGCTGGCGGTGACCGACGAGGCCAACCTGTTCGGCCTGGTGAAGTTCTACAAGGCCGCCCAGGGGGCCGGGCTCAAACCGATCATCGGCGCTGACCTGTGGCTGGCCAATCCCCATGACGAGGGGCACCCCTACCGGCTGACGCTGCTGGCCATGAACGACTCAGGCTACCGCAATCTCACCGAGCTGATCTCCCGCGGCTGGATGGAGGGTCAGCGACTGGGGCATGCCGAGCTCCGACGTGACTGGGTGCTGGCCCAGAGCGAGGGGCTGATCGCACTCTCTGGCGGTCGCGATGGCGAGATCGGTCGCCATCTGCTGAGCGACCACGCCGGCGAAGCGCGTGCCCTGCTGGACGAGTGGAACGCCGCCTTTCCCGGTCGTTTCTACCTGGAACTGGCGCGCACCGGTCGGCCCCTGGAGGAGGAGTGCGTGCACCTCTCGGTGGCGCTGGCCGTGGAGACCGGCACCCCGGTGGTGGCCACCAACGACGTGCGCTTCCTCGACAAGGAGGACTTCTGGGCCCATGAGACCCGCGTCGCCATCGGTGAGGGTCGGGCGCTGAACGATTCGCGGCGGGAGCACAAGTACACGGAGGAGCAGTATCTCAAGAGCCCCGAGGAGATGGCAGAGCTGTTCGCCGACATCCCCGAGGCGCTGACCAACAGCGTGATGATCGCCGCGCGCTGCAGCGTCGAGGTGCGCCTCGGCGAGATTTTCCTGCCGGAGTTCGAGATCCCGGAGGGCATGACCCAGGACGAGTTCTTCCGCAAGGTTTCCCATGACGGCCTCGCCGAGCGTCTCGACTTCCTGTTTCCCGCCGAGCACTACCCCCGCGACGGCGAGGCGTTCGCCGAGATCGAGATCCGCTACCGCAAGCGGCTCGATTTCGAGCTCGACATCATCATCCAGATGGGTTTCCCCGGCTACTTCCTGATCGTGATGGACTTCATCCAGTGGGCCAAGGACAACGACGTCCCGGTGGGTCCGGGACGCGGTTCCGGTGCCGGCTCGCTGGTGGCCTATGCCCAGAAGATCACCGACCTCGACCCCATCGGCTACGATCTGCTGTTCGAGCGATTCCTCAACCCCGAGCGGGTCTCCATGCCTGACTTCGACGTCGACTTCTGCATGGAGAAGCGTGACCGGGTGATCGAGTACGTGGCCGACCGCTACGGTCGCAACGCCGTGTCGCAGATCGTTACCTTCGGCACCATGGCCGCCAAGGCAGTGGTGCGTGATGTGGCCCGCGCCCAGGGGCGCCCCTACTCGCTGGGCGACAAGCTCTCCAAGCTGATCCCCTTCGAGGTGGGTATGACCCTCGGCAAGGCCATCGAGGCGGAGCCGGCCCTCCGTGAGTTCGTCGAGAACGACGACGAGGCCGCCGAGATCTGGGAGATGGCGCTCAAGCTCGAGGGCATCACCCGAGGCACCGGCAAGCACGCCGGCGGCGTAGTGATCGCCCCCACCAAGCTCACCGACTTCTCGCCACTGCTGTGCGACGAGGACGGCTCGGGGCTGGTCGTGCAGTTCGACAAGAACGACATCGAGGAGGCCGGGCTGGTCAAGTTCGACTTCCTCGGCCTGCGCACCCTGACCATCATCGACTGGGCGCTGACGATGGTCGACAAGGTGCGGGCCGTGGAGGGCCAGGGACCGCTGAAGATCGAAAGCATCCCGCTGGATGACGTCCCGACGTTCGAGATGCTCAAGCGCGCCGAGACCACGGCGGTGTTCCAGCTCGAATCCCGCGGCATGAAGGAGCTGATCAAGCGCCTGTTGCCCGACTCGCTGGATGACATGATCGCCCTGGTGGCGCTGTTCCGCCCCGGCCCGCTGCAGTCGGGGATGGTGGACGACTTCATCAACCGCAAGCACGGCCGGGCGGCGATCTCCTACCCCCATCCGGATTACCAGCACGAGCTGCTCAAGCCGGTCCTCGAGCCCACTTACGGCATCATCCTCTACCAGGAGCAGGTGATGCAGATCGCCCAGGTGATGGCGGGGTATAGCCTGGGCCAGGCTGACATGCTGCGCCGGGCCATGGGCAAGAAGAAGCCCGAGGAGATGGCCAAGCAACGTGCGGGCTTCATGGAGGGCTGCGCGGCCAACGGCATCGACAAGGACCTGGCGGGCAACATCTTTGACCTCGTGGAGAAGTTTGCCGGCTATGGCTTCAACAAGTCCCACTCGGCAGCCTATGCCCTGGTTTCCTACCAGACCGCCTGGCTGAAGTCGCACTACCCTGGCCCCTTTATGGCGGCGGTGATCTCCACCGAGATGGACAACCTCGACAAGGTGGTGCCGCTGATCGAGGAATGTCGTCATCAGAAGCTCACGGTAACACCGCCGGACGTCAACGTCGGGGAGTACAAGTTCACCGTGGATACCGAGGGGCGGGTGGTCTACGGCCTGGGGGCGATTCGCGGCGTGGGCGAGGGGCCCATCGGCGCCATCGTCGAAGCGCGCGAGGCGGATGGCGCCTACAACGACCTGTTCGACTTCTGTCGCCGCGTCGACCCCAAGCGCATGAACAAGCGCACCCTGGAGGCGCTGATCCGCTCCGGGGCGCTGGATAACCTCGGCCCCAACCGCGCCGTGCTGGCCGCGGCGCTTGACGACGCCCTCAAGGCCGCCGCCCAGACCCAGACCAACCAGAACCTGGGCATGATCGACATGTTCGGTGAGGCCTTCGTTGACGAGGAGGCGGAGGGCGGCGACGTCTACGCCGCGTATCTCCGGGTGCGCGAATGGAGCGACAAGGAACGCCTGGCTGGCGAAAAGGATACCCTGGGGCTCTACCTGACCGGTCACCCTATCGACGAATACGAGAAGGAGCTCGAGCGCTTCGTCTCCACCCGCATCAGCGATCTCAAGCCGTCGCGTGAGCCTCAGCGGGTGGCGGGCCTGGTGGTGGGGGTGCGCACCATGAAGTCGAAGCGCGGCGACACCATGGCCTTCCTGACCCTGGACGACCGCACCGGGCGTATCGAGGCGTCGTTGTTCGGCGAGCTCTATGATCAGCTGCGCGGCCAGATCGAGGCGGACCAGGTGTTGATCATCGAGGGGGAGGTCTCCTCCGACGACTACTCGGGGGGGCTGCGTCTGCGCGGCAAGGAGGTCACCCCCATGGTGGCGGCGCGCACTCGCTTTGGTCAGGCGGTGGAGCTCTCCCTGGACGGCGCGACCATCAATGGCCGCCTGGTCGACTCCCTGAGGGCGAGCCTGGACCCGCACCGCGACGCCGACGGCCTGCCCGTGCGCCTTCGCTATCGCAACGCCGCGGCCACCGGCTGGCTGGAGCTCGACGCGGCCTGGAAGGTCTCGCCCACCGACGATCTGTTGATTCGCCTGCGCGAGGTGCAGGGCCAGGACGGCGTGCGGCTCAAGTACCGCTGAGGTGCTGCCTTGCGCCGCACGTTGAGGGTGCGATAATGACAACCACTTCATTTTTCGCGCCGCGCCTGGCCTCGACGGGCAGGGCGGTGAAACACGACAAGGCATTCGGCCAATGAACCCCAACTATCTTGACTTCGAACAGCCCATCGCCGAGCTCCAGGCCAAGATCGAGGAGCTCCGTCTGGTCGGCAATGACAGCCAGGTCAGCCTCAGCGACGAGATCGAGCGCCTCGAGGAGAAGAGCCGCCGGCTTACCGAGTCCATCTTCAAGGATCTCTCTCCCTGGCAGGTTTCCCAGCTCTCCCGCCACCCCCAGCGGCCCTACACCCTGGACTACCTGGAGCACGTCTTCACCGACTTCGACGAGATCCATGGCGATCGCCACTTCGCCGATGACGCCGCCATTGTTGGTGGCGTGGCGCGCCTCGATGACCGTCCGGTGATGGTGATCGGTCACCAGAAGGGTCGCGACGTGAAGGAGAAGGTGCGCCGCAACTTCGGTATGCCGCGCCCCGAGGGCTACCGCAAGGCATGCCGACTGATGGAGATGGCCGAGCGCTTCAAGATGCCGGTGCTGACCCTTATCGACACGCCAGGCGCCTACCCTGGCATCGACGCCGAGGAGCGTGGCCAGTCCGAGGCCATCGCGCATAATCTGGCCGTCATGTCGCGCCTGCGCACGCCGATCATCGCCACCGTGGTGGGCGAGGGCGGTTCCGGCGGGGCGCTGGCCATCGGCGTCTGCGATGAGCTGGCCATGCTGCAGTACTCCACCTATTCGGTGATCTCCCCGGAGGGCTGCGCCTCCATCCTGTGGCGCAGCGCCGAGAAGGCCTCCGATGCCGCCCAGGCCATGGGCGTCACCGCCGAGCGCCTCCAGGAGCTGGGCTTCGTCGATACCCTGATCCCCGAGCCGCTGGGCGGTGCCCATCGCCAGCCGGTCACCACCGCCGAGCGAGTCAGAGAGGCGTTGCTGGCGAGCCTGGATCGTCTCGACGCCATGGATGCCGACGCCCTTCTCGAACGGCGCTACAAGCGGCTGATGAGCTATGGGGCGCCTGCCTAACAGCATCCCCCTGCAAGCCTTGATCGACAGCGGCCTGGCCCAGACTCCGCCGGGGCGCTGCGTATGGGTGGCCCTCTCGGGGGGGCTCGATTCTGTCCTGCTGCTGACGCTGGCCGCCGACGCATGCCGCCGATATCCTCGCCCGCTGCATGCTCTGCATGTCCATCACGGCCTGCAGGCCGACGCCGACGGATTCGAGGTCCACTGTCGCCGGCTCTGTTCGCGGCTCGGCGTGCCGCTGTTCGTCGAGCGGGTCAGTGTTGACACGACGAGGGGGCAGGGGCTCGAAGGGGCAGCCCGCGAGGCGCGCTACGCCGCCTTTGCACGTCGCGTGGGGGCGAGCGATTGCCTGTGGCTGGCTCAGCATCGTGATGATCAGGCCGAGACCTTCCTGCTCGCCGCCCTGCGGGGCAGCGGCGTGCGTGGCCTGGCTGGCATGCCCGCGGTGCGGGCCTGGCAAGGTCGCCGGCTGGTGCGGCCGCTGCTCGGCGTGGCCCGGGCCGAGCTCGAGGCCGAGGCGGCGCGCCGTGGGCTCGACTGGGCGGAGGACGCCTCCAACGCCGATGAGCGCATCGACCGTAACTATCTGCGTCATCGCATATTGCCGGGATTGACGGCACGCTGGCCCCACGCCGCCGCGTCGCTGTCACGCAGCGCGGCCCTGGCCGGTGAGGCCGAGGGGCTGCTCGGCGAGCTGGCCGAGCTTGACCTCGAGCGGCTCGGCGGTGACCCCGCCCGGCTGCCGACGACGGGGCTGTCGGCGCTCAGGCCCGCCCGCCAGAGGCTGCTGCTGCGCCACGTCTGTGCGCGATCGGGGCTGCCGAGTCCCCCGGCGGCTCGCCTGGCAACGCTGCTGGATCAGTTGGCATCGCGGCGGGATGCCGACGTGCGGGTAGCCTGGGAGGGCGTCGAGGCGCGGGTCTGGCGCGGAGAGCTTTACCTGCTGGCGCCGCTGCCCTGCTTGCCGGACGGCTGGGAAACGAGCTGGAGCGGAAAGACGCCGCTGGTCACGCCGCAGGGAAGTTACGCCGTGGGGCTTCGCCATAGGACGGAGGCGACCGGTCCGCTTCTGGTGCGGCAGCGCCAAGGCGGTGAAACGCTGCGCTTGCCGGGCCGCGGTTCCCGCGACCTCAAGCGTCTGCTTCAGGAGATGGAGGTGCCGCCCTGGGAGCGACAGCGGCTGCTGGTGGCCTGGTGGGACAAGACGCCAGTGGCGGCACTCGATCCGCTGTCCGAGCGTTGGCTGGTGATGGCGTCGGGGTGGCGGGGCGAATCGCCATAAAGGCCAGCGCTCAGGGTTGTCGGGCTCAGGGCGCGGACATCAGCGTCAGTGTGAAGCCGGCAGCCTGCTGGTAGGCGCACTCCTGCTCCAGATCGGTGAGCAGCAGCATGGGGTCCTCGCCGGGCACAAGCCACAGCTGCAATGTTTCGCCATTGGCCGCCAGGCGAGGTGTGCCGGGCGGGTGCTCTGGCCGGCTGTGATTGAGCAGCATCGCCAGGCGCAGCAGCCGGGCCAATCGGGCGTGGGAGTGCTGGACGGAGGCGGGCAGTGCCTGCCACTCCCGGGTCGGGAACTTGCGACGGTGGGCACGTACCAGGAAGGCCAGCAGACGCTGCTCCGGTCGCGAGAAGCCCGCCATATCCGAGTGCTCCAGCAAGTAGGCGCCGTGACGATGGAACTGGCTATGGGAGATCGCCAACCCGATCTCGTGCAGGCGACTGGCCCAGCCAAGGAAGCGGGCCTGATCGTCGTCGAGCCCCCAGGCGTCGCGTACCTGGTCAAACAGGGCGGCGGCGCTGGTGGCCACGTTGGTCGCCTGGCGCTCATCTACCCCATAGCGGCGTTCGAGCAGCTCAAGACTCTTGAGCCGCGAGTCCTCCGGGCTGTTGCGCCCCGCCATGTCGTAGAGCACCCCCTCGCGCAGGGCGCCGTCGGCGTAACGCATCTCAGCCAGGCCGAAGGCTTCGAAGACGGCGCTGAGTACCGCGATGCCGGCAGGAAAGACCCTGGCCCGGTCGGGTTTGAGTCCCTCCATGGAGACCTTGTCGAGTCGCTTGCAGCGAATCAGTCGCTCGCGCAACGCGGCCAGCCCTTCCCGGGTGATCACACCTTCGGTGGCGTCCCCGGCGGCGTGGATCGCTGCAGCGGCGGCCTTGATGGTGCCGCTGGAGCCTACCGGGTCCTCCCAGCCCAACTCGCGGTACTGGCGGCGGATATTGGCCAGCTCCGAGAGCGCGGCGAGTTCTGCCTTTCGCATGCGCTTGTCGGTGATCTCGCCGTTTTCAAAGAAGCGCCGGGTGAAGGTCACGCAGCCCATTCTCAGACTCTCCAGCGCTAACGGTTCGAAGCGCTCGCCGATGATGAATTCGGTGGAGCCGCCGCCGATATCGACAATCAATCGGCGCCCCCCCTCGGCCAGGGCATGGGCGGCACCCAGGTAGATCAGGCGCGCCTCCTCGCGTCCGGCGATGATCTCGATGGGGCACTTGAGCAGAGCCTCGGCACGTTCGATCAGCGCCTGGCTGTTGGCCGCATCCCGCAGGGCATTGGTGCCTACCACCCTGAGCTGTCCCGGGGCGATGTCTTCCACGAAGGGGGCGAAGCGGGCCAGGCAGTCAAGGGCACGCCCCATGGTACTCTCGTCGAGCAGGCCCTCGTCGTCGAGGCCGGCCGCCAGCTGCACCTTTTCTCCCTGTCGTGCCACCACCTGCAGACGCTCATCCTGATAGTTGGCGACCAGCAGGTGAAAGCTGTTGGAGCCCAGGTCGATAGCGGCGAGGCGTCGGGTGGGGGGCAGGGCCGGCTCGACTGGCGAGGTCATGGTGAGTCCTTGAAATTGTCTGAGGGAGAAAGGTTGCGGTGCGACCCTCGCCCTGTCAATCACCGCGGGGCTTGCGTTCCCCAGGGCCCTTGTCTAGTATCGAGTCGTTCGCCTGTTTCGAATGTTTTATGACCGTCCTGCGGCGATCCCGTCTCGGTCAACGTCAAGTCGTCAGTCAGCCCACTATACCCAGCGATACCCCGACAAGCTGTAGCCGCTGGTCAGGCGAAAACGAATCTATTGCCTCGACTCCCTACCGGCCGGCCATCCCCTGCGGTTGCCTCTCCCATGGCCATCTGGATACAAGATGACGAGTGATACCTCTCCGGGCTCTGAACGCACCTCACAAGGCGTTATCGTCTCGCCTCCCGCCACACGCGGCGCCCCGACGCCCGGCTTCCACGAGCAATCTCTGATCACACCGATGAATCTTACCGACCTCAAGCAAAAGTCCGTGCCGGATCTCCTGGAGATCGCCCGCGAGATGGGCATCGATAACCTGGCGCGCTCCCGCAAGCAGGACATCATCTTTGCCATTCTCAAGAAGCATGCCAAGAGCGGTGAGCCGATCTACGGCGATGGCGTGCTGGAGATTCTGCAGGATGGATTCGGCTTTCTGCGTAGCGCCGACAGCTCCTATCTGGCCGGGCCCGATGATATCTACGTATCCCCCTCCCAGATCCGGCGCTTCAATCTGCGCAAGGGTGACTCCATCTCCGGCAAGATCCGCCCCCCCAAGGAGGGCGAGCGCTACTTCGCGCTGCTGAAGGTCAATGACATCAACTTTGACCGGCCGGAGAATGCCAAGCACAAGATCCTCTTCGAGAACCTCACGCCATTGTTCCCCGATGAGCGGTTGCGCATGGAAATCGGCAACGGTTCCACCGAGGATCTCACGGCGCGGATCATCGATCTCACGGCACCCATCGGCAAGGGCCAGCGCGGTCTGCTGGTCTCCCCGCCCAAGGCGGGCAAGACGCTGATGCTGCAGAATATCGCCACCTCTATCACCCGCAACAGCCCCGAGTGCCATCTGATCGTGCTGCTGATCGACGAGCGCCCGGAAGAGGTGACCGAGATGTCGCGTACCGTGCGCGGTGAGGTGGTGGCCTCGACCTTCGACGAGCCCCCTGCGCGTCACGTGCAGGTCGCCGAGATGGTGATCGAGAAGGCCAAGCGGCTGGTCGAGCACAAGAAAGACGTGGTGATTCTGCTGGACTCCATCACCCGTCTGGCGCGTGCCTACAACACTGTGGTGCCGAGCTCCGGCAAGGTGCTCACCGGCGGCGTGGATGCCCATGCCCTGGAGAAGCCCAAGCGCTTTTTCGGCGCAGCGCGCAATATCGAGGAGGGCGGCAGCTTGACCATCATCGCCACGGCGCTGGTGGATACCGGCTCCAAGATGGACGAGGTGATCTTCGAGGAGTTCAAGGGCACCGGTAATATGGAGGCGCATCTGGACCGCAAGCTGGCCGAGCGACGTGTCTATCCGGCGATGAATATTCGCCGCTCCGGCACTCGCCGCGAGGATCTGCTCGCCTCCGAGGACGAGATGCAGCGCATGTGGATCCTGCGCAAGCTGCTCAATCCCATGGAAGACACGGCGGCCACGGAGTTCCTGATCGATCGCCTCAAGGATACCAAGACGAACCTGGAGTTCTTCGAGGCCATGAAACGGCGTTGAGTTGCCTTCGCCGCGAGCAACGGGGCACGGAAAAACTATGCAATAGTTGTACGAAGAACCAGGGGGTAGCATGCTATGCTGCCCCTTTTGCCGTATTGGAGCCGGGTAAACCGAATGAAGTACAAGGACCTGCGTGACTTCATCAGCGCCCTGGAGGCTCGGGGCGAACTCCAGCGCATTACCGCCGAGGTGGATCCCTACCTCGAGATCACCGAGATCTGCGATCGCACCCTGCGGGCCGGCGGTCCGGCGCTGCTGTTCGAGAACGTGAAGGGGCATGATATGCCGCTGCTGGGCAATCTCTTCGGGACGCCGAAACGTGTCGCCCTGGGCATGGGCCAGGATTCCGTGGCCGCTCTGCGCGAGGTGGGCGAGCTGCTGGCCTTTCTCAAGGAGCCCGAGCCACCCAAGGGCTTTCGCGACGCCTGGGACAAGCTGCCGATCTTCAAGCAGGTGATGAGCATGGGCCCGAAGAAGGTCCGCTCGGCACCGGTACAGGAAATGGTCTATGCGGCCGACGAGGTGGACCTCGGCCGCCTGCCGATCCAGCACTGCTGGCCGGGCGACGCCGCCCCGCTGGTCACCTGGCCGCTGGTGATCACGCGAGGTCCCCACAAGAGGCGCCAGAATCTGGGCATCTACCGCCAGCAGAAATTGGGCAGGAACCGCCTGATCATGCGCTGGCTTTCCCACCGCGGCGGTGCTCTGGATTTCCAGGAGTTCCAGAAGGCGCACCCCGGCGAGCCCTTCCCGGTGGCAGTGGCACTGGGCGCCGACCCGGCGACCATCCTTGGCGCAGTGACGCCGGTGCCCGACTCGCTCTCCGAATACGCCTTCGCCGGGTTGCTGAGAGGTTCGCGTACCGAGCTGGTCCAGTGTGGCCACGCAGATCTGGAGGTGCCGGCCTCGGCGGAGATCATCCTGGAGGGCTTTATCTATCCGGATGATACGGCCCCGGAAGGCCCCTACGGCGACCATACCGGCTACTACAACGAGATCGACCACTTTCCGGTGTTCACAGTGACGCGCATGACCATGCGCCGTGATGCCATTTATCATTCCACCTACACCGGTCGCCCGCCCGACGAGCCGGCGATCCTGGGGCTGGCGCTGAACGAGGTGTTCGTGCCGATTCTGCGTCGCCAATTTCCGGAGATCGTCGATTTCTACCTGCCACCGGAAGGTTGTTCCTACCGCATGGCGGTGGTAACCATGAAGAAACAATACCCGGGCCACGCCAAGCGGGTGATGATGGGGGTATGGAGCTTCCTGCGCCAGTTCATGTACACCAAGTTCGTGGTGGTGCTCGACGACGACGTCAGTGCACGCGACTGGAAGGATGTGATCTGGGCTATCACCACGCGCATGGACCCGGCCCGGGATACCGTGCTGATCGAGAATACCCCCATCGACTACCTGGACTTCGCCTCGCCGGTCTCCGGTCTGGGGTCCAAGATGGGCATGGACGCCACCAGCAAGTGGCCCGGTGAGACCGACCGCGAGTGGGGAGTGCCCATCGTCATGGACGAGGCCGTCAAGGCCCGCGTCAGTGAGCGCTGGAACGAGCTGGGCATTGAGCTACCCGACAATACGACCCCCTGACAACCGCCTGAGGTATTCATGACGCCAAGGACCCTGACCTGCCTGGTTGACGAGGTCGAGGACCTCACCCCGGATGTTTTTCGTGTACAGATGGAGGGCCGCCCCGAGGCGGTGGCCCACGCTCCGGGCCAGTATCTGGAGCTGAGACTCGACGATGAGACCTGGGTACCCTTTTCCATCGCCAACGCCCACGGCGGCGACGGTGTGATCGAGCTGCATATCCAGCATTGGCCGGAGCGCGAGAACTCCGCGCGGATGCGTGACCTGGTTCAGGTGGCCAGCCGGCTGACCCTGCGTCTGCCCGGCGGTGACTGCGTACTCGACCCGGACAGTACCCGTCCGCTGCTGCTGATCGCCGCCGGCACCGGCTTCTCTCAGATGAAAGCGATCTCGGAAGCCGCTCTGGCACACCACCCCGGGCGACAGATCGATTTGTGGTGGGCGGCCCGCGAGCGGCGTCAGCTCTATCTGGAGCGCCTCCCCATGGAGTGGGCCGAGGCCTATCCCGGCTTTCGCTTTCACCCGGTGACCGAGCTGGCTCCCGAGGAGCCCTGGACGGGTGAGGGAGTGATCGGCCACCGCGGGCGCATCGACCAGGCGCTGGCCGAGGCGCTCGATGACGTCTCGGGCCAGGATGTCTACCTCTCCGGGTCGCCGGGCATGGTCTACGCCTGCGTGGACGTACTGGCCTCGCTGGGGTTATCACCCTCGCGAACCTTCTCCGACGTCTTCGCCTATGCACCCCGCGACCCGCTGGTTCCGGTCACCGGCAGCCTGGTCAAGGAGCCCCGCGAATGAGTGCCTCGCCGATCTTGATCACCGGTGGGGCTCAGCGACTCGGGCGTCACTGCGCCGAGCGTCTGGTCGACGACGGCCATCCGGTGATCATCAGCTATCGCCGTGAGCGGCCCGAACTCGACGCGCTGCGGGAGCGGGGCATCGTCACCCTCCCGGCCGACTTCTCGACCGAGGCAGGCATCCTCGATTTTCTCGAGCGGCTCAAGGCCGAGACCTCCTCGTTGCGAGCCATCGTCCACAACGCCAGCGACTGGGCGCCGGATTCCAGCGGGCCCGAGGCCGGCGCCACCTTCGAGCGGCTGTTCCGGGTGCATATGCTGGCCCCCTATCTGATCAATCTGCACGGCCGCGGACTGCTCGAAGCGTGTAGCGAACCCCAGCGCGATATCGTGCACATGACCGACTATGTGGTGCAGAAGGGCTCGAAAAAGCACGCGGCCTATGCGGCCAGCAAGGCGGGGCTGGACAACCTCACCCTGTCGTTTGCCGCCATGTATGCGCCGGTGATTCAGGTCAATGCCATCGCGCCGGCACTGATCATGCTCAACGAGGGCGACGATGAGGCCTACGCGGAGAAGGCTCGTGCCAAGTCAGCCATGGAGATGGTCCCCGGCCCCGGGGTGATCTACCAGAGCCTGCGCTATCTGCTCGACAACCGCTTTGTGACAGGCGTTACCCTGCCCGTGGACGGAGGGCGTCACCTGCGCTGAGCCACGCCCCACGCCCCACGGCGCCCTTGTCAGGCCCGCTTCGATGGGGCACGATAAACGCCTGATTCAGGAGATACCCATGACCGCACCATCCACCGACAGGCATCGCTGCCACGCCGCTTCTGCAGGCGTAATGGCGCGTGAAGTCGACTGGGTTGCCTGCGGCCGGGCTGATTGGTATGGCTATTTTATGACCGGTGTGCCGGTGGCCATGTCCTGAGCATTAGACGACATCGCCGGGAGGCACGCCCCATCAGGGACGCCTTCCGTCAGAACCCCCGGAAGGCGTCCCGCCCCGGGGGTTCTGCGTTCTGGGCCAGTCGATCTCACCCGAAGACCACCATACTTGATCGCAACTCGGAGTTGATGACCCATGACCGCTTCCCTTGCCGCCGCTCCCCCCCAGACGGATCTGGACGCCGTCGCGCAGGAGGCTGCCGGTGCGGACGCCGCCGCGGCGAATATCACCCGCCGTCTGCTGCCAACGGCCGGTGAGTTGCGTCGCGTTCTTCCGCTGGGAGCCGATCTGGCTCGACAGATTGAGGCACAGCGCCAGGCCATTCGCGAGATTCTCGCCGGCCGTGACGACCGCCTGCTGGTGGTCGTCGGCCCCTGCTCCATCCACGATCCCCAGGCGGCTCTGCAATACGCTCGCCGCCTGGCGGCGCTTTCCGCGCAGGTGTCCGACCGCCTGCTGCTGGTCATGCGGGTCTACGTGGAGAAACCGCGCACCACCGTGGGGTGGAAGGGGCTGGCCTATGATCCAGGTCTGGACGGCAGCGATGACATGGCCCGTGGCCTCGAGGTCTCCCGGGAGCTGATGCGCGAGGTTACCGCCCTGGGCCTGCCGGTGGCCACCGAGCTGTTGCAGCCGATGCTAGCCCCCTACCTGGAGGACCTGCTGGCCTGGGTGGCCATCGGCGCCCGCACGACGGAATCCCAATTGCACCGCGAACTGGCCAGCGGCCTCGGTGCCGTGGTCGGTTTCAAGAATGCCACCGGCGGTGACACCGGCATCGCCCTGGACGCGATGCGCGCCGCCGCTCACCCGCACAGCCATTTCGCTCTGGACCCGGAGGGGCGCCCGGTGGTCCAGCAGACCCCCGGCAACGCCCACACCCACCTGGTGCTGCGCGGGGGCCACGGCGAGCCCAACTATGAGACCGCGCACGTTCAGGCGGCGCGCCGGGCGCTGGAGGAAGTCGGGCTCACCCCGAGGATGATGGTGGACTGCAGCCATGCCAATGCCCGCAAGGATCATCGCCGTCAGAGCCAGGTGTTCCTCGATGTGTTGGCCCAGCGCCTGGCGGGCGAGACCGCCCTGGCCGGACTGATGATCGAGAGCTCTCTGCACGAGGGCAAGCAGGCGCTGGCGCCCGGCCGGCTGCGCCACGGGGTCTCGGTCACTGACGCCTGCATCGGTTGGGAGACCACCGAGCATCTGCTACTCAGTGCCGCCGAACGCTTGCGTTAGTCCTGTACCCCGCGAGGCGCAGTCGGGATAATCAGTTCGGTTTCCGATTTGCCACCCAGGAGTTTCCATGTCCTTTCGGTTCAAAGAGCACGATCCCGAGACCTATCGCCGCAAGGGCCGACTGATCAGCCTGGCCATGGCGGGTCAGCTGATCGTCTTCGGGCTGGTTTTCGCCCAGCTGCTGCAGCTCGCCTTCGACGGTGGTTTCTGGCTCAACGTGGTGGGCGTGCTGCTGGGCCTGGTGACCACCAGCATGATCTTTGCTGTGCTGCGAGAGCGTCCCTGGATGACCGAGATGCGCTATGTCTGGCAGCTCAAGCACCATCTGTCACGGGTCAGCGCCTATCTGCCCGCGCTGCGCCGCGCCGTGGAGGAGGGTAACGGGACGGCGCTGGCCATTCTTACCTTCTACCATCAGGGCATGGCCCAGCTCGCCGAGCTCAACGGGCGTACTCTGGACGACGATTCCGAGCTGCTCGCCGAGCGCCAGAAGGTGCACCTGGCCCGTCAGGAGCGCGGCCTGCCCGAGCGGGTCGACGGCTTCGATCCTCAGGACCTGGCCGCCTTCAAACGCGGCTGATTCGCTCTTGCCACCCTCCTTTCCTGACACGGCTCTCTGCGACGCTCATGCTTGGTGGGTAGCCTTTTTCAAGGGCGTCATCAGGCCTTGGCAGCATAGGCATAGAGCAGCGTCTCCTGAGCGCTGATCGGCGCCGCGTCGCCCGGCTGCTGCTTGACGTAGCTGCCGTCGGGCTGTAATCGCCAGCTCTGGCAGTTGTCCACGAGGTAGGTCTCCAGGTCCTTGCGTACCCGAGCGGCAAGCTTCTTGTCGAGCAGCGGGAAGCAGGTCTCCACCCGGTGGAACATGTTGCGGCTCATGAAGTCGGCGCTGGACGCCCATACCTCGGCCTTGCCATTGTTCTGGAAGTAGAACACCCGGGTGTGCTCCAGGAAGCGACCGATGATCGAGCGAACTCGGATGTTCTCCGACACCCCGGCAACCCCGGGCCGTAAGCAGCACATCCCGCGGATGATCAGGTCGCACTCGACGCCGGCGCGTGAGGCGCGGTAGAGCGCCTGGATCAGCTTCGGTTCGGTCAGCGAGTTGCACTTGATGATCAGATGCGCGCGGCGGCCGCGGCGGGCATGTTCCGCCTCGCGCTCGATCATCGCCACCATCCCTTCGTGGAGCGTGAAAGGCGCGTGCAGCAGGGTCTCGATATGCCGTGCGCGGCCCATGCCCGATAACTGCTGGAACACCTGGTGGACGTCCTCGCAGAGCGCTTCGTTGGCGGTGAGCAGGCTATAGTCGGTATACAGCTTGGCTGTCTTGGAGTGGTAGTTGCCAGTGCCCAGGTGCACGTAGTAGCGCAGCCGCCCCTTCTCGCGGCGCACGATATGCATCATCTTGGCGTGGGTCTTGTAGGCCATCACCCCGTAGATGACGATGGCACCGGCCTCCTGAAGGCGCGAGGCCAGTACCAGGTTGTCTGCCTCGTCGAAGCGGGCGCGCAGTTCGATGACCACCGTCACCTCCTTGCCGCCACGGGCCGCCTCCACCAGCGAGTTGACGATGGGGGAGTCGGCGCCGGTGCGGTAGAGAGTTTGCTTGATGGCCAGCACCGAGGGGTCCCGAGCCGCCTCGGCGAGCAGCTCCTCCACCGGGGCGAAGGACTGGAAGGGGTGATGGAGGAGGATATCGGCAGCGGCAATGACATCGAACAGGCTGCCATCCTTCTTGAGGTTCTTGGGCAGCCCGGGGATGTAGGGACGGTAGAAGAGTTCGGGACGCTCCAGATCGCTCAGCAGCGACATCATGCGGGTCAGGTTGACCGGACCCTTGACCCGGTAGAGGTCGTCTTCGCCCAGCGCAAACTCTCTGAGCAGGAAGGCCGCCAACTCGTCGGGGCAGGTGTCGACCACCTCAAGTCGAACGCCGCTGCCGTAGCGGCGGGCCAGTAGCTCGCCTCGCAGCGCCGAGGCCAGGTCCGAGACCTCTTCCGGATCTACCGTCATGTCGGCATTGCGAGTCAGTCGGAACTGGTAGCAGCCGCGTACCGTCATGCCCGGGAACAGCTCCTCGGCGTGGGCATGAATCATCGAGGAGAGGAAGACGGCCTCGTTGAAGCCCTCTTCGCACAGCTCGGTGGGGAGGGCGATCACCCGCGGCAGCGAGCGTGGTGCCGGCAGGATGGCCAGCCCTCCCTCGCGGCCGAAGGCGTCCTTGCCCTCGAGCTTGACGATGAAGTTGAGACTCTTGTTGACCAGCCGTGGGAACGGATGGGAAGGATCCAGGCCGATGGGGCTGATTACCGGCATGATCTCCTCATCGAAGTAGTCGCGCACCCAGGCGTGCTGGGCCTCGGTCCACTCGCTGCGTCGCCGGAAGCGCAGCCCTCTTTCCTCCAGCGCCGGTAGCAGCAGTTCATTGAGAATGCGGTATTGTCGTTCGATCTGCTCGTGGGCGATCTTCGAGATTTCGGCGATGACCGAACTCGGAGAGCGCCCGTCGAAGCCGGTGCCTTCATCGCCCAGCGCCACCCGGTGCTTGAGGCCGGCAACCCGGATCTCGAAGAATTCGTCCAGGTTGGAAGAGAAGATCAGCAGGAACATCAGCCGGTTGAGCAGCGGGTGAGCGTCGTCCAGGGCCTGCTCCAACACCCGGATATTGAACTGCAGATGGGAGAGCTCACGGTTGAAATAGAGACTCGGGTCGTCGAGCTCCGCCTCCGGCAGTGCCTTTGGCTTGATGCCGGTACGGGTCTGATTGAGACGCGGTGCCGGCGTGTCAGATGCGGTCTCATCGCCCGGCGCGTCGGCGGCGTGGAGCTCGGGCGGGGGCGTGGCGGATGCTGGACTGCGGTCTTCCATGGATCACTCTCTTCGGGTCCTGAAAGGGGCGCGGCCCCCTCCGTCACTGGGCCAGCAGGCGGGCCGCCCGCTTGGCAAAATAGGTTAATACGCCGTCGGCGCCGGCCCGCTTGAAGCAGGTCAGGGACTCGAGGATCACGCTGTCGGCATCCAGCCAGCCGTTCTCGAATGCTGCCATATGCATGGCATATTCGCCGCTCACTTGATAGGCAAAGGTCGGCACTTTCAGCTCATCCTTCACCCGGCGCACCACGTCCAGATAGGGCATGCCGGGCTTGATCATCACCATATCCGCGCCCTCGGCAAGGTCGAGAGCCACTTCGTGGAGCGCTTCGTCTCCGTTGGCCGGGTCCATCTGGTAGGTGCTCTTGTCCGCTTTTCCAAGGTTGGCAGAGGAGCCCACCGCATCGCGAAAGGGACCGTAGTAGCGCGAGGCGTACTTGGCGCTATAGGCCATGATGCGGGTGTTGACCAGATGTTCCTGCTCCAGTACCCGGCGGATTTCGCCGATGCGGCCATCCATCATGTCGGACGGTGCCACTACGTCGGCGCCGGCCTCGGCATGAGAGAGTGCCTGCTTGATGAGTGTCTCCACGGTACGGTCGTTCAGCACATAGCCTTGTGCGTCGATGATGCCGTCCTGGCCGTGGCTGGTGTAAGGATCCAGTGCCACATCGGTGATGATGCCGAGTGCAGGCAGCGCCTCCTTGAGGGCCCGCACGCTGCGCTGCACTAACCCCGAGGCGCTGTAGGCCTCCTCGGCCAGCTCGCTCTTCAGCGAGGCATCGACCACCGGGAACAGCGCCAGGGCAGGGATGCCGAGCAGATATGCCTCGCGCGCCTCCTCGATCAGCAGATCCAGCGACAGACGCTCGACGCCGGGCATGGAAGGCACTGCCTCGCGTTGGTTCTCGCCATCCAGCACAAACACCGGCCAGATCAGATCGGCGGGCGTCAGGGTGTTCTCGCGCATCAGTCGGCGAGAGAAGTCATCGCGTCGCATGCGGCGCAGGCGGGTCACAGGAAACTGGCGGGTGGTCATGAAGCTCAAAGCGATTCTCCAGCGATGTCGCCGCGCTGTATCAGTCTGGCGTGGCGAGGTGACAGTTTGATGACGAGTGTTCGGCGCTGTCCACGAGTATATCAGCGCACCGGTGCGTCGAAAGTCTCGCCTTGTCGCACCCGGGTGTTCGCTCTAGAGTGTTGTTGGAAATTACCGGGCCCGCTGATTGGCGGGTGACCCTTGCAAGGAGACAGGCATGACAAAACAGGTGGCGGTGATCCTCTCGGGCTGCGGCGTCTTTGACGGTGCCGAGATCTATGAGACCACCCTGACCCTGCTGCGACTCGACCAGTTGGGCATCGGCTATCGCTGTTTTGCCCCCGACATCGAGCAGCACCACGTGATCGATCACCGCAGCGGCGAGGTAGCCAAGGGCGAGTCCCGCAATGTATTGACCGAGTCGGCTCGCCTGGCGCGTGGCGAGATCTCACCGCTCTCGGAGCTTGCCGCCGACGACTTCGATGCGGTGATCTTGCCGGGCGGCTTCGGATCGGCCAAGAATCTCTCCAGCTTTGCCGAGGCCGGCGCCGACATGGAGGTACTCGACGAACTCAAGGCGGCCTTGGCTGACTTTCAGGAGGCGCGCAAGCCGATCGGCCTGATGTGCATCGCCCCGGTGATGGTGCCCAAACTGCTGGGCCCGGGAATCGCCGTGACCATTGGTCACGATCCGGGCGTCTCCGGGGCGATCAGTGCCATGGGCGGCCTGCATCGTACCTGCGCTGTGGAAGATATCGTGGTGGACTTCGAGAACCGCGTGGTGACCACCCCGGCCTATATGCTGGCGACTCGTATCAGCGAGGCGGCCACCGGTATCTTCAAGCTGGTCGATCGTATTGACGAGATGATGGATCTATAGCCGACAGGTCGCTAAGCCCCGGTCCCTGGCCTGGGGGTCGATTTCGTTTCGATGCTCCATGAGCCATCCCTCAGCGACTCGACACAAGACACCCCTGCCGGATTTCATTCGGCAGGGGTGTCTTGTCAGGGGAGCGCGCTTCGCTAGTCCCTCTCCGTCTCGCCCTGTGCTTCGCGACGTTGCTTCTTGCGCTGAGCCAGGCGGCCGAACAGCAGTCCGACTTCGTACAGCAGGTACATGGGTATCGCGAGGAGACTCTGGGAGATCACGTCCGGCGGGGTGAGCAGCATGCCCACCACGAAGCAACCTAGAATGATGTAGGGCCGCTTCTTGGAGAGACTCTCCACGGTGGTGGCGCCTGAGGCGATCAGCAGGAAGGTGGCGATAGGAATCTCGAAGGCGACGCCAAAAGCGAAGAACAGTTTGAGAACGAAGTTGAGGTAGGAGTTGATATCGGTCATCACCGCCACGTTCTCCGGCCCGGTCTGGGTGAAGAACTGGAACAGCAGCGGGAAGACCACGTAGTAGGCAAAGGCAGCCCCGGCGTAGAACAGCATCACGCTGGAGGCCAGGATCGGCATCGCCAGGGCCTTCTCGTTGTCATAGAGGCCCGGGGCGACGAAGGCCCAGGCCTGGTGAAGCACATAGGGAATGGCGATAAACACCGCCACCACCAGGGTCAGCTTGAAGGGTGCCAGGAAAGGCGAGGCCACTTCGGTGGCGATCATCTGCGAACCTTCGGGTAACAGCGCCATCAGTGGCTGAGCGACGAAGGTGTAGATGTCATTGGCGAAGGCATAGAGACCCAGAAAGATCACCAGAATCGCCACAACGGCGCGAAGCAGACGCGAGCGCAGCTCGATCAGGTGTTCAATCAGCGTGGCCTGCGGCTGTTCCGGGCTGTCACCGGTCTTGCTCATCGTGAGGAGGCGTCCTTGTCGGCAGCGGGAGGCTCGGGGCGTTCATCGGGATGTTTTTCGGGGCCATCATCGCCGCCTGAGCCGTCACGACGGGCACGGGCCAAGGCGTCGTCCAGGCGCTGCTCGGGGGCCTGTGCCACTGTCTTGTCCGAGGCACGCTCGCGGGGCTGATCGGCAGGGCGGTCGGGCTCAGCAATGCTCTCCACGTCGCGCTGAACCTGGCGTACGCTTTCGTCAAGCTTCTTCTGCTGCTCGTTGAGCTTCTGGCGCAGCTCTTCCGCCTCCAGTTGGGCACTGATGTCGCGCTGCATGCCCGAGACGGTTCGCTTGATCTTGCCGATCCACAGCCCGAGGGTGCGCGCTGCCTTGGGCAGCCGCTCCGGCCCAAGTACCAGCAGGCCAACCACGCCGATGAACATGAGTTCGAGAAAACCGATGTCAAACATGGTGGCTTATTTGCGCTCTTCCTGTTCTTCAGGCTTGCGCTCAGCCTGGACGTCGTAGGTGTTGGTCTCTTCCTTGTGGTCGACGCGGGCTTGGGCCTGCTCTGCCGTTTCCTCCTCGGCTTTCTCGGCCTTCTCCTCTTCGCTCATCGCCTTCTTGAAGCCCTTCACGGCGCCGCCAAGGTCGGTGCCGACGTTGCGAAGCTTCTTGGTGCCGAAAACCAGGATGATAATGCCGAGTACGATCAGCAACTGCCAGATACTGATACCACCTAACATGAGTGCTTCCTCTGATTGGGGTTCCGGTCTATTCGGAACGGCCAGTGATCTTGTGTGTAGCGATCTATTGCTGCCTTGCCGCCTTCTCGTCGTGCCCCGAGATGCCAAAGCGGCTGGCCAGTTCGTCGAGCACATCGCGATGGTCGAGATCGAGGTGCGACAGCATCACCAGGCTATGAAACCACAGGTCGGCGGTTTCGGCGATCAACGCCTGACGTTCAGCCTCTCCGCCGTGTTCGGCGTCCTTGGCGGCCAGCAAGGTTTCGGTGGCTTCCTCCCCCACTTTCTCGAGTATCTTGTTCAGGCCCTTGTGATGCAAGGCGGCGACATAGGAATCCTGCGGGGCTGCCCGGCGGCGTTGATCCAGGACATCTTGCAAGCGGTCAAGAATATCACTCATGAATGAAGGTTCCGTTGCTGTCGAACGTGAAGGCGGTAGGACATGAGTCGGAGGCGCAAGTTCGCCTCAGTGCCAGGCCAGCAGGGCCAGGCCGATGAGAGCGGCGGCCAGGGCTGGCCAGGGCTGGCCGGTGGCCCATTGAACCAACGGCTGCCAGGCCAGCGCCAGTGCCAGCAACAGCAGCCCCAGGCGCAGTCGTCGACCACGCCGGCTGTCTCGGATCAACTGCTGGCGGATGCCGCCAATCGCCTCGCCCTGGCGATGGCGTTGGCGCTTCTCCTGTTCCATCTGGGACAGCGCCTGATGCGCCAGCACGGGCAGCTCGGGCATCCGCCGGGTCAGCTCCGGGGCCTGCCGCTTGAGGGATTTCCAGAAGCCCACCATGCCGGCGCGTTCCTGCATCCATTGCTCGAGGAAGGGCTTGGCGGTCTTCCACAGGTCCAGGTCGGGGTAGAGCTGGCGGCCCAGTCCTTCGATGTTGAGCAGGGTCTTCTGCAGCAGGACCAGCTGGGGCTGGACTTCCATATCGAAGCGCCGGGCCGTCTGGAACAGTCCCAGCAGCACCTGGCCAAAGGAGATATCCTTGAGTGGCTTCTCGAGGATCGGCTCGCACACCGTGCGGATCGCCGCAGCGAATTCGTTGGCCCGGGTGTTCTCACCCACCCAGCCGGACTCGATGTGCAGCGCCGCCACCTCATAGTAGTCCTGATGAAAGAAGGCCAGCAGGTTGCGCGCCAGGTAGTCCTGATCCTCGCGGGTGAGACTGCCGACGATGCCGCAGTCGATGGCGATGTACTGGGGATCATGAGGATGCCCCCGGGTGACAAAAATATTGCCCGGATGCATGTCGGCATGGAAGAAGTTGTCGCGAAACACTTGGGTGAAGAAGATCTCCACGCCGCGCTCGGCAAGCTTCCTGAGGTCGGTCTCCTGAGCCTCGAGTGCCACCATGTCGGCCACCGGGATGCCGTAGATGCGCTCCTGCACCATCACCCGCTGCCGAGTCAGCTCCCAATGTATCGCCGGCACATAGAGCAGCGGCGAGTTCTTGAAGTTGCGCTTGAGCTGGGAGGTGTTGGCCGCTTCCTTGTGCAGGTCGAGTTCGTCGAACAGCGTGGATTCGTAGTCGCGCACCACCTCGACAGGGCGCAGACGCCGGGCCTCGGGCACCAGGGTCAGCAGCTGGGCGAAGCGATACATCAGCGCCATGTCCTGACGCATGATCCGCTCGATGGTGGGACGGATAATCTTGACGACCACTTCCTCGCCAGTATGCAGACGCGCGCCGTGCACCTGAGCGATGGAGGCCGAGGCCATGGGGTCGGCGTCGAAGCGGGCAAAGGCCAGCGCTACCGTCATGCCCAGCTCATCCTCCACCACCGCGCGGGCTTGATCGCTGGGGAAGGGCGGGACCTGGTCCTGCAGCCGTTTCAGCTCGTCGGCGATGTCCTCGGGAAGCAGGTCACGGCGGGTAGAGAGCATCTGGCCGAACTTGACGAAAATCGGTCCCAGCGCCTCCAGCGCCAGTCGGAGGCGCGCCCCGCGAGAGCGCTCGCCGATGGGCACCAGGCGCAGCGGTGACAGGCGCAGCAGAAGTCGCGGCACCCAGGGCAGCCGCTCCAGGGGAATCAGGGTGTCGAGTCGGAAGCGGGTGATCACCCAGATGATGCGCAGCAGCCTCAACAGCATCATGGTGTGACCCGCTCGTCTTTCTGTTCTGTTATCTGCTCCGTCAACTGTGCCGAGAGGCGGCGGTGCAGTCTTGCCAGGCGTGCTTCCAGACGGTCGACGGAGAGCTCCAGTTCGGTGAGGTGATCACGCAGGACCTCCATCTGGGCGCGACCCGGCAGCAGGCGGGCTTCTTCTACCAGGTACTCCGATAGGTCGGCGCGAAACTCCTCGCGGGTGCGCAGCCCGAAGTGGCCCAGGCGGCGCAGCCCCTCGGCCAGGCTGTTGGCGGGAATATCGCCGAGCCAGCGGGCCAGCTCTCCCTCCCAGTCCAGGTCGAGGTCAAGCAGCAGATCACGGGTTGCCTCCAGTAGCGGGATGCGCCCACGCGCAGCCAGCCGGCCCTGAAACATCATCCGTTCCATCGAGGCGCCGCCAAGCAGTGCGCCGACGGTCTCGGCGTCAACTTCCATGACGGCATCGAAGGCCTCTTCCTCGATACCATCCGGACGAAGCAGGTCGAGGCCCTGGGGGTGGAAATGGATGGCCAGGGCCAGCTCGGGGTTTTTCAGGCGCAGCAGCAGCCGCTGACCGGCGAGCCGGGCCAGGCGAGAGGGGGCCGCCGGATCTCGAGCGAGCAGAGCGTTAAGGGTGCGCTCCAGGCCGGCCAGCAGCAGGGTCGAAGTCAACGCCATGCCCACCTCAGAGCTTGATGCCGCGATGCAGGGCAACGATGCCCCCGGTGAGATTGGTGTACTCCACTCGCTCCAGTCCGGCCATTTCCATCATCGCCTTGAGCGTCTCCTGGTCAGGGTGCATGCGGATGGACTCGGCCAGGTAGCGGTAGCTCTCGGCGTCATTGGCCACCAGTTCGCCGATCTTCGGCAACAGGCGAAAGGAGTACTCATCGTAGGCTTTCGAGAGCAGCGCGTTGTCAGGCTTGGAGAACTCGAGCACCAGCAGGCGCCCGCCGGGCTTGAGCACCCGGGCCATGGAGCGCAGCGCCGCATCCTTGTCGGTGACGTTGCGCAGCCCGAAGGCAATGGTGATGCAGTCGAAACTGTTGTCGGGGAAGGGCAGGCATTCGGCATTGGCCTGGACATACTCGACGTTGCCGCCGACGCCGTGGTCCAGCAGCTTGTCGCGCCCCACGCGCAGCATCGACTCGTTGATGTCGGCCAGCACCACTCGGCCACGCGGGCCGACCAGACGCGAAAACTTGAGCGTCAGGTCGCCGGTGCCGCCGGCGATGTCCAGTACGCTATGGCCCGGTCGCACCCCGGCGCGTTCGATGGTCAGGCGCTTCCACAGGCGGTGTATCCCCAACGACATCAGGTCGTTCATGACGTCGTAGCGGGCGGCCACGGAGTGGAAGACGTCGGCCACGCGGGACGCCTTCTCCTCGAGGGGCACTTCCTGATAACCGAAGTGAGTGGTCTGCTTGTCCCTGGAGCTGGGGTTGGCGCTCATGCGATAGGGCTCCCGAATCGCTGCATGGCAGAGGCGGTGCCTCGGATGAGCGCCATTGTAGCCTCCCCGCGCGGCGATTGTCTTGACGGGGTTAGAGCTGCTTGATCTCGATGCTCAGCGGCTCGCGGCTGGCACCGGCATCCGCCAGGCGCTGCAGGTAGTCGGCCCAGTTGGTCTCACGGTTCTCGATCAGCCACCACAGGTAGTCCCAACTGAACAGACCGCTGTCATGACCGTCGTCGAAGTGCAGCTTCAGCGCATAGCGGCCGGCCTGGGTGATGTCCTTGAGGCCGACAAATTTCTTTCCCACCTGCAGGGTGGCGGTATCACGGCCGTGGCCGCGCACCTCGGCGGAGGGAGAGAAGACCCTGAGATACTCGATGGGCAGGCGATGGCTCTGGCCGTCGTCATAGCCGAGCTCGAGCTCCTGGGCCTTGCGGTGATAGTGCACTCGGGTCGGGATAGGGGCTGCCATCTTGGCCCTCGCTTCACGTAGTGGTTGGTCGTGCCGGCACAGGGTCCCTACAGGATATACCGCGACAGATCCTCGTCCTTGGCCAGTTCGCCGAGCTGAGAGTCCACGTAGTCGGCGTCGATGGTCAGCGGCGTGCCGACATCGCTGCCCCTGTAGGAGGCATCCTCCAGCAGGCGCTCCATCACCGTGTGCAGGCGGCGCGCGCCGATGTTCTCGGTGCCCTCATTGACCTGCCAGGCGATCTCGGCGATGCGCTCGATGCCATCGGGGGTGAATTCGATGGCCAGGCCTTCAGTGGCGAGTAACGCCTGGTATTGCTTGGTCAGCGCCGCGGACGGCTCGGTGAGGATGCGCTTGAAGTCCTCCGGCGTCAGGGCGTTGAGCTCGACGCGAATCGGCAGGCGGCCCTGCAGCTCGGGAATCAGGTCCGACGGGCGCGACAGGTGGAAGGCACCGGAGGCGATGAACAGGATGTGATCGGTCTTCACCATGCCGTGCTTGGTGGACACCGTGGAACCCTCGATCAGCGGCAGGAGGTCGCGCTGAACGCCTTCGCGGGAGACCTCGCCGCCGCTGGACTGGCCGCTGCCCTTGGTGACCTTGTCGATTTCGTCGAGGAAGACGATGCCGTGCTGCTCCACCGCTTCGATGGCACGGGCCTTGATCTCCTCCTGGTTGACCAGCTTGCTGGCCTCTTCGTCACGTAGCAGAGCGAAAGCGTCCTTGACCGCGACTCGGCGAGTCTCGGTCTTCTGCTTGCCCATGCCGGAGAACAGGCTGGAGAGCTGCTGCGTCATCTCCTCCATGCCCGGTGGGGTCATGATGTCGACGTTGGGGCCTTGCTGGGTGAGCTCGATGTCGATCTCCTTGTCATCGAGTTCCCCCTCGCGCAGTTTCTTGCGAAATATCTGACGAGTCGAACTCTCCTGGCGAGGCGCATCCTCCTGGCCGCGGGGCGGCGGTAGCAGGGCGTCGAGGATACGATCCTCCGCGGCGTCCTCGGCGCGATGGCCCACCTCCTCCTTGGCCTGCTCGCGCACCAGCTTGATGGCGGCCTCGGTCAGGTCACGGATGATCGAGTCGACGTCGCGACCCACATAGCCCACCTCGGTGAACTTGGTGGCTTCCACCTTGATGAAGGGGGCCTTGGCCAGCTTGGCCAGACGCCGGGCGATCTCGGTCTTGCCTACCCCGGTTGGGCCGATCATCAGGATGTTCTTGGGCGTCACTTCCTGGCGCAGGTCGGCATCGAGCTGCATGCGCCGCCAGCGGTTGCGCAGGGCGACGGCGACAGCGCGCTTGGCGTCCTGCTGGCCGATGATGTACTGGTCCAGAGCGTGGACAATCTCGCGGGGGGTCATCTGGGTCATGGTGGAGGCCTTCAGAGCGTTTCGAGGGTGACGTTGTGGTTGGTGAACACGCAGATGTCGCCGGCAATGTCCAACGATTTCTCGGTGATCTCCCTGGCCGAGAGGTCGGTGTTCTCGAGCAGCGCCCGGGCCGCGGCGAGGGCGAAGTTGCCGCCGGAGCCGATGGCGATGATGCCGCGCTCGGGTTCCACTACGTCACCGTTGCCGGTGATGATCAGCGAGGCGTCCTTGTTCGCCACGGCCAGCAGCGCCTCGAGACGGCGCAGCGCGCGGTCGGTGCGCCAGTCCTTGGCCAGCTCCACGGCAGCCTTGACCAGGTTGCCCTGGTACTTCTCCAGCTGCGCCTCGAAGCGCTCGAACAGGGTGAAGGCGTCGGCGGTGCCGCCGGCGAAGCCTGCCAGCACCTCGCCGCGGTAGAGACGGCGCACCTTGCTGGCGTTGCCCTTCATCACAGTGTTACCCAGCGACACCTGGCCGTCACCGGCCAGCGCCACCTGGTCACCGCGGCGTACGGATACGATCGTGGTCATGGAGGAGAATCTCCTTGGGGGAGCGAGTGGCTCCCGATAACTTGCGGCGCCGCAGAGACGGCCCGGACGCCGTGAATGATCTACCGGGTAGGTGCGGGCGCCGGGGGAGAATTTCAACCGCCAGGGGTGGTCAGTTCTGGAGGCGAATCAGCAGCGGCTCGATGCCCTGGGTGACCATCAGGTCCTGGGCGCGGTTGAGCTCGCGGTTGTCACTGTAGGGGCCGACCTGAACGCGATGCCAGGTCTCGCCGCCGGAGGCCTTGACCTCGCTGACCTGGGCCAGCAAGCCAAAGTCGCGTAGCCGGCGCTGCAACTGCTGGGCGTCACTGGGCTCGCGGAAAGAGGCCGCCTGCAGCATATAGCGGCGGTCAATGGCGGCAGGAGCCGCAGCCGCGGGCTCCGGGGCGTTATCGGCGGCCAGGTTGGCGGCGATCACCTGGGCGATGGGATCGTCGCTGGCGTCAGCGGTGGCCGTCTCCTCCGCGGGAGGCGGTGCCGGCCGACGCGCCGTCGAAGCGGGCATCTCGCTGCGCGGGGCAATCACTTCGGACTCCGGCAGCAGGGTATAGAACTCGAAGGTAGGCATGCGCGGTTCGCTGGGCGCTTCGGGGACCGAAACGTCGTCCTGGGCCTCCGGCGGGGCGCTGCGCGGCAGCACCGTGGCCAGGGGGGAATCCTCCACCTGCCAGGGGGCCACGCCGTGTTGGTGCTGGGAGAGCAGAAAGCCGGCTACCACGCCGGCCAGGCCCCATACCCATCCGGGTAGACGCCACTCGGCGCGCGGTTTCTTGCCAGGCTGGCGGCGGCTGCTGGTGGCGCCTCGCCGCTTCGGGGGCGGCTGTTTACGGGTCGCCATGACTTACATCTCCTCGGGGGCACTGACTCCCATCAGATCCAGGCCGTTGCGGAGCACCTGGCGGGTCGCCAGACCCAGGGACAGGCGAGCGTTGCGCAGTGCGTCGTCTTCGACCATTACCTTGACCGCGTTGTAGCAGGTATGGAAGTCGGCGGCGAGGTCCAGCAGATACTGGCCGACCTGCTGGGGTTCCCGGGAGGCGGCGGCGTGCTCCACCACTTCGGGGTAGCGAGCCAGACGGTTCATGAGCGCCTTCTCCTGAGCTTCCTTGAGCAGGCCCAGGTTCGCCATGGCGATGGGATAGTCGAAAGGCAGTCCGTCGGACTCGGTGCGGCGCAGCATGCTGCACACCCGGGCATGGGCGTACTGGACGTAATAGACCGGGTTGTCATTGGACTGGGAGCGCGCCAGGTCGATGTCGAAGGTCAGTTGGGAGTCCGCACGACGGGCGGCCAGGAAGAAGCGCGTGGCGTCGCGTCCGACTTCGTCGATCAGGTCGCGCAAGGTGACGTAGCTGCCGGCGCGCTTGGAGAGCTTCACCTCCACGCCGGAGCGGGTGACCATCACCATCTGGTGCAGCACGTAGTCGGGCCAGCCCTGGGGGATGCCGGCCTCGAGGGCCTGCAAGCCGGCGCGTACCCGGGTCACGGTGGAGTGGTGATCGGCGCCTTGTTCGTTGACCACGCAGCCGAAGCCGCGCTGCCATTTGTCGAAATGGTAGGCCACGTCGGGAAGGAAGTAGGTGTACTGCCCGTCGGACTTGCGCATTACCCGGTCCTTGTCGTCACCGAAGTCGGTGGTGCGCAACCACAGGGCTCCGTCCTGCTCATAGGTATGCCCTTTCTCGATCAGGCGCTCGACGGTGGCCTCGACCTTGCCGTCCTGGTAGAGCGAGGACTCCAGGAAGTAGGCGTCGAAGTGCACGCTGAACGCCTTGAGATCGAGATCTTGCTCGCGGCGCAGGTAGGCGACGGCGAAGGCCTGGATGGCGTCGAGATCGTCCGGGTCGCCCTTGGCGGTCACATGGCGATCATCGGCATGGACTGTATCGCCGGCCAGGTAGGCATTGGCCACATCGATGATATAGCCGCCGCGATAGCCGTCCCCGGGCCAGCTCTTATCCTCGGGGTCGAGCCCCTTGGTGCGTGCCTGTACCGAGAGCGCCAGCTTGCTGATCTGGGCGCCGGCGTCGTTGTAATAGAATTCGCGCGTGACGTCGAACCCGGTGGCCTCGAGCAGGCGGCAGATGCAGTCGCCAATGGCTGCGCCGCGGCCGTGACCGACATGCAGCGGTCCGGTGGGGTTGGCGGAGACGAACTCCACCTGCACCTTGGCACCCTGTCCCGTCAGGCTGCGACCATAGGCGTCACCCGAGTCGAGCACTTTGCTTACCACCTGGGCGGCGGCGTCGGTAGCGGCGAAGAAGTTGACGAAGCCAGGGCCGGCGATCTCCACCTGGCTGATGGCGTCGCTCTCCGGCAGGGCGGCGATCAGGGCCTCCGCCAGTTCGCGGGGTTTCCTGCCGGCGGGCTTGGCCAGCATCAGCGCGAGGTTGGTGGCGTAGTCGCCGTGTGCCTTGTCCCGGGTCGGATCGACCTTGATGGGCGGGGCGAGGTCGGCGGGCAGCACGCCCTGCTGCCTGAGGGTGTCGAGGGCGCCTTCGAGCAGCGAAATGATGGTCTCTTTCATGGAGCGTTGATTATCCTGTGGCGCCGAGCGGGGCGAGCGGCCGATGAACCGGCGGTGACGAGACGCTCGTCCGCGGCGCGGGCGTGGAAGCGGGGCCTGGGTAGGCGCGGTCAGCCATTATCGGCAATTGTGGTGCGGCTTTAAAGGGCGGGCGTCAGCTTAGCGTCTGGGGATCGATATCCAGCGACCAGCGCGTGCGTCGTGCCTCGGGGGTGGCCTCCAGCCAGCGGGTCAACCAGGCGCAGGCCTGGTGGAGGGCGCTGCGCTTCTCGGCACCCAGTATCACCTGCAGGTGGTAGCGCCCCTGGCGGCGTTCCATGGGGGCCGGCACCGGGCCCAGGCAGTCTACCGCGAGCTCGCCCTCCCTCAGCCAGTTGCGCAGACCGTCAGCGGCGCGTCGGCCGAGCTCTCCGGCGGCCGCTTCCTTGGCGCTCTCCAGCCGTAGCAGGGCCAGGAAGCGAAAGGGCGGCAGGGCGGCGGCGCGGCGCTCCTCCAGCAGCTGCTCGGCCAGGGCGGCATAGCCACGCTCGGCCAGCAGGCGCAGGTGCGGATCGTCCGGGTGCAGGGTCTGTACGAGCACCCGACCGGGATGGGCGGCACGTCCGGCGCGTCCGGCCACCTGCTCCAGCAGCTGGGCGCTCTGTTCCAGGGCGCGGAAATCGCTGGCATAGAGGCCGGCGTCGGCGTTGACCACTACCACCAGGGTGACATGGGGCAGGTGGTGCCCCTTGGCCAGCATCTGGGTGCCCACCAGCAGGCAGGGCTCACCGCGGCGCACCTCGGCCAGTATCTGCTCGAAGGCGTCACGCCGCCGGGTGCTGTCGCGATCGATGCGGTGCACCGGCACCTTCGGAAATAGCCCGGCCAGGGTCTCCTCGGTGCGCTCGGTGCCGCTGCCCAGTGGGCGCAGATCGATGCTGCCGCATGTCGGGCAGCTCTCGGGCAGGACGCGACGCCGATCGCAGTGGTGGCAGGCCAGCAGCGGCGGTTGGCGGTGCAGGGTCATGCGCGCATCGCAAGCGTCACACTCGGCCAGCCAGCCGCAGGCGTGGCATGCCAACGTTGGCGCGAACCCCCGTCGGTTGATGAATACCAGCACCTGATGGTTAGCGGCCAGGGTCTCGCGGATGGCGTCAAGTACCGGCGGAATCAGCCCGCCCTGGCGGGGGCGGCCGCGCAGGTCGATCAGCTCCAGTTTTGCGGGTGCATGCCGAGTGGCGCGGCGGGTCAGCGTCAGGTGGCGCCATTCGCCGCTGCGCGCCTTGGCCAGGCTTTCCAGCGAGGGAGTGGCGCTGCCCAGCAGCAGAGGAATGCCGTGGTGATGGGCGCGGGCCACGGCCAGGTCGCGGGCGTGGTAGCGCAGGCCATCCTGTTGCTTGTAGGAGCCGTCGTGCTCCTCGTCGACGATGATCACGCCGGGCCGAGCGAGCGGGGTGAAGATCGCCGAGCGGGTGCCGATCACGATGGGCGCGCGTCCGCTGGCGGCGGCTTCCCAGGCATCCAGGCGCTCATGATCGGTGAGCCCCGAGTGCAGCGCCACCACCGCCACCCGGAAGCGCTGGCGAAAACGCGACAGCGTCTGGGGAGTCAAGCCGATCTCCGGCACCAGCACAAGCGCCTGGCGGCCGCGGCCCACCACGGCCTCGATCAACTGCAGGTAGACCTCGGTCTTGCCGCTGCCGGTGACTCCCTCCAGCAGGCAGGGATGGTAGGCGTCGAGTCGCTCATGCAGGGTCGCGAGCGCCACGGCCTGTTCGCGGTTGAGCGGCAGGGCGGGGTCAGCCAGCAGATGGCCGGCGTCCGGCTCTGGGCGGGCGGTGAAGGGTTCCACGCGGGAAGTCACCAATCCCTTTGCGGCCAGGGCCTTGAGCTGCTCCCGGCTGAACGACTGGGCCAGGATTGCCTGGCTGGCCAAGCCGTGAGGGTGCTGGGCGAGCATCCCCAGCAGTTCGGCCTGGCGAGGAGCCCGGGCCAGGGACTCGTGAGGCGCGTCGCGGCCCGCCGCGGTGAGCTGCCAGCGTTCCCGGGTGCGTCCCTCCAGAGCGCGCCCCTGGCGCAGCAGCGCCGGCATCGCCTGGTGGAGGGTGTCCCCGAGAGAGTGTTGGTAATAGCGAGCCGTAAAACGGCACAGCCACAGCCAGTCTGCGGGCAGCGGGGCCGAGTCCAGGCAGGCGCTGACAGACTTGAGCTCGGTCAATAGCAGGTCGCTACGTTCGCGGCACTCGACCACCACCCCCACCACCTCGCGCCGGCCGAACGGCACCCGTACGCGCAGTCCCGGTGCCCAGCCGCCGGGCGGGGTCGAGCCACCAGGACGGTAGTCGAACAGGCGGCGGAGCGGCGAGGAAACTGCTACGCCCAGCACGCGGGGGGGCGAAGTCGATGTGGGCAATTGGCCTCCGGGTTTGGCTCTGCTAAGATACTGCGCCTTCCTGTCTGGCAACTGCAGTCAGGGTGGTACAGCCGGTTTGCACTCGCGCTTGAGGTCTTCATGACCCATGGACAGCGCGACCGATAGACAACCCGTATGCGGTGCCTGGCAGCAGATCAGGTGGCGGCATACAGCTCAACGAGGTTCAAGATGAAACAAGGTATCCATCCCGAATACAAGACGGTCAATGTGACCTGTTCCTGCGGCGCTAAATTCGAGGTGGGCTCCACCTCTGGCCATGACTTCTCCCTGGACGTCTGCTCTCAGTGCCATCCCTTCTATACCGGGAAGCAAAAGCAGGCGACCACCGGTGGTCGTGTCGAGCGCTTCAACAAGCGTTTCGGTGCTGCAATCAAGCGCTGATTGCGCCGCTGCTCCCAGGACCGTCGAGAAGCCCGCCCATTGTGGCGGGTTTTCTCATTCTTGAGGGGGTGAAGTCGCAATGCGCGGCGGGAAGGCGGCGATACGCCAAGGGTTGTGGCCAGGTTTTCGGTCATCAGTTGCAGCAAAGATCCGGCATCGGCGTCAAACGAGCGTGGAAAAGGCGAGAAATTCCATCAGCTTGAGGAATGGGATGTTTTTCTATATCGTGGGGTTACGATTCCACCCTGACCGGAATGTATCTTAATGAGTGACGCAAGACAGGCTGCGCTGGATTATCATGCCAAGCCGATTCCAGGAAAGCTCTCCGTTGAACTGACCAAGCCCACCGCCACCGCCAGGGATCTTGCCCTGGCCTACAGTCCGGGTGTGGCCGAGCCGGTGCGCGAGATTGCCCGCGACCCCGAGAACGCCTACCGCTATACCGGAAAGGGCAACCTGGTGGCAGTGATTTCCGACGGCACCGCTATCCTGGGGCTGGGCAATCTGGGTGCTCTGGCCAGCAAGCCCGTCATGGAAGGCAAGGGCGTGCTGTTCAAGCGCTTCGCCGGCATCAACTCCGTGGATATCGAGGTCAATTCCGAGAGTCCCCAGGCCTTCATCGACACCGTGGCGCGCATTGCCGACACCTGGGGTGGCATCAACCTCGAAGATATCAAGGCACCAGAGTGTTTCGAGATCGAACAGGCGTTGATCGAGCAGTGCAATATTCCGGTGTTCCATGATGACCAGCACGGCACCGCCATCGTCACTGCGGCGGGCATGCTCAACGCCCTGGAGATCGCCGGCAAGCGCCTGGAAGAGGCGAATATTGTGTGCCTGGGAGCCGGTGCGGCGGCCATCGCCTGCATGAAGCTGCTGGTGGCCTGCGGCGCGCGAGCTGAACATCTGGTAATGCTGGATCGCAAGGGCGTCATTCATACCGGCCGCGGGGATCTCAACCCCTACAAGGCGATGTTTGCCGTCGAGACGGACAAGCGCACTCTGGACGACGCTATCGACGGGGCCGACGTCTTCGTTGGGCTATCTGGGCCGGGGCTGATGACGGCCGACCATATCCGCAAGATGGCGCCCAATCCGGTGGTCTTTGCCTGCACCAACCCGGATCCTGAGATCCATCCTGACCTGGCCCGCGAAGTACGCCCCGATGTGATCATGGCCACTGGCCGTTCGGACTACCCGAACCAGGTCAACAACGTGCTGGGCTTTCCCTTCATCTTCCGCGGGGCCCTGGACGTGCGTGCCACCCGCATCAACGAGGAGATGAAGGTCGCAGCGGTTCACGCCCTCAAGGATCTGGCCCGGGAGCCGGTGCCCCAGGTGGTGCTGGACGCCTACGAGATGGAGGCGATGAGCTTCGGTCGCGAGTACATCATCCCCACGCCGGTGGATGTGCGCCTACTCGAGCGCATTACCTCCGCGGTGGCCCAGGCGGCGGTGGATTCCGGTGTGGCGCGACGGCCCTATCCGTCCCACTATCCCCTGAAGAGCGTGGACGACGTCTACGGTATCTGACGCCGTACCGGCATGATCTGATAGCTGCCAGCAACAAGTGATCAACATGAAGGCCGGCCCCTCGGGGCCGGCCTTCATGATTCCGTCGTTCTTGTCATGAGTCTGGGAGAGCGGGCTTCTGCGCTTGCTGTATGAGAGTGGCGGGCACCGATCGTGCGGCGCCCCCGGCGCTCGGCAGGTAGCGGCTTAGAAGATCGCCTCGTAGGACCCCGTACCTTGAGAACCGCTGTGCTGCTCGACCTCGCTCTCGACGCGGCGGGGCTGGATGCTGGGCAAGTAGTCAGGGTGGAAAAGTTCGCTGATGCCGCCGGTGTAGCCGTCAGGCAGCAGCCGGCCGCTTTCGGCATCGACCCGAGCGGTGACCAGGGTAGCGGGAGGCTCGTGTTTTGCCTCGGGACGGCCGTCGAGGGCTTCCCCCATGAAATCGATCCAGATCGGCAAGGCGGCGTTGGCACCGTACTCGGCAGTCGTCTCATTGTTGTCCTTGCCCACCCAAACGGTGGCTACCAGGTCAGCGTTGTAACCAGCGAACCAGGCATCCCGCTGGTTGTTGGTGGTGCCGGTCTTGCCGACGATATCGCTGCGGCCCAACGACTGGGCAGCGCGGCCGGTGCCATTGTCGATCACGTCGCGCAGCATGTCGGTCAGGATGAAGGCGGAAACCGGATCCACGACCTGCGGAGCCACCGGATGGCGGCGCCCGTCGATCTCGACGTCGGTCTGGCCATTTTGGCAGTCGCGGCATACCACCGCAGGGGTGGCTTCCTCGATCAGCGTGTCATCGTCGCCGCGGGTGACGCGTTCGATGAACCAGGGGGCGACCTGATAGCCGCCGTTGGCCAGCACCGCATACGCGTTGGTCATCTCCAGCGGGGTCAGGTTGGCGCTGCCCAGTGCCAACGAGAGCCCGCGGGGCAGTCGCGAGTTGGCGAAGCCGAAGCCCTCCAGGAAGTCGATGGTGGCATCGAGCCCCACCTGTTGCAGCACACGGATAGTGACCAGGTTGCGCGAACGCGCCAGCGCTACCCGCAGACGGGTCGGGCCCAGGAAGTCACCGCTGGAGTTGACCGGGCGCCACAGCTCGTTGCTGCCGTCCTGGATCACCACCGGAGCATCGTTGACCACGCTGGCGGCGTTCATCAGGCCGCTGTCCAGCGCTGCCAGGTAGATGAAGGGCTTGAAGATCGACCCCGATTGGCGCTGGGCCTGAACGGCGCGGTTGAATTTGCTGGCCTGAAAGCTGAAGCCGCCTTGCAGCGCCAGGATGGCGCCGGTATCAGGGTCCATGACCACCAGGGAGCCTTCGGCATCGGGGCGTTGCGCCAGGCGCAGGCTACCGTCTTCGCGCTCCAGTACACGCACCAGGTCGCCATTGGCGGCGATCTCGGCAGCGGAGCCGGGCTCTGGGCCGCGCGCCTGTGCACTGCGATAAGCGCGTGCCCAGGAGAGGCCATCCCAGGTGATGGTGCGTAATTCCCCGCCGCGGGTCAGTACCCGCATCTCGCGGTCGCTGCTCTCCACCACGATGGCGGGCTGCAGCGGTCCGAAGCCCGGCGTGCGCTCCAGGACCTGCAGCCAGTTGCTGACGTCCCCTTCGATGCCCTCGACCTCGGTCTGGCTGCGTTCAGCGGCCAGCTGGGCGGTCTCCAGAATCTCGGGCGACTCGTCCAGTTCCTCCTCCAGTCCGCGGCGATCGGTTCGCGCCTGGGCTTCCACCAGACTGGCGGGAAGATCGCGTTCCTCGGCGCCGCGCCAACCGTGGCGGGTGTCGTAAGCAATCAGGCCGTTGGCCAGGGCGCGACGAGCGAAGGGCTGCAGGTCGCCGTCAAGGGTGGTGTGGATGCGGTAGCCGCCGGTATAGGCCGTCTCGCCGAAGCGTTCCACGGCAAATTGACGTGCCATCTCAGCAACGTAATCGGCGTCTACCTCAGTCTGGGCGATATATCGACGGGCGGTGACAGGGGCCTGGACCGCCTCATCATAGGTGGCCGGGTCGATATAGCCAAGCTCCCGCATGCGGTAAAGGATCCAGTTGCGGCGTATCAGCGAGCGCTCCGGGTTGGCGAGTGGATTGAAGGCCGAGGGTGCCTTGGGCAGGCCGGCGATCATCGCTTTCTCTGCCAGGGTCAGTTCGGCGAGCGGCCGGTTATAGTAGGTTTCGGCGGCGGCAGCGATACCGTAGGCGCGGTTGCCGAGGAAGATCTTGTTGACGTAGAGCTCGAGAATCTCCTCCTTCGGGAGTACCTGCTCCATCTGCAGCGCCAAGAGGATCTCGCGGATCTTGCGGGTGAAGGTACGATCCAGGGTCAGCAGGTAATTGCGTGCCACCTGCATGGTGATGGTGGAGCCCCCCGACTGGATCTCGCCGCCACTTGAGGCCAGCTCCATGGCCGCACGGGCCAGACCTCGGGGATCGACGCCCCGGTGTTCGTAGAAACTGGCATCCTCGGCGGACAGTAGTGCCTGGATAAAATCCTCGGGGATCTCATCGAAATCCACCGGCATACGACGCTCCTCGCCGAACTCACCGATCAACTTCCCGTCACGGGTGAAGATGCGCAGGGGCGAGTGGAGCTCAAAGTCCTGTAGCTGGCGTACATCGGGCAGTCCGGGGGCGAAATACAGCGCGGCGCCCACCACGCCCAGGGTCACGGCCGCGGTAAGCGATACCAGCAGCCAGACCAGAGAAAAGAGCAGGGTTCTGATAAACGTCATTAAAAGGCGGTATCCGTGCAGTGAACTGGGGCGTTGCGATGACGATGTGTCGGGGCGACTGAAACGCTAGTATAAGAATCTAGGCGTGGGGTCACCAGCGTTGAGGGTGCAAGTTTGCGGTTAGCCGTGTGAGGATCGGCAATATCATGTAACCTCAGCTTACAGGGGTCAGCCCCCGGGGCTCAGCCGCCTCCAACCTCGAGGGGTGAGCGTAACAATAAGCGGCAATCCGCATGGATCAGCAGGGGCAGGACGGAGATGCGATTCAGAGCATCCAGCAAGGGACTGATCGGTGTCGATATTACCTCGGCAACCGTAAAGCTCGTGGAACTCAGGCGTGCTGGCGCCAGCTATCAAGTCGAGAGCTACGCAGTGCGACCATTGCGCGAAGGTGCAGTGGTTGAAAGGCGAATTCAAGACATGGGAGAGGTGGTCGATGCTCTATCCCGGGCGGTGCAGCAGGCCAAGCCTCATTCCCTGCGTGCCGTGGTGGCAGTGCCCGCTAGCGCTGCCATTACCAAGACGCTAATCCTGCCTGCCTCGCTCAGCGATGATGAAATCGAGGCTCGTATCCAGCTCGACTCCGACAAACATATTCCATTTCCGTTCAGTGAGGTCGCTTTCGATTTTCAGCGGCTGGGTCTCAACGCTCGCTATGCCGACCAGCAGGACGTGTTGCTGGTGGCTTGTCGCCAGCAGGATGTCAGTCAACTGACTGATGCTCTGTTCCAGGGTGGGTTGACCCCCGAGGCAGTGGATGTTGAAACCTTCGCCATGGAGCGCGCTTTCACTGAGGTGCGCCATCAACTGCCGCAGCTGGTCGGTGAGGAAGATTGCGTGGCCCTGGTGGATATTGGCGCCACCATGAACACCTTCCACGTGCTGCGCGAGGGGCGGGTTGTCTATAGTCGAGACACGGTTTTCGGCGGCCGCCAGCTCACCGAGGAGATCCGCAATCGCTATGGTCTGAGCCTCGACGAGGCGGGCCTGGCCAAGAAGCGTGGCGGTCTGCCCGAGGACTATCAGCGCAGTGTGCTCGACCCCTTCCTGGATACCCTGGTGCAGCAGGTCGGGCGTTCGCTACAACTCTACTATACCGCCGGCCGCAAGCAGGAGGTGCGCCGCATGGTGCTTGCGGGTGGCACCAGCATGTTGCCAGGCTTGGCTGAGCGGCTGGCCCAGGAGAGCGGCATGGAGGTCTCCATCGCCAACCCTCTGGCGCGGATGAAGGTCAATACTCGCATCGATGTGCAGACCCTCTCCGGCGATGCCCCGGCGCTGCTGACCGCCTGCGGCCTGGCGATGAGGTCCCGCCCATGACGATCGATATCAACCTGCTACCCTGGCGCGAGGAGCTTCGCGCCCGGCGCAGCAAGCGCTTCTTCGTGACCCTGGGACTGGCGGCGGTGCTTGGCCTCGGAGGAGGCTACGGACTGACCTGGCACTACGAGCAGGAAACCGCTTCCCAGCAGCAGCGCAATGCCCATATCCAGGACCAGAGTCGTCAGCTCGACTCGGCGATCCGCGAGATCAGCGAGTTGGAGGCGATACGCGAGCAGATGCTCGAGCAGGTTCGGGTATTCACCGAGTTGCAGATGGGGCGCACCCAGACCGTTCATGTGCTCGGCGACTTGACCACTAGCCTGGTGGACGGCGTGTACTACACCCAGCTCAATCGGCAGGGCAAGAGCTTGCGTCTGGCCGGTCTGGCCGAGAATAACCGTCAGGTCTCCGACCAACTGCGGGCTCTGGCCGCCGCGGGTTCCTTCACGGTGCCGGTACTCTCGGAAGTGGAGGCCGAGGGGGGCGGTGAGCGGCGCCGTTTCAGCCTGAGCATGAGCCAGCAGCTCCCTAGTACAGTGGCAGAGAATACAGTGGTAGAGAGCGAGGAGAGCCAGGCGCCGGTGGAGGAGGGATCATGAGTCTCAAGGGAGAGATGCGCCGCCTGCGCGAGCTGGACTGGCGCGAACTGGATATCAAGGAGGCCGGCGTCTGGCCCTGGTCCCTGCAGCTTCTCTGCTGCTTGTTGATACTTGGCGTGACCTTTTTCGGCATGCACTGGTATCTGGCGTCACCCGCCAAGGAAGAGCTGGACCGCGTGCGTGGCCAGGAGACGCAGCTGATCCGCGACTATCGCAGCAAGGCGGCCCAGGCGGCCAACCTGGAGGCGATGCGTGAGGATATGCAGAACCTCGAGAGCCGCATGGAGGTACTTCGCGAGATGTTGCCCACCGGCGCCGAGGTGCCATCGCTCCTCGATAACATCAGTGAGGCGGCGATTGATAACCAGCTCGCCATCGACTTTCTCCGCTTGCGTGAACCCATAGCGGATGAGCATTACACCGAGCGGCCCTTCGATATTCAGTTGCAGGGCGACTACCATCGCATCGCGACTTTCCTGGCGGATGTGGCCAGTCTGCCACGTATTGTGACGCTCCATGACATGACGCTGGTTGTTGATGACGGCGACAGCCAGCGCCTGCGACTGGCGATGCTGGCCCGAACCTACAGCTACCGGCAGAGTGAGGAGGGCGAGCAATGAGCCATGCCAACCGTCTCTTGGCGGCGCTGTCTGCCGTGCTGCTGCTGGGCCTGGCCGGATGTGCCGATCCTCAACTGGGGGCGCTCGATCGTGAGCTCGCCGACATTCGCAGCAACCCCGGGCCGACAGCTGATGTGCAACTCCCTGATATTCCGGATTATGAGTCGGTGAGCTATCTAGCCTCGGATCAACGCAGCCCGTTTGTTCCACGTCAGGTTGATGAACAGCGCGAAGCCCCCTCGGGAGGGAGCCTGGCTCCGCCGGTGGATCGCCAGCGCGAGCCATTGGAAGCCTTCGATATCAGTGAGCTCGAATTGGTGGGAACACTGACCGTCGGTGGACAGCCCTCGGCGCTGGTGCGGTCACCGGAAGGTCAGGTACATCGTTTACGAACCGGTAACTACCTCGGAACCGATCATGGTCGCATTGTGGGTATTACCGATAGCTCCATCCTGCTTGTCGAGCTGGTCATGGAGCGAGGTGAGTGGGTAGAGCGCAGTCGGCAGGTCACACTTTGATAAGCATCTGAGTCCAGGACACATCATCATCGCGCCAGGTGGAATGAACAGTGCGTTAGGGGGAAGGGAACAATGCTACCGATCATGAATCGCGGATTCGCGACACTCTTATTGCTGGTGGTCTCTGCCGGCGCCCTGGCGGCCTCGTCTCTTGAGGGGCTCGACTTCAGGCAAGGCAGCGGTGGCGAGTTGGAGGTGGACCTGTCATTCGCCGGCGCTGTGCCGGAGGTGCGTGGCTACCGTCTCGACGACCCAGCGCGGTTGACCATCGACCTGATGGAGACCGCCAACCGCCTTGATCAGCGCAACTATGCCCTGGGCATCGGCGGCGTGCAGCGGGTCACCGCGCTGGAAGCCGGCTCCCGTACCCGCCTGGTGTTCGACCTCGAGGGCCCGCTGCCCTACAACACCCGTGAGCAGGGCAATCGTCTGCGCCTGGCCATCGGCGGTGGTGCGTCCGATACCGGGGTGGCACAGATGTCTGCGCCGGCGCCGGCGCCGGAGGCCGGCGAACCGGCTCCCAGCCCGTCCGCAGCGGGCGGTCCCAGCGTTGAGGATATCGACTTCCGCCGTGGTGAAGCTGGTGCCGGCCGGCTGGTGGTGACCTTCGACCGTGCTGGAGTGGATGCCCGGGTGCGCGAGAGTGGACGCAACCGTATCACCGCCGATCTGCGCGACGTGGAGTTGCCGGCCTCGCTGGACCAGGTCTATGACGTCAGCGACTTCGGCACGCCGCTGCGCCGTGTTACGCCGCGGCTGAGCCGTGACGGTGTGACGCTCGATATCGAAGGGGCTGGCGACTATGCCATGGTCTCCACCCAGAGCGGCCGCCAGCTGACCATCGAGGCCCAGCCGGTCACCCCGCAGGAGCGCGACCAGCGTGTCCGCGAGCAGTTTTCCTATACCGGCGAGCGCATTACCCTGAACTTTCAGGATATCGAGGTGCGCTCGGTGCTGGCGATTATCGCCGACTTTACCGGGCTCAACCTGGTGGCCAGCGACAGCGTCCAGGGGCGAGTGACCCTCAATCTGGAAGATGTCCCCTGGGACCAGGCGCTGGATCTGGTGCTCAAGAGCCACGGCCTGGCCAGTCGCCAGGAGGGCAACGTCATTGTGGTGGCCCCGGCGGCCGAACTGGCCCAGCGCGAGCAACTCGAGATCCAGTCCCGTGAGCAGATTGACAACCTGGCACCGCTGACCAGCGAGTATGTTCAGGTGCGCTATGCGCGAGCCTCGGACCTGGCCGAGCTTCTCAGGGCTGAGAGTGGCTTCGGACTGCTTTCCGAGCGGGGTCGAGTGGCGGTGGATCAGCGCACCAATACCCTGCTGATTCAGGATACTGCCGACCAGATCGACGACATCTTGCGGACCCTGGACCGCCTCGACGTGGCGGTGCGCCAGGTGCAGATCGAGGCGCGCATCGTGATCGCCAGCGACACGGCTTCCCGCGAACTCGGCGTCAACTGGGGGGTCTCCTCGCCGGATCGACGCGCCGGCGGGCGCCTCGATCTCGGCGGTGCCTCGGATGGAACCCCCATCTCCGGGCTTGGCGGCCTGGCGGTGGACTTCGGCTCCACCGACCGCGGCGTGGGCGGCATGACCAGCTTCGCCTTCGGCTACCTCTCCGGGGACGTGCTGCTCGACCTGGAGCTGCGCGCCATGGAGAGCGAGGGCAAGAGCTATACTATCTCGCAGCCGCGGGTAATTACCGCCAACCAGCGCACCGCCGTGATCAAGCAGGGCCAGGAGCGGGCCTACCGCGAGGCGGCGGCCAGCGGTGCCGCGTCCGTCGAGTTCAAGGAGGCGGTGCTGTCGCTGGAGGTGACCCCGCAGATCACCCCGGATGGGCGCATCATCATGGACGTGGCCATCACCAACGATACCTTCGGCGAGGCGGAGTTTGCCGGAGAGGAGCCGCCGATCAACAAGAGCGAGATCCAGACTCAGGTGCTGGTGGACAACGGCGAGACCGTGGTGCTGGGCGGTATCCTGCAGACCGAGGAGCTGCAGAACCTGGCCAAGACCCCCTTTCTGGGTGACCTGCCGGTGCTGGGGAATCTTTTCCGCTATACCCAGCAGAGCAATGAGAAGGTAGAGTTGTTGGTCTTCATCACCCCCAGGATACTGGACGACGGCTTGGTTCTTCGCTGATGCAGGCACTGCCCAATCTGATATTGATCGGCCCCATGGGGGCCGGAAAGAGCACCATCGGCCGCCTCCTGGCGGCCGAGCTTTCTCGCGACTTCTTCGACAGCGACCATGAGATTCAAGCGCGCTGCGGCGCCGATATCCCGTGGATCTTCGACGTGGAGGGCGAGGTCGGCTTTCGCGATCGTGAGACCCAGATGATCGATGAGCTGACTCAGCTTGAGGGCGTGGTGATTGCCACCGGTGGCGGTGCCGTGCTGCGCGAGGAGAATCGCCAGATGCTGCGTGAGCGGGGCACCGTCATCTACCTGTTTACCACCGTCGAACAGCAGCTCAGGCGCACCGCCAAGGATCGCAACCGCCCGCTGCTGCAGCGGCCAGATAAGGAGGCGGTGCTGCGCGAGATGTTCGGCGTGCGTGACCCCCTCTACCGAGCCACCGCCGATGTGACCGTGCGTACCGATCGCCGTGGCCCGCGGGCGGTGGTCAGCGATATCGTCAGGCGTGTTACCCGACTGGTCGACCCCCTTCAATGCAAGGCATGAAACCATGAGCGAGACTCCCACCGGTCCGCGCACCCTTGAGGTATCCCTGGGGGAGCGCAGCTATCCCATCCATATCGGTCCTGGTCTGCTGGGTAAGCCGGATGCATTGGCTCCCTGGCTGGCCGGCCGTCAGGTCATGGTCGTCACCAACGAGGTGGTGGCACCGCTCTATCTCGAGCGCTGCCGAGCCTCGCTGCCCGCCGACGCCGAGGTGCGCGAGCTGGTGCTGCCCGACGGCGAGGCCACCAAGACCCTGCAAAGCGTATCGCGCATCTGGGACGCCCTCCTCGAGGCAGGCTTCAATCGTCGCTGTACCCTGGTCGCCCTGGGCGGCGGGGTGATCGGCGATATGGTCGGCTTTGCGGCGGCCTGCTATCAGCGCGGCGTGGCCTTCATCCAGGTCCCTACCACGCTGCTCTCCCAGGTGGACTCCTCGGTGGGCGGCAAGACGGGTGTCAACCACCCGCTGGGCAAGAACATGGTCGGCGCCTTCTGGCAGCCTCGGGCGGTACTGATCGACACCGAGACCCTGGCAACGCTCCCGTCCCGGGAGTTATCGGCGGGGCTCGCCGAGGTGATCAAGTACGGGCTGATCCGCGACGTCGCCTTCCTTGGCTGGCTGGAGGGCGCCATGGCGGATCTGCGCGCTCTGGATCCGGCGGCCTTGACCCGAGCCATCGAGTGCAGCTGTGCCTTGAAGGCGGAAATCGTCGCCGAGGACGAGACCGAGCAGGGCGTGCGTGCGCTGCTCAATCTGGGCCACACCTTCGGTCACGCTATCGAGGCGCACTTGGGCTATGGCAAGTGGCTACACGGTGAGGCGGTCGGAGTCGGGATGCTGATGGCTGCCGAGCTCTCGGCCCGGCTGGGCTGGCTCGATGAATCCGCCGTGTCGCGCGTGCGGGATATCCTCGCGGCGGCAGCGCTGCCACTGTCGGCACCCACCGACATGTCGGTGGAGGACTTCCTGGTCCGCATGCGGCTGGACAAGAAGAACATCGATAGCCGGCTGCGCCTTATCCTGCTGCGTGCGTTGGGCGATGCCTGCCTCTCCGACGAGACGACACCTGAGTCGCTGGAAGCTCTGATCGAAGCGTTCCCCCGCGCCTGACACTCCGCTGGTTCGGCCGTCTCGGCCTGGATCCCGACGCCCGCAGCATGGTTTGCGGGCGTCGCCGTTGGTGGGTGGCATGTACCGCCGAGTTCTCCTTCTTCTCTCCCCCGCAGGCAATAATCCGCATGCCATATGCGTTATCAGCATGGAGAAATGTTGCCGTCTGCAACTAAAGTCTAACATTACGCTCTAGTCGTTTAAATTTCGTTTATGTTGTTTGCAAGTTCTTGAGTTGGGTGCGTTTTTTGGTTGGCTTGCTTTTTCAAGTCGCGGATTTACGGGTATTTTTTGTCCGGTCCGGTGGCCATGACATTGCGTGTTTCCAGGCCGATTGACTATGCTGGACGGCCTTTTGCCGCGCAGCTCTGTCGTGCTTGGCAGTACGCTGAAATACAAAAAACCCTCAATAATAGCACGATGCGGCTGTAGAAAAAATACCCTATCTTCGAGGCGCGCCAATGAACAGAGGTCTCCACCAGCCCGGCGAATTCCGTGACAACTGCGGGTTTGGCCTGATTGCCCATATGGAGGGCCGAGCCAGCCACCAGCTACTCACGACCGCCATCGAGTCGCTCACCTGCATGACCCACCGGGGCGGCATCGCCGCCGACGGCAAGACCGGTGATGGCTGCGGTCTGCTGCTCAAGATGCCCGACGTCTTTATGCGCCAGGTCGCGCAGGACGCCCTCAACGTGGAATTGGGTGAACGTTTCGCGGTGGGGGTGGTGTTCCTGCCTGACGACGATGTCCGCGCCGACAAGGCCGGTGATGTCCTCGAAGGAGAGTTGCGTGCCCGCGGTCTGGTGATTCGTGGCTGGCGCGATGTGCCGGTGGATCCCAGCGTCTGCGGTCCCATGGCCCTCGAGTGCCTGCCGCGGATCCGGCACCTGTTTGTCGAGCCGGGCAAGAACGGCAGCACCGAGACCTTCGAGGTCGACCTGTTTATGGCTCGTCGCCTGGCCGAACAGGCCCTTTGTGACGAGCCGGACTTCTATGTCTGCTCGCTCTCCGCAGAGGTGGTCTCCTACAAGGGGCTGGTGATGCCGGTGGATCTTCCCGCCTTCTACCGCGACCTGGGCGACGAGCGTCTGGAGACCGCCATTTGCGTCTTCCATCAGCGCTTCTCGACCAATACCGCGCCGCGCTGGCCGCTGGCTCAGCCATTCCGGCTGCTGGCCCACAACGGCGAGATCAATACCATCGAGGCCAACCGCGGTTGGGCCAATTCGCGCAAGGAGAACTTCGTCTGCGAGCGCCTGCCCGACATCGAAGGGCTCGACGAGATCGTCAATACCGTGGGCTCCGACTCCTCGAGCATGGACAACATGCTTGAGGTGTTGCTGACGGGTGGCATGGAGTTGCACCGCGCCGTGCGCATGATGGTGCCGCCGGCCTGGCAAAACGTGGAGTTGATGGATAGCGATTTGCGCGCTTTCTACGAGTACAACTCCATGCACATGGAGCCCTGGGACGGCCCCGCCGGTGTGGTGATGACCGACGGCCGCCAGGCGCTCTGTATGCTCGACCGTAACGGCCTGCGCCCGGCCCGCTGGGTGATTACCAAGAACGGCTTTATCACCCTGGCGTCGGAGATCGGCACCTACGATTACAAGCCCGAGGATGTGGTGGCCAAGGGCCGAGTGGGCCCCGGACAGATTCTCGCCGTGGATACAGAGACCGGTGAAGTCCTGCACACCAGTGACATCGACGCGCGTCTGAAGTCGGCCTATCCCTACAAACGCTGGCTGAAGCAGGAAGCCCACTACCTCGAGTCGGCGCTGACCGAGCTGGCCAGTTTTCAGAACATGGACGTCGACGCCCTCAACGTGGCCCAGAAGATGTTCCAGGTGAGCTTCGAGGAGCGTGATCAGATGCTGCGCCCGCTGGCCGAGAGCGGCCAGGAGGCGGTGGGCTCCATGGGGGATGACACGCCCATGGCGGTGCTGTCCGGCAAGCAGCGGCTGTTGACCGACTACTTTCGCCAGAAGTTCGCCCAGGTGACCAACCCGGCCATCGATCCGCTGCGCGAGGCGATCGTGATGTCGCTGGAAACCTGTATCGGCACCGAGCGTAACGTCTTCAAGGCGACCCCGGAACACGCCCATCGCATCATCCTGACCACGCCGGTGCTGTCGCCACGCAAGTTCACCGCCCTGGTGGAGCAGGAAGATCCTGCCTTCGCCAGTCAGTTGCTGAGCCTGGGCTACGACCCGGAGCAGATGGGGCTGAAGGCGGCGCTCCAGGCACTCTGCCGTCGAGCGGAGGAGGCCGTGAGAGCGGGCAAGGTGATCATGGTGCTTTCCGACGCCGACCTCACCAAGGGAGAGCTGCCGATCCATGCCGCTCTGGCCGTAGGGGCCGTGCACAACCACCTGGGCAGGCTGGCGCTGCGTCCCCGGGCCAACATCGTGGTGGAGACCGGCTATGCCCGCGATGCCCACCAGATGGCGGTGCTGTTCGGGGTGGGGGCGACCGCGGTCTTCCCATGGCTCGCCTATCAGGTGATGGCGGACATGCAGCGCACCGGTGAACTCACCGGCAATCCTGCCGATGCCCGCGAGAATTACCGCAAGGGCCTGCAGAAGGGGCTTTTCAAGATCCTCTCCAAGATGGGGATCTCGACCCTGGCCTCCTACCGCGGCTCCCAGCTGTTCGAGGCGGTGGGCCTGGCCGATGAGGTGATGGCGCTGTGTTTTACCGGCATGGCTTCACGTATCCAGGGCACCGGCTTCGCCGAGCTGCAATTGCAGCAGGAGTGGCTGGCCCGCGACGCCTGGACGCCGCGCAAGGGCATCGCCCAGGGCGGGCTGTTCAAGTATGTCCACGGCCACGAGTACCACGCCTACAACCCCGACGTGGTGATGTCGCTGCAGCAGGCCGTGCAGGAAGGCAGCTATGCCAAGTGGAAGACGTTTGCCGCCCTGGTCAACGAGCGTTCCCCGGCGACACTTCGTGACCTGCTGCGGCTGAAGCCGGCCGCCGAACCTCTCCCTCTGGAGGAGGTTGAGGCAGTTGAAGACCTGCTCCCGCGGTTCGATAGCGCCGGCATGTCGCTGGGGGCACTGTCGCCCGAAGCCCACGAATCCCTGGCCCAGGCCATGAACGAGGCGGGTGGGCGTTCCAACTCCGGCGAGGGAGGCGAGGATCCGGCCCGTTACGGGACCATCCGCTCCTCCAAGATCAAGCAGATCGCCTCCGGCCGCTTCGGCGTGACGCCGGCCTATCTGGTCAATGCCGAGGTCCTGCAGATCAAGGTCGCCCAAGGGGCCAAGCCCGGCGAGGGTGGCCAGCTGCCCGGCGGCAAAGTCAACGAGCTAATCGCCCGGCTGCGTTATGCAGTGCCCGGCGTGACCCTGATATCGCCGCCGCCGCACCATGATATCTATTCCATCGAGGATCTGGCTCAGCTGATCTTCGACCTCAAGCAGGTCAACCCCGATGCGCTGGTCTCGGTGAAGTTGGTCTCCGAGCCCGGTATCGGCACCATCGCCACCGGCGTGGCCAAGGCCTACGCCGACCTGATCACCGTTTCCGGCTACGATGGCGGCACCGCAGCGAGTCCGATGACCTCCATCAAGCATGCCGGCTCTCCCTGGGAGCTGGGTCTGCCCGAGGTGCACCAGGCGCTGCGCATCAACGGCCTGCGTGACAAGATTCGTCTGCAGACCGACGGCGGCCTGAAGACCGGCCTCGATGTGGTCAAGGCGGCGATCCTTGGCGCCGAGAGCTTCGGTTTCGGCACTGCGCCGATGGTCGCCCTGGGCTGCAAGTATCTGCGGATCTGCCACCTGAACAACTGTGCCACCGGCGTGGCCACCCAGGATGATTACCTGCGGGGCGAGCACTTCCGTGGCACCGTTGACATGGTCAAGCACTACTTCCGCTTTATCGCCGAGGAGGTGCGCGAATTGTTGGCCCTGCTGGGTGTGCGCCGGCTCACCGACCTGATCGGTCGCACCGATTTGCTCGAGGTGCTCGAGGGCGTGACCGCCTCCCAGCGCAAGCTCGACCTGACTCCGCTGCTCGGCAACGACTTCGTGCCGTCCGAGGCTCCCCAGTTCTGCCAGGTGAGCCGCAACGTGCCGCATGATCCGGGCGCCAAGAACCAGGAGGTGCTGGCCGCCTTCAAGGACGCCATCGAGGCGAAATCCGGGGGGGAGGTTGCCTTCACCATCACCAATTGCGACCGCAGCGTGGGGGCACTGACATCGGGTGCCATCGCCAAACGCTACGGCGAGGCGGGGCTCGAGGATGCCCCGGTGACGGCGCGCTTCACCGGCGTGGCCGGGCAGAGCTTCGGCGTGTGGAACGCCCGCGGCCTGCACCTCTACCTGGAGGGTGACGCCAACGACTATGTCGGCAAGGGCATGAACGGCGGCAAGGTGGTGATCACCCCGCCCAGGGGCAGCCGCTTTGCCAGCCACGAGACGGCCATCGTTGGCAACACCTGCCTGTACGGCGCCACCGGTGGCAAGCTGTTCGCGGCGGGCACTGCCGGCGAGCGCTTCGGGGTGCGTAACTCCGGCGCCCATGCAGTGATCGAGGGGGTCGGTGACCACTGCTGTGAATACATGACCGGTGGCATGGTCTGCGTACTCGGCGAGACCGGGGTCAACTTCGGTGCGGGCATGACCGGTGGCTTTGCCTATGTGCTCGACGAGGACCGCAGCTTCGTCGACAAGTACAACCACGAGCTGGTGGAGATCCACCGCGTGAACACGGAAACCATGGAGGCCTATCGGCGCCACCTGCGCGAGGTCATCGAGGAGTTCGTCGACGAGACTGATTCCCCACGTGGCCACGCGATTCTCGAGGATTTCAGCGACTTCACGCGCCACTTCTGGCTGGTGAAACCCAAGGCGGCAAGTTTGAACAGCCTGTTGGCCCAATCCCGGCGTCAGCCGGAATAAGAGGCGGCGTCAGCCGGAATGAGTGAGCCCCGGCGCCAGCCAGAGTAAAAAGACAGCGTCAGCCGGGATGAGGCAGTGGCTTCAGTCTGGTTGGCGTCCTCGACGACAGGTGAGAAGCGCCCCGAGGGACTCCAGGCCCGAGCCGGGGCGGCCAACAGGATTTCCAGGAGAAGCAATATGGCCAACCGTCTGAACAACGATTTCCAGTTCATCGACGTGGGTCGTCAGGACCCGCAGAAGAAGGACGCCCGCGCCCGCTCACGGGAGTTCGCCGAGATCTACGAGCCCTACAAGCCCCAGGAGGCGGCCAGCCAGGCCCACCGTTGCCTGCACTGCGGCAACCCCTACTGCGAGTGGAAGTGCCCGGTCCATAACTACATTCCCAACTGGCTGCAGCTGGTCAGCGAAGGCAATATCCTCGAGGCCGCCGAGCTTTCCCACAAGACCAACTCGCTGCCCGAGGTGTGTGGTCGGGTCTGTCCCCAGGACCGCCTCTGCGAAGGGGACTGCACCCTCAATGATGGTTTCGGCGCTGTCACCATCGGATCGGTGGAGAAGTACATCACCGATACCGCCTTCGCCATGGGATGGCGCCCGGATATGTCCCGGGTGACCTGGACCGACAGGAAGGTGGCGGTCATCGGCGCCGGGCCGGCGGGGCTGGGCTGCGCTGATATTCTGGTGCGCAACGGGGTGAAACCGGTGGTGTTCGATCGCAATCCTGAGATTGGCGGTTTGCTGACCTTCGGCATCCCCGAGTTCAAGCTCGAGAAGAGCGTGATGGAGCGCCGCCGGGCGGTGTTCGAGGAGATGGGCATCGAGTTCCGCCTCAATGCCGAGGTAGGGCGCGATGTGACCATCGAGCAGCTGCTCGAGGAGTACGACGCGGTGTTCATGGGCATGGGCACCTACAAGTACATGGAGGGCGGCTTCCCCGGCGAGAACCTGGCCGGGGTTCACAAGGCACTCGACTACCTGATCGCCAACGTCAATCACTGCCTGGGTTTCGAGAAGGATCCCGCCGAGTACATCTCCTTCAAGGGCCAACGCGTGGTAGTGCTGGGGGGCGGTGATACCGCCATGGACTGCAACCGCACCGCGATTCGCCAGGGGGCCACCCAGGTCTCCTGCGCCTATCGCCGCGACGAGGAGAACATGCCGGGCTCGCGGAAGGAGGTGGCGAATGCCCGCGAGGAGGGGGTGGAGTTCCTGTTCAACCGTCAGCCGGTGGCGGTGGTGGGTGAGGGCAAGGTGGAAGGTGTGAAGGTGGTGCGCACCCGCCTCGGCGAGCCGGACGAGAACGGTCGTCGCCGCCCCGAGGTGGTGCCGGGCTCCGAGGAGGTGATCCCCGCCGACGCGGTGGTCGTCGCCTTCGGCTTTCAGCCCGACCCGCCCGCCTGGTTCAACGACCATGGTATTGCGATCGACGAGCGCGATCGGGTCAAGGCGCCGGAGCACGGTGCTCGGCCGTTCCAGACCACCCACGAGAAGATCTTCGCTGGCGGCGACATGGTGCGTGGCTCCGACCTGGTGGTGACGGCTATCTACGAGGGCCGTCAGGCCGCCGAGGGCATCCTCGACTACCTGGGCGTCTGAGGCGTCTTCGGCCAGTCGTCTGACGGCTGGCCGAAATTGAGCCCTTGGTCGTGTTCTGCTAGTCTGTCGTCCCATCCCGGCGCGGCTTTCTGCCGAGCCTTATGATCACGTTTCGACAGGTTCTCCATGACACGATATATCTTCGTGACCGGCGGCGTTGTGTCCTCTCTTGGCAAGGGCATCGCGTCAGCCTCGCTGGCGGCGATTCTCGAGGCGCGCGGCCTCAAGGTCACTATGCTCAAGCTCGACCCGTACATCAACGTGGATCCGGGCACCATGAGCCCCTTCCAGCACGGCGAGGTATTCGTCACCGAAGATGGCGCCGAGACCGACCTTGACCTGGGCCACTACGAGCGCTTCATCCGCACCAAGATGACCCAGCGCAACAACTTCACTACCGGTCGCGTTTACGAGCACGTGCTGCGCAAGGAGCGTCGCGGCGACTACCTGGGCGGCACCGTGCAGGTGATCCCGCACATCACCGACGAGATCAAGCGCCGAGTCTATGAGGGGGGAGAGGGCTTCGATGTGGCCCTGGTAGAGATCGGTGGCACCGTGGGCGACATCGAGTCGCTGCCCTTCCTGGAGTCGATCCGCCAGATCAGGAGCGAGCTGGGGGCCAGCCGGGCGCTCTTCATGCATCTTACGTTAGTGCCTTATATAAAGACGGCGGGGGAGACCAAGACCAAGCCGACCCAGCACAGCGTCAAGGAGCTGCGCTCCATCGGTATCCAGCCGGATATCCTGATCTGCCGCAGCGAGGTGGAACTCGAGGAGACCGAACGCCGCAAGATTGCGCTATTCACCAACGTGGAAGAGCGCGCCGTTATCCCGCTGCAGGACGCCGACACCATTTACCGCATCCCGCTGATGCTTCATGAGTACGGTCTGGACGAGATCGTCTGTGACAAGCTGCGCCTCACGGCGGATGAGGCCGATCTCAACGAGTGGATCAAGGTGCTCGACGCCAAGCTCAACCCGCTCAAATCGATCAATATTGCCATGGTCGGCAAGTATATGGAGCTGCTTGACGCTTATAAGTCGCTCAACGAGGCGCTGATCCATGCCGGCATCCAGACCCGGGTCAAGGTCAACGTCGACTACATCGACTCCGAGGACATTGAACGCCACGGCACCGAACGCCTGGCCGGCAAGGATGCCATCCTGGTGCCCGGCGGCTTCGGCGAGCGCGGCGTTGAGGGCAAGATCGCCACGGCGAGATTCGCCCGGGAGAACAACGTTCCCTATCTCGGCATCTGTCTCGGCATGCAGGTGGCGGTGATAGAGTTTGCCCGTCGCCTTCCCGGCTGGGAAGATGCCGATTCCACCGAGTTTACCCATGATACTCAGCATCCGGTGGTAGGCCTGATCACCGAGTGGATCACCCCCGAGGGCAGGATCGAACTGCGCGATGCGGCCTCCGATATGGGTGGCACCATGCGCCTGGGCGGTCAGGTGTGCCGGCTGAAGGCCGGCAGCAAGGCCCGGCAGGCCTACGGCAGCGACGAGATCGTCGAGCGTCATCGGCACCGCTTTGAAGTCAACAACCAGTTCATCGAGGAACTCGAGCAGGCGGGCCTGGTGGTCTCCGGCAAGAGCGTCGACAACTCCCTGGTGGAGATGGTCGAACTGCCCGACCATCCCTGGTTCGTGGCCTGCCAGTTCCACCCGGAGTTCACCTCCACCCCCCGTGATGGACACCCGCTGTTCACCGGTTTCGTCAACGCGGCGCTGGAGCACAAGGCGGCGCGTACCCGCGCCCAGTCCTCCCACCAGGAGTGAGTCGGATGAGCGCACCTGAACGTCATGTTTCCATTGCCGGCCTTCAGGCCGGCAATTCCTTGCCGCTGATGCTGTTCGGCGGAATCAACGTGCTGGAATCCCGCGAGTTGGCCCTGGAGGTCGCCGCGACCTATGTCGAAGTGACGAATCGGCTGGGCATGCCCTACGTCTTCAAGGCAAGTTTCGACAAGGCCAACCGCAGTTCCATTCACTCCTACCGCGGCCCGGGGCTGGAGAAGGGGCTCGAGATGCTCGCCGAGGTGAAGGCGCGTTTCAAGGTGCCGATCATCACCGATGTCCATGAGCCCTGGCAGGCCGCCCCGGTGGCCGAGGTGGCCGATATCATTCAGCTGCCGGCCTTCCTGGCTCGCCAGACCGACCTCGTCGTGGCCATGGCCCGAACCGGAGCGGTGATCAACATCAAGAAGCCGCAGTTTCTCGCCCCCCACGAGATGCGCCACATCATCCGCAAGTGCGAGGAGGCCGGCAACGACCGAGTGATTCTCTGCGAGCGCGGCTCGAGTTTCGGCTACAACAACCTGATCGTGGATATGCTCGGCTTTGGTGAGATGAAGCAGACCGGCCGTCCGGTGTTCTTCGACGTCACCCATTCGCTGCAGCGCCCCGGCGGGCGCAACGACAGCGCCGATGGCCGGCGTCAGCAGGTGGCCGAGTTGGCCCGGGCCGGTGTGGCCGTGGGGCTGGCCGGTCTCTTCCTGGAGGCTCATCCGGCCCCGGATGCGGCGCTGTGCGATGGCCCCTGCGCGCTGCCGTTGGACAGGCTCGAGCCCTTCCTGGCACAGCTCAAGGCCATCGACGACGTGGTGAAGGACTTCGCGCCCCTCGACATCCAATAACATTTCATCGCTGACATAACTGAGGAAGATTCGCATGACCAAGATCGTCGACATTCGTGCCCTCGAGGTGCTCGATTCCCGCGGTAACCCCACTGTCCAGGCCGAGGTGCGTCTGGAGAGTGGCGCCGTGGGCGAGGCCTGTGCCCCCAGCGGCGCCTCTACCGGTTCTCGCGAGGCCCTCGAACTGCGCGACGGCGACGATAGCCGCTACCTTGGCAAGGGCGTTTTGAAGGCAGTCGAGGCGGTCAACGGTGCTATTCGAGAGTGCCTGATCGGCATGGACGCCCGCGATCAGCGTGGCCTTGACGACGCCATGCTGGCGCTGGATGGCACCGACAACAAGAGCAATCTGGGCGCCAATGCCATCCTGGCGGTCTCGCTGGCAGCCGCCAAGGCAGCGGCCAACGCCAAGGGTATGCCGCTCTATGCCCATATCGCCGAGCTTTACGGCCAGCCGGGCCAGTACCGCATGCCGGTGCCGATGATGAACATCCTCAACGGTGGCGAACATGCCGACAACAACGTCGATATCCAGGAGTTCATGGTCCAGCCGGTGGGTGCGCCCAACTTCCGCGAGGGCCTGCGTATGGGCGCCGAAATCTTTCACGCCCTCAAGAAGGTGCTCGGCGCCCGAGGGCTCTCCACGTCGGTGGGCGACGAGGGCGGCTTCGCCCCCAACCTGGCCTCCAATGCCGAGGCCCTGGCGGTGATCAAGCAGGCAGTATCGGATGCTGGCTATACGCTGGGCCGCGACGTGACGCTGGCGCTGGACTGCGCCGCCTCGGAGTTCTACAAGGACGGCCAGTACGATCTCGCCGGTGAGGGCAAGCAGTATGACGCTCAGGGCTTCACCGACTACCTGGCCGGCCTGTGTGACGACTACCCGATCGTCTCCATCGAGGATGGCATGGACGAGTCCGACTGGGGCGGTTGGAAAATGCTGACCGACAAGCTGGGCGATCGCGTCCAGCTGGTGGGTGACGATCTGTTTGTGACCAATACGAAGATCCTCAAACACGGCATCGACGAGCGGATCGGCAACTCCATCCTGATCAAGTTCAACCAGATTGGCTCGCTCTCCGAGACGCTGGATGCCATCAGGATGGCCCAGGATGCCGGCTTCACCGCGGTGATTTCGCATCGCTCCGGTGAGACCGAGGACACTACCATCGCCGATCTCGCGGTGGGCACCTGTGCGGGCCAGATCAAGACCGGTTCGCTATGCCGCAGCGACCGAGTGGCGAAGTACAATCGCCTGCTGGTGATCGAGCGTGAGCTTGGCGATCGCGCCAGCTACCCGGGGCTCTCGGCCATCAAGGGTCAGTAAGCGAACAACGTTGCCTTTCGCGGGAACCCGTGTAGGAAATCACTGACATTTGATCGACGATATTGACTCAGTATCAGCCTGAAGACCGACGCCTCTGGCGGCGGTTTTCTTTTATAACATTGATATTTATAAGTTTATTGGGAATTCGTCCTGGCGGCCCACGGTGGTGGTAGCGAGGAATGCGCCACACGCCGTGCTTGTGTTGCACTGCAGCTCTGCCAGAATGGACTCGGGACAAGGAGGGGCAGCAATGGCCCTCCAGCAGGATGCAACGGGATGCTTGACGTGATGCGTTCGGTACGGCAGGAAGCTGCTTCCGAACAGGGATGACATCACAGGAGTCGAGCGGAAGGAGCCGCTCAAGGAACGGCTTGGAGCTGGCGGCCTGCGGGCCGCCTTTTTTTTGCTCAGGTGTTCGCCTGGCAGGTATGAGCAGAAGCGACGACGCCGAATGTCTCTCGACATTCGGCGTCGTTGTGTATGGGCGATGACGTGCTCAGCGCTCCAGCTTGTCCAGTTTGCCCGGTTTGCCATCCCACTCCTCGGCGTCGGGCAGCGGGTCCTTCTTCTCGCTGATATTGGGCCACACCTCGGCCAGTTCCGCGTTGAGCTCGATGAAGGGCTCCTGGCCTGCGGGTAGCTCATCTTCCGAGAAGATCGCCTCGGCGGGGCACTCCGGCTCGCAGAGGGCGCAGTCGATGCACTCGTCGGGATGGATCACCAGGAAGTTGGGCCCCTCGTAAAAGCAGTCCACCGGGCAGACTTCGACACAGTCGGTGTATTTGCACTTGATGCAGTTCTCGGTGACGACGAACGTCATGCCACTCTCCCTTCCTCGGGCCGGGGTCGCTCGGCCAGTATGGATAGTTGATGAAATAGTTATAAAAGCCGGTTTTCTTATGCTGAGGCAGCGGTGAATCTGACCATTCTAGTCGCGGCCCCATGGCCTAGCAAGACGAAGGGCTGCATGTTCAGACCCATCGCAGATGGCAGGGTCGCTCAAGGCTGTTCCGGCGACAGGCCTGTTCGGGGGCGCTATGAATACTTCCCTGTACGCTACCTCGGCCATCCCTGGTCTTCGGACCCCCTCTCTGACCTGTCCCCGGCGCCTTTCCCTGACGCGACATCAGCAAACCGGACCTTAAAGCGATTCCCGCCAGCGGTAGAGCAGCTCCAGCGCCTGGCGCGGGGTCAGCTCGTCCAGGGCCAGGTCGCCGAGCTCCTCCACCAGGGGGTGAGGGGCGCTGGCGAAGAGGTCGCTCTGCTGTGGCGGGGGAGCCTCGCCAAGGCGCTCACTGCTCCTGCTGCCCTGGTCGATCTCCTGCTGCTCCAGCTGGGCGAGCTTCTCCCTGGCCCTGGCAATCACCCCCTGGGGCACACCGGCCAACTGTGCTACCTGTAGACCATAGCTCTGGCTGGCCGGGCCATCCTTGACGCTGTGCATAAAGACAATGCCGTCCTTGTGCTCGGCTGCCGTCAGGTGCACGTTGGCCACCCCCTCGGCCTGCTCGGGCAGGGCGGTCATCTCGAAGTAGTGGGTGGCGAACAGCGTGAAGGCGCGAGTGCGGGTCAGTTGCTCGGCACTGGCCCAGGCCAGCGACAGGCCGTCGAAGGTGCTGGTGCCGCGGCCGATCTCGTCCATCAGCACCAGGCTGTGATCGGTGGCGTTATGCAGGATGTTGGCGGTTTCGGTCATCTCCACCATGAAGGTGGACCGCCCGCCGGCCAGGTCATCCGAGGACCCGATGCGAGTGAAGATGCGGTCCACCGGGCCGATCTCGGCGGCGTCGGCGGGCACGAAGCTTCCGGTATGGGCCAGCAGGACGATCAGCGCCGCTTGACGCATATAGGTCGACTTGCCGCCCATATTGGGCCCGGTGATCACCAGCATGCGTCGATCCTCTCCCATGAACAGGTCGTTGGGCACGAAGGGGGTGTCGCTGACATGCTCCACCACCGGATGGCGGCCGCCGTGGATGGCGATGCCCGGCGCTTCGGCCAGCCGGGGTCGCACAAACTCGAGCGCCTGGGCTCGTTCGGCGAAGGCGCACAGCACATCCAGCGAGGCCAGCGCTCGGCCGCTGGCCTGCAGGGCGTCAAGCTCGGCATTGAGGGTGTCGAGCAGCCCGTCGTAGAGCAGCTTCTCGCGGGCCAGAGCGCGTGATTTCGCCGACAGGGCCTTGTCCTCGAACTCCTTGAGTTCGGGAATGATGAAGCGTTCGGCATTCTTCAGGGTCTGGCGTCGCACATAGTCTGCCGGGGCGTCCCTGGCCTGGGCGCGGGGAATCTCGATGAAGTAGCCGTGCACTCGGTTGTAGCCCACCTTGAGGTTGGGCAGGCCGGTGCGCTCGCGCTCGCGGGTCTCCAGTCTTACCAGGTAGTCGCCGGCGTGCTCGGCCAGCCCGCGGTGCTCGTCGAGGTCGGCGTCGAAGCCCTCGGCGATCACCCCGCCCTCACGGATCACCACCGGCGGATTCTCCATCAAGGCGCGGGTCAGCGTGTCGGCCAGTGCCGGATAGGGACGGATATGGCGCCTGAGCTCGTCCAGGGACGTGCCTTCGGCATAGCCGGCAAGTGCCTCCTCGAGCGCCGGCAGGGCGTTGAAGGCGTCGCGCAGTCGGGCCAGATCCCGCGGTCGAGCACTGTAAAGGGCGACTCGTGCCAGGATGCGCTCCACGTCACCGATCGCCTTGAGCGACTCGCGCAGCACCAGAAAACCCTCGGCCTCCAGCAGCAGGGCCACGGCGGCCTGGCGAGCGCCGACCCGCTCGCGGTCGCGCAGGGGTCGGTTGAGCCAGCGCTTGAGCAGCCGCGAGCCCATGGCGGTGGCGGTGGTGTCGAGAACGCTGGCCAGGGTATGGTCGCCGGTGCCGCTCAGGTTGATGTCGATCTCCAGGTTGCGGCGACTGGCGGCATCGATCACCACGGCGTCGTCGCGGCTCTCCACGCCGATGGCGGTGACATGGGGCAGCCCAGAACGCTGGGTGTCACGGGCGTATTCGATCAGCACGCCGGCGGCGGTGATGGCGGCGCTGAGGTGCGCGCAGCCAAAACCGCGCAGGTCCTGGACCTGGAACTGGTCGTACAGCAGGCGGGTGGCGCTCTCGAGGTCGAACAGCCAGTCGCCCTGGCGGCGTAGCCCACGCCGGCCGTCCAGGGCCGGCGGCAGGGCCAGACTCTCGGCCACCAGCAGCTCGGCGGGGTCGAGGCGCTGCAGCTCGGCGAGCATCTCGCCCTGGCCTTCCACCTCAAGCACGCTGAAACGTCCGCTGGAGAGCTCCAGCCAGGCCAGGCCGACCCGATCGCCGGCGGCGTGCACGGCCACCAGCAGGTTGTCGCGGCGGGCGTCAAGCAGGGCTTCGTCGTAGAGGGTGCCAGGAGTGACGATGCGCACGACGCGGCGATCGACCGGGCCTTTGCTGGTGGCGGGGTCTCCGACCTGCTCGCAGATCGCCACCGATTCGCCGGCGGCAACGAGGCGCGCCAGATACCCCTCGGCGCTGTGGTAGGGCACGCCGGCCATGGGTATCGGCTTGCCGGCGGACTGGCCGCGCTGAGTCAGAGTGATGTCGAGAAGCGCGGCGGCGCGGCGGGCATCGTCGAAGAAGAGCTCGTAGAAGTCGCCCATGCGGTAGAAGAGCAGCACGTCGGGGTGTTCGCGCTTGATCTTCAGGTACTGGGTCATCATTGGCGTCTGGGGGGGGGTGGCCTGTGACATCGCGGATCCCTGTTGCGGCTCTGCACTCGCTGGCAAAAGCCAGTATTCTACCGTCCAGGCATCGACTCCGTCAGGAGCGATTGCAGACGACTCAGGAGGCCACCTCATGTCCCATTCCGCCGCCAGCCCTGCCGACCTCGACCTCATCACCTTGGCCGAGCGCCTGGGCCGGTCATGTCGAGAGCAGGGCGTGATGATTACCTGCGCCGAATCGTGCACCGGCGGCGGGGTGGCCAGCGCCATCACCGCCGTGGCCGGAAGTTCCGAGTGGTTCGAGACCGGCTATGTGACCTACGCCAACGCCGCCAAGTCCCGCCTGTTGGGCGTGGCCGAGGCGCTGCTCGAGACGCACGGTGCGGTCAGCCGCGAAGTGGTCGAGGCCATGGTGGCTGGCGCCTGCCGCGACAGCGGCGCGGCGCTTGGTGTGGCGATCAGTGGCGTGGCTGGCCCCGGCGGCGGTAGTGCCGAGAAGCCGGTGGGCACCGTGTGGCTTGCCTGGGGCAATGATCAAGACGCCAGAGCCGAGTGCCATCGCTACTCGGGCGACCGCCTCGCCGTTCGCGAACAGGCGGTACGCGAGGCGCTGGTCGGGTTGGTCCACCGTCTCGAGGCCCGCTGAGTGCTGGGCGTGTTCGGGCGGAATTTGCACTGGTTCTGCCTGCTGTTTTTCGCCATACTACTGTGCAGTCATACAGTATTTTGATACCCCCGATCAGGAGATCCGACATGGCTCAGGATGACAATCGCTCCAAGGCGCTGAATGCCGCGCTGTCCCAGATCGAGCGCCAGTTTGGCAAAGGCGCTGTGATGCGCCTCGGCGACGCCCCGCGCGTGGTCATGCCCTCGATCTCCACCGGCTCACTGGGTCTTGATATCGCCCTGGGCATCGGTGGCGTTCCGCTGGGTCGAGTGGTCGAGATCTTCGGCCCGGAGTCTTCGGGCAAGACCACCTTGTCCCTGTCGGTGATCGCCCAGGCCCAGAAGCAGGGCAAGACCTGCGCCTTTATCGACGCCGAGCACGCCCTGGATCCGAGCTACGCCGAGAAACTCGGCGTTAACCTGAATGACCTGCTGGTCTCCCAGCCCGACAACGGCGAGCAGGCCCTGGAGATCTGCGACATGCTGGTACGCTCCGGCGGTGTCGACGTGATCGTCATCGACTCGGTGGCGGCGCTGACGCCGCGCGCCGAGATCGAGGGTGAAATGGGTGACTCCCACGTCGGACTGCAGGCCCGCCTGATGTCCCAGGCGCTGCGCAAGATCACCGGCAACATCAAGAATGCCAACTGTATGGTGGTGTTCATCAACCAGATTCGCATGAAGATCGGCGTGATGTTTGGCAGCCCCGAGACCACCACCGGCGGCAACGCCCTGAAGTTCTATGCCAGCGTGCGTCTGGATATCCGCCGTACCGGTTCGGTGAAGCAGGGCGATGAGGTCACCGGCAACGAGACCCGCGTCAAGGTGGTCAAGAACAAGGTGGCGCCGCCGTTCCGCCAGGCCGAGTTCCAGATCCTCTACGGCAAGGGGATCTATCACGCCGGCGAGGTGGTCGACCTTGGCGTGCAGTGCAAACTCGTCGACAAGGCGGGTGCCTGGTACAGCTATCAGGGCAACAAGATCGGCCAGGGCAAGGCCAATGCCGCCCAGTTCCTCGAGGACAATCCGGCCATCATGGAAGAGATCGAGAGCCAGATCCGCGCCCAGCTACTCGCCCCGGTGGAGCCCAAGAAGGAAGACGTCAAGGAGGCGGTACCCGCCGAGAGCGACCGCGACGACGACCTGCTCTAACCCATGAAGGGCAAGGCTCCAGACAACTCCACGCCCCGAGAAGATGCCCTTCGCCTGCTGGCTCGGCGCGAGTATTCTCGCGCCGAACTGGTCAGCAGACTCTCGGCGAAGGCTTATGCCGTGGACGCCATCATCGAGTGCCTCGACGCCCTTGCCGAGCAGGGCCTGCAGTCCGATGAACGCTTCGCCGAGAGCTTTCTGCGCTCGGGCATTATGCGCGGCCAGGGGCCGCTAAAAATCCGTCAGGCGCTTTCCCAGCGCGGCATCGAGCGCGAACTGATTCGCACTGTGTTCGCGCAGGCACAGGAGAACGAACAGGGGGGAGCCGACTGGTTCACCCTGGCCTGCGAAATCCTCGCCAGGCGCTTCTCCGGCCCCGGTGATACCCCCCGCGAGCGTGCCCGGCGGGAGCGCTTCCTGGCCGGCCGGGGTTTCGACTTCGACCAGGTGCGTCATGCCCTGGCGCATGCCTGGGACGACCCCTCTGCCCAGGATTGACACGGAGCGCCTCTACAGTCCCTTGACAGCTGCGCTATAATGGGCCCCTTTGCGGACGCTTCGGGTGGCCTCGTCGCGGACGGCCACTCCGCCCATCGCCACGGATACCCCATGAAAAGCGCAGATATCAGACAGGCCTTTCTGAGTTACTTCGAGACGCACGGTCATACCGTCGTTCCTTCCAGTTCTCTGGTGCCGGGCAACGACCCAACCCTGCTGTTCACCAACGCCGGCATGGTGCCTTTCAAGGACGTCTTCCTGGGCCGCGACCCGCGCCCCTACGTGCGTGCCACTTCATCCCAGCGCTGTGTGCGCGCCGGCGGCAAGCACAACGATCTTGACAACGTCGGCTATACGGCCCGCCACCATACCTTCTTCGAGATGCTGGGCAACTTCAGCTTCGGCGACTACTTCAAGCATGACGCTATTCGCTTCGCCTGGGTCTTCCTCACCGAGACCCTGGGTCTTCCCAAGGAAAAGCTCTGGGTCACGGTGCACGTCAGCGACGACGAGGCCGAGGCGATCTGGAAGGGGGAGATGGGCATCGACCCGGATCGATTCTCCAAGCTCGACGAGGACAATTTCTGGCAGATGGGCGACACCGGCCCCTGTGGCCCCAGCTCCGAGATCTTCTATGATCACGGCCCTGATGTTTGGGGGGGGCCGCCCGGGAGCCCCGAGGAGGACGGCGACCGCTACATCGAGATCTGGAACCTGGTGTTCATGCAGTTCGATCGCGATGCCGCGGGCACTCTGCATCCGCTGCCCAAGCCCTCCATCGATACCGGCATGGGCCTGGAGCGCATCGCTGCAGTGATGCAGGGCGTGCACTCCAACTACGAGATCGATCTGTTCCAGAACCTGCTGGCTTCGGCGGCGCGCCATACCGGTCACGCCGACACCCGTAATCCTTCGCTGCGGGTGGTCGCCGATCACATTCGCTCCTGCGCCTTCCTGATTGCCGACGGCGTGCTGCCCTCCAACGAGGGTCGTGGCTACGTGCTGCGCCGGATCATCCGTCGCGCCATCCGCCACGGCCACAAGCTGGGCGTCAAGGGCGACTTCTTCCACAAGCTCGTGGGGGCGCTGGACGCCGAGATGGGAGACGCCTACCCGGAGCTGCGCGAGGCTCGGCATCAGATCGAGCGCGTACTGCTCAAGGAAGAGGAGCAGTTCGCCCGCACTCTGGAGCACGGCATGGGCCTGCTCGAGGAGGCCCTGGCCGGCCTCGATGGTGAGGTGCTGCCCGGCGAGACGGTGTTCAAGCTCTATGACACCTACGGCTTCCCCTATGACCTGACCGCCGACGTCTGCCGCGAGCGCGGCGTGATCCTCGACGAGATCGGCTTCGAGCGCGCGCTGGAGGCCCAGCGCGAACGCGCCCGGGCGGCCAGCCAGTTCGGCGCCGATTACGGTGCGGCGCTGGCGCTCGAGGGCGAGACCACCTTTACTGGCTACGACCGCCTGGCAGACAATGCCACGGTCACCGCTATCGTCGACCGTGAGGGTAATGTCCTTACTGGCCTTGCGCCGGAGCAGCATGGCCTGGTCGTGCTCGACCGCACGCCCTTCTATGGCGAGTCAGGCGGCCAGGTGGGGGACACCGGCTACCTGTACCTGGACGGCGGTGCCCGCTTCCTGGTGACCGATACCCAGAAGCAGTCCGGCCACCATCTGCATCACGGCGTGCTGCTGGAGGGCAAACTGGCGGTGGGTGACGACGTGAGACCCGAAGTCAACGCAGCGCTGCGTGGCGCCACTATTCGCAATCACTCGGCCACCCACCTGATGCACAAGGCACTGCGTCTGGTGCTGGGCGACCACGTGGCCCAGAAGGGCTCCCTGGTCACTCCCGAGCGGCTACGCTTCGACTTCAGTCACGTCGAGCCCATGACCCCGGAGCAGCTCGCCGAGGTGGAGCGCCTGGTCAACGAGCAGATCCTGGCCAACGCGCCGACCCGCATCGAGCAGATGGGCCTGGACCAGGCCAAGGCCAAGGGGGCGGCGGCGCTGTTCGAGGCCAAGTACGCCGACAGTGTGCGGGTGCTGACCATCGGCGCCGACGATTTCTCCATCGAGCTTTGCGGCGGCACCCACGTGGCCCGTAGCGGCGACATTGGCTGCTTCCATATCGTCAGCGAGCAGGGCATCGCCTCCGGCGTGCGCCGCGTGGAGGCGATCACCGGCGAGGGGGCGCTGGCCTGGTTTCGCGAGCAGGAGGCGCGCCTCACCCGCATCGGCGAGCGTCTCAAGGCCAAGCCCGAGCAGGTCGAGGAGCGCGTCGAGTTGCTGGTGGAACGCAACCGCAGTCTGGAGAAAGAACTCGAGCGGCTCAAGGCCAAGCTGGCCAGCGCCGCCGGCAGCGACATGCTCAGCCAGGCTCGGGAGGTCGCCGGGGTCAAGGTGCTGGCCACCCGCCTGGAGGGCGTCTCCGGGAAGGAGCTGCGCAACGTCCTGGACCAGCTCAAGAATAAGCTGGGTTCGGGCATCGTGGTGCTCGGCGTGGCCGACAAGGAGTCCGGCAAGGTCAGCCTGATCGCCGGCGTCACCGACGACCTCACCGGCCGGGTCAAGGCCGGCGAGTTGGTCAACCACGTGGCCTCCCAGGTCGGCGGCAAGGGCGGCGGTCGCGCCGACATGGCGCAAGCCGGTGGCAGCGATGCCGACGCCCTGCGTGGGGCTCTCGATAGCGTGCCCGCCTGGGTCGAAACACGCCTCCAGTAACTACACAAAGGGCCAGTGATCGCAGGGTCCCGGCCCGTTCACCCTGGGTTCAACTTTCACTCATTCGAGCGCCTCTGGCTCTCGACTCACGAGGGAACATCGGCATATGGCACTATACGTACAGAAATTCGGCGGCACCTCGGTGGGCTCCGTTGAGCGCATCAAGGCCGTGGCCGAGAAGGTCAAGGGCTTTCGCGACAACGGTCATCAGATCGTCGTCGTGGTCTCGGCCATGAGCGGAGAGACCAACCGCCTGATCGGCATGGCCAATGAGATCAACGACGAGCCTACGCCGCGCGAGATGGATATGCTGGTTTCCACCGGCGAGCAGGTCACCATCTCCCTTCTGGCCATGGCCCTGCACAAGCTTGGCGTGCCGGCCACCTCCTACACGGGCTCTCAGGTGGGTATCCTCACTGACAGCTCCCACACCAAGGCGCGTATCCAGCGCATCGAGACCGACGAGATTCAGGAAGACCTGGACGAGGGCAAGGTGGTGGTGGTCGCTGGCTTCCAGGGGGTGGATGAGGAGGGCAATATCACGACCCTCGGCCGCGGCGGTTCCGACACCACCGGCGTGGCCCTGGCTGCCGCCCTGAAGGCTGACGAATGCCAGATCTACACCGATGTCGACGGTGTCTATACCACCGACCCCCGGGTAGTCTCCCGGGCCCAGCGTCTGGATACCATCACCGTCGAGGAGATGTTGGAACTGGCGAGCCTGGGCTCCAAGGTCCTGCAGATCCGCGCCGTCGAATTCGCTGGCAAGTACAATGTTGCGCTGCGCGTGCTGTCCAGCTTCGAGGATGGCCCCGGCACCCTGATCGTTGCTGACTCCGACCAAGACGAGGACTCCATGGAAGAACCGCTGATCTCCGGTATTGCCTTCACCGCCAACGAAGCCAAGCTGACGCTGCTCAACACGCCCGACGTACCCGGCGTGGCCTCGCGCATTCTCGGCCCGATCGCCGATGCCAACATCGAAGTGGACATGATCGTTCAGAACGTGGCGCCGGCCGGTGACTACACCGACTTTACGTTCACCGTGGCCAAGGGCGACTACAAGCAGACCATGCGCATCCTTAAGGATCAGGTGATACCCGATCTGGGCGGTGGCGAACTGCGCGGCGACGACAATATCGCCAAGGTGTCTCTGGTGGGCGTGGGCATGCGTTCCCACGCCGGCGTGGCGTCCAAGATGTTCCGCGTGCTGGCCGACGAGAATATCAACATTCGCATGGTCTCCACCTCCGAGATCAAGATCTCCGTGGTCATCGACGAGAAACAGATGGAACTCGCCGTGCGCGCCCTGCACAAGGCCTTCGGTCTCGACAAGAGCGACATTGAAAGCGAATAAGGCTGCCTTGAGCGACTGACACCTTCTACGCTGACAGGGAAGCCCATGACGGGGCTTCCCTTCAACGGGGAGGTCGGGTGTCATCGGCTGTCGAATTGGTCACGGACGATGCCGTGCCACATAATGGCTCGGTGCACTTCCTACGGCGGACATCCCGTTACTGCCGAGTTCCAGAACAAGCCTGAGAAGGAGATCAGCCATGCTCATCCTGACCCGCCGAGTCGGCGAGACCCTGATGATCGGAGACGACATCACCGTAACGGTGTTGGGCGTCAAGGGGAATCAGGTCCGGATTGGTGTCAATGCCCCCAAGGACGTCGCCGTGCACCGCGAGGAGATCTATCAGCGGATCCAGCGGGAAAAGGGTGAGGAAGCTTCCCCGGGTCACGACGATTAACGCCGCCGGATCGCGTGTCCTCAACGCGCAGCTTGACGGCTGTGGCAAGAAAAAAGAGGCGGTCACGCTGGACAAAGCGCTTCAGAATCGGTACGATATGCGCCGTGTCGATAGGGAGAGGTGGCCGAGTGGCTGAAGGCGCTCCCCTGCTAAGGGAGTATGGGGTTTATAGCCTCATCGAGGGTTCGAATCCCTCCCTCTCCGCCATGATGGACGATACGATTGAAGACCGGGCGCCCGTAGCTCAGCTGGATAGAGTACCTGACTACGAATCAGGGGGTCGGAGGTTCGAATCCTCCCGGGCGCGCCACTTCAAGCCAGAAGCCAGTTTCAGATCAGAGTCACGTGATGGCGTTCACGTTAATCATCGCACCACGCGCCCGTAGCTCAGCTGGATAGAGTACCTGACTACGAATCAGGGGGTCGGAGGTTCGAATCCTCCCGGGCGCGCCAGTTCTGGACCCGTCCTCTCAGGAGGGCGGGTCTTCTGTTTTTTCAGGGTTGTTTTGGTCGTTATACCGGTTGGTTCGGTTTTTTTTCTGCTAGCCGGAATTACCCGAACTCGCGGGTGATTTCGCGATCGTTTGAGGCGCCGTCGCAGTTGCGATGTGCGCCTCTTTTTTATGCCGCGATGTTTATGCCGCAAGCACGCTGAGCAGCTCGCTCAGCTTGTTGAGGCGTTTGAGTTTCTCGAAGCGCCGTGCGGCTTCGAGGTCTCGGGCGCGCATGTGGTTCAGCCACTGCTTGATCAGTGAGGCCACCACGCGTTCGGTCAGGGTGCTACGCTGCAGGTGGGCAAAATTGATCAGTGTCTCTGCGCGGACCGCCCAGGGTGTTTCCGGCAGTCGCTCCCCGGTAAGCTGCCAGTGGCGGATACGGGGGGCCAGCCAGGGGTCGGCCAGAGCGCCGCGACCGATCATCACATCGCGGCAGCCCGAGAGGGTGCGAGCACGCCAATAGTCCTCCAGGCTCCAGATGTCGCCATTGGCGACGACCGGGATGGAGAGGCGAGCGCGGATTCGCCCGATCCACTCCCAGTGGGCGGGAGGTCGGTAGCCTTCGTTGCGAGTGCGGCCGTGCACCACCAACTGGCAGGCACCACCGGCCTCGGCGGCCATAGCGCAGCTCAGAGCCAGCCGGCGGTCGGCGAAGCCGAGGCGAAGCTTTGCAGTGACCGGGATGGCGTGACCCACGGCCCCGTGGACCGCAGCCACCGCCGCGCGCACTCGTGCTGGGTCGCGCAGCAAGGAGGCGCCGCCATCGTGGCGGTTGACCAGCTTGGCGGGACAGCCAAAGTTGAGATCCAGACTGGTGACTCCAAGGTTCAACGCCTGGCGTGCGTTGGCGGCAAGTGCTTCCGGGTCGGCCCCCAATAGCTGCAGGTGCACCGGTATGCCTCTGGGAGTCGCGACGGCGGGGCAAAGCAGTTCGGGGCAGTGCTTATGGAAGACGCGGGGTGGCAGGCGAGCGTCGATGACACGGACAAATTCGGTGACTGTCCAGTCGAAGCCAGGCTGGCGGGTCAGCAAGTCCCGGGTGTGGGCATCGATAACGCCCTCCATGGGCGCCAGACCGAGCCGCCCGGATGCTTCTTGTAGTAAATTAACAACGCTGACTTCCACCACGTTTCCTTTGCAATTTTTCACGATTGTGGCAGGTTATATCATCGAAAAATTTGCGCAAGATGCCATGTTGGTGAACGTTCGCGACATGGTGGCTGAAGATGACAAGGAGGCGCCACATGCGGGATGTTGAGCTGCTGGAGGAAGGCCTGGCCTTGATGGGCCTGGGTATGGGCTTCGTTTTTGTTTTTCTTACCATTCTGGTGATCACTATCACCCTGTTGTCGCTGCTCCTCCGCCGCTTCGCTCCCGATCCGGCCGAGCCGGTTACTTCCGGTGCTGCCCGCTCGGCGCCCCCTGCGCAGCAGGATGATGAGGTGATGGCGGTAATCGGTGTCGCCTTGCATCGCTATCGCCAGCACCATCATCGCTGACTCGCCCTCTTTCCTTTGTCTTCTTCATATCCCCGTCAAAATACAAGGTCGCTTCCATGACTGACAACGCTCGTCCGCTCGGTATCACCGACGTCGTCCTGCGTGATGCCCACCAGTCGCTGTTCGCCACGCGCATGCGTCTGGACGACATGCTGCCCATTGCCGAAAAGCTGGATCGCGTCGGCTTCTGGTCGCTGGAGTCCTGGGGGGGCGCCACGTTCGATGCCTGCATTCGCTACCTGGGTGAGGATCCCTGGGAGCGCATTCGCGCGCTCAAGGCGGCCATGCCCAACACCCCTCAGCAGATGTTGCTGCGCGGTCAGAATCTGCTGGGCTATCGCCACTACGGCGACGATGTGGTGGACAGGTTCGTCGAACGCGCCAAGACCAATGGCGTTGACGTGTTCCGCGTCTTCGACGCCATGAACGATCCGCGCAATCTGGAGCGCGCCATCCAGGCAGTACGCAAGGTCGGGGGGCACGCCCAAGGCACGCTCTCCTATACCGTGAGCCCGGTGCACACCCTGGACGGCTGGGTCGAACTCGGCAGAACCATCGCGGCCATGGGCGCCGATTCCCTTTGCATCAAGGACATGGCCGGTCTGCTCAAGCCCTACGACGCCTATGAACTGGTCACCAAGCTCAAGGCCGCCGTGGACATCCCGATCCATATGCAATGCCACGCCACCACCGGCATGTCCACCGCCACCGCCATCAAGGCCGCCGAGGCGGGCATCGACAACGTCGATACTGCCATCTCCTCGATGTCCATGACCTATGGCCATAGCCCCACCGAATCGGTGGTAGCCATCCTCCAGGGCACTGAGCGCGACACGGGGCTGGACCTCGAGCTGCTTGAGGAGATCGCCGCCTACTTTCGCGAGGTGCGCAAGAAGTACGCCGCCTTTGAGGGCTCGCTGAAGGGTATCGACTCGCGCATCCTGATTGCCCAGGTGCCGGGCGGTATGCTCACCAATATGGAGGGCCAGCTCAAGGAGCAGGGTGCCGGCGACAAGTTCGACGACGTTCTTCAGGAGATCCCCAGGGTGCGCAAAGACCTGGGCTTCATTCCTCTGGTGACGCCAACGTCGCAGATCGTTGGCACCCAGGCGGTGATGAACGTGATGATGGGCGAGCGTTACAAGTCCATCTCCAAGGAGGTCCAGGCGATGCTCAAGGGTGAGTACGGCGCTGCACCGGCCGAGGTCAACCAGGAGTTGCAGGCCCGCGTGCTGGAAGGCAAGGAGCCGATCACCTGCCGCCCCGCCGACCTGATCGAGGCCGAGATGAACAAGCTCGCCTCAGAGCTGAAGGCGAAGGCCAAGGCCGACGGTATCCGCTTGGCCGAAGGCGAGCGCGAGATCGATGATGTGCTGACCTATGCGCTCTTCCCGCAGATTGGCCTGAAGTTCCTCAAGAATCGCGATAACCCGGACGCCTTCGAGCCGGCCCCCCAGGCCCCCGGGACAGAGACCTCGGCTGCCAGTGCCAAGCTGCCAGCGAAGGCGTCTGCCAAGGCCCCTGCCGTCAGCGGCGGCGCCCCGGCAGGGCCCGAGACCTATACCGTCAAGGTCAACGGCAAGGCCTATGTGGTTGAGGTTGCCGAGGGTGGTGACATTGCCGATGTCCAAAAGCAGGAAGGCGGGACCCAGCCGGCGGCTGCCGAAGCGGCGCCGGTCGCCACCGGCGAGGCAATCAGTGCGCCGCTGGCCGGCAACATCTTCAAGGTCAATGTGCGTCCAGGCGATGCGGTCAAGGAGGGTGACGTGGTGATCATCCTCGAGGCGATGAAGATGGAGACCGAGGTGCGTGCGGCAAGCGCCGGCACCGTCTCTGCCGTCACGGTTGGCGAGGGCGACAGTGTCGCCGTCGGCGACGTCCTGATCGAGCTCTGAGGGGCCTCACCATGGATAAGCTGGTAACCCTCTGGTACGGCTCGGGGGCCTATAACCTGACCCTGGGTCAGGCCGTGATGATCCTGGTCGGGCTGGGACTGCTGTACCTGGCCATTGCCAAGAAGTTCGAGCCGCTGCTGCTGGTGCCGATCGGCTTCGGTGGCATTCTGGCCAATATTCCCGAGGCGGGCCTGGCCATTTCGGCCCTGGACCAGGCCATCGAAGTGGCGCGGCCGGCGGTGCTCCAGCAGATGGCCAGCGCCCTTGCCGCGACTCTGGACCCGCTGGCCGCCGAAGAGACGTGGCGCGCTACCCTCAAGGCGCTGGTGGACGACGGCGCCTCCCCTGATCAACTGCGTGCCGCCAAGGACGTGGCGGTCAACGTCGGCTATGGTGACGGACTGCTCTACGTCTTTTATAAGGTGGCCGTGGAGTCGGGGATCGCTCCGCTGATCATCTTCATGGGCGTGGGCGCGATGACCGACTTTGGCCCTCTGCTGGCCAATCCGCGTACTCTGTTCCTGGGGGCGGCGGCACAGTTTGGCATCTTTGCGACCCTGTTCGGGGCGGTGGGCATGTCGTCTATGGGCTGGATGGACTTTACCCTGGAACAGTCCGCGGCCATCGGTATCATCGGCGGTGCCGATGGTCCCACCTCGATCTATGTAGCGAGCATGCTGGCGCCGGAGCTGCTGGGGGCCATCGCCGTGGCTGCCTACGCTTATATGGCGCTTGTGCCGATGATCCAGCCACCGATCATGAAGCTGCTGACCACAAAGCGCGAGCGGGAAATCACCATGACCCAGCTGCGCCCGGTGTCGAAGCTCGAGAAGATCATCTTCCCGCTGGCCCTGCTGGTACTGGTGGCACTGTTCCTGCCGGATGCCGCCCCGCTGTTGGGGATGTTCTGCTTCGGGAACCTGATGCGTGAGTGCGGCGTGGTGGAGCGGCTAACCGACACCGCTCAGAATGCCTTGATCAACATTGTTACCATCGTGCTGGGCCTGGCCGTGGGTTCCAAGCTGATGGCCGAGAGCTTTTTGGCCGTGGAGACCCTGGGGATCATGGCGCTGGGTATGGTGGCCTTCGCCATCGGGACCTCCGCGGGCATCCTCATGGCCAAGCTGATGAACGTGATGAGCAAGATGCCGATCAACCCGCTGATCGGCGCAGCCGGCGTCTCCGCAGTGCCCATGGCGGCGCGAGTCGCCAACAAGGTGGGGCTGGAGTCCAACCCCCACAACTTCCTGCTGATGCACGCCATGGGACCCAACGTGGCCGGCGTGATCGGCTCGGCAGTCGCCGCGGGGGTGATGATCAAGTACCTGGGCTGAGGCTTGCCGGCCCGCTGATTCAAGCCTCTGCAAACGGCGTCCCGCGGGGCGCCGTTTGCGTGTGAAGGCTGGCAGTAGTGATTGATGCGAAGGAAGGCGGGACGTCACTCATCGAGCAATGACAGACGCCCGCGCAGACGCGACGTCAGTTCGCTAAGTTCCATCGCGGTATCGATGGGCCAGCCCACGTTAAGCGTCACGCCCTCGGCGGCATAGTCGGCGGCCTCCACAGGGATGCGCTGCTCACCCAGCCAAGCGCGTGCCTGGGCTTCGCCGGCGAAGTCGACCTTCAACTGCAGAGGGGTGCGCTCGACGACCTCGCGGCGGGGCAGAGACTCCAGGCACTGGTCGACCGCCTGGGCATAGGCCCGTGCAAGCCCACCGGTACCCAGCTTGGTGCCGCCGAAGTAGCGGATTACCACGCAGCCGACCTGGCCGAGCCCCGACCCCTCAAGCACGCGGTACATGGGCCGACCTGCAGTGCCGCCGGGTTCGCCGTCGTCCGAGAAGCCGATGTCAGCCTGCTCGCCGGGCGGACCGGCGATAAAGGCAGTGCAATGGTGGCTGGCACCGGGGTGGCGCCGGCGCGCCTCTGCCAACAGCGACTCGAAATCGGCCACGTCGGTAGCGTGGCACAGCCAGGTAATAAAGCGGCTCTTCGCCACCTCCAGTTCGCTTTCCCACCAAGTGCCGGGACATAGGTTGGGGACTGGGTAGCGCATCAGGCGGCGAGTTCCTCTTGGCGTACCACGCCCATCACCAGTCCCAGCACCTGGATGTCGCTGTTTTTCAGATAGATGGGGGCCATGTGTTCGTTGGCGGGCTGCAGGCGGACTCCGGACTTCTCGATGTAGAGCTTCTTCAGGGTGACCTCCTGGTTGTTGATCATGACCACGGCGGTCTCCCCGTTCTCGGCGCTTTCCTGACGCTCGATGATGATCACATCACCGTCGAAGATGTTGCAATCGATCATGGAGTTGCCGCGTACCCGCAGGGCGTAGGTGTTGCGTCGCACCATGCGCCCGGGCACACGGATGCTGGCGCTGTCCAGGCAGGCCTCGATGGGCAGCCCCGCCGAGACGCTGCCGAGCAGCGGTACATCGACCAGGTGCTCGTCGTCTGCGTCCGGTTCATCCAGAAGAACCCAGGCCTCGGCCAGGGGGAGGTTGGGACGGCGAAGAAGGAACCGGGCGTTGACCTCGGGCATGGCGTGGGTCTCCTGTCGTCAGCGTCGCTGGCTTGATACTGTCGAGATATACAGTATATGGACAGGATAGCAGGGGCGACCGATCTCGCAAGGGGAGACCATCGTCGCAAGGCTTGACTCGGGTCAACCGCGACTGGCTGACGCAGCCACGAATCTGGCAGGAAAATCGCTTTCCGTGTAGAGTCCTTCGCAAATGACTCATCCCGGAGTGTGCCTTGAGCCTGAGCCTGCAAGCCCGTAAGTTGGCCTGCGAACGGGATGATCGCTGGCTCTTCGAGAACCTCGATCTGGATATCCGCGCCGGCGAGATCGTCCGCATAGAAGGGCCCAACGGTAGCGGCAAGACCACCCTGTTGAAGATCCTCTCCGGCCAGCTGGCAGACTATCAGGGCGAGCTGTTCTGGAACGGCATGCCGATGCGTAAATCTCATCACGCCTTCCTCGAGAACTTGCTCTATCTGGGCCATGCCCCGGGCGTCAAGGCGGCCTTGACGCCGCTTGAGAACCTGAGCTGGTATCAGGCCCTGGCCGGTGAGAACGACAACGAGGCGGCACGCCTTGCGGCGTTGGAGTCGATGGGACTGGTGGGCTTCGAGGATGTGCCGACCGGGCAACTCTCGGCTGGACAGCAGCGCCGCGTGGCGCTGGCTCGCCTGGAGCTGACGCCACGCCCTCTCTGGGTGCTCGATGAGCCTTTCACCGCCATCGACCGCGATGGGGTTGCGGCCCTGGAAGAGCGGCTGATTGTGCATGCTCGTGCAGGCGGCTGTGTGCTGGTCACCACCCACCATGAGCTAAGAAATACCGACGAGTTGCGCCGCGTTCACTTGGGTAGAGGGGGGCAGTCTCATGGCGGGCTCTGAGACGCAACTGACTACCAGAGACGGCAACAGCGTGTCGTGGCGGGAACCTGGTGGCGGCCTGGCGGTCGCACTCTGGGCGACCCTGAGGCGGGACCTGACGCTGCTGATGCGCCGGCGTAGCGAAGTGCTCAACCCCCTGGTGTTCTTTGCGCTGGTGATCACCCTGTTCCCGATCGGTATCTCCCCGGATCCTCAGCTGCTGGCTACCATTGCGCCGGGTCTGCTGTGGGTGGCGGCGCTGCTGGCGGCGCTGCTTTCCCTGGATAGTCTGTTTCGAGGGGATTACGACGACGGTTCCCTGGAGCAGCTGCTGCTGACTCCGCAGCCGCTGCCCATGTTGGCGATGGCCAAGGTGGCGGTTCACTGGCTGCTGACCGGCCTGCCCCTGGCGCTGATGGCACCGATATTGGGCATCATGCTGTCGCTGCCCGCCGGCAGCTACCTGGTGCTGGCGCTCTCGCTGGCGCTTGGCACGGCGAGCCTGAGCCTGATCGGTGCCATCGGCGCGGCGTTGACCGTGGGGCTCTCCCGGGGCGGCGTGCTGCTGTCGCTGCTGGTGCTGCCGCTCTACATTCCGGTGCTGATCTTCGGTGCCGGCTCAGTGCAGGCGGCCATTGTCGGTGATGGGGCGACGGCTCACCTGGCGATCCTCGGGGCCCTGCTGGCGCTATCGCTGATGTTGGCGCCCTGGGCCATCGCGGCGTCGCTGCGTATCAGTATCAACGGTTGAATGTTCAAGCGAGAATTCCCATGGGCATGATCTGGACCTTTATTCACAAGCTCGGTTCCCCCAAGTGGTTCTATGGCATCAGTGCGCGCCTGATGCCCTGGTTCTGGGTCGCCGCAGCGGCGTTGATCCTGGTCGGTACCGTTTGGGGCCTGGCCTTTGCGCCAGCCGACTACCAGCAGGGCAACAGCTTTCGCATTATCTATGTCCATGTGCCGGCGGCCTTCCTGGCCCAGTCCATCTTCGTCTCCATGGCGGTGGCTGGGCTGGTCTACATGGTCTGGAAGATCAAGGTGGCCGATATGGCTGCGGCGATGATGGCTCCGCTGGGGGCGGCCATGACCTTCGTGTCACTATTCTCCGGCGCGGTGTGGGGCGTGCCCACCTGGGGCACCTGGTGGATGTGGGATGCGCGCCTCACCTCGATGCTGATCCTGCTGTTTCTCTACCTGGGCGTGATTGCCCTGCGCGGGGCCTTCACAAGCCGAGACAGTGCCTCCCGGGCCGCCTCGGTGCTGGCCATGGTGGGGGTCATCAACATTCCGATCATCAAGTACTCGGTGGACTGGTGGTACACCTTGCATCAGCCGGCCACCTTCACCGTGACCGGGCGCGCTGCCATGCCCATGGAGATGTGGGCGCCGCTGCTGATCATGGTGCTGGGCTTCTACAGCTTCTTCATTGCCCTGACCCTGATGCGCACCCGCAGCGAGATACTGCGCCGAGAGTCCAACAAGCGCTGGGTGCGCGACCTGGCTGGGGAGCAGCGCTGATGGCCTTCGCGACATTCAACGAATTTATCGCCATGGGGGGGCATGCCCCCTACGTCTGGGCCGCCTGGGGAGTGACCGGCGCGCTGCTGGTGGCCGTTGTCCTGCACGCTCGAGCCGAACGTCGCCTGCTGCTGCGCAATCTGCAGCGCCGGGTACGTCGCGAGGGTCGTCAGGGCGTCAACCCGGACGGGATGGCTCAAGTTTCACATCAAACGGGTGGGGATCGTCATGACACTTAGCCTGACACCGAAGCGTAAGCAGAAACTTTACGTGATCCTGGGATTGGTTGCCTTGTCGGCCATTGCCGTGGGACTGACCCTCTATGCGCTGCGGGCCAACATCAACCTCTTCTTCAGTCCGGTGCAGATCGCCGCAGGGGAAGCGCCATTCGAACGCCAGATTCGCGCCGGCGGCATGGTCAAGGAGGGTACAGTGGCCCGCAATCCTGACAGCCTGGACGTCGAGTTTACCGTGACCGACTATGTCGATGATCTTCGCGTCCACTACAGCGGCATCCTGCCCGACCTGTTCCGCGAGGGACAGGGCGTGGTGGTGGTCGGCCAGTTGCAGCAGAATGGTTACCTGAAGGCGGACCAGGTGATGGCCCGCCACGACGAGAACTATATGCCACCGGAGGTGGCCCAAGCACTGGAAGATGCCGGCTACAAGCCCGAGGACTTCCAGCAGAAGGCCGCCGATGTTGCCAAGCGCCTGGAGGCCAAGGAAAGCAACGGCGACGGCGCCACCAGCAGTTCGTACTGATCAGGAGTGCCCATGCTGACCCAGATGATTCCCGAAATCGGCCACTATGCCCTGGTCATCGCCCTGCTGATGGCGTTGGTGCAGGCGGTGATGCCCCTGGCCGGTGCGGCGACCCGCCGCCCGCTTTGGATGGCCTACGCCAGGCCCATGGCAGCCGGGCAGTTCCTGTTCGTGGCCATCGCTTATGCCTGTCTGACCGCCAGCTATATGCTGGACGACTTCAGCGTGGCGAACGTGGCCAACAACTCCAATTCCATGCTGCCCTGGTACTACAAGTTCAGCGCGGTATGGGGCAACCATGAAGGCTCGGTGCTGCTATGGAGCCTGATGCTGGCGGGTTGGGGCTACTTCGCGGCAAGCTTCTCCCGAGAGCTGCCCCGCGACATGGTCGCCCGGGTGCTGGGCGTGATGGGCCTGGTCTGTGTGGGTTTCCTGCTCTTTATTCTGGTCACCTCAAATCCCTTCGAGCGGATTCTGCCTAATGTGCCGGCGGACGGTGCCGACCTCAATCCGCTGCTCCAGGACATCGGCCTGATCCTGCATCCGCCGATGCTCTACATGGGCTATGTGGGCTTCTCCGTAGTCTTCGCCTTCGCCATCGCCGCCCTGCTGGGCGGTCGCCTGGACGCGGCTTGGGCGCGCTGGGCGCGGCCCTGGACCAACCTTGCCTGGGCCTGCCTCACCGTGGGCATCGCCCTGGGAAGCTGGTGGGCCTACTACGAGCTGGGATGGGGTGGCTGGTGGTTCTGGGATCCGGTGGAAAACGCCTCCCTGCTGCCCTGGCTGACCGGTACGGCGCTGATGCACTCCCTGGCGGTCACCGAGAAGCGTGGCGCCTTCAAGAGCTGGACCCTGCTGCTGGCGATCACCACCTTCTCGCTGTCGCTGCTGGGCACGTTCCTGGTGCGCTCCGGGGTGCTGACGTCGGTACACGCCTTCGCCAACGACCCGTCCCGCGGGTTCTTCATCCTGATGCTGCTGGGCATCACGGTGGGCCTGTCGCTGCTGATTTTTGCTCTCCGGGCACCACGGGTCAGCCACAAGGTGGGCTTCGGCTGGCTCTCCCGTGACGCTTTGCTGCTGATCAACAACCTGATGCTGGTGATCATGACGATCACCGTGCTGATGGGAACCGTCTACCCGCTGCTGCTGGATGCCCTGGACCTCGGCAAGATCAGCGTGGGGCCTCCCTACTTCAACGCGTTGTTCGTGCCGCTGACGCTGATCATGGCCGTTTTCATGGGCCTTGGCCCGATCTCTCGCTGGAAGGATACCGCCCCGAGCCTGCTGGTCCGGCGGCTTTGGCTGGCCGCTGTCGTGGCCGTTGTGCTGGGGGCAGCGCTGCCGCTGATCTTCGCCGATCGATGGAGCGCGCCGGTGGCCATTGGACTGATCGCCGCGCTGTGGATCGTGCTGCCCATGCTGCGCGACCTCTTCGACAAGATCCGTCGCGCCAGTACTATCGGCGCGGGTTTCAAGAAGCTCTCGTTGGCCTACTGGGGCATGCAGCTTGGCCACCTCGGGGTAGCGGTGACCATCGTCGGTGTGGCGGTCGTCTCCAACTACAACATCGAGCGCAATGTGCGCATGGGGCCTGGCGACAGCGTCCAGGTCGCCGGTTACACCTTCACCATGACCGAGCTCACCGATCGACGTGGCGCCAACTTCCTGGCCGACCGCGCGGTGATCGAAGTGCAGCGCGGCGACAGCAATCGGCGCTTTACCATGACCCCCGAGAAGCGCCTCTACCTGGCCACCGGCATGCCGATGACCCAGGTGGCCCTGCGCCCAGGCCTGTTTCGTGACCTCTATGTGGCCATGGGCGAGGACCTGGGCGACGGTAGCTGGGCAATGCGGGTCCAGTACAAGCCCTTCGTGCGCTGGCTCTGGCTCGGTGCCCTGCTGATGTCCATCGGCGGCGTGCTGGCCGTGGCGGACAAGCGCTATCGCCGGATGGCCACTGCGCCAGATCCCGAGGAGGCCGCGCTCAAGGTCGCCTCCGGCAATCGCGGCAAGGCGGCGGCGGCATGAAGCGTCGCCTGCTGTTGCTGCTGCCGCTCATCGGCTTTCTTGTGCTGTCGCTGTTCCTTTATCAGGGGTTATCGCTCAATCCCTTCCAGCGGGAGTCGGCGCTGATGACACGGGATTTTCCCGAGTTTGATCTCGCCACCCTCGAGAATCCCGAGCGGCGGGTCGATCGCTCGCTGTTGGCCAATGGCGAGCTGACTCTGGTCAACGTCTGGGGGGAGTGGTGTCCGGAGTGCAAGCGTGAGATGCCTCAGCTGCTTGATCTTTCTCACCGCCATGAGATCCGCATGGTCGGTGTCAGTTGGAAGGATACCCGCGAGAAGGGGCTGGGCTTTCTCGATGAGTTTGGTAACCCTTTCGAGATCAATATCTTCGACCCGGATAATGAGCTGGGATTCGAACTTGGGGTGTTTGGGGCGCCAGAGACCTTCCTGGTAGATGGTAGCGGGGTGATTCGCTATCACCATACCGGCTATATCTCACCGGGTGAGGTCAGTGAAAAGATCCTGCCGGAGGTGCAAAAATGGCGTTGATTCGATTCCTTCTGCCCGTTCTCCTGTTGTCGCTACTGGCCGTCGGCGCTGCCCTGGCGGGCGCCGTCGAAGTGCGCGAGTTCGACGACCCCGTCATGGAGCAGCGCTACCGTAGTCTGACCGCCTCGATGCGCTGCCCCACCTGCGAGAACCAGGCGATCAACGATTCCAATGCGCCGGTTTCCGGTGATATGCGAGATCGTATCTATCTGCTGCTCCAGGAAGGTGTGTCCGACATCGAAATCCGTGATCACATGGTGCAGCGCTTTGGCGACTACGTGCTCTACAACCCGCGGCTGGAGGGGCGTACCTTCCTGTTGTGGGGGCTGCCGGCCGGCCTGGTGGTGCTCGCTGCCGTCCTGGTGGCGCTGATCGTCAGGTCCCGCCGCAACGCCTCCGCGACGACGCTCTCCGCTGAAGAGCGCAGACGTCTGCAAGCCCTGATCAGCCGCGAGAAAACCGAATGACCCTGTTATGGATTGCCTTCGCCGTCCTGCTGCTGCCAGCACTCTGGTTGCTGATTGCCCCGCTGCGCCGAGCGCGCGCCGTGCATGATGCGCAGCGCGACCATGAGGCCAACGACCTCACCGCCGAGCAGAATGTCGCCATCTTCCGGCGCCGCCTGGCATCTCTGGAGGCCGCCCTGGCGCGTGGCGACATCGATCAGGCCCGCTTCGAGGAGAGTCGCCTGGAACTGGAGCGAGGCCTGCTCGAGGATACCGAGACCGTCAAACGGGCACCCCTGAAAGCGTCCGCGTCCGGGCGTCTGGCCGTGCCGCTGGTGATGGTGCTGGTAGTGGTGGCCAGCGTGCTGTGGTACCAGCGAGAGGGGGCCGAGGGCGACCTCACTCTGCTGGCGTTGCAGCAGGAGGTGCAGAACCATCCGGAAGGCTCCATCGAGATGCTGATCGAGCGCCTCGAAGAGCAGGCCGTGCGGCAGCCCGATAATCCCAACGTCTGGTCCACGCTGTTCCCGCTCTACCGCGACATGGGTCAGGGGCGCGAGGCGATCCACGCCCTCGAGCGGTTGATCGAGATTGAGGGTCGACATCCCTCACTGCTCGGCCAGCTGGCCCAGATCGAGTTCTTCGTGGCCGACCGCCAGCTGACCCCGCGGGTTCAGGCACTGGTGGACGAGACCCTGGAGCGTGACTCCAGCCAGCCCACGGTGCTCGGCTTGCTGGGCATCGAGGCCTTCGACCGTAGCGCCTACGAGACGGCCATCGATTATTGGCGCCGCGCTATCGCCGGCATGACCGATCCCGGGTCTGGCGAGGCGCTGCGCGAGGGCATCCTCATCGCCCAGGAGCGATTGGGCGTAACCCCGGACGCTGAACCGGTGATGGGCGACGTCCAGGGGGCCGGCATCCGCGCCCGGGTCAGCCTGGATGAGTCACTCGAGGGGCGTCTGAGTGAGCAGGCCACCGTGTTCGTGGTGGCCCGCGACCTGGAGGGCGAGCTGCCACCTCTGGCAGTGACCCGCTTTAGCGTCGGTGAGCTGCCCGTGGAGGTGGTGCTGGATGAGCGCAATGCCATGTCGCCGGAAGCGAGCCTGGCCCAGGTGAGCGAGGTACGTCTGATGGTGCGGGTCTCGGCCAGCGGTGAGGCCACCCCACGGGCCGGCGATCTGTTCGGTGACCGTGACGGGGTGCCGGTGGGTGCCACCGACGGAGAGCCTGTCGAGGTGGTGATTGATCGTGTCTTCGAATAGCATCGGCGGGTAGTCGTCAATGCGTCTAAAGTCGATACGCCTGGTCGGCTTCAAGTCCTTCGTCGACCCGGTCACGGTGCCTTTTGATGGCAACATGACGGCCATCGTCGGCCCCAACGGCTGCGGTAAGTCCAACATCATCGACGCGGTGCGCTGGGTCATGGGCGAATCGTCGGCCAAGACACTCCGCGGCGAGTCGATGACCGACGTCATCTTCAACGGCTCCACCGGCCGCAAGCCGGTGGGGCAGGCTGCCATCGAACTGCTGTTCGACAACCGTGACGGCAGCATGGGCGGCGTCTACGCCCAGTACGCCGAGATCGCCGTCAAACGGGTGGTGACCCGCGACGCCCAGTCCTCCTACTTCTTCAACGGCCAGAAGTGTCGCCGCCGCGACATTGGCGACCTTTTTCTGGGTACCGGTCTCGGGCCGCGCTCCTACGCCATCATTGGCCAGGGCATGATTTCGCGGCTGATCGAGGCACGCCCCGAGGAGTTGCGCGCCACCCTGGAGGAGGCTGCCGGTATCTCCAAGTACAAGGAGCGCCGCCGCGAGACCGAGAGCCGCATGCGGCGAACCCAGGAGAACCTTGACCGCCTGGAGGATATCCGCGAGGAACTCGACAAGCAGTTGGAGCGCCTCAGGCGCCAGGCCGAGGCGGCGCGCCGTTATCAGACGCTCAAGAACGAGGAGCATCGGGTAAAGGGTGAGCTGGCGCTGCTGCGTGCCCGCGCCCTGCGCGCCAGGCAGAGCGAAGAGGAGAGCCGCGTCGGCGAGCTCGAGACCGCCGTGGAGCGGGAAGTGCTGGGCCTGCGGCAGTGCGAGACCCGCCTCGAGGAGGCTCGAGCCGACCACGACCGGCTGGCCTCCGAGCTTGATGTCGAGCAGTCACGCTTCTTCGAGACCACCACCGCCATCGCCCGCCTGGAGCAGGATCTCGAACATGCCCGCGCCCGCGATGCTCAGTTGGCCCACGATCTCGAGGCCGCGCACCGCGACCTGCAGGAGCTTTCTCGCCTGGGTGAAGACGACGCCGCACGTCTGTCGCGCCTGGACGAGCGCCTTGAGACACTCACGCCCGAACGCGAGGAGCTGGCCGAGCAGTTGGAGGAACTGGAGGCGACGCTCGAGGAAGCCGAGCTTGAGATGGAGCAGGCCGATGCCGCCTGGGAGGCCTTCAGCGAGCAGTGGCGCAATGCGCGCCGGGAAGCCGAGCGAGGGCAGGATCGCCTGCGTGACCAGGAGTCGCGCCTGGAGCGTCTCGGCGCTGACGAACAGCGCCGCCGGCAACAGCAGGCGGAGCTGCCCGACCTTGGCGGCCTCGCCGGTCAGCGTACCGAGCTGAAGGAACGGCTGGACGAGCTGGACCTACAGCGGGAGTCGCTGGAGGCCCGCCGCGAAGGGTTGCAGCAGGCCCGCGACGAGGCTCGGGAAGCGGCCCGTGTGAGCGAGGCGGCCCGCGAGGCGGAGCGCCAGCGGCGCAGCGAGCAGCAGGGCGAGCTCGCTTCCCTGGAGGCGCTGATCCAGGCTGGGCTGGCCGACCACGACGAGGCGCTGGACAGTCACCTGTCGGCCCACGGCCTGACCGGGGCCCCTCGACTGGGAGAGAGCCTGTCGGCGGAGGCCGGCTGGGAAGAGGCTGTCTCCTGGGTGCTGGCACCCTGGTTGCGTGCAAGGCTGGTCTCTCCGGCGAATCCTGCCCTGGCGCGCTCCGTTTCGGTTGTCCCGCCGGCGGAGCTGGGCCTGATCGAGGCGAGTCGCGTCGAGGCGCCGGCCGGAAGCCTTGGCAGTCGCGTTCAAGGCGCCGGCGCCGCCGGTCACTGGCTGGCCAGCATCCACTGCGTCGAGAGCCGCGAGGCGGCCTGGGCAGAGCGCGACACGCTGGCCCCGGGTGAGAGTCTTATCACGCCCGATGGCCTGTGGTTGGGGCTGGGCTGGGTGCGTCACCGGGGTCACGGCGATGGCCCCGATGCCCTGTTGGTCAGCCGTCGTCGCCAGGCCGAGGCCGAGAAGATCCTGGCGGCGGTGGAGTCGCGTCTGGTCGAGCAGGAGCTGAGCCTGGCCGAGCAGCTTGAGCGTGCTCAACAGGCCGAACGTGACCTGGAGGTGTGTCGCCTCGAGGAGCGCGATCTGGACCAGCGCCGCCAGCAGCTGGCGGTGCAGCAGAGCGCCCTTGCCAGCCGGCTGGAGCACCTGGAGGGGCGGGCCGCCGAGCTGGCCGAGGAGCTGGCCGGCCTCGGCGAGGCCCGGGAAGAAACTCGGCTGGGGATCGATGAGGTTCGTGACCTCTGGCAGCAGGCCATGGCGAGGCTGGAGGAGGGCGCCGAGCGCCGTGAACGCCTCGAGCGCGAGCGTCAGGCCGCCCGCGAGCGGTTTGCCGCGCTGCGTGCCCGTCAGCGTCCCCAGGCCGAGCAGTTGCAGCGTCTGGCCCTGGAGCAGGAGCGCCTGGCTGCCGAACGCACCGGCCTGGCGGAGCAGCAGGGACGCGCCGGCGAATCCCGCGAGCGTCTCCAGGGGCGGCGAGAGGAGCTCGAGGAGGCGCGTGAACTGCTGCGTGAGCCCGAAGAGGAGCGTCGCGAGCGCCTCGATGAGCTGCTCGACCGCCGCGAGCGAGAGGAGCGTGCCCTCAACGCGGTGCGCGCCCGTTCCGCCGAACTGGTGGCGCGGCTGCGTGAGGACGAGCAGGCGCGCCAGGCCCACGAACGCAGCCTCGAGGGCATTCGCGAACGCCTGCAGGAGGCGCGAATGCAGGCACAGGCGCTGCACCTCAAGGCCGAGACCCAGGACGAGCAGCTGCGTGAGCTGGGGCTCGAGGAGCGCCCACTGGCTGAGCAGCTCGACCCCAACGCCACCGAGTCCGCCTGGCAGACCCGCCAGGAAGAGCTCGGCGAGCGCATCCGCCGGCTCGGGGCCATCAACCTGGCGGCCATCGAGGAGTACGACCAGCAGGCCGAACGACGCGACTATCTGCAGGCCCAGCACGCCGAGCTGAGCGAGGCTCTGGAGACCCTCGATCGGGCAATTCGTCGGATCGATCAGGAAACACGAGCCCGTTTCCGGGATACCTTCGAGCGGGTGAATGCCGGACTGCAGTCACTTTTTCCACGTGTCTTCGGCGGTGGAACCGCATGGTTGACCCTGACCGGCGAGGATTTGCTGGAGACCGGAGTGGCTATTATGGCTCGGCCACCAGGCAAGAAGAACAGCACCATTCATCTGCTTTCCGGCGGTGAAAAAGCGCTGACGGCTCTTTCGCTGGTATTTGCCATCTTTCAGCTCAACCCGGCGCCCTTCTGTATGCTGGACGAGGTGGATGCGCCGCTGGATGATGCCAATGTGGCCCGCTATGCGAAGCTGGTGAAGGAGATGTCGGAAAGCGTTCAGTTTATCTATATCACCCACAACAAGATCGCCATGGAGTCAGGTGATCGACTGATGGGAGTTACCATGCAGGAGCCGGGGGTATCACGCTTGGTTTCCGTGGATGTCGAGGAAGCTGCGGCCCTGGCAGAAGCCTGACGGGCTTGATGCCGAGTGATAAAAGGGGTAACAAGGAGAGTGATAATGCTGCATTGCATGGATGCGAGGGGATCATCGAAGGGCGATTGCGCGGGGTGTCATCGACTCGGGGCAAGAAATCCCCGAGGGTTGACAAACAAAAAAAGTGGCCCCTTTTTTGGCAATCGCGCTATGCTGTTGACGGACAACCATCAGGCATGGCGCCTAAGCGAAAGGCTGACGACCCATGGAACTTAGAGAGTGGCTGATCATCCTGGGGTTGGCGCTGGTGACCCTCATCGTGGTGGATGGGGTGCGTCGACTTCAGCGCCAGCGGCATGTTCCCCGCCTCGATGAGGTCAAGGGAGACACCCGGAGCACCGACCCCGACGAGCAGGCCCGCGAGGCCGAGATCAACTGGGAACTGCCCAACGGAGGGGCCCGCGTGCTAAAGCCCGCGGATTACAGCCGTGTGCAGCCCAAACCGAAGCTTGAGCGCCAAGAGCATCCCGGCCCGTCTCGTGTGCTGGCCGGTTTCCGCCGACAGGCACAAATGTCTCGAGCCGAAAACGCTGGATCTGTTGACAGTGCGAATGCCGTCGAAGGTGTCGAAGGTGAAGGTATTGCCCCCGCCGAGGACCATGCAGTGACTGCTCGCGAGCCGGACACTACCGCTGCCCACGAGTCTCCGACGGAACAGAATGCTGCTGCCTCTGACCCGCTTGGCAAGTCGGCCCCAGCTCGAGGAGCGGCGTCAGCGAAGACACCCTTTGCCAAGTCTGCCGCCTCGATGCCCGCCGAGTCCATTCAGGCGGATTCCGATTATTCCGATGCTGTTGAGGCCGGTCCAGTCGAGACCAAGCCCGTTCAGACCAAGCCCGTCCGGACGACGCCGACTCAGACCGAGTCTGTTGTGGAGACACACCAGCGCCGGGAGCCCAGTCTCTCGGCGCTGGACGAGGAGTCTCCCCGGGCGGTGGCTGCCGACGAACCCTTGGTAGCCGACCCCGACGAACATGATACCCACACGGATGATGATGAGCGTTATCGTCTGGTGGATCTGGAAGGCATGGGCGACTCCCTCAAGAATGGTTCCAGGCGGATGGGAGCCTCCGTCCAGCGTTTCGGTGCCTCACTGCAGAAGACGCTGTCCGAGCGCCGAGAGCACAAACGGCTCGATAAGGTCCGCCGCGAAAAGGAGAAGGCCGATAAGGCAGCCCTGGATGCCGAGCGCCAGCGTTTGGCTCGTGAGCAGGCCCAGGCGGAACACGCGGCCGGGAATGCCGGGCGCCGTCACCAGGAGGACCCATCTCTCACCGCGTCCGAAGGCGGCGATCCGTTGTTCGCATCGCCCCGTGCGCAACAGGTCGATCACTCCACCGAGTCGGCAGACGCCGAGCTTGATGCGTCGTATTCGAATGATGCCTACGAGGCAGAGTTGGATCACGAACTGGAGCCTGCGCTGAACAGTGACAAGGTGCGGGTGCACCCGGTCCTGGAGAAGGCCCTGCGCCTCGATGTCAGCGCCGAACACGCTCGTGAGACACTGGGCGCCGCCAGCGAGCTTATCGTGATCAGCGTAATGTCTCGCGATGACGAGGGTTTTTCCGGCGCGGCGCTGCTCAATCTGATGCTGGCCTGCGGCCTGCGCTATGATCGCGACATGGGCGTCTTCCATCGTTTCGAGACCGAAGACCCGGAAAGCCGTCTGCAGTTTTCCATGGTCAATGTGGTCAAGCCCGGCAGCTTCCCCATCGCGGCCATGGATGAGTTTCGCACTCCCGGCATCACCCTGTTGATGCCTCTGCCTGGTGCCGAGGATCCCTCGGCGGCCTTCGAGGCCATGGTGGAAACCGCCATGGTGATCGTGCGCCACCTGGGCGGCGAACTGAAGGACGAGAATCACAGCGTGATGACCGCTCAGACCGTGGAGTTCGCCCGTCAGCGCGTGCAGGAGTTTGTGCGCCGCCACCGCCTGCACCGCTATCAGGTGAACTAGCGCCAGGCGCCAGGCAGCAAGTCGACACCCCCCGGCATCCCACCGGGGGGTGTCGCTTTGGTAAGCTTGCTGACTTGCATGCTTCCCCGGCCTTGCGCGATTCGACGCCAGGCCCTGTCAACCATCGAGACACCGCACTCCATGACCAATGCCGATCAGCCGCTCCTCGACGAGGTGACCCGCCTGCGCGCCGAGCTCGATGATGCCAACTATCGCTACTACGTGCTTGATGACCCGAATCTCACCGACGCCGACTATGATCGTCGCCTGCGCCGTCTTCAGGAAATCGAAACCGCGCATCCGGAATGGGTAACGCCGGACTCGCCCACCCAGAGGGTCGGGGCGCCGCCGGATTCGGGGTTTCCCGAGGTGAAGCACGCCGTGCCGATGCTGTCTCTTGACAATGCCTTCAGCGAGGAGGAGTTGGCCGCCTTTGTCACCCGGGTGGCCGAACGGCTCGAGATGGAGGGTGACGCGCTCGCTTTCTGCTGCGAGCCCAAGCTCGACGGGGCTGCGGTGTCGCTGGTCTACGAGGCAGGCGTGCTGGTGAGCGGGGCCACCCGCGGCGACGGACGCACCGGCGAGGGGATCACCTCGAATCTCAGGACCCTGAAGTCGATCCCGCTGAGGCTGCGTGGCGAGACCTGGCCCGACCTGCTGGAAGTGCGCGGCGAGGTGATCATGAGCCATGTCGGCTTTGAGGCGATGAACGAACGCGCGCGCCAGGAAGACACCAAGGTCTTCGCCAACCCGCGCAACGCCGCTGCCGGCAGCCTGCGGCAACTCGATCCCAGGGCCACCGCTACCCGGCCACTGTCATTCAGCGCCTATCAGGTGGCGCGCATCGAACCGCCCTCGGATGACGTTACCCACAGTGCCCTGATGGCGCGCCTCGGCGACTTCGGCTTTCGTACCAGCAGGGAGCTCGCGGTGGCCAAGGGGGCGGCCGGCGTGGTCGACTACTGTCGGCGGCTGGGGGAAAAGCGCGATAGGCTGGGTCATGACATCGACGGCGCGGTAATCAAGGTCAACGACTTGCGCCTGCAGCGCGAGTTGGGTTTCGTGGCCCGGGCCCCGCGCTGGGCTATCGCCTTCAAGTTTCCCGCCCAGGAGCAGACCACGCGGCTCAATGACGTGGAGTTCCAGGTGGGACGCACCGGTGCCATCACCCCGGTGGCGCGCCTCGAGCCTGTCTCGGTGGCTGGTGTCACCGTCTCCAATGCCACCCTGCACAATGCCGATGAAATCCGCCGTCTCGGTGTCATGATCGGTGACACGGTGGCCATCCGGCGCGCCGGCGATGTGATCCCGCAGGTGGTTCGGGTGGTGGAGGAGCGGCGTCCTTCAGACGCCCAGGCGATTGTCTTTCCCGAGCGCTGCCCGGTATGCGACGCCGAGATCGAGCGCCTGGAAGGCGAAGTGGTGGCGCGCTGCTCCGGCGGACTTTACTGCCCCGCCCAACGCAAGGAGGCGCTCAAGCACTTTGCCTCCCGCCGCGCCCTGGATATTGACGGCCTGGGCGAGAAGCTGATCGAGGCGCTGGTCGAGCGCGACTGGGTGACCACACCAGCGGATCTGTTCCGTCTGGAGGCGGAGCGGCTGGCCGAACTGCCGCGCATGGGAAAGAAGTCCTCCGAGAACCTGGTAGCCGCGCTGTCGAAGGCCAAGGCCACGACCCTGGCGCGCTTTATCTACGCCCTTGGGATTCGCGAGGTGGGCGAGGCCACGGCAGCCAACCTGGCACGCCACTTCGGCACCCTGGAAGCACTGATGGGCGCAGAGTTGGCCGATCTCGAGGCGGTGGAGGAGGTGGGGCCCATTGTCGCCGCCCATGTGCATACCTTCTTTCGTCAGCCCCACAACCGCGAGACCATCGACGAGCTGATCGCCTGCGGCCTGAACTGGGAGGAGGAGGCCGTGGTCGAGCGGCCACAGCCCCTGGCCGGCCAGACCTGGGTGCTCACCGGCACGCTGCAGGACATGACCCGTGACCAGGGCAAGGGGCGCCTTCAGGCGCTGGGCGCGAAGGTCGCCGGCAGCGTGTCGAAGAAGACCGCTGGTCTGGTCGCCGGCGAGGCCGCCGGTAGCAAGCTGGAGAAGGCCATGCAGCTGGGTGTGCCGGTGCTCGACGAGGCAGCTTTCCTCGACCGGCTGGCCGCCTGGGAGGCCGGAGAGAGTGATGTGGAAGCGGATGGTATCAATGCGAGTGATGGGGAGCAGGGTGATGGGGAGCAGAGAAATATGAAGCGTGACGACGAGGAGGGAGCGACATGAGTGGACGTTTTCTGGAGGTCCCCTACCGCATGTTGCCGGGCGATACCCTGGATGCCCTGCTGGAGGCCTTCGTCACCCGCGAAGGCTACGACACCACCGATACTGCCGAAGGCATGGGCGGCTGGGTCATCGAGGTCAAGCGCCAGCTCGAGCGCAGCGAGCTGGTCATCGCCCACGACCTGCAGACCGAGACCACCGAGGTGATGACCCTGGCCCAATGGCGGGCCTTCGGCAGGGACCTCGCCGATGACGAGGAGGAGGGGTAGGACTCCCTCTACGAGCCGTTCCCGACGTCTCTCGCTTATGCTACTTCCCCTGGATGAGGTCGCGGATCAGCCGCCGGCCGGGGTGCAGGTGATCCACCAGCGGCTGTTCCAGGGGCAGCGGCTCGGCGCAGATCATCGAGGCCAGCAGCTCCGCGCAGAGCGGTGCGCTGGCCAGCCCCCGGGAGCCGTGGGCGGCACTGATCCAGAGCCCCTCGTGGTGGCGCCCAGTAACGTCGGGCACCCGGGTGGCATCCCGCGCCAGCACCGCGTAGTCCTCCCGCCACGCCTTGGCGTCAGGCACCGGCCCGGCGTAGGGCGACTTGTCGGGGCTCGCCGCCCGCACGCCCACCCGGCCGGTGAGGCGTGCGGGGGTGAGGTCGGCCCCTGCGGCGCGCAGCGCCTCGACGAAGGCGGGCAGGCCGCGGGCCAGTTCGGCCAGGTTGGCGGTGTGGTCCGCCTCGCGCTCCGCCGGGTCGGTCTCCCCCGGGGCAAAGGTGGCGCCGAAGTTGAGCACACCGTCCGCCGCCGGCGGCACATAGCCGCCGGCGCACACCACCCGACCCAGAGTGGGGACGCCTTCGGGGAGCGCAAGCTGACTGACTTGGCCGCGCACTGGCTGCAGAGGCAGGGCAGCCGTCTGGATGAAGCCGGCGGCCTCGCTGGCCCCGGCAATCACCACCTGGTCGGCCCCAAGCACCTCGCCGTCGGCCAGGCTCAGGCGCCAACCGTCGGCGTTTCCGTCCAGTGCCGTCACCTCGCCCTGCCGGAAGGCGACGCCCGAGGTGGCGGCCAGGCGCGTGCAGAGTGCGAGCGGTCGAACCCAGGCGGCGCAAGGGTAGTCCAGAGCCGGCCCCGGCACCTCGATGCCGGCCACCGCGCTGGCCGCCTCGGCGTCGAGGCGGCGTACCACACTCTCGGGCAGTGGGTGGTTGGCCAGGAAGCGCGCCTGGCGCGCCTGCTCCTTCTCGCTCAGGGCCAGTTGCAGCACGCCGCTGGGGCGCCACAAGTGCTGTTCGGGGTCGAATGTTTCGAGCCAGCGCCGGCTGTGCAGCAGCCCGGCCAGGTAGGTGCGGCTCTGCCGGTTGGTGTCCACGGCCAGCTTCACGTAGAGCGCCCCCTGCAGGTGGGTCTCGCCGAGGCTGGCGCGGTCGAAGCGGTCGATCAGGGTGACCGTGACGCCGCGCCGGGCCAGGGCGGCGGCGGCGCTGGCTCCAGCCAGGCCGCCGCCGATCACCGCCACATGCCGCACCGGTCGCGGGGCCGGCAGGGTGAACCAGGGAGCCGCCCGGCGGCGCGAGTCGGTCGGCGGGTCGGCGATCTCGCCAGTGAGCATCTCGCGCTTGCGGCCGAAGCCCGGCACCTTGCGCCAGGCGAAGCCGGCTGCCTTGAGTCCGCGCTTGACCGACCCAGCACAGGTATAGGTGGCGAAGGTGGCGCCGGGGCGCGAGCGCGCGGCCATGGCCTCGAACAGCTTGGGCTGCCACATCTCAGGGTTCTTGGATGGGGCGAAGCCATCCAGGAACCAGGCGTCGATCCGACCATCGAGGAGCACCAGGCGTTCGGCGGCATCGCCGAAGTGCAGGTCCAGGGTGACGCGCGGGTCGAGCCATAGCCGATGCACCCCCGCCACCGGTTCGGGCCACTGGGCCAAAAGCGCTTGGGCACGGTGGGCCAGGTCGGGCCAGATCGCCAGCGCACGCGCCAAGTCCTCGCGGCATAGCGGAAACTTCTCGGTGGAGACAAGGTGCAGCCGCGCCTCTGCCGGCGCATGGACGTCGAAGCAGGCCCAGGCGCACAGCATATTGAGCCCGGTGCCGAATCCGCTCTCGCCGATCACGAAAGGGCGCATTTCTTGCCAGCTGGCGAAGCGTTCCGGCAGCCGATTGCCACCGAGGAAGACATGCTCGGTCTCGGCGCGACCGTCGTGGCGCGAGAAGTAGACATCGTCGAAGTCGGCGGAGCGGGGGGCCTCCTCGCCGGTATCGTCGCGCCGCCAGTCGAGGCGGGCGGTCACCATGCCGGCAAGGGGGGGCATGCCATCGGGGGCGGTGGTCACGGGGGCTCCATCAGTGGTGAGGCGGGGGACAGGAGAAGGGTTGATCACTCTCTGATCAACGGCGCGGCGGCAGCGTCCCATGCCGGCTGGGGGAAAGCGTCCGCGGCGTTTCAACAGCGTTATCCACAGACTCTGTGCAAAACTCGCCTGTGGACACGGTGTCGAGAAGGGACAGGGTCAGGGCAGGACCTTCTTGAACGGTTTTACCGCCACCCTTTCATAGACTCCGGCGATCATGTAAGGATCGGCGTCGGCCCAGGCTTGGGCCTCCTTCAGGTTCTCGAATTCGGCGACCACCAGACTGCCGGTGAAGCCGGCTTCGCCCGGGTCTTCGCTGTCGATGGCCGGGTGGGGGCCGACCAGCACCAGGCGGCCCTCGTCGCGCAGAGTCTCCAGGCGCGACAGATGGTCCGGGCGTGCCGCTAGGCGGCGTTCCAGGCTGTTGTTCACGTCTTCGCTGATGATGGCGTAGAGCATGGTAGTGATTTCCTCGGATTGGGGGGCTGGTGCCGCAGGATGCGCCCATGATTGACCGTCAACGGCCGGGCGCGCACCATGGAAAGCCATTTTGACAAAGTCCTCAGCCGGCGTCATGCCAATGCCCCGACTTCCCGCCCGTTTCGAGGGCAACCCCGAACCGCTGTCAATCGATCTGCATATGCATTCCACCGCCTCGGATGGTGCCCTGGCGCCCGAGGCGTTGGTGACGCTGTGTCGAGAGCGGGGTCTTACCCATATGGCGCTGACCGACCACGATACCCTGGCCGGGGTGCCTGAAGCGACCGCCGCGGCGGCGCGGCAGGGCATCGTCCTGATTGTGGGCACCGAACTTTCCACCCAGTGGCGAGGCCACAACATCCACGTGGTGGGGCTGCTGCCGGAAGGCGCTCGCGGCCCCCTGGTCGAAGGGCTGGTGGCCCAGGCACAGGCCCGGGAGCGGCGTGCGCTCAAGATCGCCGAACGCCTGGAGAAGATCGGCCTGGCCAATGCCCTGGCCAGGGCCCGGGAGCAGGCCGGCAGCGAGCGCCCCCTGGGGCGGCCCGACTTCGCCCGGGCGTTGGTCGCCTCGGGCCTGGTGCCTGATGTCGGCATCGCCTTCAAGAAGCATCTGGGTGACGGCAAGGCCGGGGATGTGAAGTCCCTCTGGCCGCAGATCGCCGAGGCGGTGTCCTGGATCGTCGCGGCGGGCGGGGTGGCCGTGCTGGCCCATCCGCTGCGCCACGGCCTCACACGGCGCAAGCGCGGCCTGCTGCTGGATGATTTTCGCGAGGCGGGCGGCCAGGCAGCCGAGCTGATCAGCGGTTTCCAGAACGCCGATGCCACCCGCGATCTGGCTCGCCAGCTCCAGGAGCGAGGGCTCTACGCCTCGCTGGGCAGCGATTTCCACTTTCCTGGCGGCCATCTGGCGCCGGGCAGCATGAGCCCGGTGCCACGAACTGCCACGCCACCGGTGTGGACCCATCCCAGGCTTGCCGCTTGCGTCGGCGCGCTGTAGACATTTCATGATTTGCATGGCCATTTCACAGGGAGCTTGACCATGAGCCAGTTCTTCCAGATTCACCCCGACAATCCCCAGAAACGCCTGATCGACCAGTCGATACAGATCATCCGTGCGGGCGGGGTGGTGGCCTATCCCACCGACTCGGGCTATGCGCTGGGCTGCCACCTCGGCGACAAGAAGGCCGTCGAGAAGATCAAGCGGCTGCGTGCACTGGACGACAAGCACAACTTCACCCTGGTCTGCTCCGATCTCTCGGAGATCGGCACTTACGCCAAGGTGGACAACGCCGTATTCCGACTGCTCAAGGCCCATACGCCGGGTGCCTACACCTTCATCCTCAGTGCCACCACCGAGGTGCCTCGGCTGTTGCTGCACCCCAAGCGTCGTTCCATCGGCGTGCGGGTGCCGGATCATGCCATCACCCACGCGCTGCTCGACGCGCTGGACGAGCCGCTGATGAGCGTGACGCTGATCCCGGTGGGCGAGGAACTGCCGATGACCGATGCCGAGGAGATCCGTGACCGCTTCGGGTCTCAACTCGATCTGATCATCGACGGCGGCGCCTGCCATCTTGAGCCCACCAGCGTGGTGGACTTGCGCGAGCTGCCGCCGACGATCCTTCGCGAAGGACGCGGCGACGTCGCGCCCTTTCGAGAGTGATGCCGGGCAGGCCTTGCGGACCCTGGCTCTGTCGACGCCGCTACTTGTCGGTTTGACCTTTGTCGTCCCTATTCAGCGTCCGTGGGTCCGAGGTCTCCTCATCAAGCCAGGTGCCGCACTTGAGGCAGTATTTGGCGCCGCGATCATGGCGGTCGTGGCCGCAGCCCGGACACGCCTCGTCGGAATAGCGGTCCTCACGCAACGAGCGGATCACCTGAGCCGAGAACACCCCGGTGGGTACCGCGATGATCGAGTAGCCGGTGAGCATCAGCATAACCGTAATGGCCTGTCCCAGTGGCGTGGCAGGCACAATGTCGCCATAGCCCACCGTGGTCAGGCTGACGATGGCCCAATAGATGGCGGTAGGAATGCTGGTAAAGCCCGACTCGGCGGACTCAATCACATACATGACGGAAGCGAAGATGGTGACCAGCATGAAAATGCTGAACAGGAACAGGAAAATTGGACGCGAGCTGCGCTTCAAGGCGTCCAGCAACAGCTGTGCCTCGCCGACGAACTGCATCAGCCGCAGGACGCGGAAGATGCGCAATATCCGCAGCAGGCGCACTACCACCAGGGTTTGGGCGCCGGGAAGTACGAGCAACAGCCAGGTAGGCAGTACGGCGATCACATCGACCACTCCGTAGAAGCTCTTCAGGTAGCGCAGCGGCTTATCGAGGCAATAGATGCGAACGGCAAGCTCAATCGTGAACACGATGGTGAAGCCCCATTCCAGCCAGTAGAAGAGGTTGCCATGGGCGGCGTTCCAGCTCTCCACGCTATCCAGCATCACCACGAGAACGCTGGTCAGTATGACCGCCATCAAGGCGATATCGAAGCCCTTGGCCAGTGGGGTGTCCGACTCGAAGATGATCTGGAAGGCACGGGTGCGCAGGCCTTTACCGCCGGGTTTGAATTCGTGAGTCATGGCACATTTCCCTGGGCCGAGTTGAGGGGATCAGGCGAGGTCGCGGTCTGCCGGCAGCCGGCGGGCCAGGCGCACCATGGCCAGGCCAAACGTCGGCGTCAGCCAGGCCGAGTTCGAGAGCAGCGCGGCCAGCCCGGATGCCGCTTTGGCGGTGTCGCTGCTGCTCGTTTCGGCCAGTTGCTGCAGGGCCTTGCCGGCCTCGCGGCGCCAGGTCTCATCGCCGGTATCGGCCAGGGCGTCCAGAGCCACGATGGCACGATGCAGCCAGGCGCTGGGCGTCCCCCCCCGGGGCAGCCGCCAGGCGCCGGCCAGCAGAGCGCCACCTCGGGCGGCTTTGCTGGTATCGGCGGGGCGCAGAGGCACCGACTCGGTCAGCATCTCGGCGAGGGACCAGAGCGCCTCGGACTCGCCTGCCTTGAGTTCGAGCTCCAGCTCGCGAATCGCCACTCGCCGGGTGTCGGTAACGATCTCCCCTTCGTCCAGGGCCACCTCGATGCGTGCCCCGGCATGATCGAGCTCCCATGTTTGGCGATGGAAGTCGGTGGTGAACCGAGGCGTGAGCCGTTCCAGTACGTCCTGACCGAGCGCTGCCGGCGGGAGCTCTGCCAGGCCTTCGAGGTCGAGTCCCGGGCCGGATACCTCCCATTCCCATTCGCCGCGTGCCGAGAGCCCTCCGCCGCCTTCGCCGCGAGTCTTCACCGTCTGCAGCACGCGGCCGTTGACCCGACGCAACCTTAGCGCCATCCGCGCCCGTTCCAGCGCCCCTTCCGGGGTATCGAAATACGTATTGCCGAGGTGGGACGCCTGGGCCGGCTGTGCCGCCAGCAGCGGGTGGCGGCGTAGCGCCTTCGGACCTTCCTGGCCGAGCGCCAGCTTGAGCTCTATCTCCTGACCCATCAGATTGCCACCTCGGTTTGGTTACGTTTAGATGATATTTTCATGACGGGACCAGGCAGGAACACTATACTGTTGCCGCCATTTCCCAAGTGCATACGACGCCAATGGTTACCCCCAACCCGTTTTCCGCCATGTTCGGTCGATCGCCATTCCAGCCGCTGCTGACGCACATCGTCAAGGCCAACGAGTGTGCCGACCTGCTGCTGCCCTTCTTCGAGGCTTCCCTGACCGAAGAGTGGGAAGAGGCAGCCCGGATTCGCGAGTCCATCACCCGCCTGGAACACGAGGCCGATGAGCTCAAGACCGAGCTGCGACTCAACCTGCCCAATACCCTGTTCCTGCCGGTCTCCCGTACCGACTTGTTAGACCTGATCAGCGTCCAGGACAAGATGGCCAACAAGGTGCGCGACATCACCGGCATCATGCTCGGCCGCAAGATGCGGATGCCCGAGCCCCTGGCCGACCCCATGCGCGACTATATCCGGACGGCAGTGGCCTGCGTGGCCCAGTCCCGGGAGGCCATGGAAGAGCTTGAGACTCTGCTTGAGTCCGGCTTCGGCCGCAACGTCTCGGATGTGATGCAACGCCTTATCCGCCAGCTCCATGTCCTCGAACACCAGGCAGATGGCCAGCAGGTGGATATCCGTCGCCGCCTGTTCGCGCTGGAGAGCGAGCTGCCACCGGTGGACGTGATCTTCTTCTACAAGATCATCGACTGGGTCGGGGAGCTCTCCGACCGCGCCGAACGTGTTGGTAGTCGACTGCAGATCCTGACGGCCCGCTGATCCCTCCTCGACGCGGCTCGGCGATCCCGGGCCCTGTCCAGATACGCCACTCACGACAAGCCACATAGGACGAATCCCCTATGGCGATCATCGCGCAGCACGGCGAAATCTTCATCATCCTGGCCTGCCTATTCGGCTTCTTCATGGCCTGGGGGGTGGGTGCCAACGACGTGGCCAACGCCATGGGCACCTCGGTGGGCTCCCGGGCCATCACCATCAAGCAGGCGATCATCATCGCGGTGATCTTCGAATTTCTAGGCGCCTGGCTGGCCGGCGGAGAGGTTACCTCGACCATTCGCGGCGGTATCGTCGACCCGGCACTGCTCCAGGCCAACCCTCAGCTGCTGGTCTACGGCATGCTCTCGGCGCTGCTGGCGGCGGCCATCTGGCTGCTGATCGCGTCGGCCAAGGGCTGGCCGGTGTCCACCACCCACTCCATCGTCGGTGCCATCGTCGGTTTCGGTGCGGTGGGGCTGGGCATGGAGGCGGTGGCCTGGGGCAAGGTGGGTACCATCGCCTCGAGCTGGCTGGTCTCTCCGCTGTTGGCCGGTACCTTTGCCTTTGTGCTGTTCAAGTCGGTGCAGCATCTGATCTTCGAGTCCCATGACCCCTTCGCCGCCGCCAAGCGCTACGTGCCGATCTATGTCTTCCTGGTGGGCTTTATCGTCGCCATGGTGACCCTGACCAAGGGCCTGAAGCACGTCGGTCTTGATCTCGGCTTCGGTCAAAGCTTCCTGCTTTCCCTGCTGATCGGCGTGATGATCATGGGGCTCGGCATCCTCATGGAGCGCCGCGTGGTCTATGAACGCCGTGCCGATGACCACTTCGGCTTCAGCAACGTGGAGCGCGTGTTCGGTGTGCTGATGATCTTCACCGCCTGTGCCATGGCCTTTGCCCACGGCTCCAACGACGTGGCCAACGCCGTTGGCCCCCTGGCCGCAGTCATCAGCGTGGTGCGCAGCGATGGCATCATCGACAGCGCCGCCCTGGTGCCCTGGTGGGTGCTGGTGCTGGGCGGCGGTGGCATTGTCGTCGGCCTGGTCACCTATGGCCACAAGGTGATTGCCACCGTAGGCACCGGCATCACCGAGCTGACCCCGAGCCGCGGCTTTGCCGCCACCCTGGCCGCCGCCACCACCGTGGTGCTGGCGTCGGGCACCGGTCTGCCCATCTCCACTACCCATACCCTGGTAGGGGCGGTGTTGGGCGTGGGTCTGGCCCGCGGCATGGCGGCGCTCAACCTGCGCGTCATCGGCACCATCGTGATGTCCTGGCTGATTACCTTGCCGGCCGGTGCCGGCCTTTCCATCCTCTTCTTCTTTACCTTCAAGGGCATCTTTGGCTAGGCGCTATCACCCGCCAAGCCGCAAGCACCCCAAGGGCCCGCGCATGCCGTGGGCCTTGTGGTTTCTGACAGCAGGCCTTCTGGTGGAAGGGCTGATGGCGATGGTGCCGCGGTTTTTTCGTTGCTCTGCTATCATCGACGTTTGCGTTTTTCTCCATTCACCTGCTGCCGGAGTGCGGCCTTGGATACACGCTTCCCCTTTGTCGACTGGTTCCGCAACTCGTCGCCCTATATCAACGCCCACCGCGGGCGCACCTTCGTCATCCTGATCGAGGGCGAGGCCATGGCGCGAGGGCGAGGTGAGCAACTGATCCAGGACCTGGCGCTGCTGCACACCCTGGGCGTGCGCCTGGTGGTGGTCTTCGGTATTCGTCCCCAGGTGCAGCAGGCCCTGGATGACGCTGGCATCGCGCCGGGAATCCATCAGGGGCGCTGGGTGGCGGATGAGGCGGTGATGGCCTGCATCGAGCGGGTCGCCGCCGAGCAGCGCCTGTGGCTCGAGGCACGATTGTCGCTGGGGCTGCCAAACACTCCGATGCACGGCGTCGAGCTCACCGTCGTCTCGGGCAACCTGGTCATGGCCAAGCCGCTGGGAGTTCGTGAGGGGGTCGACTTCGATCGCAGCGGCGAGGTTCGCCGGGTGCGTGCCTTGGCCATCCAGGGCCTGCTGGAACGCGGCTCGCTGGTCGTGCTGCCGCCGCTGGGTTTCTCCAGTACCGGCGAGGTGTTCGACCTCAACGCCTCCGACGTGGCCCAGCACGCCGCCATGGCGCTGGGGGCCGACAAGCTGATCCTGCTCGGCGAGGCCAGCGGCCTCTTTGACCAGAGCGGTCAGATGCAGCGCCAGCTGACACCGGCCGAAGCCGAGCCGCTTCTCGGGGAGATGGCGTCCGGTAGCGAGCTGTCGTATCACCTGGAGGCTGCCTGTCAGGCGGCTCGCCACGGGGTGGCCCGCACCCACCTGCTTTCCTGGCACGACCACGACGCCTTGCTTGGCGAACTGTTCACCCGCGACGGGGTGGGCACCATGATCACCCAGCATCGTTATGAGCAGCTGCGCCCGGCGGAGCTGGCCGACATCGGCGGTCTGCTGGAGCTTCTCGAGCCCCTGGAGCACCGTGGCATGCTGGTGGCGCGCTCCAGGGAGCGCCTCGAGCACGAGATAGACGACTATCTGGTGATCGAGCGCGATGGCATGATCATCGGCTGCGCTGCCCTGCATACCTTCGACGCCGCCGACATGGGGGAGCTGGCCTGCGTAGCGGTGCACGGCGACTACCGCGGCGGCAGCCGAGGCGAGCTACTGCTGGCCGAGGTCGAGCGGCGTGCCCGGCGGCTCGGCTTGGCTTCGCTCTTCGCCCTTACCACCCATACCACCCACTGGTTCTTCGAGCATGGCTTCCGTCTGGCTGATATCGAGGCGCTGCCGCTGCTCAAGCGTGACGCCTACAATCACGCCCGCAAGTCCAAGATCCTGGTCAAGTCGCTGGTCGCTGGACGAGGCTGATGAGCCCTCTTCCTTGCCGAACCGCTGCCGTCGGAGGCACCGAGTTGCTGCATCGTCCAGCCGACCGATGTCGCCAGATAGTGACATTCCAAGCCACTGTTTATTAAAGACTATTCATAAAATCGAAAAAAACTGTCGCCGCATGGCAACGGAAAACCGCCATCGGTGGCCCGACAGCGGCTCACTTTCGCCCTCCTGTCCGTTTCCTGTCTTTTATTTATCTATTATCCCCATGATTTAATTAAATTTTATATTTTATGGCACGATAATAGCAATAAGTGATGTCGAGCAACGAAAACGGTTCATGACGGCTTGAACCGTCTTCGATCGTCAAGGGAATCGGGAAAACACTGCCCTGTGCGCCCGGTTTCCAAAGCGATCAGCGTCTGCTCCTAGCGATGTGTGACCCAAGGTTGCGATGAGACGGGTACCGACGTAGTCAGGGACGTGTACCACAAGGGGCAAGGATGCCCAGGCATGGATGCCTCTCCCCCTCTGGGGGGATCGAATAGCGCAGCATCGCCACCGGTTCGGTCGGGGCGGTGTTGCCAGGAACGAAGCAGGGCGGTGGATCAGTCGATGGTGTGCCCCCGCATATGGAGCCAGCCCCTGGCGGCGAATGGATCCCTATGGCTTCGGGGCCTTCGGGCCCGTGGAAAGCGCGTCGAGCGTACCGGTCAGGCGGTCATTTGGCTCGCTTTTCCGATCCTTCAGTTCCCTGCGTACTTGGGCCGGCTTAGCCGGCCCTTTTTTTCAGCGCGCTGACGCCGTAACGGAGGGGGTCGCAGGAAGCACGGTGCCGCGTCGGCAGGCAGAACTCTGGTATCCTACAGGTCAAAAGATGGCGGTTTCTCCTGCTTTTCTGCCACGCACCATCCTGCAAAGAATGCTGGACATGACCACCCGTGTGACGCGTCCCTGGCGCCCCCGCTCGCTGTTTCAACTCGTCCTGCTCGCCTTTATGGTGGTGATGCTGCCCCTTGGTGTGCTGATGTTTCAGGCCGGTCAGGTGCTTTCCGAGTTGTCGCGCCTGGCCGATGTCAGCGCTCGTCAGGCGGTGGAGGAGACCCGCCGAGCCCGGACTCTCGGGGCATTGGCCTTGGAGTTGGAGCGCAGCGCACGGCAATACGCCGTGGTGGAGCAGGAGAGCCTGCTCGAGATCTACGCCGAGCGCCTCGATGAGTATCGTGCGGTCCTTGCACAGCAGCAGGCGTTGCTCGGTGAAGAGCGTGACCTGGCGGTGCTGGAGCGCCAGCTCGAGACGCTGGAGCGGCTGCCTGACCTTCCCATTGAGGCATTTCGGGAGCAGCTGGTGGTGTTTCCCGCCTTCGCCGAGCGCACCGAGGGGATAAGGCGCGACACCAACCGTCAGATCGACAGCCGCATCGAGGCGATCCGCGAACGCGCCGAGATGGTGCAGGTACGGCTATGGCTGCAGACCGCAGCGTTGGTCTCGGCGAGCCTGGTGCTGATGCTGCTCTTCTCCTGGCTGATTATCCGTCCGGTGCGCCAGCTGGAGCGCCGCATTCTCGGCATCGGCAGCGGGGCGCCCCGCGATGCGGTGAAATCCGTGCAGGGCCCGGCCGAGCTGGTTCAACTCGACGAGCGCCTCGACTGGCTCGCCTCGCGGCTGGATGAGCTCGAGGCCGAGAAGCAACAGTTTCTCCGCCATATGTCCCACGAGCTCAAGACCCCCCTGGCCAGTGTGCGCGAGGGGTCGGCGCTGCTCGCCGATGGCGTGGCTGGCGAGCTCACCCCCCGCCAGCTCGAGGTACTTGAGCTCATCGACGCCAGCGGTGCCGAATTGCAGCGGTTGATCGAGCAGCTGCTCGACTACAACCTGCTGCAGCACGGCCGCCAGGTCGCTCCGGAGCGACTGGATATCACTGTCGTGGTCAGGGAGGTGCTGGCCAAGCACCGCCTGGCGCTGGCCACCAAGGGCATGACGGTCAGCTGTTTCGATGGTCCACTGGAGTGGTCACTGGATCGCACCGCCACCGTACGAATTCTCGACAACCTGGTGTCCAACGCCATCGCCTACGGTGCAGATGGCGGTGAACTGGAGATTCGCGCCCGGCATCGCCGGAACCGACTGGAACTGGAGGTGGCCAACAGCGGTGAACCCATCGCCGAGGCGGACCGCCCCCGGCTGTTCGAGGCGTTCTACCAGGGGCGCGTCCGACGCAAGGGGCCACTGAAGGGCTCCGGTATCGGCCTCTCGGTGGCCGCCGACTGCGCCCGGCTCCAGCACGGTCGACTCGAGCTGGTAGCAGAGACCCGGCTGACGGTCTGCTTTCGACTGACGCTGCCGCTGCGCATCCCCGCCGCCAAGCTTTCCCCTTCCCGGATGCCCGCCCTGGAGGAGGGCCACCATGCAAGGAACTGATGTCATCCGACGACGCCCGCTGCTGGCTTGCGCGACCGTTCTATTGCTGGCCGGATGTGAGCTGCTGCCTGAGTCGCCCTTTGCCGGGCCCACGGGGCGAATAACCAGCCAGTTGGCCGCGTCCGGAGACTGCCGGGCCGAGATTCCCGATTTTGACGACGAGACATGCCTGCTGCCTGACTGGTCAGCCTTTGGCCTGGCCTCCCAGCGCGGTGATCGCGCCTGGCGCGACGCTATGCTGGCGAGATTGGAAGGGCGTGCCAGCGAACGCCGTCTGGCGCGGGCGGTGGCCCTGGCCTGGGGCAGCGAGCGCCAGTGGGATCAGGCCTCGGAACTCTACAAGGCCGATCTGGCGGCCGCACCGGCCGAGCTGCAGCCGCTTCTGCGCTATTGGCTGAACGAGTTGGAGGGACGCCGCGGCATGGCCAGTCGTCTGGAGGGTGTCCGTGGGGAACTGGTCAGCGCTGAGCGTCGCCGCGCGGCGCTGGAAGAGGAGAACGCCGCCCTGGCCGAGAAGCTCGAAGCGCTCACGGCCATTGAACAGAGCATCAACCTGCGACATCAGAACAACTGACAGGAGAATCATGTGAAGCACGCCATCTCCCTGCATCTGCAGGCCCACGCCCAAGGCGCCCGAATGGGGGGTGGTGCAGCGACGGGCCTGCGCGGTCCGGCCGGTCCGCATATCCTGCTGGTAGATGACGATGTCAGCCTGCTCAAGCTGCTGGGCATGCGCCTGGAGAGCCGCGGTTTCCGGGTCACCACCGCGGAGAGTGGTCGCGAGGCCCTCAAGGCCCTGGCGCTGGATCGCCCGGAACTTGTCCTGACCGACCTGCGCATGGACGAGATGGATGGCCTGGCATTGTTTCAGGAGGTACAGCGCGAGGCGCCGGGGCTGCCGGTGATCCTGCTGACCGCCCACGGCTCCATCCCCGATGCGGTCAGCGCCACCCGCCAGGGCGTGTTCGGTTTTCTCACCAAGCCGGTGGACCGCGATGAGCTGTTTGCCGCCATCGACGAAGCCCTGGCTCAGGCGCCCGGACCCGCCATGGAGGGCGATGACGCCTGGCGCGCCGAGATCATTACCCGCAGCCCGGTGATGGAACGTATTCTCGAGCAGGCGCGCATGGTGGCCAGCTCCGACGTCAGCGTGCTGGTCACCGGCGCTTCCGGCTCCGGCAAGGAACTGCTGGCCAATGCGATTCATCGGGTGAGCCCCCGGGCCGACAAGCCCTTCGTGGCAATCAACTGTGGCGCCCTGCCGGAGCAGCTGCTGGAGAGTGAACTGTTCGGTCACGCCAAGGGCGCTTTTACCGGGGCGGTGAGCGAGCACCAGGGTCTGTTCAAGGCCGCCGACGGTGGCACCCTGTTCCTCGACGAGATTGGCGACATGCCGCTTCCCTTGCAGGTCAAGCTGCTGCGCGCCCTGCAGGAGCGTCAGATCCGCCCGTTGGGCTCTACCCAGTCGATCCCTATCGATGTGCGTATCATCTCGGCCACCCATCGCGACCTGGACCGCGCCATGCGCGAGGGAGAGTTCCGCGAGGACCTCTACTACCGCCTCAACGTGGTCAACCTGCGTCTGCCTGCGCTCAAGGAGCGTGCCGAGGATGTGCCGCTGCTGGCCAAGCACCTGGTGGCCAAGGCGGCAGAGCGTCACAAGCCCTTCGTGAAGGGCTTCTCGCCGGAGGCGCTCAACCTGCTGGCCGCCAGCGCCTGGCCCGGCAACGTACGTCAGCTGGTCAACGTGGTGGAACAGTGCGTGGCGCTGACCAGCACGGCGATGATTCCCGAGGCGCTGGTGTCCCAGGCACTGATCGCCGAGGACAGCGCTTTACCCACCTTCAATGACGCCCGCGCGGCCTTCGAACGTAGCTATCTGATCAAGGTGCTAAAGATCACCGAGGGCAACGTCACCCAGGCGGCACGTATCGCCGGGCGCAACCGTACCGATTTCTACAAGCTGCTGGGTCGCCACGACCTGGAGCCCGGCACTTTCAAGCCCGATCGCTGATAATCCCTGTCGACAACGAGAAACCCCCGCCATCGGGCGGGGGTAATGCCGGTTCGCGCAGTGCGAAAAGGGTTAGTTGGGCAGTTTTGCTCGGCGCAGGTAGTGAAAAACGGTCTCGTACTCGCCGTACATTGTCTTGGCGTCTTCATTGGAAACCGACTGGGGAATGATCACGTCCTGTCCTACGGTCCAGTCTGCGGGGGTGGCCACGCCCTGGCCGTTGGCGGTCTGCAGGGCATCCAGGGCCCGCAGCACCTCGGCAAAGTTGCGGCCCACGTTCATCGGGTAGGTCATGGAGAGCTTGAGCTGCTTGTCCGGTCCGATGATGAAAACCGAGCGGACGGTAGCGCTGTCAGCCGGTGTGCGGCCGTCCGGCAGGTAGGCGTCGGCAGGCAACATGTCGAACAGCTTGGCGACCTTCAGGTCCTCGTCGGCGATGATCGGGAAGCCGACATCACAACCGGCGAAGCTGGCGATGTCCTTGATCCAGCCCTTGTGCTCCTCCACGCCGTCCACCGAGACGCCAATCACCTTGGTGGCACGTTTGTTCCATTCATCGTTCAGGCGCGCAACGGCGCCGAATTCGGTGGTGCAGACCGGGGTAAAATCCTTGGGATGGGAGAACAGGATGGCCCAGTTGTCGCCGATCCACTCGTGGAAACGAATGGGGCCCTGGCTGGTGTCGGCTTCGAAATCCGGTACAACATCATTGATACGCAGTGCCATGGTGTGACTCCTTGCTGGCTGGGACAAGCCCCGCAGGTCGTGGCGGAGTGCCAGGGTGTGGGGCATGTCGAGTGCTTCGATGTAGATCTAAGCCTATCTACGTCTATCGGGGCTTCGAAGCAATCATATATATTGTTTTTTGGAATATCTATATACCAAAATCTATCGACTCGATGGGGAGCCTCGCTGCGGTGCGCTGTCACAGGTGTTGGCGCGGATCACTCTGAGGTCGAGTCGCCCCTCGCCAAGCCGGGCGCTGAGCACCTGGCCGGGTGCGGTATCCGCTGCGTGACGCACCACCTGACCCTTGTCGTTTTCCAGGATGGCGTAACCGCGACCCAGCACCGCCAGGGGGCTCACCGCCTGCAACTCTCGCGCCATCGCCGTCAGCTGCTGGCGGTGGCTCGCCAGTTGCCGGGGCATGGCGGCATGCAGCCTCGTCTTCGCTCGGCCAAGGCGCTCGCCTGCTTCGGCAAGGTGCCTTGATGGTGTGTGGGCGGTCAGGCGGTAAGCCAGCTGGCGCTTGTGGCGACGTTCGGTTTCCAGCCGTGCGGCCAGAGCGCGCTCCAGCCGCCCATGAAGGAGGGCCAGGGCCGCGCGGCGGCGCAGCAGCACCTCGCCGGGGTGGCGCAGCCTGGCGCGCAGGTGGTCGAGCCGCTGGGCCTCGCGCTGCAGTCGCGCTTCGGCGGCACGACCCAGGCGCATTTCCATTGCCACCAGACGGCGGACCAGCTCGCGCTGGTCCGGCACCAGCTGCTCGGCAGCGGCCGAGGGGGTTGGTGCACGGGCGTCGGCGGCGAAGTCGGCCAGGGTCACGTCCACCTCGTGGCCCACCGCCGACATCACCGGCAGGCGCGAATGAAAGATCGCCCGGGCCAGATGCTCGTCATTGAAGGCCCACAAATCCTCCAGGCTGCCACCGCCGCGGGTGATCAGAATAGCGTCGCGGTGCGGGTCCAGTGCCGGCTGGCGATTGAGCAGCCCTAGCGCCGCGATCAGCGCCGGTGCTGCCTCGCGCCCCTGTACCGGCACCGGTATCAGGGTGATATGAGCCAGTGGCCAGCGGGCCGCCAGTACCGCCAGAACGTCGCGGATCGCTGCGCCGGTGGGCGAGGTGAGCACCAGCAGGTGACGGGGCGGGCAGGGCAGGGGCCTGGCGTTGGCAAAGACCCCCTCCGTGGCGAGTCTCGTCTTGAGACGCTCAAAGGCGGCGAGCAGTTCGCCGACTCCGGCCGCCTGAACGGCCTCGGCGATCAGTTGATAGTCGCCACGGGGCTCGAAGATGGAGAGCCGCCCCCGCACGCGCACGCGGTCACCGTCACGCATGGGGGTCGCCGCGAAGCGAGCGCGAGTGCGAAACAGTGCGCAGCGCAGCTGAGCTTGATCATCCTTGAGGGTGAAGTAGAGGTGACCGGAGCTTGGCCGCGACACCCCAGAGAGCTCGCCTTCCACCCAGAGTTCTCCGAAGTCTCGTTCCAGAGACTGCCGGGCGCGGTGGTTCACTTCGCTGACGGAGAGGGCATCGGCGATGGTGGGCATGGATTCGGCTCCTGGGACTGACGGCCAAGCCTACCACGTCGGCCACCGGCTCCGACCTCCTCATGCAACGCCGCCGAGCGCGGGGCCCGACGGCGAATCAGCAGCGGCGAGTGCTGTCGGTGGAAAGGCGAATCAGTTGTCGGCGCCCACCGCGTCACGGGCCGCTTCCCAGGCCCGCCGGGCGTTCTCGCGGGTGATGTCCCAGGCCTGCTCGGCTCCTTCCTGGGTGGTCTGCCAGGCGCTCTCGGCACTCTCCTGAGTCTGCAGCCACGCCTCGCGGGAGCGTTCGCGAGCCTTCTCCCACCAGTCGTCGCTGAAGATCGGATAGCTTTCGAGCTCCTCGGCGCTAGCCATAAGCATCACGCGGTGTTCGGTGTCGCCGTCGTCATCGTAATGGGTGATGAGGGTGAACCGGCCGGACTCGACAATGAGTTCCCGACCACCCAGCCCCAGCACGCTGCCGCTCTCCACCACCAGAGCAGTGACCTGCATCGCCTCGTCGAAGAGGATGTCCTCGACCTCGCCGACGCGCTCGTCGGGGTCGCGTGTCAGGTAGACGTCGGCGTCGAGAATGGCCTCGGCGGAGTATAGGCCCTGGGGCTCGTAGGCTGGCTGAGCCTGGGCGCCTAGGGCAAAGCTGCCGGCGAGGGTGGCAATGGCAAGGGTGAGGGCATGTTGGCGCATCGTTCTCTCCTTTGGCGCTTGATCCCACAACGTGTCAGGTCGGATGGGTAGAGGGTCAGAGATTCTTGGCCCATTCGTCGGCCTGCTTCTCGGCTTCCTCGCGAGCCAGACCATACTTCTGCTGAAGCTTGCCGACCAGTTGGTCTCGCTTGCCGGCGAGCTGATCCACATCATCATCGGTAAGCTCACCCCAGCTCGAGCGTGCCTTGCCCTTCAGTTCCGTCCACTTGCCTTCAATCTGATCCCAGTTCATGTGGGTGCTCCTTTCTTCCTTCAGAGGGTAGGTTCTCATCAAAGGATAGGTTGTCGAGGTGTCGTCGGATAACACTCACAGCATAGTTCACGAAGGCTGTGCACGTGGATAATGACATGCGGAAATCGTACCGCCGGATGACGTCACCCACCCTTGGCCGTTATAATGGGCGATTAACTTCTTCCTCTTCTCCCGTTCACTGGGTGTTGCCGCTTATGCTCCGTATGGCCCAAGAAGCGCTTACGTTCGACGACGTACTGCTTGTTCCCGGCTACTCCGAGGTCCTCCCCAAGGATGTCAGCCTCCGGACCCGCCTGACCCGCGACCTGTTCCTCAATATTCCCCTGGTCTCCGCCGCCATGGATACCGTGACCGAGGCCCGCCTGGCCATCGCCATGGCCCAGGAAGGCGGCATCGGCGTCATCCACAAGAACATGACCATTGCCCACCAGGCCGCTGAGGTGCGCAAGGTCAAGAAGCACGAGAGCGTCATCGTCAAGGATCCGGTCACCGTGGGGCCCAAGGCCAAGCTGGAGGATCTGCTGAGCATGGCGCAGGCCCACGGCTTCAGCGGCTTCCCGGTGGTGGAAGGCGAAACGCTGGTAGGCATCGTCACCGAACGTGACATGCGTTTCCAGCCCAACCACGGCGACAGCGTCGCCGACATCATGACCCCTCGCGAGCGTCTGGTGACGGTCACCGAAGGCACTGACCTTGCCGTCATCAAGGGCAAGATGCAGGAGCACCGCGTCGAGAAGATGCTGGTGGTCGACGACCGCTTTCACCTGCGTGGTCTGGTGACCTTCAAGGACATCGAGAAGGCACGCACCTTCCCGCACGCCGCCAAGGACGCCGACGGCCGTTTGCTGGTCGGCGCCGCCGTCGGTACCGGGGCCGAGACCCCCGACCGGGTGGCTGCCCTGGTCGAGGCCGGCGTGGACGTTATCATCGTCGACACCGCCCATGGCCACTCCCGGGGCGTGATCGACCGGGTGCGCTGGATGAAGGAACACTTCCCGCAGATTCAGGTGGTGGGTGGCAATATCGCTACCGCCGACGCGGCAAAAGCGCTCGCGGAAGCGGGTGCCGATGCCGTCAAGGTGGGCATTGGTCCCGGCTCCATCTGCACCACGCGCGTTGTTGCCGGCGTGGGCATGCCGCAGATCACCGCAGTGTCCAACGTTGCCGCGGCCCTCGAGCCTTACGACATCCCGCTGATTGCCGATGGCGGCGTGCGTTTCTCCGGCGACCTGGCCAAGGCGATCGCCGCCGGCGCCAGCTGCGTGATGGTCGGTGGGTTGCTGGCCGGCACCGAGGAGGCTCCTGGCGAAGTCGAGCTTTTCCAGGGTCGCACTTACAAGGCCTATCGCGGGATGGGCTCCATGGGCGCCATGTCCCAGACCCAGGGCTCCAGCGATCGCTACTTCCAGGACAAGTCCGAAGGCGCCGAAAAACTGGTACCGGAAGGCATTGAGGGCCGCGTGCCCTACAAGGGCGTGATGAGCGCCATCGTCCACCAGATGATGGGGGGCTTGCGTGCTTCCATGGGCTATACCGGCTGCACAAACATCCAGGAAATGCGTACCAAGCCGGAGTTCGTGCAGATCACCGGAGCCGGCTTTGCTGAATCCCATGTGCACGATGTGCAGATCACCAAGGAAGCCCCGAACTACCGGGCCGGGTGATCCCGCACACTGATCTGACGCGGCGGGGGTAACCCCGCCGCTCGTTTTTGGATCCGGCTTGCCGCCACACCGAGACGCTTTCATGACCGATATTCACGCCCACAAGATCCTGATCCTCGATTTCGGCTCCCAGTACACCCAGCTGATCGCCCGCCGCGTGCGCGAGATCGGCGTCTACTCCGAGGTTCGCGCCTTCGATATCACCGAGGCCGAAATCCGCGAGTACGCCCCCAACGGCATCATCCTCGCCGGCGGCCCGGAGTCCGTCACCGAGTTGGGCTCGCCCCGTGCACCCCAGTGCGTGTTCGAGATGGGTCTGCCGGTGCTGGGCATCTGCTATGGCATGCAGACCATGGCCGAGCAGCTTGGCGGCGCGGTGGAGGGCTCTAACGTTCGCGAGTTCGGCTACGCCCAGATCCGCGTCGACGAGCCGACCGCGCTGTTCCGCGACATCTCCGATCATATTGACCATGACACCGGCAGAAGCCTGCTCGACGTCTGGATGAGCCACGGCGACAAGGTGGCCCGGGTGCCCGCGGAGTTCACCGTCACTGCCTCCACGCCGAGTTGTCCCGTGGCCGCCATGGCCTGGGAGGAGAAGCGCTTCTACGGGGTGCAGTTCCACCCCGAGGTGACCCACACCTTGCAGGGCCTGCGTATCCTCGAGCACTTCGTGTTGGAGATCTGCGGCGCCGAGCGCCTGTGGACCCCGGCCCAGATCATCGAGGACCAGATCCATCGCGTCCGCGAGCAGGTGGGCAACCGCCATGTGCTGCTCGGGCTCTCCGGCGGGGTGGACTCTTCGGTAGTCGCGGCCCTGCTGCACAAGGCCATCGGCGACCAGCTGACCTGCGTGTTCGTCGACAACGGCCTGCTGCGCAAGGCCGAGGGCGACCAGGTGATGGAGACCTTTGCCCGGCATATGGGCGTGACAGTCATCCGTGTGGATGCCGAGGCGCTGTTTCTCGGCAAGCTCGAAGGCGAGGCGGACCCCGAGGCCAAGCGCAAGATCATCGGCAACACCTTCATCAACGTCTTCGATGAGCAGGCCAGCAAGATCGAGGGCGTGGACTTCCTGGCCCAGGGCACCATCTACCCGGACGTGATCGAATCCGCCGCCAGCAAGACCGGCAAGGCCCACGTGATCAAGTCGCACCACAACGTCGGTGGCCTGCCCGATACCATGAAGCTCAAACTGGTCGAGCCGCTGCGCGAGCTGTTCAAGGACGAGGTGCGCAAGCTGGGCCTCGAGCTCGGCCTGCCCTACGACATGGTCTACCGCCACCCCTTCCCGGGGCCCGGCCTGGGCGTGCGCATCCTGGGCGAGGTGAAGAAGACCTACGCCGATATCCTGCGCGAGGCTGATGCCATCTTCATCGAGGAGCTGCACCGCGCCGACTGGTACCACAAGACCAGCCAGGCCTTCGCCGTCTTCCTGCCGGTTCGCTCCGTCGGCGTGGTCGGCGACGCCCGCCGCTACGAGTGGGTCATCGCCCTGCGCGCCGTGGAGACCATCGACTTCATGACCGCCCGCTGGGCGCACCTCCCCTACGAGCTGCTGGAGACCGTCTCCAACCGTATCATCAACGAGATCACCGGCGTCTCCCGGGTGACCTATGACGTCTCGAGCAAGCCACCGGCGACCATCGAGTGGGAGTGACGGCGACTGCCGTCATGCCGGTTACGAAGGGTCCATCAATGATCGGCCCTTCGTGGTATGGGAGTCACTGACAAGAGGCTTTGGCTGAGATGATGCACCCCGCCCTCACGGTCTGCCCCTGCGGCAGTGGTCGTCCACTCAACGACTGCTGTGCTCGCCATCATGCCGGCGTGCCGGCGTCCACTCCCGAGGCACTGATGCGCTCGCGCTACAGCGCCTTCGTGCTCGACCTTCCCGACTACCTGCTGGCGACCTGGCACCCGAGCAGCCGGCCGTCGAGCCTGGGGGCAGACGCCGCGACCGTCTGGAAGGTGCTCGAGAGCGGTGAGGAGGACGAGCGGGGATGGGTGCATTTCCGCGCCACCTTCCGCGAGGGCAAACGCTGGTCGCTGCTGGAAGAGTCCTCACGCTTCGTGCGCGAGGCGGGGCGCTGGTTCTATCTCGATGGCAGCCCTGCTGTCCATCGGCTCAAACCCGGCCGCAATGCGCCCTGCCCCTGCGGCAGCGGGCGCAAGTTCAAGTCCTGCTGTGGCCCGGCATGAGGGGGTGACTACTGCATCACCTCCGACGGTCATGTCTGGAAAGCGGCGCACTTCCCCCTCATTGCCTCGAAACCGTCGCCCATCGCTCCGCCGGCTATGTCAGCGCCTCTCGGGTGACCTGGGATGTGAGCAGCAAGCCGCTCGCGACCATCGAGTGGAAGTGGGGTGGCCACAATGGGGCGATATCAGTGCTAATCTTTTGGTGGCAATTCAGTTTTCTCAGGGGTATATGCTTCTCTCTGGATGACGCAGGCAATAGCATGACCCCTGCTATCGAGATAAATGTTATATACCAATCTAACGGTAATGTAGCGATGGCAGAGCGTTCTGGAGAGTCAATTTGACAGGTTGTACATCTCACGAAACCGCCTTTCTGATGTTGGACAATGCACCTGTCGGCGCCCACTGGACGCGTGAAGACGGCAGCTTTGCCTGGGTCAACCAGTTTGCTTGTGAGATGCTGGGCTATCGACGTGAGGAGCTGCTGGCTCTTGAGATCTTTTCAATTGACGCGCATATGACGCCGGAATTCTGGGCGCAGTATTGGGCCTAGGTAGCGATTCAGGACGGCGGACACCTTGAGAGATTTCATCGCCATAGGAACGGTTCTCTACTGCCCGTTGAAATCGTCGTCCGCCGTGTGACAAATAGCGGGGAACCCCAGCATTTTGCTTTCGTGCGTGATTTGACAGAACAGAAGGATGCGGAATCGCTGCAGAGAAAGCACGCGCAGTTCATGACGGCACTGTTCCGCGACAGTCCGATGCCCCAGTTGATCATTGATCCCGGTATGTTGGAGATCATTGATTCGACCCGATAGCCTCCTGATATCCACTGCTATCGATGTCACAGAGGAACGTCAGCGACAGCAGCAGGCGCAACAGGCCGAGGCCATTCTGCAGAGCGCGGCTGAGGGAATTATGATCACAGGGCCGGATCGGAATATACAGCGGGTTAATGCGTCATTTGCTCGCATTACCGGCTACACCATGTCGGAAGTGGTTGGCCAAAACCCTCGAATACTTTCCTCCGGAAAACAGGATTCACGCTTCTATGAGGAAATGTGGCGACAGATTGATCAGGTAGGGCATTGGCAGGGTGAAATATGGAATCGACGCAAGAACGGTCAAATTTATTCTGAATGGCTTTCCATATCGGCGGTTCATGACGAAAAAGGTGAGCTGACCAATTATGCGGCGGTTTTCACCGACTTGACAGAGCTCAAGGAATGCCAGGAAACACTAAAAATATTGAATGTTTTTATCCTCTTACCGGGCTGCCTAATAAGCCGACGCTCCTCGATTCCATACGTGATGTGTTGAAAGCTGCCAGGGAAAAGCGCCATGGCGCGACGCTTCTGGCCTGTGGGCTCGATCGCTTTCACTTGATAAATGAAACATTCGGTCATCAGGCCGGTGATGAAATCCTTCAAGAAATGGCTACTCTGCTGCTGCGTGTCGTCGGAAGTGAGGCCAGGGTTTCCCGCATCGGGGGTGACCATTTCGCGCTGCTGGTGGTCCATTCCGACTCGAATGCTGTAATAAGCGACCTTTTATCGAGATTGCGGGATATTCTGGCGCGCCCCGTGCTCATTGATTAGATGAAGACAATCTATCTCAGCTTCAGCACGGGGATCGCCCGGTTCCCCGCCGATGCTCAGTCTGCTCCCGACCTGTTACGCAGTGCTGAAACCGCCATGTTCAAGGCCAAGCGGGAAAACCCCGGGGGGCATGTTTTTTCCGACGACACGAAAAACGACACAACAAGAAAGCGCTATCTGCTGGAAATTGATCTCCGACATGCCATCGAAAATGACGCGCTAGATGTGTATTTCCAGCCCGTTGTTTCCGTTGCCGATAATCGCATTATTGGCGCCGGAGGCCTTGCCCGCTGGCATCACCCCGAACATGGGCCAGTCTCTCCGGGCGTCTTCATCCCGATCGCGGAGGAGATAGGCATTATCGGGCCACTTACCGACAAGCTGTTGAACCGGGCCGCCGGGCTCATAGCCGATCTTTCGAATCGCACTTATACACCGCTCAAGCTGGCTTTCAACATATCTGCAATGCAGCTCACTCACGACGCCTTTGCGGACCGGACACTGAGCAGTCTCTCTGCTGCTGGTTTGTCCCCCAAACATTTTGAAATAGAAATCACCGAAAGCACTCTGATGCAGCAAATGGATGGAGCGCGGGCCATGCTGGCACAATTCCGCGAGCGGCGTGCTTCGATTTCCATCGACGATTTCGGCACAGGCTTTTCGTCGTTGGCATATCTTCAGGAAATAAAAGCCCAAACGCTGAAGATCGACAAGAGTTTTATCGACGACTGCGTTGATAATAAATAAAGCGCTCAGCTGGTGCAGTATATTATCGCCATGGGCCAGGCCTTGAACATGAAGTTGATTGCCGAGGGTGTGGAAACTTCGGAGAAACTCGAGTTAGTGGCATCGCTGAGTTGCGATTACTATCAGGGATATTTTTTCAGCAAGGCGGTACCCATTGAACAGTTTCAAGAATTAGTCATGAAACAGTGTGATATCGACGCTGAAGCCTCTGCTAAATAGAGGAGTGGAGCGTCTTGAGTCGTGTAGGGCGCGTAATCGCGCCATGTAATACCAACCGCAATCCTCTATCCCCCCAGTGTCAGGATGAGTGTTATGCCCTCTGATACGACAGTCATCCTGACACTGGGGTGGGGTGGTGTGGTGGCCAGCAGACCCGGCGTGGTGGACCACGGGAAAATCGACTATCGTCAAGGGAGAGCGGCGGGACGCGTCAGAGGGCAAGGAGTCGCCAGGTAACCCGGGGTTCGAAGGCCGCGTTATGCAGCGTATCCGACATATTCATGCCATCACCAAGCGACTGATCGTCATGACGACGGTGGCGGTCGCTGTGTTGGGTGCGATCTTCGCGCTGACCTTTTTCTACAATCAGCGATTTCTGGTGACCTGGGCGGTGCCGCTGTGCGGCATCATCGGGGGATTTGTCAGTATTCAGCAACGCTTGAACAAGGTCACGGACGAGGAACTCGCGTTGTTGAATGCCTCCTGGTTCCAGATCCTGCTGGTTCCCATCTTCGGTGGGGTATTTGCCTTGGTGCTTTACCTGGTGTTTCTCTCTGGCATCGTTTCGGGCGATCTGTTTCCCGCCTTCTCATTTCCGACCCGGGACGATATCGAAGAGGGCGAAGATTTCATGCTTCATATCTTTCGGGAAACTTACCCGAGCTCCGGTCCGGACCTGGCCAAGCTGCTGTTCTGGTCGTTCGTGGCAGGCTTCTCTGAACGCTTCGTCCCTCAACTGATCAGTAAGGTGACTTCCTCGGTCCCCGAGGTCTCCCAGAGAGACAGTCGGGATGACACGCCGGAGCGCTAAACAGTCAGAAGTAATCGAAGAGAGGTGCCCGCTCTTTTCGGTATCTCAGCGGGTGGGCCTGAAACCCCGGCTGCCCTCACGATGCCGAGAGGAACGCCAGGGGGCTGAGCGGCTCGCTGAACATGCCTTGCCGAAAATCTTATCGGGGCGCCATCGCTACCAGCGATCCGCCACGCGGTTTCTGCCCGCGTGCTTGGCCCGGTAGAGGGCGGTGTCGGCCCGTTTGGTGACGGCCTCGACGCTCGCATCGGCGGACGTGAAGCAGGTGACACCGATGCTCACCGTGAAGTGGAAGGGCAGCTCCTCCGCCTCGATCGTCGCCTCGGCGATCTGGCGCAGCAGGCGCCAGGCGACGGCGGTGGCTTCCGCGGGGGACATGCCGGGCAGGATCACCATGAACTCCTCTCCGCCGGTTCGGCAGGGCAGGTCGCTCTGGCGCAGGTGGTGTCGCAGGGTGTCTGCCAGCAGCCGCAGCCCCTTGTCGCCCTCGGCGTGGCCCAAGGTGTCGTTGATGGCCTTGAATCGGTCGATGTCGATCATCAGCAGGGCCGCCTGACGCCCCTCTTCCGTGACTGATCTGGCGACTCGTCTGGCGGACTCGTCGAAGGAGCGCCGGTTGGCCAGGCCGGTCAAGGGGTCGGTGCTGGCCTTGTGGGCCCAGTCGGCCTCCTGATGCCGCTGCCGGGTGATATCCCGGTACACCCAGAGGTGGCCATGGTACTGGTCGGCGACGAATAGGGGGGTGTAGGCGCGCTCCAGAAAACGGCCATCCGCCATGGTCAGCAGCTCGCGGGTCTGCTTGCGCTTTGTAACGAGCAGCTCCTCGATTCGCGTCACGAAGTTTTCCGGCTCCATGAAGTGCGCCTTCGACGACTGGGCGGCCTCCCGACAGTCGATCCCCACCAGGTCCTCGGGAAGCGCCCCGTCGGCGAAGAGGTCGCAGAAGGCCTGGTTCGCCACGATGATCCGACGATTCTCGTCCTCGAGAAGCAGGCCCACGTCCAGCCCCTCGATGACCACCTCCAACTGGCGCTTGGAGACGAGCTGAGCCATCTCCAGGGTCTTGCGCGGCGTGATATCTAACTCGCCCATCACGATCATCGGCAGGCCCGTCTTGGGGTCGGTAGCGCGACACAGGTCGACATGATGCCAGCGCTCGCCCTCATTGATCCGCATGATCGCCTCCACGAAGCACCTCGGTTCGCTCTCCAGCTGTTGGAGAATCTGCCTGGCAGCGTCGGGGTCCTTGAAGCAAGCGACGAAGGACGTTAGGCCCCGACGGGCCGCGAGGGCGGCCGGGTTGCTGACCAGCAAGTGCCCCTGCCTGTCGAACACCGAAACCATCATGGGAGTGTGCCTTACGGCCTCCAGAGCGCGCAGGCTGGAGGCATCCAGAGAGATGTCGTTCTCGAACCCCTCTACCAGCATGCCGATTCGGCCATCATCGATATCCACCGCGCTGCAGTGACAGTGCATCGAGAGGGCCTGGTCGCCGGGATATAGACTCCAGTGTTCATCGATGACCTCGCCTTGCATCAGGCGAGGGTGGTAGTTGGCCAGTCGCTGACGAGTCGCCTCGCTCATCGTCGAGGCGAAGTCACGAGCATAGAGTTCCTTTGGGGTTTCGGCACCCCAGAGCCTCATGGCGGCGGCATTGGCATAGTGCATCCTCTCCTGCTCGATATCGAAGATCCAGACCGGGGTCTGGAGCCGATCAAGAAGCGGAGCATGGCCTTGGATGGTCAACGGAGGAGCATCATGGAAGGACGTCATGAGGTCGCAAGGATATTGCAGGTTGCCGCGGGCGTTTGCCATTTCCGGTCAATCATCGCGGTTCCTCCCGGCTATTTCGCTGCAACACTATCACCAAATGCCTGATACGACAGCCATCCTATCGTCGACGACGCTAAGTCCGTTATCTATCGTTATCTCCCTTGGCCGGACAAGCGGTCAGGGCCAGCCCTTCGGCCAGGTGTCGTCGTGATTGAACGGCGTCCCGATGATTGCTGGCAGCCCCCGGGAGAGCGCCATATGATGACTCGAGGTCCATCGCTGAGACCATGGTGAGAACCTGACAAGAGAATGAGTGGGCACGCTATCTTCGGGAGTAATCGGGAGAGATCGATGCAGGACGATGACAAGGCAATGCCTCAGGCACCGCGGCTGCTGCATGATGAGCTGCCTGCGGAACATGAAGACCCGCTGATCCGTCGTCTACACGTCGTTATCCGCTACGCTATCAAGCTGCTGGCGGTGCTGATGGTGCTGGTTATCATCTGGGGCGTCCTGGATGTCATCTACGTCCTCTATTCCAAGTTTGTCTCGCCGCCGGTGATGCTTTTCGAAGTCCGCGACATCTTCGTGATCTTCGGCGCCTTCATGGTGGTGCTGATCGCGGTGGAGATATTCATCAACATTCGGCTCTATCTGGGCACCAATGTCCTGCCGATTCGGCTGGTTATCGCGACGGCCCTGATGGCCATCGCGCGTAAGGTAATTATCCTGGATATCGAAACCGTCTCGGCCGAGGAGATGATGGCCATTGCGGCCGTTGTGCTGGCACTTGGCGTGACCCACTGGCTGGTGGGCAAGCAGGAGTAGGGCCGCCTTGGATGCGGAGAGCGGATCGCCTCGGCTAACCCTCGGCGGCCTATCATGCGCACGGCAAGATACCGAACAGCATCCAGTCAGCAACCATCCGTCAGCGCCATCCCGACAGCCAGGTGTCGTTATCCTTTAGCGCCTGCCAGGGCAGGGTGATCTCGCGGTGCGTATAGACGGCCTCGAGAATTACGGCAACAACATTTTCTTCCTCGTCGCGTTCCAGCGCCGTTACCAGGAAGTGCTTCTCCTTGTTCCTTGGCCTCGCCGCGGTCCACTTGCTGTGGTACAGCTTGTCGGGGTTGATGGCGTTCATGGCGTCTCTCTCCGGGAGCTGTTACGGGGCGTCATTCAGACCCTTACCAGCATCTTGCCGGTGTTGGTGCCCTCGAACAGCGCCAGGAAAGCGTCCGGCGTGCGCTCCAGGCTCTCCTCGACGGTCTCCGCGTAGTCGATCTCACCATTGGCGACCTTCGGGCCGACCTCTTCCAGGAAGCGCGGATAGTCGCCCCAGTGGTCGAAGACGATGAAGCCCTGCATGCGCAGGCGCTGGATCAGCAGCATGGCCAGGTTGCTCGGCCCCGGCGCCGGCCCCTCGGCGTTGTAGCGGGCAATCATCCCGCACACAGCGATGCGTCCACCGGTGCGCAGGGTGTTGAGCGCCGCCTCCAGGCAGGTGCCGCCGACATTCTCGTAATAGACGTCGAAGCCCTCGGGGCAGGCCGCCTGGAGCGCCTCGGTCAGCTGCTGGGTGTCGCGGTCGCGGTAGCTCACCGCCTTGATGCCGTGGGACTCCAGCCACTCGAGCTTCTCCGGGGCCCCGGCGATGCCCACCACGGTGCCGCCCCGAGCCTTGGCCAGCTGCACGGCCAGCGAGCCCACCGCGCCGCTGGCGGCACTGACCAACACGTTGTCGCCCGCCTTCATCTCGGCGATCCGGTTCAGGCCCGTCCAGGCGGTCATGCCCGGCATGCCCAGCACGCCGAGATAGGCCTGCTCGGGTACCTGGATGCCCGGCAACGGCTCGACCTGATCCCCTGTCAGCTGGGCGATGTCCCGCCACCCGGCCATGTGTCGGACCTTGTCGCCCACGGCCAGGCGCGTATCGCGAGACTCGATCACCTCGCCCACCGCGGCGCCTTCCAGTGGCTCGCCGATGACGAAGGGGTCGATGTAGGTCTTCACACCGCTCATGCGCCCGCGCATGTAGGGGTCCACCGAGAGCCAGGTATTGCGGATGCGTACCTCGCCCTCGGCCAGGGCGGGAAGTTCGCCCTCGCGCAGCTCGAACAGCTCGCGAGCCGGCATGCCCTGGGGGAAGTCGTTGATGGTGAAGTAGCGTGACTGCATGGTGTCTTTCCTTCGCGTGACGATGAACCCGCCAGTCTAGGACAGACGGCAGCGCGTCGGCCAATTTTCCCGAAGCGGCGTCGCCGATTGGTCAAAATGGTGGGGACAGTGGTCACGACGCAAGGGCGCCCCTCGCGGGCTGATGTTCCCCCGAAGAGCGACTTGTTGCTGGGCCCCTCACGGGCGCCCTATCCGGCGTTTCGCCTTACCTGCGTGGCGCTGTCGGGCCTGAAGACAAGGCAGGAAGCGCAACGCTGAACAAACTGCGGCAGGCAGGCTTAGCCGAGGTAGGCCAAATAGGCGTCGAATGCGGCACTTTGGAGTTGCGCCTGGCTGTGCCAGAACGCGAGGACTTCGGTATCGAAGGTGAATACGTTGGAATGTTGCATGGTATGAGTCCTCCTGAGTGGGACGCTAGTAATCATAGCTTCTTTTTTGTTGCATTGCAGCAAAGCATGGTTTATGCAGCTACTCGCATGTGGGCCGAATGCGCATCGATCGGCAGGGACAGTGAATACAGGGATGATAATCAGTGTCTTGTCAGCGTGGTCGCCAGGCTCTGGAAGCGAACCATGCTCAAAATCAGCGCAGCTTCACCCTGTTCAGCGCCGCCGTCAGGCGCTCAATCAGCTCGCCGCTGTGGCGCCAGAAGTGCCAGTAGAGCGGTACCTCCAGCACCTGGCCGGGGGCGATGCTGACCAGTTCGCCTCGGGTCACCCACTCCTCGGCCTGCATCAGCGGCATCATGCCGTAGCCCATGCCGGCGCGGGCCAGTCGCATGAAGCCCTCCGAGGAGGGGCAGAGGTGGAAGGGGAAGGCGCCGCGATAGCCGCACTGGGCCAGGAAACGGTGCTGCAGCTGGTCGTGGGGGCCGTAGACGATGGCCGGTGCGTGGCGAAATGCCTCGGGTGTCGGCCCCGCAGGCAAAAAGTGCTCTCGGTAGGCCGGCGTGGCCAGCGGGTGGTAGGTCATGGTGCCCAGCGCCACACAGCGGGCACCGGCGATCGGCTGGGGGCTGGCGCACAGGCAGGCGGCCACGTCTCCATTGCGCATGCGCTTAAGGCCCACGTCCTGATCCTCCACCACCAGGTCGAGCAGCAGTCCCTTTTCCCGACATAGCTGGCCTACCGCTTCGGCCCACCAGGTGGCCAGGCTGTCGGCATTCACCGCGATGCGGAGCCGCGGCGAGGTGCTGTCCAGGGTGGGCAGCGCCCGGCGCAGGTCACGCTCCAGCAGCTGCACCTGCTGGAAATGATTGAGTAGCCGCCTGCCCGCCGGGGTTGGCGCAAGCGCCGGCGCGCGCACCAGTACCGGTTGGCCCAGGCGTACCTCCAGCGCCTTGATGCGCTGGGAGATCGCCGACTGGGAGAGCCCCAGACTGACGCCGGCGCGTTCGAAGCCGCCGCATTCGACCACCGTGGCCAGTGCCTCGAGAAGCTTGTAGTCCAGCATGGTGCCTCGCGTGCTGAATGATCATGCCTTGATCATAAGAAAAACTGATAGGGCATTAACAGGATGATTTTTGCAAATGCCCGGGGTCGGGTAGTCTGGCGGCCATTCGACACCGATGCCGGGAGGCAAGATGCTGGAGAGCTACCTGACGGGGCTGCTGGTCAGCGGTGGCATCATTGTCGCCATCGGGGCGCAGAATGCCTATGTGCTGGGGCTGGCCACGCGTCGCCAGCACCACTGGTGGTCGGCGGGGCTGTGCATGAGCGCCGATCTTGCGCTGCTGACGCTGGGCATGTTCGGGGTCAGTGCCCTACTGCTGGCGATGCCGGCCACGCTGGAAGCCATGCGCTGGGCGGGGGTGGCCTTTCTGGGGTGGCTGGCGTTTCATGCGCTACGCCGCGCGCTGACCGGGCGGAGGGGGCTGGGCCTGGCCGGTGGCGAGGTGAGCGGCCTGCGCCAGGTAGTGCTGGCCACCCTGGCGGTGACCCTGCTCAACCCACAGGTCTACCTGGATACGCTGCTGCTGATCCCGGCAGTGGGAGCTCAGCAGTCCAGTTCGGCCACGTTTCTGGCCGGGGCGGGCACCGCATCGGTACTGTGGTTCAGCCTGCTGGCATGGGGGGGAGCAGCGCTGTCGCCCTGGCTATCGCGGCCGCTGGCGTGGCGGCTGATCGACGGGGCCATCGGGATCATGATGGCCGCCATCGCCTTCAAACTCGCCATGGGTCAGGGGTTTCCAGGCGCCTGAGCGGTTGCAGGCCCCGACCGTCAGGCCCATGCTGGAGTCATTGACGACTGCCAGGAGCGTGCCATGGGTGTGAAGAGCTTTGCCGGGGGAGTCATTGGCCTGGGAGTGGTGCTGGGGGTCACTGGCTGGCGAGCGTGGAACCCGGTGGCCTTCGTGGGGCTGGCCCTGGTGGTCGTGGGGGTGGTGGTGCTGGCCACTCGTCATCGCGGCCCGGGAACGGGGGCCTGACAAGCCGCGTCATTGGGCTTATGATGAACTGATTCGACAGTCCTTCCTCCCTTCGGGGGTGGAGGGCTGTTTTTATTGGATGGCCGCCAAGGCTTTCTCTCCGCGTTGACGGGCTATCAGGAGGTCGCATGTCATATCGCCCCCCCATTATCATCAATCGCCTCGATGCCGAGCGCCTGCAGCGGCTGATCGACGCGGCCGGCGACAAGGATCGCTTCGTGGCTGATGCCCTCGAGGATGAGCTAGAGCGCGGCGAGGTCATCGATCCCGAAGAGATCCCCGAGGATGTGGTCAGTATGAACAGCCGAGTCCAGTTCACCGACCTCACCCGACACCGCCAGATGATCCGCACTCTGGTCTACCCGCACGCCCTGGCCACGACGGAGGACGGCATCTCGGTCATGGCGCCGGTGGGGGCCGGGTTGATCGGCCTGCGCATCGGCGACACTATCGACTGGCCCCTGCCTGACGGGCGCGAGGTCACGCTGCGCGTCGATGCCATCTTCTGGCAGCCGGAACGCGAGAAGCAGTTCCACCGCTGAGAGGATGTTTTCCATCATGCCGTTTTCGCTCTGGCTCTCCCTCGCCGCAGTCTGCGCCATGGGCGCGATGTCTCCGGGGCCCAGCCTGGCCCTGGTGCTGCGCCATACGCTGGGCGGGGGGCGCGCCCCCGGGGTGGTGGCCGGGCTCTCCCATGCGCTGGGCGTGGGCCTCTATGCATTGCTGACCGTGTGGGGACTCGGCGCGCTGATTGTGCGTCAGCCGATGTTGTTCCAGGGGATCATTTGGGCCGGCGCGGCCTATCTGGCCTGGCTCGGCATCAAGGCCCTGCTGGCCGGACGCGCCGGTCCACTGGTGGCGGGGGCGGTGCCGACCACACGGCGCCAGGCGGCCCGGGAGGGCATGCTGGTAGCGCTGGGCAACCCCAAGCTGATCCTGTTCTTCATCGCTCTGCTCAGTCAGTTCGTCACTCCCGACATGAGCACGGCCGCCAAGGCGGTGATCGTGCTCACGGCGATGATCATCGATGGTGGCTGGTACGTGCTGGTGGCAGTGGGGCTTTCCCACTCTCGGGTGCTCCCCTGGCTGCAGACGCGTTCCCACTGGATCAATCGCATTACCGGGGTGCTGTTGCTGGCTCTGGCGCTGCGAGTGGTGGTCGGACCACTGGCGTAAGCGACGCTAAAGTGATGCATCACACCCACCGTCTGTGTCATCAGGCGGTGCTGCTCGCAGCGATCCTCGAGATGGAATCGATTCAGGATTCGATACGTGCCATCAGCGCCGTACAGGGCGAGCCGCTGGGCAACACGCCGTAGGTGGGGCCGGCCTCATCCCCGAGTCGTGCGGCACAGAAGGTGTCGGCCACTGCCGCGGGGGCGTGCTGCACCAGTAGCGCCGCCTGCAGGCATTGGGCCAGGCGCTGGGTCAGCCAGCGAGCCCCGGGCTCCAGTACCTCGGCGGGTTCAACCACTCGCCGCTCCAGATCGGCCAGGGCGGCGTCCAGATGGCGATCCTGGCCCCGGGCCGGCGCGATTTCCTGCCAGAAGGCGTCGAGCGCCTCGGGGTGTCGGCCCAGCACCCGCAACACGTCCAGGCAGATCACGTTCCCAGAGCCTTCCCAGATCGAGTTGACCGGCGCCTCCCGATAGAGCCTCGCCAGGGGTGACTCCTCCACGTAGCCGATGCCGCCCAGGCACTCCATGGCCTCGGCCATGAAGCCCGGGCTGCGCTTGTTGTGCCAGTACTTGGCCAGCGCCGGCAGCAGCCGGCCCAGGGCGCTTTCGACCGGGTCACCGCGGGCGGCGGCGTCGAAGGTCCGGGCAGTCCGCATTGCCAGCGCCACCCCCGCTTCTATTTCCAGTGACAGATCGGCGATCACCGCCTGCATCAGCGGCTGGTCGGCCAGCCTGCGGCCGAAGGCCTGGCGCTCTCGCACGTGCTGCCAGGCCGCCAGCAGCGCCTGGCGCATCATGCCCACCGGCGCGGTGGCGGCGTCCAGCCGGGTCTGCTGGACCATCTCGAGAATCGTGGCGATGCCGCGGTCCGGCGGGCCGATGGGCTCGGCCCAGGCACCGCGGTACTCGATCTCCGCCGAGGCGTTGGCCCGGTTGCCGCACTTCTCCTTGAGGCGCTGCAGTTCGATGGCGTTGCGTTCGCCGTCGGGGGTGAAACGCGGGACCAGGAAGCAGCCGAGCCCGTCGTCGGTCTGGGCCAGGGTCAGGAAGGCATCGGACATCGGCGCGCTGCAGAACCATTTGTGACCGGTAAGTCGCCAGCCGTCCTCGCCGGGCTCGGCTCGTGTGGCATTGGTGCGCACATCGCTGCCGCCCTGCTTTTCGGTCATCGCCATGCCGAAGGTGAGGCCGGTCTTCTTCTCGGCCGGCAGGGGGCGGGGGTCGTAGTCCCAGGCCAGCAGCCCCGGTGCCCAGTGGGCCTGCGTCCGGGGCGAGTGGCGCAGCACCGGCATGGCGGCATGGGTCATGGTGATCGGGCAGCAGAACCCTGGCTCCGCCTGGGTCAGCAGGTAGAGGGCGGCCACATGAGCCTGGTGCCCGCCGCGGCCCTCCTCCTGCCAGGCCACGGCATGCCAGCCGTGGTCGATGGCCAGACGCATCAGCTCGTGGTAAGCGGGGTGATAGGTGACCTCGTCCAGGCGTCGGCCGTGACGGTCGAAGAGGCGCAGCTCCGGCGGGTGGCGGTTGGCGGCCTCGCCCTGGGCCTGGATGCACTCACTGCCGGCCTCCCTGCCCAGCGAAACCAGGCGGCGGGCCACCCAGTCAGGCGCCTCCCGGCCCAGGGCCTCGAGCAGCGGCGTGTCGCCGCCCAGCAGGTCAATGTCGCCCGGCGAGCGAGGCTGGTTGGTCACCCGGTGAGTGGCCAGCCGCGTGCGGGGAGCGTGGTCGGACATGGCGCACCTCCAGCGTCGAGGGGGTGCATTGAGCATGGTGGTCGGAGGGAGCGCGGTCAACGTGACGCCGCGGCGCCGACTGGGTAGGCTTGAGGCATTTCTCCCGGGAGATGTCCATGACCGACGCCCTTCGCGACGAGCCGCTGCCGACGCCACATATCGCTCGTGAGCGCATCCAACTGGTGGATGCCCGCAATCGTCCCTGCGGCAGCGCCTGGCGAGCCGCCATGCGGCGTTTCCGCTTCTGGCATCGAGCCACCTATATCGTGGTGCGCAACGCGCGCGGCGAGATCTGCGTGCAGCGCCGGACCCTGACCAAGGAGGTGTTTCCTGGCGGGCTCGACCTGGCCGCCGGCGGAGTGGTGGGTGCCGGTGAGGCGGAACATCTGGCGGCGCGACGCGAGCTGGCCGAGGAGCTCGGCATCTGTGGCGTGCCGCTGCGCCCCGCCGGGGGCTTCGTCCACGCCGAGGGTGGCAATCATATCTACGGCAGCCTGTTTCTGGTCGAACACAACGGCCCGCTGGTGCTTCAGGTGGAGGAGGTGGCTGAGGTGTTCTGGTGCAAGCCCGCCGAGGCCCTGGCGCTTTCCGGGGTCACGCCGGACACCCGCCAGGCGCTGCAGACATTGCTCGATGCCGGCCTGCTGGAGGCCACACCATGAACCGACCGGCGCGACTCAACGAGCTTGAGGCGGTAGTGGCGGCCCTGGAGGGTGTAGTGCTGGGCAAGACCCGGGAGGTGCGCCTCGCGCTCTGCTGCCTGCTTTGCCGCGGCCACCTGCTGATCGAGGACCTCCCGGGGCTGGGCAAGACCACCTTGGCCCAGTCGTTGGCACGAGTCACTGGACTCGATATGCAGCGCCTGCAGTTCACCAGCGACCTGTTGCCCGCTGACGTGCTCGGGGTTTCGGTGTTCGACCCTCGTGAGGCGCGCTTCACCTTCCACCCCGGTCCCATCTTTCACGGTCTGGTCTTGGCCGACGAGATCAACCGTGCCACCCCCAAGACCCAAAGTGCCCTGCTCGAGGCCATGGAGGAAGGGCGTGTGACCGTGGAAGGGGAGACCCGCCCGCTGCCGGATCCCTTTTTCGTGATTGCCACTCAGAACCCCCAGGAGCAGGCCGGTACCTTTCCTTTGCCGGAATCCCAGCTCGACCGCTTCCTGATGCGCCTCTCGCTGGGCTATCCGGACCGCGGCGCCGAGCGGGAGATTCTGCGCGGTCGCGCCGGGCGGGTGCGGCTCGAGGCCCTGCCGGTGCTGCTGGGTGCCGATCGTCTGCTCGCCTGGCAGGCACGCCTGGACGACATCCACGTGGCCGATGCGCTGCTCGATTATGTCCAGGCGCTGGTAGCCGCCAGCCGAGACCACCCCGAGCTGGCCTGGGGGCTCTCCACTCGCGGGGCGCTGGCGCTGCTGCAGGCGGCTCGCGGCTGGGCGCTGCTCGAGGGGCGCGACCACGTGCTGCCCGAGGACGTTCAGGCGGTATGGGGGCCGGTGGCGGGCCACCGTTTGAGCAACGGTCGGCGTGAGGAGGGCGACGCCTTGGCGCGCCACTTGCTGGCCCGCGTGCCGGTGGCAACCTGAACATGAGACAGTCGGTGCTGAGCGAGCGCTGGCGGCGGCGCCTGGCGATCCGCCCCGGCGCTGCACTGCCTCAGCGGCGGCTCTTCCTTCTACCGACCCGCTTCGGGATAGGCTGGGCACTGCTTTTCCTTTTGCTGTTGATGTTCGGCATCAACTACCAGAACACTCTTGCCTATGTGATGGCGTTCTGGCTGTTCGGTCTGGGCGTAGCGGCCCTGCTGCGTGCCTGGCGCAATCTGCTCGGCGTTACCCCCACCCTGCGTTTGCCCCACGAGGTATTTGCTGGCGGCGAGGCGCGCCTGGGCGTGGTGCTGGCCGGAGGGCGACCGCGGACGGCATTGGAACTCCATGCCGGGGACGCCTCGACACGTATCGACCTGCCTGAGGGGCAAGGCGAGGCCATCCTGGCCTTGCCAGCCCCGGCTCGTGGTGAGCAGCCGCTGCCGCTGCTTCGCCTGGAGACCCGCTGGCCGCTGGGGCTGGTGCGAGCTCTGGCCTGGCTCGAGAGCGACGAGCGGCTGCTGGTCTATCCACGGCCTCTGGACGATGAAGAACCCGAGCACCGTCACGCCGGCGAAGGCCTGGAGGCCACCGACTTCGCCGGGCTGCGCCGCGCCCAGCCCGGCGACAGTCCGGCCCGGCTGGCCTGGAAGCAATGGAGCCGCACCGGAGTGTTGGCCGCCAAGGCTTTCAGTCTGCCGCCCCGGCAGCAGCTATGGCTCGACTATGACGCCTGCCGGGGCGACCCAGAACGGAGGCTCTCCCTTCTCTGTGCCCGGGTGCTGGCCCATCACCTGGCCGGCGACCATTATGGCCTGCGCCTGCCCGGCGTGACGCTGCCCCAGGGGGAGGGGCCCCATCAGCGCCGCCAGGCCCTTGAGGCGTTGGCACGCTTTTCCCCCTCGGGCGAACAGGGAGCGGGATCATGAGGCGCAGAATGACCGGTCGCGTCGGCGGCGAGGCGGTGCTGGCTGACGGCCAGACACTCAGTGGCGCCATGCTGCGCCAACTGTTTCTCGGCCAGTGCCTGGTGCTGGCCCTGCATCTGGCATGGATGCCGAGTTGGCTTGCGGCCGTCGCCCTGCTGGTGGCCGGCTATCGCTATCTGCAGCTGCGCCGGCGCCAGAGACGTGCCGGGGTGCTGCTGCGCCTGGCGGGGGTCGGGGCATTGACCGGCGGCCTGTGGCTCCACTACGGCACCCTGGGGCAGATGGAAGCGATGATCGGCCTGCTGCTTGGCGTTTACCTGCTCAAGCTGCTCGAGACGCATACCCGCCGCGACGGTCGGGTGGTGGTAGCGATCGGACTGGTCGCCACCACCGTGGCCTTCCTGCATGACCAGGGCATTCCGATGGCCGCCGGAGGACTGGTGGTGCTGGCCTGGCTGGTCCACTCGCTGGTGTGGCTCTCGGGAGGGGGAACGCGCGGGGCCTGGCGGGAGAGTGCCTGGCTGCTGATCTTCTCGGCGCCGCTGATGTTGATGCTGTTCGCGGTCTTTCCACGCCTGGGGCCGCTTTGGAACCTGCCCCAGGCCGACCGTGCTTCCACCGGGCTCACCGACGAGATCGCGCCGGGCGATATCGCCCGGCTCTCGCGCAGCGATGCCCGTGCCTTCAGGGCCAGCTTCGAAGGGCGTGAGCCGGCCCCCGCCGAACGCTACTGGCGGGTCTATACCCTCTCCGACTTCGACGGTGAGCGCTGGCGGCGAACGACCCCCGAGCGCCTGGCCGCCACCCTGGACCGTCCACCAGGTGAGTTCGTTGTTGAAAGCCGCCGCTCGCCCTGGCTCGACGAGACGCCGCGCTTCGAAGCGGAGCTGCTGTTGGAGCCGGACAGCCGACCCTGGCGCCCGTCGCTCGGTGCGGCGCTGGCCACCGATGAGCCCCAACGTTTCCTGGCCGACGGCACCCTGGAGGGCACCTCGCCGCTGGCCTCGCGCAGCCTGCTGCGCACCAGCAGCACTGGCCGGGCGCCGGCCAACCCGGATCCGGCCGGCCCCGCCTGGCATACCTTGCTGCCTGCGGAGGGCAATCCCCGCACTCGAGAACTGGCCGATCGGCTGTGGCGGGGTAGCGGCGGTGAGCCCCGCGCCTTCCTGGCGGCCGTCATGGCACGCTTCAGCGAGGCGCCGTTTCGCTACACCCTGTCGCCACCGCGATTGACCTCTTCCAATCGGGTCGACGAGTTCCTCTTCGAGAGCCGCGCCGGCTACTGCACCCACTACGCCTCGGCCATGGCGGTGCTATCCCGAGCGGCTGGCCTGCCGTCTCGCGTGGTGGCGGGCTTTCTGGGCGGAGAACGCCATCCCGATGGCCATTTCACCCTCCGCGACTACGATGCCCACGCCTGGGTCGAGGTGTGGCTCGACGGCGCCTGGCAGCGTATCGACCCCACCGCGGCGATCGCGCCGGAACGCATCGAGGAAGGCCCCCAGGCCGTCAGCGACGGCCGTGAGACGTTCCTGGCCGATGCGCCCTTCTCGGCGCTGCGCATGCGCGAGGTGGGCTGGGTCAACCGCCTGCGGCTGGACTGGGAGCGTATGGAGTATCATTGGCAGCGCGGCGTGATCGGCTACCAGCGCGAGGCACGCAACGCCCTGATGGCCAGGGTGACCGCTCGGCTCCATGCCCTGTGGGACTGGCTGGTGGAGCTGATCCCCGAGCGCGGCTGGCTGGTCGGCGTGCTGGGGCTGCTGATGGCAGCCGGCACCATGGCCGGCGTTGCCGCGTTGGTGCGTCTAGCCTGGCGGCGGCATCGTGAAGCGTGCGATGCGTCACTGCGCATTCGACGCCTCCAGCACTGGCTCGCTCGCCGGGGGCTGGGTCCGCGTCCCGGGGAGTCACCCTCGGCGCATCTGCGGCGGACGGCTGATGAGGCGGGCGATGCCGGACCGGCGATGCGCGACTGCGCCCACCACCTGGAACGGCTGCGCTATGCCGCCATGGAGCAGAAGGAAAGGCGTGAGCGAAGCCGTCAGCTGGCAAAGCGGGTAGCAGAAGTGCGCAGCCGACTGCGGCGCCGGTTGCGCCAGCTACCCCGCCGCAAGGGGGGTGGCGCAGGCGCGGGCGGCGTGGCATCGTGAAGGTTATCGACCATGAAGGGGCGCGCATGTCCATCCACGACCACCAGTGCCGTACCGCCCAGGGCGAGCCCTTCAATTTCGGCGCGCTGCGTGGCCAGGTGCTGCTTATTGTCAACGTCGCCAGCCGCTGTGGCTTCACGCCGCAGTTGAAGGAGCTCGAGCGCCTCTACCGCCGCTATCGCGATCGGGGGTTTGCAGTGATCGGTTTTCCCTGCAACCAGTTTGCCCATCAGTCGCCGGAATCGGCTCTGGACTTCTGCACGTTCAGCGCCCGGGAGTATCAGGTTAGCTTCCCGCTGATGGAGAAGGTGAAGGTCAACGGCACCGGCGCCCACCCGCTATTTGTGGAACTCCGCAAGGAGGCGCCTGGCGTGCTGGGCACCACGGCCATCAAGTGGAATTTTACCAAGTTCCTGGTAGGCAGGGACGGCCGGGTGATCCGTCGCTTCTCCCCACGCGACGGCGAGGATGTCCTCCGCGAGGCGCTGGAACTTGCCCTGGACGAGAGGTAGAGCGTGCGCATGTCAGCCGGATATCAGGGAAGCCGGGTCATCCATGCGGTACTTCCCCTCTTTCTATCATCAGCCGGGCCATGAGCTCATTCCAGCGATGCCGAGTCATCATCGTGGTCAGGCCAGAGAACAGCATCCAGCTACTGCGGCGCCACCCCTTGAGCCGCAGGTTATGGGCCACCAGCTGCTTCATCAGCTTGTAGTCGTCGAAGTGGCGCCATTCGCCGACCATCGACATCTGCTGGCGCCCCAGCACCGGTGCCAGCTCCAGGCGGAAGATCCACTCCAGCTCCTTCAGCGTCAGGTCATGGCGCTCGATCACCTGGATCATGTGCGCGTAATCGCGCTCGCCGGGTTCACGCTCCAGCCACAGTGGCGCCAGCGCCAGCCACAGTTCGCCGCGTTCATCGACCAGGGCCTGTGCATTCATCGGGGCTCTCCCAGTGGTATCGCGTTCGAGGTGCATCCTGCCCCAGACATGCAGCAGGCTCAAGGGCGGACAGCGCAAGGTGCGGCCGCTAGAATAGGGCGACTGTCATTCCATCTCAGTGGGCCGGCGGCATGATGCCGGTCCTATCATGACCCACAGTGAGGTCCGACGTGATCATCAAGCCAAAGGTACGCGGTTTCATCTGCACCACCACCCATCCCGTCGGCTGCGAGAAGAACGTGCTCGAGCAGATCGAGGCGACCCGCGCCCGCGGTCTGGACAAGCGCCAGGGGCCGAAGAAGGTGCTGGTGATAGGCGCCTCCAGCGGCTATGGCCTGGCGGCGCGCGTCACCGCGGCTTTCGGCTACGGAGCGGATACCCTGGGCGTGTTCTTCGAAAAGCCAGGCAGTGAGAAGAAGCCGGGCACCGCCGGCTGGTACAACAGCGCCGCGTTCGACAGGTTCGCCAAGCAGGAAGGGCTCTACAGCAAGTCGATCAACGGCGATGCTTTCTCCCATGAGGCCCGCAAGACGGCCATCGAACTGATCCAGCGGGACCTGGGTCAGGTCGATCTGGTGGTCTATTCGCTGGCCTCACCGGTGCGCAAGCTGCCCGACAGCGGCGAGCTCAAGCGCTCCAGCCTCAAGCCAATTGGCGAGACCTACCGTGCCACCGCCATCGACACCAACAAGGACGCCATCATCGAGGCCGAGGTGGAGCCTGCCACCAAACAGGAGATCGAGGATACCAGGGCGGTGATGGGCGGTGAGGACTGGGAGCTGTGGATCGACGCTCTGGATCGCGCCGGCGTGCTGGCCCCCGGAGCGCGCAGCGTGGCCTTCAGCTATATCGGCACCGAGATCACCTGGCCGATCTACTGGCACGGTGCCCTGGGCAAGGCCAAGGAGGACCTGGACCGCGCCGCCGGCGAGATCGACAAGCGCCTCTCGGCCTCCGGTGGCGGCGCCAACGTGGCAGTGCTCAAGTCGGTGGTCACCCAGGCCAGCGCGGCCATCCCGGTGATGCCGCTCTACATTGCCATGGTCTACAAGGTGATGAAGGAGAAGGGGCTTCACGAGGGCACCATCGACCAGCTTAATCGCCTGTTCGGCGAGATTCTCTACTCGGCCGAGGGGCAGAGTGGCGAGATGCCGACCGACGAGGCCGGCCGTCTGCGCCTGGACGATTGGGAGCTGCGCGACGACGTCCAGCAGGCCTGCAAGGAGCTGTGGCCCCGGGTAACCACCGAGAACCTATTCGAGATCACCGACTATGCTGGTTATAAGCACGAGTTCCTGAAATTGTTCGGTTTCGAGCGCGATGACGTCGACTACGAGGCCGATGTGAACCCGGACGTGGAATTCGATGTCGTGACACTGTGAGTGGCGTCATGACGCCATGAACGACAGAGCACCAGGAGCGCGCGAGTTCGGGCACCACAACGGGTTCGTGTCGCGGTGGCTTTCCCGAATCTGGAGGACCCCATGGACACCAGAGAGAGCAAGACGCCGGAAGAAGAGCTCGAGCACCTCAAAGAAGTGAACCAGCCGGAAGACTTCGATCAGCCGGAACCGGATGCCGAACAGCCTGAAGCGAAGCGTTCGCCCGGCGGACTGCAGCGTGTGCTACCTATCGTGATCGTCGTGCTTGGTCTGCTGGTGGCCGCCATGCTGATCTACAGCGGCAGCGCCCAGTAGTCTCCGCCCTATCTAGACCCTTACCGGCCGGGCCTTAGCGCCCGGCCGGTTGCTTGGGTAAGATGAGGGCCCTGTTCCTAGCCGGCCCCGACCATGCCTCACCCTCCGTCATTCCTGTCTCCGTCGCCATCTGTTCGGCGTGTCGGCGTGCTGGTGCTGCCCGGTTTCTCGCTGCTGGCCGAGGCATGCGCCACCGAACCCCTGACGGTGGCCGGGCAACTCGCTGCCGCGCCACTCTATAATTTCATTATTCTGAGCCAGGCGGCCCGGCCGGTCGCCAGCACTTCCGGGCAGGGGTTGGTGAGCGAGTGCGCCCTGGCCCAGGCCCCCGATGACCTGGACATGCTGCTGGTGTGTGCCTCCGGTGCATATGTGGCCGACAAGGCCCTGCGGCGGCATCTGGTCGAGTTGGCGACCCCCGGCCGGCTGATCGTGGGGGTCGGCGGCGGGGCAGAGCTGCTGGCCAGCACGGGCCTGTTGGACGGCTATCGAGCCACAGTGCCCTGGTCTCGCCTTGAGGAGGTGCGCCTTGCCCATCCTCGCATCCGGCTCACCTACCAGCCTTTCGAGATCGACCGCGAGCGTCTGACGTGCGGCGGCGGCACCGCGGCTCTGGACATGATGATGACACTTATCGGCCGCCAGCATGGCAGCGTACTGGCCGAGCAAGTCTCGGCCCACTTCGTGCTGGAACGGGTCCGCATGGGTAAGGAACCGCTGCCGCTCGGTCCGCCGTCGAGTGGTGTCCCCGCGAGTTTGACGGAGGCGCTGGCGCTGATGGAGGCGAATGTGGAAGAGCCACTGACCACCGCCGAATTGGCCGAGCATCTGGGCATCTCGCGGCGTCAGCTGGAGCGGCTGTTCAAGAAACACCTGCGGGCGGTGCCCAGCCGCTTCTACCTGGATCTGCGCCTGCAGCGGGCCCGGCGCCTGCTGCGCGAGAGCGAGCGACCCGCCGGGGAGGTGGCGATGATGACCGGTTTCTCCTCGGCGGCGCACTTCTCCACGGCCTACCGTAATCACTTTGGCCTGACCCCGCGGGAGGAGCGACTGAGTTGATCTCCCTGCGCGCCCTGAGGCCCCATCTTTTCCTGCTGCTGGTGGTGGCGATCTTTTCCGGCAATATTCTGGTGGGCAAGGCGCTGGCCGAACTGCCTCCCTTCACCGTGTCGCTGGGACGCGTGGCCATCGCGCTTGCGATCATGCTGCCATTGGGATGGTACCAGGCGCGTCAGGGCTGGCCGCTGTTCCGCCGCCACTGGCGGCCGCTGCTGGGGCTGGCGCTCACCGGTGTGGCCTTCTTCAACGCCCTGATCTACGCCTCGCTGAGCTACACCTCGGCCACCAACGTGGCGATTCTCGAGAGCCTGATCCCGGTGGTGACGCTGCTGCTCAGCGTGCTCTTCCTCGGAGAGCGCTTCCGCCTTCTGCAATGGGCCGGTGTGGCGCTCTCCCTGGCCGGCGCCGTGGCGGTGATCCTGGTCGGCCAGGCGTCGGAGGTGCTGGCGGGGGGCATTAATCCCGGCGATCTGATCATGCTGGTGGCGGTGCTGGTGTGGGTGGGGTATTCGTTCCTGGTCAGAGAGCATATGGCGCGCTTTCCCCGCTATGGCAGCCTGCTGGTGATGCTGGCCATCGCGAACCTGGCGCTGGCGCCCATCGCCCTGCTGGAGGGTGCCTGGCAGGTGGTGCCCGGGCTGACGGCGCGGCAATGGGCCGGGCTTGCCTACCTCGGCATCTTCCCCTCGGTGGTAGCGCTGCTGCTCTACAACAGCGCCCTGGCCGAGATCGGGCCTACCCGGGCGGCGGTCTACCTCAACCTGCTGCCGGTGTTCACCATGCTGGGCGCCTGGTGGCTGCTGGGGGACCACATCCTGACAGTTCAGGTGGCCGCCAGTCTGGTGGTGATTGTCGGTGTCTGGTTCACCATCGCGCCGGCCCGTCGTGCCCGCTGACTGACCCGCGGTTTCCGCGGGTCAGTTCGGGCGGGCCATCAGGGCACGAAACAGCGCCCCCATCATCACCGGGGTGTCCTGTTCGATGGTGAAACCGCCACCCTCCAGCAGCGGACGGGCCTGACGGGTGATGTCGGTGGCGATGGCGCTGGTCAGGCCGTTGAGGGTGCGGCGGATGATACCCGCCGGGTGGTCGTCGGCCTGGAACTTGTCCATCACGCAGAGTTGGCCGTCGTCGCTCAGGACGCGGCGGGCCTCGGCGATGCCGCGCGCCGGGTCGGGCATCACGGCAAGGATCAGATGCATCACCACCACATCGAAGTGGTCGTCGGGGTAGGCCAGCGCCTCGGCGTCCATCTCCGCCACCTGGACGTCCATGCCCAGCGCCTCGGCGCGGCGTTCGGCGCGTCTCACCATGGCCCGGCTGAGGTCGGTGGCGTGAATCTCCACATCGCGCGGCAGCCAGGGCAGGTCCAGGCCGGTGCCGGCGCCCACCAGCAGCACCCGCATCCCGGTGTGCCAGGTCACCTGGTCAAGGGCGATGCGCCGCGGTCGACGGAAGGCGCGTTCGGCCACTGCGTCGTAGAGCGGCGCATAGAGGCTGTAGCGCAGGCGGTTCCAGGCAGTGGTGTTGAACATGGGCGACTCCATGGAAGCATCGACCTCAGCCTAGCCTTTTTCACAACTCCCTGTCCCATCGATGAAAGCGGTCGACGGAGGGAATCCCTATACTCGGTAGGGTATCCGCCACGAATCTTCCCCATCCCGCCAAGGATCCGCGACATGAGCCAGACCCCGACCCGCGCCGACTTCGACCGCTACATGGTGCCCAACTACGCTCCCCAGCAGGCGATTCCGGTGCGCGGTGAGGGTAGCCGCCTGTGGGACCATGACGGTCGGGAATACATCGATTTCGCCGGTGGCATCGCGGTCAACGGCCTTGGCCACTGCCATCCGGTGCTGGTGGAGGCGCTCACCGAGCAGGCAGGCAGGCTCTGGCATGTCTCCAACGTCTTCACCAACGAGCCGGCCCTGGCGCTGGCCCGCAGCCTGGTGGCACGCACCTTTGCCGACAAGGTATTCCTCTGCTCCTCGGGCGCCGAGGCCAACGAGGCGGCGCTGAAGCTCGCCCGTCGCTGGGCCCATGACAGCGCCGGCGAGCACAAGAGCCGTATCGTTTCCTTCACCCAATCGTTTCACGGCCGCACCTTCTTCACCGTCAGCGTGGGCGGTCAGCCCAAGTATGCCCAGGGCTTCGGGCCGGTGCCGGGGGGTATCGTCCACGGTGACTACAACAACCTCGACAGCGTTCGCAACCTGATCGATGACGACACCTGCGCGGTGGTGGTGGAGCCGATGCAGGGTGAGGGTGGCGTGCTACCGGGAGACCCCGAGTTTCTGGCCGGGCTGCGCGCGCTATGCGATGCCCACGACGCCCTGCTGATCTTCGACGAGGTGCAGACCGGCGTCGGCCGTACCGGGACCCTCTACGCCTATCAGCAGCTCGGCGTGATCCCGGACATCCTGACCAGCGCCAAGTCGCTGGGCGGCGGCTTCCCGGTAGGTGCCATGCTGACCACCGACCGCGTCGCCCCGGCCATGGCCACCGGCACCCACGGCTCCACCTATGGCGGCAATCCGCTGGGTGCAGCGGTGGCGCTGGCGGCGGTGGAGTTTATCGATACTCCGGAGGTGCTGGACGGTGTCAAGCACCGGCACGGGCTGTTCCGCGAGCATCTGGAGGCGATCAACCAGAAACATGGGGTGTTCTCTGAGATTCGCGGCATGGGCCTGCTGATCGGCGCCGTGATGGCTCCGGCCCATGAAGGGAGGGCGGCCGAGATCCTGCCGTTGGCCATCGAGGAGGGCCTGATGGCGCTGGTGGCCGGACCCAACGTGTTGCGCATGGCGCCCTCGCTGGTGATACCCGAGGCGGATATCGCTGAGGGCATGGCACGCCTGGAAAGGGCGGTGGCGCGGCTGCTGGCCGGTCAGTGAGCCGACCCAACGACGCCCTGTCACCCGACGGAGATCCCTCCATGCTGCTTGTGCGTTCCGCGCTGCCCAAGGACTTGCCCGCCCTGGAGCGCCTGGCCGCTGATGCCGTACCGCGGCTGACCAACCTGCCGGCCCACCGCGATCGCCTGGAAGAGCGGATTGTCCGCTCCCGCCAGGCCCTCGCCGCCGAGGTGGCTTTCCCCGGCGACGAGCACTATACCTTCGTGCTCGAGGACCCGGAGCGTGGCGAGGCGGTGGGTACCGCCACCATCCGCGCTCAGGCCGGCGCCCAGGACGCCTACTATACCTATCGGCAGGAGACCCTGATCCACGCCTCGCAGCAGCTCAACGTGCGCCGGGAGGTGCAGACGCTGGCGCTCTCCCACGAGGTCTCGGAAGTGAGCCTGCTATGTGCCTACTCGTTGGAGCCCCGCTATCGCGGCACCAGCGCCGAGAGCCTGCTGCGGCGAGCGCGGCTGATGTTCATCGCTCAGTACCCGGAGCGCTTCGCCGGTATTCTCGCCATGGCCTTTCCGGGCTTTCTGGATGGGGCCGGTGAGTCGCCGTTCTGGAACAGCGTGGGGCGTCACTTCTTCATGCGCGACTACCAGGAGATCAACGCCCTGGCCGGTATCCGTTCGAAGAGTTTCATCGCCGAGGTGATGCCGCAGTTTCCGCTCTATCTGCCGCTGCTTACCCCCCAGGCTCGCGCTGCTATCGGCCGGGAGCATCCCGACCACGAAGTGGCGCTGGCCGAGATGCTGGCCGAGGGCTTTCTGCGCTCGCGCCACGTGGACATCTTCGATGCCGGCCCGGTGATCAAGGCCGAGCGCGAGCGGCTGCAGACCTTTCGTCGAGCCGCCTGGCACCCCGTGCGCATCCGTCCGGCCCACGCCCTGCCGGACGCCGAGCCGGCCATGGTGGCCAATCAGCGCCTGGAGGATTTCTGCTGCGTGGTGACGCGCTATGCCCTGTCACCCACCGGCCAGCTGATGCTTTCGCCGGAGCATGCCGAGCGGCTGGGCGTGGTGGAGGGACGCGCTGTGTTGGCCGCGCCGCTCGGGCTGCCCGGTATGGGCGAGGGCAGCATCGAGGAGCGCGATCCGGGCTATGACGAGGGAGAGCTGTAATGCGCATACGACCGATCGCCGAGGATGACCTGGACGAGCTGCAGGCGCTCTCCCGGGAGACCGGCGTAGGCTTTACCTCGCTGCCTGACAACCGGGAATTTCTGGCCGCGAAGATCGCCGCCGCGCTGAGCGCCTTCGAGGAGCGTGTGGCGGCAGACCGGCGCAACTATTTTTTCGTGCTCGAGGATGAGACCAGCGGCCACCTGGCAGGCTGCTGCGCCATCGAGGGTGAGGTGGGGCGTGAGACGCCCTTCTATCACTACCGGGTGGGCACCCTGGCCCACTCCTCGGTGCAGCTCGATCTGCATCGCACCATCGACAGCTTGTTCCTGTGTTCCGACCACACCGGCGATGCCGAAGTGGCCTCGTTGTTTCTGCGTCCGGAATACCGCGGTGGTGACCGCTTTCATGAACGCAATGGGGCGCTGCTCTCCATGATGCGCTGGCTGTTCATGGCGGAGTTCCGCGACCGTTTCCCCGACAAGGTGATGGCGGAGATGCGCGGCGTCTTCGATAAACAGGGCCGGAGCCCCTTCTGGTACTGCCTGGGCAGCCACTTCTTTCCGCTGGACTTCAGCGAGGCCGACCGGCTCACGGGGCTGGGACAGAAAAGCTTTATCGGCGAGCTGATGCCCAAGTACCCGATTTACACGCCGTTCCTCTCCGAGGAGGCGCGGGACTGCATCGGCCAGGTTCATGAGCAGACCCGACCGGCCCTGGCCATGCTCAAGAAAGAGGGGCTGCGCTGGGAGGGCTATATCGACATCTTCGACGGCGGCCCTACGGTGGAGGCTTATATTGACGACGTTCGCAGCGTGCGCCTCTCTCGGCGCTGTCGGGCCGAGGTCGCCCCAACAGCGTCGGGAGAGGCGGGCTCGCGACCGCGCTGGCTCGCCGCCACCACCGGAATGGCCGAGTTCCGCGCCGCCTGGGTGAAGAGCCCACCCGATGAGTCGGGTGTGATCAGGCTCTCCCCCGACGAGGCAGCGCGGCTCGAGGTGAAAACCGGCGCCGATCTGCGCATTCTGGATACCGAGGAGGAAGGCTGATGAAGGCGACACGACAGCTGCTGGTAGGCGGCATCTGGCAGGCCGGGAAGGGTCAGACCTTCAGCAAGCACGACCCGGTCTCCCGCGAGCGCCTCTGGGAAGGGCGCGCTGCCAGCCCTGGCCAAGTGGGTGCCGCCATGGCAGCCGCCCGCGAAGCCTTCCCTGGCTGGGCCCGCACCCCGTTCGCCGAGCGCCAGGCGCTGGTGGAGCGCTTCCGTGAGGTGCTGGAGCGCCATCGCAAAGATCTGGCGGCGGCCATTGCCCATGAGACCGGCAAGCCGCTGTGGGAATCGCGTACCGAGGTCGGGTCGATGATCGGCAAGGTGGCGCTCTCTATCCGTGCCTACTTGGAACGCACGGGCCAGCGGGAGCGTGACCTGGGCGATACCCGGGCTGTGCTGCGCCATCGGCCCCATGGTGTGATGGTGGTCTTCGGTCCTTACAACTTCCCCGGTCACCTGCCCAACGGCCACATCGTGCCGGCGCTGCTGGCCGGCAATTGCGTGGTCTTCAAACCGAGCGAGCAGACGCCCCTGACCGCTGATCTCACCCTGCAGTGCTGGATGGAGGCGGGGCTGCCCGCCGGAGTGATCAATCTGGTGCAGGGGGCGGCTGACGTTGGCCAGGCGCTCGCCGCCGATCCGGGCATCGATGGCCTGCTGTTTACCGGCAGTGCCAGGGTGGGCGGAATGCTGCATCAGCAGTTCGCCGGCCAGTTGGACAAGATCCTGGCCCTTGAGCTGGGCGGCAACAACCCGCTGGTGGTCAAGGACGTGCCTGACCAGGACGCCGTGGTGCTGACCATCCTGCAGTCGGCCTTCCTCTCCGGCGGCCAGCGCTGCACCTGCGCTCGACGCCTGATCGTTCCCGAGGGGCCGGTGGGGGATCATCTGCTCGATGCCCTCTCCGATGCCATCTCGCGGCTGCACGTGGCCGGCCCCTTCAGCGAACCCGCGCCCTTCTATGGCGGTCTGGTGAGCGTGGCGGCAGCCGATGGTCTGCTCGAGGCCCAGGCGGCGCTTGAGGAGGCGGGCGGGACGGTGCTGGCGCGCATGGAACGCCTGGAGGAGGGCACCAGTCTGCTCTCGCCGGGCCTGATCGATGTGACGGGCCTGACCCTGCCCGACGAGGAGCACTTCGGTCCCTTGCTCAAGGTGCAGCGCTATCGCGATTGGGACGAGGCGATTCGGCTGGCCAACGACACCCGCTACGGCCTCGCCGCCGGGCTGATCGGCGGCGAGCGCACCGACTGGGACGACTTTCTGCTGCGTAGCCGCGCAGGCATCGTCAACTGGAACCGCCAGACCACCGGCGCCTCCGGCGATGCGCCCTTCGGTGGCGTCGGGGAGAGCGGCAACCACCGCCCCAGTGCCTTTTATGCGGCGGATTATTGCGCCTATCCGGTCGCCTCAATGGAGAGCGACGACCTGCACCTGCCCGACCAGTTGCCGCCGGGGGTAAGCCTGTGACGGCTGGTTACCGGGAGGTGAACTATCGCGAGGTCAATTTCGACGGCCTGGTGGGGCCGACCCACAACTACGCCGGCCTGGCGCTGGGCAACGTGGCGTCGATGTGCCATGGCGGCCTGGTGGCCAATCCTCGGGAGGGCGCCCTGCAGGGGCTGGCCAAGATGAAGGCGCTGATGGACGCCGGTTACCTCCAGGGGGTGCTGCCCCCCCAGCAGCGCCCGGACCTCGGCGCGCTGCGCGCGCTGGGGTTCACCGGCAGCGACGAGCGGGTGCTGGCGCGGGCCGCCGGCGAGGCGCCGCAGATCCTGCGGGCGGTCTGCTCCGCCTCGAGCATGTGGACCGCCAACGCTGCCACGGTGACGCCGAGCCCGGACGCCTCGGATGGCCGACTGCACGTCACACCGGCCAATCTGCAGTCGAGTTTCCATCGCTTCCTGGAGCCGGCCACCACCGGCCGTGTGTTGCGGGCGATTTTCCGCGATGATGCGCACTTCGCCCACCATCCGGCGCTGCCGGCGACGCCGGCTTTCTCCGACGAGGGGGCGGCCAACCATACCCGACTGTGTGGTGAACACGGCGAGTCCGGCGTGCACCTCTTCGTCTACGGTCGCGAGGCGTTTGGCTGGGGCAACGAGAGCTCACCCGCTCCACAGCGCTTCCCGGCGCGCCAGACCCTGGAGGCGAGCCAGGCACTGGCCCGCCAGCACGGCCTTTCCGAGTCGCAGACGGTGTTCGCCCAGCAGCATCCCGAGGCCATCGACGCCGGGGTCTTCCATAATGACGTCATCGCCGTGGGCAACGGTCCGGTGCTGCTCTATCACGAGATGGCCTTCCTCGACGAGACGGGCACCCTGGAGGCGCTGCGCGAGCGCATGAGTACGCCGCTGATCCCGGTGCGCGTGCCCGTCGAAGCGGTGAGCCTCGCGGACGCGGTGGGTTCCTATCTCTTCAATTCTCAGCTGCTGTCCAATCCGGACGGTTCCATGACCCTGGTGGTGCCGGGGGAGTGTCAGGAGAACGAGGCGGTGTGGCGATGCCTGCACGACCACCTGCTGGCCGGGGCCAATCCCATCGGCGAGGTGGTGGTGAAGGACGTCAAGCAGAGCATGCGCAACGGCGGCGGTCCCGCCTGCCTGCGCCTGCGGGTGGTGCTCAGTGGCGAGGAGCGCGCCGCATTGGCCGGAAGGGGGCTGCTGGATGATGTCCTGCACGGCGAGCTGGTCGCCTGGGTCGAGCGTCACTACCGCGACCGCCTGGCCCCCGAAGAACTCGCCGATCCGGCATTGGCCCGGGAGACTCTCACCGCCCTGGACGAACTCTCCTCGCTGCTGCGTATCGGCTCGGTATATCCGTTTCAGCTGGCGTGAAGAATCGCCGCCTGCCAACGAGATCGGCCCGCCATCTGGCGGGCCGATCTCGTTGGCAGCGATGCCTTCGCAGGCTCAGCCGGCGCTGGCTGCTCCGCCCACCACGCCACCGCGCAGGCCGCTGCGGTTGCCACTGGTCTTCAAGTGGCTGGCCACAGCGTCTTCCGGTGAGCCGGCCATCTCGCGGAACATGCCCATGGAGCCGAGCAGGGCGGAGGACTCGTAGGGCACGAAGACCCGCTCGCCGTCCTTGGCCATGGTCGGCAGTACCTTGATGTAGCTCTGACCGAGCAGGTAGCCCACCACGGTGCGCTTGTTCTCTTCGCTGTCGCCGATGGCGTTTAGCACCAGCTTGATCGATTCCTGCTCGCCCTGGGCACGCAAGATGGCCGACTCCTTGTCGCCCTGGGCGTTGAGGATCGACGATTCGCGCTGGCCCTGGGCCATGGCGATGGCAGCGGACTTCTCGCCCTCGGCCTCGGTGACCGTGGCGCGACGCTTGCGCTCGGCGGCCATCTGCAGGCGCATGGCGGATTCCACTTCCTCGGGCATGGCGATGTCCTGGACCTCCACCCGCGAGATCTTCACTCCCCACTTGGAGGCGGCCTCTTCCATGGCGGACTGGATCTCGTTGTTGACCTCGGCCCGGGACTCGAACAGCTTGTCGAGTTCCATCTTGCCGACCACCGAACGCAGGGTGGTCTTGGCCAGCACCTCCACCGCCTGGCTCATGTTCTCGACTTCATAGACGGCGCGCTTCGGGTCGATGATCTGGTAATAGAGCGCACCGTTGATATTTACCGTGACGTTGTCGGTGGTCACCACCGGCTGGCCGGGAAAGTCCATCACCGTCTCGCGACGATCGATCCGCGTCTCATGGCTGGTGATGGCGTGATACTCCTCACCCATCTTGCGATAGCGAATCATGGCGATGGCGCGGGGCTGGTCAATGAAGGGGACGATGATGTTGATGCCGCTCTCCAGCAGTCGATTGAACGACCCCAGGCGCTCGATCACCATCACCTCCGACTGGCGGACAACCACCAGCCCCTTGGCGATGATCATGATACCGATGATGACGATGATCAGGGCGATGATTAGCCCCGGGCTGACGGGAAGATCCATGCGGAATTACTCCGGGTGGTGGTTGGCGCGCGAATTCGGCGCCGGGTGTGCAAGGCGAACGATGGCGGTGGTGCCATCGAAGGTCTGAAAGATGACGGAGGTGCCCGCCGGCAGTTCGGTCTCGCCGGCGCTTTCCTCCGAGTCGGCGACGCGTAGACGATAGAAGTCGCCATTGATCTTGACGCCGCTGGCGCCGTCGAAATCGCGATTGAGGGTCGTATAGAGGTGGCCTCTCTCTACCCCGGTACCGGTGGTGCCATAGGCCACTCCGCGGGGGGAAAACCAGGGCCGGATCACCCATACGGCCAGCGGCACCAGCACGCCGGAGAAGACGCCCAAGCCAATGAGCTGCCAGGAAAGTGACAGTCCCAGGCCAGCCAGGGCGGCGGTCAGCAGAGCAGCAGCGGCGAGTGCCATAAGCACCAGGCCGCCGGTGGCGAGCTCGGCGAGTCCCAGCAGCAGGGCGATGATCAGCCAGATGACGGCGGGGTTCCAGTCCATGAGGCGTTCCGTGGCTTGGGGAAGAAGGTAGCTCTCGGAAAAATGCGGTAGAGCTTATGCAAGCGAGCTACGAGAGTACTCGGTTACCGCGCCTTGGGCTATGCCGGCCGGGACCGTGCAGGGTAGGCATGCCGGTCAACGTCGCCAAGCCTTACCTGTCAAATCAGCGAGTGGCGATCACGATAAACCGGGAGGGTGTCACCCGGCAGGCGCACCGGCAGAAGTGGCTACCCTTGGCCTGGAACTCTCGCCGTCATTGACGTTCCAATCGCTGCCAGCACGTTCTTGAGCCTTGTGCCACTCACGGGTACCAGGCTGAAGACTTCAAGATGTGCCCATCCGCAAGGAGCACCATGATGACCCGTCGACAGACGCACAAGCCGAACCATCAGGACGAGATTCGCGCGATCCCCGCCTCACGGCCCCGGGCCGGACTCGGCTGGTGGGCAGCGGCACTGAGTGCCGGCGCCCTGGCCGGAGCCATGATGCTGGCCCAGCCGGCCGCCGCCAGTATCCATGCCGATGAGCACGCACATGGCGACCATGGCCAGGCTCACCCAGGTGAAGAACAGGCCGACCACCACGCCGACAAACCGGCGGTTAAGGCCTATCGCGCGGCCAATGAGCGGATGCACGAAGGCATGATGGTCGGCTTCACCGGCGATGCTGATGTGGATTTTGCGTACGGCATGATTCCTCACCATCAGGGGGCCATCGATATGGCCAACATCGTGCTCGAGCACGGTGAGAACGAGGAGATTCGCGAGTTGGCAGAGGAGGTCATTGCCGCCCAAGAGGAGGAGATCGCGTTCCTGCGCGACTGGCTCGGGGCACATGGCCACGCCACCGACTGACCTCCTTCGGCGGGTAGTGCTTCGCTTCGCAGGCGGCCTTCGGGCCGCCTTTGCGCGTCAGGCACCTGACGGGCCTTTACCCCGCCGATAGCCGACTTTGCTGACCTGGATCGGCATCCTGCTCTGCCTCAGCCAGTCGGCGATGTTTTCGGGGCTCAATGTGGCCTTCTTCTCGATCCACAAGCTGGAACTCGAGATCCAGATGTGGTGTGGCGCCCAGGGCGCTTTTGGACGTGCCCGGCGCACGGTGGGGATGATGGTCTCGATGAGGATGTGATCCTGCCGTCGGGAAAGGAAAAGCGCATCCTGACCGGCAGAGGTGCTGGGCTGATTGCTGCGAGGGATTGTTCGTCCGGGGGCCAGGCCCGGATGAAATCTGGCTTTCATGACGCGGGAATTTAGCTATGCTGTGCGCCCATTACACGATGACGCTGCGGGAGGCGAGCAACGGTGAGCGGTCTGATCTACTGGCTGGATATGGCGGGGGTGATCGTTTTTGCACTATCGGGCGTGATCCTGGCCTGTCGTTCGCGCATGGATCCCTTCGGCATGCTGGTGCTGGCAGCGGTGACCGGTATCGGAGGCGGGACCCTGCGTGACCTGGTACTAGGCGTGCGGCCGGTCTTCTGGATCACCGACCCCACCTATCTGTGGGTGATCCTGGCGACAGTGGGGCTCTCGATTCTCAGCTTTCATTATATTCACCGTCTCAATCGAGGGTTCCTGCCGGTAGCCGATGCCTTCGGGCTAGCGCTGTTCACGGTGATCGGTACTCACAAGGCCTTGCTGCTCGAGGCGCCGGGCGTCGTCGCGGTGCTGATGGGGGTGCTCACGGGAGTGGCCGGCGGCATGATCCGGGACCTCCTGGCGCACCGGGTGCCCATGGTGCTTCGTCAGGAGATCTACGCCACGGCGGCCATCGCCGGTGGCATCACCTATGTGGTGCTGGATACTCTATCCTCTCCCGGCACCCTGACCGTTGCCCTGGCGCTGTTGGTGACACTGAGTCTGCGGCTGGGTGCGATCTACTGGAAATTGGCGCTGCCCATCTTTGCCTGGGTGACAATAGCGCCGTCGGCGCCTTCCGGTGACGAGAGTGGCGATGTGGCGACGCCTCTCCAGCGAGACCGTCCCAAGGTGCGGGTACGAATGATCCGCCCTGAATCGTCGAAACGTCGGCCGAAGAAGCCATGACCAGAGTACCGCACCTTCGCTGGCCATCATGGTTCTGCGATGGCCAGTGACGTTCTATCCCGGATCGGCGATGTCTGTTTATTATAAATAAAGCATGCTGTCCGACCAGCTCAGCCGTATGGCGTCCAACTGCGGTTTCAGTTCCTCCTTGATATGCTGATAGAGAGGTAGCAAAGTCCTATCCATACCCGCTTCCGCCTGCTCGCGGTTAAGGCAGTATGCGCTGCGCTTACCGTGCAAATCGATTGGCTCACCAATCTGAGTGAAATGAAACCCTGACATTGCAAGAAGGCGCTGAAGCTTTGACTCCATCATCGCAAAGCCCAGCTGCTTGCCTAACATTCTTCCAGTGGCATAGCCCGCCAGGAATAGGCCACTGATAAGCAAGGAAAAGGTTTCCCGCTCCTCCGGAGTGAACTCATGCGGGTTGTCTGAGACCCCAGGCACTTCGTTCCCCTTGATTCTCGTGCGAAAAGCTCGAGCAACGGCAAGTCTCGAGATTTCGTAATAACTGCCTGGGGGGAATCGCTGTGGATTCAGTTCCGGATGGGTAAGGCTGCGGCCGCCATAGGATTCTAAAGGGAGCCTGTCTAGCGGAGCAGGGTATTCCGGATGAGGCATGACTAGGCGAGTGCAGGCGGCGGCGAGACCGGTCCTGCGGTGCTCGATGAGGCAGTGGATAGCCACTTTATCATAAGCATCATATTCTAGATGGTTTGGCCTGTCAGTCGGCTCTTCATATTCTAACTCCACGCAGTAGATGTCGTACCGCAGGCGGTAAATCCTCTGCTTTTCTTCCGGAGTCAGTGCCAGACTGAACCTGAACTCCTTCATGAAACGTGCAAGAGTTGGATTCTGTTGCTCATACTCCTGCGTTGATGAAGAGCATGACGTCATATCGCTGGATCCTTCCGCCGTGGGTTTGTGAAGATTTGTGTTCGAATAGAAAGATTCATAATATCAACTTATGTCCTTGCCGAATGCATCCCTTAGACGAATTGGTTTTCCCAAGTGGAAGCCCTGACCAAAAGCAATACCATAGGATTTCAGTATTGGCACTAGGGCTTCCTGGTCGACAAACTCGGCAATGGCCTGCTTGCCGAATCCGGCGGCGATATCGGCAATCGCCCTGACGATAACGCGACTGTCGGAGCTAACCGACAGGTTGCGGATAAAACTGCCATCGATCTTGATGTAGTCTACCGGCAGCTGGCCCAGGTAGTGGAAGCTGCTGAAGCCGACCCCGAAGTCATCCAGGGCCGTGCGGCAGCCAAGATCTCGGAGAGTCTGCAGCACGCCTCGGGCCGTTGAGAAGTCGGTGACGGCGGCAGTTTCGGTGATCTCCAGGATCAGGCGCTCGGGGTTGGCGCCGCTGGCGGAAAGCTCTTCGGTGAGATATTGCGTGAGCCCTTCGTCATGCAGGGACTGTCCGGAAAGGTTTACTGCAAGGCTAATCCCGTGTGCCTGTACCCGGCTAAGTGCCCGAAGGCTGTGACGAAGGACCCAGCGATCCACGGCGATGATCTGCCCGCTGCGCTCGGCTACCGGGATGAATGCTGCTGGCGAGATCAGGCCGCCTTGTTCGTCGCGCATGCGCAGTAATACCTCATAGTGGCGCACGTCGCGATCTTCCAGGCGGACGATGGGTTGCACCATCAATTCGAAAGCGTCCTCCTCCAGGGCGCGGTGCACGCGTTCCTCCCAGTAGACCCGCTGCTGCAGCTCTTCTCGGGCACCCTGCGCCGTGGCAAGCAGATGCCAGCGCTGCGTGCTTGACGCCTTGGCCTTATACATGGCCATGTCGGCGCTGGCCATCAGATCGATGGGATTATCGGCATGTTCCGGAAAAAGGGCGATGCCCGTGCTGGCCGATATTCGGTGGTGCCTTTCTTCAACCATGAATCTGGTGCCCTCGAGGATCTGGTTGATCTGCTGGGCGATTCGCACGGCCAGATCGGTATCCGCCTCTCTGAGCAGCAGGGCGAACTCGTCGCCACCGAGCCGGGCGAGAATACCCCGATGGCCGAGTTCCTCGCCGAGCACGTTCGCCACAAGTCGCAGCAGGCGGTCGCCCGCCTGGTGGCCGCTGAGTTCGTTGACGTCCTTGAACTGGTCCAGATCCATCAACAGCATTGCTCCGCTCAGACCGCGCTGAAGGGCTCCACTGAGGGCTTCTTGAAAGTAGCGGCGATTGTAGAGCCCCGTCAGGGGATCACGCTCGGCCAGCCAGGTCAGACGGGTTTCGGCAGCCTTGCGTTCGGTGATATCCAGGCCGACCGATATTCGTCCGGGTGCCGTCTCGTTTCCGCCAGGGAGCGGTGCATGGTACCAGGCGATGGTGTGCTGCTGGCCATCGGCGGTGACCAGCGGTCGCTCCTCCATGTTCGCCTTGGGGCTCTGCCTTCCTCTGGACGCTTGCCCAGGCGCGAAGACATCCTCGAACAGGCGGTTCACGAGCGCTGCCTCGTTTGTGCTCATGACCGTCAGCGCATAGTCGTTGACCAGTCCAATGCGGCCGCTGGCATCCTGGGTAACGATAAAGACCCTGGCGGTATCCAGCAGGCTGCCGATGAAGTCGCGCTCTCGGGCCAGGTCCTGGACCCGTTCGGCCAACTGCTCGCCTCGGGCCGAGACTTCCTTTTCCAGGGTCTCGAGCTGGTCGGCCAACGCCAGGGTAGTGCCCTGGAGCACGTCGATCTCGTCAGCCAGGATGCGCCGAGGAAGAGGTATGGAGGCTCTGGCTTCGTTGAATCCCCCTTGTGCCAGGGCAGGCAGCGCGCTGGCGATCCGCCGCAGGCGCGCCATGGGGCTGAGCAGGATGGCCAGCAACAGCAGCTCTGCCACCAGCCAGCCAGCGACCCCCACAGCGACCAGTACCCGGGTGTCATGGGCGATGGCCTTGATCTGTGAGGTGATGTCCGTGGCGATCAGGAAGTAGCCGGTGCTGCGGCGGTCTTCATCTTCGTCCATGCGCACTGCGCTGAGCTCGATATTCTGGCCTCGATATCCCAGGCGTAGCGTCTGGTGCTCCAGTTCACGGACCGATACCAGGGAGGCGGTACTCTGCAGAATGGGCAGATAAGTCTCCTGGCGGGTCATGGCGATAAGCTGCCCCTTCCAAGCGGGAATGGCGCGCTCCTCGGGGAGTTCCTTGTCGGCCTGGCTGCCCACCACCAGCAGGGCCACGTCACTCTCTGAGACCTGCTGGGCCTGGCGAGTGACGTCGGCGAGTGAGCGAGACAATATCACGGCGCCGACGCTCTTTCCGTCGACAAGCACCGGTACGGCCGCATACTGCCGGCAGTCGCTGGAGCAGCGCAGAGCGGTATGCGGTGCCTCTTCAGCAAGGACACGATTCACCCACTCCTGGATTGGTCGCTCATTGCGTGACTGCCCTTCGCCCCAGCTGGCGAGCTGATTTCCTGCGGTGTTGTGGACGAGTATCTCGTCGATTCCGGCCTCCAACTGCAGCGTGGGCCACTGGGTCTCCAGGGAATCGAGCAGCAAATCTGGCTGGCCGGCCTGGAGCGCATCGCCGAGGCCTTGCCCTGATGCCACCAAGGAGGCCAGTTGGCGTAGTCCCTCCTCTGAGCGATCCAGAGCCAGGCGGATCTCGCGAACCTGGCGCTCGCCGTGCTCGGCGCGGCTGGTCTCGAACTGGCGGGTCAGGTTGGCATGAACCAGCCAGGCGAAGAGTGCCACCAGCAGCACCAGCAGGAGGCTGCTGAGGGCGACGACTCGCCAGGTGAGGCTCAGGCGACAGGGCCGAAAAGTGGAGCGCATGGGGAACCTCGGGCCGGTCAGAAGCGCAGCGAGAGTTGGAACAGCAGCATGTTCCAGCGGCGGCGGGTCTCGGCCGGGTCCGGGTTGTCCTGAATGGGAAGCCAACCTGTACCATCAACATGGTGGTACTCGGCGGCGAGCATGACGCGAGGGTTGACGTTCCACTGGAGACCCAGGGTGTAGTCTTCTGCGTATTGGCTGTGAGCAGGTCCTGCGCCACTGGCCTCGTAGGCAGAGCCCGAGCGGTCATCCCGGTTGCTTATCAAGTTGTCGTAGCGTACTAGCCACTGCCAGTCTTCATTGAAGCGGCGGGTATACTGCACATACCAGCTTTCACCAGTCACATCGAAATTGAAAGCGGGGTTATTGAAGTTCTCGAGCCCAGAGTTCCGCCTGGCATATTCAGTCGTCAGGCTCCAATTTTCCTCATTGTACTGTAGTGACAGAACCCATGGTTTGAAGTAGAAGTCTCCGTTGCTGAGACCTGGCAGTGAGGAGTCGAAGCGTGCATTCGCATTTGCAGCACTTATGGCAGCAACGATCTTGCCGCCATCGTGCTCATAGCGGATCTGGCCGATGGTAGAACGTTCTGGATCGAGTGATCCGGGCACCATATCGAGACGAAGTGTTCTTCTGAGATCGTCCCCTGTTTGCGGGTCGCCGAAACCTATTTGGGCGCGCAAGTTTCCGGTTGGGACCCGTTGATCCATATAGATGGTCAGGCCATCTCCTGACAACGCCAGCGATCTCGTCCTGTCAAAATAGATTGATTGCGGCAGCAGGATGCTGGGTCGGGTAAAGGCCACATCGCGGGTCTGGTTGTAGAAACCGAAGGGGTACTTGCTGCGGCCCAACTGCACGCCAAAGGTGCGCTGCTGGTTGGAGACCATCTGGTAGTCTACCAACCCGTAGTCCAGGACCGGATTAGCGTCGCTGCCATCCCCGCCAGCGCGTCGACTAAGCACCTGAGCGGCAATCAGTACGTCCTGATGGGGGCGAATCGATGCGTTGGCGCCGATTTCAGTGTATTTAAGACTGCCGCTGCCGCTGCTGCTCGGGCCGAAGAAATTATTGCGATCGGTGATCACCAGCGCCTGGCTGAGAAAGCCATGTAGTTGCAAGGTGTCCAGCATGCTGTCCGCTTTGGCCGAGTTTGTGCCGCCCAGCAGCAGCACGAAAGCCATCACCAGACAGGCGCGAGGCTCACTCCGTTGAAACGACTTGGACACGATCATCCAGATACTCCCTTTCTAGATAGCCCAGGGCACCGGGGGTGTTGGCGATGCGCTCGCGCATTTCGGCCTGGGAGAAGACTCGCGTGGGGGCCTGGCCGGTGCCGGAGAACACCATACGGTCCCAGGCCAGCTGAAGCTGATGCGGATAAACTGACAGGCGCTCCTTGACAAATCGCCCATGAACGGGATCGTCATTGTTGAGCACATGAACCCTGACCGCCTGGCCATTCGGCCAGGTGCGCTGACGCATGGCGAATATGGCCCGGGTAGTGTCACGGGTCAGACTAGCGATTCGGACATCCGGGTGCGCCACCAGCAGCACCTGGCTCTCGTCGGCAGCCGCCATGGGTGGCCAGGCCAGCGCCAGCAGGGCTGCCAGCAGGCCGTACCTCAGCCATGCCACCGGCAAGCCTCGTAGCGTCTGGACAGACAGTGCGGTGTCACCGCCGAGGGTGACAAGATGGAGGACAGCATCGGCGTATCAGTTCCCTGTAGATGATTCGCTTCAACCACGGGTACCGTCTTGTGCGGGGCTCCGGGCTCAGGCTTTCACTCCTGCGTACTACGTGGCCGTCTGGTTATGATTATGATAACTACCACCCTATTTTGGCGGCTATTCTAATGCGACCTTCCAGGGATAAGCTACATCATTGGAAGACAATGTAAAGCATCAGTCTCAACGCGAGTGTGTTCCCGGCGGAGGTGGCCGCCGGGAAGAGGATTCAATTAATTATAGTAAATTAGTTGAATACGGTAAAACTGTGGGCGTTGAGCCACAGGTGGGTGGCCACGCTGGCGGCGTAGCCGATAGCAATGACCGGTGCCCAGCGCAGGTGACCCATGAAAGTGTAGTTGCCGCGTGCCTGCCCCATCAGCGCCACGCCCGCGGCGGAGCCGATGGACAGCAGGCTGCCGCCGACGCCGGCGGTCAGGGTAATCAGGAGCCAGTGGCCGTGGGACATTTCCGGCTGCATGGTCAGCACCGCGAACATGACCGGGATGTTGTCCACCACCGCCGAGATCAGACCAAGGGCGATATTGGCCCAGGTTGCCCCCCAGCCGGTGTAGAGTGCATCCGACAGCAGTCCCAGGTAGCCCATGAAGCCAAGTCCCCCGACGCACATGACCACCCCGTAGAAGAACAACAGGGTGTCCCATTCGGCGCGGGCCACCCGGTTGAAGACATCGAACGGCACCACGCTGCCCAGCTGGGCCAGTTTCTTGTCGTCACCGCGCTGACTGTAGCGGGTGCGCTTCCTTTCCAGTGAGTGCGGGAGGGTGCGGCGCAGGTAGTAGCCAAAGAACTGCAGATAGCCAAGGCCCGTCATCATGCCAAGCACCGGCGGCAGGTTCAGCAGAGTGTGGCAGGCCACGGCGGTCGCCACGGTAAGCAGGAACAGCGCGATGATTCGCCGTGCCCCGCGCTTCAGCCAGACGTCCTCCTGCATGCTGTCGGGCTTGCGGTTCTTGATGAAGGCGCTCATCACCACGGCCGGAATCAGGTAGTTGACCAGCGAAGGCACCAGCAGATCGAAGAACTCGTAGAATTTCACCATGCCCGACTGCCAGACCATCAGGGTGGTGATGTCCCCAAAGGGGCTGAAGGCGCCGCCGGCGTTGGCGGCCACCACGATGTTGACGCAGCAGAGGTTGATGAAGCGCTTGTCACCTTCGGCGACCTTGGTCACGACGGCGCACATCAGCAGGGCAGTGGTAAGGTTGTCGGCGATGGGGGAGATCAGGAAAGCCAGTACACCGGTGATCCAGAACAGCTGCCGGTAGCTGAAGCCCTTGCGCACCATCCAGGAGCGCAAGGCGTCAAATACTCGCCGCTCCTCCATGGCGTTGATATAGGTCATCGCCACCAGCAGGAAGAGCATCAGCTCGGTGAACTCGAGCAGGGTCTCGCGGAAGGCATGCTCGGCCTCGTTCGGCATGCCCGACTGCACGTAGACCCAGCCGATCAGCGCCCAGATGATGCCGGCAGCGACCAGCACCGGCTTGGACTTGCGCATGTGCAGCTTCTCCTCGCCCATGACGAGGGCATAGGCGAGGACGAAGATACTCACGGCCAATACGCCGACCAGGGAGCTGGTCATGTCCAGTGTGCCGGTGACTGCATGGGCGGTGGGGCTGAACAGCAGCGTCAGAAAGGTGAGCACGAGAAAACTCGACCACCGGGTGGGGCACCGGGGCCGTAGAGAGGTTCTGTCGATTATCAGCATGGCTGCAGTGTCCCAAGGAAGGGGTTGCGGGGTGGAGAGAGGGTCAATAAGCGCGCGCATTCTACCATGCTATGGTGCAGTGCAATACGGCGCGAGGTCCCCTCGCATAGACTGGCTGCATGCTTTTTTTGCATGCTAACGATCTGCTTCGGGACCTTGATTCATACAGCGGCTGATTCAACCCGAATGGCGTTGGCTCAGCGTGGAGTCAGAGCTTCCCGGAATGTATCCGGCGTTGTTTCCACCAGGGGGGCATCCGCTTCCTGACGGGAATCCTCGAACCAGCGGCGCGGCTGCCAGAAACGGAGCGTTCGTTCGCCCTCCTGCAGCGCTATCCCAACGGCCAGTCGCCCCAGCCTGGCATAGAGCTGGCCGTCCAGCCGCTCCTCGCGAAACGCCAGATCGGCCAGCAGTGACAGCGGGCCGCCTTCCAGCCGGGCCTCGTCCAGGCGGATGGCGTCGGCCGCCATGGTCAACCGCGCCTCGCCGCGGATATTGCGCACGGTGAGCAGTCGACCCAGCCAGTCTCGGTCCCGGGCGTCGGACAGGAAAAGCCTCGCCAGCAGGCCGCTGTCGCGCATGGCCAGCCCCAGGCGAGCGTTCACCACCAGCGGCTCCGCCCAGGTCAGCCGCCCCTCTTCCAGCACCAGGCGGGCCCACCAGCCGGCCTCGCCTTGGCCGTCGGTATCCCGGCGAGTGATGTTGTCCAGGCGCAGCAGCGAGCCGGAGGCATCGAAGTGCCGGCCGGCCAGATCGCCCTCGCGCAGGCGCGCCTCCAGGCGCAGATCTCCCGTTAGCCGCTGGCCTATCAGGCGCAGTTCGGTGCCGAAGGCCTGCAGCATCAGGTCCCCGCGGGCGCCCAGGCCCTCCAGCGCCAGCGTCGCCTCGAGGCTGGCATGCCCGCCGAGCAGCTCGATCCCTGACTTCTCCGGCAGATAGGCGTTGTAGAGGGCCAGGTCAGGCACCTCGACGATGGGCAGCATCACTCGGGTAGTGAAGGTTTCGACCTCGACCTGCTCGGGGTCCGTGGAGAAGAAGGGCGTGGACGTCTCCAGAGACAGGTGGCGTCCGCTCAGCCAGGTGCGTTCCTCCTCCGCCTCGCGGCGCAGGACGAAGCTCGGCAGCGAAAGCATCAGCCGGGCACCCGGGCTGGCCGCCTCGCCCTCGAGGCGCGCATCGAGTTCGCCGCGCCCCTGCGCCTGATAGTCGAGAAAGCCCACTGCGAGGTTGTCGGCATCTACCCGCAGGTGACTTGGCGCCAGCAGCTGCTCGCCTGCCAGGCGCAGATCGGCCTCGAGCCGCCCGTGGCCGCGCAGGGTGAGGCCATGCTCCCGGGGCAGGAAGGCGTCCAGGAAGCCTAGGCGATCAACCATGCCCGTCAGCATCAGCCGGCCCTGGCGGGTGTCGGGCTCGTTCAGACGGGTGAAGTGCGCGACCCGGGCCTCCAGCACGCTGCCCAGGCGCTGCTCGGTTTCGGCGTTGCCCGCCGCGGCGACAAGCGTCAGGCGACTGCCGGAGAGGTCGAGGGCGCTGCCGTCCAGAGTGGCGTCGTTCAGCGCCAGGTCGAGGGTCATCTCGCCGGAGACCGCCTCGCCGAACAGTTGGCCGCTGATCTGGCGACCTGCCAGCTGGAGTTCGCCACGGACGCGCTCGTCCTCGAAAGCCAGCCGACCTCGACTGCTGGCCCGGCCCCCGGCCAGAGAGAAGGGTGCGCCTTCGGGCAGGTAGAGGGCCAACACGGCCACATCAGCCAGGGTGGCGTCCTCCCAGTCGAGCGTCCCCCGCTGGAGCAGCGGTGCCTCGTCGGCCTCAGGCGGATGGCCCTTGGCTTCCAGGGTCATTCGGGCGCCCTCCAGCAGTCGCGCACCGTCGCGGTGGCGGGTCACCCTGGTCTCCTTCAGGCGGGCATCCAGCCGCAGTGGCAGGCCGTTATCGTCGCGCCACTCGGCGGCGAAGCTGCCACTCCCTTCGACGCGGACATGGGGCAGGCCCACGCCCAGCGCGTCGCTGATCACGGCCAATCGGCTGCCGGCGTCGATTCGTCCATTGACCAGTCGCGCCCTGGCGCTCAGCTTGCCGCCCCCGCTCAAGCCAATGCCGCGGCCCTCGAACAGGCCTGCCAGGAAGGGATTCAGGAATCCCAGCCTGTCCAGGTGCCCTGAGAAGACGAGTTCGCCGTCCAGTGGTGGTTGGGGATAGTCACGCAGCGTGTCCAGCGCCACCCGTGAGGTGAGTCGGGCGGCCTCAAGGGTTACATCGAGGGCCAGCGCATCGGCGCTCTTGTCGCTGCTGACGTCGAGCCTCAGTCGGGTGCCGGAGAGATCCAGGCGGCGCGCCTCGGGGTCCAGTTGGGGCAGCGCCAGATCGAGACGCAGGTCACCGCTGAGCGGTTGCTCCTGAAAGGTCACGGCGATGCTTTCGCCGGCTAAGGTAAAGGCACCGGAGAGCTCGCCTGTGCGGTAGGTCAGACGGCCGTCCAGGGCGGCACGTCCGCCATCGAGCGTCAACGGGGTTTGCTCTGGCAGGAAGCGCTCCAGAGCGCGAACATCTGGCACCATGGCTGCCTGCCAGCTCAGTTCGGCATCATCGGGCGGTGCCGGGGCGGCGGCGAGGTCCGTCGGGAACGGTGCCTGGAGATCGAAGCGTTGGCCCGTCAGCAGGGGCGTCGGGGCCTCGCCAAGATGCATCGCGAGGTTTTCCAGGGTCACGACCAGCCGGCCGGCGGGCGCGTCGTCGGCTTCGATGCCCTGTTCATCGACGCTTGCCACCACGCTGCCGGCCCCCTGCAGGCGATAGGTCTCACCGGGTATCACCCAGGCCGGGGCCGGACCATCCTCATCGTGGCCTGCCAGAAGGGCGGCTTCGTCCAGGGTGACCCCGAGTTCAGGGGAGACGAGTACCAGGCGGCTGCCCGTTGCCAGTTCGCCCTGGGCAATACTCAGCTCGCCCTCGAGGTTGCCGCGACCGGTCAGGCCAAGCCAGCCCAGTTCCGCCAGGTAGGGATTGAAGAGGTCCCAGGCATCCGCTCTGGCCGTCAGGGCAAGTTTGCCGGAGAGAAAGCGCAGCGCCGCCTGGCCGGGATGGGCCGCGGGGTCGAAGGGCGCTGCGCTGAGGTCGGCGGTCAGGGCGATCTCTTCGGCCAGCCGCTGCCCGTCGCGGGTCAGCGTGGCGTGCTCCAGGGCCAAGGTGAGGCGCTCTACCCCCAGTTCGTCCCGGGCGAGGTCGAGGCCCGACAGCGTGAGCCGCCCTTCGCCGCTGAGTCGGTGGCCGTCGATATCCAGCCGACGCAGGCCGCTGGCCGTTAGCTCGCGAATTGCCAGGCGCCGGGTCAGCAAGGTGGGCAGGGTGAGCTCCAGGCGAGCGGTGTCCACCTCCAGGGCCAGCGGCAGGGCATCATCCTCACGCTCGATGACCAACGACTCCACCGCCAGACTGTTCCAGCCAGGACGCGAGCTCTCCCAGCGGATCGACAGCCCCTCCTGGCTGGAGAGCCTGGCCTGCAGCCAGGCGCTGTCGAGCAGCGTCGGCAGGGCCAGGACCCCACCCACCAGGGCCAGCATAACGAGACCAGCCGAGCAGCCCAACCACCGCCACAGTCTGCCCCACCGCACTCTGTTTTCGCGCATCTTGCCATTGCCCCTGCTTTCCATCGGTCCATGGTAGCGCCTTACGAGGCTTCGTTGGCGAGGGTTTTATGGCATCATCTGCCCTCCGGCAGCCGCCGGCAGGATCTGGATCGCCAACGACGAAGGGCAGGCACAGCAAGCATGTTTCTCGATGAATTCTATTCGCCGGCAGGAGGCCGCGTCTGCATCTCCGCCGAGCAGGCCAGTCGTTTCGCCAAGGGAGTTGCCGGCGATTACAACCCCATCCATAACCTGGATGCGCGCCGTTTCTGCGTGCCGGGCGACCTGCTGTTTGCCCTGGTGCTGGTTCGCTTCGGGCTCTCCCAGCGTATGGATTTTCGCTTCCTGAACATGGTGGGTGATGGCACCCCGCTATGCTTTCAGGAGCACAACGATGGTCAGATTCGCGTCTGTGACGACAACGGGAAATGCTACCTCGAAGTGGAGCGCAGCGGCGAAACGACTTGTGACGAGGCCGTGGTAGAGGCCTTTGCCCGTTGCTATGTGGCCTTCTCCGGCAAGAATTTCCCCCACTACCTCAAGCCGCTGATGGAGGAAAAGGGGGTCATGTTCAATCCCCGTCGCCCGCTGGTGATCTACGACAGCATGGGCTTTTCCCTCGACCGACTCGATGGCCTGGTGCCGGAGCTGGTGCTGGATCGCTCCTCCCTGGCGGTGAACGGAAAACGTGGTGATTGTCTGTTGGAGTTTCGCATCCAATCCGATGGCGCGTCCGTCGGCACCGGCTCCAAGAAGCTGGTGGTCAGCGGCCTGTGCGACTATGACCCGTCCGCCATGGACGAGATCGTCACCGAATTCTATCGCCTCAAGGCCGCCTACGAGGCCTGACGCACCGGCAAACGATGCCGGCAGGGCCGGCCCGGAGGAGACCCTATGTCCCGAAAGATGGACGGCAGCGAGGGCATCACCGGGCACGTGCCCGCCACTGATCTGGAGATCGCCCGCCAGGCCTCACTCGAGCCGATTCTGCCGCTGGCCGAGGAGCGCCTCGGCCTCGCCGCCGAGGAGCTGATTCCCTTCGGCCACCATCGTGCCAAACTCTCCCTGCCGCTGCTTCAGCGCCTGAAAGATCGCCCGCGTGGTCGTTTGGTGCTGGTCACCGCCATCACTCCCACGCCCGCCGGCGAGGGCAAGACCACTGCCTGCGTGGGACTGGTGGATGCTCTTTCCTGCCTCGGAGTCTCTGCCCTCGCCTGCCTGCGTGAGCCGTCGCTGGGGCCAGTATTTGGCATGAAGGGTGGTGCCGCCGGAGGCGGGCGGGCTCAGGTGGTACCCATGGCGTCCATCAACCTGCACTTCAACGGCGACTTCCACGCCGTGACCGCGGCCCACAATCTGCTGTCCGCGCTGCTCGACAATCACCTGTATTGGGGCAACGCCCTGGAGGTCGATCCCTCGAGGATAGTGTGGCCCCGGGTGATTGACCTCAACGACCGCAGCCTGCGCGGGGTGCGCACCGGCCTTGGCGAGAGCGCCTTCGAGATCACCGCCGCTTCCGAGGTCATGGCGATCCTCTGTCTGGCCGAGGATCTCGGCGATCTGGAGCGTCGCCTGGGTCGCATCGTGGTGGCCTGGCGACACGACGACACTCCGGTGACCGCGGCGGATCTGGGCGGGGTGGGCGCCATGGCCGTGCTGCTGCGCGACGCCCTGGCGCCCAATCTGGTGCAGACCCTGGAGCATACCCCGGTGCTGATTCATGGCGGTCCCTTCGCCAATATCGCCCATGGCTGCAGTTCGCTGACGGCCACTCGGGCGGCCTTGGCGCTGGGCGAAGTGGTCGTCACCGAGGCCGGCTTCGGCGCCGATCAGGGCCTGGAGAAATTCATCGACATCAAGTCACGTCAGTCTGGCATCTTCCCGGATGTCGCGGTAATCGTGGTCACCCTGCGCGCCCTGCGCTTTCACGGCGGGGCAACCCGCGAGGCCATGCAGCAACCGGATCTCGCGGCGCTCACCGCCGGCCTCGACAATCTGGCCCGGCAGGTGGCCGTGGTCCGAGCCTTTGGCCTGGAGCCGGTGGTAGCCCTCAATGCCTTTCCCGACGACAGCGGCGCCGAGCGGGAGCGGCTGTCGGCCTGCTGCAGCGAACTCGATGTGGCCCTGGCGCACTGCGACCACTGGGCCCGCGGCGGTGAGGGTGCCCTGGCCCTGGCGCGTCTGGTGCAGCAACGGCTATCAGCAGGTAACGCCGAGGTGGCGCCTCTGTATCCCGATGGCACCTCCGTAGAAAAGGCGCTGGAGACGATAGCCACCCGGCTCTACGGAGCCAGCGGCGTGGCGCTCTCGGCCGAGGCTCGGGAGATGCTGCGGCGCCTCGAGCGCGCCGGCTACGGGCAATTGCCGGTGTGCATCGCCCGCACTCAGTACAGCTTCTCCGACGACCCGGCTGACGGAGGTCTGGTCAAGGGACATCGGCTGCGGATCCGTGAGCTACGGCTCTCGGCCGGCGCCGGCTTCGTGGTGGCGGTGTGTGGCAAGCTGATGATATTGCCCGGACTACCGCTTGAGCCGGCGGCGCTGGGCATGGGACTGGATAACGAGGGCAACATTACCGGCCTCGCCTGAGACGAGGCCGCAAGAGGGTCCGGGAGACGGCGGAATCAGACCACCACAGTGACCGGGCAGGGTGCCAGGTCGATCACGCGATGGCTGACGCTGCCCAGCAGCGACTCCCGCCACTTGCCGAGCCCGCGCCGGCCCATGATGATCATCGGCCGTTCCGCTAGATGGTGGCGTGCACGAGAGACGATGGCCTCGGCGAAGCGCTCCTCGTGGAGCAGCACCTCCTCGATGCCCCCGGGGATCTCGCCGAGTGCCTCTCGGCCCAGACGAAAGACCCGCTGGGCCTGGCTCTCATCGCCATCCTCGAGCACTTGGGCCTGGCCGCCGGGCTGGCAGAACACCAGCTCCACCGGCACCCCGGCACTGCGTGCCAGGTCGCCGGCCAGTCCCGCCGCCTGGTTGGCGTGGGCTGAGCCGTCAACGGGGAGCAGCACTCGACCGATGCCCGAGGCCTCCTGCAGGCTGGCATCGTCGTGGACGATGGTCACCGGACAGCGCGCGCGGTGCACCACCTCGTTGCTGACACTGCCCTGCATGAACTTGCCCAGCTCGCTCAGGTGACGCGCGCCGAGCACCAGCAGGCAGGCGGGCTGACTGCGGACGTGAGCGATGATGGCCCTATCCGGATGGCGGATGAAGGTGCTGTCCTCGAGCACCACTTCGTGTGGGGCCGGTGTGAGCTCGGGATCGATCGCCTCGCGGGCCTTGGCAAAGGCCGCCTCGGCGATCTCGAGGCGTACCGCGCGGTCATGGTCGGCCTCGGCCTGGCGGTTGGCGGGAATATCGCAAAGCTCCGCCGCGTTGAGCGGCATCACATGAAGCAGCTGCAGCGGGGCGTCCAGCAGCCGGGCCAGCAGGCTGGCGTGGCGGGCCGCGGCGGCGGCCGTCGGCGAACCGTCCACCGGGACGATGATCCGAGAGACCTGCTCACTCATCGATACCTTCTCCCTTGATGACTGTCGTTGCCCCTGAGGGGGCTGAAGCTAGATTAGCAGTCTCCGCCGTCCGGCGTCGCCTCCCCTCGGGTCGCGTGCGATTCCTCCTGTCATGGCAACCCTGCCATGACACAGGGCGCTCAGCCGCCCATGCCCAGTACCATTCCGCCCAGCCCGCAGACGAGTACGGTGATCCAGGGTGGCAGTTTCCACACTGCCAGCAGAGCGAAGCCCACCAGGGCCAGAGCAAACTCCGCCGGGCCCAGGATGGCGCTGGTCCATACCGGCTGGTAGAGCGCTGCCCCCAGCAGGCCCACTACCGCGGCGTTGGCGCCACGCAGGATGGCCTGGATGCCAGGCCGCGCGCGCAGGGCGTTCCAGAAGGGCAGCGCGGCCAGCAGCAACAGCAGCCCTGGCACGAAGATCGCCAGCAGCGCCAGCAGCGCGTAGACCAGGCCGCCTCCCGCGGTGACCATGCCCAGGTAGGCGGCGAAGGTAAATAGCGGCCCCGGTACCGCCTGGGCGGCGCCGTAGCCCGCCAGGAAGTCGTCCGCGACGACGCGTCCGCCCTGCACCATTTCGGCCTCGAGCAGCGGCAGTACCACGTGGCCGCCGCCGAACACCAGTGCGCCGGCGCGATAGAAGGCGTCAACCAGGGCGATGCCCGGCCCGGTGCCGGCCATCACCAGCAGCGGCAGCCCGACCAGCAGCAGTGCGAAGAGGCCCAGGCAGCCCAGGCCCGCGCGGCGCGACACCGGCAGGTGCAGAGCGTCGTTCGCCGGCGCCCCGCCATCCCGGCAGGCCCAGAGCCCGGCCAGGCCGCCGACCACAATGGCCGAGACCTGGCCCGCGGCCCCTCCCACCCCGATCACCAGCAGCACCGCCCCCACGGCGATGGTGGCCCGGGTCCGGTCCGGGCAGAGGTTCCTTGCCATGCCCCACACCGCGTGGGCGACGATGGCCACCGCCACGATCTTCAGGCCGTGGATCAGGCCGTTGCCCAGGGGGCCGTCAAGGCTCGCCGCGCCCAGGGCGAAGAGCACCAGCAGCAGGGCCGAGGGCAGGGTGAAGGCCGCCCAGGCGGCCAGGGCCCCGGGCAGGCCGCCGCGCATCAGGCCCAGGGCGAAGCCGACCTGGCTGCTGGCCGGGCCAGGCAGGAACTGGCAGAGCGCCACCAGGTCCGCATAGGCGCGCTCGTCGAGCCAGCGGCGCCGGGCCACGAATTCGTTGCGGAAATAGCCCAGGTGGGCGATGGGGCCACCGAAGGAGGTCAGGCCCAACACCAGGAAGGCGCGGAACACCTCTGCGAGGCGGCCCTGGGGTGAGTCGTTCATGGAGGCTCCAGGTGTCGGAAACGATGGCGTTGATGGTGGGCAGCGCCGGCCGGCATGCCGTTGGGTGCCTCTCCAAGGGGCGCAATAGCCGCAATCTTGCCACGCAAGGATGACCAAAACATGATACGTACGCTGATGGTGAGCGCTCCCCGTCCAGGGCAAGGCGTTATCGATGGCGAGGCATATTGCCGCAGGCCGTTGGACTATGCTCCGCCTGGCCTTAGCCTCGAGACACTCCTTCCCATGAGTCCTTGCCATGCATCCCCAGCGCGCCCGGCTGCACAATGAGCTGCATGCCCGGCCTTCGATCTATTTCGAAGAGCCGGCGCACTTGCACCACTACGCCTTTCTCGACGCTGACGGTATCGCCGCGGATATTCTCCACCGCGTCGCCGAGGTGACCGGCAGGACCCCGGATGTCGAGGCGGCCCAGGAGATCCTCGAGCTCGGCGACCAGACGCTCAAGTGGGAACGACACACCGAGTTCTTCACTCTGACCCTGCTGGTGCCAAGGCCAGCCCAGGGCGAGTCCTGGCCGCCGCCGCCGCCGCTGCTGGCAGAGGTCGCCGCTCAACACAGCCGGGCGCTGATCAATGCCAGCCTGATGTTGGTGGAAGCCGAGATCTCCTGGGAGGGCGATCCCGAAAGCTACGGCTTGCGCGACCCTGCCGGTTCCAACGTGGGCGACGATGATGCCACCGTCTGGAGCGACTTCGGGCTCACGGCAGCAGGCGTCAACCGACTGCTGTTGGTCAACCGTGGTCTCAATGCCTTCCGCCTGGGGCGCATGACCCGGCGCCTGCTGGAGATCGAGACCTACCGCATGATGGCCTCGCTGGCGCTGCCGCTGGCCAAGGAAATGAGCCTCGAACTGCGCGACTACGAGCTCGAGCTCGGTGAGCTCTCGGAGCGCAACACCGAGAGCGATGCAGCCAACTCCCGGCCGCTGCTGGCGGCGATTTCCACGCTCTCCGCAAGGCTCGAGCGCTCCGGTGCCCGCTCGCGCCAGCGTTTCAGTGCCACCGAGGCCTACGCGCGCATCGTCTGCCAGCGTATCGATGAGCTACGCGAGACCCGGGTCGGCGACAACCCGCGCCTGGGTACCTTTATCCTGCGCCGCTTTCGGCCCACAGTGCATTTCTGCGCGGCGATCCACCAGCGCCAGCAGAGCCTGGCCGAGAGCGTGGCGCGGCTCAACGACCTGTTGCGGACCCGCGCCCAGGTGGAGATCGAGGAGCAGAACTCCGTGATCCTGCAGAGCCTCAACGAGCGCACCAGCAGCCAGTTGAAGATTCAGAAGGCGGTCGAGGGGCTGTCGATCATCGTGATCAGCTACTACCTCTTCAGCCTCTTCAAGCTGGGACTGCAGAGCCTTGATGCTCTGGGGATGCCCATCGTGCCGGCGGTGGCCGCCGCCATCCTCGCCCCGCTGGGCCTGGGTATCATCGGCGTGCTGGCCTGGCGCATCTGGCGGGTCAAGCAGCACTGAGCCGCGTCAGGCTCTGCGGCACTTCCCTCCCAGGCGCCTGCGCCAGCCCTCCCGGGCGTCCAGCGCCGTTGGCTTGATGTCGCCCAGGCCACCACGGTGGACGGGGGCGGAAAGGTAGGCCCGCTGGGCATCCCTCACCGGCTCGATCGCCACCGGCGCCAGCTGGCCTAGCCAGCGGGCATGGGCGTAGTGGGGGTTCTCGCCGAGGCGTGCCTCGAGCCGTTCGGCGAGTGCGCCCGGGATCCGATCGGTCTCCAGGAAAAGCACATAGCCCGGCCTGCCTCTGCTATCGCGCTCCGGGGCGAGCATGGCGAACGCCACCTCGAGCCCTGCCAGCAGGGCCTCGAGGGCGGCCCCGACAAAGGCGTCGCTGAGCTTCTCGCCGCAGAGGTCGCTGATGCCGCCGGCGCGCCCTATGAAGCGCAGGGTCGGCGTGCCGCCGAGTCGGCCCGTCACCTCGACCTGGTCGCCCAGATCGTAGCGATAGAGGCCGCCTGCGGTGGTGACCAGCAGCCGGTAGCGCTCCCCTTCCTGCACCTCATGGGCCCAGCGGCTCCTGCCTGTTTCGTCGATAAACTCGAAGACGTGGGCGGTCACCGCCAGCGGGTAGCGGCCCGCAAAGGGCAGGCTGACCATCGCCTCGGTGGCCAGCAGCCCCTTGGCCTGAAAACGCACGCCGGGCAGGCGCGTCGCCAGGGCGCGGGCGGGCTCCGCGGCACGGGCGTCCTGCCAGCAGCTCACCAGACGCAGTGCGGGCCACAGCCGGGTGGCATCAAGGAAGTCGAGGTCCGCGAGCTCTCGAGCGCGTATCGGCTGCGGTGTGAGTCGCCTGCCCAGAGCGGCGACGATGTTTGCGGGTACCTCGCCCGGTGGGGTGAAGGTGCCGGCCTCGAGGTCCGCCAGCAGACGCTCGCGGTAGCCGGGCAGGGCGTCGAGCAGCAGGGTCAGGAAGGCGGGGTGCCAGACCGAGATCAGGCGCAGCTCCCGGGCACGCAGCAGGAACAGCAGGGTGGCATAGCGGAAGGCCTCGCGGGTCTCCAGGCGCCGCACCTCGTCGGGCACCGCCAGGGTGGCGTCCACCAGCGGTGCCAGCCAGCGGCCCAGATAGGCGCTGTCCCGGTCGGTGCCGACCGGCACGGCGCTTCCTGGTACCTCCGAGGACCGCGGCCCCGCGGGGGAGATCGACCAGTAGGCGGGCCCGCCCATTAGCGCCGGGTCCTGGTCGAGCAGGTCGTGGGTCCAGGCGCCAATGGCGCGGCCAAACTGGCGCTGCAGGCCGCGGGTCCAGGGAACCAGTCTAGCCGGACCGGTAGTGCCGCTGGTGGGCACCAGCCGCATCACTGGATCACGGGTCAGCACTCCTTGCTCACCGGCCCTTACCGCCTCGATCCATTCCCCGAGGGCGTGCGTGGATTGGATAGGGACTCGCTCGCGGAAGGTGTCCAGGCTGCGGATGGCGGTGAAGCCGTGACACCTTCCGAAGCGGGTTTTTGCGTTGCGCTCCAGCAGCTGCCGGAGCAGCGCCCGCTGGATCGTCTCGGGGTCGGCCAGGGCCTGGCGCAGACGTCGGGCGTGTCGCTGTCCGTCCAGCCGCCATAGTCGGTGGAGAAGGGCGCAGCGGTTCATTCACCGGTCTCGGGGCGAGACGCGGCGTCAGGGTCTGGGCGTGTGCCCGAATGAAGTATGCCGGGGTCGCCCAGGGCGCGCAGGATGCGCTGTCCGGCCCGGGTCAGGTTGTCTTCATCGAGCTCGGTCAGGCAGGCCAGCTCATCGCCTTCCTCGTGGCCCGGGTTGCACGCAGCGAAGAAGGCGATGTGGGGATCCCGCATCCGCTCGGCAGGGATGCCTGCCAGGTGGGGACGCAGTCGCTGGGGGTGGGAAAAGCGCACGAGACCGCTGGCCGGGTCGAAGGCCTCGCCGTAGCGGTGGCGTGCCAGGGCGGCCAGGCGTGGCGCCAGCGCGGAGGCCCCCGCGCCCGGATGGCGGGGGTGGAAGTCGCGCCAGAACAGCGGCAGGAAGCGGTAGGTGCGAAAGCCCGAGACCAGCAGCAGCCAGTAGAAGGGGCGGTCGCGGCCAACGTGCTCGCGCAGGGCCAGTACCGCCGCGAGCCAGGCGCGCATCAGCGCCGTACCGCCCCAGGCACGCGGGTCGATGATGGTGTCGCCGCTGGAGAGTAGATGGCAGGAGATGGGCGCCTCCAGGGTCTCCAGACGCAGGCTGGTGAAGCCCATCAGCGCCCCCGCGGCGTCTTGCAGCAGGACCACCCACTGCTTCTCCGCCAGGTCGCGGGCAAACTGCGCCGGGGTGACGCCGGCGAAGTGCCGATCCAGCAGGGTCAGCATCGCGGCCCGCTCGGCGGGGGTCAGCTGCGCTCTCGGTAGCAGCCGGCCCCGGACCGTGAGCGGTGAAGACCCGGCAGAGGCGCTGTTGGCGTCCGGCGTCATGGGGGTGGGCGTCGCGAGGTTCTGAGTCACGGGGTGCTTGCTCATAGCGCGCTGAGCTCCAGGTCCAGGTCGCCCTCGCGCAGTGCCTCCAGCGCCGGGGTAGCAATCGGCGACCAGGCAACGGCATAGAGCCGGGTGAGATAGTGGCGTCCCGGCAGGGTGTGCCGCAGCCAGGCGCCCAGGGGGTCGCGCTCGGCATGGCCCACCAGCAGCAGGTCGAGCCCGAGCCCTGCCGTGCGGCGAGCGGCGGCGCGCAGCAGAGCGATCGCCGCGGGCTCCTCGCCCGGGGCATGGGCCAGGTCAACCACCTGGCCGCAGTGCAGCGGCTCGCCTACCCGGGGCAGCCGCGGGGTGCCGGTCAACGCCCGGGTCAGATTGAGCGCCGGGCGCAGCCCGGCCAGCCGGCCGGCGTAGCCGCGCACCACCAGCTGGCGCCAGGGCGTGGCGTCGAGTACGGCGAGCCCGGCCAGCAGCCGCCCCCGGCGCCGCGCTATCAGTCGCAGCACCCGCCCTGCCGCCGGACCGGCCAGGCTCAGGCTGGCGCGCCGTCGTCGCGCCAGGCGCCAGGCGAGGATCTCCTGCCAGGCGGTCTCATCGGCCTCGCTGAGCTCGATTCCCTGTGGCTCGGGCAGAGCCCGACCGGTGGCCAGCGCATGGACCCGATAGTCGCCGATGGCATGGTAGCGAGGCTGGCCCGGCAGGCCGTGCTCCAGCAGTCGCCGCGCCAAGCGGTTGTCGAGGGTGATGCTGGTAAGGTCGAAGGAGGCCTCTTCCCCCAGGCGGGTGGCGCCCAGCTGCTGCCACGCCCGTCGGACGGCCCGGAGCGGCAGCCGGTGCCCTTCCTTAAGGCGTATCTGGCTCAGGTAGCCCAGTGGGCCGACGTCCCCGCGCTGCCAGGCGGGCTGCACCAGGCGACTGCCCATGCCGATCAGTTCATCGTGTTCCGCCCCCTCCACCAGCAGGGTGTCGTGGCGAAGACTCTCTTGGTCCAGGGAGGCGAAATAGTCGGGTTCGCGCTCAAATGTCAGGCGGATTTCGCCGCCCAGCGCGCGTTGGCGGAGCAGGCGGCGGATGGCGGCATCGTCGCCGGGCTCGGCCAGTCGCACCCGCAGCGGCTCGCTGCCTGCCACCTGAGCGTTGGCGCCGGCATGGGGGGCGGCGAGGCTCATGAGGCCGCCTCCAGCAGTTCTCCCCGGAAGGTGACATCGCCCAGGGGCAGGCCGTTGCGTCCCTCGATGTCCCACTGGTGCATGGCGTTGATGGCCACGAAGTTGGCCAGCATATAGGGGGTGGCGCGATTCACCCGATGAGTGGCGCGGCGCAGGATGCTGGGCCAGGCGTAGAATCGCCGCCGCGCCTGGACACAGTGATGCTCCAGCTCCTCCGCCGACATGCCCTTCGGATGGAAGGGCACCATGTTGTAGCGATAGGCGTCGTCTAGCCACCAGCGCTCGAAGCGCAACCGCCCGGCCTCGCGCAGGCGCGTTTCCAGCGGGGTGCCGGGGAAGGGAGTGATATGGTTGAAGGCGGCGATGTAGAGTCCCTCCTCCTGGGCGAAGCGGATGGTGGTGTCGATGGTCTCCGCCGTGTCGGCGTCGTAGCCGAAGATGAAGGTGCCGTAGATGCGGATGCCGTGGCGGCGGAAGTTGGCCAGCGCCTCCACCGGGCCGCCATGCATCAGGTTGAAGCGCTTGTTCATCTCGGCAAGTCCCGCCGGGTTAAGCGACTCGAAGCCCACCAGCACTCCCTGGCAGCCGCTGCGACGCATCAAGCCCAGCGCTTCCTCGTCGAAGGCCACATTGATGCTGGCCTGGCTCACCCAGCGCAGCTTCAGTGGAATCAGCGCGCGCATCAGGTCCTTGGCGGCCTTGAGGTTGGAGACCAGGTTGTCGTCGATGAAGAACACCATCTGTCCGCGGCGGCGCACCTGGCGGAGCTCCTCCAGCACGCGATCGATGGGCCGGTGGGATTGGGAAGCGCCGAAAAAAGCGGTGATGGCGCAGAAGTCGCATTTGAAGCGGCAGCCCCGGGCGAACTCCACCAGTCGGATGCCCAGATAGCGCTTGCCGGCAAAGATCGAGCGGTCCGGCGTCACCGTCAGGGCCGGGCGCCCCTCGCCGCGATAGACCTTCTGCGGTCGGCCGTGGCGATAGTCATCGATCACCTCGGGGAAGGTGCGCTCCGCCTCACCGATCACGATGGACTCGCAGTAGCGTGACACCTCGTCGGGACACAGGGTGGCATGGAAGCCGCCCATCACCACCGGCACCCCGCGGCGCCGGTACTCGCTGGCGATCTGGTAAGCCCGCCGGGCGGTGTAGGTTTCCACGCTGATCGCCACCAGGTCGGTGGGGGCGTCGAAGGGGATTGACTCCAGGCGATCGTCGAAGAAGCGTTTTTCGACGTCCGGCGGGGTCAGGGCGGCGACCATGGCCGCCGGAATCGGCTCCATCTGCCAGGTGCGTATATAGCGCTTCATCCCCACACGGCGGCCCACGCAGGGGTGGATAAGGGTCAGGTGAAAAGGACGCGAGGGGCTCATCGCTACTCCCCGTCCGCAGGCTGTCGGTGCAGTAGCCGGCTCAGGCTTGGCGGCTCGATCATCCAGTCGCAGGTATAGAACTGCTTGAGGTGGTGGGCATAGCGCCGGTAGCCATAGTTGGTCAGTGCCGCTACGTGCCAGGGGGCGGCAGTGCGGCGCAGCCGCTGGGCGATGCCGGACCAGGAATAGGCCTGCTTCCAGGCTGCCTCGGTGCCTTTTTGTAGCGCCTCCACACTCATCCGCGCCGGCTGGAACACCACGTGCTGACCGTCGTACTGCTCCCAGTGTCGATGCAGCACCCGCCCTTCGCGTTCTAGCCGCTTGAACAAGGGTGTGCCCGGGAAGGGAGTGACGATGGCGAAGCGGGGCAGATCGATGCCCGCTTCCACGGCGAAGCGGGCGGTCTTCTCGAAGACATCCGGCTCGTCCTGATCGAGGCCGAAGACGAAGCAGCCCTGCAGGGCGATACGTCGCTCGTGCAGCCGCTCAACCACTCGGGCATAGTCCTCTGGGCGATTGAAGCCCTTATGCGATTCTCGCAGGCTCGCTGGCGAGATCGACTCCAGTCCCATCAGTAACCCGCGGCAGCCGCTCTCGGCGGCCAGATCGAGCAGCGGCAGGTCGTCGGCGAGCAGGGTGGTAGCCAGGCCATACCACTGGATGCCCAGCGGCTTGAGCGCGGTGAAAAGCCGCCGGGCATAGTGGCGATCGGCGATCAGGTTGAGGTCGACGAAGATCGCCTTGCGCGTCTTCATGCGCCTGAGATCCTCGACGATCGCCTCCGGTGGCTTCTGCAGCGGCTTGCGGCCCCAGGCGCTGGGCACCACGCAGAAGTCGCAGGTGTGGATGCAGCCGCGGCTGGCCTCGAAGACATGGGGTGTCAGGTAGCGCCAGCGGGGCAGCACCGAGCGATCCGGCAGCGGCGATACAGCCAGGTTCAAGTCTGGTGCCTGATCGTAGCGCGGCGCCATGCGCCCGGCAACGAAGTCGCGCAGCAGCTGTGGCCAGCTGCGTTCGGCATAGCCCACCACGATGGCGTCGGCATGGGGTGCGGCGTCCTCGGGGGCCAGGGTCACGTGGGGGCCACCCAGCACCACCGGGATCCCGCGAGCCTGGAAAATCGCGGCCAGGGCGTAAGCGCGGGTGGCGGTGCCGGTAATCACCGTCATGCCGACCAGGTCAACGTCGAGGTCGGTGTCCACGTCCTGGATGCCCTCGTCGAAGCAGGTCACAGCGATATCGAGCTCCTCGGGCACCAGCGCGGCCAGGGTCGGCAGGGTTAACGGCATATAGCGCAGACTCTGCCCGAAGATACCGCCACGGTGGCGGTAGAGCGGTCCCTTGGGCGAGATCAGGGCGATGCGCCGCCTTCCGCCCCGGCCGGCGGGGGCGTCGCCCCTTGGTGCTGCGCTGCCTGGAGGGTCATGGGACATCTGTCTGTCTCCCGAAGGGGGGAGCCGCGGAGAGATTGGCAAAGCGTGACCTGGCTCTGTTCGCAGCACCCTGTCAGCATAGTCGTCACGCGGAAGAGCACTGACGGAAACCGTGTTATAGAACGGTGTTTCTAAACTAGCCTAGTCGACATGTCGGGCATTGCAAGCCACCCGAGACGGCGCAGAAGGACAGGGTGGGCTCGCCGGTATCGACAGGAGCAGGCATGCAGCAACCGAGTGACAACCGCACCGAGGCAGCGCCCAGGGACCGCTACCCCGATGCGCTAAGGGCCCTGGCGCTGCTGGTGGTGGTTTTCGGCCACTGGCTGGCTACCCTGCCGCGCCTCGACGAAGGGTTGATGGTGGATACCGATCATCTTCTGGTGGTGTGGGAAGGCGCCGGGATGCTGACTTGGGTCGTTCAGGTGGTGCCGCTGTTCGTGTTCGTCTCGGCGGCGGTGAGTGCCACCGGGGTGCGCCGGCGATTGAGCGATGGCCATCGTCAGCTGCACTGGTGGGCAGGCCGCGCGCTGGCGCTGGCGCGGCCCACGGTGACCTACCTGGCGGTGCTGGTCGCGGTGGCGCTTCTCTCGCGCTACACCGGCGGACGTTTCCTGGCGCCGCTCAACCACTCCTTGACCATCCATCTGTGGTTTCTGCTGATGCTACTGGGCGTGCAGGCGCTGCTGCCCTTGTCTGTGCGCGCCGATCGCCGCCTGGGGCTTCGCGCCGTGGGGCTGCTGGTGGGGGTCGCGGCGCTTATCGACCTGCTGCGGGCGCAGCCCGGCTCCTTGGCCGACCTGCTGCGCCTGGGCGAACTGGCCACCGACCACGCGACCGTGCTGGGCTGGGTCAACTTGATGGTGGTATGGCTGTTGCCCCAGCAACTCGGCATTGCCTGGCGGCAGGGTCGCTTCGCTGGCACCGGTATGGGATTCATGCTGATCGTACTGGGCCTGGTGTGGCTGGGGGCCACGGTCAGCTCCGGTTATCCGTTGGCCATGGTGGATGGCGAGGTAGGCGGGCGCAGCAACCTGTTGCCGCCAACGCTGGCGCTGATGGGGGTGATGTGGCTCCAGGTCGGCGCGGTGCTGGCCTTCGAGTCAACGGCCCGACGGTTGCTGGCCAGGCACTCGATCCGCCGGCTGGTGGCCCTCCTCGGGGCACTGGGCATGCCGCTCTACCTGTGGCACAAGTTTGCCGAACTGCCGGCCGCCTGGCTCGGTGAAAAGCTGGGGGCACCCATCGATGCAGGAGTCCCCGGCGAGGCGGGTTTCTGGTGGGGGCGACTGGTGTGGGTCCTGCTTTGCGTGCTGATGGTCACCCCGGTGATGGGCGCGGTGGTGGCCTTCGAGATACGCCGCCGGCAGGACGTGGTCTCCGCCACCGGTACCCGGGCGATCCTCGCCGGGGGGCTTGCGCTGTTTGCCGGGATCCTGGCCAGCATGGCGCTGGGGGCGATTCCCGGAGCACTCATCGGCCTGCTGGGCGTGGCGGCTGCTTCACGGCTGTTGCGGGTCCGTCCTCAGTCGGGCTGAGGCTTGGGCTTCTGCTCTCCGGACCCTTCGGTCAGGGCATCGAGCCGCTGCCAGACGACCTCTCGCTGGGCCGCATCCATCCGTGACCAGCGTCCGATCTCGTCCAGGCTGCGGTGGCAGCCCAGGCAGAAGTCGCCTTCCACTCGACACACCTTGATACATGGAGATTCGGGTCGTCTCGCTGAGCGTGATTCATGCTGGGTCATTCTGTCACCTTCCCGCGTAGCGCCTTGGTCTTGCCCTTGCGGGTCTTGGCGTCGACCCGCTTGCGCTTGGCGGAGCGGGTCGGCTTGGTGGGTTTGCGCGCCCGACGCTGCTTCACTGCTTCGCGGATCAGCTCTCGCAGCCTTTCGAGGGCGTCCTCGCGGTTATGCTCCTGGGTGCGAAAGCGCTGGGCCTTGATGATCACCACGCCATCCTGGGTAATGCGCTGGTCGCCCAGCGCCAACAGCCGCTCCTTGTAGAAGGGCGGGAGGCTGGAGCGGTTAATGTCGAAGCGCAGGTGAATGGCGGAGGCCACCTTGTTGACGTTCTGGCCGCCGGCGCCCTGGGCGCGAATCGGATGGAGTTCGATTTCCCAGTCGCCCAGTTCCACGGAGTTTGAGATGCGCAGCATGGGGCTCCTGCTGATTTTTCTGGTGGCTAGGGGCACGACTCTAGGGAGGGGCGGCCTGTTCTGCCAGGGCAGGCATGCAACGCAACAGGGCCCGCATAAGCGGGCCCTGTTTTCGAACCCTGGGGTTCGAAGAATCGTTAACCGTTAAGGTTAAGCAATTGCTTTGATATTCGACGCCTGAAGGCCTTTCTTGCCCTGGGTCACGTCAAAAGAGACGCTCTGACCTTCTTGCAGGGACTTGAAGCCTTCTGACTGAATTTCGGAGAAGTGAGCGAAAACGTCATCGCTGCCGTCAGACGGTGAAATGAAGCCAAAACCTTTGGAATCGTTAAACCACTTGACTGTGCCGGTCGTCATAATATAAATCCTTTCGCGCTTAGCGCCGTACTATATTCCTGGTGTTACCCAGATGATGTAGCGGGTAGAACAAGGAAAACAATATCAGGCTGCCGAAAGAATTCGATGCTTCTGAAACCGTGCTGCTTGCCAACCAACTGACGACACAATGTCATGTATCCTTGCGCGGGTCAAAGCCTTTCACCATTTATTTTCTAATGCTCCGGCTGTTCAACGGTGATGTGGGTGACGGATGAAAGAGACAGACCATCAAAAGGAGCCAGCATGACGACCCTGGAAAACACGCCGAGCCGGCTGGGCTGGCTCGAGGCCGCCGGCGGCCACCGCGAGATCGGCCTGGCGCTGGGGCGACAGGGCCGGCGCGCCGTGCACGAACGGCTGATGGCCACGCCTCTGTGGCAGGAAGTGACCGCTGTCCGCCATGTTCCCCTGGTGCGCCACCTGTTGGCCGCCACCACCGAGCGCTTCCCCTGGGTGGCCGAGGAACTCACGGGGCTCGCCGAAGGACTTGGCCTGCCGCTCGAGATGGTGGCCGCCTGGAACTGCCGCGGTGACCTTCTTGCCAGCGTCCCCGACGGCTGTACTACCCTGGTGCTGCCTGGCAAGGCCCCGCAAATCGCCCACAACGAGGACGGCCTGCCGTGCCTCGACGGTGCCTGCTTCCTGGCGCAGCTGCGCCCTGCAGGCCAGCCGGCGCTGCTCACCTTCTGTTATCCCGGGTCGCTGCCCGGCCACACCTTCAGTCTTAACGCGGCGGGCCTGGTGGTGACCATCAACAACCTGCGCCTTACGGGTGTCACTCCCGAGCTGCCGCGCATTGTGCTAAGTCGTGCCCTGTTGGCCCAGCGCGATCTTGCCGCGGCGCTGGCGCTGCTCGAGGCGACACCACGCGGCGCCGGCTTCCACTACACCCTGGCCCAGGCCGGCCATGCCGAGCTGCTGAGCGTGGAGGTTGGCGGCGGCGGCTTTTCCTGCCGGAGGCTGTCGGCGCCCGCCCTGCATGCCAACCACGGCCTGGATCTCGACCTGCCCCAAGTGATCACCGACTCCTCGTGGGACCGCCAGTGCCGCGGGGAGGCGCTGATCGCCGCGGGTGAGCGCGATCCCCTGGCCCTGCTGGGCGATACCGGCGGGCCGGGTCTGCCGATCTGCCGCCGTGCCCCGGACGACCCCGACGAGGAGAATACCCTGGCCACGGCGCTCTTTCGCCTCACGCCCGAGGGCGTGGCCTGGCAGGTCGCCGTGCCCGGCGAAGCTGGTATCCGACGGGGGGTCGGTCTCGGGTAGGCGTGGTGCTCTGCTATTCAAGGATTGCTAATGTGATAGACAATCAGCGGACTAACGAATCTTAACCCCATACCAGCGAGGCTCCATGAACCCCACCATCGAACTGCTCAAGTCCCATCGCTCCATCCGCAAGTTCATCGACAAGCCGGTCTCACGGGAACTGCTCGAAGAACTGATTCGCGCCGGCCAGGGCGCGGCTACCTCCAGCCATGTGCAAGCCTATACGGTCATTCACGTGAAGAGTGCCGAGAACCGCGAGAAGATCGCCGAGCTTGCCGGCGGGCAGTCTTACGTGGCCACCTGTGGCGCCTTCCTGATGTTCTGCGCCGACATGAAGCGTCCGACCGAAGCCGCCGAACGTACCGGCGCCCGAGTGGTGCGTGGCATGACCGAGCAGCTGCTGGTGGCCAGCGTGGACACTGCCCTGATGGCGCAGAACGTCGCCGTCGCTGCGGAATCTGAAGGCCTGGGCATCTGCTACATCGGCGGGGCGCGCAACGATCCCCAGGCGGTCAGCGACCTGCTGGGCCTGCCGGACCACGTCTACCCGGTGTTTGGCATGTGTCTCGGCTACCCGGCCCACCAGCCGGACGTGAAGCCGCGCCTGCCGGTGGAGGCGATCCTCAAGGAGGACAGCTACAGTGACGACCGCGAGCAGGTAGAAGCCTTCGACGCCACCATGCATGTCTACTATCAGTCGAGGAAGGGTGGCAACAAGGAGAGCAACTGGTCGAGCAACCTGACGCCGCTGTTCGACACCAAGCTTCGCCCCCACATGCGTGAGTTCCTGGTCAAGCGTGGCTTCGAGATGAAGTGACACGCCGCAGGGCAGCCTCGTGGCAGCGTCAGGTCCCGGTGCGGCGCTGCAGGGTGTCGAGAAAGCCCCGGATGCGAGCGGCGTTGGTGCCCAGATCGCTGCGTCCCATCCGCGAGGCGGAGCGCATGTCCACGCGCACACCGGCCTCGGTCTCGGTGAGGCGGACTGCCACATCGTCCTGGAAACCGAACCAGAAGGTAGTCGCGGTCGCCTCCAGCCCGGTTTCGGTCAGCGAGGCGATCTCCCAGCCCTGATCCAGAGCGGCGGTCTCCACGGCGCTCAGCACGCTGGCCAGCGGCAGGTCGACAAGCAGCGGCTGGATATCGGGATAGGCCTGGCGTTGCAGGTCGGCGAACTCCTTGGGGTAGCCCACGTCGTTGGGCGCCGCCTGTCGGGCCTCGGCCAGCGCCTCGAAGGCGGGGGGAGCATCGAGGTCGGTGGTGATGTCGTGGATTGGCGGCACCGCCTGGGCGCGCTGCATCAGCTGCCAGGGCACCGCCATCATGGCCGCCACGACCACCAGCACCAGCCCGCCCGTCAGCGCCAGGCGCCAGCGGCGGCAGAGGCTGGCCACGATCAGGGTGACCAGTCCCAGAGCCGCGGCGGCAACGGCCAGATAGGCGCCCATGCGCAGCAGATCGAAGGCGGAGCCCAGGGTCAGCAGCTTGAGCCGATGGGCCGGCCCGGCCCCGCTCAACATCAGGGCCGCGGCGACCAGAAGCAACAGGGCGAGCCAGGCCAGCAGGGAAGGCCAGCGGCCGCCACGCTGGCGTTGTCTCGGGCGCAAAGCCGTCATGGCGACTCCTCCTCGTCGGGTGCGGTAATCTGGAAGGCCCAGGGATTGCCCTCAGCATACCCCAATGCCGACGGCCTGCGACTGGTGGTGGAGGTGGGCTGGCGCCCAGGGCCCTCATGGGAACGGCAGCCGGCGAGTCACGGAATGTTCAAGCGGAGGCCGAATGGAAACCTTGTTGAATGCAGGCACGAACGTGACAGAAGCGGCGCTGGCTGCCATCGCCCACATGCCTACCGCCAGCCTGCCGGTGCTGATGGACGACGGCTTCGCCCGCCGGCTGAGCGATGCCGACCTGATGCGCATCGCGGTGCTGCTGGCGCAGAAGAGCCATGACGAGGGTGGCTGCCCTATCGGGGCGGTGATCATCGACAACGCCACACGGCGCATCGTCGGCAAGGGGCACAACACCCTGGTACAGGAGAATCATCCCTACAACCACGGAGAGACCTCGGCCATGCGCGATGCCGGTCGCCTCGACTTCGGCCGGACGACGCTGTTTACCTCCCTGAGCCCCTGCGAGGTCTGCGCCACGCTGCTGTATATGCGCGGTGTCTCGCGGGTCGTGGTGGGCGATGTCACCAATGCCTCGGGGACCGAAACTCTGCTGCGCGAGAAGGGCGTGGAGGTCGAGATCATCGAGGACTCGCAAGGCATCGAACGGTATGCCCGCTTCCGTGCCGAGAACCCCGAGCTGGACCTCGAAGACTGGAAGGGACTGAGTGCCCCACGCCGGCCGTGACCTCGCCCCGAGCGGCGGTAGTGTGGTCAGACCGAGATGTCACGCTAACCCGAGAGCCTCCAGCACCGTTTCAAGTGCCTGGCGGTCCGAACCCTCCAGGGTCCTCAGGGGCAACGGCAGGCTGGGTGGCTCGGCGAGACCCAGCAGTTCCGCCGCGGTGGCCACGACGCGCAGGCTGCCCCCGTGCCGGCGGAACAGCGCCCACAGCGGCTCCAGAGCCGCCGACAGATGTCGGGCCTCTTCGGCATCGCCGGCCCGGGCCGCGTGGGTGATGGCCAGGGCGGTCTCGGGAAAGAGGCCGCCGATCACCGAGTACCAGGCGTCGCAGCCGGCATTGAGCCCCGTGGCGGCGAAGGCATCGCCGCTGACGCCGATCGTCACCTCCGGCGGGACCAGGGCGCGCAGCCGCGCGACACGCTCCCGGGCGGCCGCCGGCTCGGCGGGCACGCCGGGGATCTTGATGAAGGCAACCCCGGGCAGCGCCGCAATGCGTCCATGCAGCTCGTCGCTGAACTGGAAGTGGGTGGTGCCGGGGTTGTCGTAAACGCACAGCGGCACCGAGAGCCGAGCGCTTATCGTCTCGAAGAGGCCGAAGACCTCCTCGTCGGTCAGCGGCTGGTAGGACATGGGGGCGAGCAGCACCGCGCTGGCCCCCGCCGCCTGGGCGTCCTCGGCCAGGGCCAGCACCTCGCGGGTACGCAGGGCGCTGATGCCGACGATCACCGGCACGTTGCCGGCGTGGGCCACGGCCAGCCGGGCGATGCGTCCCCGTTCGGCATGGCTGAGGTAGGCGTAGTTGCCCGTCGAGCCGAGGGCGCCAATGGAGTCGACGCCCGCGGCGACCAGTCGCTCAACCAGCCGAATGAAGGCTGCTTCGTTGATGGTGCTCTCGTTCATGGGGGTCAGCGGAAAGGCGCTGAGACCGGTCAGCATGGTGGATTCTCCTGTCTGGACCGTTGGGTGGGGCACCGGTTCGAGAATTGGCCCCGGCCGCTGTCGACCTGGCTCAGTGCCTGCTGAGCGAACTGCTGCTCGGCACGATCCGGCGGGTCAAGTCGCTCAGCCGCCGGCCGGCAACGACAGCAGCAGCGGCGTGCCGGCCAGGCCCTGCGCCAGGCGGGTCGTGAGAATCTCCAGAATGGCGTCATGCTCGCCTGCCAGGCGTGTCGTGGTAACGCGCAGGCCGGGAGATTGCGCCATTGCCTGGTCGCAGATTTCCGCGATGTCGCCCCCTTCACCGGCGTGGCGTCCAGGGGAGAGAAACAGCATGGCGAGAATCACCTCGCCATTAGCCATGGCCTCCGAGGCCAGCAGGTCGACCAGCAACGGCTCATTGAAGCGGTAGGCGTCGCCGTCGCGACGCTCCATGGAAGCGAAGGTGACGCAGCTGGCCTCCTCGCTCAGCAGCACGCTGAGCTGGCCGGCCAGGTAGTTGCGCACCGCCGTGACCTCGGGGATCGGGCTGCCATGGTCGACCAGCACCACCCTGGGAGGCGACAGGCCGGTCATCCGCTCGCGAACGTTGTCGGCCAGTAGCCGCGCCAGGCGCAGGTCCACCTCCCCCTGGCTCACCACCAGCGGCAGCGCCACCTTCACGGACAGCTGCGGATAGTTCGCCTGGACTTCGGCCAGACGCTCGGGCAGGTAGTGAGTCAATGCCTGGCTGGGCCCGAAGAAGAAGGGCAGGATCACCAGTTCGGTCATCCCCTGTGCCGCCAGCTGTTCGGCCAGGGGCCCCAGCGATACCGCCTTGCGCCCCTCGAGCTCCTCCGCGGGAATCTTGTAGGAGTGCAGAAGAGACGCGGCTTCGACCTCCTGGCCGGTGGCCTGGCTCAGGGCGTGGGCCAGGCGGCGCAGGTTGAGCGTGGCCTGGGCACGCAGGGAGCCGTTATCGACGAGCAGGATCTTGCGCATACATAAAGGCCTCTTGGCAGGCGCTGAGCGAATTCTCGGTGAGGGTAGCAGATCTTCCCCCTACACGATCTTGTCCTCTTGGCCGGTGTGGCCAGCGGGCCGTGCACCGAGGGTTGAATCGCCTCGACGAGTTGCGCGATTTCAAATGGGAGCCTGGCGAGGCATGAACCTCGGCTCGGATATTGGGCGTGGTGGCTTATTTATGCAGATTGGGAGAGGGTCACGTCAGACGCCCCCGATTGGGGGCGTTGTAAGCGAGTGGGAGGCCCCGTGTTAGACCGCGCCCGCAAGTCTCAGGACGCGATGTTCCTCGCGCAGGCTCTTGACCAGACCCACGCACATCACCACCAAGACCACGGAAAAGGGCAGGCCAGTGGCTACGGCACCAGCCTGGAGGGCCCCAAGCGCTGCGTCGCCGCCGCCGTAGAGCAGGATGGCGGCGATCACGCCTTCCAGGGTGGCCCAGAAGACCCGCTGGCCGCGAGGTGCATCGGTCTTGCCGCCGGCCGTTATGCTGTCGATGACCAGCGAGCCGGAATCCGACGAGGTCACGAAGAAGATCAGCACCAGAATGATCGCCAGGCTTGAGGTCAGGGTGGTCAGCGGCAGCTGCTCGAGCATGTGGAACATCGCCAGGGAGACGTCGCTGATGCCATTGGCCAACTCGCCGACGCCGGCTGCGGACTGGGCCAGGGCGGTGCCGCCGAAGGCGCTCATCCAGACGATGGTCACCAGGGTCGGCACCACCAGCACGGCGGTCAGGAACTCGCGTACCGTGCGCCCCCGCGAGATCCGGGCGATGAACATGCCGACGAAGGGTGACCAGGAGATCCACCAGGCCCAGTAGAACACTGTCCAGCCGTGGTACCAGGTGGTGTCCTCACGTCCAATCCAGTTGGAGAGCGGCAGGATATGGGTGGCGTAGGCCAGGGTGGTGTCCCAGAGGCTGTTGAGGAACAGCAGGGTGGAACCGGTCAGCACCACGAACAGCAGAAGCACCAAGGCAAAAACCATATTAATGTTGGAGAACAGCTTCACGCCACCATCAATGCCTCGCCACACAGAGAACAATGCCACCAGGGTGACGAGGACGATGATGGCGATCTGGGTACCGATAGTGTTGGGCACGTTAAAAAGGTAATTGAGGCCGCCAGCGGCCTGAGAGGCCCCAAAACCCAGCGAAGTGGCCAGGCCGAAGATGGTCGCCAGCACCGCAGTGATGTCGATCAGGTGGCCGGGCCAGCCACGTACCCGGTTACCCAGCAGCGGGGTGAAGGCCGAGCGCAGGCTCAGCGGTAGCCCACGGTTGTAGGCAAAAAAGGCCAGGGAGAGGCCTACCACACCGTAGATGGCCCAGGGATGCAGCCCCCAGTGGAACATGGTGGCGCCCATGGCGGCACGAGCCCCATCAGAGGTGCCGGCGGCGGCGTTCAGCGGCGTGCCGTACCAGTCGGTGTAGTAAGCCACCGGCTCGGCCACGCTCCAGAACATCAGGCCGATGCCCATACCGGCGGCAAACAGCATGCTGAACCAGGAGACCAGCGAATGCTCCGGCTGGGCGTCCTGACCGCCCAAGCGGATGCGCCCCAGGGGCAGTACAATCAACACCAGGCACAGCACCACGAAGAGGTTGCCGACGATCATGAACAGCCAGTCGAAGTGCTCGATGGACCAACCCCGAGCGGCCGTTAGCTGGCTGTTGGCGGCGTCGGGGTAGACCAGGGCATATAGGATGAAGGCGATGATCGCCAAGGCAGAGAAGGGAAAGACGGGGTTGTGGAAGTCCAAGCCCCACACCTGGGTGTTGTCATGGCCCGGGGCCATGGTGGGGTCGTCATTGTGGTTCATGCGAGGTCCTCTTTTATTGTTGTCGCGTCGCCTGGAGTAATCCCGGACATTATTGGAGCGGGCGTTTTCGTGTTTGAGGCTTAGGCCAACTGACGTTTTGCTGCGAGTGTCGTATTCGAAAGCAGACAGGCGATCGTCATCGGCCCTACGCCACCGGGAACCGGCGTAATTGCACCCGCGATCGGGGCAACCGACTCAAAATCCACATCACCCGTGAGCTTTCTTTTGCCATTAACTTCGATTGCGTTGATGCCGACATCAATTACTGTTGCACCAGGCTTGATCCAGTCAGCGTTGATTAGCTTTGCTCGACCAGCCGCCGCCACCACAATATCGGCGTTGCGGCACAGTGATTCGATGTTCTTCGTTCGTGAATGCGCCATAGTGACAGTACAGTTTTCCTGTAACAGCAGCGCAGCCATTGGTTTCCCTACAATATTAGAGCGCCCCACCACCACGACATTTTTACCGCTTAGATCCGGATGGACCTGACGCAGCATGATCATGCAGCCCTGTGGTGTGCAGGGTACTAGCGACGCCCGCCCGGAAGCGAGTGCACCAACATTTAGCGGGTGAAAACCATCCACATCTTTGGCCGGATTGATAGCGGCTATTACCTCCTCCTCATCGAGATGCGACGGTAGCGGGAGTTGCACAAGAATTCCATGTACCTGAGGATCATTGTTCAGGTCGTCGATTATCTTATTAAGTTTATCTTGGGTGCATTGAACGTCTAGGTGGTGCGCAATGGAACATATACCCACCTCTTCCGCACGCTTCACCTTGTTTCTTACATACACTTGACTGGCGGGATCATCACCCACAAGCACTACAGCCAGCGTCGGCACAATGCCATACTCGCCCTTGAGTAGTTCGACTTCAGAAGCGACTTCCCGCAAGACCTGGTCCGACAGCTGTTTGCCGTCTATTAATTGAGCCATCATGCCCTCCTTCTTTACTTGAAAATAATGGTCTTGTTGCCTGAAAGAAATACACGATTCTCGGTGTGCAGTTTGACAGCGCTTGCTAATGCTTTTGTTTCGGTATCGCGGCCAAGGGCAACAAGTTCTTCGGGGTAGTAAGCATGATTGACGGGTAGAACGGACTGTTCAATAATCGGACCTTCATCCAGGTCAGCAGTCACGTAGTGCGCGGTAGCTCCGATCAGCTTGACGCCACGCTCAAACGCCTGGTGATAAGGTTTGGCACCTTTAAAACCGGGCAAAAATGAGTGATGGATATTGATGGCACGGCCATGCAGCTGCTTGCATAGATGATCAGACAAGACCTGCATGTAACGCGCCAACACCACCAGCTCGGTTCCTGTCTCGTTAATGATATCGAGAAGCTCAGCTTCCTTTTCCAGCTTGGTTTCTGCTGTCACTGGCAGGTGAACGAAGCGAAAGCCTTCACGCTCAACTAACGGTTGAAGATCCAGGTGATTGGACACTACTGCGGTGATATCGATGTTCAGTTCACCTTTGTGATAACGGTAAAGAAGATCGACCAGACAGTGGTCAAACTTGGATACCATGATCAGAACCTTGGTCGGATGGCTGACTTCATGCATCTCCCACTTTATGCCATGCTTGTCTGCCAGGACATTAAACCCAGTGCGGATGTCCTCGAAAGTGTAGCTGGAACCCGGTGTAATGTTGAATAAGGTCCGCAAGAAGAACTGACCGCTGATTTTGTCGTCGAATTGAGAAAGCTCTGCGATATAGCCGCCACGCTCAGTGATATAAGATGCAATGCCGGCAACGATTCCAGGCGCAGTTTTGCAGTTGACAGTGAGGACATATTGGTTGGAGTAGTCCGTGATTGTTCTCATTGCAGGAGCCTTTTATATGGATGTTTGTTTGTTTTTAGTTAGCTAGTTAGGGCAGGCTGATATATTTGATATTTTTATTGAGGCGTCGGGGTCGGTTGTTTGGCCAGTTTTTCGCAATCGCGATACTGACCCACATCATTCAATTCCACTCTTTAACGTCGTTGTGGTCTGACGTTGGATTCGATGTGTTACGTGCTATACGTAGCCAGGATGAGCTGCCCTTCTGGCTGTGATCAACTGGCAGTTGCACCACGTGGATCTTGTCGTCGCCTTTCATTTTCTGACTTCCATCCCAGGCTTCGACCCAGACACATCGCATCTCAGGCTTGACCTCACAGTTTCCGTTGGCGCGTACTCCACCACAAGGGCCATTGCGCAAGGATTTAGGGCAGTTCATGGGGCATGACATTCCGGTAGAACTGAGGATGCACTGACCACACATCTTGCAGTCGAACAGCAATCCCTTGCTGATTTTTTCCACCATGCTCACTGGCTTTTCTGCGCGTTGGTAGCCTATCGAACTCAAAATCGGCTGCAGCTTGACGATTAGCGGTTCGAATATTCGATATGCACGTTCAAAAAATCTAGTGTGCCGCACGGTCCAAAGACGAATCGAATACATATGTCTCTCCTTTCACGGCAACGCTGCTATGAAGTTGATCGTAGTTCCCTCGATCCGTGAGATACCTACTCGATCCCTTAAAACCAACAGGAAACGTCTCGCCTTTCCAGATAAGTTACTTCCTGTGAAACAGGCTGATATTATAAGGTGCCATGGCACTCACGGATTCTGGAGCTTTTGAAGTCCACCGTTAGGCTTCAATCTTTTCTGGAGCCACTCGAGCGCTGATTCTGGTCATCACTGGCGCATACCAGCACTCGGCCATAATTTCCAGATGCTCGCTTAACGAGCTGGTATTCAAGCGGATGTGGCGATTTTCTTTTTGGGATCGAAGAAAGGCTTTTCCACCACAACAGCCTGCACGGGCCCGGATGCAGTTGGAATTTCCAGTTCAGTCCCGATCATGGCATGTTCAATGTCAACCATGGCCAGCGCAATATTCTGCTCAAGGCGCGGGGAATAGACCGCAGACGTCACCTTTCCGACAGTCTCGCCATCCTTGCTAAGGGGCCAGTACCTGGTGTTGGGCCTTTTGAGGGGCGCCATATCAATGCGCAGCCCGACCTGCTTGCGACTCACGCCATCTCTACGGATGCGCTGCAACGCAGCCTTGCCGATAAATTCCGCCTCCATGTCCGGATTCACCAGACGGTCCATCCCAAGTTCGTAAGGATTGGTGTTGATGTCCGCATCAGCGTGATAGGAGAGCATCCCGCCTTCGATGCGGCGGATCGTAGAGGTATGACCAGGCTTCAAACCGAAGGCCGCACCTGCCGCCATGATTTTTTCCCAGAGCTCTTCCCCGCGCGTTCCGTCACGCAGATAAAGCTCATAGCCCAGTTCGCTCGACCAGCCGGTGCGCGAGACAATCAGTGGGATGCCATCAAGCTCGATCTCGCGCAACCAGTAGTAGCGCAGATCCATGATGCTCTCGCCAAAGAGCTTTTTCATCACCTCGCCAGAGTTCGGACCTTGTAATTGCAAAGGGGAAACATCGGGTTCGCGGATGCTGATATCTAGCCCTGAATGAACGGCAACACCTTGCGCCCACAACAGGATGTCGCTGTCAGCCAGCGAGATCCAAAAGTGATTTTCTGCCAGCCGCAGCAGGATCGGGTCGTTAAGAATGCCACCTTCCGCATTAGTGATGAGTATATACTTGCATTGCCCAACAGCCATTTCCGATAAATCGCGCGGGGTTAGGCTCTGCATGAATTTCGCCGCATCTGGACCTGTTATTTCTACCTGCCGTTCGCCGGCAACATCGCAAAGAATAGCCTCATTCACGAGGTTCCAGAAATTCTGTTCCGGATCTCCGAAGTCACGAGGTATATACATATGGTTGTATACTGAAAAACCTTTTGCTCCCCAACGGACTGTTGCATCAAAGTAAGGAGATTTTCGGATCTGCGTTCCGAACCCAAAATCATCTTCTTTTTCAATGTTGGCTGAAGAAATATTTGTCATTGTAATTACCTTCATGATGTGAAATTCAAGAGACTGCACGTCGAACTGGCTGATTTGACACCACTCAATATAGGCTCACATGGCACTGTTAAGCGGTCTAAAATCACTGAGAATTAAAACTGAACAGACCAGTTTTTTACGGAGCGCAGACCATTCGGTCTGGTTTCCCCAAAGCAGGCCACTTTGTCGCTGGGTCCGGAATTTTCCCTGAGCTGAGCCAAGATGCGTCATCCTTATGGGCAGCAGGCATGGTATGAACGGCACCCAGATTCTGACCCTGGGCCTACAAGTGCCCAGGGTGCTCAAGGTACGGCTCTTCCGGCCTGGCCTATGGCCTGCCTGAGTCTGCCGTTGCTCTATCTCATGACCGGCATCTTCCTGTTGCCGGGCCGACTGTCGATGGGACCGTGGAGGATGATGAGGTCACCGGCCTTCATTCGGCATACGATCACAAGTTCCAGAGTGAGAAGGGCGAGCCACTGGAGCCTGTTTTCGATATCTTGCACTTACGGTTCAATTTCCCGATTCAGCCATCAAGCAGGCAAGTTTTGGTTGAGTCGATTTTATGTCTCTGGTTGAGATGTAAGTCATATAGCGTTCGATCCCCAACTCCGCTGAAAGCAGTTCTTCCACTACCTGCTGAAAAGCGGAAAGGCTGGGTGCGACTACTTTCAAGACGTAATCCATGCCGCCACCCGTCGCTATGCATTCTATAATCTCATCTACCTGCTCAATATAAGCCTCAAAGCGTTCGAAAGCCGATTTTTGATGCCCCTTAAGCGAAATGGTCACAATGACTTTCGAGACATTCACGATTTTATCCAACGAGATGTCCGCATGATATCCACGTATCAGGCCAGCTTCCTTTAACCGGTTGAAACGAATCCAGCATGGCGTCGGAGAAAGATTGACCAACTCAGAAAGTTTGATCTTGCTGAGCTGCCCGTGCTGCTGCAGTGCGCAAAGAATTCGCATGTCTGCAGCATCAATAGTCATTTTTCTCATCTATTTTCTGCCTTTATTGTGTTTGTAGAAGGAGGGCCTTGGTCGCTGCATGCACGGCGCATTACCGTACTATTCCGTGATGCCGCCGACAAATGATGGCTCACGCCGAGAACGGGATGGCCTTTGCTGACGGGGCTGGGCTGATCCCCGACGCCCCCACATCCCACGCATCATGATTCATTACCCTCGTTCAGCACACCGATGAATGAGGAATAGGCAGATATCACAAGGAGGCCTTGCGACCTCCTGTATTGATGGATCATTTCTCGTCGTCATCGATGGTGCTATTTTTCCATGACACGATGTGGGTCCAGCACTTTCCTGGCGAATTCTTGCCTCAACCCGCGGATCAGCGACCAGGGCAGGATGCCGAGTACCGGAATCATCGGCAAGGCCACGACGATGGACGCGGTCTGTACCACCTTGCCGCCCCATCTGGATCAGCGCCACCCCGACCCCGACCCCGCCTCAGTTGACGATGGTGATCCCGATTCCGCCGGCCAAGATCATCGCCACCCAGCTGAGGTAAGACAACTCCGTCTTGTCATCCGCTCCGCCCAGGCGGACGTTTCCATAGCGGCTGATCGCCAGGCTAATGAGGCAGACCACCACCCCCAGCTCGGCAACCAGGTAGCGCCAACCGAACTGGCCTGTCGCAAAGGCAAAAGCCGCATTTGCCAGTGCCGCCCCGGACGCCGGGAACAAGATGACGGGGAATGCCAATCCGACCATTACCATTAGCAGGACCAGACCAGGACCAGGACCAGGACCGAGGGTATGAACACTCTAAGGTCCAGGCTATCGTCCATATTGTTTGGCATGCTGATTGTTATTCCTGTTTATGACCGAGGTTCTTGAATCAATGCAAGCGACCATCACCTCTGTCGGTTAGCATATTCGGCAGTAAAACAGACGGTCAGGTGAGCGACATATGTTGACTCTCATTGTGTCTTGAGTATCAGGCTATAGTTGATTTTTCGTTGTTGTTATTGAAGCTGGTTGCTGATTGATCGGATGGTTGTCAAGATATCCTTTCCCGAAGCAGGTTGCTTTGGATGTCTTAACAGTTGCAGTTACGCCATTTGTTATTAATGGCGCATGTTTTCTGTGGCATAACGCGTACACTTTTCCCGGGCGTTGATCAAGACGTCACGTAACAGCTCTTCGGCGCTGGGATGGTAGACCGGCATCGACAGGACCTGCTCTGCCGTCATGCCATGTGTGATAGCCAGGGCAAGCAGATGTGCCAGATGTTCAGCCTTGTGTCCAAGCAATTCTGCTCCCAGGATTACGCCGGTTTTCGCGTTCAGATAGACTTGAATGCGACCTTCGACCTTATTCCAGACGACATGGCGAGGACTGGTAAATGGCAGGTCGCCAATGACAATCTCCTGGCCTTCAAGTTGCCGGAAGCTCTGGCCGATTGTGGCGATCTGAGGATCGGTGAAGGCCACCATCAGCGGCGGTCTACGCTGTGCAGGTATCAGGTTCGGGTAGCTCAATGCATTATCGGCGGCAATACGTCCCTCATCGAAGGCTTCGTGCCATAACGGCAGGTGGTCGGTCACATCGCCGGCGATAAAAATCGGAAGATCGGAGCAGCGCATCGTCTGCGGATCAAATGTCACCGCGCCCGTTTCGGTGACTTCCACGCCCGTATGCTCCATACCCAATCGGTCTACGTTGGGGGTTCTTCCCATGGCCACCAGTACCTTATCGAATACCTTGGTGACCCGCTGTCCATTCGGTTGCTCATACTCGATCCAGGCGCCTTCTGCGTCCTCCCAGGTGCGCACCACCTGGCCGACGGGGTAGATATCCAGTTCGGTACCGAAGAGTTCGAGCGCTTGCTCCTGCATGCCCGGATGGGTGAGAGCGTTGATCCTACCGGAGCGGCCGTAAATTGTCGTTTCGACTCCCAGTCGATGGAGGGCCTGCCCCAGTTCCAGCGCAATGACTCCCGTACCGATCACGGCTATCGAGCGGGGCAGGTCCTCCAACTCAAAGACCGTATCGCTGGTGAGTACGCGGGCCATGACGGGCTCGAACACCTCGCTGATCGCAGGCCTGGAACCGCAGGCGAGGATGAATCTCTTGGCATTGACCTCGACCGTTTCCCCCACCCTGAGGCGGCCAGGTCCGATAAACCGGGCGCGCCCCTCAAGCTTGTGGTGGGCCGGAATCTTGTCGACGTAGCGGAGATTGTTGGCGACAAATCGATTATCTCGCTCTCGGCGCAACCTTTCCAAGACCTTGCGGCCATCCACGCGACCCGTCGCTGTCACCCCGAAAAACTCGCTGGTGTTCAAGTGGTGCGCGTAATCGGCAGCGGTGATCATCAACTTGCTGGGCATACAGCCGACTCGTGCACAGGTGGTACCGTAGGGACCGTCCTGGATCATCACCAAGCTGTCGGTCTTGCGGCTTATCTTCGAGTAGGCGCCCAGCCCGGCGGTGCCGGCGCCGATGATCGCGTATTCAACATTTATGGTTTTCATGGCAAATTCGCTCATGCGGCGCCTCATTATATAAGGTGTTTTACTGTTTAAGTCGTAATTTGGTGGTCAAGGATTGTCGCGATTTGCTTCAATCCTTTGATAAATGGTCAATGGCTGGCGAAGTGCTGTGTAAAAGCTTGTGTCGGATAAAGTGAATTCCATCAGCCCAAGGTAGGCTATTCGGGCCCTTTCAAGCAGTAAAGCGATAGATTCTAAGTGTTTAGGTTATTTTTTCTAACCCAAGGATGATGGCCTGTCGGGCTGGGCCCGCTTTTGATCCAAGGTGATGATGTGCCAAGCTCACGTTTTTATGGGGTTGCAAGGCCTCACATTAGCCAGGCTAACCCAGATGCTTAGAAATCGTCGCTTTCCAGGCATTTGCCGGATCACATACGATTCAGAGATCCGTAGACAGGAAGCCTATCCATGTCAGTTCACCAGTCCGCCATTCACTGGCAGCGCAACCCACACGAAACCGATGTAAGCACCTACTCGCGTAATCATTCTGTTACGTTAAATGGTGGCCAGCAAGTCAATGTTTCCGCGTCGACCGAATTCAAGGGTGATGCCAGCTGCGCCGACCCGGAACAAATGCTGATCAGCGCGGTGTCCAGCTGTCATATGCTGTTTTTCCTGGCCATTGCCGATTTTCAGGGGTATCAGGTCGAATCCTATGACGACAGCCCAGTCGGCTATCTCGAGCGCAACGATAAAAAGGGGATGGAGGTGACGCGTATTGAGTTGTCACCACGTATTACCTTCGGTGGTCATAAAATGCCGGACCAGAAAGCGATATCCAGAATGCACGCCGGTGCCCACAGGAACTGTTTTATTCGTAACTCGATCACCGCCGTGGTGACGATCAATAGTATTTAACCAGCCATCTGTGGCGGGAGTTGTTTATGAATCACAGTCAATCTTCAGACAACATTCTTATCAGGGATGATAAGGGTGGGGCTGTCTATCTCACGTTGAATCGTCCGGATAAATTCAACACGCTCTCCGAAGCCATGCTGGCCGCGTTGCAGCAAGAGCTGGATGCGATCGCCGCCGACCCGGCGGTCCGCTGTGTGGTGATCGGCGGCATGGGGCGGGGATTCTGTGCCGGACACGATCTGAAGGAGATGCGTGCCAATCCCGAGCATTCCTATTACCAGGAGCTGTTTCGCAACTGCAGCCGGGTGATGAAGAGTGTCGTCGCGCTACCGGTGCCGGTCATCGCCCGGGTTCAGGGCATGGCCGTGGCGGCGGGGTGCCAGTTGGCGGCCAGCTGCGATCTCGTTATTGCCGCTCAATCGGCCAGCTTCGGGGTGTCAGGCATCAACGTGGGCCTGTTCTGCTCGACCCCCGCCGTGGCGCTGTCACGCAACGTTTCTCCCAAGCGGGCGTTTGACATGCTGGTGACAGGCGAATTTATCGATGCGAATACGGCATTGGAGTGGGGGCTGGTGAGTACCGTAGTCCCTGATGCCGATCTGGATGCTGCCGTGGCCAATAAGGTGGAAACGATCCTGAGCAAGAGTCCGGCGGCGGTGCGCTTTGGAAAGTCCATGTTCCATCCTCAGCGTCAGATGGCGTTGGCCGACGCCTACGATTTTGCCGGCAACGTGATGGCTGACAACATGATGAGCCCCGATGCGAGCGAGGGGATCGATGCCTTTCTTGCCAAGCGTAAACCCAACTGGGAACAGCCAGGCCGCTAGCGCCACTCTTTGCGTCATGCGCATGCAGAATCGGCGAGGCTGTATGTCTCGTGGCTCCATGGCAGGTGTCAGGGCTGGTGAAAGCTGAACAGCCACTGTCTCGGAACGACCGTCGTTCCGATCGAAAGGCCGGATGATGAACCCTTCCTTAAAAACAAAAGGGCTAAGACCATGAGTGATATCTGCCATTACAATGATGCTCTCGAGAAAACGGCGGCCAATTATGTCCCGCTGTCACCCTTGAGCTTTATCAGACGCGCGGCTGCCGTATATCCCGACCGGACGGCGTTGATCCACAACGAGATGCGTTACAGCTGGCAGCAGACCTATGACCGCTGTTGTCGTCTGGCTTTCATGCTGAAGCATTTCGGCATCACCAAGGGCGATACGGTGGCCGCCATGCTACCGAATGTCCCAGCCATGTACGAAGCCCACTTCGGCGTGCCCATGGTGGGAGCCGTGTTGAATGCGATCAACATCCGCCTGGATCCGGAGGCGGTGGCCTTTATTCTCGATCATAGCCGCTCGCGCCTGCTGCTGGTTGACCCTGAGTACGTGGACGTGGTCGAGAAGGCCCTGTCCCGCCTTGAAGGGCCGGTGCCCAAGGTGATCAATGTGTCCGACCCGAGCCTGGATGTAGATCGCTCCATCGGTGAGCTGGAGTACGAGACGCTGCTGGCCGATCAGCCGGCGTGGGATGGCTGGCAGTTACCCGCCGACGAGTGGGATGCGATTGCGCTGGGCTACACGTCGGGCACCACTGGCAATCCCAAGGGGGTTGTCACTCACCATCGTGGCGCCTACCTGAACGCGACCAGTAATGTTCTGGCCTGGCATCTGCCCCCCTCGGTGGTCTACCTGTGGACCCTGCCGATGTTTCACTGCAACGGCTGGTGCTTCCCTTGGACACTGGCGGCCATCGGCGGTACCAACGTCTGCCTGCGGCGCGTCGACCCCGAGCAAATCCTCAAGCTGATCAGGCAGCACAGGGTGAGCCATTTCTGCGGCGCTCCCATCGTCCACGCCATGATCGCCGACGCAGCCGACGCTGCGCAGGAGTCGATCGAGCACAAGGTCTCCGGGCTGATCGCCGGCGCGGCGCCGCCGGCGTCCGTGTTCAAGCGGATGGAAAAGATCGGCATCGAACTCACACATGTCTACGGGCTGACGGAGACCTATGGCCCCGCCTCGATTTGCGTCAAACAGGATGGCTGGGACCAGCTTGCGCTGGACGAGCGGGTCCGACTCAATGGACGCCAGGGTGTGACGTATCCACTGCAAGAAAGCATCGCGGTGCTCGACTCGGTCACGATGGAGCCTGTCCCCGCCGATGGTCAGACAGTCGGCGAGATCATGTTTCGAGGCAATATCGTCATGAAGGGCTACCTGCGAAACGAAGCCGCCACCCGTGAAGCCTTTGCCGGCGGCTGGTTTCACTCCGGTGACCTGGCAGTGGTGGAACCGGACGGCTACTTGAAAATTCGCGATCGACTGAAGGATGTGATCATCTCGGGTGGGGAAAACATCTCCTCACTGGAAGTCGAGGACATCATTCAACGGCACGCCGATGTCGAACAGGTGGCGGTCGTGGCGATGGCGGATACCAAGTGGGGCGAAGTGCCCGCCGCCTTTGTCCAGCTGCGTCCCGGCAGTGAGCTGAGCGAAGACGCATTGATCAGTTTCTGCCGGGAGAATATCAGCCGCTTCAAGGTTCCCAAGAAGGTCATCTTTGGCCTGCTGCCAACCTCCTCGACGGGGAAGATCCAGAAGTTCCAGCTGCGCCAGCAGCTCAAGACCGGCCCCTCGGAGTGAGTGGCCCGAGAATGAAGAGGTGAACAGCCAACCGTCCTGTCCAGCGCTGGTGCCAACACGCCGGGTAGACAAGTGCCCACCGA
>JBNJLE010000003.1:0-250867 GCA_051751685.1 Pseudomonadota bacterium | reverse complement strand
GATGATGATCTTCATGCTAACTCTCCGTCTTGCCCTCGGGACCATGGGCGTCATCGGGCTCGGCCAGCAGGCGATAACCGACGCCGGCCTCGGTCTGCAGTAGCCAGGGGGACTTTGGGTCGTCGCCAAGCTTGTGGCGCAACTTGCTGATGACGATACGCAGATAGTGGGTATCGTCGACGTGAGAGGGACCCCATACCTCACGCAGCAGTTGGTTCTGGGTCACTACCCTTCCAGAATGGCGGCAGAGCCGTTTCAGCACTGCATACTCCTTGGGGGTAAGATGCACAGGCGCCTCCTTGCGCCACAGGCGCCGAGAGGCCAGGTCGATCAGCAGGTCGCCGCGCCGGTAACATCTCCCCTCCAAGGGCAAAGAGGCCGTTTGTCGATGTCGCAACAGTGCGCGAATTCTGGCCAACAGCTCCTGGATGCCGAAGGGTTTGGTCACATAGTCATTGGCACCGTGATCCAGAGCACGCACCTTCTCGGCCTCATGGCCTCGCACCGAGACCACGATCACCGGCACCTGGCTACGCGCTCGCAGGCGATCCAGCACCGCCTGGCCATCCATATCGGGCAAGCCTAAATCCAGCAACACCAGATCGGGAGCCTCCTCGATGGCCATCGAGAGCCCCTCCCGGCCGCTCGCCGCCTCGTGAATCACGAACCCCTGGGACGCCAGGCTGATGCGAATGAAACGGCGGATCTGTGGCTCATCGTCAATCACCAGGATGCGTTGAGGTTCAGTCGGCATGGTCGTCGCTCACCTCCATGACGTCGGGGAGGGGCAGATGCATCACGATGCGCGTCCCCTGTCCCCCGGGGCCCGGCTCAGCGGCAATGGTGCCGGCATGAGCCCCGAGCATGCCGCGGCAGATGGCAAGCCCCAAGCCGCTGCCATGGCGTCCGCGGTCGCCTTCGCCGCCGGTGATGAACATATCGAACACTCGCTCGCGAAGATGCGGTTCGATGCCAGGCCCCTGGTCGGTGACCGAGAGCCAGAGCTTCCCCGAGTCGAGCCCGGCCTCGATCCTGAGTGAACCGCCGGAAGGAGAAAAACGCGCGGCATTCTCGATCACGTTGACCAGTGCCTGCTCGATCAGCGCCGGGTGCACATGCAGCAGCGGTAGCTCTGCAGGCCACTCCCGTTGCACCTCCAGGCCCTGCAGCATGGGCGATAGCCGCCGGAGGGCGCTCGCCACCAGGTCATCCAGGGAGATCCAGTCGCGCTCCAGCTTCAGCCCGCCCTGGCCCAGACGGGTCATGTCCAGCAGGTTCTGGATATAGCGGTCCAGCCGCTCGCTTTCACTGAGAATGCCATCGAGCAGTTCAGCACGATCGGAATCAGTCAGCTGGTCTCTCAGATCACGCAGAGTGCTGGCCGAGCCGATGATCGAGGCCAACGGCGTTCTCAGGTCGTGGGAGACCGAGGAGAGCAGCGCCGAGCGCAGGCGCTCGTTCTCCTCGGAGAGCCGCGAGGCCTCGAGGTCGGCGACGAGACGCGTACGCTCCAGCGCCAGTGCCAGAAGGCGTAACATGGCATCGATATGTCCCTCCTCATCCGGCGAGGGTGGCCGTTCCCGCTGGCCCAGGGCCAGGCCCATCAGAGCGACCAGTCGATCCTGTTCCAGCAGTGGAATGATCTGCCAGTCGGTATCCATCGGCTGCTGCGTGCCCTTGCCACTGGGGCGCAGATGGAGACGGCTCCAGGCCACGGCCGAACAAGCGCCGGCATCCAGCGTCGTTCCTTCCGGGGCGCTTTTCGCTGGCGTGATATCCCCTGATTCGCCGGTAGCACTCAACATGACCACCGGACAGCCGAGCCAACGCATCAGAGTGGCAACACCCGCTGCTTCGACCTGCTCACGATGCGTTGCCACCGCGAGCTCCCTTGAAAAGGCCAATAATTGATAGGTCTGTTCGCGGCTGACACGCAGGGCCAGCAACCTCTTGCGTGCACTGCCGGCTAGCTGCCCCACGACCACCGCGACCAGCAGATAGACGACCACGGTCACCACTTGGTCCTGCTCTACCATGGCCAGGGAGTGGCGTGGATCGGTCAAGAAGAAATTGAAGCCAACAAACCCCAGCAGGGCAGCCAGCATGGCCGAGCGGGTGCCTGCCAGCATCGCGCTAATCACTACGGCACCGAGGAACAGCAGCGAGAGGTTGCCCAGTTCCAGCCAGGACTCCAATCCGGCGGCGAGCCCCAGGGCCGCCAGGGTCGAAGCGGCCGCGACGACCGGATCACGCCAGCGCCACTGGATCTGGCGTTGACGGGGCCTGAAGCGAGGCCGTTGGCGAGCTTCGGCAACGACCACCAGATCGAAAGGCCCCCCCAGGCGAGCCAGGCGTTCCGCCACCGGTCGGCGCCAGATTCGCCAACCCGAGGGGCGTGCATGGCCGACCAACAGGGTGGCCACCTTGAGCTCCCTGGCCAGGGCCGCCAGTTCTCGAGCTCGGTCCTGGCCTGCGATGACCCGTGTCTCCCCGCCTAGCCGTTGCACCTGAGCAAAGTCTTGCTCCAATACCTCACGTCGATGCGGATCCTCGCGCTCACTGTCGACATAGGCCGCGCACCAGTTCACCCCATCACGTACCGCCAACCGGTGCGCCGATCTCACCAGAGCGGCATCTTCCGCCCCACCGCTCAATGCCACCAGCAGGCGAACGGGAGCAAGGCGGTTCCTCGGGCTGAACGCCTTCTCTATAGGCTCTTGCATGTTCTCCCCCTTGCTTCGCTCATGACGTGGTCAGCGCCGCCAGAACATCGGCGTCAACAACACCAGCACCGTCAGAATCTCCAGCCTGCCCAACAGCATTCCGACACACAGTAGCCACTTGGCGGCATCTGGCAGCGGTGCGAAGTTGCCGGCCGGGCCAATGGTATCGCCCAGCCCCGGCCCTACGTTAGCCACGGCGGTGGCTGCCCCCGAGAGCGCCGTCACAATATCTAGCCCCATCATCGCCAGGCTCAGTGCCAGCCCGGCGATGGTAAGAAAGAAGAAGAACGAAAAGGCCACCACCCCACGGGTTATGTCATCGGTGATTGGCTGGCCATTGTAGCGGGTGGGAAAGACGCCGCTGGCGTGGATCAGATAGCGAAGCTGGTTGCGAAGCAGAATGCTGGCTATCTGGAAGCGGAAGATTTTCATCCCGCCACTGGTGGAGCCACTGCAGCCGCCGACGAAGGTCAGGTAAAAGAAGGCGACGATCGCCAGCGCTCCCCAGCGACTGTAGTCGTCTGAGGCATAGCCGGTCGTGGTCACGACGGAGATCACGTTGAAGGTGACGTGAGTCAGCGCCTGGGCGGGAGGGATGCCTAGCCAGATACGCCACCCGGTCAGAAAGAGAATCACGACCAACAGCAAAACCAGCAGGCCCTGAACCTGCTGATCCCGCCAGAGCGCCATACGTGAGCCACGCAGAAACCGGATGTAGAGCACGAAGGGCAGTGCGCCCATCAGCATGAACAGAGAGCCCATCCATAACAGGTGGGGCTGATCAACATAGGCGCCAAAAGAAGCATCCGAGTTGGCGAACCCACCGGTCGCCAACGACGTCATGGCATGCACCACGGCATCCAGCGGTTCCATGCCACCCAGCCAGTAGGCCAACATCGCCAGCAAGGTAAAACCCACGTAGATCGACAGGGTGGCCTTGGCGATGCCGCCGGTCCGCGGCATCACTTTGTCGGACCAGTCGGAGGATTCGGTGTGAAAGAGCCGCATGCCGCCCACCTTGAGGAAGGGCAGGATGGCGATTCCCATCACGATGATGCCGATACCCCCCAGCCACTGCATAATGCCCCGCCATAGCTTGAGGCCATCGGAGAGGGTATCGATGCCTTCCAGAATGGTGGAGCCGGTGGTGGTAATGGCCGATACCGATTCGAAGACCGCATTGGTGAAAGAGAGCTGGGGGGCCCCCAACACCAGGGGCAGGCTGGCCAGGGTGCTGATGCTGACCCAGCTGAGGGTGGTCACCAGAAACATCTGCCATGGCTTCAAGGTGATCGCGACGCGTCGAGTTGCCAGCCAGCTCAGAGCCACAGCACCCAGGACGATGCCGATGGACTGGGCGAAAGCCAGTGCATCTGGCTCCTCCTCAATCATCAGCACCAGCCAAGGTACGGTCATGAAGGCGGTGAGAACCAGCCAAAGCACCGACAGCACCTTGAGGATCGGCGCCCAGTCACGCCACTTTTCCTCCACATCTTGCCAACGACTCGCCATGGTCTTGGCCCACCTGTCACGCCGTTTGATGGCAGCCATGGCATCACAGGCCAAGCTAAAAAATCCGTAAAAATATGCCTCCAGCGCCGGGTCACGCTTTATTCACAGCGGGCCCACTCGTTAACCTGTGCACATCCGGATCGGAACTCTTGGCAATGACTGACTATATGCTCGACAGTGGCCATTTTCTGGTGGTCGGCGGCACCTTCATTGCAGTGGTGGCCAGCGTGCTTCTGCACTACGAGGTCTCGATTGCCTTGAGCCGCACCATGGAGAACGCCACCAATTCCCTTAGGCGCCGTTTTCTTGTGCTGATTTTCGGGCTGTTGGGGGCACACATTGTGGAGATCTGGTTTTTTGCCCTAGCCTCTTGGCTTCTGCTGACACACCCGCTCACCGGCAGCCTCACTGGCCTTGAGTCGATCCACTTCCTGGACCACGTCTATCTGTCCGCCGTTACGTTCTCCACCGTTGGCTATGGAGACCTGGTGCCGGAAGGTGCAATCAGGTTCCTGAAGGGAACTCAGGGTCTGACTGGCTTCATGCTGATTACTTGGTCTGCATCGCTGACCTTTATTGAAATGCAGCGGCATTGGGAAGTGGGGAAAAAGTCGTGAAAGGCAATGACCAGAGGTGGCGGAGCTCTCGCCCTAGGCAGGTTCGGCATTGGGTTCGACGGTTACCACACCGAAACCGAGTCTCACGCGACGGCCAGTCTCACTTGGCTTCGGCGCCGAGTTCATGCAACTTGCGAAACCACGCGTTGCGCTTCTGATCGCTGATTGTCTCCACGCCGCCGATCAGCGTCTCGCGAACGGGCGAGAGGCCGACGAAGCCCAGGATATTGCGTTCCAGCGATTTGACGCTGTGAGCCCGATAGAGGTGGCGGTAGATCACCGCCGGCATGCCCATGGTCACCACTATCCGTGCCGAACGTCCAGTTAGCCCCTTTCTGCCCAGCGGGTTGCCTTCCACGTACTCGAAGGCGAAGCCGGGTCGTAGCACCTGCTCCAGGAACGCCTTGACCAGGGCCGGCATGTCGCCGAGCCAGAGCGGGAAGAACAGCACCAGGTGCTGGCACCAACCAATGGCCTCCTGGGCCTCTTTCAGCGAGGCGGGCAGCGGTGCCGTTTTCCACGCCTTTTGGCTGCGCAGCAAGGGGAACTCAAGGGAGGCGAGGTCGATCAGGCGGACCTCATTGCCGTTGGCATAGGCGCCGTCGCAGTAGTGATCGGCCAAGGCATGGCAGAGGTGGGCCTCGCTGGCATCGGGGTGGCCCTGCAGGATCAGGATTCGCTGACTCATGGCGACGGGATCTCGCGGCAAGCAGAGTGGGAAGGAGTAGTGTTTAGTCTAGACGCAGAAGGAACGCTTAGGCATGGTCGAACTGATCGGCATTTGAGCATTGAGACCACCCACCCACGGCATGCCGTTTGAGGGCGCTGGGCGTGGCATTTCCGCGAGTTCTGGTATAATCGCGCGACGATTGATGTAGACGGAGAAACGATGGAAACGGAACTGAATGAGTTCGAGCGGCAGATGCGCCGCGACATCAACACCTTTATGGACAAGGCGCAGGAAACCCGTCGCAAGGCGGCTACCTCGGAACCCGAATGGCCCAGGGAGCCCGGCGAAGAGGCCAAGCCCAAGGCACCGCGCAGCAAGGCGGCTGGCTCGCCGAGAACCGGCCACCTGGTAAAACTGGCGGTACGCACCAAGCCCCTTGAACTGGATACTGTCTTCGAGCATGTCTCCTCCAGTATCTCCAGGATCGAGGCGCAGTTCGAGGCCGAGAAGGCCGCCCGCAAGGCCGGCTATCCCATCATCGGGCACGTGATCGAGACCCAACGGCTGTAATGCCTGCCCGAGGTGGCTAGGCGTCGGTAGTCTTGCATCTGGAGCCGCCCGTGAGAATCACTCAACTCAATATCTACCCGGTCAAATCGCTGGGCGGAATTTCCCTGGACGCAGCCCAACTCACTGCGGAGGGCCTGGCTTGGGATCGCCGTTGGATGGTGGTCGACGACATGGGCCGCTTCGTCACCCAGCGTCAGCTGCCGCGCATGGCTCAGGTCCGCCCCCATCGCGAAGACGATGCCCTGGTGCTATGCCATCCAGAGGCTGAGCCCCTGCGCGTCCCCCTTTCCACCAAGGCAACGGAGAGGCTCCCGGTCTACGTCTGGGAGGATCGCTGCGAGGCCCTGGATGAGGGCGGCGAAGCCCGTGATTGGCTAGCCCGTGTGCTAGGTGACCTACGCGGCAGTGGCCTGCGACTGGTGCGCTTCGCGCCGAATCACCGGCGCCGCGTCGAGCCCGACTTCCTGGCTGCAGGCGAGCAGGTCCACACCGGCTTCGCCGACGGCTATCCCTTTCTGGTGGCCACCACGGCGTCGCTGGCGATGCTGAACCGGGCGCTCGAAGCCAGCGGCGGCGAAGTGCTGCCCATGGATCGCTTCCGCCCCAACATCGTGATCGAGGGGGCCGAGCCCTTCGCCGAGGATGGCTGGCGCGAGATCGCTGCAGATGGCTGGCGGCTGGGGCTGCGAAAGCCCTGCCAGCGCTGCAAGATCACCACTGTGGACCAGCAGAATGGTGAGATTCGCCACCCCGGCGAGCCGCTGAAGACGCTGATGGCCCTCAAGCCTGGGTTGGCTTGGAAGGGCGCCCTTTTCGGCCAGAACACTATTCTGCTGGAGGGAGAGGGGGCGACTATCGCCGTTGGAGACTCCCTGATGGTCGGCTGATCCGCGCTCGCCGAGGAGATCGTCCACACGCACAAGGGGGTCGACGCCGAGGCCATGGCCTGGTCACCACCGGCAAGGCCGCCGAGACGGCTGTGAATTGGTGCGCCGCAATATATGCTAGGCTGATAATGGACAGCATAAGGTATCGCAAAGCAGTCGGAGGCCCATTCGATGACACAGCGCCAGTCGATGAGAACCCGCTATCCCGAGGCAGGTCGGCCTGCCTTCCCCGAACGCCCCAGTCCCGGCGTCTACTCGACACAGGCGATCGATCACGCCTTCAAGGCCAACCTGGCCCGCCTGACACGGGGCATTACCCCGGCGGGGCTGGCCAGTGTCTATGTCGAGTGGCTATTGCACCTCTCGCTATCGCCCGGCAAGCAGCTGGAGCTGGGTGAGAAGGCCATCCGCAAGCTGACGCGCTTTGGGCGCTATGCCCAGCGCCTCGCCAGCGACCCCGACGCAAGCCCCTGCATCGAACCCATGGAGCAGGACCGCCGCTTTCGCGACCCGGCCTGGCAGCAATGGCCCTACCAGCTGATTTATCAATCCTTTCTGCTCACCCAGCAGTGGTGGCACAACGCCACCACTGAAGTGGATGGCTTGTCGCCGTCCCGCGAACAGGTGATCAACTTCGTGACTCGCCAGTGGCTGGATCACTGGTCGCCCTCCAACGTCCCCTGGCTGAATCCGGAAATCACCCATGCCACGCTGACGAGCGGCGGCCAGAATCTGGTGGCGGGGTGGCAGAATCTCCTCGAGGACGGGGATCGCCTGATGTCGGGCAAGCCGCCGGTGGGGACCGAAGCCTTTCGACTCGGCGAGAATCTCGCCGTGACCCCCGGCAAGGTGGTCTACCGCAATCGGCTGATGGAGCTGATCCAGTACTCGCCTACGACCGGGCAGGTCAACGCCGAACCGGTGCTGATCGTGCCGGCCTGGATCATGAAGTACTACATTCTCGACCTTACGCCGGGCAAGTCTCTGGTCGAGTACCTGGTGGATCAGGGCTTTACGGTGTTCATGATTTCCTGGCACAACCCGGGAAGCGAGGACAGCGAGCTCGGCATGGATGACTACCGCCGGCTCGGCCCCATGGCGGCGCTGGATGTGGTGACCGACATTACCGGAGCGCCTCGCGTGCACGGCGTCGGCTACTGCCTGGGAGGCACCCTGTTCTCCATCGCCGCGGCCGCCATGGCCCGCGATGGCGACGAGCGACTTGCGACGATCACCACCCTGGCCACTCAGGTCGACTTCACCGAGGCGGGTGAGCTGACGCTGTTTATCAGCGAGAGTCAGGTCGCCTATCTGGAAAGCATGATGAGGGATCAGGGGTACCTCGACGGCTACCAGATGGCCGGAGCCTTCCAGATTCTGCGCTCCAACGATCTGATCTGGTCGCGCATGGTGCATGACTACATGCTTGGCAAGCGGCGGCCGATGAATGAGCTGATGGCCTGGAATGCGGATATCACCCGGATGCCCTACCGGATGCACTCCGAGTATCTGCGGCGGATGTTTCTCGACAACGATCTGGCCAGCGGTCGCTATCAGGTGGGTGAGCGGCCGGTGGCCATCCAGGACATCGGCGCACCGATCTTCACGGTGGGGACTACCCAGGACCATGTGGCGCCCTGGCGGTCGGCCTACAAGATCCACCTGCTGACGGATGCCGACGAAGTGACGTTCCTGTTGACTTCCGGCGGCCACAATGCCGGGATCATCAGCGAGCCGGGCCATCCGCACCGCAGCTATCGCCAACGCACCCAGCTTCAGGGCGAGCGCTACCTGGATCCGGATACCTGGCTGCAGAACACTCCCGAACAGCAGGGCTCCTGGTGGCCGGCCTGGCGGGAGTGGCTGGCGGCTCACTCCAGCGGCAAGGTGAGCCCTCCCGACCTCGGCAGCGAGCGCTATAGGCCATTGGAAGACGCGCCCGGCAGCTACGTTCGACAGCCTTGATACTGCCGTCTATCTCTCTGCGCCGCGACGTACTTATGAGAGAGCCCCACAGAAAAGGGAGCTCTCTTCGCAAGAGAGCTCCCTGGGGTAGCGGGAACTGACGTTCCGTGGTCCTGGCGGGTGACACAGCGTCGGGAGCCTATCCTGGTGCCTACCCAGCGCACCCCCGACGTCTGCCACGGTTTACAGCGTCATGAAGGGCGTGGCCTCGCCGTCGCGGAACTGGTAGACGTCCCAGTCGCCCTGCTGGGGCCCCGGCATGCCGGGTGTGCCGAGGGGCATACCGGCCAGGCCGATGCCGCGGGTGTCCGGGCGCTCCTCGAAGAGCTTCTCCACCGCCTCGAAGGGCACGTGCCCCTCGATGGCGTAGCCGCCCATCTGGAGCGTATGGCAGGAGCCGAGACCATAGGGCAGGCCGACGCGCTGCTTGATCTTGCCCACCTCGATATCATCGACGATTTTCACCGTGACCCCGCGGGCCTCGAGCTGGCGGGCGTACTCGTCGCAGCAGCCGCATTGCGGGTTCTTGAACATGGTCGCCTCGTCGGGCAGGGCGGCCTGGGCGGTGCCGGCGCCCAGCATCAGCGCGCCGGAGAGCATAAGAGTGGAGCCGAAACGGTTCATGAGCGTGCCTCCGGGATGTCACGGGAAGAGCGAGAGGAAGTGAACAGGTATTTGGCAAGGGCAGCGATGCCCAGGCCGAGCAAGCTCAGCATGGCGACGGGCATGATCCAGCCAAGCCATGGCATGCTGCCCATCAGGGCAATGCAGTGGTTCAACATGGTGTATCTCCTGACGAACGGATTCGGGTGTGTTGGAAGAGATGGACTTCCATGGCGGGGGGTTTCGCCGGGCGTTCGGTCAGGCTCTGGGAGGGCGCCGTGGGGGCAGGGGGCGGTGGGCGATTACGGCCAGCGTCGGGGCGCTGGCCGTGAGGTGGGAAGCATGTGTCGTCAGAGAGAGCAAGGGCGGCAGCGCCGCGCAGCTGGCGCAGCGGGGCTCGTCAGGGATATCGCCGTCGAGCAGCTGCACGGGAGCGGCAGGGCCGCAAGCGGCTTGGTGGCTCTCCATGGCGCCATGGCTAGACAGCGCCGTCACCGCCAGCAGCAGCGCGAGGAGCAATGCCAACAGGCGGCTGCCTCCTGCACGGTGCCCTGATGCGGTGACGGATCGAGTCATGGCGAAGCCTCGCGAATAATGATGGTGTCAGCATGCCGCATCGTGGCAAGGGTTGCCTTGACCTGGCGCAATACGCCGGCGGGGTGAGGGGACCTCCGGAGAGGGAGGCGCGATTACTGTTGCGACCGGCTGTGGGGCATGGCTTCCCGAAGCTGCTGGCGCTGCTCGTCGCTGAGCAGGTCGTGCATGGCGTTACGCATGCGCACCATCTCGGCCATCATCTCGCCATGCAGCTCGGCCATCCGGCCGTGGAGTGCCTGCACCTGCTCGGGATCGGGGCGTTCGCCATGCATCTCGGCCATCAGGTCGTCACGCAGATTCATCAGGCGGCCCTTGCGCTCGAACTGGGCGGGGCGGTGTTCCTGCATCATCTCGCGCATCTGGCTGCGCTGATCGGGGTCGAGCATCGACATCATGCCCATGCCCTCGCCCATCATCGGGCAGGGCATCATGCCGCCCATCATTCCGCCCCCCATCATTCCGCCCATCATGCCGGGTCCCATGCCGCCCTGGCCGCCGCCCATCATGCCGGGTCCCATGCCGCCCTGGCCGCCGCCCATCATGCCGGGTCCCATGCCGCCCTGGCCGCCGCCCATCATGCCGGGTCCCATGCCGCCCTGGCCGCCATTCATCATGCCGGACCCCGTCTGCTGCGCGGCGGCCATGCCGCTACCGGCGAGGCCGAGAGCCAATGACATGCTCAGGGCAATAGTCTGCTTGCGAATGCTCATGTGTTTTCTCCTTGGGCCCGAAGTGAGCCATGGTCGGATTCGTTTCGGTACCTTATCGCCTTTACCCTAGTCCAGCAGGGGCATCTGTCCAGTGATGCGCATCAAGGGTTTAGGGCACCCACTTCCAGGTGATCGGAACCCGCGATGCCGGCGATTCACGTGAGCTGAGTCTGGATGTTTTCCGGATGCCATGAAAGGCTTGCGAGTTCTCTGTGACAAATTCCAACAGTGTTGCTGCTCATGATCTGGCCGCTCACCATTACACTAGCGATATGATAAATTTTTCTCAGGCCTTGCGGGCCGAGGCTGCCTTGACGAGGTGAATAGATGGCAATGACGCAAGTTGGGCCAGGTGAGACCCGGAAAACGCCAAGGTGGCTGGCGCGTACCATGGGCGGACTTGTGGTGGCGGCGCTTGCGCTTTCCGGCCCCGTGATGGCCGAGGAGAAGGACGAATGGCTTCGCGGCCACTATCCGCTGCCGGCTGAGGGTAATGTGATTGGCGAGGCCTACAGCGTGACGGTGGAGGATCACGAGCACACCCTGATGGATATCGCCAGAGAGCACGGCATCGGCTACGAGGAGGTCATCAGCGCCAATCCCGATGTGAGCATCTGGATTCCGGGAGAGGGCACCGAGGTGGTGATCCCGGCGCAACGCATCCTGCCCGACGCCGAGCGCACCGGCGTCGTGATCAATATCGCCGAGCTGCGCCTCTACTACTATCCGGAGGTGGCGGAGGGCGAGGCGCCCAGGGTCGAGACTTATCCGATCGGCATCGGCCGCGATGGCTACGACACCCCCTTGGGGGTCACCAAGACCACCATGCGCCTGGAGGATCCGGCCTGGTATCCGCCGAGTTCCATGCGCCAGGAAGCCGCCGAGCGCGGCGACCCACCCCCGGCGGTGGTACCACCGGGACCCGATAACCCGCTGGGGCGCCATGCGGTGTTGCTGGATATCCCCGGCTACCTGATCCACGGCACCAACGAGCCCGACGGCATCGGCATGCGCGCCAGCCGGGGCTGCATCCGCATGTTCCCCGAGGATGTCGAATCGGTATTCAACAACGTGCCGGTGGGCACCCAGGTCAATATCATCGATCAGCCGATCAAGGTCGGCTGGTTGGACGATCAGCCGCTGGTGCAGGTCTTCCAGCCACTGGAGGAGCAGGAGCACGGCATGTCCGCGCTGATCGACACCATCTCGCGCCTCAACGCAGGCAACGCCAACGACCGGCCCTTCGACTACGAGCAGCTGCGCGGTCTGCTTGAGTCGCCCAGCGGCCAGTTGGTGGCGCTTCAGCTCCCGGCCAAGCCGGAGCCAGAGGAAGCCCCCGCTCACGGTGGCATCTTCGAGGAGCTGGCGCTTCGCGACGAGTGATATGAGAAGCGATGCGACAAGCCACAGCACAGCGGGCGTCTTCGGGCGCCCGTTGTCGTCGGTGGCTAAGCCTTCACTCAGTTGCGATCGGCCGGGCTGGTCTCGGGCAGGACGTCCACCAGTTCCAGCGCCACGCACAGTCGCACCAGCTCGGCGAGACTCGCCGCTCCCAGCGCCTTCATGGCGCGCAGCCGGTAGATCTCCACGGTCTTGGCGCTGATGTCCAGATGCTCGGCGATCTCACGGCTGGTCATGCCCTCGGCCACGTGCACCAGGATCCGCTGCTCCTTGGGTCGCAGCGCCGCATAGCGTGCCTTGAGGGCGTCGTGCCGCTCGCGCTCTCGGCGCCGCTGCTGATGGGTCAGTAGCGCCTGCTGCACGCTGTCGATCAACTGTTGGTGATTGAAGGGTTTCTCGATGAAATCCTGGGCGCCGGCCTTGAGGGCCGCTACCGCCATGGGCACGTCGCCGTGGCCGGTCATGAAGATCACCGGGAGCTCATCGCCGCGCTCATTCATCCGCTGCTGCACCTGAAGGCCAGAAAGGCCCGGCATGCGTACATCCAGCAACACGGCATCGAAGCCCCCGGGCGCTTCAGCCAGGAAGGCGTCGCCGTCGCTGAAGGTCTGGCTGGCCAGGCCCACGGAGTCGAGCAGCCAAGCAAGCGATTCGCGCAGGGCCTCGTCGTCGTCGACAACGGCGATGCAGGCGTTCGAAGTATCGGTCACGGGTGCCTCGCAGGGGCCAGGGGAGCGGGTTCGGCCAGCAGTGTAGCGGCAAAGACGGCGCCGCCGGAACCGGCGGCGGGCAGCAGGCGTAGATCGCCGCCCATGGCCTCCATCAACGAGTGGCTGATGGCGAGCCCCATGCCGAGCCCCTCCGGGCGGCCGGAGTGGAAGGGGGCGAAGATGCGTTCGGCCTCGGCGGAGGGTACCCCGGGCCCCTGGTCGCTGACCGTCAGGGTGACCTCCCGCCGGCCGCTCCGGCGGGCGCGCAGGCTGACCCGCTCGGCGCCGGGATGGTCACGGCTGGCCTCCTGGGCGTTGAGCAGCAGGTTGACCAGCACCTGCTCCAGGGCTACCGGGTCGGCGATCACCCTGGGCAGCGCCTCGGGCAGATAGTGCTCCAGGCTGACGCCGGCCTGCTGAAACTGCCACTCGCAGAGTCGGCAGGCGGCGTCCACTACCTCCAGCAGCGTCACCGGCCTTGGATACATCTGGCCCTTGCGTACGAAGGCGCGAATATGACGCAGGCGTTCGGCCAGGCGGGTCACCTGGTCGCTGATGCGCTCGAGGGGCAGGCGCAGCGCCTTTGCAGGCAGGTCGGGAGTGGCCTCGAACTTGAGCAGGGCACCGCTGGCGTAGTTGGCGATGGCGCCCAGCGGCTGGTTGAACTCGTGGGCGATGTTGGAGGCGAACTCGCCGGTGGTGGCCAGGCGGTTGGCGTGGGCAATCTGCTCCTGATGGCGTCGGGCCTGGGTTTCGGCGGCCTTGCGTAGGCCGATATCCCGGTTGAGCAGCGAGACGTGCCCCGGCTCGGCTCCCGGTCCCCGATGGGCCATCACCACGCTGAGCACAGGTATTGGGCCCGACGGGCCGCGCATCTCCAGCTCGCCGCTCCAGGAGCCGTAGCGCGCCACCGCGGGCAGCACGATGTCACGCAGTTCGGCCAGCGAGGCGGCCGTATAGGCGGCCGCCAGGGACGCCATGCCGCCCTCGCGAGGCAGACGCAGCAGGCGCCGAGCAGCCTCGTTGGCGTAGAACAGCCGTTCGCGATCATCCATGAACAGCACGTGGTCGGTGGTGGACTCCACCACCCGCGCCAGACGCTCGCGGTTGGCCTCGGCGCGGATGCGCCGGCTCACGTCCCGGGAGACGCAGAGGATGTCGATCAGCTCGCCGGTGTCGGGGTCACGGCGGGTGCGGCTGGTGGTCTCGAACCACACGTAGTGGCCGGCCCGGGCGCGGAAGCGGTAGGTCTGCTGGTAGAAGCCGGCGTGGTAGTAGACCCGCGGTGACTTGTCGAGCAGATCAGCAAGATCCGCCGGATGGAAGAGATCGTAGGCGGAGACCCCGATCAGCTCTTCAGGCTCATAGCCGAGCAGGTCCCGGGCGGCGCGGGAGGCATAGAGGAAGGTGCCGTCCCGCGCGTGGCGGCTGATCAGGTCGGTGGTGCTCTCGGCCAGCCATTGGTAGTGGTCGCGCTCATCCTCGAGGTGCTGCACGCGGGCGCTGAGCCGGCGGTTCTCCTCCTCCAGTGCGTCGCCGCGTGCCGCCATGCCATGGGGCGTTTCGTCGTGTCCCGCCATCAGTGCGCTGGATCCACCAGGCCGCCAAGCGAGGCATTGCACCGGAACCAGCCGGCGATGCTGGCCCGCGGCAGACGGGTCGGCAGCACCTCATGGGGCACACTATCGGCGAGGAAACAGGCAAAGGTGCCGGCGGTGGGGCGCACTCGCACCACTTCGCGTTCGGGGTCGTCGGGGGCGTAGATCACCATCTCGCCGCCGCCGTCCATGGGCCAATCGGGATTGAGGTATCCCACGGTGGAGACCACCCGGTTGGCGCGCCCGCGGAAGCTGTCCAGATGCTTGCGATAGAAGGCGCCGATCGGGTAGTGGGCGAAATGGGCCTCGTACTCGAACAGCCCCAGAAAGAGCGCCTGGTTCAGCGCCTGCTGCACGTCTGCCATGGCGGTCAGATAGCGGCGCTGGGCGAGGCTCCTGCGGTCGAGCCAGTGGATGGCATCGCCGCGGATATCGCGACGCAGCTGTAATTCGCGGCCACGGCCGATGCCCGCGGTTTCCAGTACGTCATGGTCGGCCAGGGTCTGCAGTTCGGCGTAGAGCTCGGCGCAGAGGTCACCGTCGAGAACGCCTGTGCCCAGATACCAGCCCTGTTCGACCAGGGCATCGATCAACTGTGGCAGGGCCTCGGGGGCCAGCGCAGGAAAAGGAAGAGCGCTCAGCGTTGTGGTCTCCTGTAGATGAGTGGGAACAATCAGCGATTGAGACGTCAGCGAGTGGCCGGCTGCTGAATGCTCAGCAGACGCTCGGGAAAGTAGCAGAGCCGGCCGGGAGGCTCCCGGTGCAGGCTCATTGGGCGGCCGAAGCCTTCGGCCAGCAGCTCCACCAGCATCATCGCCGAGAGCCCCCAGATGACCTGGCCGCCCACGTGATAGTTGGGGACATACCAGGGGCGGCCGTCCACCGGGATCACATCGGTGTGGTGACGACGATCCTCCAGAAAATGGGCCAGGGGCACTTCGAAGATGGCGTCCAGTTCGCTCGGATCGGCGACAAGCGGCAGGTTCGGCGGTATCAGGCCCACAAAGGGGGTGACGCGAAGGCCGTGCAGCGAGACCACATCCGACAGTTGACCCAGCAGCTCCACCCGGAAGGGTGGCAGGGCGATCTCCTCATGGGATTCGCGCAGGGCGGTGGCCAGCAGATCCGGGTCGCCCAGCTCGCGCTTGCCACCGGGGAAGGCCACCTGGCCGCCGTGGGTGTTGAGATGGGCGGCGCGACGGGTAAATAACAGGGTGGGCTCGGGGCGGTCGACGATGGGCATCAGCACTGCCGCTTCCGGCAGACGAAGGATAACCTGGCGGGGGCGGTGCGCTTGCAGGCGTTCACGAAGATTCTCTAACATGGGGTTTCCGTCGGGTTTGGTTACTTCTACCCGTCTCTCGAGAGCGGCGTCAAGCCCGCCAGCCTGCCTGGGAGTCTCATGAATTTCTGCAGCCACTGCGGCCATACCGTGCGCTTCGCGATCCCTGAGGGGGACGACCGACCCCGCTATCTATGCGACGAGTGCAGCACCATCCACTACCAGAATCCGCGCATCGTCGCCGGCACTCTTCCGGTCAGCGGCACCCAAGTGCTGCTCTGCCGCCGTGCCATCGCCCCTCGCCTGGGCTACTGGACCCTGCCGGCAGGCTATATGGAGAACGCCGAGACCACTGTGGAGGCCGCCGCTCGGGAGACTCGCGAGGAGGCCTGTGCCGAGGTGGCGATCCATGGGCTCTATACCCTGATCAATCTGCCCCATATCAACCAGGTTTACATGATATTTCTGGCCGATCTTATCGGCGGCTTCGACTCGGGCCCGGAGAGCCTCGAGGTAGCACTGTTCGAGGAACACGAGATCCCCTGGGACGAACTCGCCTTTCCCACCATCGAACGTACCCTGCGCCATTTCTACAGCGACCGACACAGCGGTCGCTACCCGCTGCACGTCAGCGATATCAGCCCCGAGGATCGCGAGCGCTACTTCGGTTCGGCATAACCCGGCAATGCATGACCGGGCCCCGCCCGGTCGATCTCTTCAACGCGCCTCCCCCGCCTGTCGCCGGCGCCGGTTCGAGAACTGCTGCGTGAAAAATTTCCATGATCCGGGGCAAGGTTTTTCCTGCGCCGAGCCTGTCGCGACATCTCGTGTCCCATTACGACCTTCAGGCGCGCTGCGACGACATGCGCGAGATACGAACTCGAGCGGAGGCATGCGGCATACTGTGGGAATGATGGTCGACTATCTTGCATATATCGCATTATTCGGAAAAATAATAAGCCATAAACGTAATTTCTGTCCTTATCGACTGAATTGTCTCTCTTGTGGCATCGATTGACCGTTCGGGCAGGTGAGCTGTAAACAGGTCCTTCCAATCACAACAGCCCGCGAGATGCCGTCATGACGCTTCAGCAGAAGGGGATCGTTCTTCCCGTCCTTACCGCTCTTTCCGCCGCCCTTTTCCTTGCCGTAGCCCCCCTTGACGCCGAGGCCGCTAAATTGCGATTGGCCACCGACTCCGGTACCCAGGGCTCTCCAGCTGGAGATACTCTCGACAAGTGGAGTCGCCTGATCGAGGAGAAGTCGGGCGGCGAGCTTGAAGTCGGGGTCTATTACCAGAACGAGCTGGGTGGCCAGCAGGAGGTCTTTGACCTGCTGGTGGCGGGCAGTGTCGATATGATGCTCAGCTGGCCAATGACCTCCTACGATAAACGCATCGGGGTCATCTATACCCCTTACATGACGCTTTCCTGGGACGAGGCCATTCAGGCGTACAGCGCTGGAGGGTGGGTCAACGAACTGCTCGGCGGCGTCTTCGCCGACATAGGCCTTAAGTTTTTCGGCCCCTGGCCCGAGGGTTTCAATGGCGTGGCATCACGAGGCAAGTATGCGCTCGACGTCGAGGGCGCCGATGGTTTAACGGTACGCACCATGCCGGTATTTCCGGCACCACAGACCATGCAGGCCCTGGGTTACCAGACCGCCGCCATCGACTGGGGCGAGGTCTATACCGCGCTGCAGACCGGCGTGGTGGACGGCGAGGCGGGCAACGTCATCTATTGGCCCTATGAATATTTCCGCGACACCCTCGACTACTACGTCCACACCAAGCACTTCTTCATGACCGGCATTCTGACCATGAACTTGGACTCCTTCGAGCGCCTGAGCGAGGAGCATCAACAGGTGGTCAGTGAGGCGGCCCGCGAGATCATGGAGCAGCAGTTTGTCGATGCCAGAGAGCGTGACGAGCACTATATCGCCAAGGCGCAGGAAGATGGCATGGAGTACTTCGCTCTGCCCAAGGAAACTCTCGACGACTTCGCCCGCCGTGCCCGCGAGCAAGTCTGGCCGCTCATGGAGGAAGAGCTGGGCGCCGAGATCATGGACACCATCCGCGCCAACGCCACTGCACTGTGACGTTTTCCTCTTGAATCCCTGCGCTGGCCCTCATTCGGGCCGGCGCTCCGTTGCGAGGGCCTCCTTATGCAACAATTTTTCAAGGCCCTGGATGAGAAGGCCGGCTGGCTGCTCAACGCAGTCGCCTTTGTGACGAGCCTGCTCGTCATGGGGCTGATGCTCTTCCTGATCCTGGCCCGCTACGTCTTCGGTTGGTCGCTGGTTGGCATTCTGGAGCTTGTGATGCTCGCCGGCATGTGGCTCTACATGACCGGGGCATTGATCGCGAGCCGTCGCCATGAACATCTGGTGGTGGACTTTCTTGAACTTCAGCTGCGCGATGCTCGCCTCAAGGCGCTCCATAAGACCCTGGTGGCGGTGATCGTGGCAGTGATCAGCGCCTGCTTTGTTTACTGGGCCCTACGCATGTTGGCCTGGGGCGTGCAGCGCCCCCAGCATACCCCGGAGCTTTCGATCCCGCTGTGGGTATCCCAGGCGGCCATCATGACCGCCAGCATCGGCTGCTTCTGTTATGCGCTGCGTGATGTCTGGCAGGGAGGCGTGGAACTGCGCGCTGCCCGCTCCAGCTATTCGCTGGCCAAGGAGGAATCCTGATGGAGGGCCTGTTTGCGATCCTGTTACTGCTGCTTCTTATGGGCGTGGGTGTGCCTGTCGCCTGGTCCTTTGCCGGCGTGTTGACCTACCTGGCATTGGCCTACGATGCCAACCTCGACAGCCTGATGATGCAAGGTTTCCGCTCGGTGGACTCGGTGATCCTGATCGCCCTGCCGCTTTTCGTACTGACGGGTTATCTGATGCAGAGCGGCGGTATTGCCAGCCGTCTCGTTACCTTCATCGAAACCCTTGTGGGACGTCGCCGAGGAGGGATGGGGGCTTCCATGGTGCTGGCCTCCGGTGTGTTCGGTGCCATCGCTGGAACCGCCACGGCGGCGGTAGCCTCTATCGGCACCATCATGATCGGACCCTTGGAGCAGCGCGGGTATCCCCGCGGCTACTCCTCTGCGCTGCTGGGTATCTCCTCGCTGCTGGGCATCATGATCCCCCCCTCCATCACCATGATCCTCTTTGCGGTGGTGACGCGGCAGTCGGTAGCGGCGCTCTTTGCGGCCACGGTAGGGCCGGCGATGCTGCTGATCGTGGGGCTCATCCTGGCCAATCGCTTCGCCGTGGGAAGGCTCTTCCAGGAGGTGGCCGGGACGCTGCATCCTTCTGGTGAGGTGCCTTCCAAGACCCGAGCCACCTGGAAGGCATTGCCAGCATTGAGTCTGCCTTTCATTATTCTTGGTGGCATCTATGGTGGGGTCTTCACTCCGACAGAAGCAGCAGCAGTGGCGGCCTTTTCGGCCATTGTTATCGGCTTTCTGATCTATCGCGACCAGTCTTTCATGCATTTCTCACGCAGCGTCATTGCTGCGGCGGAGACCACCGGCTCGATCATCCTGATTTTGCTCTTCTCTTTCATGATCGGTCGTATCCTGGCCTTCGAGCGCGTGCCGCAGGATCTCACCGCGCTGATCACTACCCTGATCCAGAATCCATTGCTGATCTTGATCGCAGTGAATGTCTTCCTGATCCTGGCTGGCGCTATCCTCGACGATGTCTCGGTGACGGTGGTGGTGGCGCCGCTATTCCTGCCGCTGATGGTGGAAACCGGCATTCATCCGGTGCATTTTGGTGCCATCGTGGCATGCTCGGTGGTGATTGGTGCTAACAGTCCACCCGTTGCCCCGATTCTCTACATGGCTTGTCGCATTGGCCGGGTGTCGATCCACAAGACCTTTGCGCCTGCACTGCAACTGATCGCCTTCGTGGGTATCCCGGTAATGCTGATCACCACCTTCGTGCCCGAACTGTCGCTCTTCCTGCCGCGCCTGCTGGGCTTTATTTAGGGTCGCGGCCTTGTGTAAAGCGCCACGGGCTACGAAGCCCGTGGCGTCCTTGTTGACAGGTCCACCAGCTTCCAGACGTCGTAGGCAGGCTCCTCATAGGGATGGGCTGTCCTCAGGGTGGCCACTGCATCAGCGATCAGCGAGTCGTCGCAGACCAGTTCCACCTTGAGCTCTTCTACTCGCTCCAGATCGCCCACTCGACCGATATGCGGGTCTGCACCGGCGAGTGGGCGGAACTGTCCGGTGCCTCGTGTCTCGAAGCAGCACGCCTCGTAGTCGCCGATGCGCCCGGCGCCGGTGGCGAAGACGGCTTCCTTGACCGCCTCGGCGTCTGCCAGGGGCACGAAGAAGGCTAGCTTGTACATTGCGGTTCTCCTTGAAGCGTGGTCGACGGCTGGGGCCTCGAGTTCCCAGATTTCCTCGGGCCATGGTCTCGCATGCGGGCCATGAAAAAAAACGGTGACTGTGTGAACTTCTTGTCCAGAAGATGTACAAATAGCTTGAAGCGTACAAGATGCTTCCCCGCACACGATTATGCGGTCAGGTCTCGATCTACCGCACGTAGTTCAATCCCCAGAGGAGTGACACCATGACAAACTTCAAGTCAGCAGCCCGTTGGGTGGGCGTCGGCATGGCCGGCCTGATGATGGCAGGTGCCGTTCAGGCCGCCAATCACGGACATGATGAGGCGTCCGCCGACATCGTCGACACTGCCGCCGCTGCCGGGCAATTCGAGACCCTGGTGGCCGCCGTACAGGCCGCAGGCCTGGTTGACACCCTGAAGGGCGAAGGTCCGTTCACCGTCTTTGCGCCGACCGACGAGGCCTTTGCCGCCCTGCCCGAGGGCACCCTGGACGAGTTGCTGATGCCGGAGAATGTGGAGACTCTCCAGGCGATTCTCACTTATCACGTGGTCGCAGGTCAGGTGATGGCCGAGGATGCCATGGGTCTGGACAGCGCCGAGACGGTTCAGGGCCAGTCAATTACCATTACGACCATGGACGGCAGCGTGATGATCAACGATGCCACCGTGATCCAGGCCGATATCGAGACCACCAATGGCGTGATCCACGTTATTGATGGGGTGTTGTTGCCTGAGTGATCCGACCCCCCTGTGCGTTTCCTCCAGTCCCTTGCTCTTGCCGTCCTTCTGGGCGGCTTTTTTAGCGCCTTCGTTCGTTGATACGCCGGTCGGACCGCTGCGAAGTTATCTTTTTAGTCGCTTGAGCAGACGTTTCCACCAGCCGTTCGAGGAAGTCTCCGGGGCGGCCGGCATCAGGGCCTCCCTTGGCCGTTCGAGGAAATCGGCAATGGGATCCACCTGGGTGGCTCGGTCGAGCATGGGGGCGTGGCCGCAGCCGGGCACCTCCAGTGTGACCAACCCCGGCTGGGCCCTGGCCATCTTTACTACGCTATCGCGGCGCAGCAGCGGTGACTCGGCGCCGCGCACCACCATCAGCGGGCAGCGGATGGCTTGCCAGTCGGCCCAGGTGTCGCGGGGGGTGTCGTGGACGAATTGCTCGGCGATGCGCGGATCGTAGTGGTAGGTCCAGCTGCCGTCGGGCAGTCGCCGGGCGCTGCCCAGCGCCAGCCGCCGCCAGGCGTCGTCGCTGTCGATGCCGAAGCCGGCATAGTGGCGTCGCAGTTCGGCCTCCAGGTCGCCGAAGCAGCTGAAGCGATGAGGTGCGGCGAAGTAACGGCCCAGATCGGCGAGGCCGTGTGGGTCCAGTTCGGGGCCCACATCGTTGAGTACCAGCCGCTCGATGCGCGTGGCTGTGTCGGGGTCCGCCGCGAGCAGCATGCCGATCAGTCCTCCCATGGAAGTGCCTACCCAGGGCACGCTGTCGAGGGCGAAGTGGTCGAGCAGGGCGATGGCCAGGGCCGTATAGCGCGAGTAGAGGTAGTCCTGAGCGGGAAAGAGCGGCCAGCCCGAGAGGCCCCGCCCCGGGGTGTCAGGGGCCAGCACTCGCCAGGTCGGGCCCAGCACCCTGGCGAAGTCCTCGAAATCGTCGCCATGGCGTGCCAGGCCGTGCCAGGCCATGACCGTCCGGGGGGCCTCGGGGTGCCAGATGCGCACCGCGATCTCCAGCTGCTCGACTTTCACGAGTTCCAGCGCATCCATTGCCCATTACTCCATCGTCAGGGTGGTTGTTCGCGGCCTTCGCGGCAGCTTAGCCGCGGGGGGGCTCCGGGTCGAGGTGGATAAAAACTATACAGATATTGATCATCATATTATTTATGTATAGTATTTGTCTTGAGGGTTCCTCAGCCCTCTGCTTGAGATGGAATGTGCCTCGTTTCAAGTCTTGTCTGTACCAACCCTGCTTTACCGCCCCGTCCCGGGCGGTTTTTTTGTTCGCAGGCGGGCAGGGGGAAAGTGGCTAGTATACATACATGAGTGTAGCTATGGTCCTTGCCCGTTTCAGGGTAGTGTGCCGGCGCACTCCCCAGTCCTCAGCGACTAGGCGGCTCTGGCTGAGGTCAATGTCGGGCTGCATGATGGTAAAAGGGACAATCCCGCTCGAAAAGATTAGTCGGCTAATGCTTACATCCATACAGAGATGAATGTAAGATTCATTCACCTGACGCTACCAACGGGAACCCCCACGCGCATGAAAACCATATTCCGACTCGGCCGGGCGGGGCTTCTCGTCCTGGTCGCTGGCCTGTTTCTGGCCGCGTGTGGCCAGGATGAGGCCTCACAGTCAACCCAGCAGGGTGGCAGCCAGGAACGTCCGCCCCATCCCGTGGAAGTGGCGGATCTGACTCGCCGGGATATCAACCTCGAGAAATCCTACCCGTCTCTGTTGCGCAGTGATGACGAGGTCACTCTGGTGGCGCGTGTTACCGGTACCCTGGAGCAGCAACATTTCAAGCCTGGCGAGATGGTCGACGAGGGGCAACTGCTCTACTCCATCGAGCCTGATGTGTACCAGGCGGTGGTCAATCAGCGCGATGCGGACCTGCAGAGTTCGCGTGCCGAACTGGAGCGCGCCCAGCGCGATGCCAGTCGTTTCGAGCGCTTGTTGAGCCAGAACTCGGTCAGCCGTCAGCAGTATGACCAGGCTCGTTCGGAGCTCGGTGTGGCGCGTGCGGCGGTCGCCCAGGCCGAGGCTGCCCTGGCCAGGTCGCGCATTGACCTTGACTACGCCGAGGTCACGGCGCCGGTGTCAGGGATGATAAGTCTCGGTCGGGTCAATGTCGGTAATCTGGTGAGCAATGGCACCGAGCTTGCCACCATTACCCCTCTGGATCCGCTTGAAGTTCGCTTCCAGCTACCTCAGCGCGACGCTTTCGAGCTGCGTCGCCAGATAAGCGCCAGGGATGGCGCCGAGGCGATTATCGCTTTGCTGCGCGTGTCCGCCGTCGATAGTGGCGACGCCGAGACGCTCGAGGGGCGGCTGGACTTCCTGGGGTCCCGGGTGGAGGAGGGCACCAGCACGGTGCAGGCCAGCGCCTCCTTCGCCAATCCGGAAGGTCGCGTACTCCCGGGGCAATTCGTGCGCGTTAGCCTCGAGGGGCTGAAGCGCTATGACGTGCTGGCGGTTCCCGAGATTGCCATCGGCCAGGGCCTGATGGGCCCCCAGGTGTTCGTGCTCGATGAGAACAACGTGGCGCGAGCCCGTCCGGTGGACCTGGCCGAGGTCGCGGGCCCCTGGCAGATCCTGCGAGGTGGCGTGGAGCCCGGTGAGCGGGTGGTGGTCGGCGACCCCGCCGGCATCGAACCGGGCACGGCCATCGACCCCCAGCCTTTCGATGGCGAGGCCGGCGAGATCGTCGAGGAGGTCGAGCAGGCCAAAGCCGAGGCCGAGCAGGAAGCCGCCGAGGAGATGCAGCAAGGTGCCGGCTCACCGCCTGCCGGTGAGCCGGACGGCGAGGCGGACGAGGACGACGCCTCATGAGTTTCTCCAACTTCTTCATCAAGCGGCCGATCTTTGCCACGGTGCTGGCCATCATCCTGACGCTGATCGGGGTGATGAGCGTGCGGGTGCTGCCGGTCGAGCAGTATCCCAGCGTGGTACCGCCCAGCGTTTCGGTGCGCGCCCAGTTCCCGGGTGCCGATGCAGAAACGGTGGCGCAGACGGTGGCCGCCCCGCTGGCCGAGGCGATCAACGGCGTCGAGGACATGCTCTACATGACCTCGACCAGTGCCGATAACGGCACCATGAGCCTCAATGTGGCCTTCAATATCGGCACCGACGGCGACATCAACACCATCAACGTCAACAATCGCGTGCAGGGGGCGTTGTCACAGCTGCCCGAGGCGGTGCAGGCCCAGGGCGTCAGCGTGGAGCTGCAATCCAGTTCGATCCTGATGCTGGTGGCGCTGATCTCGCCGGAGGGTGATTACAGCCGCACCTATATGCAGAATTACGCCACCCTTAACGTGCTCGACGAGCTGCGCCAGGTGCCCGGTGTCGGCAATGCCGAGGTGCTGGGCGGCGGCGAGTTTGCCATGCGCGTCTGGATGGACCCGGACAAGCTGGCTCAGTACGACCTGACCCCCACCGAGGTGGCTGCTGCCATTCGTGCCCAGAACACCGAGGTGCCGGCGGGTAATCTGGCGGCTACGCCGCAGAGCGAGCCACGCGCCTTCAGCTACACCATCACCGCGGGCGGTCGCCTCAGCGACGTCAACGATTTCCGCGACATCTTCCTGCGGACCAACCCGGACGGCTCGTCGCTGCGCCTGCAGGACGTGTCGCGCATCGAGCTCGGTGCCTCCTTTTACGGCGTTGATGCTCGCCTGAACGGCGCCGCCATGTCGCCGATCATCATCAACCAGCAGCCCGGGGCGAACGCCCTGGAGACGGCCGCGGCAGTCAAGGCGACCATGGCCCGGCTGGAAGCACGTTTTCCGCCGGGGCTCGAATACGAGGTGCCTTACGACACCACCCTGTTCATCGATGCCTCCGTCAATACCGTGACCAAGGTCTTTGTCGAAGCCTTCCTGATCGTCGGCGTGATTCTGTTCATTTTTCTGCAGAACTGGCGCTTCACGGTGATCGCCATGTCGGTGGTGCCGGTCTCGGTGCTGGCGACCTTCGCCGGTTTCTACCTGTTCGGCTTCTCCATCAATCTGCTGACGCTGTTCGCCCTGGTGCTCTCCATCGGTATCGTGGTGGATGACGCCATCCTGGTGGTGGAGAACGTCGAGCGGGTGCTTAGCGAAGACGAAGAGATCACCGTCACCCAGGCCACTATCCGGGCCATGAAGGAGGTGGGCGGCCCGGTCATTGCTACCTCACTGATCATGGCCGCGGTGTTTGTGCCGGTGGCCTTCCTGGGAGGGTTCACTGGCCAGATCTACCAGCAGTTCGCGTTGACCGTAGCGATTTCGGTGGCTTTCTCGGCGCTGATGGCGCTGACCTTCACCCCGGCCCTGTCGGCAATCTTCATTAAGCACAAGGCGCCGATGGGCGAGTCGACACTGATGCGGGCGATCCATACCCCGCTTCGCCTCTTCGATCGCCTCTTTGCGGCGATCACCGCCGGCTACATGTGGATGGTCAAGGCGCTGGTGCGCTTCTGGGGCCTGGCGCTGCTGCTCACCGCCTTGGCGATCGGTGGCGCCTGGTGGCTCTACCAGACCACGCCCTCGACCCTGGTGCCAGAGACCGACCAGGGTATCGTGCTGGCCAGCGTGCAGCTGCCGGACTCCGCTTCTCTCTCGCGCACCCAGGATTACATGAGCGAGCTGAGCGCGCGCATTGAGGAGATCCCCGGGGTCAGCTATGTGGCGGCGGTCGCCGGCTACGATATTCTCTCCAGCGCGGTGAACACCGCGCGGGGCGTGATGTTCATCAATATGGTGCCCTGGGGCGAGCGTGAGCTCACCGCCGAGGCGCTGGTGGGACAGGTGATGCAGCTGGGGGGGCAGGTGCAGGGGGGCTCGGCCATGGCCTTCAATATGCCGCCGATCATGGGGCTCTCTACCACCGGTGGTTTCACCGGCTATCTGCAGTCCTTCGAGGGGGCCTCCCCGCAGGAGCTCTTCCAGGCGTCGGTGCAGGTGATGCAGGCGGCGGGCGAGCATCCGGCCCTGCAGAGGGTGTTCACCACCTTCAACGTCAACGTGCCGGGCTACCGGGCCGAGATCGACCAGCAGAAAGCGCTCAGCTATGGCGTGGCGCTGCAGGACCTCAATGCCACTCTGGCGAATACCTTCGGCAACGGCTTCGTCAACTACTTCAGCTACCAGAACCGCAACTTCCAGGTTTACCTGCAGAACGAGGATAAGTTTCGTCGGACTCCTGACGATATCAACAGCGTCTTCGTGCGTGGGGGCAACGGCGAGCGTATCCCGCTTTCGGAGTTCGTAACCCTCGAGCGTCAAGCCAAGCCGGCGGTGGTGTCGCGATTCGGGGTCTACCTGGGTGCCCAGTTCCAGGGTGGCCCGGCATCGGGCTATAGCTCCGGCCAAGCGGTCGCCGCCATGGAGGAGATCGTCGAGGAGACGCTGGGCAACGACTGGGGCATGGGCTGGACCGGCACCGCCTATCAGGAAACCCAGATGGGAAGCACCGCTACCCTGGCGATCGTCTTCGGCATGCTGATGGTGTTTCTGATTCTGGCGGCCCAGTACGAAAGTTGGTCGCTGCCACTGGCGGTTCTCACCGCGACGCCGTTCGCCTTCCTCGGCGGCATTGGTGGCATCGTCCTGCGCGGGCTCGATACCAGCGTCTACGTGGAGATCGGCATGCTGGTGGTGGTGGGGCTGGCGGCCAAGAACGCCATCTTGATCGTCGAGTTCGCCGAGCTGCAGCGCAAGGAACAGGGCCAGTCGATCCGCGAGGCGGCGGTCACCGCGGCCCAGCTGCGCTTCCGACCCATCGTGATGACCTCCCTGGCGTTCATCTTCGGCACCCTGCCGCTGGCGCTGGCCACTGGTGCCAGCGATACCAGCAGCCATCACATCGGTACTACCGTCACGGTGGGCATGGCCTCGGTGGCGGTGCTGGGCAGCCTCTTCGTGCCGAGCTTCTATGCGATGATCGCGTCGGTTTCCGACTGGTTACGTCGCAGGATACTCGGTGGAGGAGACGAGCAACGTCGGGCCGCGGGTGCCGAGCAGGGCGACTCCTGACCTGATGCGATCAGTTGATTCAAGGTGCGCCTCCTGAGGGGCACCCCTTCGATAAACGGGATAGGCTATAGTGAAGCTTAAGAATCCATTTGTCGGCTAAGCAATTGTGACGAGGAGGTTGCCATGAACGTCACCCTGGAGATTGCCCTGAGTTTTCCGGTCGTGGTGTTCAGCGTGCTGGTACCGCTTGTACTGCTCTACTGGTTGCTGGTGGCGCTGCGGCTGTTACCGCTCGAGCTCTTCGAACATGACAGCTTGAAAGAGGATTACCTGTCCAGTTCACTGGTGGCGCTGGGGTTCGCCGGGGTGCCGGCTTCGTTTGCGTTGACGGTGCTGCTGCTGCTGGCAGGGGCCATCACCCTGACAGTGGAGCTCGCCTTGCTGCGCTGGCTTCCGTTGGGGCTATTCCGGATTCCCGTGGGGGTGGCGCTGCTATGGGGAGCCTTCGCCATTGCCTCGCCGTTGGCGGCAAGGCTATGTGGCTCGTTGCGGCGATGGTTTCATCGTCACCTTGTCGGCCACCAGCGCTGCTTGCTGGGGGAACACGTCGACGTGCTGGCCGGGCCGGATGCCGAAGGCTGGACACGTGCGGCACTGCTCGATGATCCTGCCCATGAAGTCCGTCTGCACGACAAACCCGACAGCATGCCTCATGCCGGCGAGCGTCGGGTGCTGGTGAAGTACGTGACGACGGAGGGGAGCTACCGCAGTGTGGACGAGACGGAGTTCCGAGAGGCTCGGGCTCACCTCAGACGGTTGCGGCTTGCTGGTAGCCGCTAGGCCACCACACTGAGTCTAGGCTGGGCGCATAAGCGCGAGTTGGGTATCCACCAGGACGCGCCCCTTGGCGACCAGAGAAAGATCTTCGTTGTTGCGAAGCCAGTCGTGGAACAGCCCGCCGAGCATCGCCTGCATCAGCTCGGCGGCGATCTCGGGGGAGAGATCATCGCGCAGCTGGCCGAGGCGAGATGAGCAGGTCAGGTAGTCGGCGAGGGCACCGCAGGCTTCCTCGGCCATCTCGTTTTGCATGGCCAGGGGGTCGATATCGCCGAACACCTCGCAATGGTGAATCAGGATGGCGTATACCCGTCGATAGCGAGGCTGCTCCAGACGCTCGAAGCCCTTCAGGATGGCCAGGCGAATGGCTTCCAGAGGGCGCTCCGTCAAACTCGGGTCGCCTATCTCCTCCACCAGTTCCCTGAAGGGCATGCGTACCCGGTTTAGCATCGCCTGGAAGAGGTCGGCCTTGTTCTTGAAATGCCAGTAGACGGCGCCCCGGGTCATGCCAGCGTGGCGGGCGATCTGTTCCAGGGAAGTGCGGGCCACCCCCTTGTCGAGGAAGATCTCCTCGGCAGCATCGAGCAGGGCTTCGCGAGTCGCGGCGGCCTCGGCCTTGGTCTTTCGCGCCATGCGAGGCGAACTCCATCAAGCGGTAAGGCAATTAGTTTACCGGATTGCCATGATTTTAACATTCATCAATGTATGGTTGGTGGCTGGGGGCTCCCCCTTCGCCGACGTTCCTCGCCAACGCCCTGACAACCCGGGTATAAAGGGTCCCTCGCCCCGTCACAGGATGACTCCGCCATGGCCCGAGCGCCCCTCGACCTCGCCGGCACTCGCATCGCCCCCGGCACCCGAACGCAGATCGACGTACCGGTAGCCCGGCTCTACACCCATGCGCCACTCTACATTCCGCTGGAAGTGGTCCATGGGCGTCAATCGGGCCCGACGCTGCTGGTGTGCGGCGGCATCCACGGCGACGAGATCAACGGCGTGGAAATCGTGCGTCGGCTGCTTCGCTCGAAGCAGATCAAGGGTCTGCGCGGTACCCTGATTGCCGCGCCCATCGTCAATGTCTTTGGCTTCGTGCAGCACAGCCGCTACCTGCCCGACCGACGAGATCTCAACCGCTGTTTTCCGGGCAGCGAATCGGGCTCGTTGGGTGGACGAGTGGCGGCGCTGTTCCGCGAGCAGATCGTTGATCATGCTACCCATATCATCGACCTGCACACTGGTGCGATTCACCGCACCAACCTGCCGCAGATCCGCGCCCAGTTGGAGGCCGGCAGTGAGACCGAGCGCATGGCCAATGCCTTCGGCGCACCGGTGATTCTCAACGCCGAGCTGCGCGAGGGTAGCCTGCGCCACTATGCCCAGAATCGCGGCATCCCGGTGCTGACCTACGAAGCGGGTGAGGCGCTGCGCTTCGACGAGTGGGCGATATCGCCCGGAGTGCGCGGCGTGCTGAGGGTGATGCGCCGACTGGGCATGCTGACCGGCGAGCATCGCCGCCGCCAGCCGCCGTCGGCGGAGGTTGCCAACGGTTCGAGCTGGGCACGGGCGCCCATCGACGGCATCCTGCGGCCCCAGGTGCGCCTCGGCGCCCGAGTGGCCAAGGGTGAGCTGCTGGGGCGGGTCGCTGACCCGTTCGGCAACGCGGAAGGGGAGGTGCTCTCCATGGCCGACGGTATTGTCATCGGCATGAGTCGGCTGCCGTTGGCCAACGAGGGCGAGGCACTCTTTCATGTCGCTCGTTTCGATGCTATCGAGGAGGCCGAAAGCGCCGTCGAGGGCTTCCATTCCAGCCTGACGCCCCCGCCCGACTCGCTTTATTGAGGAGACATCCGCATGTTTGATCTCAGGCACCAACAGGAAGAAGGTCAGCAGGAGGAAGGCCAGCACTCCGACAGCGGTCGGGCGGGTGTCCTCAACCACCACTACTGGATGCCATTCAGCGCCAATCGCGACTTTCACGCCAACCCGCGGGTGATTACCGGAGCGGAGGGGCGCTACTTCATTGATGATCGCGGCCGGCGGCTGTTTGATTCCCTGTCGGGGCTATGGACCTGCGGGGCGGGACACAATCGTGCCGAGATCCAGCAGGCGGTGGCTCGCCAGCTCGGCACCCTCGACTATGCGCCGGGCTTTCAGGTGTCTCACCCGCTGGCCTTCCAACTGGCCGAGAAAGTAGCCAGTCTCATGCCGGTGGGGCTCGACCATGTCTTCTTCACCGATTCGGGCTCCGAATCTGCCGACACCGCCGTGAAAATGGCCAAGGCCTATTGGCGGCTCAAGGGGCGCCCCGAAAAGACCCGCATGATCGGACGCGCCAAGGGCTATCACGGCGTCAACGTGGGCGGCACCAGCCTTGGCGGGATCGGTGGCAACCGCAAGCACTATGGCCAGCTGATGGACGTCACCCATCTGCCCCACACCCTGCAGGCGAACCTGACCTTTACGCGGGGCCAGGCCGAGACGGGCGGCGAGCTGGCCGACGCGCTGCTGGAACAGATCGCCCTGCATGACGCCTCCAGCATCGCCGCGGTGATCGTCGAACCGATGTCGGGCTCCGCGGGAGTGATCGTGCCGCCGAAGGGCTATCTCGAGCGGCTGCGGGCGATCTGCGATGCCCATGACATCCTGCTGATCTTCGACGAGGTAATCACCGCCTTCGGGCGCAGTGGGGCGCGCACCGGCGCGGAGTCCTTCGGCGTGGTGCCCGACATGATGACCCTCGCCAAGCAGCTTACCAACGGTGCGGTGCCCATGGGGGCGGTGGTCGCCTCCGGCGAGATCTTCGACACCTTCATGCACGCCGGCGGGCCCCGGCACGCCATCGAGTTCCCCCATGGCTACACCTACAGCGGTCACCCGGTGGCCTGTGCGGCGGCCCTGGCGGCCCTTGAGCTGTTCGAGCGCGAGGACTTCCCGGCCCAGGTTCGCGCCATCGCTCCGGCCTTCGAGGCGAAGCTGCATGCGTTGAAGGGCCGGCCCTGGGTGGTGGACATCCGCAACTATGGGTTGGCCGGCGCCATTCAACTGGCGCCACGGGAGGGAGACCCCACCATCCGCCCGCGGGATGCCCACCTGGCGCTGTGGGAGGCGGGCTTCTACGTGCGCTACGGTGGCGACACCCTGCAGTTTGGTCCGCCCTTCGGCAGCTCCGAGGCGGAGCTGGAGCGGCTTTTCGATGCGGTGGGGGGAGTGCTGGACCGACTCGATTGATACGGATCTCACCGCCGTACTGGCGAGATTCGATCCGACCATCTTCCAGCCGACGACCGGGGCCAACATGGCTCCGGTCGCGTTTTCACCTTGCGTGTTTTCCAGGCCGGTCCGGTTCAGGCCGGTGCGGTATCGCGCTCCGGGACCAGGCTCAGGGCGTCGTCGAAGACGCGCAGGCAGGCGCCGTCCAGGTGGCCATTCTCGGAGAGGTGGCGGCGAAAACGACGCCCCCCGGGCTGGCCCTGGAACAGGCCCAGCAGGTGGCGGGTGATATGGTTGAGCTTGGCCCCTTGCTCGAGGCGGTGAGCGATGTAGGGGCGAAAGGCCCGTGCCGCCGCGTGGCGGCTGGTCGCCGGCCCTGGCTCGCCGTAGAAGGCCGCATCCACCCCGGCCAGCAGCCAGGGATTCTGGTAGGCCTCGCGGCCTACCATCACGCTGTCCACGTGTTCGAGCTGCGCGCGGCCCTCGGCGAGGGTCTTGATGCCGCCGTTGATGCCGATATGCAGCTCCGGGCGACTCGCCTTGAGCCGGTGCACCCGGGGGTAGTTCAGCGGCGGGATATCGCGATTCTCCTTGGGGGAGAGGCCCTGGAGCCAGGCCTTGCGGGCGTGAAGGATGAAGGTGTCACAGCCGGCGTCGGCCACGGTGGCGATAAAACGCGTAAGGTCGGCGTCCTCGTCCTGGTCATCGATGCCGATGCGGCACTTCACGGTGACCGGGATGGAGACCGCCTCGCGCATGGCCCGCACCGCGGCGGCGACCTTCTCCGGATGGCCCATCAGGCAGGCGCCGATCAGGTTGTTCTGCACTCGGTCGCTGGGGCAGCCCACGTTCAGGTTGACCTCGTCATGGCCCCAGGCCTCGGCGATGGCCGCACACTCGGCCAGCTCGCCGGGATCGCTGCCGCCCAGCTGCAGGGCCAGCGGGTGCTCTACCTCGTCGAAGCCCAGGAAACGTTCCCGCGGGCTGCCGTGGAGGATGGCACCGGTGGTGACCATCTCGGTATAGAGCAGCGCACGGTGCGTCAAGGTGCGGGCGAACGCGCGGTAGTCGCGGGTCGTCCAATCCATCATCGGAGCGACGGAAAACGTACGGTCGAGCTGGGGCATCGGGCATCACGGGGTTGTTCTGGGAAGTCGTGCAGTTTACCAGTCCATGTCTCGGGTTGCCCATGTCGCCGCCGTTGTCTCCGTCCACTCCCAGCCGGCTATGGAGAAGGCGAGCGGGTCCAGTTCGTGACGCTGAATGGTCACCGCGGCCTGACAGGCTAGGCCGCGCAGAGTAAAGTTTGTGGCATCACCCATCCAGCGCCTATGCATACGCTTCAAGAGCGATCGGCAAGAGCGATCGGCAGTAACCCTGGAATTTGTCCTTCAAGGAGATGGCCATGCCTCACAACCTCACTGACCACCAGTTGGAGCTGCTGACCCGCGTGCTGCAGCATGGCGGGGTATTGTCCTCGCCCTTCGACCATTCCGACGAGGATGCCCTGCTCCCGGCGCTGCGTGAGGATATCGCAGTCCTGGAGAAGATGGGTCTGATCACGGTGGTGCCACATACCGGCTCGAGACTCGGCGAGACCTTGACGCTGACCGAAGAGGGCTATGCGGCCCTCGGCATGACCTGACGGGTATCTCGGGCGAGAATATCCATAGCCGGTATTGATCGACGGGGTCTCAGGCGGTGAACACCGTGTAGAGCATCTGCAGCGCCAGAGCCATCAGCATGAAGGCGAACACCCGCTTGAGGATCCCCACTGGCAGGCGGTGCGCGAGCCTGGCGCCGATGGGCGCGGCGAGGATGCTGAACGGCGCCATGAGCAGCAGGGCGGGCAGGTAGACATAGCCCCAGGCGGCATCCGGCAGGCCGGCGGTTGCCCAGCCGTTGATGAGGTAGCCGAGCGCCCCGGCCAGGGCGATCGGCAGCCCCACCGCGGCCGAGGTGCCGATGGCATGGGGCAAGCGGACGTTGCACCAGGTCAGAAAAGGCACGGTCAGCGAACCGCCGCCGATGGCCGCCAGCGCGGAAATACCGCCGATACCCAGCCCCGCACCGGATAGGCCGATCGGTCCCGGCAGGGTGCGGCTAGGCTTGGGCTTCAGGTTGGCGAGCATCTGCAGCGACATCAGCACCATGAAGGCGGCGAAGAACACCGCCAGGCCACGGGTGGGTATCAAGGCGGCGATAAAGGTCGCCAGGAAGGTGCCGGCGAGGATGGCAGGAGTGATGTGGCGCACGATGTGCCAGCGTACCGCGCCATGCCGATGGTGCGACCAGAGGCTGGCCGAGGCGGACGGCACGATGGCTGCCATGGCGGTACCCAGCGCCAGATGGGCGATATGCTCGTGGGGGACGCCCTGGATCACGAACAGCGAGGTCAGGATCGGCACCATGATGCCGCCGCCGCCGATGCCCAGCAGTCCGGCCATCAAACCGACAAGGCCGCCCAGGGCCAGGTAGGCCAACCACCAGATGGGATCCAATGCCCTCACTCCTTCTGCGAATACGTGTGATACCTGACATAACGCCCTAGACTCGGGCACTAGGGGCAGCAGTGTAGAGGAAAACGCCGTGCGATGGGCACCGTTCCCTGGCGGCTAGCACTGCCCAGAGATCAAGCCTTGACGCGGAGCGAGGCAGGTCAATGCAGCAATGTGCGATGACGTAGGTCGGTGCAGCGCCGCCTGGACGCCGCAGCACACATCACGACGACAGGAGGGGAGAGCATGACGGATCGAAAAGGCGTGCTGGAAGGCTTGCGCGAGGACCTGATCGCGCGAATCGAGCGATACAGGGCCCACAAGGAGCAGCGCGGTGGGCCGCTGGACAAGGACATGGAAGAACAGGCTATCGAGTTGCAGAACGACGAGGTCATCGACGCCCTGGAAAGTGAGTCCGAGGAGGAGCTGCGCCAGGTGATGCACGCCCTGGCGCGCATCGATGCCGGCGAGGGTGACGTCTGTGAGGCCTGCGAGGAACCGATTGCGCCTGAGCGTCTCGACGCCGTGCCCTTCACCACACTTTGCCGACACTGTGCCGAGCTACGTTGAGTGACAGACAGGACGGGCAGCCCGAGCCGGTGATAGCCTTAGGTCAGTGAATCATCGCTTCGGAGGTCATGCATGAACGTGTGGTATCGATGGTTCGGCCTCGGCGTCATGCTGTTGCTGTTGGCGGGATGTGGCGGAAACGGTACTGAGAGCGGGGAGGCGCAGGACGAACCGGAACCGGTTGCTCAGCCTTACGCTCCTGACACCTCGGCGCCTGAGCCTGCGGTGGACCCTTTTGACGAGCCGGTAACGATCGAGTTTTCGGTCACGCTGGGGAGTGACAGGCGTCTGCTGGTGGAGGGGGAGAGTAATCTGCCGGATAACTCTCGCCTGCAAGTCGTGGTTCAGCGAGAGGCGAGCGGGGTTCGCTGGCAAGAGCGAACAACGCTGGCTGAAGGCCGCTTCCGGGCTGGCCCCTTCGGTTCGGGCAGCGGCCTTCCGGACGGCGGCTATGCCATCGCCGTTAATCTCTCCGAGGCCAGCGTGCAGCCCGAAGAGGTTCGTGCTCGTATCGGCGAGCGGGGCGAGCATCTGAGTGGTTCGCTGGTGAGCACCTCGCGCCACGGTCTAGGGCAGGTGGCGAGCGCCTCGCGGCGTTTCTTGATTGGAAACGAGCCGCGCCGCACCCACGATAGCGTCGAGGTGCGGGGATTCGAATAGCACAAGGGGAGGATGGAGAGCGAGCCGTGCCTGGGGTGACCAGCGCCGTCTCAGAGCGAGGAGGCCTGCCAGCGGGCCAGCAGCATGCCCAGCAGCCGGGTGTCTGGGGCCGCAAGGTAGCCGGTGTCGTCATCCTGTTGGGTGAACTGCAGCGCCCCGTCTTCCCGCTGGGAGACCCGGCGAACGCCTAGCCGACCGTTCTCCTCCACCAGGTAGAGGCCTGGCTGGCGAAAGCGCTCCGTTGGGGCCACGGCAACGAGATCGTGATCCGACAGGAAATCGAAGGTTTCGCCCGGCGCCGGCGTCAATAGGTAGCACTCCTTGTGCCACGTTGGGGCTTGGTAGCTGGGCAGTAGGTCCAGAGGCACTTCGATATGGCCGTAGGCAGGATCCTGCCAGGGGGCGGGGGGGCGGTGGCATAAGTAAAGGGGGGTTGGGCGGTGCGAGCTGCCGCCCTCGAGAAGCCTCGATAGCGGGCAACCCAAGGCCAGGGCCAGGGCCACTAGCCGCTCGTGGCCAATCTGGCGAATGGCGCCGGACTCCCAGTAGGAGATGGTCACATCGGAGACGCCAACTCGACGGGCCAAGGCAGCCTTATTAAGGTTGGCTTCCACCCGGAGCTCCTTGATGCGCGGGCCTAATGAATCCATCTCTCCATCCTGTTGTCGCGTGTTCTGCGTTATCTGAATGTTATAAAAAGCCGCAAAAGATCATCAGGGATCCTTTGCGGCTGTGCAATATCGCGCGTCAACGTTGATTAACCGCTTATGCTGATCACCAGGCCACGGTCTCTCCGGCCCAGTCATGGAAGCTGGCACCGTCTCCGGGGCGGCGCTGTTCCAGCACCTGCAACAGCTGTTCGGCCACGAAGGCTGGGCTGAACAGCTTGCCCGCTGGCACACGGGCCTGGAAGGGGCGTGAGAGGGCCGTATCGGTGGTGCCAGGATGCAGGCAGGCGACGGCGAGGTTCGGGTTGAGCCGGCGCAGCTCAATGGCGGCAGTTTTCATCAGCATGTTGTGAGCCGCCTTGCTGGCCCGATAGGCATACCAGCCACCCAGGCGATTGTCCTCGATGGAGCCGACCCGGGCAGAGAGACTTGCTACCAGCGCCGGGTGCTGGCCCTTGAGGCTTGGTTGCAGGGCCTGGAGCAACAAGGCTGGCGTCATGGCATTGACATCGAAGAGTCTCGCCATTGCCTGGGGAGTCAGGTCGTCGAGCCGCTTCTCGGGGTGAATGCCGAGCGCGTCATCATGAAGCATGCCGATGGTATTGAAGGTCAGGTGAAGTGGCGTGCCGTCGAGGTATGAAACCAGTGCCTCGCGCCCCTCGGAGGTGGTCAGGTCGGCCGTCAGTGCCTCGAAACGGTCATCAGTCGCACGGGGGCGTGGCTCTCGGCTCACGCCGATCACCCGCCCCGTTCTGGGACTGGCCAGCAGGGCATCCACCACTGCATTGCCGATACCGCCACCGGCGCCGGTCACCAGCGTGGTAAAGCCCTCGGGAAGTTGCGTGAGCATGGCGCTCTCCAGATTGGTCGGGTCATAGGGGCTGTGATTGACCACGATCTCGTTGGATGATTCCCCGTGACGGCTGCCGAGGCGGCCCACAGGTGCGTATAATATGTCGATTCATTCACCATCGGATTCGGGACACCGCAACGACATGACAGTACGCACGCGTATCGCGCCGTCGCCGACCGGCGATCCCCACGTTGGCACCGCCTACATCGCGCTTTTCAACCTCTGCTTCGCCCGTCAGCACGGTGGTCAATTCATTCTCCGCATCGAAGATACCGACCGGATGCGCTCAACGCCCGAGTCGGAACAGATGATCCTCGATTCACTGCGCTGGCTGGGCCTCGATTGGGACGAAGGCCCCGATGTGGGTGGCCCCCATGGCCCCTACCGTCAGAGCGAGCGCGGCGACATCTACGCTGAATACGCCCGCCAGCTGATCGAGGCGGGTCACGCCTTCAAGTGCTACCGCACCAGCGAGGAGCTCGATGAGTTGCGCGAGGCGCGCAAGGCAGCTGGCATGCAGCTGGCGCTCAAGTCCTCTGATCTGGTCCTGTCCTCGGATGAGCAGGCCCGCCGCGAGCGCGAGGAGTGGCCTTACGTCGTGCGCATGGCGGTACCTGCGGGGGGCACCTGTGTAATCCGGGACATGCTGCGCGGCATCATCGAGGTGGATTGGGCTCAGGTGGATGCTCAGATCCTGCTCAAGTCCGATGGCATGCCCACCTACCACCTGGCCAACGTGGTCGATGACCATCTGATGGGCATCACTCACGTGCTTCGCGGCGAGGAGTGGATCAACTCGGCGCCCAAGCACCAACTGCTTTACGAGTATTTTGGCTGGGAAATGCCTGAGCTCTGCCATATGCCGTTGCTGCGCAATCCAGACAAGTCGAAGCTTTCCAAACGTAAGAACCCCACGTCGATCAACTACTACCGGCGCATGGGCTACCTACCCCAGGCGGTGACCAACTATCTGGGCCGTATGGGCTGGTCAATGCCGGACGAGCGCGAGAAGTTCAGTCTCGATGAAATGATGGCCCATTTCGATATCCAGCGCGTCTCACTGGGTGGCCCGGTGTTCGATCTGGAGAAGCTCACCTGGCTCAACGGTCGCTACATTCGCGAGGAACTCGACGACGATGCCTTTCTCAAGGCGATGATGGAGTGGGCCTTTAACGAGCGTTACGTGAAAGAGATCCTGCCTCAGGTACGTCCGCGGGTGGAGACCCTTTCTGAGGTTGTGCCGCTGGCCGGTCATTTTTTCTCTGGCCTGCCGCGCATCACCGAAGAGCATTTCGATACCGTCAAGCTGGGTCGCGAGGATCTGCTCAGGCTGCTGCAGTTCCTGGTGTGGCGCTTCGAACTCGTGCCGGCCTGGCACAAGGAAACGCTGCTGATTGAAGTGAAGGGGCTGGCGGCCCACTTCGATCTGAAGATGAAGGAGTTTCTGGCTCCCGTATTTATCGCGATCACAGGCTCCACCGCCAGCACCTCGGTGATGGACGCCATGGCGATTCTAGGCTCCGACATGACTCGGGCAAGGCTTCGCCACGCCATCGAGGTGCTCGGCGGCGTTTCCAAGAAGCAGGCCAAACGCTTCGAGAAGGAGTTCTGCGAACTCGCGTGATTTCGTGTTGACGAAGACGAGTCGAATCAGTAATATGCGACTCGTCTTCAGGGTACGGGGCCTTAGCTCAGCTGGGAGAGCGCGACACTGGCAGTGTCGAGGTCAGCGGTTCGATCCCGCTAGGCTCCACCAACCATAGCCTTGAAGCCTTTGCGTCCCATTCGTCTAGTGGCCTAGGACACCGCCCTTTCACGGCGGTAACAGGGGTTCGAACCCCCTATGGGACGCCACTCTTTCTGAAAAGGGCACTCTTCCGAGTGCCCTTTTTCATTGTCCAGCGTCAACCGCCAGCGTCGATGTCTCTCTCAGATTTGCCTCCTCATGATCCCTTTTTCAGGGTGAATTTTGCTTGACTTGTCCACTAGGCGGGGTTCTGCCTGACTGTCTGTGCACAGGAGGCGCGCAATCGCCCGTGATCACAGGCTTTTTCATAAAAACCATTAAAATCAGCAGGTTAAACAAGGTTAAAAATTGATCAATCTAAGCCCAGGCCCCAGTTCATGGCGATTTGACGGCTTTTTCGAGTGGTTGTGAACAGGTTTATCCACAGATTGTGTGGACAACGAATCGGGGTCGCACGAATGCCCACAGCATGAGATTTGTCAACCTGAAAACGGCAGCCGATTCAGGCTGCCGGGAAAGATAGGGGGCGGCGCCCGAGGGCGTCGCCCCCTTTGCTCAGCGGTGGCCCACGGCACGCAGTCGGCGCAGCAGCGAGGAGGTGTCCCAGCGCCCTCCGCCCATCACCTGGACGTCGGCGTAGAACTGGTCCACCAAGGCGGTGACAGGCAAGCGGGCCTGGAGGCGACGAGCCTGCTCCAGGCAGATGCCAAGATCCTTGCGCATCCAGTCGACGGCGAAGCCGTGTTCGTATTCGTCTGCGATCATGGTGCCGTGGCGGTTCTCCATCTGCCAGGAGCCGGCGGCCCCCTTGGAGATGACGTCAATCACGCGCTGCTGATCGAGGCCGGCCTGCTCGGCGAAGTGCAGGCCCTCGGCAAGGCCCTGAACCAGTCCGGCGATACAGATCTGATTGACCATCTTGGTCAATTGGCCGCTGCCGGCGGGACCCATCAGGGTCACTGCCTTGGCGAAGTGTTCAAGGGTGCTCTCGGCGCGGGCGAAATCGGCGTCATTGCCACCGCACATGACGGTCAGGGCACCATTCTCTGCCCCCTGCTGACCGCCGGAGACCGGGGCGTCAATAAAGCCGATGCCGCGCTCACGGCAGGCAGCGTCGAGCTCCAGGGCGAGTTCCGCCGATGCCGTCGTGTGGTCTATCAGCAGGCTACCCTCGGCCATCCCGTGCAGCGCACCGTCGTCGCCGCCGGTGACCTGGCGAACGTCGTCGTCATTGCCCACGCAGACCAGCACCAGGTCGGCGCCGGTGGCGGCCTCCCGAGGCGTGGGATGGTGGCTACCGCCGTATTCATTGGCCCAGGTCTCGGCCTTGGCGGCGGTGCGGTTGAAGACGCGAACGGTGAGGCCGGCGCGAGCCAGGTGACCGGCCATGGGGTAGCCCATCACGCCAAGGCCGATAAAGGCGACGGTGGAGATACGGTTGCTCATACGGATTGCTCACTGTTCTTGGGGTGGAGGAGGTCATGACGCAGAAAACCGCCCGGAGGCGGCTTTCTGAAGAGTAGCGCATGCGGCCTGGGCCGCCTCAGTCGGGTTACTTGGTCGGATAGTCACGCTGGGTATGCCCGGTGTAGAGCTGCCGGGGACGACCAATCTTGTAGCTGTCGCTGAGCATCTCGTTCCAGTGGGAGATCCAGCCGATGGTGCGAGACACCGCGAAGATCACGGTGAACATATTGGTCGGGATGCCCATGGCCTTGAGAATGATGCCGGAATAGAAGTCGACGTTGGGGTAGAGCTTGCGCTCGATGAAGAACTCGTCTTCCAGGGCGATCTGCTCCAGGCGCTTGGCGATCTTGAGCTGCGGGTCGTCGGCCATGCCCAGCTCCGCCAGGACTTCGTCGCAGCTCTCCTTCATCACCTTGGCGCGTGGATCGAAGTTGCGGTAGACGCGATGGCCAAAGCCCATCAGCTTGAAGGGATCATCCTTGTCCTTGGCCTTGTCGATGAAGCGCTGGATGTTCTCCTCGGAGTCATCGCCGATCTCGTCAAGCATCTTCAGCACCGCCTCATTGGCCCCGCCGTGAGCCGGACCCCAGAGCGCCGCGATGCCGGCACTGATGCAGGCGAAGGGGTTAGCGCCAGTGGAGCCCGCCAGGCGAACCGTCGAGGTGGAAGCATTCTGCTCGTGGTCCGCGTGAAGCATGAAGATGCGGTCCATGGCCTTGGCGTAGACCGGGTTGATCACGTATTCCTCGCAAGGGTTGCTGAACATCATGTAGAGAAAATTCTCTGCATAGCTCAGATCGTTGCGCGGGTAGTTAAACGGCTGGCCTACATTGTACTTATGGGACATCGCGGCGATGGTCGGCATCTTGGCGATCAGGCGGATCGCACTGATGATGCGATCCTCCTCGATATTGGTGTCCATGTGATCGTGATAGAAGGCGGCCAGGCCACCCACCACACCACACAGGATCGACATCGGATGGGCGTCGCGGCGGAAGCCCTTGAAGAAGTTGTTGATCTGGTCATGGACCATGGTGTGGTTGCGGACCCGCGACTCGAAATCGGCATACTGCTCATCATCCGGTAATTCGCCGAACAGGAGCAGATAGCACATCTCGACGAAGTTGGACTCCTTGGCCAGCTCGTCGATCGGGTAGCCCCGGTGCAGCAGAACGCCTTTGCCACCATCGATATAGGTGATGGCCGACTGGCAAGAGGAGGTGGCCATGAAACCGGGGTCATAGGTGAACAGACCTTCAGCACCCAGCCCGCGCACGTCGATGACATCCGGGCCCATGGTGCCCGAATAGACAGGCAGCTCGATCGTCTTGTCCAGACCGTCTACTGTCAGCGTCGCTTTCCTGTCAGCCATGGAGGCCTCCTCTCGAGTTCGTATTGGGGCGATAAGTCATTATTTCACTGGCGAGTTCCCAGCGATATCCGGCGAAAAATGTCAGCCCACTATAGAAGCGTTCCAGCGATTGTCAATTAGCCCATGGCGACCCGACTACTGTGCATTGCCTTGCTTATGGTAGAGGTATTGTATAATAATTGATGCTGCGCACCATCCGTGTGCAGCAGCGCGCAGAAACAGCGCCAAGATGGCCTGGTCGAGGAGGCGGAGGCCTTTGCACCATGGTCTAGTTAGTCACCGCTTCGTTTGTCATGGCCTGGCCATGTCCTTATAATCCACCCCGCGCGACTGGCAGGAACAGGCGGTCTTGCCCTGCATCACGGCAAGCGCCGCTACCTCCCGAAACCACCGCCCGCTCGGGCCTTGCCCGTCCTGTTGTCAAGTGGGCCATAGAGAGTGTGTAGAGCCGTGAATAGCAAACGACCCGTAAATCTGGATCTGTCCACGATACAGTTTCCACTTCCCGCCCTGACCTCCATCGCTCACCGCATTACCGGTGTGATCCTGTTTGTCGGCCTGATCTTTGCCTTTTGGGCCCTCAGCAAGTCGCTGTCGTCTCCGGCGGGCTTCGCCGCCGTCAGTGATGCGCTGGCCAACAATTTCCTGGTCAAACTGATCGCCTGGGGCCTGCTGTCGGCGCTGTCCTATCACTTCGTGGCTGGTATCAAGCACCTGGTGATGGATATGGACATCGGTGTGACCCTCGAGGGCGGCCACAAGAAAGCACAGATCACCGTGGTGGTGAGTGCGGTCCTGATCATTCTGGCGGGAGTCTGGGTATGGTAACCAACATCACCAATTTCGGCCGCAGCGGCCTGTCCGACTGGCTCATCCAGCGTGTATCGGCGGTCATCCTGGCGATCTACACCCTCTTCATCGTCGCCTACCTGCTGTTCAATCCGGGCCTGGACTTTGCCACCTGGAGTGGCTTGTTCGCCGAGACCTGGATGCGGATCTTCTCACTGCTGGCCTTCGTGTCGCTGTCTGCCCACGCCTGGGTCGGCCTGTGGACCGTGACGACCGACTACATCAAGCCGACAGGCATTCGCGTCGGCGCCCAGACTGCCATCATCCTGGCCATCTTTGTATTCCTGGTCTGGGGCATTCAGATTCTGTGGGGAGCCTGAACCATGTCCAACCTGCGTAGCCTTTCTTTCGACGCCATTATTATCGGCGGTGGCGGTGCTGGTCTGCGGGCCGCACTCGAGTTGGCCAAGTCCGGCAAGAAGACTGCCGTACTGTCCAAAGTATTCCCGACACGCTCTCACACCGTTTCCGCCCAGGGCGGGATCACCTGTGCTATCGCGTCTGCCGATCCCGATGACGACTGGCGCTGGCACATGTATGACACCGTCAAGGGCGGCGACTATATCGCCGATCAGGATGCTGCCGAATACATGTGTTCCGAGGGTCCCAAGGCGGTGTTCGAGCTTGAACACATGGGTCTGCCCTTCTCCCGCTTCGACAACGGCCGCATCTATCAGCGTCCGTTTGGTGGTCAGTCCAAGGACTTCGGTGCCGGTGGTCAGGCCTCCCGCACCTGTGCGGCGGCCGACCGTACCGGGCACGCCCTGCTGCACACCCTCTATCAGAATAATCTTAAAAACGACACCACCTTCCTCAACGAGTGGTATGCGGTGGATCTGGTCAAGAACGCCAACGGCGACGTGGTGGGCTGTATCGCCATGGACATCGAGACTGGCGAGATCGTGCACGTCAAGTCCAAGGCCACTGTGCTGGCCACCGGCGGTGCGGGTCGCATCTACGCCTCCACCACCAATGCGCTGATCAACACTGGCGACGGTATCGGCATGGCGCTGCGCGCCGGCTTCCCGATGCAGGACATGGAGATGTGGCAGTTCCATCCGACCGGCATCTACGGTGCAGGCACTCTGGTCACCGAGGGTTGCCGCGGTGAGGGGGGTTATCTGGTCAACAAGGACGGCGAGCGCTTCATGGAGCGCTATGCGCCCAACGCCAAAGACCTGGCCGGCCGCGACGTGGTGGCACGCTCCATGGTCATGGAGATTCTCGAGGGTCGTGGCTGTGGTGAAAACGGTGATCACGTCTTCTTGAAGCTCGACCATCTGGGCGAGGAAGTGCTCGGCAAGCGCCTTCCCGGTATCGTCGAACTTTCCAAGACCTTCGCCCACGTGGACCCGGCCAAGGAGCCGATCCCGGTGGTGCCGACCTGCCACTACATGATGGGCGGGATTCCCACCAATGTGCATGGCCAGGCGATCATGCAGGACACCGACGGCAACGACCAGATCATCAATGGTCTGTTCGCTTGCGGCGAGGCGGCCTGCGTGTCGGTCCACGGCGCCAACCGCCTGGGCGGCAACTCGCTGCTCGACCTGGTGGTCTTCGGCCGCGCGGCCGGCATGTTCATTGAGGGCGCGCTCAACGAGGGTATCGAGTACCTCGACGCCTCAGAGTCTGATATCGAATCGGCCATGAAGCGCATGAACCGCTGGAACGAGTCCAAGGGCGGCGAGACGGTGCCTGAGCTCAAGCGCGCACTGCAGAGCATCATGCAGAACTCGTTTGGCGTGTTCCGTGAGGAAGAGAACATGCAGAAGGGTGTCGGGCAACTGGCCGAACTGCGCGAGCGTATCGCCAACGCCTATCTGCCGGACAAGACCAACGCCTTCAACACGGCGCGCGTCGAAGCCCTGGAGCTGGATAACCTGATGGAAGTGGCCGAAGCTACCGCCATCTCGGCCCTGGAGCGCAAGGAGAGCCGTGGCGCGCATTCCCGCTACGACTATCCGGACCGTGACGACGTCAACTGGCTGAAGCACTCGCTCTACTTTCCGGCCGACAAGCGGCTCGCCAAGCGCGATGTCAACTTCACGCCCAAGACTGTCGACACCTTCGAGCCGAAAGTACGCACCTACTAACTCAGCAACTACAAGGGTGAGTCACGATGTCCACGCTTCAGGTATCCATCTACCGCTACAACCCGGAAACCGACTCCGCGCCCTACATGCAGGAGTTCCAGGTCGACACCCAGGGCCGTGACGTCATGGTGCTGGACGTCCTTCACATGATGAAGGAAGACGACAACGGCCTGGCCTACCGCCGCAGCTGCCGCGAAGGTGTCTGTGGTTCCGACGGCATGAACATGAACGGCAAGAACGGCCTGGCCTGCATCACCCCCCTTTCCGAGGTGATCAAGGGCAATAAACTGGTGCTGCGTCCTCTGCCGGGCCTGCCGGTTATCCGCGACCTCGTGGTCGACATGGGCTTGTTCTACAAGCAGTACGAGCGCATCCAGCCGTATCTGCAGAACGACACCCCGGCGCCGGCCATCGAGCGTCTGCAGTCGCCGGAGGACCGCGACAAGCTCGACGGCCTTTACGAGTGCATTCTGTGTGCCTGCTGTTCGACTTCCTGTCCGTCGTTCTGGTGGAATCCGGACAAGTTCGTTGGCCCGGCCGGCCTGCTGCAGTCTTACCGCTTCCTGGCCGACTCCCGCGATACCGCGACCGGAGAGCGTCTGTCTGAGCTGGAGGATCCGTTTTCCGTGTTCCGCTGCCGCGGCATCATGAACTGCGTGGCGGTCTGCCCCAAGGGGCTCAACCCCACCCGGGCGATCGGCAAGATCCGCGACATGTTGCTGGCCAATGCCACTTAATGCCACTTAAAAGGTGGGCCTGAGCTTGTTATCATGGCCCTCTGATTTCGGCTGCGACAGCGTGTCGCAGCCGAAAGATGGCACAAAAGCGTCAAGAGCCGGTGCCCAGTGCACCGGCTTTTGACCATGAAATTCAAGGCTCTCGGCCGATGGCCGTTAGCGCCGGAATGAGATTGGCCCCACCGGCAGGGCACTACCGATGTCGCCGCGCCCCGCGTGGGTTGGCGCCGATACCACCCCATCAGTGCAGGGTGACCGAGACATGCAACAAGGCATAATGGAGTTGATGTGGCGCTCCTCCCACGTCAGTGGTGGCAATGCCCACTATGTGGAAGCGCTCTACGAGCAATACCTCGATGATCCCGCCGCTGTTCCGGACGAGTGGCGCAACTACTTCGATCAGTTGCCGGCCCCTGAAGGCAGCGCCTCCCAGGACGTCCCGCTTTCCCCGATTCGAGAACAGTTCTACCAGCTGGGCCAGGCTCGCCGCACTGCCCTGGCGCCGACTGCCTCCGACGGTGAAGAGAACAGGAAGCAGGTCAAGGTTCTCCAGTTGATCAACGCCTACCGCTTCCGCGGTCATCAAAAGGCCAACATTGATCCGCTCGGACTGCGAAGCCCGACGCCGGTTCCCGATCTCGACCTTTCTTTCCATCAGCTCTCCAAGAGCGACATGGATACCGAGTTCCAGACCGGTTCCTTTTTTCTGGGACTGGATCGGGCTCCGCTCAAGGAGATCGTCGAGGCGCTGGAGCAGACCTACTGCCGTTCCATCGGCTGCGAGATCATGCATATCGTCGATACCGAGGAGAAGCGCTGGCTGCAGCAGCGCTTTGAATCGGTCCGCAGCGCGCCCAAGTTCGGCAACGAGGTACGTAAGCATGTACTCGAGCGGTTGACCGCCGCCGAGGGCCTGGAGAACTACCTGGCGTCCAAGTACCCGGGTACCAAACGCTTTGGTCTGGAGGGCGGCGAGACCTTCATCCCCATGATGGACGAGCTGATCCAGCGCGGCGGCGGCTATGGCATCAAGGAGATGGTGATCGGCATGGCCCACCGTGGCCGTCTCAACCTGCTGGTCAACATCCTCGGCAAGAATCCCGGCGAGCTGATCGAGGAGTTTGACGGCAAGAAGGTCATCGAACGTGGCTCCGGCGACGTCAAGTACCACCAGGGTTTCAGCTCCAACGTCATGAGTCCGGGCGGGGAAGTGCACCTGGCACTGGCCTTCAACCCCTCCCACCTGGAGATCGTCTCCCCGGTGGTCGAGGGCTCGGTGCGCGCCCGCCAGGATCGTCGCGACGACAGGGATGGCAGCAAAGTGCTGCCGATCAACGTTCATGGCGACGCCGCCTTCGCCGGTCAGGGCGTGGTCATGGAGACGTTCCAGATGTCCCAGACTCGCGCCTACAAGACCGGCGGCACGATCCACATCGTGATCAACAACCAGGTTGGTTTCACCACCTCCAATCCGCTGGATACTCGCTCCACCGAATACTGCACCGACATCGCGAAGATGGTCCAGGCGCCCATCTTTCACGTCAACGGCGACGACCCTGATGCGGTGCTGCACGCGACCCAGGTGGCACTCGATTTCCGTCAGCAGTTCAAGAAGGATGTGGTGATCGATCTGGTCTGCTATCGCCGCCGCGGCCACAACGAGGCCGACGAGCCCAGTGGGACTCAGCCGATGATGTACCGGAAGATCCGCGAGCAGAAGACCGCTCGCGAGATCTATGCGGCGCGGCTGGTCGCGCAGGGCGTGCTCTCCGAGGAGCACGCCAAGGCGATGATCGAGACCTACCGCGAGGACTTGATGGCCGGCAATCACGTGGCCAACGCCCTGGTGCAGGAGCCCAACACCTCGCTGTTTGTCGACTGGAAACCCTACCTGGGGCATGAGTGGACCGGTCATGCCGACACCGCCGTCGAGATGAAGCGCCTTCAGCGTCTGGCTGCCAGGATGTGCGAAGTCCCGGACGGGGTCGAGGTGCAGCGTCAGGTTGCCAAGATCTATGCTGATCGCCGCAAGATGCAGGCCGGCGGCTTGGCGCTGAACTGGGGCTTCGCCGAGACCCTGGCGTATGCCACCCTGCTTGATGACGGCCATCCGGTGCGCATCACCGGTCAGGATGTGGGCCGCGGCACCTTTTCTCACCGCCATGCGGTGGTGCATAACCAGAAGGATGGCAGCGCTTTCGTACCGCTGCAGCATATGGCCGACGGTCAGCCTCGCTTCACCATCCACGACTCCTATCTTTCCGAGGAGGCGGTGCTGGCGTTCGAGTACGGCTTTGCCACCACGGCGCCCAACCACCTGGTCGTCTGGGAAGCCCAGTTCGGTGATTTCTTCAACGGCGCTCAGGTGGTGGTGGATCAGTTCATCTCCTCCGGCGAGACCAAGTGGGGACGCCTGTGCGGTTTGACCATGCTGTTACCTCATGGTTACGAGGGTCAGGGGCCCGAGCACTCTTCGGCACGCCTTGAGCGCTTCCTGCAGATGTGCGCCGAGCACAACATGCAGGTTTGTGTGCCGACCACGCCGGCACAGATCTTCCATCTGCTGCGTCGCCAGGTGATCCGAAAGGTAAGAAAACCACTGGTGGTGATGTCGCCCAAGAGCCTGCTGCGTCACAAGGACGCCACCTCCAGTCTCGATGAGCTGGCTACCGGCCGCTTCCAGATGGTGCTGCCTGACCAGGGCGAGCGCGACCCCGGCCAGGTGGAGCGGGTCATCCTGTGCGCCGGTAAGGTCTACTATGACCTGGCCAACTGGCGTGACGAGAACGACCGTCAGGACGTCGCCATTGTCCGCATCGAGCAGCTCTACCCTTTCCCCAAGGAGGAACTGTTCGAGGCGCTCAAGGATTACGTCAATGTTACCGACGTGGCGTGGTGCCAGGAGGAGCCGCTCAATCAGGGCGCCTGGTATTCGAGCCAGCATCATTTGCGGGCCGTGGCCGACATGCTCAAGAGCAACCTGGGCGGTGAGCTCAAGTTCGCCGGGCGTCCGGCCTCTGCAGCACCCGCCGCGGGCTACATGTCCGTCCACATCGAACAGCAGCGCCAGTTGGTAGAAGACGCCTTCAATCTGTAAGGCACGCCACCGGGACGAGATAGAACAGACAAGGGAAACGACATGGCTACCGAGATCAAGGCCCCAACCTTTCCGGAATCCGTTGCCGAGGGCAGCGTTGCCGCCTGGCACAAGAAGGCCGGTGATAGCGTCGAGCGCGACGAATTGATCGTCGAGATCGAGACCGACAAGGTCGTGCTTGAAGTGCTGGCACCGGAAGCCGGCACCCTCACCGAGGTGCTCGCCGAAGAGGGCGACACCGTGGAATCCGAGCAGGTGCTGGGCCGCATCGGTGAAGGAAAGGCCAAGAAGTCTGACGCCAAGGCCGAAAAGAAAGATGACGCCAAGGCCGAGAAGCAGGATGACGCCAAGGTTGACAAACCCGCTTCGGGCGGGGGTAAGCAGCACGAAGTCAAAGCACCGACCTTTCCCGAGTCGATCCAGGAAGGCACCGTGGCCAGCTGGAACAAGCAGGTCGGCGAAGCCGTCACGCGCGATGAGGTGTTGGCCGAGATCGAGACCGACAAGGTGGTGCTGGAAGTGGTGGCACCGACCGACGGCACCCTCTCCGAGATCAGGGCCGAGGCGGGTAGTCAGGTCGAGTCCGAGGCAGTGCTGGCGATCTTCACTGAAGGCGCTGGGGGAGGCGCCGATACCTCTGCCGATGAAGCACCAGCGGCGTCTGCCGATGATGGCGCCAGCGACGAGAAGGTGGGCGACAAGATTCTCGCTCCGGCGGCGCGCAAGCTGGTGGCAGAGCATGACCTCGACGTCAGCGCCATCCAGGGCACGGGCAAGGGGGGGCGCATCCTCAAGGAGGACGTGTTGAAGGCGGTCAAGGAGGGCAGCGCCAAGAAACCCGCCAAGCCTGCTGCACCCTCCGCCAAGGCGGCTGCGGCAGCGCCGGCTGTCGAGGGCGAGCGTCCCGAGAAGCGCGTGCCGATGAGCCGCCTGCGCCAGACCATCGCCAAGCGCCTGGTCCAGGCTCAGCAGACTGCCGCCATGCTGACCACCTATAACGAGGTGGACATGAGTGCGGTGATGGCACTGCGCGGTCAGTACAAGGACGCCTTCGCCAAGACCCACGACGTCAAGCTCGGCTTTATGGGGTTCTTCGTCAAGGCGGCCTCCGAGGCGCTCAAACGCTTCCCGGACGTCAACGCCTCCATCGACGGCACCGACATCGTCTACCACGGCTATCAGGACATCGGTGTGGCGGTTTCCACCGATCGCGGCCTGGTGGTCCCGGTGCTGCGTGATACCGACAGCATGAAGATTGCCGACGTCGAGAAAGGTATCGTCGACTTTGGCAAGCGGGCTCGCGACGGCAAGCTTGGCATCGACGAGATGCAGGGCGGCACCTTTACCATCACCAACGGCGGCACCTTCGGCTCGCTGATGTCCACGCCAATTATCAACCCGCCGCAGACGGCCATCCTGGGCATGCACAAGATTCAGGATCGTCCCATGGCGGTAAACGGCAAGGTCGAGATTCGTCCGATGATGTATCTGGCGGTCTCCTATGACCACCGCATGATCGATGGCAAGGACGCTGTCCGGTTCCTGGTGACCATCAAGGAACTGCTCGAGGATCCGTCACGCCTGTTGCTGGATATCTGAACGGCACGTGTCACCGGATAAGGCCGGTGGCACCCCAACCCAAGACACTCAAAGGGAGCCAACATGGCTGACAAGTTTGATGTGATCGTAATCGGTGCGGGCCCCGGTGGCTACGTGGCCGCCATCCGTGCCGCCCAGATGGGCCTGAAGGCTGCCATCGTCGAAAAGTGGATCAGTGAAGATGGCAAGCCGGTGTTCGGCGGCACCTGCCTCAACGTGGGCTGTATCCCCTCCAAGGCACTGCTGGAGGCGTCCCACAAGTTCGTCGAGGCGAAGCATGATTTCGACGATATGGGCATTCAGGCCGGGGACGTCCAGATGGACGTCAAGAAGATGATCGCCCGCAAGGACAAGATCGTTGCCAACCTGACCGGCGGCGTGGCGGGACTGCTCAAGGGCAACGGCGTGACCTCCCTCCAGGGCACCGGCAAGGTAACTGGCGCCAAGCAGGTCGAGGTCACCGACCAGGATGGCAAGGCGACCTCCTACGAGGCTGATAACATCATCATCGCCACTGGTTCCGTGCCGGTGGAGATCCCGCCCACGCCGCTGACCGAGGGCCTGATCGTCGACTCCACCGGCGCCCTGGAATTCGAGGAGACGCCCAAGCGGCTAGGGGTGATCGGGGCTGGCATCATTGGTCTGGAACTGGGCAGCGTGTGGTGCCGTCTGGGTGCCGAGGTCACCGTGCTCGAGGCCATGGACAGCTTCCTGCCGATGGTAGACACCGCCATCGCCAAGGAGACCCAGAAACTGCTCAAGAAGCAAGGGCTGGATATCCGGCTAGGCGCGCGCGTTACCGGTTCCGACGTCAAGGGCAAGGAAGTGGTGGTCAAATACACCGATGGCGACGGCGAACAGGAGATGACCTTCGACAAGCTGATCGTCAGTGTCGGACGCAAGCCCTACACCAAAGGCGTGGTGGCCGACGGACTGGGCATCGAACTGGATGAGCGTGGCTTCATCCACGTCGATGACCAGTGCCGTACCGGGGTGCCGAGCGTCTTCGCGATCGGCGACTGCGTGCGCGGCCCGATGCTGGCCCACAAGGCCTCCGAGGAGGGCGTGGTGGTGGCTGACATCATCGCCGGCCACAAGGCCGAGATGAACTACGATGCCATCCCCAACGTCATCTACACTTTCCCCGAGGTGGCCTGGGTCGGCCTGACCGAGCAGGAAGCCAAGGCCAAGGGGCTCAACGTCAAGGTCGGCAGCTTCCCGTTTGCCGCCAGCGGTCGCGCCATGGCTAACAACGCCACCGACGGCCAGGCCAAGATTGTCGCCGATGCCGAGACCGACCGCGTGCTGGGCATGCATATCGTCGGTCAGCATGCTGGCGAAATGATCGCTCAGGGTGTCATCGCCCTGGAGTTCGGCTCCAGCGCTGAGGATCTGGCCCTGACCTGCTACGCGCACCCGACCATGTCAGAGGCCGTGCATGAAGCGGCGCTGGCGGTGGATGGCCACGCCGTCCATATGGTTAATCGCAAGAAGCGCAAGTAAGTCGCACAACGAGCGCCGCCCATCGGGCGGCGCGCTCCTTCCGGCGAAGCATCGGAAGGAACGGTGGTGGTCCCACACGTCCGCCAGCAGGTGAGACAGGACCACCGTTCGAGTCACATGCAACCAATGGCATGAATCGATGAACCTTCACGAGTATCAGGGCAAACAGCTGTTTGCCGACTACGGTCTTCCGGTGTCCAAGGGCTTTGCCGTCGACACCCCCGAAGAAGCTGCTGAAGCCTGCAACAAGATCGGTGGTGACAAGTGGGTCGTCAAGGCCCAGGTCCACGCCGGTGGCCGTGGCAAGGCCGGCGGCGTCAAGCTGATCAAGAGTCCGGAGGAGGCCAAGGCTTTCGCCGAGCAGTGGCTGGGCAAAAATCTGGTGACCTACCAGACTGACGCCAACGGTCAGCCGGTGGCCAAGATTCTGGTCGAGAACTGCACCGAGATTGCCGAGGAGCTCTATCTGGGTGCCGTTGTCGATCGTGCGACCCGTCGCGTCGTCTTCATGGCCTCCACCGAGGGTGGCGTGGAAATCGAGAAGGTTGCCGAAGAGACGCCCGAGAAGATCCTCAAGGCCGAAATCGATCCGCTGGTGGGCGCTCAGCCCTACCAGGCGCGTGAGCTGGCCTTCGCCCTAGGACTCAAGGGTGACCAGGTGAAGCAGTTCACCAAGATCTTCCTGGGCCTTTCCCGGTTGTTCCACGACAAGGATCTGGCGCTGCTCGAGATCAATCCGCTGGTAATCACCGACGAGGGCAACCTGCATTGCCTCGACGCCAAGCTCAATCTGGACGGTAACGCCCTTTACCGTCACCCGGATCTGCAGGCGATGCGTGATCCCTCTCAGGAAGATGCGCGCGAGGCCGAGGCGGCCGCTTGGGAACTCAACTACGTGGCGCTGGACGGCAACATCGGCTGCATGGTCAACGGCGCCGGCCTGGCCATGGGCACCATGGATATCGTCAACCTGCACGGCGGTTCGCCCGCCAACTTCCTCGACGTAGGCGGCGGCGCCACCAAGGAGCGTGTGGCCGAGGCGTTCAAGCTGATCCTCTCCGACGACAACGTCAAAGCGGTACTGGTCAACATCTTTGGCGGCATCGTGCGTTGCGACATGATCGCCGAGGGCATCATTGGTGCCGTCGAGCAGGTGGGTGTCAACGTGCCGGTCGTGGTGCGACTGGAAGGTACCAACGCCGAACTGGGGACCGAGAAATTGTCCTCCAGTGGTCTGAACATCATCGCTGCTACCAGTCTGACCGATGCGGCTCAGCAGGTTGTCAAGGCAGCGGAGGGCAAGTAATGAGTATCCTGATAGACAAGAACACCAAGGTCATCTGCCAAGGCTTCACCGGCGGTCAGGGGACCTTTCACTCCGAGCAGGCGATCGCCTACGGTACCAAGATGGTTGGCGGCGTGACTCCGGGCAAGGGCGGCCAGGAGCACCTGGGTCTGCCAGTGTTCAATACCGTCAAGGAAGCCGTCGAGAAGACCGGTGCCGAAGCCAGCGTGATCTACGTGCCCGCCCCGTTCTGCAAGGATTCGATCCTCGAGGCCGCCAACGCCGGCATCAAGCTGATCGTCTGCATCACCGAGGGCATTCCGACCCTCGACATGCTCGACGTCAAGGTGAAGTGTGACCAGCTGGGTGTTCGCTTGATCGGACCCAACTGCCCGGGCGTGATCACTCCCGGCGAGACCAAGATCGGTATCATGCCTGGCCATATCCACAAGCCGGGCAAGGTCGGTATCGTGTCGCGTTCCGGCACCCTGACCTATGAAGCCGTCAAGCAGACCACCGACCACGGCTTCGGCCAGTCCACCTGTGTGGGCATCGGCGGCGACCCGATCCCCGGCTCCAACTTTATCGACATCCTCGAGATGTTCGAGAAGGATCCGGCGACCGAGGCGATCGTGATGATCGGCGAGATCGGCGGCACCGCCGAGGAAGAGGCCGCGGCCTACATCAAGTCCAACGTCTCCAAGCCGGTGGTCTCCTACATCGCTGGTGTGACTGCCCCGGCGGGCAAGCGCATGGGCCATGCGGGCGCCATCATTTCCGGTGGCAAGGGCACGGCGGACGAGAAGTTTGCGGCCCTGGAAGACGCCGGCGTCAAGACCGTCCGTTCGCTGGCCGAGATCGGCGATGCCCTGAAGGAAGTGACCGGCTGGTAAGCCGTTCCCTGCCGGCAGGCGCGCAAGCACAGGACGGGCACCCCCAGGGGTGCCCGTCCTGCTTTGTGGCAGGACCGTCATGACTCACCCGTTCAGCGGGTAGCGACCAGGCAGCGGTCGCGACCGCTGCGCTTGGCTTCAAGCAGTGCCTGGTCGGCGTGCTGCAGGGTGGTGAGATGGCGCTCGCCGATGCGGTGCTCGCTGATCCCGGCGCTGAGGGTCACTGAGAGTTTTTCTTCGCAGCGGGTAATGGTGACGGCTGAAACGCGTTCCCGTAGTCGGTCGACGATGATGCGGGCCTCGTCGATTCGGGTTTCCGCGAGCAGCAGGATGAACTCCTCGCCGCCCCAGCGCCCGCACAGGTCCGACTCGCGCAGCACCTCGCGCATGGCGTCCGCTATGGCTACCAGCAACCGGTCGCCGACATCGTGCCCATGGCGGTCGTTGATGGTCTTGAAGTGATCGATGTCCATCAGGACCAGGGTGTAGGGCTGCCCGTTGGTCTCAAGCTGGAGAAGGCGTTCGTCGATCAGTCGGCGGTTTGCCAGTTGGGTGAGTGGGTCGTGGGTAGAGTCCTGGTGAAGCGCCCGGTTGCGCTCGCGCATCATCGCCTGATAGCCATCTGAGATGCGTGATAGCTTCTGTTGGCGACGCAGGCTGTTTTCGTAACGCTTCTGGGTCACCTGGCGCGCCTCCAGGGCCAGCTGCTGGTATCGGTCGGAGATGCTGATCAGGCGCTCGAGCTGCTGCTGCTGGTTGAGGTACTTCTTGGCGAGAGCCTCCAGAGGCTCGAATAGCGGGTGTGCCGAATGCGTCGGGTCCGCTAGCAGTGCGGCGACACGCTCGAGCAGCGCCTGCTCGTCCCGGCGACTCATGCCGGCGTCGTCGCCGGCGTGATGGCAAAGGGATAGCTGCAGTCCTCCCGGAACTCGTCGGCGAGCTCGGCGATGCGCTCGTTGCGCGGGTCGTAGTACCACTCCACGGCGACCTCGCGGCCGTTACCGTGGGCCTCTTCCAGCAGGTCGAAGATGTCCATCATCGCCTTCACCGAACTGGTGTTGAGGTACACCAGGCCCAGGGACAGGTGCAGCGGACGCTCCTCGTCGTCGAGGAAACGGCGCACCCATTCGACTACCTGGTCGAAGAGTTCATAGGAGTTCTCAGGGTAAGAGTCACCCTGCATGGTCAGCCTGCCTGCCGGCCAGCTGCTCTGGATGGCAGGCGTCGACTGGCTGCCGGGAATGTCGAGGTCACGAGTCATGGTGATCATGGTACCCATCAGATGGTAGCAGTCAGGCTAAAGAAACCTTGGCCGTCGGGCAACGCCTGTAGCGAGGCCTTGAGGGGGCGAGAGGCCTTGCGGGCCATGTCCAGCAGCCCGAGGCCGGCGCCGCTCTCGCGTTCGGCATCGCGCGGGCTGCGCAGCTGCTTCTTGTAGGCGGCCTTGAGCTCGGCACTATCGAGGGGCCCCAGTGCCTCGATGGTACGTACCAGGCGTTCGCCGTCGGCGAATTCGACCAGGTTGCCCGCGGAGACCAGGTATCGCCCCTCGGCGTCCTGGGCCACGGCTACCGTGGCCGAGGCCTGCGTATCGTCATAGCCGTGGCGGCGGGCATAGTGGCGAATGTTCTGGGTCATCTCGATATAGACGGCGAAGACATCCATGGCCGCCGAGGGCGTGGCCTGCTGGGTGTTGAGGTAATTGCGCAACGCCTTGCCGATTTCCTCGATCAGGCTACGCGAGATGGGGCCGTTGAAGCACAGCATGATGCGGTCGCGCTGGTAGGTTTCCCGCATGCTCAGCAGGTCCATGGGCTCTCCTCAACGGGCGTCGCCCGTCTCCTCGGGTAACAGGGAAGGGGTGTCTGGCAGCGTCGGTTCCAGGCGGAAGGCCAGAAGGGTAATGTCGTCACGCTGGGGCAGGTCGCCCTGATGGGCGAGCAGGGCCGCTTCAAAGGCTGCCATCTGTTCCTCCAGTGGGCGACCGGCCTGGGCGAGCAGCAGCTCCCGGAAGCGGCGGTTGCCGAACCCAAAGCCGTCGCTGCCTCCGGCCTGGTCAAGAAAGCCGTCGCTGCAAAGGGTATAGGTCCAGCCAGCGCGCAGCGGTGCCATCTGGTTCTCGTAACGAGCCGGCCGGCGATGGCCCAGGGCACGCCGGTGGCCGGCAAGCGTCTCCAGTTGTTCGCCGTCGCTGGCGTGGAGGTCGATCTTGGCCCCGGCGTAGGTCAGGGTCCCGGCGGTCGGGTCGACCCAGGCCAGGCCCATGTCCATGCTGGTGGCAATGGAAGCGGGCAGCTGGTCCTGGGGCAGCAGCGTGCGGCTCTGGCGGTCGATGTTGCCTAGCAGGGCCGCTGGGTTGTCGGCGCCCTCCCCGGCGAGGGCATGGTCGATGATGGCCCGGGCGAGCATGGTCATCAGGGCACCCGGCACGCCGTGGCCGGCGCAGTCGACGATGCCCAGCAGGTAGCCGTGCTCGGTGGCCCGAAAGACATAGAAGTCGCCGCCCACCACGTCCCGCGGCTTCCAGATGACTCCGTAGCGATAGTGCAGATGCTGCTCGAGGGCATCGTCGGGCAGGATTGCCTGCTGGATGATGCTGGCGTACTGAATGGAGGCCTCGAGCTGGCGATGGGCCGATACCATCTGCGCATGAGCCTCCTCCAGCGCCTGGGTCCGCTGGCGGACCTGGCTTTCCAGATTGCGGGTATAGCCTTCCACCTGACGTGCCATATGCGCGAAGGTTCGCGATAGCTCGCCGATCTCGTCGCGGCGCTCCGTGGGCAGCCGCGATTGGTAGTGGCCCCCGGCGATGGCGTGGGCAGAGAGCTTGAGTCGCTGCAGCGGAGTGAGAATCAGGCGATGAGTGGTGTAGGCGAAGCTGGTCGTCAGCAGCACCAGCAGGAGGCCAAAGGCGACCACCATGGGCCAAAACCAGCGGCGCTCGAGAAGCGGGGCGGCCTGCAGGTCCAGAGCGGTGACCAGCAGCCACTGCAGCTCCGGCAGGTAGCCCACGCTCAGCAGCCGAGGCGCTCCCTCCAGTTCGGCCGCCAGGGCCACCACGGTACCGGGACGTCGCATGGCGTCCTGCATCGCGCGGCGCAGCGGTTCGCGGTCGGCCTCGGCGACCAGCGCCTGAATCTGCGGGCTGTTGTTGGCCTCCGCGGGGTTACGACCCGAGCCGAGGGCCAGGCGCGCCGTGTCAGGATGAACCTGCAGGGTGCCGCGGGAGTCGATCAGCATCGGCGTCATGCCGGCTGGGGTGTTGCCGAGGAAGCGCCTGATGAACTGTTGCAGGTCGATGCCGCCTCCGGTCAGTCCCAGCAGGGTGCCGTTGTCCATGACCTTGACGTTGACCCAGACCATGGCCCGATCGAGGACCTGGTCGGCGCTGACGTTGATGTCATAGGTGGACGTGCTGCCCATGGTGTCGAAGTACCAGACATCGTCGGGCTCATCCGGTGACAGACGGTAGCGAGGTGCCGCACCGTTTTGGCCATCGCCGTCCCCGAGATAGTAGTCACCGGAGGCATGCTCGACGATAAAATAGGAGCGGCTGGCGAAGTGTTGTCGGAAGCCCTCGGCCTCCGTGAGGAATCGCTGCTGACGCGCCGGGTCATCCGGTGCGCGCAGCCATTCGCGGGTCACTATCGAGTCGGCAAGGCGCCTGGAGAGGGCGAGTTCACGCGACACAGGCGTGATCACCCTCTGCATCTGAAGCAGGGTGTATTGCTCGGCATAGGCGCCGGCGAAATGATCGCGAACCTCGACGACTGCCTTCCAGCCGATCAGTCCTGCCGGAATCAGTGCCAGCAGGCAGGCCAGCAGTAGGAGGCCGACCGATTTGCCGCGTAGGCCGAGTCGAGCTGCCATGGCATTCGAATCTCGTGAAAAAGGGGGTCCATCCGCAATGGACCTTGCCATAAAGCTCCGCCATAGGCGATGGCCAGATCCTGGTACCGTCAACGCAGCGCAATTTGCCGACATTCCCTACACCCCTATTGCGGCGATCTCCTACAGGAGAAATGGCCATGGGCGACGGCCGCTGCTTCGCCGCCACGCACGGGTCACGGTTACCACTATTGTCGCTTTCCTGCTGCCCCACTCCGGGTACTCGACGTAACGACCCCTCATCGGCGGGCCGTTTTCGGCTGTTAGCGACTTGACTATTACCCTGACTGGCCTACTATACCATCCATATGGATGGTGCATGGATTCCAAAAAGACGTTTCCCGAGCCTCGGGAGGGATATTTCCGCTCCTGAGCCAACGAGGTATGACACATGAGTGTGCATGAGCTGCGCCGCAAGACCGGCGACTCCAGCGAGAAGATCACCATCAACCTTGGGGTGGTCGACCTGGGGCAGATCGATCTGCTGGTTCAGGAGGGGTTCTACTCCAACCGTACCGACCTGATTCGCACCGCGATTCGCAATCAGTTGGCCACCCATGCAGAAGTCGTCAAGGAAACCGTGGCGCGCAAGGCCTTCGTGCTGGGCCTGCAGGACTTCAGCCGCAATGATCTCGAGGCGCTGCAGGTCGCCGGTCAGGTGCTGCAGATCCAGGTGTTGGGGCTGGCGCGCATCGCCGAGGACGTGTCACCGGAGCTTGCCCGCGCCACCATCGAATCGGTGGTCGTGCTGGGCGCCCTGCATGCCAGCGCAGCTGTCAAGGCGGCCCTGGCGGACCGGATTCACTGAAGTACTGAACAGGGATATTGACGATGATCGACGCCACCATGACGCGACGAATGGAAGAAGCGACGCGGCTCACCCGCGCCGGGAAGCTGCACGAGGCCATGGCCATCCTTCAGGGCGCTCTGCCCGAGGAGAGGAGCCAGGAGAGAGACCAGAAGGGGAGAGAGGAAGCGGCGGATAACGCCTATTGCGGGGGAGCTACCTTCGAGGGAACCTGCCGGGTCATTGACGAGGAGGTGCCTGCGTCGAAGTCGGCTTCTGATCCTGGGGGCGATATCGGGCTGCCTTCGGCATGGTGCGACAAGTGGCGCCAGCTGCGGGCGTCCATGGCGCAGGATGCGCCGTTGCGTGACACCAACGAGACAGCGAAGCCCGGCGCGTTTACCGCCGGTCGTTACCACAATCATGCGGGCACGCGGGATTACAAGCTCTATCTGCCCAGCGGCTATCAGGGCCAGGCATTGCCGCTGGTGGTCATGCTGCATGGCTGTACCCAGAGTCCTGATGACTTCGCTGCTGGAACCGACATGAACCGGCTGGCCGAAGAGCAACAGTTGTGCGTGCTCTATCCGGCCCAGCCGATGACCGCTAACCGTTCGAAGTGCTGGAACTGGTTCAAGGCCGAAGACCAGCAGCGCGAGGGAGGTGAACCGGCGATTCTTGCCGGCATGACGCGAGAGGTCATCGATACCTACGAGCTCGATGCGAGCCGGGTCTATGTCGCCGGGCTATCGGCCGGTGGCGCCATGGCAACGACACTCGCCATGACCTACCCGGACCTCTATGCGGCGGTGGGCGTGCACTCCGGGCTGCCACACGGCGTGGCCCAGAGTCTCCCCGATGCGCTGGGGGCGATGCAGGGAGGCACAAGACCCCTTGGCGGCGGCATGCTGCGGGCGTCCGAGTGGTCGTCTGAGGTGCCTGCCATCATCTTTCATGGCGACCAAGACACGACCGTACACCCCTGCAATGCGGATCGCGTGGCCGCCCAGTACGCCGCCTCGCGCCGAGCGGGTGAAACGGCAAGGCCGGGCAGTGCCAGAGTCACGGTGGAGCAGGGGAGGGTAGCCAGTGGCCATGACTATACCCGTACCACGCATCACGATGCCAAGGGCGAGCCACGCCTGGAACAGTGGCGGGTAATGGGCGCAGGCCACGCCTGGGCGGGAGGTAGCGCGAAAGGAAGCTATACCGATCCCAGAGGCCCCGATGCCAGCGGGGAAATGCTGCGCTTCTTCCATCAACATCGGCAAGGGAAAGGCAGCGCGAGCTGAGGCGTCAACCGGCGGGCGTTAGGGCCCTTGGATACTATCCGCTAGCATGTCGGTTATCGCTCGATCAACCAGGGAGACAGGACAATGGCAAAGGTGCCCGCCGCCTATCGCGCCACGCAAGGTTCCATTCTCGACGTTGACCGCGACTTCTATGCCCGGATGACGTTGCCAGAGGCCAGAGTGCGCGTTGATCAGATTGTCGTGCCGATTCGCGAAGGGCTGGCCTGGGAGGTGCCGGCCGGTCATGTGCTGCGTCTCTCGACGCTGGATGGGCCGCAGGTGGGAGATCTCAATCTCTGGCACCGCCATAACCCGCGGGAGCGCTTCTGGGCCTCACGGACTCGCCAACTGCAGCGGGCTCATGTGTCGACGTTCGATCGCCTGTGGTCCACGCTACCCTATTTGCGGCCCATGGCGACCATCATCGACGATACCCTGGCGAGCTACGGCACGGACGCCGACGGTGGACGAGTGCATGACCTGCTGGGGACGCGCTGCGACCCCTACGTCAACAAGCTGCTGACTGGTGAAGACTTCGATCATCACTGCCATTCCAACCTGGTGCGCGCGGTGGCTCCCTTCGGGCTCACCGAGTTCGACGTGCACGACGTGCTCAATGTCTTCCAGTGCACCGGACTCAATGATGACGATCAGTACTTCATGAAGGCCTGTCCGGCCCGAGAGGGCGACCATATCGAGCTGTTCGCCGAGATCGACCTGCTGTGTGCGCTGTCGTGCTGCCCGGGCGGTGACCTCTCGATCGACCTATGGGGCCCCGACGCTCGCGATCCACTGGAAACCTGCCACCCCATCGGGGTCGAAGTCTTTCAACTCGAGCCTTCACTGCTGGCCGGCTGGGAACCACCGGCCTATGCGCCTTACCGGGGTGGGCACGGCATGTCAGCACCGATGGTTGACTGGACGGAAGAGAAGCGTCGGCGGTTCAACCGTGGAGAAGAAGCTTACGTTCGCAAGGGCGATGGTCGCCGCACGAGTCGATAGGCCGACAGCAGAAACAGCGGGGCACCGACAGCCAGATAAAGGTGATAGGACACCAGGCGCCAGACGAGCACGGCAGCAGCGGCCTGCTCGCGCTCCATCAGCGGCAGCAGCAGACCCCCTACCCCCAGCTCGGCCGCCCCGGCGCCCCCGGGAAGAAAGCTGAACTGGCTTGCCGCCATGGCCAGCATCTGGGTCAGGAAGGTCCATAGCCAGTCAGCGTCTCCCCCTGCGCCCAGTACCGCCAGGTAGAGCAGGCTGTAGCGCAGCAGCCAATGCAATGCGGTGAGCATCATCATCGTCAGCAGCGTCGCGATGGGGAGCCGCAGGGTGGTATGCAGGGCCTGGCGACACGTCAACAGGCGGCGGGCAAGCCAGCGCCGCCGGTACCCGCTCAGCCAGCGTGCGCCGATTGATGCGGGGTAGCGCAACAACCTTGGCAGGTACGCGATTACCAGCGTAAAGCCAGCGGCCATCAGGGCCAATGCGACCAGGGCGAACTGGACGACTGTCTGGTGAGGCCACCGAGTCTCGCCCAGCAGGGAGATGGCCACCACCCCCGACAGCATGCAGAGGAAAAACAGTAGATCGCAGCCCTGATCGACCAGGAAGATGGCGGCTCCCCGGGAGGCGGGTAAACCGCGCTGAGCCAACAGTACCAGCAGCGTGGCCGGGCCACCGCTGCCTCCGGGCGTGGCGCACAGCGCGAACTTGGACGATAGTTCGATGCTCAGGGCCCTGCGCTGGCCAAGTCGGCCGGTGCGTCCATCCAGCATCAAGCGCAGTCGGGCGGCATTGAGGTTCCAGCAGATGAATGCCATCAGCAGCATCAGGCCTAATATATCCAGCGGGAACCGCGTGATCGCCGCCAGGGCATCGGTCCCGCCCAACCAGGCGGTGACCACGACAGGTGCGACGAGTGCCATCACGATAAGCAGGACGTGCAGCGGCCGCCACTGAGGCAATGGGCGGTGAGGATCAGCCGTTCTGTGGAATGGCATGGCGCTCGCAGCCGTGGCTCAGTTGCCGATAGTGTCCCATCAGCCCATCGATGACTCGTTCCCAGTCGAAGTGACGCTCGACATGCCGTCGGGCGTGGCGGCCCATGGCTGCCGGGTCATTGAGGAACAGCTCTCGGGTCGCCCGCGCCATGTCGTCGGGGTCTCGGGGTCGGCAGAGGATGCCGGCACCCAGAGGGATATACTCCTTGAGAGCGCCGGCTCTGGCGGCGATCACCGGCACTCCGCAGGCCATGGCCTCCTGGGCCACCAGGCCGAAGGTCTCGCGGGTGCCGGCGTGCAGCATGGCATCGGCGCTGGCCAGGGTGGTGGCGACCTCGGTGGGAGGGCAGTAACGCGAGACCACGCTGACATTGTCCGGGACCCGTGTCGGCATGCCTGGCCCCATCAGCTGCAGGTGGTAGTCCGCCCCCAGCCGCCGCATGACCTCAAGCAGCACGTCGATATGCTTCTCCGGCGAGTGGCGGCCGGCGAATACCAGGAGCCGCTGGTGATCGCCCAGCCCCAGACGTTGGCGCAGTCCCGGATCACGATGCCGTGGATGGAAGGCGTCGAGGTCGACGCCCAGCGGCTGAACGCGCAGGTTGTCAACGCCCCAGTCCGCCAGCCGTTCGGCCATGGCGGTGCAGGGCGCAAGCACGCTGTCGAAACGACCGTACAGATCCCCCACATAGCGTTGCAGACGTTGACGGACACTGGCGCCGAAGCGGTCGCCCATCAGTCTAGGCAGGTCGGAGTGGAAGAAGCCCACCGTAGGCACTCCCAGGGTCTGGCCGGCCTCCACAGCGGCCCAGGCGGTCACATAGGGGTCCCCGGCCTCGATCAGGTCGGGGGCCATCGTCATCAGGGCATCGCGCCAGGGTCGGCGGCGCAGCGGAAAGCGGTAGCCCTGACCCAGTGGAATCCGCTGGGCGGGGAGGGTATGCACCCCGCCCAGTGAGCCGCGTTCGGCGCCGGGGACCAGTAGGCTGGTGTGCACGCCGGGCCGGGCGGCCAGCACGCGATGCTTGGCCTCGAGATAGGTGCGTACTCCGCCGCTGGCAGGCGCGTGAAACATGGTGACGTCGACAATATGCAAGGAGCCCTCCTGGCGCAGATGTTTCCTGACAGCCTAGGGCGGTCATGCGACAGTTATGCGACAGCCGTAACGCGAGACGGCGACCCGAAGGTCGCCGTCCTGTGTTGCCTGTCATAGCCGGAAGATCAGTCTGCGGGACGTCCCACCAGCGAGCGAGTCTCCTCGCGTGCCTCGGTCAGTGCCACGCGGATAGGATCACCGAGCTTGAAACGCTCCTCGCCCTCGATCTGGATGCGCCCCTCCTTGTCGTCGATCGCCACCTTGGTGCGGTCGCTGTGCATCATCGGGGCCGGGATGAAGGCGGTGGCGCCGTTGGCGATCAGGCGTACCCGCATGCCGCCGCGGTTGATGGCGATGATCTCGGCATCGAAGGCCTCCTGGGCCTCGGCGGCTGAACTCAGGTAGCGCACGTAGAGCCAGTCCTTCACATCGCGTTCGGCCATGCGGTTGAGCCGGCGACGCTCGGTGAGCTGCTCGGTGAGCGCGAGGCTGGCCTCGGCGGGTGCCTGCTCGCCCTTTAGCACGCGCTTGATCAGGCGGTGGTTGACCATGTCGCCATACTTGCGGATCGGCGAGGTCCAGGTCGCGTAGGCGGACAGGCCTAGGCCGAAGTGCGGGCCGGGTTTCGCCGACATGCTGGTGAAACCCTGGAAGCGGCGCAGGCGCACGTCGAGCCAGGCATCGTCGCGCCCCTCGAGCTCGCGCTTAAGCTCGGTATAGCGGGATAGTTCGGTGAGCTGCTCGCGCTCCACCTGGATGTCCTGGCTGGCCAGGAACTCCTGAGCGGCCTCTGCCTTTTCGGGCTCGAAGGCGCGATGGACGTTGAAGATGCCATGGCCTACGTGTTCGGCAAGCAGGTGGGCGCAGCAGGCGTTGGCCGCGATCATCGACTCCTCGATCATGCGGTTGGCGATGCGCCGATGCTCGGTGCGGATATCCAGCACGTTACCGGCCTCGTCGAGGTCGAAGACGAAGTCGGGGCTGTCCTTGAAGACCAGTGCGTGCTCGGCGCGCCAGGCGCTGCGCGCTTCGGTCATGTCCCTCAGCGCCTTGAGCTGATCGGCGATCTCCTCCGCCGGGGCCCAGTCTTCCTGGCCTTCCAGCCAGTCGGAGATGCGGTCGTAGGACAACTTGGCATGGGACGTCGCGGAGGCGGCAAAGAAGCGATAGTCGCCCAGGCTGCCGTCAGCGTGCACGGTGAGGGTGCAGGCCAGCACCGGGCGCTCCTTGCCTTCCCACAACGAGCAGAGGTCGTCGGCGAGCTGCTCGGGCAGCATGGTGACGTTCTGGCCAGGCAGGTAGACGGTAAAGGCACGAATGCGCGCTTCAAGATCGGCCGCGTGGCCCTCTTCCACGTAGGCGGTGGGGTCGGCGATCGCCACGCTCAGCTCCCAACCGCCGTCCTCGCGGGGTACGATGCGCAGGGCATCGTCCATGTCGCGGGTCTTCTCGCCATCGATGGTGAAGAAGGGCTCGGCGTTGAGGTCCTCGCGGGTGAGTCCCTCGTCGAGCAGCGGCCAGTCGTCACCGGCGTCCGGGCACTCCTGCTCAAGGGCGTGGCGCGCGAGGGTGACCCGCCAAGGGACGGCGGGGTCGTCAGCCTTGGCGACCAATTCGTCAATCTGGACGAGGAAACCGCGGTCGTCTGTCTTGAGGGGGTGACGCACCAGGCGGGCAACGATCCAGTCGGCGTCGCCGATGGTGGCTTCATCCAGACTGCGCTTGATGCGTGCCTTGAGAGAGTTCTTGATCAGGGGGTGGTCGGGCACCACGGCCAGTCTGCCCTCGCGCTTCTGCACGCGGGCAACGAAGCGGTCGAGCCCCTGCTCGATCAGGGTATCGGGCTCCACGTGCTTCTTGTCTCCCTCCTCGTGAAGCACGGCCCCGACGCGATCGCCGTGCAGTACCTGCTTCATGGCGGGAGGCGGCACGAAGTAAGACTCGCCCTCGTCGGTTTCGAGAAAGCCGAAGCCTTTTTGCGTGGCCTTGATCACCCCCTCGACACGGGGGGTGCTGGAGCGAATCTGTTGCTTGAGTTGGGCAAGCAGGGAGTTGTTCTGCAGCATGATCACAAACGTGTGGCGGGGGAGGGGAGACACTATACGGACTCCCGCGGCGTGCGCCAAACACGCCGGGAGCTGGCCAAGGGGAATCAGTGGCTTGAGAGGTTCAATCGCCTCCTGGACTGGATGGAATGTCGACGGTGCCTGCAAGCGCCGTCATCGTGAAATGGCGAGCTGAGAATCAGCGCACGGTGATAACGGTGCACTCGGCGGCGTGAGATACCTTGTGGGAGACGCTGCCGACCACGAAGCCCTGCAGGTCACTGAGGCCGCGGCTACCCATGACGATGGCATCGATGCCGCGCTTGCGCGCCTCGCTGAGGATGGTGCGCGCCGGGTCGCCCTGACCGATCACGGTCTCCACGTCGCTAGCCCCTTGCTCGCGGGCAGCCTCGGTGGCACGGTCAATCACCTGCTTGCCGGCTTCCTCGCGTTCCTCGCGGCTGGCCTCGATGGCGATGGCGCCGATGCCCCACACCAGGGTGGTTTCGTGGGCCAGTTCTTCCGGAATATGGATCAGATGGAGAGTGCAAGTCGCTTCCTGACGGGCGAGCTGGCAGGCCACGGAGAGCGCCTTCTGGGCGTGTTCGGAACCATCAACAGGAACCAGGATGGAGGTGAACATGGGCAGACTCCTTGTATGAGGTGGGGTTGATTTGAGCCTAGCGGGTTTCGACGCCAAGGTCATGTATCCTGAGCCCGGGCGTTGCGAATGTTGATCTCCCTCAAGCGGTGCGGTCGACGTCGGCCTCCAGCCGACGCAGCTGTTGCCAAAGCTCGCGACGCAGATCGCCCAGCCGAGGAAGGTTCTCTTCCGAGAAGGGCAATGGGCGAGTGAGCCGCTGGGTCCGCAGCCCCAGCCTGGCGCTGAGCAGACCGACGCCCATGCCCTGGGCGGCGCGGGTCGATAGCCGCCCGGCCAGGTTCATGGAGAGCATCTGCATGCCGGCATCGCCGGCCATCTCGGTGGCGCCGGCGAAGGCCATCTGGTAAAGCACGCTGCGCAGCAGCCGGATCCTCCCCGGGTAGCTCAGCTCCAGGCCGTATAGGCGGCACAGGCGGTCGATCATCGCCAGGCTGCGCCACGCCACCAGCGCCATGTCCACCAGGGTAAGCGGGCTGACCGCGACCATGATCGCTGTCTCGCCGGACATCCGTGAAATAAGACGACTTGCCTCGCGGTCACGGGGAGCCAGCAGGTGGTGGTCGAGCAGCAACTGGATGTCACGGCCGTCATGGTGGGCCTGCCGAGCGGCGAGGAAACCCTGCCAGTGAGGGTGGTCGTCATCCAGGGCGAGGCAGCGGCGCAGCGATTCGGCGGTGGCGTGGGTCTCTCTCGAGGCTGCCTCGGGCAGCGCCTCGAGACGTTCGCGAAGCCGGTCGTGGCGTCGCAGTCGCCGCAGCCGCCACAGCTCTCGGGCCAGCGCCGAGCCGCCCAGCGCCAGGGCCAGCAGCATCAGCAGGCTCCAGGCGCTGGCCAACCAGTGGCCGCCCAGGCTGGCGGCATAGAGGGTGCCCGCGGCCTCCACTGCCCCTAGCCCCAGGGTGCCACTCAGTAGGGCGAAAAGCCCCCAGCGACGCCGGCGTGGCCGGGCCAGGCTCGCTTCCAGGGCCTGCTCGCCGACACCCGGCGGTTCGTCGGCCAGGGGGCGGCTGGTCAGTTCGGCGTCGAAGGCCTCGGCGGGTCGCGGGTCAGGGGAAGAGGCCTCGGCCTCGGCCTCGTCGGGCTTCCCGGCCTCGGCTGAGAAACGTTGACTTGGTCGCGGGTCGCGGGTCTGGTTCATTGCAGCTTGTCTCCGATCAGCCAGTCGAGGGCCGTATCCATGCGGATATGGGGCAGGGCGCCCCCCTCCAGGGGCAGTGGCCGAAAGCTCGGATAGGAGAAGCCCTGGCGGGTCCAGAAGGCCGCGTCGGGCAGGCGCTCCGGCACCTCGCCGGGATACAGCAGCAGCGGTTCACCATTGAGCCCGGTGGCGCGCAGGGCCGGAGTGCGCTGGCCGCGATGCTCCACTTCGCGTGCCTCGCTGGCGCGGATCGCCGCCAGTGACAGGGCGCGCACCGGCACGCTGGCGAAGTGCAGATCCTTGAGGGGGTCGGCCAGCAGCGCTTCGAGGAGTGCCACCAGCCGCGGGTGCTGTTCCGGAGTGACGTGGTCGGCCTTGGTGGCGGCGATGGCCAGGCGGTCGATACGCGGCGCGAAGAGCCGCGACAGCAGGCTGCGCCTGCCGTAGTCAAAGCTCTGCATCAGGTTGGTCAGCGCCCGTGAAAGGTCCTCGAAGCGCTCCGGGCCGGCATTCAGCGCGCCGAGCAGATCCACGAGCACGATCTGGCGGTCGAAGCGGCGGAAGTGGTCGCGGTAGAAGGGCTTCACGATGTGCTGCTGGTAGTGCTGGAAGCGCCGCGCCAGGGTGGCGTAGTTGCTTTCTGGCGGCAGGGCCGCCAGCGCAGCCGGGTCGGCTTCGACCATGCCGGGCAGCGGAAAGAACTGCAGCACTGGGGCGCCGGCGAGATCTCCCGGCAGCAGGAAGCGTCCCGGCTGCAGGTCGGCAAAGCCCGCCTCCCGGGCGGCGCGCAGCCCCTCGGCATAGCGCTCGGCGATCCTTGCCAGTTGGGCTTCGTCGGCTTCGCCGGCGGGGTCCAGGCTGTCCACGGCCGCGTGCCAGGCGGCGAAGTGGGCGCGCCGCTGTTCACCCGCCAGGGCCTGCTGGCTGCGGCACCAACTGGAGTAGTCGTGGGCCAGCAAGGGCAAGTCGAGAAGCCACTCTCCGGGGTAGTCGAAGAGGTCCAGGGTCAGCTGGCGAGTCTCTCCGGCAAGCCAGCCTCGCTTCGCCGGCCGGTAGCGAAGCGCCAGGCGTAGCTCGCTGATGCCTTGGGTGGGTTCCGGCCAGCGTGGCGGCGTCTCGGCGAGTGCCGACATGGCTTGATCATAGGGGAAGCGCGGCACGCTCAGGTCCTGCTGATTGACACGTCGCGCCCCCAGCAGGCGCCCTTGCCGTGCCGCGGGCAGCAGATCGAGCCTTGCCTCCAGGCCGGCATGGCGAAGCTGATTGACCAGCGAGGTAAGAAAGGCTGTCTTGCCTGCACGGGAAAGGCCAGTCACCGCGAGGCGCAGTTGGCGATCGCGGCCGCGCTCGAGAAGATCGTGGAGTTCGCGAGCCAACGGCTGGGGCATGAGTAGGGTCTCCTCGTCGCTCAGCGCGGACCGGCGAACATGGCGAAGAGCAGCGGACTCGCGGCGATCAGGAACCCGGTCCCGGCCATCAGGTAGCCGAGCACTTGATGTCGGGTGCGATTGGCCAGCGTCAGGCCGCCGATGCAGACCACCATTCCCACCAGATTGAAGGTAAAGGAGGCCATTTCCATGAAGTGCTGGGGCGACATGTGTGCTCCTCAGGTTGCCGAGTGCTGGAGGGAATGGTATCAGGTGTCGGTGTCTCTCCGTAGGGCCGAGAGGGAGTAAACGTATGGCCAGGTTACCTGATGCCGAGGCGGTGATCCGCTTCTGGTTCGATGAACTGAAGCCGGCTCAGTGGTTTCGCAAGGACCCCAAGCTGGATGCCGATATCTCGTTGCGCTTTGGCCAACTGCTCGAGGCCGCCGGGCGCGGCGAACTCTGGTCGTGGCGTCTCTCGGCGAGGGGACGGTTGGCAGAGGTGATCGTGCTTGACCAGTTTTCGCGCAATATCCATCGCGAGACGCCCATGGCCTTCGCCCGAGACCCGGTGGCGTTGGTACTGGCACAGGAAGCCGTGGCCAGCCGCATCGACCGCCATCTGGAGGTGCCGTGGCGCGCCTTTCTCTACATGCCCTGGACACACAGCGAGTCCCTGGCGATTCACAAGGAGGCGCTGGGGCTCTTCGATCAGCCAGGGCTGGAGGAGCAGTTGCGCCATGAGCACCGCCACCGAGATATCATCGCCCGCTTCGGGCGCTATCCGCATCGCAATGCCATACTGGGCCGTCCCTCCACGCCGGAGGAACTGGTCTTTCTCGAGCAGGCGGGCTCATCGTTCTGAGGCGATTTGCGCCCGCTGTCACACCCTTCGTCGTCGAGCGGTTCGGCGTCGATACAGTATTGCCAAGGAGAACGTGATGGGACTGATTGCCTGGTTGATCATCGGCGGGCTTGCAGGCTGGATCGCCGGCCATATCATGCGCGGGGGCGGTTTCGGCATCCTCGGCAATATCGGTGTCGGCGTGGTGGGCGCAGTGATCGGCGGTTTCCTGTTCAGCCTGCTCGGGCTGCAGGCCGGCGGTTTTGTCGGTTCACTGGTGACCGCCATCGTCGGCGCCGTGGTGCTGCTCTGGGTGATCGCGAAGGTGCGCAAGGCCTGATCCTTGCCCGCCATAAAGCGCTAACGATACCCGGCGCAAGTCGGGTGTTGTCGTTTTCGGCAGGGCTCAGTGCCCCGGGGGGCGTGGCAGGATGCGTCGGTAGCGATCCAACGCGCGGTCTAGCCAGGCGCCGCTGAGCTGCACCTCTTCGCGCCGGGCGGGTACCTTCAGCGAGAGCAGGAAAACCCCGGGGGTGGCGGCATTGCCGGCCGTGAGTCGCCGGGTCAGGACATCGGGCAGATGCTGGGGTTGGCGCCAGGTGAGGCGCAGGGCCCGCTGGTCGATCAGGTACTGCAGGCGGGCGGTATCCTTGAGCACCGACGCGGCACCCACGGCGAGCCCCCGAGAGAGGCTTTCCAGGGTGCGGTAGGCGGGAGCGCCGGCGGCCCGGCAGGCGTGGGTACCTTCCACAAAGCAGCCCTTGCGCTCCTCCACGCCTTCGGGCCAGCGGCCACCGGCGAGGCGTGCCCGGGTAGCGGGGTAGGCCAGGATGATGGTCACGGCGGGGGTGCCGTCGGACAGGGCGGTTGCCGGTCCGCTGACGGCGCCGTGACGAAGTTCGCCGCGCAGCCAGCGGTAATCGCAGGCTTGCTGAACGATAGCCTGGGCATCCTTGGCGGTGTGGCTGGCGCCCTGCAGGGAGCGCAGCAGGGAAAGCGTTCGCAGAATCACGCTGTTGCCTCTCGTTTGTCGCTGCCATCTTCTCGGCTTGGTGGCGCTCTGGCAATAGGTCTCAACGAGCACCGCCCGGCACAAGGCCGGGCGGTGAGGTCACGCGAGCGAGACGTCGATCAGGCGGTGGCGGGCTGGCCCACTAACTCCTTGAGGGATTCCTCGACGATAGCCAGGCCCTCTTCCAGGATCTCGTCCTCGATGGTGACAGGCATCAGGAAGCGAATGGTGTTGCCGTAGAGGCCACAGGATAGGAGCACGAGGCCCTTCTCGCGGGCGCGTTTGCAGAGCGCTGCGGCCAGGTCAGCATTCGGCGTGTGGTTGGCCTTGTCGGAGACGAGATCCAGCGCCGCCATGGCGCCCAGATGGCGGCCGTTGTCCACGCAGTCGAAGTCTTGCTGCCACTGAGCGAAGCGCTTGCCCAGTTTCTCGCCCAGCGCCATGCTTTTCTCGAGGATTTTCTCCTCCTCGAACACCTCGAGCACGGCCAGGGTGGCGGCGCAGGAGACCGGGCTACCGGTGTAGGTGCCGCCCAGCGAGTTGGGGCCGGAGGCGTCCATGTGCACGTCGGTGCCCACAATGGCGGAGATCGGCATGCCGTCGGCCATGCTCTTGGCCATGGTGATGATGTCGGGCTCGACGCCGCTGTGCTCGATGGCGAACATCTTGCCGGTGCGACCGAAGCCCGACTGCACCTCGTCGGCGATCATCAGCATGCCGTGCTCGTCACAGATCTCGCGGATTGCCTTGAGGAAGCTGGCCGAGGCGGGATAGAAGCCCCCCTCACCGAGTACCGGCTCGATCACGATGGCGGCAGTGTCGCGGGGGTTGGCGTCGGTCTTGAGCGTCATCTTCAGTCCGCGCAGGGCCTCGTCTTCGCTGACGCCGTGGTAGGGCACCGGGTAGGGGGCGCGGAAGACGTTGCCCGGCATGCTGCCGAAGTCACCGGCGTAGGGAGCAACCTTGCCGTTCATGGCCATGGTCATGAAGGTACGGCCATGGTAGCCGCCATCGAAGCAGATTACGTTGTTCTTGCCGGTGGCGGCGCGGGCGATCTTGACGGCATTCTCCAGCGCTTCGGCGCCGGAGTTGGCCAGCATCACCTTGGCATGACCACGTACCGGGGTGACCTGGCTCAGCTTCTCAGCCACCTTCACGTAGCCCTCATAGGGCATCACGGTCTGGCAGGTATGCATGACCTTGTCCAACTGGTCCTTGACGGCCTGGACCACCTTGGGGTGGCGATGACCGATATTGAGCACGCCGATGCCGCCGGCGAAGTCGATGATGCGATTGCCGTCGGCGTCCCAGATCACGGCGTTTTCGGCGCGATCGGCGAATTGGGTGGCGGGGCTGGCGGCGCCGTTGGCGACATAGCGGTTCTTGAGTTCGTTGAGTTCAGCGTTAGTCATGATGCCTCCTGTTGGATGGTCGGCGACGCTCACAGGCCGCCGATACACACGTATTTTAGCTCAGTGAATTCATCCAGGCCGTGGTGGGATCCCTCGCGCCCCAGGCCGGACTCCTTGACACCGCCGAAAGGAGCCAGCTCGGTAGAGAGGATCCCTTCATTAACTGCCACCATGCCATATTCCAGGCCTTCCATCACGTTCCAGATGCGACGATAGTCGCGGGCATAGAAGTAGGCGGCCAGGCCAAACTCGGTGGCATTGGCCATGGCAATGGCTTGTTCATCCGTCTCGAAGCGGAATATCGGCGCCAGGGGCCCGAAGGTTTCCTCTCTGGCAACCCGCATCTCTTCGGTGACATCGGCAATCACGGTGGGTTCGAAGAAGGTCCCGCCCAGGGCGTGCGGTTTTCCGCCGCACACCAGGCGTCCGCCCTTTTCCAGGGCGTCGGCAATGTGCGACTCGATCTTCGCCACGGCGGCGGCGTTGATCAAGGGGCCCTGCATGACCCCCTCTTCGAGGCCGCTGCCAACCTTTAGCTCGGCGACCCGGGCGGCCAGTTTCTCGACGAATTCATCGTAGACGCCGGCCTGGACAAGCAGGCGGTTGGTACAGACGCAGGTCTGGCCGGAATTGCGGTACTTGGAGGCCACGGCGCCCTCGACGGCAGCGTCCAGGTCGGCGTCGTCGAAGACGATAAAGGGGGCGTTGCCGCCCAGCTCCATGGAAGCCTTCTTGACGGTGCCGGCACACTGGGCCAGGAGCATCTTGCCCACTGGAGTTGAACCGGTGAAGGAGACCTTGCGCACCCGCGGGTCGGTGGTCAGCACCTCGCCAATCGCGGCCGGACGGCTGGCAGTGACCACGTTGATCACTCCGGCAGGGAAGCCAACCAGCTCGGCCAGGCGCGCCACGGCCAGGGCGGTGAGCGGGGTGGCTTCGGCGGGCTTGATCACCACTGGGCAGCCGGCGGCAAGTGCGGGGGCACACTTGCGGGTAATCATCGCCAGGGGGAAGTTCCAGGGTGTGATGGCGGCCACCACGCCGATGGGCTCGCGGAACACCAGGATGCGCTTGTCGACGCCGTGGCTCGGCAGGGTCTCACCCGCCACGCGCTTGGCCTCTTCGGCATAGAACTCCACGAAAGAGGCGCCATAGGCCACTTCGCCGCGGGACTCCGCCAGTGGCTTGCCCTGCTCGAGGGTCATCAGACGGGCAAGCGCCTCCTGGTGGGCCATGATGGCGTCGTACCAGGCGCGCAACAGGCTGGCCCGCTCCTTGGCGGTGCGTTTTCTCCAGGCCGGCCAGGCGGCCTCGGCGGCGGCCACAGCGTCGCGGGCATCATCGGCGCCGAGGTCGGGGATCTCGGCCAGTATTTCGCCGCTGGCGGGGTCGGTCACGGCGAATCGCGCTTCGGCATCACGCCATTCGCCGGCGATAAACGCCTTGGGGATCAGGATGTCGGGCAGGAGTGACATGGTGCCTCCGTGGGAATTGTCATCATATTTTACGCAGTGTGCATTATTTGAAACGTCTCGCCAAGCCTTGGCATTGGGCCATAGGCGTTGGTGTCGGGCCAAAAGGAGAGACCCGCCCCATCGGCGGCGGCCTTGCTTTCCGCTACACTGTGCCGCCTGAAAAGACGGCGCTGAAATCGTCGGCGGCCCCTGCCGTCCTAACTGACTGATGCCGAGGTGAGCCTTGATCGATCCTCTGAATGCCTGGTGGGCCCAGCAACTGGTGCTGTGTGATTGGGACTTCGACCCTGACCCGCTGAGCGTGGAAGCACCGGCCGCCCTGGTGCGACTGCGGGGGCTGGGCGTTGTGGATCGCGGCGAGCTTGGCTGGCGCCTGGTGGAGTCCTTTGGCGCAGGCGGCAGTATGGCTGATCCAGCGCGCCTGCTGGCGGCCCTGGAGCTGGTCGCCCTGGCCGGTGCCGCCGGTTGGCTCGACGAGATGACAAGTCGCGCCTGGGCCCACCAGCTGGCCGGCGAGATCAGCGCCCATCACCGTGATCTTGACGCCTGGCTGGCAGCACTGCGCAAGGCACGCAGTGCCGAGGGCTGGGTGCGCGGTGATGACGGTTTTGCCGAGGCCTGCGAAGCGTTGGCTGTCCTCGAACATGAGGGTGAAGGCATCACCTGGGAGCGCCTCGGTGAATGGCTGGCGATTCACGACGCCCTGCCGCCGCTGTGGCCCGCCGAGGAAGAAGCCCAAGTGTGGCGCCTGCGAGCCGGCTTCGCGCCGGTGATGGTGGTGCCTGCCGATAAGGAGGAGTGGTCAGGCTTGACGGAGTGGCTGGCCAATGACTGGCAGATCCAGGGGCGCGATGGTCTGATTCGCGTTCTGCTGTGGCTGGGAGCCCAGGGGGATCGCCAAGGGTGGGACCTAGACGCCACACGGCTGCTGGGGAGCGACCCGGCGAGCCGCTATGCCTGGCTCCACAAGCTCGATCAAGACGAACAGCACTATGGCCGGCTGCTGCTCGAGCTTGTCGAGCATGGCGAACCGCTGGAATGGGCCGCCTGGGACTGGCTGAGGCTGGTGGACCTGGCTTGGGCGGGCGCCTGTCTGGGCTGGCTCAGCGGCCGCGAGGCCACCGATTTTGCCCTGCATGGCGCTGATCTGGTGTTGCATCGCTATAGCGACTGGTCGGCGTTGGCGCGAGCCTATCAGCGCGGTCGAAGTCTCTTCGAGGGACGCAATCTGTTGCCCGCCTTCGAGGCTGACTGGCGGCTATTGCGGCAGTCGCCGATAAGCCCCTGGCGCCCTGCGCTGCAGGGGCTGGTGGGACATGACCTGTTGGAGCGCTCGCAGCAGGCCATGCGGTCCTGGCGCTCCGATCCTCGGCACTGGGTGCTGGCGCTGGCCGCGGTGCGCGAGCCCGAGCTGACCGCGCGGCAGGGGCCCGCTGGCCCGGTATCGGCAGCGCGCCGCGACGATGCCCGCGAGTACCTGGCCGAGACCCTCGACCTGCACGCCGACGAGGGGATCGAAGCGCTCTCTCGCTACTGGCTGCCGGCCCAGGCGCATCACCTCAACCAACTGGCGGCCGATGCCGCCCATGGCGCCTTGCCGCCGGTGGAGACCTCCTTTGGCCACGCCGATCCGGCAGGGCTGGCCCAACGTGACGGTCTTCGGCGTGGCAGTCGCCATGCGGCCACCATTCACATGGCCGAGAAGTATGCTTTTTACCTGCAAATGGCCATGGATAGCGAGGGTTTCGATGCCGAGGGCCTGATGTCGCTGGCCGATGCCCTTCGCGCTTCTCTGTGCCGTTTCTATCCGGACGCCCGCCGCCTGATGGAGGCCTGGGCAAGCTGGGAAGCACTGTTGCCGGAGGAGGAGCAGCCGTCCCTGGCTCTGGAGATTCGCTGGCATCAGGAAGACCCCGGCAGCCTGCTTCACTGGCTCGACTGGCGCGCTGGTGAATGGCAGGAGCCTGGCCCCCGGCCCAGCCTGAGTGTTTTCACTTCCATGGCACTGGTGGGGCCACTCAACAGCCCGGCCTGGAGCCTGCCCCACCCGGAGAGCGAGCGCGAGTGCGTATCGATTCGCGAATGGATCGACGGCCACTATGGACTCCAAGGAGCCGAGGAGTTGGGGGAGTTCCTGGAGTTCCTGCTGGAGTCTGGCGACCGTCAGGAGTATCTGATCAACTACGCTCCCTATACCCTCAACACCGCCCGGCTTGGCTCCGAAATCGCCACTCTGGAGTCCGGCGAGTGCAGCGATGAGGAGCGCACCCACCTGCTGCGCCTGCAGCGCGTGCGAGATAATGAAGATGCCTGCAACGAGACCGACATGGCCGCCTGGGACGTCGCCCAGGTAGTTGACCTGGCCATCGCCGCCCGTCAGCTTGGCTGGCTGGAGGAGCGCGCCTTCGTCGCGGTGCTGGCGCGTGCCCACGGCCTGGCGGCGGCCCACTACTCGGGGTGGGAGGCCTATGCCCGAGGGCTTTACGCTGGCTTCTCCTTCTTTATGGGCGAGACCCCGGAGCGCGAGAGCTTTCTTGCTGGCTTTCGCCAGGCGCTGATCGCCTGGCTGACCGCCGCTCCGCCCCTGGTGGGCCCCTGGGCGAGTCTGGAATTTCCCGGGGCACGTCCTCGCCACTGGGCGCCAATGCATGTCGACACTCTGCCGGGGGATTCGCGCACGCTGCACTGAGGCTTGCAGCAGGACTCGCCACCCGACTGGGGCTGGTTTATAGTCGATATGTCTATATGAGGCTCCACCTGTCGGGAGCCATGTTCCATAGCGAGCCGCCGACAGGCCGCTCTGGCAGTGATACCGGGTGCCGGCACCACTGCCACAGCGATGATTCCCCCGCTACGGCTCTTTACTGTCGCGCGGGGGGGCGACTCCGGATAGAGGTCACCGCTGTAATGGACGTCACTACGTCGTGCCGCTCACTGGGTGTTGTTCTGTCGCTGACGCTGCTGGTCGGCTGTGCATCCGCCCCTCGCGATGTCGCGTCCCGCGACACAGATGACGCTTACTTTGCCCGCCAGATGCCCGGGTTATCCAGCGACTGGGGGCCGGCCATGTCTCCGGTGGCCAACCCTATCATTGAGGCGCGCAGCCTGAGCAACCTCCCGCCCGCGCTGATCCAGCAAGCCCTGCTGGCACAGCATGCACGCTGGGTAGGCACGCCCTACCGCATCGGCGGCACCTCCTTCCAGGGGGTCGATTGTTCGGCACTGGTGCAGAATGTCTTCGCGGAGACCTTCCGTGTCTCACTGCCCCGCACCACCGGCGAACAGGTCAATCAGGGGGAGCCAGTGTCGCGTGGCGAGCTTGCGCCCGGTGATCTGGTCTTCTTCCGTCCGCCTGGCCGCTATGACCATGTAGGGATCTACCTGGGTGAGGGTCGCTTTATGCATGCCTCCAGTTCCCGGGGGGTCATGATATCTCGCCTCGAAAACCGCTACTGGCAGCGTCACTACTGGCAAGCGCGTCGAACGCTGGAGCCTACCCATCTGGCCCAGCGGGCGCTGGCCGGCGGACAGGGCTGATTCGCACCGCTCATTCCACGACCAGCGTCGATACCATGATTCAGGCTCGGACTCGCGCCTGGTGGAGAGCCACCCTCGCGCTGAGCCTGGGCTCCTTCCTGGTGTTCATCAATCTTTACGCTCCCCAGCCGCTGCTGCCCGAACTGCGAGAGACCTATGGCGTCTCGACCCTGGCCGTGGGGCTGGTGATGTCGGTCGCGACCCTGGCCCTTGCCGCTTCGCTGCTGGTCTTCGGACCTTTGTCGGATGCCATCGGCCGTGCCGCCATCATGCGCCTGACGCTCCTGGCGGCCGGCGTGCTCTCCCTTGGCCTGGCACTGGCGCCCAGCTTCGAGGCACTGCTGGTACTGCGTGGGGTGCAGGGTTTCGTGCTGGGGGGGCTGCCCGCGGTGGCCATCGCCTGGATGGGAGACGAATTCGAGCCCTCGGCGATGCTGCCGGCGGTCGGACTCTATATCGGCGCCAACTCCCTGGGCGGCATCAGCGGTCGCGTGGTCGGCGGGGCAGTGGGTGAGGTGGCCGGGAGTTCGGCCAGTTTCCTGGCGGTCGGGGCGATGACCCTGGTCGGGCTGGTTGTGTTCTGGCAACTGCTGCCGGTGTCCAGAGGGTTCACTCCCCGCTCCTTCGAGCTGCGAGGTGCGCTGGGCGATCTTGGCCGCCATTTGCGCAATCCGCTTCTGCTGGCTGCCTACCTGCTGGGCGGGCTCAATTTCCTGATTTTCATCAACCAGTACAGCTACCTGACCTTTCGCCTGGCTCAGGCGCCCTTCGCGTTGGGGCCGAGCGTGCTGGGCTTGATCTTCCTGACCTACCTGGGGGGCACGCTGGGGTCATCGCTCTCCGGAAGGCTGGCGAAGCGCCTGTCACCTCCCGCCTGCATGATGCTGGGCATCCTGATCTTGATGGGTGGGACCCTGGTGACCCTGGCGGGGTCGCTGGCGCTGATCGTGCTCGGCCTGACCATCAACTCCTTTGGTTTCTTTCTGGCGCACGCCATGGCCTCGAGCTGGGTGGGCCGTCATGCTGGGCAGGCGAGAGGCAGTGCTTCTGCGCTCTATCTGGTCTTCTATTACAGTGGCGCAAGCCTCGGCGCCTTCTGGCTTGAGCCATTCTGGCAGGCCGGCGCCTGGCCGGGGGTAGCGGTAGGTTCCTGGCTGGTGCTGGGCATTACCCTGGGGATTGCCGTCTGGCTATGGCGGCAACAGCCATCTGCTGGTTGAAATCGAGCAGGGGGAGTGATCCTTGGGAATGGATGATCCGACCAGCGATGCCAGCCGACTCGACGGGTCCCGCCAGGCAGGACTTTCACATTCCTTGAGCGATTCAGGGCTAGAATGAGATCTATCGAGTCACATCCCGACGGTTGAAGCATCGAAAGTTTGCTGTTGAATCTAGTTAGAAAACAGTGTCCACTAACACGACGATTGTATTCGCCCGTTACCGGGCTTGCCGAGACCTGCCCTGGTCAGACAGCTTTTCCTCAGGAGGTTTTTCATGAAGCGATTTCTTCCCCTACTTGCCATCGGTGCCCTGACGCTGGCCGGCTGCGCCAACACGGCCCCCCTCGGCGGTAACGTCTACACCGGCAGCCAGGCTGGCTCCGCCCAGACGGTGACCTTCGGCACCATCGAAGCCGTTCGCGTGGTACAGATCCAGGCCGACAGCCGTGCAGGAGGAATCATCGGCTCCGGGGGTGGCGCCGTGATCGGTGGTCTGCTGGGTCGTCAGGTGGGTGGAGGCTCCGGCCGCGACCTGGCCACTGCTGCCGGTGTGATTGGCGGCGCCGTGGGTGGATCGCGCATCGAGGAGGCCGCTAACCGAGTCAATGCGCTGGAGATGGAAATCCGTCGCGATGATGGCCAGCGGGTAGTGGTCGTCCAGAAGGCCGATCAGCGTTTCCAGACCGGCCAGCGTGTGCGCTTGATCGGCAGCGGTGCCAACGTGACAGTGGCTCCCTACTGATTTGCTGAGCGACTGAGTTTTTGCATCGCCAGATGTCGAGTGCTTAGGTCGTCAAGGTTGTTCAGCATGAATGCAGAAGGCCCGTGGAGTGTTCCACGGGCCTTCTGTTTTCAATGATACTGGTGGCACCGGCGGTGGCGATTCAGTGCAGATCAACCTTGTTCATTGCCCAGCCGGCGAGCTTCCAGCCGATCAGGCCGATGATGACGGCCAGTAACACGGTAAGCAGGATATCTACCGGGCGAACCAGCACGGTGGCTCCGAGGACGGCCAAGGAAAGGCCCCAGAGGAGGCGATTGTCACCATGGCTCTTGAGCAGGCCGGGGAGCGCACGATCAAGCGATGGGCTGACGCTCTCCCAGCGCTGGAAGGTGAGAACGAAAATCGCCACGAAGGCAATTAGCCAGATCACAATTTGGGTCATGGGCGGATCTCCAGGCAAGGGGGGAAAGTCAGGTATCAAAAAGGTGCCGGCTAGGTTAGCCGCGGCGGCACTCCGGCGCAACTGTCCATAGGTCAACCCATTCCGGATACTGCTTGCCTGATCTCTCCTGCCTCAGGCCCGGCGCGTGAAGAGCTTTCAGGATCTGGTTGGTGATCCTGAAAATCCTCCATGCCCCTGACAGCCACCCTTTTCACGCGTTACCATGCCGGAACATGTACTCACCGAAAGGTTAATTAATGTTGATTGCGCAAAACTCCGTCGTCGCGTTTCACTACACCCTGACCAACGAGACAGGTGAAGTGCTGGACAGTTCGGAAGGCCGTGAGCCTCTGACCTATCTCCATGGCGCTGGCAACATTATCCCGGGCCTCGAGAAGGAACTGGAAGGTCGTCAGGCCGGTGACAAGCTCAGCGCCGTGGTTGCGCCGGGTGAAGGCTATGGCGAGAAGCAGGAGCAGTTGGTTCAGGAAGTCCCGCGCGATGCGTTCCAGGGTGTCGAGGGCATCGAGCCGGGCATGCAGTTCCAGGCGCAGACCCAGGGCGGCCCGCTGATGGTCACGGTGACCAGCGTGGAGGGTGACACCGTTACCGTCGACGGTAACCACCCACTGGCTGGTCAGACCCTCAATTTTGCTGTCGAGATTGCCTCGGTGCGGGAAGCCAGTGAGGAAGAGATCGAGCACGGCCATGTCCACGGTGAAGGCGGTCATCAACACTGATCGATGCTCGACAGCTGGCAGTAAACGCGGCGGACACGACAAGAAGGGGCAGCCGTCGGCTGCCCCTTCTTCATCTGCGTAGGAAACGACTCGACAAGAAACGTCCAGTCGCAAGGCATGCGGTTCACGTCACCTGCCTGGAAAAAAGGGGATACGCCCGCCTCCCCAAGTTCCAGCATTGCCGCAGCGCCATCAACAGCCGATCTGGGATCAACCGAACTGGTTCATGGTGTTGTCCTTGCCACCTGCCTTGAGTGCCGCTTCGCCGTGGAAGAACTCCTTGTGGTCGTCACCGATGTTGGACCCGGCCATGTCCTGGTGCTTGACGGTAGCGATGCCCTCGCGTATCTCGCGGCGCTGAACGCCTTCCACGTACGCCAGCATGCCCTGGTCGCCGAAATATCCCTTGGCCAGGCTGTCGGTGGACAGCGCTGCGGTATGATAGGTCGGCAGGGTGATCAGATGGTGGAAGATGCCCGCCTCGCGAGCGCTATCGCGCTGGAAGTTGCGGGTCCACTCGTCGGCCAGCTGACCCAGCTCGGTGTCGTCGTACTCGGCGCTCATCAGCTTGGCACGTTCGTAGGCCGACACGTCCTTGCCTTCCTTCTCCCAGGCGTCGAACACCTGCTGTCGGAAGTTCAAGGTCCAGTTGAAGGACGGTGAGTTGTTGTAGACCAGCTTGGCATCGGGTACTTCCTCACGAATACGGTTGACCATGGCGGCGATCTGGCCGACGTGAGGCTTCTCGGTCTCGATCCACAGCAGGTCGGCGCCGTTCTGCAGGCTGGTGATGCAGTCCAGCACCACACGGTCTTCACCGGTACCCGGCTTGAACTGGAACAGACCGGAGGCCAGGCGCTTGACCTTGACCAGCTTGCCGTTCTGCTTGATGACCACGTCGCCGTTGTTGATATCGGAGGCGCTGTCGATCTCGTCGCCGTCCAGGAAGCTGTTGTACTGGTCGCCCAGGTCGCCCGGTTCGCTGGTCACGGCGATCTTCTGAGTCAGGCCGGCACCCAGAGAGTCGGTGCGAGCGACGATGACCCCGTCCTCGACGCCGAGTTCCAGGAAAGCATAGCGAACGGCGTTGATCTTGGCGAGGAAGTCCTCATGGGGCACGGTGACCTTGCCGTCCTGGTGACCGCACTGCTTCTCGTCGGAGACCTGATTCTCGATCTGGATGCAGCAGGCGCCCGCTTCGATCATCTGCTTGGCCAACAGATAAGTCGCTTCGGCGTTGCCGAACCCGGCATCGATATCGGCGATGATCGGCACCACGTGAGTCTCGTGGTTGTCGATCTTGGCGATCAGTTCGTTGGCGCGGGCGCTGTCGCCGGCCTTCTGGGCGTCTTCCAGATCGCGGAACAGATGGTTCAGCTCCCAGGCATCAGCCTGGCGCAGGAAGGTGTAGAGCTCGCCGATCAGTCCCGATACGGTGGTCTTCTCGTGCATGGACTGGTCGGGCAGGGGACCGAACTCGCTGCGCAGTGCGGCGACCATCCAGCCGGAAAGGTAGAGGTAGCGACGCTTGGTGGTGCCGAAGTGCTTCTTGATGGAAATCAGCTTCTGCTGGCCGATAAAGCCGTGCCAGCAACCCAGGGACTGGGTATACTGGGCGGTATCGGCGTCGTAGGCAGCCATGTCATCGCGCATGATCTTCGCGGTGTACTTGGCGATGTCCAGTCCAGTCTTGAAACGGTTCTGGGCACGCATGCGAGCAGCGTTCTCGGGGCTGATGGCTGCCCACTTACCGCGCTGAGCTTCGCGAAGGTTGGTGAGTGCCTTGATATCGTCCTGGTATGACATGGGCCGTTCTCCTCGGATCGGGTCATTGGCTTGCCGGTAGCGGTTTATGCTGCACCTGCGAAGTGAGTTCAGGTTCGTCCATCGTCGTCGGCTTGTCTCTGCGGCCTTGGTCGAACCTTGGCTAATTTGAAACGAATGCAAGAGAGCGGGCGCATGGCCAGTGTCAAACAGTCGTTTTTTCTCTCGCCATGACGAGCATCATGGCCCATTGTCATGGGCTTCAACAATGGGCTCTTAGGGGGAGAGGGGGTTGTAACTCGACTACAGGAAGGGGCAAAAAGGTCCTGGCCGTGTAGTCGTTTTTCGCTCTGAGGCAGCGTGCAGGGGTCAGGCTTCGCGAAGTTCGAGGCGCATATTGCGGTGCGGAATACCGGCGTCGAGAAACTCGTCACCGAAGGCGGTGAAACCGAGGCACTCGTAGAAGGCCAGGGCGTGAGTCTGGGCGGCGAGTTCCACGGCGGGGTAGCACTCGCGGCGGGCGGTCTCGATGGCGGCCAACATCAGCGCTGTGCCTATTCCCGAATCGCGGGCCTCTGCCAACACCGCCACCCGGCCGATATGCGCGTCGGGCAACAGTCGCGCGGTGCCCACCGGAGCGCCATTCAGCAGGGCCAGGAAGTGGCGGCAGTCGTCATCACGGCCGTCCCACTCCTCGGCGAAGGGGACCCGCTGCTCCTCGATGAAGACGATCCGGCGGATCTCGCTGGCGGACTCGCCGAGGGCCTCCCAGCTGCCTTCATGAATGGTCAGGGTGTCTTTCGTCATTTCTCCTGCCTCTAGTCGGCCGGGGGCCGAGTTCGGCGTCATGTCGATGACTCATCGAACTCGCCGTCCCATGCCAGGCTACCGGCGTCGAGCAGGGCGGCGAGGAGGGCAACGGCGCCTTCGTCTTCAAGCAGCTTCGCGTCCAGCGGTGTGTCGCTGGCCAGGGCGCGGGCAAGCGGCAGCGAGCATTCGGCGCCGTCGCCATCGGCAAACAGCGTCGCGCGCTTGTCATCCAGGGCTCGCCAGGCGAAGCGTGAGCCGGGGGTGCGCATCAGTGCCTCGCCGGCGTGAAGCGCCGTGATGAGCTCGTTAGGCTCGGTGGGTTGATCGCTGGCGACCAACTGGTCGGCATACTTGGGCTGGGTCATCACCCGGCCGAACCATTGGGCCAGCTGGGCAGGGTCGTCGAGGGTCTCGAGAATCAGTCCACGCATGCGCTCGACGGCGTCGTCGTCAATCTCGCCGGGATCTGACACAGGCGCCATGCCGGCATCGGCGTAGCGCCTGGAGGAGGGCAGCTGCTCACCGAGATAGTCGGCATAGGAGGTGATCGCCTCGTCGGCGGAGGGGGCGCGGAAGCCCACCGACAATGTCAGGCAGTCGTCGGACTGACTGACACCGTGGTGGGACCAGCCGGGAGGCAGGTAGAGCATATCGCCCGGCTCCAGTACCCAGTCGTCGTCATCTTCCACCGCGAAGTGCGCAAGGATGCGCAGGTCGATGCCGTCGAGGATCGGGGCATCGTCGGCGACCTTGCCTCCCAGCTGCCAACGGCGCTGTCCACTGCCCTGGAGCAGAAAGACGTCGTACTGATCGACATGGGGGCCTACGCTGCCGCCCGTCGGGGCGTAGCTGACCATGATGTCGTCGCGGCGCCAGCGCGGCAGGAAGTCGAAGGCCTCGAGCAGCTCGGCCACCTCGGGCACATAGTGATCAACGGCCTGGACCAGCAGGGTCCAGTCCCGCTCAGGGAGTCTGGCGAAAGTGCGCTCGTCGAAGGGGCCGTGGCTGACCTGCCAGGGACCACCCTTGCCGTGCTCCTCCACCAGGCGGGATTCGATGCCCTCTTCGCAGGCGAGCCCCGCCAGCTCGTCGGGGTCCAGCGGAGATTCGAAGTCGGGAAAGGCGCCGCGTATCAGCAGTGGCTTCTGCTGCCAGTAGTCGCCCAGGAACTCGGTGGCGGTCAGGCCGCCGAGCATGGGTAGCGGTGTGTTGGAAGGCATGCTCACAGCCTTTCTGCCTGGGTTTGGGCGTTGCCGATATAGGTCGCCGGACTCAATGCCTTCAGCTCCTGTTTGACGTCGTCGGGCAGCGCCAAGGTGTCGATAAAGGCGGCGAAGCCGGCCTGATCGATGCGCTTGCCTCGGGTCAGTTCCTTGAGTTTTTCGTACGGTTTTTCGATGCCGTAGCGACGCATCACGGTCTGGATCGGCTCGGCGAGCACTTCCCAGCTGGCGTCCAGATCCTCGGCGATGCGCGTCGGATTGGCCTCGAGCTTGCCGATGCCCTTGAGCGATGCCTCATAGGCGATCAGTCCATAGGCCAGGCCCACGCCCAGATTGCGCAGCACCGTGGAGTCGGTGAGGTCGCGTTGCCAGCGGGAGATAGGCAGCTTCTGGGCCAGATGGCCGAGGATGGCATTGGCGAGCCCCAGGTTGCCCTCGGAGTTTTCGAAATCGATGGGGTTCACCTTGTGCGGCATGGTCGAAGAGCCAATTTCGCCCTCGACGGTCCCCTGCTTGAAGTAGCCCAGCGAAATATAGCCCCAGATGTCGCGGTCGAAGTCGATAAGGATGGTGTTGAAGCGGCAGATGGCGTCGAACAACTCGGCAATATAGTCGTGGGGTTCGATCTGGGTGGTGTACGGATTGAAGGTCAGCCCCAGGCCCTCGACGAAGGTGCGGGCGTTGCCCTCCCAGTCCACTTCCGGGTAGGTGGCGAGATGGGCGTTGTAGTTGCCCACCGCGCCGTTGATCTTGCCAAGAATCTCGCTCCCTTCGATCTGCGTCAGCTGGCGGCGCAGGCGATAGGCGACGTTGGCCATCTCCTTGCCGAGGGTGGTGGGGCTCGCCGTCTGGCCGTGGGTGCGCGAGAGCATCGGCAGTGCTGCATGTTGATTGGCCAGGGCGGCGATGTCGTCGGCCACCCGCTGCATCACCGGCAGCAGACACTTCAGGCCATCGGTGAGCATCACGCCATGAGAGAGGTTGTTGATATCTTCGCTGGTGCAGGCGAAATGCACGAACTCGCTGATGGCATGCAGCTCCGGCTGATCGGCTATCTGCTCCTTGAGGAAATATTCCACCGCCTTGACGTCATGGTTGGTGGTCCGCTCGATCTCCTTGATGCGCTGGGCGTCCTCCAGCGAGAAGTCGCGCATCAGCGCCTCCAGGAAGGCGGTGGCCTCGGCGGAAAGCGGCGGCACTTCGCTCACCCCAGCCAGCTCGGCGAGCCGCTGCAGCCAGCGGACCTCGACGATCACGCGTGCGCGGATCAGGCCGAACTCGCTGAAGTGTTCGCGAAGGGCGACAGCCTTGCTGCCGTAGCGGCCGTCGACGGGAGAGAGGGCAGTCAGAGCAGAGAGGGGCAGGGCGTGCATGATAGGGGTTCCGGGTCGGTGACAGGGTGAAGGATCAGGGGCCGAGTGTGGCGAGTCAGGCCAGCTGATCCAGGGCCTTCTTCAAGGCGCCTCGCTGGATGATCAGCTTCCAGCGCCGGCCGCCCTGTTGGTGCCACAGCAGGCCAAAGCGGATGCCGCCGAGCAGGATGGCCCGCACCCGCTCCGGCATCATGCGCTGTTGCAGCAGCGAGGGGTCGCCCTGGACGATGATGCGAGTCTTGAGCGTCGAAAGCGTTTTCTGATAGGCCTCACCCAGGCTGGCGATGACGTTTTCATGGGTCTCGCCAAAGTGCTCGGCCTGGCCCTGGATGCGCACCAGGCGGTTGCCAAGGTCGTCCATCATGGCATCGTTGGCGCGCAGCTGGTTCATCAGCAACAGCAGCGAAAAGCCGTAGCGCAGCACCACCGGATTGGCCTGCTTGCGGCCCACCACCGCCTCGAGCACGTCGAGGCCGCGGCGCAGGTTATTGGGATGCCCGCCGTAGATTGCCTCGAAGCTCGCCGGATTGGTGTCCAGGGTGGCGCGGATCAGTGTGTCCCAGGCGCGCGGCTCGACCTGGCCGGTGCGGGCCAGCTCGTCGACCAGGCTGGCAGACTGGAAGACACCGGCCAGGGCGAGCGTCTGGCGGGTGGCGGGGTCATCAGGGATGCGGTGGATCGGGGTCGAGGCGGTCATGCGGCATGCTCCTTGGCGTTCCAGGTATCGCGGATCACGCCCCCTCCAAGACAGATCTCGCCATCGTAGAGCACCAGCGACTGCCCCGGGGTGACGGCGCGCTGGGGATCATCGAACAGGATCTCGACGCCGCCATTGGCGCGGGTCCACATCTGGCAGGGCACATCGGACTGGCGATAGCGTGTCTTGGCGGTGAGTCGCGCCTCCTCGGCCGGCGGCTCGCCGGCTACCCAATCCATGGCCTCCGTGGCCAGTGAATCGGAGTAGAGCAGAGGATGGTGCTTGCCCTGGACGGCGATCAGCACGTTGCGCTCGAGGTCCTTGGCGGCGACGTACCAGGGATCCTCGGGGTGGTTGGCCAACCCGCCGATGCCGAGCCCCTGGCGTTGGCCGAGGGTGTAGTACATGAGGCCCATATGTTCGCCGATGATCTCGCCCTCAGGCGTCTCGATCACGCCGGGCTGGGCCGGGAGATACTGCTGCAGGAAGTCGCGAAAGCGTCGTTCTCCGATGAAGCAGATGCCGGTGGAGTCCTTTTTTCGCGCGGTCACCAGGCCGTGGCGCTCGGCAATGGCGCGGACCTCAGGTTTCTCCAGTTCACCCACCGGAAACAGGGTGCGCGCAATAGCCGCTTCGGGCACGGCATGCAGGAAGTAGCTCTGATCCTTGTTGGGATCGAGCCCTTTGAGCAATCTTGGGCGGACTTCGCCGCGGCTGCCTTGGCGCACCTCTGCTTCACGAACATAGTGGCCGGTGGCGATCTTCTCGGCGCCGAGCACCTCGGCATATTCGAGGAACACCTTGAACTTGATCTCGCGGTTGCAAAGGATATCCGGATTTGGCGTACGCCCGGCCTGGTACTCGGCCAGGAAGTGTTCGAAGACGTTGTCCCAGTACTCGGCGGCGAAGTTGGCGGTATGCAGCCGGATACCGAGCTTCTCGCAAACGGACTCGGCATCCGCCAGGTCGGCCTTGGCGGTGCAGTATTCGGTGCCGTCGTCCTCGTCCCAGTTCTTCATGAACAGGCCTTCGACCCGATAGCCCTGCTCGAGAAGCAGCAGAGCGGATACGGAGGAGTCGACGCCGCCGGACATGCCGACGATCACCTTGCCTGGGGTGGCGGTCATGGGCGCTCTCGTCATCGCTGGATCACAAATGGTGGCAAATTGTACATGAAGATGGCATCGGGCGCCGAGAAGCCTACCTGTCGTGAAGTACCTCCATGGGATAGAACCTTCCGGCCACGGCGTCGCGGATGCGTCGCAGCACCAGCGGGCTACGCAGTCTCCCTTGGTGCTCCAGGGCTTCCAGCTGCTCCAGGGTCAGCCAGTGCACGGCATGAATTGCCGGGTCCAATTCGCTGCCCAGATGCGCCAGCGCCATGCCGAAGAAGGCATGGCTATGGAAGGTCTTGCCGTCTTGGGCCCGGTAGACGTACATCCCCAGGTAGTCGGTGATCCCGACGTGCCAGGCGGTCTCCTCGGCTGCCTCACGCAGGACGGCATCACGAATGCGCTCGCCCGGCTCCAGGTGGCCGGCGGGCTGGTTGAACAGAGTGTGAGGGCCGCCGCGATCCTCCTCCACGATGAGGAAGGCGCCGGCGCGTTCTATCACACAGGCCACAGTGACGTGGGGTTGCCAGCGGTTCATGGCTTGCCTCCTCGTGAGGCCGGTTTTCGGCGCGGGGTGCGGGCCTGGCTCGGTTTGCCGCGGTGGGCCGGGGCCGGGGCATGCAGTGTCTCTTGGCGCCACTCTCCGGGTGCCAGGTCGTCGAGCCGCCAGGGCCCGATAGCCACGCGCACCAGGCGCAGGGTGGGATGGCCGACATGCGCGGTCATGCGCCGCACCTGGCGGTTTCGCCCTTCGCTGATGACCAATTCCAGCCAGGTGGTGATCGGGTGGCGCTTCGGATCCAGCGGCGGGTCGCGCTCGGGCAGACCGCACGCCTCGAGGCGTCTTACCCTGGCGGGCTGGGTCATACCGTCCTTGAGTTCGACCCCATTGCGCAACGCCTGCAGGGCAACGTCATCGGGCACCCCCTCCACCTGCACCCGGTAAGTCTTGGGCTGCTTGTGGCGCGGATGGCTGATGCGGTGGATCAGCTCGCCGTCATCGCTGAGTAACAAGAGCCCCTCCGAGTCATGGTCGAGACGGCCCGCGGGGTAGACGCCGGGCACGTCGATAATGTCCGCCAGGGTCGCGCGGTGCGCTCCCGGGCTGGCCCCGCGGTCGGTAAACTGGGACAGCATGCGGTAGGGCTTGTGCAATCGATAGAGGATGCTCATGGGACCAGCTTACCGGCAAGCGCGGAACGATGGGAGTGGGCAGGGTCGCGAAGAAGGGCGTTAGCCTTATTGCCCATGCGACATATCGGGCAGGCTGATATAATGCTCTAGCTCGCCGGGAGCGCCCTCGTCGTTCCGGGGCCTGTCAGGACTGTGTCTGCCGGGTCGATGCTTGTTGGCATCCCCCCACGCGTTACTATCCCAGTCCGGTTGTTGCATGGTCCCTTATCGAGACATCGTGAGCGCGCGCTTCCGATCCAGTTTCATGCCACCGCCGCGACCAGAGAGACCAACGCCAACATGTCAAAAACGCCGAAGATTATCTACACGCTCACCGACGAAGCGCCGGCCCTGGCCACCTTCTCCCTGCTACCGATTATCGACGCCTTCACTGATGCCGCTGGCGTTGAAATGGAGACCCGTAACATCTCCCTGGCGGCTCGGATCCTCTCCCAGTTCCCCGATTACCTGACCGAAGAGCAGCGCGTTGAGGATCATCTGGCCGAGCTGGGCGCGCTGGCCAAGACGCCGGAAGCCAACATCATCAAGCTGCCCAACATCAGTGCTTCCATGCCGCAGCTTCGGGCGGCCATCAAGGAACTGCAGGAGCAGGGCTACAAGCTGCCGGATTACCCGGATGAGCCGAGCAATGACACGGAGAAAGCGATCAAGGCGCGATACGACAAGTGCCAGGGAAGTGCCGTCAACCCGGTGCTGCGTGAAGGGAATTCCGATCGTCGCGCCCCCAGGGCCGTCAAGGAGTACGCCCGCAAGTATCCACACCATATGGCGGAATGGAGTCAGGCCTCTCGCACTCACGTGTCACACATGCACGGTGGCGATTTCTACGACAGCGAAAAGACGATGACGCTGGATCGTCCTCGCGACGTCAAGATGGAGTTGATTACCCAGAGCGGCCAGGCACTGGTGCTCAAGCCCAAGGTGTCGCTGCTCGAGAACGAAATAATCGACAGCATGTTCATGAGCAAGAAAGCGCTGCTCGAGTTCTACGAGCGAGAGATCGAGGATGCTCGCAAGACTGGCGTGATGTTCTCTCTGCACGTCAAGGCCACAATGATGAAGGTCTCGCACCCGATCGTGTTCGGTCACTGCGTCAAGATCTTCTACAAGGAGGCCTTCGAGAAGCATGGCGAGCTGTTCGATGAGCTGGGAGTTGACGTCAACAACGGCATGATGAATCTCTACGACAAGATCGCTGTCCTGCCCGAGACCCAGCGTGAAGAGATCATCCGTGACCTGCACGCCTGCCACGACCTGCGCCCCGAGCTATCCATGGTGGATTCCGCGCGAGGGATCACCAACTTTCATTCGCCCAGTGATGTGATCGTGGATGCCTCGATGCCGGCCATGATTCGTGCTGGCGGCAAGATGTACGGCGCGGACGGCCGCCTCAAGGATGTCAAGGCGGTGATGCCGGAATCCACGTTTGCGCGCATCTATCAGGAGATGATCAACTTCTGCAAGTGGCACGGCGCTTTCGATCCGGCCACCATGGGGACCGTCCCCAACGTGGGATTGATGGCGCAGAAGGCCGAGGAGTATGGCTCCCACGACAAGACCTTCGAAGTCCCTGAGTCGGGTGTCGCCAACATCACCGATCTCGAAACCGGCGAGGTGCTGCTCTCCCAGAACGTGGAGCAGGGCGATATCTGGCGGATGTGTCAGGTCAAGGATGCACCCATCCGCGACTGGGTCGCTCTGGCGGTGGAGCGCTGCCGCGATTCCGGCATGCCGGCGGTGTTCTGGCTCGACCCCTACCGCCCGCACGAGAACGAGCTGATCAAGAAGGTGAAGACCTACCTCCAGGATCACGATACCACCGGCCTCAACATCCAGATCATGTCCCAGGTCCGGGCCATGCGCTATACGCTGGAACGCTTGATCCGTGGTCTCGATACCATTTCAGTGACCGGCAACATTCTGCGTGACTATCTCACCGACCTGTTCCCGATCATGGAGCTGGGCACCAGCGCCAAGATGCTTTCGATCGTTCCGCTGATGAATGGTGGCGGTCTGTTCGAGACCGGTGCCGGTGGCTCTGCGCCCAAGCACGTGCAGCAGTTCCTCGAGGAAAATCATCTGCGCTGGGACAGCCTCGGTGAATTCCTGGCGCTGGGCGCTTCCCTGGAGCATCTCGCCAAACGGTTCAGTAACGCTCGTGCCTCGATGCTGGCGGATGCGCTTGACAAGGCCACCGGCCAGTTCCTCGAGCATAACAAGTCACCTTCGCGTAAAGTCGGCGAACTGGACAATCGAGGCAGTCATTTTTACTTGGCCTTGTACTGGGCCCAGGCACTGGCTACCCAGGATGAAGACGCCGATCTCAAGGCGCTGTTCAGCCGCTTGGCCGAGACGCTTGAGACCCAGGAGGAAGTGATCCTCGAGGAGTTGAATGGCGTGCAGGGGCGGCCCGTGGATATCGAGGGTTACTACCACCCGAACTACGCGCTGACCGAGACCGCCATGCGCCCGAGCGCCATCCTCAATGCAGCGCTGGCGCTGGTGGCCAAGGGCTGAGGGTTATATCGGCGCCTTTTCTGGTAGCCGAATGTGCTGGCCTCTGCCTGGATGACGGGCAGAGGCCTTTGCGTTGAGGGGCATGATGAACCTAGCCGGCCGAGCGACGTCCAAGGGGTTGACCTCGGAAGCCGGCCCATAAAAACGAGTAATGTTCTGCTATGTGGCAACGAGAAATATGGTGCGGCATGACACGCCCTCCCGGTACGGAGGAGGAGGACGACCTCGCGGTACAGAGCGCCGAGCCTGAGCAGGCGCGCCCGCCGATGTACAAGGTGGTGTTGCACAACGATGACTTCACCCCCATGGAGTTTGTGGTGGAGGTGTTGCAGACCTTTTTCCATCTGGATAGCGAGACCGCGGTGCAGGTGATGTTGACGGTGCATACACAGGGCAAGGCAACCTGCGGCATATTCACTCGTGATATCGCGGAAACAAAAAGCCATCAGGTCAATCAATACGCTAGAGAGTGTCAGCATCCGCTGCTGTCGGACATCGAAGCAGCGGACTGACTTACCCTGAACATCGTTGTCATGGGTAGACACAGCCTGCCGTTGGCAGCAAGGCTTGCAACGGCAGCGTTTGTGCCCGATGTTGATGATGCCGAATGACGAAAGATCTGTCGCAACGCCCTGGGCGGCAAAAAGGGGACTGCCATGCTGAGCAAAGAACTTGAACTGACCCTGAACACGGCGTTCACCGTGGCGCGTTCCAAGCGGCACGAGTTTATGACCGTGGAACACCTGCTGCTGGCTCTGCTCGATAACGCCTCGGCGGCAGACGTGCTAAGGGCCTGCGGTGCCAATCTCGACAAGTTGCGCTCCGACCTTCAGGATTTCATCAATTCCACCACGCCGCTGATTCCCGATGATCAGTCCGATCGCGAGACCCAGCCGACGCTTGGCTTTCAGCGCGTGCTGCAGCGTGCGGTCTTCCATGTGCAGTCTTCGGGGAAGAGTGAAGTCACCGGAGCGAATGTACTGGTGGCGATTTTCTCCGAGCAGGAGAGCCAGGCTGTCTACTTTCTCAAGCAGCAGAACGTCGCCCGTGTCGATGCGGTCAACTACATTGCCCACGGTATTTCAAAGGTGGCGGGACACGGTCAGAGCCCGTCTACGCCCTCTTCGGAATCAGAAGAGAGCGAGGAGGGCAGTAGTGAGAACGGGTCCAATCCCCTCACCGGCTATGCCACCAACCTCAACGAGCAAGCCCGCATGGGCAAGATCGACCCGCTGATCGGCCGCGAGCAGGAGCTCGAGCGGGTGGTTCAGATCCTCGCCCGGCGGCGCAAGAACAATCCGCTACTGGTGGGTGAGGCCGGCGTGGGCAAGACCGCCATCGCGGAGGGTCTGGCCAAGCGGGTCGTCGAGGAGGACGTGCCCGAGGTGATTGGCGACGCGGTGGTCTACTCACTGGACATGGGCGCGCTGCTCGCGGGTACCAAGTACCGCGGTGATTTCGAGAAGCGCCTCAAGGGTCTGTTGGCCGAGTTGCGCAAACAGCCCCATGCGATCCTGTTCATCGACGAAATCCATACGGTAATTGGTGCCGGTGCCGCTTCGGGCGGAGTGATGGACGCCTCCAACCTGCTCAAGCCGCTTCTCTCCTCCGGCGAGCTGCGCTGCATTGGCTCTACCACCTTTCAGGAGTATCGGGGCATCTTCGAGAAGGATCGCGCTCTGGCGCGTCGTTTCCAGAAGGTTGACGTGCCGGCGCCCTCGGTGGATGACACCATTCGTATTCTCAAGGGGCTGCGCTCGCGCTTCGAGGAGCACCACCAGTTGAAGTACACCGATGCGGCCCTGGAAAGTGCGGCACGCCTGGCGGATCGCTACATCAGCGACCGCCACCTGCCGGACAAGGCGATCGACGTGATCGACGAGGCCGGTGCCCACCAGCGCTTGCTGCCGCCGGAGGTCAGGATCGACACTATCGATACTGCCCAGGTGGAGGCGGTGGTCGCTTCAATCGCGCGAATCCCGCCGAAGAGTGTCTCCAGCTCGGACCGCAAGCTGCTGGCTAACCTGGATCGGGATCTGAAGATGCTGGTGTTTGGCCAGGATGAGGCGATCGACGGTCTTGCCGCGGCGATCAAGCTCTCACGGGCCGGGCTGAAGGCGCCCGACAAGCCGGTGGGCAGTTTCCTGTTTGCCGGTCCCACTGGGGTGGGCAAGACCGAAGTGGCCCGCCAGCTGTCGATGATCATGGGAATAGAGCTGGTTCGCTTCGACATGTCGGAGTACATGGAGCGCCATACGGTGTCGCGGCTGATTGGTGCCCCCCCGGGCTACGTCGGCTACGATCAGGGTGGCCTGCTCACCGAGGCGATCACCAAGCACCCGCACTGCGTGCTGTTGCTCGATGAGATCGAGAAGGCACACCCCGAGGTCTTCAATCTGCTGCTGCAGGTGATGGACCATGGCAGGTTGACCGACAACAACGGCCGGGAGGCGGATTTCCGCCACGTGATCCTGATCATGACGTCCAACGCCGGGGTCGAGCAGGCGACGCGTCGCTCCATTGGTTTCCAGCACCAGGACCACTCTACCGATGCCATGGAGGTGATCCGCAAGACCTTCTCACCGGAGTTCCGCAACCGGCTGGATGGCATCATCCAGTTCCACTCCCTGCCTGCCTCGGTAGTGCGCAGCGTGGTGGACAAGTTCCTGGTGGAGCTACAGGCGCAGCTGGATGAAAAGCGCGTGCAGCTGGATGTGGACCTGGCAGCTCGAGACTGGTTGGCCGAACAGGGCTACGACCCGGACATGGGGGCTCGCCCGATGGCCCGCCTGATTCAGGAGAAGCTCAAGAAGCCGCTGGCCGAGATGATCCTGTTCGGCGAGCTTTCGGAGCACGGTGGCGTGGTACATGTCACCGTGGAGGAGGGCGAGCTACATCTCTCCACCGAAGCGGAGATGGCCGACGCGCCCTGACATCGTTCTGTCACTCACGAGTCAGCGCCCTGTCTATGACGGGGCGTTGTCCTGTGCGGCTGGCGTCGGACGGGAGGTAGGGAAGCTCGACCGCGGTTCAGCGGGAGCGGTAGACGATACGACCCTTGGTCAGATCGTAGGGCGTTAGCTCCACCTTGACCTTGTCACCGGTCAGAATGCGGATGTAGTTCTTGCGCATCTTCCCGGAGATGTGCGCGGTGACCACGTGGCCGTTCTCCAGCTCGACGCGGAAGGTGGTGTTCGGAAGGGTGTCGACGATGACGCCTTCCATTTCGATATGGTCTTCACGTGCCATACAGGCGGTTCCTCGCTGATGGATGAGACAGCTGCAAAAAGAATAGCGCGATATTGTGCCGCATGCCGGCCTGCAAGGCAAAGAAAGGCGCTATTCATGGCTGATCAGGCGCCGCCAGTGGCGGCCGTCGAGAATTTCCAGGGGCCGGAAATCCTGCTTGTAAGCCATCTTACGGCATTCGCTGATCCAGTAGCCCAGATAGACATGGGGCAGCCCGCGGCGACGCGCCTGCTCGACCAGGGTGAGCACCGCGAAAGTTCCCAGGGAGCGTCGTTCCAGCTCGGGAGTCGGGTCGAAGAAGGTGTAGATGGCCGATAGACCATGCTCGAGCTGGTCGAAAGCCGCGACGGCCACCACTCGACCGTCGAGTCGGAACTCCATCAGACGGGCATACTCCTGATCGAGGGTCAGGAAAGTGCGATACTGCTCGTGGCTCGGTGGATACATGTCCCCATCGGCGTGGCGGGTGCGGATATACTGAGCGTAGAGGGCGTAATGTTCCGGGTCGAAGATCGCTGGCCGCAGATGCAGCGTCAGGTCGCTGTTGCGTCGGGTCAACCGACGCTGACTGCGGTTCGGGGTGAACTCCCTGACCGGCAGGCGTACCGAGATGCAGGCGTTGCAGCCCTCGCAGTGGGGCCGATAGAGATGGCGTCCGCTACGCCGGAAGCCGAGCAGTGCCAGGGAGTCGTATACACCCTGCCCGGGTGACTCCTGAGGGTCGAGAAACAGGGTCGTGGCCTCACGCCCGGTCAGGTAGCTACAGGCGTGGGGCACGGTGAGAAAGAAGCGCAGATCCCTGACGGGCTGGTGGGGGGCGTTACTGCTCACGGCGGCTATCTCCGGCTCCGGGGTCGCGGTTACTGGGCGTCTTCGCCGATTTCGTCAGGCACGGTGAACGACCAGCTGGCCGGGATGAAGCACAGGTCATCGGACGCTACCGGTGGTGGCTTCCCCAACCATGCTTCAAGATAGCCGATGAATGTCTCCCGGGCGATATCCCTGGCGCCCAGGCTAGCCAGATGATCGGTGTGCATCTGGCAGTCGATCAGTCGTCCGCCTCCTGCCGCCATGGCCCGGGCCAGATGCACCAACGCTACCTTGGAGGCATCGGGGACCCGGGTAAACATCGATTCGCCGAAGAACACGGGCCCCAGCGCCACGCCGTATAGGCCGCCGACGAGTTCATCTTCATGCCAAACCTCCACCGAGTGTGCCGCTCCCAGGGCATGCAAACGCTGGTAGGCTTCGCGCATCTCGTCAGTGATCCAGGTGCCCGGCCGGCCGGCGCGTGGTTCAGCACAGGCGGCCATCACGGCGTCGAAGGCGCGGTTGACGGTGATCGTGAAGCCGGCGTGGCGCAGGCGCTTGGCCAGGCTGCGGCGCACCTTGAGTTCCTCGGGGAACAGCACCATTCGCGGGTCCGGGCTCCACCAGAGGATCGGCTGATCGTCGCTGTACCAGGGGAAGATGCCACGGTGATAGGCGGCCAACAGCCAGCCCGGATCGAGCGCGCCACCGGCGGCCAGGAGCCCCTCGGGATGGCTCAGAGATGCGTTCACGGCAGGAAAGTGTATCGGGTGCTCGGGCAGCCACGGCAACATCGGCGGGCATCCAAAGGAAGGTGGGGGTAGTGTGCCGCTCGATTCGCTCGGGCTCAAGACGTCCGGGCCACTGTGATGGGCGGGCGCGGCTCGGTATGATTGGTGCTAATCAACGGGAAGACGCCAGCGGTGGCGCAAGGAGGATGACCACTTGAGTGACAACAAGAAGTCCTCGCCGCGTCGAGTTAGCGCGGCACAGGCCAGGGAGACGGCCAAGCGTTTCGGCGTGAGGCTGCAAGGCTCCGTGCGGGAAGGGGTTGCCATCATGTTGCTGGCGGTCTGCGTGTTCCTGCTGTTGGCCCTGTTCAGCTTCGATCCCGGCGACGCCGGCTGGTCGCGCAGCGGGCCTGAGACTCACATCGGAAACTGGATGGGCCCTCTGGGCGCCTGGCTGTCTGACGTTCTCTACTCTCTCTTCGGTGCCAGTGCCCTGTGGTGGCCGGCCATGCTGGGCTTCGCCGCCTGGCGCCTGCTGCGGGCCCGGCAAGGCATTCACTTGGAGTGGGACGCCACGGCGCTGGCGGTGCGCGGCGGGGGCCTGGTGCTGCTGCTGCTTGGCACCACCACGCTTGGCGCCCTGCACTTCTATCGGCCTCCGGCCGAGACGGTGTTGCCTTACTCCTCGGGGGGCATTCTCGGGGAGGGCTTGGTGGGTGCACTGGTGCCCATGGTGGGGTCAGGAGGCACAGGTCTGCTGGCGCTGTCGGCGTTGCTTGGCGGCCTGCCGCTGCTGACCGGACTCTCCTGGCTCTCGGTGATGGACGAGTTGGGTTACCGTGCCATGCGTTTCTGGGGCTGGCTGGCTGAGCGCTTCGCCTTCTCGCGCGCCCCGGCACTCGAGCGGGCCGAGCCAGACAGAGTGAGGTCGACCGGCACGCCTCCTTCCGGTGAGGCGGCGTCTACCTCCCGCCGCGAACCCGGCTTCGGCAACGATGGGAACACCGACATTCCCTGGGATGTGCCCGAGAAGACGCCCTCGGCCAAGCAGCCGGGGGCTGCCTACGGCGTGCACCAACCGGCCGCCGCCGGAACAGGAGGCGCTGCCCCGGCCACGGCCAGGGCAGCCACGGGCCGCGCGACTGCCAATACGGCGGAGACGGTGCCCGAGCCGATGCTCCCTGATGATAATGAGCCAGTGACCGCCTGGAGTGGCCCCTCCCTGCGGGCGAACCGCCACGAGGAGTCTCTCACCCCCCCGGCAACTGACGCTGAGCCTGCGGCTTCCGAGCCCTCCGATGGGCCAACCTCGGCCCAGGCGGAACCAACGGCTGGTGACGATAGCGATCCCGAGCGCCACGAGCCGCGGCTCACCTGGGAAACCCCTGCGCCGGCCGAGGAGGCTGTTGAACCGTCCCTGGCGTTCCCCCCCGATGCCCCGACCCGCACTGCAGCCCTGCAGCCCCCGGAGCCGGAGGAAGACGCCGAGGACGAGGCAGACGGCCTTGGCGACGTGGAACTGATTACGGACGCCCCACCGCGCCTGGCCACCGCCGGCCAGGCCCGCGAGGCCGCCGATGATGAGGGCATGCGGCTATGGACCGTGGAGCATCTGCAGAGCCAGCGTCCCGTGCTGGATGACATGCCGGAGCCGGAGGGAGAACTGCCCAGCCTGCGGCTGCTGACGCCGCCGGAGCCCCAGCAGCAGAATTACACCCTGGAGCAGCTCGCCGAGATGGCCGAGCTCCTCGAGGTGCGGCTGCGCGAGTATGGCGTCAAGGCCGACGTGGTGGATACCTGGCCAGGGCCGGTGATTACCCGCTTCGAGATCAGGCCGGCCGCCGGGGTGAAGGTCTCCAAGATCAGCAATCTGGCCAAGGACCTGGCCCGCTCGCTCATGGTCAAGAGTGTGCGCGTGGTGGAGGTGATTCCGGGAAGGCCCACGGTCGGCATCGAGATCCCCAACCCTCATCGCGCGATGATCCGCCTGCGCGAAGTGATCGACTCCGATCGCTATCAGCAGGCCGACTCCGCCCTGACCCTGGCCCTGGGCCAGGACATCGGCGGTGGACCGGTGGTGGCCAACCTTGGCAAGATGCCTCATCTGCTGGTGGCTGGCACCACTGGCTCGGGTAAGTCGGTCGGGGTCAACGCCATGTTGATCTCGATGCTGCTCAAGGCCACGCCGGAGCAGCTACGGCTGATCATGGTCGACCCCAAGATGCTGGAGCTCTCCGTCTATGACGGTATCCCGCACCTGCTGGCCCCGGTGGTTACCGATATGAAGGAAGCCGCCAACGCCCTGCGCTGGTGCGTAGCCGAGATGGAGCGGCGCTACAAGCTGATGGCGACCATGGGGGTGCGCAATATCGCCGGCTTCAATGCCAAGCTCGACGAGGCAAAACAGGCGGGCGCGCAGGTGGCGGATCCCCTGTGGGAGCCCCAGCCATGGGAGATGCACCAGAGCCCCCCGGTACTGGAGAAACTGCCCTACATCGTGGTGGTAATCGACGAATTTGCCGATATGTTCATGATCGTCGGCAAGAAGGTCGAGGAGTTGATCGCGCGTCTGGCCCAGAAGGCCCGGGCCGCCGGTATCCACCTGATACTGGCCACTCAACGCCCCTCGGTGGACGTGGTCACCGGATTGATCAAGGCCAATATTCCCACGCGGATGGCCTTTCAGGTCTCCTCGCGGATCGACTCGCGCACCATTCTTGACCAGGGCGGTGCCGAGAATCTGCTGGGCCACGGCGACATGCTCTACCTGCCGGCGGGCTCGGGTCTGCCGACCCGTGTCCACGGGGCCTTTGTCGATGACGACGAGGTGCACCGTGTGGTGGAGGATTGGAAGCGTCGCGGCGAGCCTGAGTACATCGATGAGATTCTCTCCGGCGGCGTGTCCGCCGAAGCGCTTACCGGCCTGGAGGCCGAGGGCAGCAGCGACGGCGACGATGCCGAGCAGGACGTTCTCTACGATGAGGCGGTGCAGTTCGTGACCGATTCGCGCCGAGCCTCCATCTCTGCCGTGCAGCGCCGCTTCAAGATCGGCTACAACCGCGCCGCACGCCTGGTGGAGGCCATGGAGATGGCCGGAGTCGTGACCAGCATGGGGACCAACGGTTCCCGAGAGGTGTTGGCACCGCGAGCGTCAGGCGACTAGCGTCCCTTCATCGGCGTCTCCATCGGGAGACGCCGACGTTTCAACCATGCAACCAGCATGAAAGCGCCGGTGGGTCCGCAACCCACCGGCGTCGCCGTAGTCCGAATGACAGGATTCCAGTTGGAACCGTCCAGGGAGAGATCATCATGACAATGAACAAGACCCTTGCCGCCGTCGCATTGTGTGTCATCGCGCCCCTTGCCACGCCGCTCGCGGCGCTGGCCAGTGAAGGGGCTGACCGGCTGATCCATATGCTGGAACCGCTGCAGACCTTTGAAGCCCGCTTCGAGCAGCACATCCTCGATGCCAGCGGCGAGCGTCTCCAGGAGGCTCACGGTCAGATGTGGCTCGCCCGCCCCGGCAAGTTCCGCTGGGAAGTGGAGGCCCCCTACCAGCAGGAGGTGATCTCCGACGGTGACGAGGTAATGTTGCATGACCCGGATCTGGAGCAGGCGACCATTCAGGCACTGGATCATCGCGTGACACACACCCCGGCTCTGCTGCTATCCGGCAGCGCCAACGACCTGGTCGACAGCTACGACGTGACTCGTCAGCAGCAGGGGAGTGCCGAGACCTTTATCCTGGTGCCGACATTGGCCGATACCCTGTTCGAGGAGCTGAAAATGACCTTTCGTGGTGAGCTGTTGACCACCCTGCAGATGACCGACAGCACCGGCCAGCGCACCGTCATCGAGTTCCGCGATGCGCAGAAGAATCACACCATCGACGACAGCCGCTTCGACTTCGAGATTCCGGAAGGCACTGACGTGATTCGCGATACGCGCTAAGGACTTTCGTCAGCCGCAAGCGATACCGGGCATGTCACAAGAAACCCCGCAGGCTCATTGCCTGCGGGGTTTCTTACGGCCTTGATAAAAGGGTAACGCCAGTGGTGCATGAGGAGGAATTTGCAGGCAGCTGCTAGTGGCTCCCCTCGTCCGCCTCGGCGTCGAGCTGCGCCCGCCAGGCCATGATCTGGGCATAGCGCTTCTCCTGCCCCTGCTCGGTCGGCCGGTAGAAGTGCTCCCGGGGCGTCTCCTCCGGCCAGCAGTCGTGGGCGCTGCCGGCGGGGTAGGCATGAGGCTCGTGGTGGGCGTAGCGGTAGCCCTGGCCGTGGCCCAGGGATGCCATCAGTCGGGTCGGGGCGTTTCGCAGGTAGCCGGGCACCTCGAGCCGCGGCTGACCCGCTGCGAAGGCCTTGGCCCGCTTCCAGGCCTGGTCGATGGCATTGCTCTTGGGCGCCACTGCCAGATGGAGTGCAGCGTGGGCGATGGCACGCTGACCCTCGTAATCACCCAGTCGCAGGTAGGCGTCCCAGGCCGCCATCACCAGCGGCAGGGCGCGCGGGTCGGCGTTGCCCACGTCTTCCGAGGCAATGGCCGCCAGGCGACGGACCACGTCCAGTGGATCCCCGCCGCCCTGCACGAAACGGGCGATGTAGAGCAGGGCGGCATCGGGGCGCGAGGAGCGTACCGACTTGTGGATCGCCGACAGCAGATCGTAGTAGTGGTCGCCCTGCTTGTCGAAGGCGCTGGCCTGGTGGCCCAGCACGTCTGCCAGGGCCTCGCGGCGCAGCAGTTCACCGCCCTGGCCGTCGGGCTCGGCGAAATCGCAGGCGGTCTCCAGCAGGCCCAGCGCCCGGCGGGCATCGCCGGCGGCGGCCCGTGCCAGCAGGGCGAGAATGTCGTCGTCCACCCTGAGGCCTCGCGCACCCAGGCCGCGTGGCTCGTCCGACAGGGCGCGTTTCAACACCTCCACCAGCTCCGCTTCGCTGAGAGGCGTCAGCACATGGACTCGGGCTCGCGAGAGGAGTGCTGAATTGACCTCGAAGGAGGGGTTCTCGGTCGTGGCGCCGATCAGCGTCAGCAACCCCGATTCCACATGGGGCAGCAGGGCATCCTGCTGGCTCTTGTTGAGGCGGTGGATCTCGTCGAGAAACAGCAGGGTGGCCTGGCTGCGGGCGCGGGCCCGTTCCACCGCGGCGCGGATCTCCTTGACGCCCGCCATCACCGCCGAGAGATGCTCGAGCTCGGCGCCGGATTCGGCCGCCAGGATCTCCGCCAGGGTGGTCTTGCCGGTGCCTGGCGGCCCCCACAGGATCATCGAACGCACCGTACCGGTCTCGACCATTCTCGCCAGAGGCTTACCGGGCCCCACCAGTGCCTGCTGGCCCACGTAGTCGGCCAGGTGGCGGGGGCGCATGCGCCAGGCCAGGGGCGCGCTGTGATCGCTTTCTTCGGTGAAGAGATCCATGGCAGGCTCCTTGAGTTGATCTTCGGCAGAGGCAGGGCCGGGTACCGGCTGCTAGAGTGGAGGTGGATCATCGCCGACCAGGCAGCCGATGAACCTCGTCCCCGATGGCGCATCCAATCACGTATGTGCCTACTTCCCATGTCACCATACCGATGTCACTACACAGGAGGGCCCGACATGCCCATGATGACCCAATTGCGTCTGGATCATGCCAACATGGCGCGCATGTTGCACGTTCTGCAGCTTAAGCAGAAGACTCTGGCCAGGGGTAATCGCCCCAACTTCCAATTGGTGCGTGAGGTGGTTGACTACATTCTGGACTACATGGAGGGGTTTACCCTTCCCCTGGAGCGTCTGTTCAGCGAACGCCTTAAGGAGGTCGCGCCCGAGAGCGTCGAAGTGACCGAGCGCTTGTCTTCCGACTACAAGGCGGTCAAGGCGCGCCTGATGCGTCTATCGAACGACATTGACATGATCCTGATGGATGCGGTGGTCCCCATGGATCGCTTCGCCGATGACCTCAAGGCCTATCTCGATGCTCACCGCGCCTATCTGCGCGATGAGCGAGAGTTGCTCTTTCCGTTGATTCGTGAACACTTCAATGATGACGATCTCGATTGCCTTGCCAAGGCGCTGCCCGACGGGGCCACGGCCGAGCTGGAGCGTCTTCAGAATGCTTATCCCGAGCTCTATGCTGAGCTTCGTGAGGCGCCTTTACCCGTATGACTCGGGCTGCCATGGCGCACCGGCTGGGGTAGAATGCTGACCAACTCCAGCCGGTGCACCGCGATGCCAAGCCCCAGCCTTTCATTGATCATCCCTCTCCCTACTGATTCCTGCCCCCTGGTTGGCGCAGGTTCGTCCCGCGCGTGAGTCACGGGCCGGTTCTGGTCTTCGACTCCGGGGTAGGCGGACTCTCCGTGGTGGAGGCGCTGCGCGGACACCTGCCGGGGGCGGCGCTGGTCTATGCCTGCGACAATGCCATGCTGCCCTATGGGTTGCGCGAAGATGACTGGCTGGTAGGGCGCATCCTGCAGGTGTGTGAGGCCGCCGTGAAAGCCAGCCACTGCGTGGCCCTGGTGGTGGCCTGCAACACCGCCAGTACCCTGGCGCTTGACGCCCTGCGCGAACGGCTGACAATTCCCGTGGTTGGCACGGTGCCCGCCATCAAGCCGGCCGCGTCGTTATCGCACAGCGGTCATTTCGGGCTGCTGGCGACCCGTGCGACGGTGTCACGCCCCTATACCCTGGGCCTGATCGAGGCCTTTGCCGCCGACTGTCACGTCACCCGCGTGGCCGCCGATGCTCTGGTGCGTGAGGCGGAGCGCTGGCTGGCAGGTGAACCTCCTGACCTCGAGGTGATCCGCCAGGCCCTGGCGCCACTATGGGGGGACCCCGCGCTGGATACCGTGGTGCTGGGCTGCACCCATTTCCCGCTGCTGCGCGACTATCTGGTTGCCGCTGCCCCGCGCCAGATCCAGTGGATCGACTCGAGCGCCGCCATTGCTCGGCGCACGGCCCTGGTAGCCAGTGGCGTGGCGCCCCGCCAGGGTCCGGGGGAGAGCCTGGTGACTGCTCTGGACCCCCGGCTGACTGCCGGCCTGGCCCGCTTCGGTTTTGCCCCGCCGCATCTACTGGCGCTGGACTGAACTCTCTCTTAATCACTCCTTGCCTGTCGTTTTCTGAAGGAGGCTTCTTGGCCATTCCCGTCGTCGACCCCGCCCGCTATGACCAGCAACTCGAGGCAAAGCGCGAGCGCATCACTCGCGACTTTGCGCGGTTTTCGCCGCCACCACTCGAGGTCTACCCCTCGCCGCCCAGCCACTATCGACAGCGCTGCGAATTCCGCCTCTGGCATGAGGGCGACGCGCTCTTTTACGCGATGTTCGAGGTGGACCCCGAAGATCCCGAGAAGAAGACAGTCGTCCGCCTCGATGACTACCCGGTGGCCAGCCGGCGAATCAACGTGTTAATGCCCGCACTGCTTGACGCCATCCGCGACGTGCCACTGCTTCGCCGCAAGCTGTTTCAGGTGGAGTTTCTCACCACCCTGAGCGGCGAGTCGCTGGTCACCCTGGTCTACCATCGCCAGTTGGATGAGGCGTGGGAAGTCGAGGCACGGCGTCTGCAGGAGGCGCTGGATGTGATGATCATCGGTCGCGCCCGAAAACAGCGCCTGGTGCTCGAGCGCGACCACGTCTGGGAGTGCCTGGAGATCGACGGGCGCGAGTTCATCTACCAGCAGGTAGAAAACAGCTTCACCCAGCCCAACGCCGAGATCTGCCGCGCCATGCTGGCCTGGGCGCGGGACGTCACCCGAGGCAGTCATGCCGGCGACCTGGTGGAGCTCTACTGCGGCAACGGCAACTTTACCGTGGCGCTGGCCGAGAACTTTCGTCGGGTGTTGGCCACCGAAATATCGCGCACCTCGGTGGCCAGCGCCCGCGTGAATCTGAACGCCAACGGTATCGAGAATGTCACCGTAGGGCGCATGTCTGCCGAAGAGTTTGCCGCTGCGCTCAAGGGTGAGAAGGGCGGCCGGCGGGTAGCCGAATGGGCCCTGGACGAGTATCGCTTTTCAACTGTGCTGGTGGATCCGCCCCGTGCTGGCCTGGACGAGGCGAGTTGCCGCCAACTCAGCGACTATCCGCGCATCGTCTATATTTCATGTAATCCGAAGTCGCTGGAGGACAATCTTGAGATTCTCGGCGAGACCCATGCGATCACACGTTTCGCTCTGTTCGACCAGTTTCCCTGGACTCACCACTGCGAGTGCGGTGTGCTGCTGGAGCGACGCGACTAAACTCGAGGCCTGTTGAGGCGCTGTCAAGCGGCGATGCCCAACCGTCATGCTCCATGAGCATGTTGGCATTCGGGTGTGGTGAGGCCGGAGAGTCACGTAAGCTTGAGGCAGGGCGCCCGTCGCGGGCGCCGTGGCGGATACTTCCCGGTCGCAGCCGCGGCCCAAGGCACGAGGTGATGGATGCAGCATGTTGCGAACAACGAAGCCAGACAGGATTTTATCAAGCAGCTCTCTGATCGATTGAGCGCGCGGCTGGATGACAGGAAGGCGGCGGAGGTGGAGGCTTTCGCCACTTACTTCTACTCAACGATGCCCGTTGATGACCTCGAGGGCCGACGTTTCGATGACCTCTACGGCGCCACCCTGTCGGTCTGGCACTTCCTGCAGGAGTTCGACCCGACCCATCCCAAGGTGCGCGTCTTCAATCCGGACTACGAGGAGCACGGCTGGCAATCACCCCACACTTTCGTGGCGGTGCTGCACGAAGACATGCCTTTCCTGGTCGACTCGGTGCGCATCGAGCTCAATCGTCGCGGCATCACCGTGCACGCCATCCACAATGCGGTGCTCGCAACGGAGCGCGGCCGTGAGGATCGGCTGACGCGGGTCGCTTCACCCCGCGATGCCGATGCACCGAAGGGCCGCGAGTCGCTGGTGGTGATCGAGATCGATCGCCACTCCGACCCGAGCACGCTGGAGGAGATTCAGACCAGCCTGCACGAAGTGCTGGTGGATGTGCGCACCGCGGTGGCCGACTTCGAGCCGATGCTGGAGCGGATCACGATCGCTCTTGAGGAGCTGCGCGCCGGCTGCCCGCCACAGACGGATCCCGAGGACCACCAGGAGGCCATCGACTTTCTCGAGTGGTTGCTGCACGACAACTTCACCTTCCTGGGCTATGACGCCTACGAAGTCTCCGAGAAGAACGGCAAGCAGCATCTCGCCAAGGTCAACGACAGCGAACTGGGCGTCTTCCGGCTTGAACAGCCGCGTTATCGCGAACGTATCCGCACCGAACTTGGCGTCGAAGACGGCGACTTCGTGCTGGTGCCCGAGCTGCTGTCGTTCGCCAAGAGTGCCCACCACGCCCGGGTACACCGCCCCACCTATCCCGACTACATCTCCATTGATCGCTACGATGAACAGGGCAACCTGATCGGTGAGCATCGCTTCCTGGGTCTGTTCACTGCGACCGTCTATAACGAATCGCCGCGCAACGTACCGATCCTGCGCCGCAAGCTTCAGGCGGTGATGGAGATTGCCGGCTTCAACCCCAAGGGTCATAACGGCAAGCAGCTGCTGCAGATCCTGGAAGTCTATCCGCGCGACGACCTCTTTCAGATCGGTATCGAGGAGCTCGCCAAGACCGCGCTGGGTATTCTCGGCATCCGCGAGCGTCGCCGGGTGCGGCTGTTCATTCGCGAAGACCGCCCTGGATGCTTCTACTCCTGTTTGGCATATGTTCCGCGGGACGTCTTCTCCACCGAGCTGCGCCTGCGCATCCAGACTCTGCTCTGTGAGGAGCTCGATGCGACCTTTGGCGATTTCAACACCTACCTCTCCGAGTCGGTACTGGCGCGTATCCAGTTCATCCTGCGTTTCAAGGGCGACAGCCCCGTGGAGTATGACTTAAGGCGGCTTGAGGCCAAGGTCGCCCAGCTGGCTCGCAACTGGCGCGATGACCTCCAGGCCGCCAGCATCGAGGGCTTCGGCGAGGAGCAGGCCAATCGCCTGATGGATCGCTTCCGCGATGCGTTCCCGGCCAGCTACCGCGACGACTTCAACGCGCGTACGGCGGTCTACGATCTGCAGCATATCGGCGAATTGGATGACGGCGCGCCGCTCATGCTGTCGCTTTATCGGCTGGTGGAGGAGGAGGGAAGCGGGGTCAACCTCAAGCTGTTCCATCCCGACAAGCCCATCCCGCTTTCCGACGTGCTGCCGATGATGGAGAACCTCGGTCTGCGAGTGATCGGTGAGCGCCCCTATGAAATCGTGGCCAGTGACGACGCCGCCTACTGGATTCACGACTTCGACCTCGAGCACCACACCAGCATCGAGGTGAACCTTCAGGAGATGCGCGACACCTTTATCGAGGCGTTCCAGCGCATCTGGGCCGGAGAGGCGGACAACGACGGCTTCAATCGGCTGATTATCGGCGCCAACCTGACCTGGCGCGAAGTGGCCATGCTGCGTGCCTATGGGCGCTATCTGAAGCAGATTCGCTTCGGTGTGTCTCAGGAGTACATGTCCAATACCCTGGCCAGTCAACCTGAGATTACCCGAGAACTGGTGACCCTGTTCGAGCTGCGCTTTGATCCAGAAGAGCGCCCTGCCGAGAGTGAGGTGGAGGCGTGCCTCGAGCGCATCCAGCGCCTGCTCGACGACGTGGCCAGCCTGAATGACGATCAGCTGCTGCGTCGCTACATGGAACTGATTCAGGCCACCCTGCGCACCAACTATTACCAGGTCCGTGAGGATGGCCAGCCCAAGGATTACATGGCGTTCAAGCTGGAGCCGTCGAAGGTCACCGGCATGCCCAAGCCGCGGCCGGTCTTCGAGATCTTCGTCTCCTCGCCACGGGTCGAAGGCGTTCACCTGCGCGGCGGCAAGGTGGCCCGTGGTGGTCTGCGCTGGTCTGACCGCTTCGAGGACTACCGCACCGAGGTGCTCGGCCTGGTCAAGGCACAACAGGTCAAGAACTCGGTGATTGTGCCGGTGGGCGCCAAGGGGGGATTTGTCTGCAAGCGTCTCCCCGAGGGCGACCGCGAGGCCTTCCAGCGAGAGGGGATCGAGTGCTACAAGATCTTCATTCGCGCGCTGCTCGATGTCACCGATAATCTCAAGGGTGGTGAACTGGTGCCGCCGCGGGCGGTCGTGCGCCACGACGAGGACGACCCCTACCTGGTAGTGGCAGCGGACAAGGGCACCGCTACCTTCTCCGATATTGCCAACGAGATCTCCGCCGAGTATGGCCACTGGCTGGGGGACGCCTTCGCCTCTGGTGGCGCCAACGGCTACGACCACAAGAAGATGGGCATTACCGCCAAGGGCGCCTGGGAGTCGGTCAAGCGTCACTTCCGCAACCTGGGCGTGAACACCCAGGAGGATGAGTTCAGCGTCGTCGGCATCGGTGATATGGGCGGGGACGTCTTTGGCAACGGCATGCTGCTCTCCAACCGGATCCGCCTGGTGGGTGCCTTCAACCACCTGCATATCTTCGTCGATCCCGACCCCGATGCCGCGGCCACCTTCGCCGAACGTCAGCGACTGTTCGATATGCCGCGTTCCAGCTGGGAAGACTTCGATGCCTTGCTGATCTCCAAGGGCGGCGGGGTGTTCAAGCGCAGCGCCAAGTCGATTGCGATCTCGGCGCAGATGAAGAGCGTTTTCGGCATCAAGGAGAGCAAACTTTCTCCCAGTGAACTGATTCGCGCCATGCTCAAGTCGCCGGTGGATCTCCTGTGGAACGGCGGCATCGGCACCTATGTCAAGGGTAGCGAGGAGACCGACGCCCAGGTGGGCGACAAGGCCAACGATGGCCTGCGTATCGATGGCCGCGAACTGCAGTGCCGGGTTATCGGCGAGGGTGGCAACCTGGGCTTCACCCAGCGTGGACGCATGGAAGCGGCCGCTCGAGGCATTCGGGTCACCACCGACTTCATCGACAACGCCGGCGGAGTCAACTGCTCCGACCACGAGGTCAATATCAAGATTCTCGTCGACGAGGTGGTCAAGCGCGGCGACATGACTGACAAGCAGCGTAACCAGCTGCTTGCCGACATGACCGACGAGGTCTCCGCCCTGGTGCTGATCAGCAATTACCGCCAGACCCAGGCGCTGGACCTGGCCGAGATCCTCTCTCAAGGCGGGATTGGCCCCTTCCGCCGCTTTATCAGCGAGCTGGAGGCTGCCGGTCAGCTCGACCGCGAGCTGGAGTTCCTGCCCCTCGACGAGGTCCTCGAGGAGCGGGCCGCCAATCAGCAGGGCATGCTGCTGCCGGAACTTTCGGTGCTGATCTCCTACGCCAAGAGCGTGCTCAAGGGCGATCTGATCGCCTCCGAGGTGCCGGATGATCCGGTCATTGAGCGCCACGTGGAGCGGATCTTTCCCAGGGTGCTGGTGGAGCGCTATCACGACGAGATGTATGAGCACCGCCTCAAGCGGGAGATCGTGGCCACCCAGGTCGCCAACGATCTGGTCGACCATATGGGCATCGTCTTCGCACGCCGGCTGATTGATGCCACCGGCGCCGGGCGGGCCGAGATTGCCCGAGCCTACGTGATAGCCCGCGAAGTGTTCCAGCTCGGCAACCTGTGGCAGCAGATCGAGGCGCTGGACAACCAGGTGCCGAGCGCCGTGCAGTACGGCATGATGCTCGACCTGATGCGCCTGATCCGCCGCGCGACCCGCTGGTTCCTGCGTTCCCGGTTGGGAACGGATACCGGTGACACCATCGCGTACTTCGCCCCGCGCCTTGCCCAGATCCAGGAGGGTATCGGTGAACGCCTGCGCGGTGAGGAGCTCGACGCCTGGGAGGTGCGCCGTACCGAGCTGATCGAGGCCGGCGTGCCCGAAGTGCTGGCCGGGGCCTCGGCGGCGGCTGCCAGCCTCTATGCGGGGCTCGGTATCATCCAGGCGGCCCGTCAGGCCAACGAGAACCCCCAGAGGGTATCCGAGGTGTACTACGAGATCGGCAACCGCCTGGAGCTGCCTTGGCTGGTCAGCCAGATCACCGCGCTCAAGGTGCGCGACAGCTGGCAGGCTCAGGCCCGTGATACCTTCCGCGACGATGTCGACCGCCAGCAGCTTGCGCTCACCGTCAGTGTGCTGCGCATGCAGGGCGGTGCCAGCGAGGCCTGCGAGCGCGTCGATCAGTGGCTGGAGCTGCATGCCGGCATGCACAGCCGCTGGTGCAAGCTGCTCGAGCAGGTGGCCAGCGGAGGACATGGCGGCTTCCCGCTGTTTGCCGTGGCCGTGCGCGAACTGGTGGACCTGGCGGAGAGTAGCCAGGACCTCTGACCCTGTCTTGAGTCTCGAAACGACGAACCCCGCCGATTGGCGGGGTTCGTCGTTTCAGGCGGGTGCCGTCCGAGTGTCTACAGCAGGAAGAAGGTGGCCAGGCCCAGGAAGGCCATGAAGCCGACCACGTCGGTCACGGTGGTCAATATCACCGAGCCCGACAGCGCCGGGTCGATGCCGGCCCGCTTGAGCATCAGCGGGATCACGATACCGGCAACGCCGGCGGCCAGCATATTGATCACCAGGGCAGCGGCAATGATGACGCCGATGGCCACGCTGCCGAACCAGGCCACCGCAAGCACCGCCACCACCAGCGACCAGATAACGCCGTTGATCGCGGCGATTCCCACTTCCTTGCGCAGCAACCAGCGACTGTTGGTGCGGCTGATCTGTCCCAGCGCCAGTCCGCGGATGGCGAGTGTCAGCGTCTGGCTGCCAGCGATGCCGCCCATGCTGGCGACGATAGGCATCAGCACCGCCAGGGCGACGATCTTGTCCAGGGCATCCTCGAACCGACCGATGACCCAGGCCGCCAGGAAGGCGGTGAGCAGGTTGATGCCCAGCCAGATGGCCCGGCGCTTGGCGCTGGGCAGGACCGGGGCGAAGAGGTCCTCTTCCTCGTCCAGGCCGGCCATGTTCATCAGCGCCTGTTCGGATTCTTCGCGGATGACGTCGACAATGTCGTCGATGACGATGCGTCCCAGCAACAGGCCGTATTCGTCTACCACCGGCGCTGAGACCAGGTCATGGGTCTGGAACAGGGTAGCCACGTCTCTGGACTTCATGTCGACTCGAATACTGTCGACTTCCTGGTCCATCAGGTCAGCCACCGCCAGCGCGGGGTCGTGGCTGACCAGGCGGGCAATGGGCAGCACGCCAACGAAGCGGGCGTCACGGTCCACTACCATCAGCTGATAGGTGTTGTCGGGTACGAGTTCCTTCCAGCGCAGAAAACGTGACACCGTTTCCAGGCTGACGTCGGCGCGTATGGCAATGGTATCCAGCCGCATCAGGCGCCCAGCGCTGTCCTCGCCGAAGGAGAGCGTCTCCTCCAATCGCGTGCGCTGCAGGGCGTCCATGGAGCGCAGCATGTCCTCGGCAACCTGCTGAGGCAGGTCCTCGAAGATCTCTGCCAGGTCGGTGGTATCCAGGGCGGCGGCGGCAGCCACGATCTCCTCGTGGTCCATGTCGTCGAGCAGCGTGCTGCGTACTTCGTCGTGGACGTGCAGCAGCACCTCGCCATCGACCTCGGCGGGGACTCGCTGCCATAGTCGGACCCGAGCCGCCGGTGGCAACGACTCCAGCAGCAGGGCGATCTCGGCAGGCTCGAGGTCGGCGATGACGGCATCGACGGCGTCCAGCTGCTCTCCGCCCATGGCGCGGTGGATACGCGACAGGCGGTCCTCCATTGTTTCGGTGGTTTCGGCCATCTGGGTCTCCTGGGCTGCGGGGCGTCGTCGTGTCGGGGCTGAGGCGCTGTTATACTCTCAGCCGCGCGCGACCGCCACTTCCGGAGATGTCATGTATTCACTTGTCCGCTCGATCCTCTTTCGCCTCGATGCCGAGACCGCTCACGGCGCCGTGCTCAAGGGGCTCGACCTGGCCGGATATCTGGGGCTGGTGGCCCGATTGGGCGGTGGCCGTGTTGAGGATCCAGTGACTGTGATGGGGCTGAGTTTCCCCAACCGGGTGGGCCTGGCCGCGGGGCTCGACAAGAACGCCGATCACCTCGATGCCCTCGGAGCGCTGGGCTTCGGCTTTGTCGAGGTGGGCACCGTGACGCCAAAGCCCCAGTCGGGGAATCCTCGGCCACGGATGTTCCGGCTGCCCGAGGCCGGTGCCATTATCAACCGGATGGGCTTCAATAACGCCGGCGTCGATCATCTGGTCGAGAAGGTCAAGGCGAGCCGCTATGACGGCGTGATCGGCATCAATATCGGCAAGAATCTCACCACGCCGGTGGACCAGGCCGTGGACGACTACCTGACCTGCCTGCGCAAGGTGCATGCCCATGCCCACTACATCACCGTGAACATCTCCTCCCCCAACACCCCGGGGCTTCGCAATCTGCAGTTCGGCGATCAGCTCGATGGTCTGCTCTCGGCACTGCGCGAGGAAAGCCGTCGCCTCGATCGCGACGGCGGCCGTCGGGTGCCGCTGGCGGTGAAGATCGCCCCGGATATGGACCTCGATGAGGTCGGCCTGGTGGCCCACTGCCTGGCGACCAACGGCATCGACGCAGTCATCGCCACCAACACCACGGTCTCTCGTGACGCGGTGGCAGGGCTGCCCAATGCCGAGGAGGCGGGCGGCCTTTCCGGTCGTCCGGTATTCGAGGCCTCCAACGTGGTGATCCGTGAGCTGCGTCGCCAGCTGCCCGAGATGCCGATCATCGGCGTGGGCGGTATCGACAGCGATACGGCGGCGCTTGCCAAACGCGCCGCCGGCGCCGACCTGGTGCAGCTCTATTCGGGATTCATCTATCGCGGCCCTGCCCTGGTAGGAGAGTGCGCCCGGGCCCTGAAGGCTCAGGCCGCATGATGACGTCGCGAGATATGCAAAAAGCCCGTGGCTTGTGCCACGGGCTCCTGGAGGGGTGTGAACCTGTGAAGAATTAGTGGTAGTTCACATCACCATGGGGTTCTTGTGGATGCCGGAGACACCTGTCATGCCGGACCATTGATCCCCTCGACCTTCACGCCAACCGCTCATCCAGTATTCGCGAAGATTGATGTCCTGGCTCGGACAGTCATCGCGAGAGCGACCCGAAACACCTGCCTTGTACCCATGAATGTAGGCACGCTGGAAGCGATCACGTTTCTGTCGTTTCATTGGATTACCTCTTGATAAGGTATCAATCTGGCAGGCTCGAGCGTAGGACCCAGGCCATACCTTGACATGCCACGGGCCAAGCCGTTGCTCAATGAGCCCGTTGACAGGAAACGCATGCGTTTTTCAGTAGCTACCGGATTATTGATAGCCCACTTCGAAGGGGCTTGTCGACCCCCGATTTGTAACAACTCGTTCACCTGCCTGACACGGTGGGCCCCAAGAACCTGCCAAGCGGTATTGACGCAATGACATCCCCACGACATGACGCCACGTTGGATCTTCTGGCCACCTGCCCCCAGGGGCTCGAGCTGCTGTTGTCCGAAGAACTCATCGCCCTGGGCACCGAGCCCGCCAAGACCACGGTGGGCGGGGTAAACCTGCGCGCCGACCTGGCAGGCGCCTATCGTGCCTGCCTGTGGTCTCGGCTGGCCAACCGGATCGTGCTCTGTCTGGCTCGGGAGGAGGGCATCGAGACGCCCGAGCAGCTGCGCTCCGCCGTGGCTGCCATCGATTGGTCCTGCCACCTGCCGCCGGGAGCGACGCTGGCGGTGGACTTTCATGGCCGCTCCGAGGCCATCCGCCACACCCGCTTCGGCGCTCAGACCGTCAAGGACGGCGTGGTCGATCGGCTTCAGGCCGCGGGCCTGGCGCGCCCCGATATCGACCTGGCGTCGCCCGACCTGAGACTCTATGCCCACCTGCACCGGGGGCGGTTGATCATCGGCGTCGACCTTTCCGGAGACAGCCTGCACCGCCGCGGCTATCGCCGCGACGTTGGCCATGCGCCCCTCAAGGAGAACCTGGCCGCGGCACTGCTGGTGCGTGCCGGCTGGCCGGCCCTGGCCCGCGAGGGAGCGCCCCTGGTGGATCCGCTATGCGGCGCCGGTACGCTGCTGATCGAGGCGGCCATGATGGCCGCCGACGTGGCCCCGGGGCTGGCTCGTGAGCGGTTCGGCTTGCATGGCTGGGCGGGCCACGACGAGACGATCTGGCGCGAATTGAAGCGCGAGGCCGAGGCACGGGCGAATATTGGCCGCAAGCGCTGCCGCTCGCAGTTCCACGGCATCGACCAGAGCCCCGCGGCACTCGCGGCAGCCAAGGCCAACGCCATGCGCGCCGGGATTCCGGCGCTGATCACGCTCACCGGCGGTGGCCTGGCCGCGCTGTCGCGCCCCGAGGGGCTGGATAGTGAACCGCCGGGTCTGGTGATCACCAACCCGCCTTACGGCGAGCGCCTCGGCGAACTGCCGGAGCTGGTCGGTCTCTATGCGCGCCTGGGCGAACGGGTGCGGGCGGCCTTTCCCGGCTGGCGGCTGGCAGTTTTTACCGGCAACCCGGACCTCGGCCACCGCATTGGCCTTCGCGCCCACAAGCAGTACGCCCTGCGCAACGGCCCCCTGGAGGCCAAGCTGTTGTTGATGGCGGTGCCCGAGCTCGATGCGGAGGCTTCCCCGGAGGACGTCGCCCCGCGTCGGTCCGAGGGGGCCCAGATGTTTGCCAATCGCCTGGAGAAGAATCGCAAGCGCCTGAAGAAGTGGCTCAAGCAGAGCGGCGAGAGCTGTTATCGGCTCTATGACGCCGACATGCCGGAGTATGCCCTGGCGATTGATATCTATGGTGATCGGGTGCATGTGCAGGAGTATGCGGCGCCCCGGACCATCGACGTCGGCCAGGCCCAGAAGCGCCTCTTCGAGGCCCTGGCAGTGATCCCCGAGGTGCTCGAGATCGACCCGGCGCGGGTGGTCGTCAAGCGTCGCGAGCGCCAGAGCGGCAGCGCCCAGTACCAGAAACAGGGCGCCAGCGGTGAGCGCTTCGAGGTGCGCGAAGGGCGCGCCCGGCTGTGGGTCAACCTGCGCGACTACCTGGACACCGGCCTGTTCCTGGACCACCGCCCGGTGCGCCGGATGCTCGGTGAGATGGCGCGGGGCAAGCGCTTCCTCAATCTCTTCTGCTACACCGCTACCGCCACGGTGCAGGCGGCGCTGGGTCCCCGCGCCGCCGATGGGATAGCCGGTGCCAGCGACAGCGTCAGCGTGGATCTCTCCAACACCTACCTGGAGTGGGCGCAGGACAACTTCGCTCTCAACGGGCTCGACCCCAGCCGCCATCGGGTGGTGCGCGACGACTGCCTGCGCTGGCTGGAGAATAACGGCGGGGAGTTCGACCTGATCTTCATGGATCCGCCTACCTTCTCCAATTCCAAGAAGATGGAAGGGACCCTCGACGTGCAGCGCGACCACGGGCGCCTGGTTCGCCTGGCCATGGCGCGTCTGGCACCGGGCGGCACCCTGGTGTTTTCCAACAACCAGCGTCGCTTCACGCTGGACACCGACCTGGCCGAGCACTTCGCGGTGGAGGAGCTCTCGTCGAAGAGCTTCGATATGGATTTTTCACGCAAGCCGGGTCTCCACCACGTTTTCCTGATTCGTCATCGGGAGGTGGCATGATCCCGTTGACGCTCTACACCACCCTGGGCTGCCACCTGTGCAGCCAGCTCGAGGGCCTGCTCGGCCATCTATGTGGCGAGCCGGTGGCGCTTGCGCGGGTCGAGATCAGCGAGGACGATGCCCTGATGGAGCGCTACGAGGTGCGCATCCCGGTACTGGCGGATGACCAGGGGGAGGAACTGGACCGCGGTTTCGAGGCGCCGCGGCTGGCGGCCTGGCTGGCCGAACGGGGCTGGCTCAACGAAGCGGCCTGGGAGGCGCTGCAGTGCCAGCTGGAAGGCGAGGAGACGCCCCGTGAGGTTCAGGGCGCCGAGATGCGCCGCGGCCGACGTTATCTGGGCTGCGGCTAGAGGGCATCAAGCAGCGATAGCTGGCTGACCGCCCGGCGGCCCTCGGGGCTGTTGTCCTCCACCTCCAGCACCTTGTGAAAACCCCGGGAGGCCTGGATGGTCGCCTCGTCGGCCAGCCACATCAGCGCCTGATCATGGTCATCGGCCAGCTGATGCTTGAGGCCCCCGAACTGGGTGCCGATCTGCCCCCAGGCACGGCTGAAGATCCAGTCGCTGAACATGTCCTGGTGGATATGCACCAGCACATAGTCATGGTCGGTTTCCCAGCGGACGATCATCAAGGCTCCTGGCGCGCAGAGGCTCCCCGTGGCGCTGGGGGAGTGATAGGTTGGAGGGTATTGTAATCGCCTGAGAAGTGGGAACAAGAGACCATGCGAATCCTTGTCGATGCCGACGTCCCCGCCGCCGAGGCCTGTTTCGGTGCCCTGGGCGAGGTGGTGCGCCTGCCCGGTCGCCAGATCGACGCCGCTGCCCTGCGCGACGTCGATGCCCTGGTAGTGCGCTCCATCACCCGGGTCGACGAGTCGCTGCTCGCCGAGGCCAATCGACTGCGCTTCGTCGGCACCTGCACCATCGGCACCGATCATATCGAACTCGGCACGCTGAAAGCGCGTGGTATCGCCTTTGCCAGCGCCCCCGGTTGCAATGCTGATGCGGTGGTGGACTATGTGCTCGGCAGCCTCTCGACCCTGGCCGAGCGCCAGGGTTGGCGTCTGGACGAGCGGCGAGTCGGCGTGGTGGGAGCGGGTAACGTGGGCGGTCGGCTGCTGGGTCGCCTGACCGCCATGGGCATCGAGTGTCTGGCCTGTGACCCCCCCAGGGTCGAGGAAGAAAGCGCCGAGGGCCAGGATCTCCCGGGCTTTGTCGGCCTGAATACCCTGATCGACGACTGCGATGTGTTCTGCCTGCACACCCCGCTGGTGCGCGAAGGCCCCCATGCCACTTACCACCTGCTGGGGGCAGAGGTCATCGCCGAGTTGGCGCCGGGTAGCGTGCTGCTCAACGCCGGGCGCGGCGACTGCGTGGATGGTGCCGCCCTGCGCCAGCGGCTGGCGGGGCAGGGTGATATCAGCGCGGTGCTCGATGTCTGGGAGTACGAGCCGGTCATCGACGGCGCCCTGCGCGATCTCACCGAGATCGCCACGCCGCATATCGCGGGCCATAGCCTGGACGGCAAGCGGCGCGGGACCCATATGATCTTCCGGGCGCTGTGCCAGCAGCTCGGCCTGCCTGCCCGGGTGTCGCTGGATGACCTGTTGCCTGCGCCGCCCTTGCGCCGCCTGGTGTTGGGCCCTGGCCTGGCGCCAGAAGAGGCCCTTCGGCTCTGTATCCGCGGCGTGCACGACGTGCGCCGTGACCACGACCATCTGCTGCGCGAGAGCCGCCGCCAGGGGATGGCCAAGGGGTTCGACGCCTGCCGAGCGACCTATCCCCTGCGTCGGGAGTTCGCCACCCTGGAAGTGGTGCTGACCGAGGAGGATGAAGGCCTGGCCGCGCTGCTGAGCGGTGCGGGGTTTCCAGTGGCCGCAAGTTGAGTTTGCTGCTTCTGCTTCTTGGATACGCATACGCAAGCGGGCCCGCCAAAGGGCGGGCCCGCTTGCCTATCAGGTCGGGAGATCACTGCCGGTAGGCGGCTTCCTTCAGCGCTCGGATGCGGTCATCCAGCGGGGGGTGGCTGGCAAAAAACCGCTCCATCAGCGACCTGGTCTGGCCCTTGGTGATGGCCATGGCGCGCAGGGTATCCGGCATCTGGTCGGGCATCTCGGTCTCCGCCTTGAGGCGAGTCAGGGCATTGATCATGGCCCCGGAGCCGGCAAGCTGGGCCCCCGATGCGTCGGCGCGGTACTCGCGGAAGCGCGAGAACCAGGCGACGATGGCCGAGGCAATGACGCCGAAGACGATCTCGGCGACGATCACCACCGCGAAGTAGCCCATGAAGCCCAGGCCGGCGCCGTCGGTGCGGCTCTTCAGGAAGCCGTCGACCAGGTGGGCGACCACCCGGGCGAAGAACATCACGAAGGTATTGACCACGCCCTGGATCAGCGCCAGGGTCACCATGTCGCCGTTGGCCACGTGGCCGATCTCGTGAGCCAGAACCGCGCGCACCTCCTCGGGGCGCATACGGTTGAGCAGGCCGGCCGAGACGGCCACCAGCGCATCGTTCTTGTTCCAGCCGGTAGCGAAGGCGTTGGACTGCTGGGCGGGGAAGATGCCCACCTCCGGCGTCTTGATGCCGGCGGCACGGGCGAGCTCCTCGACGGTGTCGACCAGCCACTTTTCGGTGGCGTTTGACGGCGATTCGATGATCACGGTGCCAGTACTGCGCTTGGCCATCCACTTGGAGATGAACAGGGAGATCATCGACCCGGCCATGCCGAAGATGAAGCAGAAGATCAGCAGGCTGTTGAAGTTGATGCCCTGGGCGGTGAGATAGGGCTCTATCCCGAGCAGTCGCAGGGTGATGCTGGCGACGATGATGACGCCCAGGTTGGTGCCCAGAAAGAGCAGGATTCTCATCATTGCCGGAAATCTCCAGTCGTCAGGAAAAGGGGGGCCACCCATGGCGGCCAGGCAAGCTGATGCTTAGATACGCGCTTGTGCGCCGGGTTTCAAGCGCCAGGTAGCAGAACAAGGTTTTTACTGGCGGTAGCGCGACAGGAAGCGGGCGAAGCGATCCAGGGCGTCGCCAAGCTGGTCGGCCCAGGGCAGGGTGACGATGCGCACATGGTCCGGGTCCGGCCAGTTGAAGGCGGTGCCCTGGACCAGCAGGATCTTTTCCTGGAGCAGCAGGTCGAGCACTAGCCGCTGGTCGTCCTGGATGTTGAACACCTTGGGATCGAGCCGAGGAAAAGCGTAAAGCGCCCCCCTGGGCTTGACGCAGCTGACGCCGGGGATGGCGTTGAGCTTGTCGAAGGTGATGTCTCGCTGGGCCAGCAGGCGACCGCCGGGCAGGATAAGATCGTTGATCGACTGGTAGCCGCCCAGCGCGGTCTGGATGGCGTGCTGGGCCGGCACGTTGGCGCACAGGCGCATGGAGGCCAACATGGTTAGCCCCTGGATGAAATCCGCGGCGCGCTGCCTGGCGATGTGGCCCGAGAGTGTCATCCAGCCGGAGCGAAAGCCGGCACAGCGATAGCTCTTGGAAAGCCCGTTCATGGTCACTACCAGCTGGTCTTCGCCGGCCAGGGCCCCGGTAGAGACATGCTCGACCCCGTCGTAGAGGATCTTGTCGTAGATCTCGTCGGAAAACACCACCAGGTCGTGCTGGCGGGCGATCTCCAGCAACTCGCGCACCACCGCTGGCGGGTAGACGGCACCGGTGGGGTTGTTGGGGTTGATGATCACGATGGCTCGGGTGTGGGCGGTCACCTTGGCGCGGATATCGTCAAGATCCGGTGCCCAATCGGCCTGCTCGTCGCACAGGTAGTGGACGGCGTGGCCACCGGAGAGGTTGGCGGCGGCGGTCCATAGCGGATAGTCGGGCGCTGGTATCAACACCTCGTCGCCGTCGTTGAGCAGCGCCTGCATGGCCATCACGATCAGCTCGGAGACGCCGTTGCCGATATAGATGTCCTCGATACCGACATTGGGGATGTGCTTGCGCTGGCACTCCTGCATGATCGCCTTGCGGGCCGAGTAGAGCCCCTTGGAATCGCAGTAGCCCTGGGCGGTGGGCAGGTTGCGCATCACGTCCTGGAGGATCTCCTCCGGCGCCTCGAAGCCGAACGGGGCCGGATTGCCGATATTCAGCTTGAGGATACGCTGACCCTCCTCCTCCAACCGCTTGGCGTGGTCGAGCACCGGGCCGCGGATGTCGTAGCAGACGTTGTGCAGCTTGTGCGATTTCCGGATCGGGGTGGTGTCCATGTCGTTGGGTGTCCAGTGTCCAGGGCGGCGGGCGAAGAGGGATTATGCGGTGTCGCTGGTGCCGGCGTCATCCTCGGCGGGAGTCGGCTCTGGCTCTTGTTCAGACGCTTCGTCGGGCACTTCTCCGGGTTCGGGTTCGGGGGGAATGTCCGCCGGGGTCTCCAGAGTCAGCCTGCCGAGCTTGCCGTCGCGAAGTTCGTGAAGCAGTACTTCGGCGCCGCGGTGCAGGTCGACTTCGCCGCCGGGGCGCAGACCGCCGCGGCGGGCGGCGATCTCGGCGAGTATCGCGTGGCCGTCGAAGCCGGCCAGGGCCAGCAGGTCGACGCGTACCGGGCCGTCGGCTTCGACCCGCTCCGACTCGGGGTTGGCCGTGTAGGTCGGCAGCGTCTTGAGCCGGTAGCGTGCAGTGAGCGCCCCAGGGTAGCGGCGGGCCAACTCGGCGGCAGTGACCACGGCCACGTCCACGTAGTCGATGGCGGTATCGCGGATGGCGCCGCTGGCGGCCAGGCGGAAAGCGCTGGCCTGGTTCTCGATCTTGGGCCACAGCACCCCGGGGGTATCGATCACGGCAACGCGCCCGCCGATGCGAACCTTCTGCTGGCGTTTGGTCACCGCGGGTTCGTTGCCGGTCTTGGCGATCGTGCGCCCGGCCAGGCCGTTGATCAGGGTCGACTTGCCGACGTTGGGGATGCCCATGACCATGACCCGCACGTCGCGGTCGGCGCGCACCGCACCTGCCAACTCGTGGCACAGCTTGGGGATGCGCTTGAGCTCGCGGGCCAGGGTGGTGGTCACGGCCAGGGCGCGCGTATCGGGTTGGGCATCGAAGAAGGCCACCCACTCCCGGGTACGCTCCGGGTCGGCCAGGTCGGCGCGCGACAGCAGCTTGAGCACCGGCTTGTGGCGGGTCAGCTCGGCAAGCATCGGGTTGGCGCTGGAGTAGGGCAGGCGAGCGTCGAGCACCTCGATCACCACGTCAATCTCCGGCAGCGCCTCGGTGATCTGGCGCCTCGCTTTGTGCATGTGTCCCGGATACCAACCGAGCATGGGGGCCTCACTTGGGTCAGCCAAAAGAACGGCCGCCCATCATAGCAGATGGGCGGCCGCGGCAGGATGAGGCGGGTGACTCGTTACCCTCGTGTTACTCCCCGGCGTGAAAGTCGATGGCCACCGAGTTGATGCAGTAGCGCAGCCCGGTGGTGTCCGGCGGGCCGTCGGGGAAGACGTGTCCCAGGTGGGCATCGCAGCGGGCACAGATCACCTCGGTTCTGCGCATGCCGTGGGAGGCATCCTGTCGCTCCTCGACGTTGTGCTGGCCCAGCGGGCGGTCGAAGCTCGGCCAGCCGCAGCCGGCGTCGAACTTGTGCTCGTTCTCGAACAGCGGGGCGCCGCAGCAGACGCAATGATAGATACCGTGCTCGTCGCTGACCCGATAATTGCCGCTGAAGGGTGGTTCTGTGCCCTGCTCACGGGTAACACGATACTGCTCGGGAGTCAGTTGCTGGCGCCATTCATCCGACTGCTTGACGATCTTGTTGCGCATGGCGTCCCTCCTCGTCGTTCGGCTTGGCATGTCAGATCTCGTGACACCCTGTCCGTTTCACCTGAGGCGTTGCGCCTCAGACATTGAAACGGAAGTGGATCACATCGCCATCCTGAACAATATACTCCTTGCCCTCCAGACGCCACTTGCCGGCATCCTTGGCGCCCTGCTCGCCGCCCAGGCTAACGAAGTCGTCATAGGCGATGACTTCGGCACGGATGAAGCCCTTCTGGAAGTCGGTATGGATGACACCGGCGGCCTCGGGAGCGGTGGCGCCCACCTTGACGGTCCAGGCACGAACCTCCTTCACCCCGGCGGTGAAGTAGGTCTGCAGGCCCAGTAACGCATAGCCGGCGCGGATCACTCGATCGAGCCCTGGTTCTTCCATGCCCATCTCGTCAAGGAACATGGCACGCTCCTCGTCGTCCAGCTCGGCGATCTCCGATTCCAGCTGGTTGCACACCGGCACCACCAGGGCGCCCTCGGCCTCGGCGATCTCGCGGACCACGTCCAGGTAGGGATTGGCCTCGAAGCCGTCCTCGTTGACGTTGGCGATGTACATGGTGGGCTTCAGGGTCAGAAAACCGAATCCCCTCAGGGCCTTCTCGTCGTCCTCATCGAGGCCAAAGCTCCTCAGCGGCAGGCCCTCGGCCACGTGGGGCTGGATGCGCTCGAGAATCGCCTTGGTGGCGATGGCGTCCTTGTCGCCTCCCTTGGCTACCCGCACCAGGCGCTGGATGGCCCGCTCCACGGTGTCAAGGTCGGCCAGCGCCAGCTCCATGTTGATGATGTCGATATCGGACCGTGGATCCACCTGGTTGGCCACATGGATCACATTGTCATTGTCGAAGCAGCGCACCACGTGGGCGATGGCCTGGGTCTCGCGGATGTTGGCCAGAAACTTGTTGCCGAGCCCCTCGCCCTTGGAGGCGCCTGCCACCAGCCCGGCAATATCAACAAACTCCATGGTGGTGGGCAGTACTTTCTGGGGCTTGACGATATCGGCCAGGGTATCGAGGCGTGGGTCGGGCATCGGCACAATGCCGACGTTGGGCTCGATGGTGCAAAAGGGGAAGTTCTCGGCGTCGATGCCGGACTTGGTGAGGGCATTGAAGAGGGTCGACTTGCCGACGTTGGGCAAGCCGACGATACCGCAGTTGAAACCCATGAGATCGTCCTGGAAAGAGAGGTGGGGGAGTCATGATTAACGATGGCGACATTCTACTGATAACCGGGCCCTCAGACACTGGCAATCAGGCGCCCTTGAAGCTGTGCAGCCGGTTCATGGCCTTGGCCCAGTCGCCGCAAAGCGCCAGGGGAAGGGTGGCCAGGCACTCGTCGATGGCGGCCTCGATGGCGGCGTGTTCGGTCTTGCCGGGGCGGCCGAGCACGTAGTGAGTGACCTGTCTCGCATCGCCCGGATGACCGATGCCGATGCGCAGGCGATGGTAACCACGCTCATTGCCCAGGGCGCTGATGATGTCGCGTAGGCCGTTATGGCCGCCGTGGCCGCCGCCGGTCTTGTAGCGGGCGGTGCCGGGGGCAAGGTCGAGTTCGTCATGGGCGACCAGCAACTCGTCGGGGGCGATCTTGTAGAACTGGCAGAGCGCCGCGACGGCGCCGCCGCTGCGGTTCATGAACGTCGTCGGAGTGAGCAGGTGGATATCCTGGCCATCGAACTGGACTCGGGCGTAGAGGCCGAGGAACTTGCGGTCGGGGCGCAGTTCCCCGCCGCGGCGGCGCGCTACCGCCTCCACCAGCCAGGCACCGGCATTGTGGCGAGTGGCCTCATAGTCGGCGCCGGGATTGCCCAGCCCGATGATCGCTCTGACCTGACTCATGGCTGCTGCCTCCAAAAAAAATCAAGCGCCGGGGCGCTTGATCGTAACCGGGAGGGGCCGCGCTGCGCACGACCCCCGGACGGTGAGAAGGACGTGGTGAGAGTTATGCTTCGTCGTCCTGATTGCCTTCCTCGCCTTCCTCGCCCTCGGCGGCTTCGTCATCGCCACCGCGAACCTTGGCCTTGGTGACGCTGAGCACGGCCTTGTCGTGGTCCTCGCCGTGGGTCAGGTCGACAAGGGTCACACCGGCCGGCACCTTGAGATCGGAGAGATGCAGGGTGGTGCCCAGTTCGACCTCGGAGATGTCCACTTCCAGGTAGTCTGGCAGGTCCTTCGGCAGGCAGCTGATCGAGATCTCGTTGGCCAGCACGTGAAGCTCGCCGTCGTGATCCTTGATGGCCAGGGAGTTCTCCTCGCCCACCACATGCAGCGGCACGTTCATGGTGATCTCGTGGGTGGCATCGATGCGCAGGAAGTCGGCGTGGGTGATCAGCGGCTTGAAGGGGTGACGTTGCATATCACGCACCACCACCTGCTCTTTCTTGCCGTCGATGACCAGGTCGATCACGGAGGAGAAGAAGGACTCTTGCTCGACGGCCTTGTAGAAGGCAGACTTTTCCACCGAGATTGGCTGGGGGGCCTGCTCACCGCCGTAGACGATGGCCGGCACCTCGAGGTTCACACGACGCAGGCGGCGGCTCGCACCTTTCCCCAGGTCGTTACGAACGCTGGCGCTAAGAATAAAATCAGACATGGTATTGCCTCTTCATTTAAGTAAGGAAGGCGATGCGGCCCGCGACCTGACCGTAACGCTCCCAGTTGCCCCGCAGGGCGCTTTCCGGCACCGGTTCCCGAGTCTCCGAGCGTGACGCTCGGGGAACATCGTGTCAGTGGAACATGGCGCTGACGGATTCTTCATTGCTCACCCGCCGGATCGCCTCGGCGATCAGGCCGGCCACGCTGAGCTGGCGAATATGGCCGCAGCGGCGGGCGCTGTCGGAGAGGGGGATGGTGTCGGTGACCACCACCTCGTCGAGTACCGAGCCGACAATATTGTCCACCGCGGGCCCCGAGAGAATCGGATGCGTGGCGTAGGCCACAACTCGGAGGGCGCCGTGGTCCTTGAGGGCCTCGCCGGCCTTGCACAGCGTGCCCGCGGTATCGATCATATCGTCGACCACCACGCAGTTACGCCCCTCGATCTCGCCGATGATGTGCATTACCTGAGCCTGGTTGGCCTGGGGACGACGCTTGTCGATGATGGCCAGATCGGCGTTGAGCTGCTTGGCAATGGCGCGTGCGCGAACCACGCCGCCAACGTCGGGAGAGACCACCACCAGGTTCTCGTAGTTCTGGCGCTCGATGTCGTCGAGCAGAATCGGTGAGCCGTAGACGTTGTCCACCGGCACATCGAAGAAGCCCTGAATCTGGTCGGCGTGGAGGTCCATGGTCATTACCCGATCAACCCCGGCCTTGACCAGCACGTCGGCAACGATCTTGGCCGAGATCGGCACGCGGGCAGAGCGCACCCGACGATCCTGACGGGCATAGCCGAAATAGGGCACCACGGCGGTGATCCGGTGCGCGGAGGCGCGCCGCAGGGCGTCTACCATCAGCACCAGTTCCATCAGGTTGTCATTGGTTGGTGCACAGGTGGACTGCAGGACGAAGACATCCTTGCCACGGACGTTCTCGTTGATCTCTACCGCGATCTCGCCGTCGCTGAACTGACCCACCGTGGCGTTGCCCATGCGGGTGTCCAGACTCTCGGCGATCTTTCGGGCGAGCTCGGGATTGGCGTTCCCGGCAAAAACCATCAATTTTGACACGCGCAGCCACCTATGCAGGGTTGGGTCATCGGGTGTCGAGAGGGGCACCACCGCCCGGGCGGGGCTCATCGACCCAGAACATCATGGAGAGGGGAGCGGTTCAGGCCGCGGGCCTTGAAGGCCTGCCAGCGTCCGGCGATCTCGGCGAGCAGCCGGTCCGCATCAGATTCATTGGCCAGGCGGGCAAAGACGCAGGCACCCGTGCCTGTCAACATGGCGGGTGCTCTCGCCGACAGCCAGTCGATCACGTCGGCGACTGGCGGATAGAGAGCCCTGACCGTGACCTCGCAGTCGTTACGCCAGCGTGACGCTCCCCCCTGAAGAGCGCGCGCCATGGTAATCGGGGGGGTGTGGCGTGTCAATTCGTCGGCGCCGAACACCGCAGGGGTGGATACTGCTACGCCGGGATGAATCACCACGAACCAGGGCGTGTCGAGGTCCACGGGCGTCAGGCGTTCGCCGACTCCCTCGCCCCAGGCGGCGTGACCGTGCACGAACACTGGCACATCGGCCCCCAGGCGCAGGCCCAGCTCGGTCAGGCGCGCGAGGGGCAGGCCCAGGCCCCAGAAAGCGTCCAGACCGAGCAGGGTGGTGGCGGCATCCGAGCTGCCGCCACCCAGTCCGCCGCCCAGGGGCAAACGCTTCTCCAGAAGGATATCCGCCCCAAGCCGGCAATCGCTCTCAGCCCGAAGCAAGCGGGCGGCCCGCACGATCAGGTTCTCCTCCATGGCTACCCCGGGTATCTCGGGGGTCAGGCGGATCTCGCCATCCTTGCGGTGGCGGAAGTGCAGGGTGTCGCCGTGGTCGAGAAACTGGAACAGGGTCTGCAGTTCGTGATAACCATCTGGGCGGCGCCCGACGATATGCAGCAGGCGGTTGAGCTTGGCCGGGGCGGGCAGGACAAGCGGTGTGGCGGTCATGGTGGTGTCGCTCGGCCCACTTGCGGCTTCACTCATCGGCTCAGTCATCGGTTCAGCCATCAACGACGGGGCGCCAGTCGGTCACCACCAGGGTGACGCGAAGGTCGCCGTAGGTCATCACCAGGCGCCGCGGCAACCACAGCGACTCGGCCCGGGTCCAGTCGCGGTAGTCGATCTCCCAGCCGTCCTGTTCGAGCCGCTGGGGAAAGCCCAGCGCATCCTGCTCCAGACGGTAATCGCTGCCGGTGCCGGGCAGGCCGCGGATCCAGTCCTGAAGGGCGCCCACGGGCAGCGACCAGCCAAGCTGCTCCTCCATCAGTGCCTCCGGGGTTTCGGCCTCGAAGCGGCCCTCGGCGGTGCTCAGCGAGAAGCGTCCCTCTCGTCCCTCCAGAGTGCTGCGGCCGCTGCCGAAGGGGCCACTGAGCAGCATCCGGTAGTAGTGGGGGTGCTGGCTCCAGTCCAGGTTGGCGCTGGTACCGTCCTGGGAGGTGCGCAGTCCGACGCGGGCGATCAGTGTCCAGGTGTCCAGGGCCTCGGTGCGCTCGACCTGGTCCTGCCACTGGCCGGCGTTGCGCTCGGCGTCGGGAAGCGGAGTGCGGCCGGCGCAGCCGGCCAGCAGCATCAGGGCCAACAGGGGAATCAGCGGTCTGGCAAGTAAGCGCGGTGACATGGGGGCTCTCTCGGGGGAGTTCGGTAAGGGCTAGGGGAGCAGTTCGGGGATGCGCTGCAACAGCGCATCGATCAGCTGGCGTTCGTCGAAGCGTTCCAGCGCCTCGACCAGGCGCTCGCGGGCCTCGACGCGCCGCTCGAGCGCCCACAGCACCTCGATCAGATGGGCAGCGACCTCCTGGTCGGGCATCAAGGCGTAGGCGCGTTCGAGCCAGGGCAGGGCGCGCTCGGGTTCGCCCAGGCGATAGTGCACCCAGCCCAGGCTGTCCAGGATGGCCGGGTTGCCGGGGTCGAGCTCATGGGCGCGCTCGATCATCTCGCGGGCCTCGTCGAGACGCTCACTGATGTTCAGGTCGGCCAGGGTATAGCCCAGGGCGTTGAGGGCCATGGCATTGTCGGGATTGCGCTCGATGACCCGCCCCAGGTCGCGCTCCATGGCCTCGAGGTCGCCGGACTCCCAGGCGCGCATCGCCCGCAAGTAGAGAAGCTGCTCGTCGTTGGGGGTGCGGTCGAGCTCGCGGTCGAGCAGGGCGTTGGCCTCGTTGACGAGACCTTCGCGTTCGAGCAGTTCCACCTCCAGTGTCACCAGATCGGCGAAATGGGTCTCGTGGCGCAGCCGCTCGATACGCAGAAAGGCCCGGGCGTCGAGCAGGCGTTCATCCTCGATCAGCATCTCGGCAGCGCGCAGCCGCGCCGGCAGGAATTCGGGCCCCGGCACCACCTGGCGGTAGTAGAGCAGCGCGTTGTCCACCTCGTCTTCCGCCTCGGCGGTGGCGCCGAGCAGCAAGAAGGCCAGTGGTGGGGTCTCGGCGTCATCTATCAGAGGCAGCAGCAGGCGCCGGGCCGCCTCGGTGGCGTGCTCTTCCAGGTAGAGTCGGGCCAGCGCCAGTCGAAGCTCTTCGTTGCCGTCATGATTCTCCAGCAGGGCATCGGTACTCGCCTCGGCGGCGGCGACGTTGCCGAGACGCAGTTCACTCTGGGCCAGCAGCAGGATAAAGCGCGCATCATCCGGCGCGACGGCAAGCCCGCGGCGTGCGGCATCACGAGCGTCCCGGTGGTCGCCGCGCTCCTGGGCCAGACGGGACCGAGTCAGCCACAGTGCAGGCAGCGCGGGCGCGCTATCGCTCAGGCGTGACAGGCGGCGTTCGGCAGCGAGGGTGTCGCCCGCGGACACCTCCAGTAGCGCAGTGGCCAGTTCGGCATCCTGCCGGACTGCCCCTTGGGGGGCGCGGGGCAGCCAGGGGCGCAGCAGCGCCAGCAGCGGTGCCGGGTTGGCGTTCTCGGCCAGCGCGGCCTCGATGAAGGCGGTCAGGTCGCTCTCGCTGCCGCGCACGATCAGCGTCAGACGCTGGCTCAGCGCCTCGGGCCAGTCGCCGCGCTGGACGGCCAGTCCGGCCAGCAGCCGCGAGGGCGCTTCGGCATCGGGGGCCAGGGTCTGCCAGCGATCAGCGGCCTGGGCCAGTAGTTCGCTGTCGTTGCTGAAGCTGGCCGCCAGGGCGGCGCGCTCGGCGAGCGTCGGGGTGGCATAACGCTCGGTGGCTTCAAGATAGCCCAGAGCCGCCCGGCGGTAGTCGCCACGTTGGCCAGCCAGCTCAGCGGTCAGCAGGGCGGCCAGCCCTGCGGCGTCCAGGCCCCGGGTAATCGGCGGAGCGCCGGCCATTGGATCGTCCTGGCGGTCACCCGTTCCGTCCACTACCGACAGCGCCTGACAGCCGGCCAGCAGCGCCGCCAGTGCCAGCGGGGCCAGGCGGGTGGAAAGGAAGCGAAGTCGCGTTGGAAGAGCGGCAGGCATGGGCGTCTCGTTGGCAGGGCCGAGGCGCCAGCATAACGGCTTGGCCGGCGCGGGCAAAGCGCACTACCTTAGGCGGCCAAGCGGGCGACGCTATGGTAGAATCCCCCGTCAATGATCAGGATGCCGCGAAGGCCGGCTACCACTAGCAAAGATGCCCGACGCATGACGCTGCTTGCCCTAGGAATCAACCATCGAACCGCCACCGTCGAGGTGCGCGAGCAGGTGTCTTTTAGCCCAGCCCAGCTGGAAATGGCGCTGGGTGAGCTGCGCGGCTTGCCTCAGGTCAGGGAAGCGGCAGTTCTCTCGACCTGCAACCGCACCGAGCTCTATTGTGTCACCGAGCCCCAAGGCGAGGCGGCCGTCCTCGACTGGCTGGGCCGTTTCCATGATCTGCCGGTGGCGGATCTGGCGACGTGTGCCTACCACTACCTGGACAACGATGCCGCCCGCCACCTGATGCGGGTTGCCGTGGGGCTGGACTCCATGGTGCTGGGCGAACCGCAGATCCTCGGCCAGCTCAAGGACGCCTACCAGGCCAGCCGCCACGCCAAGGGCCTGGGCAAGGAACTCGAGTGTCTCTTCCAGCACACCTTCGCGGTGGCCAAGCAGGTGCGGACCGAGACGGGCATCGGCCGCAACCCAGTGTCGGTGGCCTATGCGGCGGTGAGCCTGGCCAGTCGCATCTTCGATGACTTCGGCCGTGCCCGAGCGCTGTTGATCGGTGCTGGCGAGACCATCGAACTGGTGGCCCGCCACCTCCACGAGGCAGGCGTGCGCCAGATCACCGTGGCCAACCGAACCCGCGAACGGGCCGAACTGCTGGCCGGGGGACTGGGCGGGCGCGCCATCGCCCTGGACGAGATTCCCGATGCCCTGGTGGAGGCCGATATCGTTATCTCCTCCACCGCCGCCCCCTTGCCGATCATCGGCAAGGGCATGGTGGAGCGGGCCCTGAAGAAGCGCCGTCATCGGCCGATCTTCATGGTCGATATCGCCGTCCCCAGGGATATCGAACCCGAGGTGGGCAAACTCTCCGACATCTTTCTCTATTCCGTCGATGACCTGCAGGAGGTGATCGCCGAGAACCGCCGCCATCGCCAGGTAGCCGCCGACCAGGCCGAATCGCTGATCGAACATGGCGTGGGTGCCTGGCTCCATGAGCGGCGTATCCGCAGCGGTGGCGAGCTGATTCACGACTTCCGTACCCGCGGCGAGTCGCTGCGGGATCTCTCCCTCGAGCAGGCCCTGGCACGACTGGGCCAGGGCGAGGACCCCGAGGCGGTGGTGCGGCGTCTGGCTCATCAGCTCACCAACCGGTTGCTGCATCGTCCCACCGTGGCGCTGCGCGAGGCCGCTTCCGTGGAACGCCACGACCTGCTTGAGGCCGCCGGCGCGCTGTTGCTCGACGCCGCCCCCGACAAGACCCGATAGGACACCCCATGAAAGCTTCCCTGCGTCAGCGCCTCGACGCCTTCGGCGAGCGCTTCGAGGAGCTCTCCGCCCTGCTGGCGGAGCCCGAAGTAATCGGCGACCAGAGTCGCTTTCGCGACTACTCCCGCGAATACGCCGAGCTCGAGCCCCTGGTGGAAGCCTGGCGCGAGTTCCGGGGCGTGGAGGGCGACATTGATGACGCCGAGCAGCTGGCCTCCGATAGCGATCCCGAAATGCGCGAGCTGGCGGCCATGGAGCAGGCCGAGGGGCGCGAGAAACTGGAGGTGCTGGACGAACGGCTCAAGCAGCTGCTGGTGCCCAAGGACCCCGACGATGGCCGTAGCGTCTTCCTGGAAGTGCGTGCCGGGACCGGCGGCGACGAGGCGGCGCTGTTCGCCGGCGATCTGTTCCGCATGTACTCGCGCTACGCGGAGCAGCACGGCTGGAAAGTCGAGGTGGTCAGCGCCAGCCACGGCGAACAGGGGGGCTACAAGGAGATCATCTCGCGCATCAAGGGCGAAGGGGTTTATGCGCGGCTAAAGTTCGAGTCTGGCGCCCATCGGGTGCAGCGGGTGCCGGCCACCGAGTCCCAGGGGCGCATCCACACCTCCGCCTGCACCGTGGCCGTGATGCCCGAGGCCGACGCGGTGGGCGATATCGAGATCAACTCCGCCGATCTGCGGGTGGACACCTTCCGCTCCAGCGGGGCCGGCGGTCAGCATGTCAACACCACCGACTCCGCGATCCGCCTCACCCACCTGCCCAGTGGGGTGGTGGTGGAGTGCCAGGAGGAGCGCAGCCAACACAAGAACCGCGCCAAGGCGATGTCGCTGCTGGCCTCGCGGCTCCGGCAGACCGCTGTGGACTCGCGTCGCCAGGCCCAGGCCGATGAGCGCAAGAGCCTGGTGGGTTCCGGCGATCGCAGCGAGCGCATTCGCACCTACAATTTTCCCCAGGGACGAGTCACCGATCACCGTATCAACCTCACTCTCTACAAGCTCGCCGAGGTGATCAGCGGCGAACAGCTCGACGACGTGATCGAACCGCTGATCCACGAATATCAGGCGGAGCAGCTCGCCGCCCTGCAGCAGGAGGCCTGACGTGCCGGGCAGGAGCGTGCGCCTCGATGCCCTGCTGAGCGAATCGGCGGCGCGTCTGGCGGCGGCTGGCTCACCCACCGCGCGGCTCGACGCGGAGGTGCTGCTCTGCCACCTGCTCGAGGTCGACCGCACCTGGCTCTATACCTGGGGAGACCGTGAGGCCGAGGAAGCGCTGCTGGCGCGCTTCGACGCGCTGCTGGCCCGGCGCGAGGACGGCGAGCCAGTGGCCTATCTGACCGGCGAGAGGGAATTCTGGGGGCTGACCCTGGCCACCGAACCCAGCACCTTGATCCCGCGCCCCGACACCGAGACCCTGGTGGAGGTCGCGCTGGAGAAGGCTTGCGCCACCGCCGGGCGCCTGCTGGACCTTGGCTCCGGTACCGGCGCCATCGCGCTGGCCATTGCCAGCGAGCGACCGGGCTGGGACGTGTTGGGGGTGGACCTGCGTCCCGAGGCGGTGGCGCTGGCCGAACGCAACGCCGCGCGGCTGAGCATCACCAACGCCGGGTTTCGTCAGAGCGACTGGTTTGCTGCCCTGCAGGAAAAAAAAGCCGGAGAGCGTTTCGACCTGATCGTCTCGAACCCGCCCTATCTCGCCGACGATGACCCGCACCTGGTGCGGGGTGACGTGCGTTTCGAACCGCGCAGCGCCCTGGTGGCCGGTGAGGGTGGCCTTGGCGACCTGCGCCACCTGGTCCGCGCGGCACGTGAGCACCTGGCGCCGGCTGGCTGGCTGCTGCTCGAACATGGCGCGCAGCAGGGCGCGGCGGTGCGCCAGGCGCTGGAGGATGCCGGCTACGAGGCGGTGGTCAGCCGCGGCGACCTGGCCGGCCATGAACGAGTCAGCCTGGGTGGCTGGCCGGGTGGTTGAGGGCCCGGCTGGCAGTTGCTGGAGGGGGTGTGGTACATCTTGATCGGAAAATAACACCGAAAGCCGCCGTGATGACATGGCGGAAGACCAGGGTGTCGCTGTCATGGCGGTCGTTTTCAGTCGGATCGACTGTGCAGCGGCATGTCCCGTCACCCCTGAAACTGGCCAGCAACTACCATCATGAAAGCCAAGTCCCGCTCCCTCGATCGTATCGACCTCAAAATCCTGCGCTGCCTGCAGGATAATGCTCGTATCTCCTACGTTGATCTCGCCGCCCAGGTAGGACTCTCCACCACGCCCTGCCTGGAACGTGTCAAGCGCCTGGAGCGTGCGGGTGTGATCCGAGGTTACAAGGCGGTGCTCGACCCCCAGGCGCTGAAGGCCAATCTGCTGGTATTCGTGGAGATCAGCCTGGAGACCCAGTCACCGGCGGTGTTCGACGAGTTCCGCCGCGCCGTCTCCAAGCTGCCCCAGATTCAGGAGTGTCATCTGGTTTCCGGGCAGTTCGACTACATTCTTAAATGCCGCATCCCCGAGATGTCTGCCTATCGCCAGTTGCTTGGCGACGTGGTGCTGACCCTGCCGGGGGTCAAGGAGTCCAAGAGCTATGTGGTGATGGAGGAGGTCAAGGAGGAGTTCTCTCTTCACGTTCCCGACATCGAGGAGTTCGACGGCAAGTGACCGCGACCATGAATGACGCCGACCTGCTGCGCTACAGCCGCCAGATCATGCTGGCACAGATCGATATCGAGGGTCAGGAGCGGCTGCTGGCCGGCCGAGCCCTGGTGGTAGGCGCCGGGGGGCTCGGCTCGCCGGTGGCGCTCTACCTGGCCGCGGCCGGTGTCGGGCAGCTGACCCTGGCCGATGCCGATGCGGTGGAACTCTCCAACCTGCAGCGCCAGATCGCCCACGGTGAATCGGACCTCGGTCGCAACAAGGCCGACTCGGCCCGCGACGCGGCGCTGGCGCTCAATCCCGGCTGTTGGGTCGAGACCCTGACCGACCACCTGGCGGGGGAGAGCATGGCCACAGCGGTGGCGGCGGCCGAGGTGGTGCTGGACTGCACCGACCGCTTTTCCAGCCGCTATGCCATCAACGCCGCCTGCCGCGAGGCCGGCGTGCCGCTGGTCTCCGGCGCGGCGATCCGCTTCTCCGGCCAACTGGCGGTGTTCGACCCGCGCGATCCCGAGAGTCCCTGCTACGCCTGCCTCTATCCACCTGATGGTAGCGGCGACGAGGCGCTCTCCTGTGCCGAGAGTGGCGTGGTGGCGCCGCTGGTGGGGCTGATCGGCAGCTTCCAGGCGCTGGAGGCGATCAAGTTGCTGAGCGGTGCCGGCACGCCTCACCGTGGCCTCTCCACCTTCGACGGCCTGAGCGGCCAGTGGCGCCACTTCAGGGTGCCGCGGGATCCTGCCTGTCCGGTCTGTGGCGCCTGAAGGTGTCTTGGCGGATGGTGGTCATTTCTTGACGCTTGGTGATCCGCTTATATATCACCGGGCTATCTCTGGCGGGCTATAGGATGTTCAGTTCGAGTGATACGGCATAGCGTTGTTATTGAATACTTGACAACATCTTGCCGCCTGGTGTCAAACTGGCAAGCGCGACACTCCACTTAACAACAACGAGCGCACTGCGCATGACCGTATCGGCTTCCCGCCCCTCCTGCCTCGATCGGCGTCCGGCCTCCTGGTACCGCGACTCGATCGCCGTCGACCTCGGCGCCTGTCCGCCCCTGGCGGGGGAGGTGCGCGCCGACGTCTGCGTTATCGGCGGCGGGGTCACCGGCTGTTCGGCGGCGCTACATCTGGCCGAGCGCGACTACTCGGTGGTGCTGCTCGAGGCCAGCGAGATCGGCCACGGCGCCTCCGGGCGCAGCGGGGGCCAGATTCTGCCGGGCCTGGGCACCGATATCGCCATCGTGGAGCAGGCGCTGGGTCGCGAGGCCGCCCGCGATATCTGGGCGATGAGCCGCGAGGCGGTTCGCCTGACCGCCGAGCTGATCGAGCGACACGCCATTCCCTGCGATCTCGCCTGGGGCTACCTGCACGCTGCGGTCAAGAGTCGCCATGTGCGGGACCTCAAGGCCCTCCGCGACCGCCTGGCGCGGGACTACGGCTATGAGGCGCTGAGCTGGCTGGAGGGAGAGGCCCTGCGCGAGCGCGTGGTCAGCGATGCCTATCCGGGGGCCCTCTTCGAGAGCGAGGCGGGCCACCTGCATCCCCTCAATTACACCCTGGGACTGGCCCGCGCCGCCCGGCAGGCGGGGGCCAGGCTCCACGAGGCCAGCCCGGCGGTGGAGATCCGTCGTGGCTCCCCCCATCGCGTGGTCACGCCGGCCGGCAGCGTCACTGCCGACGTCGTGGTGCTGGGCACCAATGCCTTCCAGCATGGCCTGGTGCCGGAACTGGATGGCCGGGTGATGCGCGCCGCCAACTACATCATCGCTACCGAGCCGCTCTCTGCCGAGCGCGCCGCCCAAGTGCTGCCGCACAACGACGCCCTGTCGGACGCCAACTTCGTCCTCGATTACTATCGCCTCTCCGCGGATCGTCGGCTGATCTATGGCGGCGAGGTGAGCTACACCGGTCGCGAACCGGCCGGCCTGCAGGCGCGCATGGATGCCAAGATCGCCCGACTCTTTCCGGTGCTGCGCGGCGTGGGCATCGACTATCGCTGGGGCGGCGAAGTGGCCATCACCCTCAACCGGGCCCCGGACCTCGGTCGCATCGGCCAGACGCTCTACTATGCCCAGGGCTACTCCGGCCACGGCATGGCGCTGGCGGGGCTGGCCGGCAAGCTGATGGCCGAGGCGGTGGCCGGGCAGAGGGAGCGCTTCGATGCCTTCGCCGCCATGCCCCATCGACGCTTCCCCGGCGGTGAGACACTGCGCACGCCGCTGCTGGTGCTGGCCACTGCCTTCTACAAGCTGCGCGATCGACTATGACGAGCGCCCGTCCGCCGGGCGACTGACGAGGTTCCCATGAAAGACCTGGAAAGCTGGCTGAAGGAGCGACGCATCACCGAGGTGGAGTGCCTGGTGACGGACATCACCGGTATCGCCCGCGGCAAGATCACCCCGGTCTCCAAGTTCGTGGCCGAGAAGGGCATGCGCCTGCCGGAGAGCGTGCTGCTGCAGTCGGTGACCGGCGACTACGTCGAGGACGATATCTACTATTCCCTGCTCGACCCTGCCGATATCGACATGATCTGCAAACCCGATGGCTCGGCGGCCTATCCGGTGCCCTGGGCGCTGGAGCCCACCGCCCAGGTGATTCACGACTGCTTCGACAAGATGGGCAACCCCATCGAGCTTTCTGCCCGCAATCAGCTCAAGAAGGTGCTGGCGCTCTACGCCGAGCAGGGCTGGCGGCCTATCGTGGCGCCGGAGATGGAGTTCTACCTCACCAAGCGTTGCGAGGACCCGGATCTGCCGCTGCAGCCCCCCATCGGCAGGAGCGGCCGCCAGGAGACCGGTCGCCAGTCGTTCTCCATTGATGCCGCCAATGAGTTCGACCCGCTGTTCGAGGACATGTACGACTGGTGCGAAGCCCAGGGGCTGGATATCGATACCCTGATCCATGAGGAGGGCACCGCCCAGATGGAGATCAACTTCCGTCATGGTGACCCCCTGACCCTGGCCGATCAGGTGTTCCTGTTCAAGCGCACACTGCGCGAAGCGGCACTGAAACATGATGTGGCCGCCACCTTCATGGCCAAGCCGGTGACCAACGAACCGGGCAGCGCCATGCATATCCATCAGAGCGTACTCGATGCGAAGAGCGGCAAGAGCGTTTTCTCCAACGCCGACGGCACCATGAGCCAGCTGTTCCTGCACCATATTGGCGGGCTGCAGAAATTCATCCCCGAGTCGCTGCCGCTGATGGCGCCCAACGTCAACTCCTTTCGCCGCTTCCTGCCCGACACCTCCGCGCCGGTCAACGTGGAGTGGGGCGAGGAAAACCGTACCTGTGGCCTGCGGGTGCCCGACTCGACGCCGCAGAACCGTCGGGTCGAGAACCGCCTGCCGGGTGCTGACGCCAACGCCTATCTGGCCATCGCGGCGAGCCTGCTGTGTGGCTATCTGGGGATGATTCAGAAGCTCAATCCTTCGGCACCGGTGCAGGGGCGCGCCTTCGAACGCCGCAACCTGCGCCTGCCCTTCAACCTGGAGCAGGCGCTGGAGCGCATGGAGCACTGTGCCGAGCTCGAGACCTACATGGGCAACAAGTTCGTGACCGGCTTCGTGGCGGTCAAGCGGGTCGAGAATGAGAACTTCAAGCGCGTGATCAGCTCCTGGGAGCGGGAATTCCTGCTGCTGAGTGTTTGAGGCGTACTGCCAGCGTTGAGACCGCCCGTGGCCCGGGCGGTTACGCTGGCCCCGTCGGGCCCGCCCGGGGCGACCGATAACCACAAGTGACGAGAGGTGACAGCATGATCCAAACCAAGCGACTCTCCCTGGCCGTAGCCGTAGCCGCTGCCAACCTGGCGCTGGGCGCCACCGTCGCCCAGGCGGCTGGTGAAGTACGGGTCTACAATTGGTCCGACTATATCGCTCCGGACACCCTGGAGGCGTTCACCGAGGCCACCGGCATCGAGGTGATCTACGACGTCTATGACAGCAACGAGGTGCTCGACGCCGCCCTGCTCGCCGGGCGCTCCGGCTATGACGTGGTGGTGCCCTCCAACCACTACCTGACACGCCATGTCAGCGCCGGCGTTTACCAGGAACTCGACCACGACCAGTTGCCCAATATGGCCAACCTCAATCCGGATCTGATGGACGATCTGGAGTCCGTGGATCCGGGCAGCCGCCACTCGGTTCCCTACATGTGGGGCACCAACGGCATCGGTTACAACGTCGATCGGGTCACGGAAATCCTCGGCGAGGATGCCCCGACCGACTCCTGGGCGTTGCTGTTCGACCCCGAGGTGACCGCCGCCCTGCGCGAGGGCGGATGCGGTCTCTCCATGCTCGACTCCGGCGACGAGATGCTGTCGCCGGCCATGGCCTACCTGGGCCTCTCACCGCTCTCCGAGGAGGCCGCGGATCTCGAGGCCGCCGGTGATCTGATCGCTGCGGTGCGCGACGACATGACCTACTTTCACTCGTCACGCTACATCACCGATCTTGCCAATGGCGATATCTGCGTGGCGGCGGGCTACTCCGGCGATATGTTCCAGGCCGCCGACCGCGCCGAGGAGGCGGGGCGCGATTTCACCATCGCCTACAGCATCCCCAAGGAGGGCGCCGCGCTGTGGTTCGACATGATGGCAATCCCTGTCGATGCCCCGAATCCGGACAACGCCCACGCCTTCATCAATTTTATCCTTGAGCCCGAGGTGGCGGCGGCGATCACCGAGTATGTGGTCTACGCCAACCCCAACCTGGCCGCCAATGACTTCCTCGACCCGGAGATTCTCAACGATCCGGCCATCTATCCCGACCAGGAGGTGATGGATAACCTCTACGTGGCCGAGGAAAAGCCCCTGGCCGTTCAGCGCCTGCGCACCCGGGTGTGGAACCGCGTGAAATCCGGTCGCTGAGATCGCTGCTGCTCACGGCGATGGGCGCCGTGGGCAAGCCGAAGAGAGAGGTGCCGATGCCATCCAACGAGACCGTCTTGCGCCCACCCGGGCGACGCACCGGCGATGACCTGGTCGAAATTCGCCGTATCAGCAAGCGTTTCGACGGGGAACTGGCGGTGGACGATGTCAACCTGACCATTCGTCAGGGCGAGATCTTCGCTCTGCTGGGCGGGTCGGGCTCCGGCAAGTCGACCCTGCTGCGCATCCTGGCCGGCTTCGAGAAGCCCAGTAACGGGCAGGTACTGCTCGACGGCGTGGATATTACCGCCATGCCGCCCCATGAGCGGCCGATCAACATGATGTTCCAGTCCTATGCGCTCTTCCCGCATATGACCGTGGCGCAGAATATCGCCTTCGGACTCAAGCAGGACCGCCTGCCCCGGGCCGAGATCGAGCAGCGGGTGACCGAGATGCTCAAGCTGGTGCATATGGAGGCGTTCGCCCGGCGCAAACCGCAGCAGCTCTCCGGCGGCCAGCAACAGCGAGTGGCGCTGGCCCGCTCGCTGGCCAAGCGGCCCAAGCTACTGCTGCTTGATGAGCCCATGGGCGCCCTGGACAAGAAGCTGCGCACCGAGATGCAGCTCGAGGTGGTGACGATCCTCGAACGGGTCGGGGTGACCTGCATCATGGTGACCCACGACCAGGAGGAGGCCATGACCATGGCCGATCGGGTGGCGATCATGTCGGACGGCTGGATCGCCCAGGTGGGCACGCCGATGGACGTCTACGAGAGCCCGGCGAGCCGTATGGTGGCGGAGTTCGTGGGGACCGTGAATCTCTTCGAGGGCGAGATTCGCGTCGACGAGACCGATCACTGCATCATTGCCAGCCCCCAACTGGGTCGCGATATCTACATCGGTCACGGGGTCAGCACCCAGGCCGCTGAACGCCGGGTATGGGTGGCGGTGCGCCCGGAGAAGACCGCCCTCTCCCGCACCTGCCCGGCCGGCGAATACAACTGGACGGCGGGCACGGTGGAAGATATCGCCTACCTGGGCGGGCTCTCGGTCTACTATGTGCGCACGCAAACGGGCGTTCTGGTCAAGGCCAGCCTGGCCAACGTGGAACGTCGCGGCGACCGGCCGGACTGGGATGAGCCGGTCTATGTCAGCTGGGATGCGATGAGCGCCGTGGTGCTGAATGAGTGAGCGCCCCATGAAACCGACTGCCCTCCAGCGTATGAGACGGTGCCTGCGTCCCGGGCGCGGCTGGGTCATCGCCGTGCCGCTTTTATGGCTTGCGTTGTTCTTCCTGGCGCCCTTCGCCATCGTGCTGAAGATCAGCCTCTCGAAGGCGGCCATCTCGGTGCCTCCTTATCAGCCGATCCTCGATGTCACGGCCGAGACCCTCAACATCGCCCTCAACCTGGGCAACTACCTGTTTCTGGCCAGCGATTCGCTCTATGTGGCGGCCTACTGGGGCTCGGTGAAGATCGCCTTCCTCTCGACCCTCTTCTGCCTGCTGATCGGCTACCCCATGGCCTATGCCATGGCTCGGGCGCCGGCACGCTGGCAACTGGTGCTGCTGCTGCTGGTGATGCTGCCCTCCTGGACCAGCTTCCTGATTCGGGTCTACGCCTGGATGGGTATCCTCAGCAACACCGGTCTGATCAACAACACCTTGATGTGGCTGGGGCTGATCGATTCGCCGATCCGCATGATGAATACTAACTTCGCGGTAATGCTGGGCATCGTCTACGCCTACTTGCCGTTCATGATCCTGCCGCTCTATGCCAACCTGACCCGGCTCGACCACTCCCTGCTGGAGGCCGCCGCGGACCTGGGCTCGCGTACCTTCAATACCTTCCTCAAGGTGACCCTGCCTCTCTCCAAGGGGGGGATCATCGCCGGCTCGATGCTGGTCTTTATCCCCGCGGTGGGGGAGTACGTGATCCCCGAGTTGCTCGGCGGGCCCAACACGGTAATGATCGGCAAGGTGTTGTGGGAGGAGTTCTTCCTCAATCGCGACTGGCCGGTAGCCTCGGCGCTGGCCATGGTGATGCTGCTGCTGTTGTTGATTCCCATCGCCCTGTTCCACCGCTATCAGTCCCGTGAGCTGGCGGAGTGACCATGCGTAGATCCTCCTTTACCCCCCCGTCCTTCACCACGTGGATGCTGATCCTGGGACTGCTGTTCCTCTATTTGCCGATGGTGGTGCTGGTGGTCTACTCCTTCAACTCGTCGCGGCTGGTGACGGTATGGGCGGGCTTCTCTGCGCATTGGTACCTGGAGCTCCTGCGCGATCGGCAGATCCTCGCCGCAGTGTGGACCAGCCTGCGTATCGCCTTCTTCGCGGCCTCCATGGCGGTCTGCCTGGGCACTCTGGCCGCCTTCGTCATGACGCGTTTCGGTCGCTTTCGGGGCAAGACTGCGCTCTCGAGCATGGTCACCGCGCCGCTGGTGATGCCCGAGGTGATCACCGGCCTGTCGCTGCTGCTGCTGTTCGTGCAGATGGCCCAGATCATCGGCTGGCCAGCGGATCGCGGTATGGCCACCATCTGGATCGCCCACACCACCTTCTGCAGCGCCTACGTGGCGGTGGTGGTCTCCTCACGGCTGCGCGAGGTGGATCGCTCCATCGAAGAGGCGGCCATGGACCTGGGCGCGCCGCCGGTGAAAACCTTCTTCCAGATCACTCTGCCGGTGATTTCCCCGGCGCTGGCCGCGGGCTGGCTGCTGGCCTTTACCCTGTCGCTGGATGACCTGGTGATCGCCAGTTTCGTCTCCGGTCCCGGGGCCACCACTCTGCCCATGGTGGTGTTCTCCTCCGTGCGCATGGGCGTCTCGCCCAAGATCAATGCGCTGGCCACCGTGATTATCCTTACGGTGTCGCTGGCCACCTTCCTGGCCTGGTACTTCATGCGCCGCAGCGAGTCGCGTCGGTTGGCCGCCCTGCGTCAGCAGGGGGCCTCCTGATGGTCATTTTGCAGAGTCTGGAGCCCTGTCATGCCTGAACATCCCGCCGGCGAGCACGTCGCCTCCTGGTACGCCGCCACCGCCAATCCCTCCCCCGAGCGCCCGGCGCTGGAGGGCGAGATCGAATGCGACGTCTGCGTGGTGGGGGCCGGCTTCACCGGCATCTCCGCGGCGCTGCACCTGGCCGAGCGCGGCCTCTCGGTGGTGGTGCTGGAGGGCGCCCGGGTGGGCTTCGGCGCCTCGGGGCGCAACGGCGGCCAGATGGTCCACAGCTACAGCCGCGACATGGACGTGATCGAGGCCAAATATGGCCCCGAGACCGCCCGGGCCCTCGGTGACATGGCCTTCGAGGGCGGCCAGATCATCCGCCGCCGCATCGAGCAATACGCCATCGACTGCGACCTGCGCGACGGTAATCTCTTCGCCGCCTGCACCTCCAGGCAGTTTGGGGGGCTGCGTGAGCACCTGGCGTTGTGGGAACGCTACGGCTACCGGGAACTGGAGCTGCTGGAGGGAGAGGCGGTCAAGCAGGAGGTCAACTCCGAGCGTTATGTCGGCGCCCTGGTGGACCACGGTGGGGGTCATCTCCACCCCCTCAACCTGGTGCTGGGCCAGGCTGCCGCGGTCGAGTCTCTGGGCGGGCGGATCTTCGAACAGTCGGCGGTGGAGGCGGTGGTCCACGGTGAACCGGTGGTGCTACGCACCGCCCAGGGGCGAGTGCGGGCCGGGCGGGCGGTCATGGCCGGTAACGCTTACCTGCGTGGGGTGCTGCCCGAGATCGAGGGTAAGTCGATGCCCTGCGGCACCCAGATCATCGCCACCGAGCCCCTGGGGGAGGCCCGCGCTCGCGCGCTGATTCCCCGTGGCAAGGCCGTGGAGGACGGCAACTACCTGCTCGACTACTATCGGCTGACCCGCGATAACCGTCTGCTCTACGGCGGCGGGGTCAACTATGGCGGGGATGACCCGGCGGACATCACCGCGGTGATTCGCCCCAAGATGCTCCAGACCTTTCCGCAACTCGCCGACGTCAAGGTGGATCATGCCTGGAGCGGCACCTTCCTGATGACGCTCAACCGTCTGCCCCAGTTCGGCGTGGTCAACGGCAACGTCTACTATTCCCAGGGCTACTCGGGCCACGGCGTCACCTGTACCCACCTGGCCGGCAAACTGATTGCCGAAGTGATCCACGGCCAGGGCGAGCGCTTCGACGCCTTCGCGGGGCTTCCCCACCTGCCGTTTCCCGGCGGACGCCTGCTGCAGGTGCCGCTCTCTGCCCTGGGGGCCTGGTACTACGCCACTCGGGATCGCCTCGGGCTTTAACGCCCAGACTCTTGACGCTCCGACCCTCCGCTGCCATATCGGTCCGCCTTGTCGCTTCCTGGCGACGGCGGGTCAGATAATAGGGAAGCTGCACCAGCTTCGCCCGATCCGGGGCGTCGGCGCCTATAATGGCAGCATCGCGGTGGCGCAGGAGGCTCCGCGGTGACTTTTGTCGTCACCATCAACGAACCGACTCACCTTCGCCCGGAGCTATGCGAGCTTCAGCGGCGGGCGCTTGGGCGCCCGCGAGGAGAAAAGCAATGAGCAAATCGATCATCGTGGGATCCACCCTGGCCGTGCTGGGCCTGGGGGGCATGGCCTTTGGCGCCTGGCAGGTCCAGCAGGGAAGTCCCCCGGCGCCGCAGTTTGCCGAGATCATCAACGTGAATTCGGCGACCCGCAGTGTGGAGCGCCCGCGTGAAGTCTGCGAGGACGTGGCGCGTGTGGTCAGCGAGGAGGTTCCTGTCCAGGTGCCCGTCAATCCGGCCACGACGTCCGGCCCCGGGGCCAGCCAGGATCCCCATCGCATCATCGGTACCGCGGCCGGTGCCCTTGTCGGCGGTTTGCTGGGTAACCAGGTAGGCGGCGGCAGCGGCAAGAAGCTGGCCGCTGTGGCCGGTGCCATTGGTGGCGGCCTAGCCGGGCGGGAGGTGCAGAATCGCGTCGAGTCGCGCCAGCATGACCAGGCGGGGACTCAGGTACAGTACGAGACCCGCTACGAGACCCAGTCTCGGACCGTGACCGAGCGGCAGTGTCAGACGGTCATGGAGCGCCATGATGAGCACCTCGGTTACGATGTGACCTATCGCATCAACGGCGAGGAGATGACCCGGCGCCTGGACAGCGCTCCCCAGGCCGAGCGCCTCCCAGTAGTAGAGGGCGAAGTGCAGTGGCAGGCCGAGCGCCAGGCGTCCGAGTCAGACACAAAAGGCTAAGCGATATCGCCAGGCCCCGATATGCCAACGCCCCCGGATGTCGGAGTCCGGGGGCGTTGGCGTTTTGGTGCCCGCCAGGTCAAATGTCAGGAGTCGGACAGCGCTCAAACGTGGCGCAGGTACCAGTCGTACTCGAGCTGGCTCACCGCCTGGAGGGCGTGGGTGCGTTCGGCGCGACGGTTGGCCAGGTAGACGTGGAGAAAGTCGCGTCCCAGGGCCTTGCCCAGGACCGCATCCGCCTCGAGCAGGTCGAGGGCCTGTTGCCAGCTGTTGGTAAGGCTGGGGGCCGTCTGGTCGTAGGCGTTGCCGACGATGGGGGGGGGCGGGGCGAGTTCGGCGGTGAGGCCGTGGTGGAGGGCCGCCAGCAGGGTGGCCAGCAGCAGGTAGGGGTTGGCGTCGGCCCCGGCCACGCGGTGCTCGATGCGGCGAGCAACCCGTGCCCCGGCCGGGATGCGCAGGGCCACCGAGCGATTGTCGAAGCCCCAGGTGGGCGCCATGGGCACATAGAGCCCCGGCTGGAAGCGGCGGAAGGCGTTGAGATTGGGGGCGCAGATCGCCATGGAGGCGGGCATCATGGCCAGCAGACCGGCCACCGCCTGACGCAGTCGGGGGCTGCCCAGAGGGTCGTCCCCCGTCTCGCTGAAGACGTTGTGGCCGTCGTCGTCCAGCAGGCTGATATGCACGTGCATGCCATTGCCCGCTTCCTGGCCATAGGGCTTGGCCATGAAGGTGGCCTCGAAACCGTGGTGCAGCGCGACGCCCTTGATCAACCGCTTGAGCTGCACCGCATGATCACAGGCCGCGAGCACATCGTCACAGTGCATCAGGTTGATCTCGAACTGCCCCGGGGCGCACTCCTTCAGGGCGGTGTCCAGGGGCAGCCCCTGGACCTGGGCGGCGGCCTGTATGTCCTCGAGAAAGTCGGCGTACTCGTCGAGTTCCAGTATGGAATAGAGCTGACTCTGGGTGGCGCGCTCGCCACTGACCGGAGAGCAGGGCGGCTGGATCATGCCGCCAGCGGTGCGCTGCCGATCCACCAGGTAGAATTCCAGCTCCACCGCTACCACCGGGGTGAGGCCCAGCGCGGTCACACGTCCCAGCACCCGCGTCAGTAGCTGGCGGGGGTCAGCGAAGAAGGGCGTGCCATCAAACTCCTCCATGGTCATCAGCAGTTGGGCCTGGTGGCCCCGGGCGACCCAGGGGACGGGCTTGAGGCTGCCGGCAATCGGTCGGCAGAGGCGGTCGCCATCGCCACTATTCAGCCCCAGCCCGGTCGCTTCGATGGTGTGGCCGTTGATGTCCAGGGCGAAGACAGAAGCGGGCAGGGCGATACCGCCGGTGTAGGCCTTGGTCAGGTTGTCTCGAGGGATTCGTTTGCCGCGTATCACGCCGTTGAGATCACTGATCAGCAGGTCGACGCTGCTGATCTCCGGGTAGGCATCGAGGAAGGCCCGGACATCGTCGGGAGCAGGCATAAGCGCACCTCTGGCGTTGTGATCATTATGGCCTCTATCCTTGTGGTGGCGACTGATGTTGTCAAATACTTTACGTAATCATGAAGTTTTACCGGTTGGAAAGTCCTGTTCAGATGACTATGGTGAGTAAAACATACCACCAGGCAAGCTGCCGGCAAGGAGAGACGCGATGAAGACCCGACCCCTGGTGGGGGTGATCGCCTGCCACCGTGAGGTGGAGGGACATCCCGCCCAGATGGTGACCGACAAGTATCTGCGTGCCCTGAGGGACTATGGCCTGTCGCCGGTGATCCTGCCGGTGTGGGAGGAACAGGCGGCGCACCCCGGCGAGGCTCGTGCGCTGCTCGAGCGCCTCGATGGCCTCCTGCTCACCGGCAGCTACACCAACGTGGCGCCGCGCCGCTATGGTGCCGAGCGGGCGCCGGAGAATACCCGGGATGATCTCCATCGAGACGCGGCGGCCCTGATGTGGATTCCCGCAGCGCTGGATCTGGGCCTGCCGTTGCTCGGTATCTGCCGCGGTTTCCAGGAATTCAACGTGGCCTTTGGCGGCACGCTGCATCAGGCGGTGCAGGGCGTTCCCGGCCTGCAGGACCACCGCGAGCCCCCGGGTGACCGCGAGACGCAGTATGCGCCCACCCACGAGATCACCCTGGTGCCCGGCGGGCGCCTGGCGGCCCTGCATTCGGCGTCCACGGCTCGGGTCAACTCCCTGCATCAGCAGGGTATCGCCGAGTTGGCCCCTGGTCTGGTGGTCGAAGCGTATGCCCCGGACGGATTGGTCGAAGCGGTATCGGTGGCCGATGCCGACGGCTTTGCCCTGGCCGTGCAGTGGCATCCCGAGTGGCGCCCCCATGAACACCCCTTGAACGATGCTCTCTATCACGCGTTTGCCGAGGCGTGCCGGGCACGCCAGGCTGGACGCGCGTGATCGCTCGACGGTCTGAGCGCCCCGTTTCCTTGGAGATCTCCCATGCATACCCGTGACTATCAGGCCTTGGATCGTGCCCACTACCTGCACCCCTTCACCGACTTCAAGGCCCTGGGCGAGGAGGGCAGCCGCATCATCGAGCGCGCCGAGGGGGTCTATATTCATGACTCCGATGGCCACCGCATTCTCGACGGCATGGCGGGGCTGTGGTGCGTCAACCTGGGCTATGGGCGCGAAGAGCTGGTGGCCGCCGCCACCGAACAGATGCGCCAGCTGCCCTACTACAACAGCTTCTTCAAGACCGCCCACCCGCCGGTGGTCAGGCTGGCCGAGCAGCTGGTCAAACTGGCACCTGCCCATATCAACCGCGTCTTCTTTACCGGCTCCGGCTCCGAGGCCAACGACACGGCGCTGCGCATGGTGCGCCGCTACTGGGCGCTGAAGGGCCGGCCCGACAAGCAGTGGGTGATCAGCCGAGAGAACGCCTACCACGGCTCTACCGTGGCCGGCGTGAGCCTCGGCGGCATGGCGCCCATGCACGCTCAGGGCGGCCCGCTGGTGCCCAAGATCGCCCATGTGCGTCAGCCCTATTGGTTTAAGGAAGGGCGGCTCGGGGAAGGGCGCGCCCAGGCTCCCGACGCCTTCGGCCGTGACTGCGCCGCGGCCATCGAGGCCAAGATCCTGGCACTGGGCGAAGACCAGGTGGCGGCCTTTATCGCCGAGCCGGTTCAGGGTGCCGGCGGCGCCATCATCCCGCCGGCGAGCTACTGGCCGGCGGTGAAGGAAGTGCTCGAGAAGTACGACATCCTGCTGGTGGTGGATGAGGTGATCTGCGGCTTTGGCCGGCTGGGGGAGTGGTTCGGCAGCGTCCACTACGACCTTGCGCCCGACCTGATGCCCATCGCCAAGGGGCTCTCGTCCGGCTACCTGCCCATCGGCGGGGTGCTGGTGGGCGACCGGGTTGCCGAGACCCTGATCGAGGAGGGCGGCGAGTTCTTCCACGGCTTCACCTACTCGGGGCATCCGGTGTGCGCTGCGGTGGCGCTCAAGAACCTCGAGCTGCTGGAGGCCGAGGGAGTGGTGGCGCGGGTGCGCGATGACCTGGGCCCCTACCTGGCTGACCGCTGGAAAGCCCTCGAGGCGCACCCGCTGGTGGGCGAGGCGCGCTCGCTGGGGCTGATCGGCGCTCTGGAGTTGGTCGACCCCGCCAGCGGCGAGCGCTTCGACGCCTCCCTGGGCGTCGGCACGCTGTGCCGCGACTTCAGCTTCGCCGGCGGCCTGGTGATGCGCTCGGTGGGTGATACGATGATCATCTCGCCACCGCTGGTGATCACCCGTGACGAGATCGACGAGCTGATAGAGAAGGCCCGCAGGGCGCTGGACGCTACCCTGGCCCGGCTGACCGATCCGATACTACACAAACAGGAGGAGAGCCTGTCATGAGCCGACCCGACACGCCCAGCACCCTGGCCGACTGGCAGGCCCTGGCCGCCGGTCTCACCCTCGAGACCCGCGCCTTCGTCGACGACACCTTCGTCGATGCCGTCAGCGCCGAGACCTTCACCACCATCAACCCGGCCACCGGCGAGACGCTGGCCGAGGTGGCCAGCTGCGATGTGGCCGATGCCGATCTCGCCGTGGGGCATGCCCGTGCCGCCTTCGACGGCGGCGCCTGGTCGCGATTGGCGCCGGGCAAGCGCAAGAGGGTGCTGCTGCGCCTGGCCGACCTGATGGAGGCCAACAAGCATGAACTGGCGCTGCTCGACACCCTGGACATGGGCAAGACGGTGTCGAGCTCGCTGGGCGACATGGCGGGGGCCATCGCCTGCTTCCGCTATCAGGCGGAGTGTATCGACAAGCTCTATGGTGAGGTCGCTCCCACCGGCGAGGAGGCCCTGGCGCTGGTGCTGCGCGAGCCCATGGGCGTGGTGGCCTCCATCGTGCCCTGGAACTTCCCGCTGATGATGACCGCCTGGAAGGTCGCCCCGGCGCTGGCCGCGGGCAACAGCGTGATTCTCAAACCTTCGGAGAAGTCACCGCTCTCCGCGCTGCGCCTGGCGCAGCTGGCCAGGGAGGCGGGCCTTCCTCGCGGCGTCTTCCAGGTGCTGCCGGGCTTCGGCCACACCGTGGGCCAGGCCCTGGCGCTCTCCATGGGAGTGGACTGCCTGGCCTTTACCGGTTCCACCGGGGTGGGCAAGCAGCTGATGCAGTACGCCGGTCAGTCCAACCTCAAGCGCCTCTATCTGGAGTGCGGCGGCAAGTCGCCCAATATCGTCTTCGCCGACTGCAAGGACCTGGACAAGGTGGCCAAGCACGCCGCCGCGGCGATCTTCCATAACCAGGGCGAGGTGTGCATCGCGGGCTCTCGACTGCTGGTGGAGAACCCGGTCCGCGAGGCCTTCATCGACAAGGTGGTGGCGGCAGCTGAGCGCATGCAGCCCGGCGACCCGCTGGACCCGGGCAGCTTCATGGGGGCCATCGTCGATGAGGCGCAGTATCGGCGCATCCTCGGCTATATCCAGATGGGTCGCGAGGAGGGCGCCCGGCTGCGCGTCGGCGGCGAGGCGCTGCCGGGACCGGGCCTGTTCATTCCGCCCACGGTGTTCGAAGGGGTGACGCCGGAGATGGCCATCGGCCGTGAGGAGATCTTCGGCCCGGTGCTCTCGGTGTTCGGCTTCGACAGCGAGGAAGAGGCCGTGGCCATGGCCAACGACAGCGTCTATGGCCTGGCCGCGGGCCTGTGGAGCCAGGACATCGATCGCATCATGCGGGTGACCCGGCGGCTGCACTCTGGCCAGGTGTTCGTCAACAACTGGGCCGGCGGCGACCAGACCATGCCTTTCGGCGGGGTCAAGCAGTCCGGCAACGGGCGCGACAAGTCCCACCACTCCCTGGAAGAGTACTCCGAGCTCAAGGCGGTTTGGATGTCTCTGGCCACCTGACCCAGCAGTTTCGGGCTAAACAACGAGGCCGGCGCCTGGGCGCCGGCCTCGTTGCATTAGTGTACGATAAAAATTAATTGTACAGCTATTGCATAGCTTTTTGCCGTCGTGGAGAGTAGCCTATCCTGACATTTACACGACAGGATCCATGGCCATGTTCGGACTGTTCAATAGCGACCCGACCAAGAAGCTGCAGAAGGAATACGAGCGCAAGCTGGAACAGGCGATGCATGCCGCCCGCAACGGCGACATGCGCGCCAACGCCTCGCTCACCGAGGAAGCGGAGGCGCTGCGCGCCGAGATCGAAAAGCACAAGAAGGGCTGACGCCCTTTGGCCTCAGAAGGCTCGGGCGGGGGTGGCGCAGCTCACCAGGCGGCAGGGGGTTTCACCAAGGTTGCGAAAGCGGTGGGGCACGTTGGTCTCGAAATAGTAGGCTTCACCGGGTCCCAGTAATCGCGCATCGGCGCCAATGGTGATCTCGATCTCTCCCTCCAGCACCACGCCGGCCTCCTCGCCCTGGTGGGCGATCATCTCGCGGCCGGTATCAGCCCCGGGGGGATAGGTTTCGACCATGAAGGAGAGGGCGCGATCCCGGCGATCGGCGCCCACTAGTTTGTAGATGACGTCGCCCGAGCCTACGTCGGCCAGGTCGTCGGCTGAGTAGAACACCCGCCGACCGTTTTCCAGGTCCATGGTGAAGAAGTCCCCGACGCTCATGGGGATGGCGTCGAGGATCTTCTTCAGCGAGCTGACCGAGGGGCTCACCTTGCCCTGCTCGATCAGCGACAGGCTGGAGTGAGTGACGCCGCAGCGCTTGGCCAGCTCCCGCTGGGAGATGCCGCGCAGGGTGCGCAGGGCGCGCAGTCGCTCGCCCACGTCATCGGCCATGGTGCCTCCTCCTTGCTCTCGGTCGCCGATCAGCCGCGGTTCAGCACAGGGCGTCCAGCTTCTCCTTGAGCAGCTGATTGACCTGCTGGGGATTGGCGGTACCGCGAGAGGCCTTCATGACCTGGCCCACGAAGTAGCCGATCATCTTGCCGCGCTTGTCAGGCTCGGCATCGCGGTACTGGGCCACCTGACCGGGGCTGTCGGCGATCACCTGGTCGATCATCGCCTCGATGGCACCGCTGTCGGTGACCTGCTCGAGCCCCTTGGACCTGATCACCTCGTCGGCGCTCTGCCCCTGGCCATTCCAGAGCGCCTGGAAGACCTGCTTGGCGGCCTTGCCGTTGATGGTGTCATCCATCACCCGGGCGACCAGCTCGCCGATCTGGCGGGCCGAGACCGGGCTGTCGGAAATTGGTAGACCCTCGCGGTTCAGTGCTCCGGCAAGCTCGCCCATCACCCAGTTGGCGGCGAGCTTGGCGTCACCGCAAGTGTCCTTGACCTCCTCGAAGAACTCGGCCATCTCGCGAGTCGCGGAGAGCACGCCGGCATCATAGGCGGAGAGCCCCAGCGCCGCCTGGAAGCGGGCGCGCTTCTCGTCGGGCAGTTCCGGCAGGGCCCCACGCAGGTGCTCGATATAGGCACGGTCGAGCACCATCGGCAACAGGTCCGGACAGGGGAAGTAGCGGTAGTCGTTGGCCTCCTCCTTGGTGCGCATGCTGCGAGTCTCGTCGCGCTCGGGATCGAAGAGACGGGTCTCCTGGACCACCGTGCCGCCGTCCTCTAGCAGCTCGATCTGGCGCTCCACCTCGAACTCGATGGCGCGCTCCACGAAGCGGAAGGAGTTGACGTTCTTGACCTCGGCGCGGGTGCCATAGTCGGCCTGACCCGCCGGGCGCACCGAGACGTTGACGTCGCAGCGCATGGAGCCCTCGGCCATATTGCCGTCACTGATGCCGAGGTACGTCACGATCGAATGAATGGCCTTGAGGTAGGCGGCGGCCTCCCTTGCCGAACGCATGTCCGGTTCGGAGACGATCTCCAGCAGCGGCGTACCGGCCCGATTGAGGTCGATGCCGGTCATGCCGTGGAAGTCCTCGTGCAGTGACTTGCCGGCGTCCTCTTCCAGATGGGCGTGATGCACCCGGACCCGTCGGGTGGTGCCATCATCGAGGCTGATCTCCACCTCGCCGGCGCCGACGATAGGATGGTACATCTGGCTGGTCTGGTAGCCCTTGGGCAGGTCCGGATAGAAGTAGTTCTTGCGGTCGAACACCGAGACCTCGGGGATCTCGGCGTGGATCGCCAGGCCGAACTGCACGGCCATGGCCACCGCCTGCTCGTTGAGCACCGGCAGCACCCCGGGCATGCCCAGGTCCACAGCACACGCCTGGGTGTTGGGCGCGGCACCGAAGGCGGTGGAGGCCCCGGAAAAGATCTTGGACTGGGTGGCAAGCTGGACGTGCACTTCCAGCCCGATCACGGTTTCCCATTGCATCAGGTGGTCTCCTCGGCAAGCGCGGGACGACGCAGGTGCCAGTCGGTGGCCTGCTGGAACTGGTGGGCGACGTTGAGCAGTCGCGTCTCGGCGAAGTGGGTGCCGAGGATCTGCAGGCCCACGGGTCGCTTGTCCACGAAGCCTGCCGGCACGCTGATACCGGGAATGCCGGCCAGGTTCACGGCGATGGTGTAGATGTCCTGCAGGTACATGGAGACCGGGTCCTTGTTGGCACCCAGGTCGAAGGCCGGGGTGGGGGAGGCCGGGCCCATCAGCACGTCCACCTCTTCGAAGGCATCGAGGAAGTCCTGGCGGATCAGCCGGCGAACCTGCTGCGCCTTGGTGTAGTAGGCGTCGAAGAAACCTTCGGAGAGGGTGTGGGTGCCGATCAGGATGCGCCGCTGGACCTCCTCGCCGAAACCCTCGGCGCGGGAGCGCTTGTAGAGGTCGATCAGGTCGCTGGGGGCCTGGCAGCGGTGGCCGAAGCGCACGCCGTCGTAGCGCGACAGGTTCGAGGAAGCCTCCGCCGGGGCGATGACGTAGTAGGCCGGGATGGCGTAGTGGGTGTGGGGCAGGCTCACCTCGCGCACCGTGGCGCCCAGCGACTCATAGACCTTGACCGCCTCGCGCACCGCGGCTTCCACCTGGGGGTCGAGGCCGTCGCCGAAGTACTCCCGGGGCAGGCCGATCTTGAGGCCGGAGAGCGGCGCGTCGAGCTCCTCGGTGTAGTCCGGCACCCCGCGGGCCACGCTGGTGGAGTCACGAGGGTCGAGGCCGGCAATGGCGTTGAGCAGCAGGGCGCAGTCCTTGGCGGTCCGCGCCATGGGGCCGGCCTGATCGAGGCTGGAGGCGTAGGCGATGATGCCGTAGCGCGACACCCGGCCGTAGGTGGGCTTGAGGCCGGTGATGCCACAGAAGGCCGCCGGCTGACGGATCGAGCCGCCGGTGTCGGTCCCCATGGCGGCGGGCACCAGGCCCGCGGCCACCGCAGCGGCGCTGCCGCCCGAGGAGCCGCCGGGCACTGCTCCAGCCTCCCAGGGGTTGGTGACCGGGCCGAAGGCGCTGTTCTCGTTGGAAGAGCCCATGGCGAACTCGTCCATGTTGGTCTTGCCGAGACTGACCATGCCGGCCGCCTTGAGCTTCTCCACCACGGTGGCGTCGTAGGGGGAGACAAAGTTGCCGAGCATCTTTGACCCGGCGGTAGTCAACACTCCCTCGGTGCAGAACAGATCCTTGATCGCCAGCGGCAGGCCGGTCAGCGGTCCGGCCTGGCTCCTTGCCCGGATGGCGTCGGCGCCGTCGGCGGCGGCGAGGGCCTGCTCGGCGGTCACGGTGATAAAGCTGTTGATCTCGCCGTCAAGGCGCGCAATGCGCGCGAGCTGGTGCTCGGTCAGTTCGCGGCTGGTGAACTCGCCGGCCGTGAGGGCAGCAGCCAGTTCGCTCAGTGTCTTGTCATGCATGGGCCGGGGGCTCCGTCGGTAAGGCTTATTCGACCACGCGGGGGACCAGATAGAGGCCCTGTTCCACCGCCGGGGCACAGCGCTGGAAGCGGTCGCGCTGATCGGTCTCGGTCACCTCGTCGGCGCGCAATCGCTGGGTGGCGTCGAGGGGATGGGCCAGAGGGGCGACGCCCTCGGTATCCAGTGCCTGGAGCTGGTCGACCATCTCCAGGATACGGCCAAGGTCGTCCAGGTAGTGGGCGGCGTCCTCGTCGCTCAGGCCAAGCCGTGCGAGGTGCGCGGCCCTGAGCACGTCAGCGTGTTCAAGCGCCATGGTCGGGATATCCTCGAAGGAAAACAGGTCGCAAAAGGTACCACATACCGCGACCCGCGGGCAGGCCCGTGAGACGCCGGCCTCGCGGGCTCTGCTTGCTGCTGGGGGGCCGCGGTGATACCGTTTGCGTCCGCACAGGGTTCCCGGACTGCACTAGGTAACGACTTCCATGTTTAAACGCTTGAGGGGGCTGTTCTCCAGCGATCTGTCGATCGATCTGGGAACCGCCAATACGCTGATATATGTGCGCGGTCGTGGCATCGTACTCGACGAACCGTCGGTCGTGGCCATCCGCCAGTCGGGCAACATGCGCAGCGTTGCCGCCGTAGGTGCCGATGCCAAGCGCATGCTGGGTCGCACCCCGGGTAACATTACCGCCATTCGCCCGATGAAGGACGGCGTTATCGCCGATTTCACCGTCACCGAGCAGATGCTCCAGCACTTCATCCGCAAGGTCCATCAGAGTACCTTCCTCACCCCGAGTCCGCGGGTGCTGGTGTGCGTGCCCTGCATGTCGACCCAGGTGGAGCGTCGCGCCATCAAGGAGTCCGCCGAGGGCGCTGGCGCTCGCGAGGTGTTTCTGATCGAGGAGCCCATGGCGGCTGCCATCGGCGCCGGCCTGCCGGTGGATGAGGCCCAGGGCTCCATGGTGGTGGATATCGGCGGCGGTACCAGCGAGATCGCCATCATCTCACTCAACGGCATCGTCTATTCCGAATCGATCCGCGTAGGCGGCGACCGCTTTGACGAGGCGATCATCGCCTATGTGCGCCGCCACTACGGTAGCCTGATCGGCGAGGCCACCGCCGAGCGCATCAAGGAGGAGATCGGCTGTGCCTATCCGGGTGGTGAGCTGCGAGAGATCGACGTGCGCGGCCGCAATCTGGCCGAAGGCATTCCGCGCAGCTTTACGCTCAACTCCCATGAGATCCTCGATGCCCTGCAGGAGACCCTGGCTTCCATCGTCACTGCGGTGAAGAATGCCCTGGAGCAGTCGCCGCCGGAGCTCGCTTCGGACATCGCTGAGCGCGGCCTGGTGCTGACCGGCGGCGGTGCCCTGCTGCGCGACCTGGACAAGCTGATCGCCGAGGAGACCGGTCTGCCGGTGATTGTCGCCGAGGATCCGCTGACCTGCGTGGCCCGTGGTGGCGGCAAGGCCTTGGAGATGATCGACCAGCATACCTTCGAGCTGCTCTCCAGCGACTGACCCGGGGGGCTTCCTATCAAGCCGCTGTTCTCCCATGGATCGCTGCCCGGCTATCGGTTCTTCCTGTGCGTGCTGGTGGCGTCGGCGCTGATGTTTGTCGATACGCGCTTCACGCGCATGGAAGCGGTGCGTGCCCAACTCTCTACCTTGGTGGCCCCCGTTCAGTGGGCGGTGAGCCTGCCCAGCAATGTCCTGACCTGGGGGTCGTTGGCGCTTTCCGATCAGCGTGCCCTGCTGGAGGAGAACCGTCGGCTGCGCGAGCAGATCCTGACCCTCTCTCACCGGGTGCAGCACATGGCCAGTCTCACCGCAGAAAACGTGCGCCTGCGCGAACTGCTCTCGGCGTCGGACCAGAACGATGTCCCCTTTATCACCGCCGAACTGCTCTCCCTGGACCCGGATCCCTTCGCTCACCAGATGGTGATCGATCGCGGTCGACGCAACGGCGTCTATGTGGGTCAGCCGGTGATGGATGCCTCGGGACTGGTGGGACAGGTGACGGCAGTATCGGCCTACTCCAGCCGGGTGCTGATGGTGGCCGATGCCAGCCATGCGCTGCCGGTTCAGGTCAACCGTAACGGCCTGCGTTTTATTGTCCAGGGCAGCGGCCGCTACGACGCGTTGACCGTGCTGCATGTGCCTGATACCGCCGATATCCGCAAGGGTGATCTGCTGATCACCTCGGGGCTGGCCGGTCGCTTCCCGCCGGGCTATCCGGTGGCTCGGGTCGCCGAGGTGGTGCACGATCCCGGCCAGCCCTTCGCCCGGGTCACCGCGACACCGGTGGCCCAGCTGCAGCGCTCGCGCCACTTTTTGCTGCTCTTCCCGCCGCCGGCTCGGGAAGTCGAGGAGGCGGCCTGGGACCTCGATCTTACCCCTGAGGCCGTGGAAGCGGCACGGGCCCTGATCGGTCTGCCCGCCGCGGAGGAGACGCCCTGATGGCCATGCCATCTTCCGCCAACCTGGCCCTGCCGTGGATCTGGCTGTCGTTACTGCTGGCGCTCTGCCTGCAGGTGATGCCGCTGGCCGACGGTTGGCAGATCTGGCGCCCCGACTGGCTCGGTCTGATGTTGATCTACTGGTGCATGAAGGCGCCACACCGCGTGGGCGTCTTCCACGGATTTGTGTTGGGTATCCTGCTCGATCTGATCGAGGGGGCTACCCTTGGGCAGAATGCCCTGATTCTCTCCCTGCTGGCTTTTCTCTGTGCATTGGTCTATCCGCGCTTCCGTGCCTACTCCCTGGTCCAGCAGGCGGTGCTGATCCTGGTGCTGCTGGGCACCGTTCAGCTGTCCGAGCAGTGGCTGCGCACCCTGCTCGGTCCTTTCTCCATCCATCTCTCCTTCCTGCTGCCGTCGCTGATCGGCGCCGTGCTATGGCCGTGGCTTGCCACCCTGTTCGAGGCCCTGGGGCGGCGTCTGGCCCCCGACTGATCCGGAGCCACCACCGTGTTCCCTACCACCAAGCTCGATGCCACCCCGCCCGCCGCCTTCCGCCCCGTGCTATGCCTGGCCAGCACCTCGCCGCGCCGCCGCGATCTGCTGGCCTCTATCGGCGTGGACGTCGAGGTCCGCCCGGTGGATATCGACGAAACGCCGCTGCCCGGCGAGATCGCGACGGCATACGTAAGCCGCCTGGCCAGCGAGAAGGCCCTGGCCGGCGCGGGTCTGTCGACGCTGCCCACTCTGGGGTCCGATACCGCCGTTGTCTGCGATGGCGAGATCCTCGGCAAACCGGAGGGGAGCGAACACGCCGCGAGCATGCTGCGCCGCCTCTCTGGGCGCGCCCACCAGGTGCTCACCGCGGTGACGGTGAGTGGTCCCGCTGGCGTACTGACGGCCTGTGTCACCACCCGGGTGACAATGCGCGAGATCACCGAGGACGAAATCGTCGCCTACTGGGCCAGCGGTGAGCCTGCTGACAAGGCGGGAGCCTACGCCATCCAGGGGCTGGCAGCGGTGTTCGTTGAACGGCTCGAGGGTAGCCACTCGGCAGTGGTGGGGCTCCCGCTGTTTGAGACCGCCGCGCTGCTGCGTCGCCAGGGGGTGGCGGTCTGGGGTGGTGCGCTGGGGTGAACCCTTGCCTGTCACCAATGCCTTGGGCTGATGACACTATGGCATAATGGACACAAAACATTCTGGACAAGGACTTCCGCATGAGCGGCGAAGTATTGATCAACCTGACCCCCATGGAGACCCGCGTCGCTGTGGTGGAGAACGGCGTGCTGCAGGAAGCCTTCATAGAGCGATCGCGCCGACGCGGCATCGTCGGCAATATCTACAAGGGCAAGGTGGTGCGTGTACTGCCCGGCATGCAGGCGGCCTTTGTCGATATCGGGCTGGACCGCGCTGCCTTTATCCACGCTCATGAGGTGATGCCTCCGAACACGCCAGCCGAGGAGCAGCTTTCCATTGGCCATCTGCTCCACGAGGGGCAGGCGCTGGTGGTGCAGGTCACCAAGGACCCTATTGGCTCCAAGGGAGCCCGACTCACCACCCATCTGTCGGTGCCGTCTCGCTACCTGGTCTACATGCCCGATGCGCCTCATCATGGCGTCTCCCAGCGTATCGAGGACGACCGCGAGCGCGAGCGGCTTCGCGGGCTGATCGAGGAGGCCCAGGGGGGGCAGAGCCTGGAGGTGAGCGGCGGCTTCATTGTACGTACCGCCGCCGAGGGAGTGGGACTGGAGGAGCTCTCCGCGGATATGCACTTCCTGCTGCGCCTGTGGCGCAAGGTCAGCGAGCGCAAGATGACCGCCGGGGCCCCCAGCGTTATTTATGATGATCTGCCGCTGTTTATGCGCATCCTGCGCGATGTGATGCGCGACGACATCGAGAAGGTGCGCATCGACTCCCGGGAGAACCATGTCAAGCTGATCGAGTTCGCCGATGAGTTCATGCCCGACGCCGTGAATCGCATCGAGCACTATGCCGGTGAGCGGCCTATCTTCGATATGTTCAGCGTCGAGGATGAGATCCAGAAGGCTCTGGGGCGCAAGGTTCAGCTCAAGTCCGGCGGCTATCTGGTGATCGATCCCACCGAGGCGATGACCACCATCGATGTCAACACCGGCGGCTACGTGGGGCACCGCAACCTCGAGGAGACCATCTTCAAGACCAACCTCGAGGCCGCTACCGCCATTGCTCGCCAGCTCAGGCTGCGCAATCTGGGCGGTATCATCATCATCGACTTCATCGACATGGAGGATACCGAGCACCAGCGCCAGGTGCTGCGGGTGCTCGAGAAGTCACTGGAGCGTGACCACGCCAAGACCAAGTGCACCGGCGTCACCGAACTCGGGCTGGTTCAACTGACCCGCAAGCGCACCCGGGAGAGTCTGGAGCAGACCCTCTGCGAGGCCTGCCCCACCTGTGGAGGACGTGGCACCCTGAAGACGCCGGAAACGATCTGCTACGAGATCTTTCGCGAGATCCTTCGCGAGGAGCGTGCCTACAGCGCAGAGACCTATATGGTGCTGGCGGGCCAGGCGGTCGTCGACCGTCTGCTCGACGAAGAGTCCGCTGCGGTAGCCGACCTGGAGGAGTTCATCGGCAAGCCGATCCGCTTCCAGGTGGAGACCCACTACTCCCAGGAGCAGTACGACATCGTGCTGATGTGACCTCATGTCTCCGATTCGGGTGGTAACGCGCTGGAGCCTGTCCCTGGTGGCGCTGCTGCTGGCGTCCCTGGCCCTGCTGTTGCTGGCGCTGCGCCTGGCCTTGGCGCTGGCCGATGGCTTCACGCCAAATCTCGAGGCGCTGCTCTCGGCGCGCTTCGGCGCTGATGTCCGTATCGCCAAGCTCGATACGCGTCTGGCCGGCCTGGATCCGATGCTCTCCCTCGACGCCCTGACCATTGATGCCCATGATCAGGGGGTGTCGTTGCTGGAGGTAGACGGCGGTTACCTGCGTCTGGATGCCCTGGCCAGCCTGCGCGCCGGCGTGCCGGTGGTGGAAGATGCCCGGCTGAATGGAGTGACACTGCACCTCTATCAGACTCCCGAGGGCGTCTGGCACTGGCCGGATCCCGCCGAACTGCCCCCCGAACTCCAGCCCCGTGGTGACGTCGACCTGGATCGTCTTGATTTCTGGGTCGGGATGCTGCTGCGCCAGCGCGCCTGGATCGAGGACCTGCGCCTGGTGCTGCATGGTCGGACCCGGCGCGTGGTGCTCGAGGCACCACGGCTGCTGTTGACCGGCGATGAACGGCGTGCCCACCTGGAGGGCGAAATTCACCTCGAGGGAGCCTCGGACGCCGCCATGCAGGTGGCCCTGGAGGTGCTGCCAGGCCCCATGGGGTTCCGCGACTTCAGCGCCGCCCTGCAGGCCGACATGAAGCTCGACAGCTTGATCAGCCTGGTGGAGGTACTGGGGCGCAACGACCCCCTGCGTCTAGACGAATCAAGTGGCCGAGCGCGGCTTTGGGGCCGCTGGCATCGGGGCGAGCTGGCCGATGCACGCCTGGAGCTGGCCATCGCTCGGTTGGCGGTGAGCCATGCCGATGTCAGCGGCGATCGCCACGTCATCGAGCTCACCGAGGTCGAGGGGCGCGGCCAGTGGCTGCGCGGGGAAGAGAGCTGGGAGGCGTGGTTCGAGGGCGACGCGGTGAGCCCGGAATCGGCCGAACCTGACGCGCTGGTGGCACGCTGGGGGCCGGCGTTGCCGCATCGCTGGCAGCTCGTCGGCGCTGCTGACGGCTGGCAGCTGGATACCAGCGGTTTCGATCTGGGATCACTGGCTGCCTGGCGCCATCGCGTGCCGCTGCCGGAGGCCCTGTCCCGAGTCGTGGACACCCTGGACCCCCGCGGACAGGTCAACGGCTTTCGCCTGGGCCATCGAGATGGCCAGTGGTTGGCGCAGGCGGCGCTGAGCGGGGTAGAAGTCTCCTCTTGGGCGCGGGCGCCCGGCGTCGGCCCTCTGGATATGTGGGTCGACGCCCGCGACCTGACCGGTCGGGTCCGTTTCGCCGGGCCGCAGGGGACCCTCCTTGACTTCCCCACCCTGTTCGCCGACCCCATGGCGCTGGATCATGCCAGCGGGGAGGTGACCTGGGCCTATGACGGCCCGCGCACCCTGGTCAGCGGCCGAGAGCTGCAGGTGGGCTGGAATGGCGCCGAGGTGAAGGGCGGCTTCGGCCTCGCCTTGGGAGGCGGGCAGCGCGGCGGCTTCGGCCTCTCGCTGGGTTTTACCGATGTTGATGCCATCGAATTACCGCTGGCGACCTGGCTGCCGGTGGGGATTCTCGGGGACGAGCTGCGCGAGTGGCTCGGCGGCGTGGCGGGCCGGGTACCCCAGGGTTCGCTGCGTCTGCACGTGCCCCTGGCCGGCGGCGACGAACGCATCGACCCGAGCTTCGGGCTGGAGATGGCCATCGAAGACGGGCAGCTTGCCTTCGATCCGGCCTGGCCGGCCCTGACAAATGTCGAGGGCCGCCTCTCCCTGCAGGACACCCGCCTGGAGGCGACCCTTGAGCGGGCCGAGAGCCTGGGAGTGGTAGCCCGCGATGGCCGCGTGCGCCTGATCGACGAGCGTCTCGAGGTGGAGGGCCAACTCGTCGCTTCCGCCGAGGCGCTGGGCCGTTACCTGCTGGCCCTACCGGTGGCGGGCATCGAGTCCGTCGCCGACTGGCAGGCCGAGGGTAGCGTCGAGGGGCGGCTCGCCGTGGCGCTGCCGCTGGGCGAGCCGGGGGGGCTGGACCTGGCCATCGATACCGAAGCCGCCTTTTCGCGGCTCGAGTATCTTCCCCTGGGTCTGGTGTTTCGGGATCTTTCGGGACCGCTGGCCTGGCGCCAGCGCGGCGAGCAAGGTGGTCTCGAGGGGCGTATCGATGCGCGGCTGCTGGGCGGTCCGCTGCGTGCCGAGATCGATACACTGGGCGGTGCGCTGGAGCTCTCTGGCAGTGCCGAGGCATCCGCCCTGGCGCGTTGGACGGAGCGGCCGGCCCTCGGCGCGCTGCTCGCCGGCCGTTTTCCCTGGCAGGGCAGGTTGGCCATCGGCGAGGCCTCGATGCGCCTGCGGCTCGACAGCACCCTGGAGGGACTGGCCATCGACCTGCCCTCACCGCTTGGCAAGGCCGGCGGCGCGCGCTTGCCGCTGCGGCTCGACATGGACCTCACCGAGGGGCGCGTCGCGGGGGGGCTGGGAGATGTGCTGTCGCTGCGCTGGCGGGCACTGTCAGACGACGGGCCGGGCCAGGGCCAGCTGTGGCTGGGGCGCCCATCCACCACTGATTGGCCCCAGGGTGAGGGGTGGTGGGTCGATGCCTATCAGCCACGCCTTGATCCGTTGGCCTGGGCCGAGGCGCTGGAGGGGCTCGACGGTCTTGCCGCCGGCGATAGTGACGTTGTCCTGCGGGAACTGCGCCTGGTCACCGATTGCCTGGTCAGTGACGGCCGCTGCATCGGGTCGCTCGCCGCCGAAGGCAGGCCCCATAGAGGAGGAGGCTGGCGACTGGCGCTGGACGGCAGCCTGCTGGCCGGGCAGCTCGACTATCGGCCCAACCTCGCCGAGCCCCTGGACATTAGTCTGAGTCGCCTCTCCCTGGACGGCCTGACACCTCAGCCCGGGGCCGTGGACTCGCTGCTCGACGAGATCGCCACCCCGCCTGAGCCGGCGCCACTGCCCGGCTGGGTAGGGAGGTTGCCCGATGGGCGCCTGCGCATTGCCGATATCGAGCGCGGTGGCCAGCGCCTTGGGCCCTTTACCGGTCGCTGGCAGGCTACCCCCGACAGTCTTACCCTGTCTCCGCTGGGCCTGACGCTTGGCCAGATCAGTGCGCGAGGCGAGCTGGTCTGGGAGGCTGCCGGGGCCGCCGATACCCTCTCCCGGGCAAGACTGGACCTTGATGGCCGCGATTTGGGTACGGCCCTTGAGCGGCTTGGCCAGGCTTCGGTGATCCACAGCGCCGAGACGCGGGTGACCAGTCAGCTGGCCTGGCCGGGAGCACCCTGGCAGTTCGCCCTCGTGCGCTCCCGGGGTAGCGTGGAAGCGGAGCTGCATGATGGACGCTTTGTGAATCTTGCCTCGACCCCCGCCCGGCTGGTGGGACTGCTCAACGTGGATAATCTGGTGCGTCGCCTGCGTCTGGATTTCTCCGACGTGACCGGGCAGGGCACCGCCTTCGATCGTGTCAGTGGAGCGGCGACCCTGTATGGTGGGACATTGGAAACTCAAGGGCCGCTGGTGGTCGAGGGTCCGGCAACTCGATTCACCCTGGATGGGCGCGTCGACCTGGCGCGGCGGGAACTGGATCAGCGGTTGGAGGTCACGGTACCCATCAGTCGCAATCTGCCCCTGGCGGCGGTCGTTGCCGGCGCGCCCATGGTGGGCGGAGCGTTGTTCATCGCCGACCGTCTGTTCGGTGACGCCATTGACCGTGTGACCCGAATTCATTATCGCGTGCAAGGTCCCTGGACCGCGCCGCAGATCTCAGTGGAAAGTGCCGAATGACTGCATCTCGACCTAACCTGCTCGACGAAGCCGAAAGCTTCCTGCTCACGCCCGGGGGGCTGACCCTCGACGACCTGGATCTCGGCCTCGGCTTTGCCCTGGGTCCTGGCATCGACTACGCCGATCTCTACTTCCAGCGCAGCTGGCATGAGGGCTGGGTGTTGGAAGACGGCGAGGTCAAGGAGGCGAGCTATAACATCGACGGCGGAGTGGGCGTACGCTCGCTGGCCGGCGAAAAGACCGGCTTTGCCTATTCCAATCAGATCACCGCCGATGCGCTGGCCGAGACCGGTCGCACCGCCTCCGGTATTGTGCGCAGCGGCGCGAGTCTGGCGGTGGCGCCGCGGGTGGTGGTGCAGGGGGAGTCCCGCTACGGTGGAGTGGACCCCCTGACCGGGCTCAGTGCCGATGAGAAGATCGCCCTGCTCAAGGAGGCCGACCGGGTAGCGAGAGCCGCCGATCCGGCGGTGAGCCAGGTCAGCGCCTCCCTCACCGGCGTGCACGAGGTAGTGCTGGTGCGCGCCAGCGACGGCACCCTGGCGGCGGATATCCGGCCCCTGGTGCGCTTTAATGTCAGCGTGATCGTGGTGCGGAACGGCCGCCGGGAGCGGGGCAGCGCCGGCGGCGGCGGCCGCTACCCCATGGCGCGGCTGCGCGACGAGGGCGTGGCCGAGCGCTTCGCGAAGGAGGCGGTGCGTCAGGCGCTGGTGAATCTGGAGGCCATCGACGCCCCGGCCGGCCAGCTACCAGTCGTGCTGGCGCCTGGCTGGCCCGGCATCCTGCTCCATGAAGCGGTAGGCCACGGCCTGGAGGGTGACTTCAACCGCAAGGGCAGTTCGGCCTTTGCCGGACGCATGGGCCAGCGGGTCGCGGCGAAGGGCGTCACTGTGGTGGATGATGCCACCCTGGTCGACCGGCGTGGCTCCATGACCATCGACGACGAGGGCACCCCGGGGCAGTACACGCCTCTGATCGAGGACGGCATCCTCACCGGCTATATGCAGGACAAGCTCAACGCTCGGCTGATGGGAATGGCGCCCACCGGCAACGCCCGTCGCGAGTCCTTCGCCCATCTGCCCATGCCGCGCATGACCAACACCGTGATGCTGGCCGGGCAGGATGACCCGGCGGACATTCTCAAGAGTGTCAAGCGCGGTCTCTATGCGGTGAGCTTCGGTGGCGGCCAGGTGGATATTACATCGGGCAAGTTCGTCTTCTCGGCCAGCGAAGCTTACCTGGTGGAGGATGGCAGGATTACCGCCCCGGTGAAGGGCGCGACCCTGATCGGCAATGGCCCGGAGGCCATGGGACGGGTGTCAATGATCGGCCACGACATGGAGCTGGATACCGGCATCGGCGTGTGCGGAAAGGAAGGCCAGGGCGTACCGGTGGGAGTGGGCCAGCCCACCCTCAAGCTGGATGAGCTGACCGTTGGCGGCACCCAGTCCTGATTCACATCCCCGCGGTATCGCGGATCAGCTTGAACAGTTTGCGGGCGCTGGCCGGCGGCTTGTCCCTCTCGCGTTCGCGCTGGGCGTTGCGGATCAGCTGGCGCAGCGTCTGGCGGTCGACATCGGGGTAGTCGTCGATAAAAGCCTCCAGGGCCTCATCGCCCTCGTCGAGCAGGCGATCCCGCCACGACTCCAGGCGGTGGAAGGCGTGGTCCCGGCGCAGCGTCTCCTTTTCGAGCTCGTCATAGACGGCCTTGATCGCCTCGAGATCCTCGCGGCGCATGACCTTGCCCACGTACTGCATATGGCGTCGGCGCCCCTCGTGGGAGCGGATTCGCGAGGTTTCCTCCACGGCGGCCAGCATGTCGTCAGAGAGGGGAAAGCGGGCGCGTTCGCCCGGCGTCATGGCAATGATCGCCTCGCCGAGGGCCTGCAGGGCGTGCATTTCACGCTTTAGCTGGGACTTGCTGACGGGCTCATCGTCCGACAGCGTGATCTGGGCGAGCAACTCGCGAGGGGAATCCTGGGACATGCCGCATCCATGGTTGAGGCTAGAGAAGACTTACAGTATACCAGCCCGCGGCGTCGGGCTTGAGCGCAACATCACGAGGAGAGATCCATGACACAGGCATTCGATGCCGCCGCCCAGCAGACCCTGCTGGCGTCCCGCGCCCAGATGGCCCTGGAACTGGCCCGTCGGCTCGGCGCCGACGCCTGCGAGGTGGGCGCCAGCGTGGACCAGGGCACGGGTGTGAGCGTGCGGGAGGGCGAAGTGGAAACGGTGGAGCTCTCTCGGGACCAGGGCATCGCCGTGACGGTCTATGTGGGCAAGCGCAAGGGCAGCGCTTCCTCCACCGACGCCGCGGAGGCGTCGATCCGCGCGGTGGTAGAAAAAGCCATCGCCATCGCTCGCCACACCGGCGAGGACCCCGCGTCAGGCCTGGCCGACGCCGAGTTGATGGCCCGTGAGCTGCCCGACCTCGACGTTCATCACCCCTGGGCCTTGAGCACCGACCAGGCCATCGAGCTGGCGCTGGCCTGCGAGTCCGCCGGTCGTCGCCGCCCGGGCATCATGAGCTCCGACGGCGCCTCGCTATCCACCGGTGAGGGCGTGCGCGTCTACGCCAACAGCCATGACTTCCTGGGCAGTCAGTGTGGCAGCCGCCACTCGCTCTCCTGCATGCTGATTGCCGAGGACGAAAACGGCATGCAGCGCGACTATGACTACACCAGTGCGCGCCACCCTCGTGACCTCCTGGCGCCTGAACGGGTCGGCGAGAGCGCTGCCGAGCGCACCCTGCGCCGCCTGGGCGCGAGTCGTCCGGCCACCGGGCGACTGCCGGTGCTGTTCGACCCGGCCCTGGCAGGCGGGCTGATCGGCTCGCTGATGGGCGCCATCGCCGGCGGTGCCCTCTATCGCCAGGCCTCCTTCCTCTGCGATCGGCTTGGCGGCGGGCTCTTTCCGGAGTGGTTCAGCCTTCAGGAGCGCCCCATGGAGCGGGGGGGCATGGCCAGCTCGCCCTTCGACGGTGACGGGGTGCAGACCCGCGACAACGTCTTTATCGAGAATGGCCGCCTGGCCAGCTATATGCTCTCTGCCTACAGTGCTCGGCGACTGGGCATGCAGACGACCGCCAACGCCGGCGGTGCGCGCAACCTGCGCCTCACCGCCCCGTTGGAATCCCGCGACGAGCTGCTTGCTCGCATGGGACGCGGGGTGATGGTCACCGAACTCATGGGGCAGGGGGTCAACGCCGTGACTGGAGACTATTCCCGCGGTGCAGCGGGCTTCTGGGTGGAGAATGGCAAGATCCAGCATCCGGTGGAGGAGTTCACCATCGCCGGGAACATGGAGGCGATGTTCAAGGGCCTGGTCGGCGTAGGCAGCGACATCGATACCCGCGGCAGCATTCATACCGGCAGTTGGCTGATCGATGAGATGACCGTCGCCGGTAGCTGACGCTCGCCCTTACTCATCCTCGTGGAAGCGAGCCTCGAACAGTGCCTGTACGGCATCGAGCGCCGCGTCTGCATCTTCACCGTCGGCGCTGACCGTGAGCTCGGTGCCGCAGGGAGCCGCCAGCATCAGCAACGACATGATGTTGGCGGCGTCGCCCTGCAGGGAGCCGTTGGCCACGCTGATGCAGGCGTCGAAGGGCTGGCAGCACTGCACCAGCTTGGTGGCGGCGCGGGCGTGCAGGCCACGCCGATTGGTCAGGGTCAGCTTGCGTTGCGGCACGCTCAACGTCCTTGATGAGGTGTGGCGAGAGCCGCCGGATTCGGCGGCGGGGGCAGCGGCGGAGGGTCGTTGATGCCCAACTCGCGGTGGCGCAGACGGACCAGAGGATGGGAGATGGCGAGGCTTTCGGCCAGGCGCTCCGCCAGATAGACCGAGCGATGCTGCCCCCCCGTACAGCCGATGGCCACCGTCAGATAGCTGCGGTGGCTGGCCAGATAGGCGGGCAGCCAGCGTTCCACCCACGCGTGAATGTCGTGGCGCATCTCGTCGACCAGCGCATATCCTTCCAGGAAGGCGATGACTTCCGGGTCACGACCGGTACTGGCGCGTAGCTGCGGATCCCAGTGGGGGTTGGGCAAACAGCGCGCGTCGAACACCAGGTCGGCATCCAGCGGTACCCCGCGCTTGAACCCGAAAGACTCGATGGTCAGGGTGAGCTGGTCGGGCTGGTGGCTGGCCACCTGATCGGCGATACGGCCGCGCAGATCATGGATCGAGAGCCGCGAGGTGTCGATGACCAGGTCTGCCAGGTCACGGATGCCGGAGAGCGCCAGCTCTTCCGAGTCGATGGCCTCGGCCAGTGTCATCTCGCTGTCACGGGTCAGCGGATGGCGGCGGCGCGTTTCCGAGTAGCGCTCCAGCAGGATGCGGGCATCGGTGGTCAGGTAGATAACCTGGCAGTCGATGCCTCGGGCACGAACCTCTTCAAGCAGGCTGGGAAAGCGCTGGAGTGCCTGGGGCAGGTTGCGGGCATCGATGCTGACGGCAATGGAGGAGCGTGGCGATTCTGGCCCCTTGAGCTCGTCGATCAAGGAGCCGAGCAGCACGGCTGGCAGGTTGTCGATGGCGTAGTAGCCGAGGTCTTCCAGGGCCTGCAGCGCGATCGATTTGCCTGAGCCGGAACGACCGCTGATGATCACGAGCTGCATGGGGGTCTCCTGGTCGTCAATCTGGCCGGGCGGCCCGCGGGGCCTCTACCCCGGTCGTCGGATCGCCTCGATGAGTCGTTCGTGAAGCTCGCGTTGGCTTGCACTCTTGCGCAGCCCACTGCGGGTTTCGGCGTCGTTCATGACGCCGGCTACCTGGGCCAGTAGGGCAAGATGAGCATCCTCGGCTTCCTCGGGGACCAGCAGCACGAAGACCAGATCAACGGGTTCACCATCGATGGCGTCGAAATCCACCGGCTCGGCGAGTTTCAGGAAGCCGGCAATCGGGGTCTTGCAGTGAGGGCTGCGGGCATGGGGGATGGCCACGCCGTTACCGATGCCAGTGCTACCCAGGCGCTCGCGACCAATCAGCCGGCTGAAGACTTCCTGGCTGTCCAGACTGGGCGTGTTCTGAGCGATGAAGGTGCTGAAGAACTCCAGCACTCGCTTCTTGCTGCCCCCGGGGACACTGAACAGGATGCGCTCCGGGGGCAGGATGGTTTCCAGTGACATGGTAGGCTCAGCGAGCGCCGGCGCCTTGAGCGCGGGCCTGAGTCTTTTCCTTGTGCTTGACCAGTTGGCGGTCCAGCTTGTCGGCCAGGGCGTCAATGGCCGCATACATGTCGATATCCTGAGCCTCGGCGTGGAGATCGGCACCTGCCGCATGCAGGGTGCAGGCGGCGTGCTGACGCTCCTTCTCTACGGACAGGGTCACATGCACGTTGGTGATGTTGTCGTAGTGGCGCTCCACGCGAGCCAGTTTCTCGTCCACATAGTCACGCAGGGCATCGGTCAGTTCCACATGATGTCCGGTGATATTGACTTGCATGAGGCGCTCCTTGGTCGTTGGTTATGACCCGATTGTAACCCTTTTTCCTGCCTTGCATACCCCTCTCACTGCCGCCGCCTCGCTCGGCCTGATACAGGTCATCGAAGCCGCTTGCGTTCGCAGGAGGAGGGGATGCCCATGGCCTCCCGGCCGGCTATCGAGAGCGCCATGGTGGGCCTGGGCTACCTCAGCCGCTTGCGTTCGCTGGCGGAGGAGATGCCCATGACCTCCCGGCCGGCTGTCGAGAGCGCCACGGTGCGCCTGGGCTACCTCAGCCGCTTGCGTTCGCTGGCGGAGGGGATGCCCATGACCTCCCGGCCGGCTGTCGAGAGCGCCACGGTGCGCCTGGGCTACCTCAGCCGCTTGCGTTCGCTGGAGGAGGGGATGCCCATGGCCTCCCGGTACTTCGCCAAGGTTCGTCTGGCCACCTGGATGCCAACCTCGTCGAGCAGGGTCACCAGCTTGCTGTCGGAGAGCGGCTTGCGCGGCGATTCATCCTGGATCAGCTTGCGCAGGCGGGCACGGATGGCGGTGCTGGAGTGGGCGTCGCCCTCGCCGTTGCCGCCGACGTGGCTGGAAAAGAAGTACTTGAGCTCGAACACACCTCGCGGGGTGTGGATATATTTCTGGGTGGTGACCCGGGAGATGGTCGATTCGTGCATGTCGACGGTCTGTGCGATGTCGGCGAGAATCAAGGGTTTCATCGCTTCCTCGCCGCCCTCCAGGAAATCGAGCTGGCGGATCATGATCTCGCGCCCCACGCGCAGCAGCGTGTCGTTGCGGCTTGAGAGACTCTTCATCAGCCAGCGCGCTTCTTGAAGGTGTTCCTTGAGGAACTGGTTGTCCTGACTCTTGTCGGCGCGGCGGATCAGCGCGGCGTAATCGGGCTGAATACGCAGCCGCGGCAGTGCCTCGGGGTTGAGCTCCACGTGCCAGCCGCGATGATCGTGGCGAGCCACCAGATCGGGTATCACGTAGTCGCTCTCGACGTTTGAATAGGCGCTCCCGGGCCGTGGGTCAAGGGAGCGCACCACCGCGATGGCCGAGTCAAGGGCGTCGTCGTCCAGGCTCAGTCGGCGCTTGAGCAGGCGGCGATCGTCGCCTGCCAGGGCCTCGAGGAACTGGCGAACCAGACGCCGCGCCTGGGGCAGCAGAGGCGTGTCGTCGGGCAGGGCGGCGAGCTGCAGCATCAGACATTCGCGCAGGTCCCGGGCGAAAACGCCGGTGGGCTCGAATTGCTGCAGGCGCAGTAGCACCTGCTCGACCTCGGCACTGCGCAGCCCCCCGAGCCCCTGGGTTCTGAGGCCGTCGCGGATCTCATCCAGGGGCTGACCCAGATAGCCGGCGGCGTCCACGGCATCGATCAGGCTCTCGGCGATCTGGCGCTCTCTCGGGTCCAGGTCGGTCATCGCCAATTGCCAGGTCAGGTGCCCCTGGAGGCTCTGTCCCGCTGCCTCGCGCTCGAAGTCCGGGCCCTCGCCGCCGGCGGGCATGCCCAGGTCCTGGTAGGTATCTGACCAGTCGCTGTCGGTGACGAGATCATCCGGGATCTCGCTGGCCCAGTCGTCTTCCGGCGTTTCGCTCACCGCCTGCTCGCTGAACTCCTCTTCGACATCAAGCATGGGGTTGGATTCCAGCGCCTGCTGAATCTCCTGGCGTAGATCGAGGGTGGAGAGCTGCAGCAGGGCGATGGCCTGCTGGAGTTGGGGCGTCATGGTCAGCTGGGTGCCGACGCGTAGCTGCAGGGAGGCTTTCATGGCCATCGTGACGGTCTGCCCTCGTATGCCGGGAAGTGGCCGGGAAACATCACCCTAGCCCGGGCGCTGTGGGCTTGCAAGGGTTGGCTTTGCAACTATTGTGCCAGCCGCAAGCAGCATGCCGTCATGGGATAACAACATGCGTATCATGGGATTGTGGAAGTGCCAGCCGATGCCACGACGCGCTTATGGGCATAAAGAGGCTTATGGTCAGAAGGGGCGCGCTCAAAGACGGAAGTCCTGGCCCAGGTAAACCTCGCGGACACGGTGATTGGCGAGTATCTCCTCGGCGTTGCCCTCGGCGATGATCTGACCATCGCCGACGATGTAGGCGGTATCACAGATATCGAGGGTCTCACGGACGTTGTGATCGGTGATCAACACGCCGATACCACGTGCCTTGAGCTGACGAATGACCCCTTTGATCTCGCCCACCGAGATGGGGTCGACGCCGGCGAAAGGCTCGTCGAGCAGGATAAACGCGGGTTCCGTGGCCAGGGCTCTGGCAATTTCAACCCGACGTCTCTCTCCGCCGGATAGGCTCATCCCGAGGCTGTCGCGTATGTGGGTCACATGGAACTCTTCGAGCAGCTGCTCGAGGCGCGCCCGGCGCCCCTCGCGATCGAGGTCCTTGCGGGTCTCCAGAATCGCCATGATGTTGTCGGCCACGGAGAGTTTGCGAAAAATCGACGCTTCCTGGGGCAGATAGCCGATGCCGGCCCGGGCGCGCTCGTGCATGGCCGCCCGTGTCAGATCCAGATCGTCGATGGCGACCTCGCCGGCATCGGCGCGCACGAGCCCTACGATCATGTAAAAGGAGGTGGTCTTGCCGGCCCCGTTGGGACCGAGCAAGCCGACAATGCTGCCCTGGCGGATGGCCAGGTTGATGTCCTTGACCACGCGGCGGCGCTTGTAGCTCTTGGCCAGATGGCGGGCATGGAGGGTTTTCATGGGGCGCCTGACTGATCGGGCTGGAGGGTCATGCGAATGCGCTGGCGCCCCTCGACGCCTTCGGCCTCACTCCGGGCATTCACCACGCGGCGATCGAGGAAGTACTCAAGATAGCCGCCGTCGAAGGTGTCGCCGCCCTGATGTAATTCGGCTCGGTCGAACAGCTCCATGCGCCGTTCGGCCACGTGGTAGATGATGGTTCGGCCCCAACCACGTACCAGGGGTTCGCTGGGGTCGGGTTGCTGCTCCAGATAGGCGCGCTCGCCGGTGGCAATCGCCCGGGAGAGCTGACCCTGGGCGTTGCGCTGGATCTCCACCCGATCCCCGGTCAGGCGCATGCTACCCTGGCGGATGTCCACGGCGCCGGTGTAGACGGCGGTACCGGCGCGGTCGTCCAGGTTAAGCTGATTGGCCTCTACCTCGATGGGGGCCTCAGCGTCGCTTCCCTGGGCGAGAGCCGATCCGGCGGTCAGCGGCAGCAGCAGGCAGAGCAGCAGGGCGGAGATTCGGATCATGGCTGGGGGTCCTCTCGGGTGTCGGGCGGATGGTGACCGCGCACATTGTCGGTTAGCCGGGCGCGGTTGTCATGAAGCCAGGCGTCGAAACGCTCGCCGCTCATGCGCTGGGGGGGCTGACGCAGCAGGGCCGGGGTGTCGCTCCAGGCATGGCCGGTGTTGGCATCATAGTGAAGCACCTCGGTGTCAAGCCGCCAGCGCTCCTCGGGGGCGTGGAGCCGCGCGCTGCCGGAGAGCGTCAGCGGATTGCCGCCCGGGCCCAGCACGCCGCGGTCGGCCGTTGCCAGCCATATGCGGCCGGCGCGGTCGAAGAGCCGGGCGTCGGGGGTCTCGAGGCGAGTAACGTCATCATGGGGCGTGTGTACCAGTCGCGGCGTCTCGACTCGCTGATGAGCATGTCCCTTGGCGTCAAAGCGTGTCAGCTGCGCGCCCTCCAGGTAGAAGTCGGGTTCGCCAGCCGCGTCACGAGGCACCGCCCCGGGCTCACGGACACTGCGCGTATCGAGCAGTGCCATCACGCCGCCCAGCGCCAGCAATACCAGGAACAGCCAGACCCGAAACGACGGCTGAGGCAGCGCCATGAGCTCAACCGGCCCCGTGCAGGTAGGTGTCGAGTACTGCGTCCCAGTGGCCCTGAGCCTTGAGCAGGGTGTCGCAGATCTCGCGGGCCGCTCCCTGGCCGCCGCCTTTTACCGTTACCCAGTCGGCATGCTTGCAGATGTATTCGGGGGCGTTGGGTACGCTGATGCCCACCCCGGCGCGGCGGATGGCGCCCACGTCTGGCATGTCGTCGCCGCAATAGGCCACCTGGTCGAACTCAAGGTCGAGGCGCGCACAGAGGTCGCGCAGTACCGGTAACTTCTTCTCCACGCCCTGGAAGACATGCTGTATCCCCAGCGCCGCAGCGCGGTGACTCACCATGGGCGAATCGCGGCCGGTGATCAGGGCCACCACGATGCCGGCGCGTTTGAGGAGCTTGAGGCCATGGCCATCCTGGACGTTGAACGCCTTGATCTCGGTGCCATCGGCCTGGAAGTAGAGCTGGCCGTCGGTGAGCACGCCGTCGACGTCCAGTGCCAGCAGGCGGATGCGTCGCAGACGGTCCACCAGGCGAGGATCTTGCAGCGGGAGAGTGTGGGGCATGAAAGCTCCGATTCGGTGAATGGGATCAAATGACACCGCTGGCCAGCAGGTCATGCATATGCAGGGCGCCCACCGGGCGGCCCGTCTCGTCGACCACGGCCAAGGCAGAAATGCGGTGGTCTTCCATCAGCTTGACGGCCTCGGCGGCCAGCATTCCCGGTGCCACCCGTTTGCCGGGGCGGGTCATCACCTCATCGACGGTCAGGCCAGACAGATCAGTGTGCTGATCCAAGGTGCGGCGAAGGTCACCATCGGTGTAGACCCCGGCCAGCAGGCCCCGTTCGTCCACCACACAGGTGAAGCCGAGCCCCTGTCGAGTGATCTCCAGCAGGGCATCGCGCAGCGGGCTGCCCAGTGGCACCGTCGGCAGTCGTGCTCCCTCGTGCATCAGGTCTCCCACCCGCAGCAGCAGCCGCTTACCGAGGCTGCCGCCGGGATGGGAGAGGGCAAACTCCTCGGCGGTGAAGCCGCGAGACTCCAGCAGCGCCACCGCCAGGGCGTCGCCCAGCGCCAGGGCGGCGGTGGTGGAGGCGGTGGGTGCCAGGTCCAGCGGACACGCCTCGCGCTCCACCCCGGCGTCAAGGTGGGCCTCGGCATGGCGCCCGAGCGTCGAGGCGGGACGTCCGGTCATGCTGATCAGTGGCACGCCCATACGCTTGAGCAGCGGTAGCAGGGCGGTCACTTCGCCGGTCTCGCCGGAGTTGGAGAGCGCCAGCACCACGTCGCCGGGAGTGATCATTCCCAGGTCGCCATGGCTGGCCTCGCCAGGGTGCACGAAGAAGGCCGGCGTGCCGGTACTGGCCAGGGTGGCGGCGATCTTGCCGGCAATATGGCCGGACTTGCCCATGCCGGTGACGATCACGCGGCCGTGGCAGGCGAGTATCAGTGCACAGGCGCGATCGAAATCGGCGTCTAGGCGCTCGATCAGGGCACCGATGGCCTGTTGCTCGAGCCGCAGGGTGCGCCTGGCGCTGTTGCGCAGCGAAGAGGGGTCTATGGCGTGGGGGGGCTGTTGGGTCATGGCGATGATTGTTGCCTGTTGCGCGTGTTCACTCAAGTGGCGGCACCTAGGCTGGCCAGACCGACCCAGGCCAGATAGCCGAGATAGCTGGTCGCCAGCAGGGCGCCGGGGAGTCTCCCGATTTGACCACGACGCTGCCACAGCAGCAGCATGCCGAGTGCCAGGGTCAGCGACAGCATCACCGGATAGTCGCGCCCCGCGGCCGCAGGGTCGCTGGGCCCTGGGGCCAGCAGGCCGGGAATGGGCAGCACGACGAGCAGGTTGAAGAGATTGGAGCCGATCACGTTGCCGATGGCGATATCGTGGTGGCGCTTGAGTGCGCTGGCCACGCAGGCCGCCAGTTCCGGCAGGCTGGTGCCGATGGCGACCACGGTCAGCCCGATGGCCAGTTCGCTGACGCCCATGCCGCGGGCTATCTCGCTGGCACCCCAGACCACGCCGCGGGAGCCGATGACGAGTAACCCCAGCGTCCCCACCAGCCACGCAAGCGCCCGGGGCAGGGGCATATCGGGAATCTCACCGGCGGTGACATCGGGAGCGTCTGGCGCGTCGGCGCGGAATAGCCACCAGAGACTGAAGATCAGCAGCAGGAGCAAGAAAAGGGCGTCGAAGCGGCCGAGGTTGTCATTGGCCAGGGCATAGCCGGCCAGGCCCGTGGCGCCCAGCAACAATGGCAGTTCCCGGCGCACGATGGAGAAGCGTACCGGGATTGGTACGATCAAGGCGGTTATACCCAGCACCAAGCCGATATTGGCAATGTTGGAGCCCAGGGCATTGCCGGTGGCCAGGTCGGGAATGCCGTCCAGGGATGCCATCGTCGAGACCACTATTTCCGGGGCCGAGGTGCCCAGGGCCACCACCGTCATGCCGACCAGCAGGCGGCTCATGCCGGCCTGACTTGCCGTGGCCGCCGCCGCACCCACGAAGCGATCTGCGCTCCAGACCAGAACCGCCAGACCCAGCAGCAAGACGATCAGCGGTACCAGCATGGGGTGTCCTTGGCATTGAATCGGAATTGCCGCATTAGACGCTCTGGCCTCGGGGAGTGCAAGGAGGTCTGGCATGTCGCTGGCGCGGTCCGGGGTAGTTAGGATACGATGTTCGATAATTGTCCCCGGAGCCGATGATCCGATGAATGACACTCCCTTCGTGGTGGTGGAGAATCTGCATTTTTCGCGAGGTGACACGGAGATCTTCCGCGGCGTTGACCTCTCCATCCCGCGGGGAAAGATTACTGCCATCATGGGCCCCAGCGGCAGTGGCAAGACCACCCTGCTGAAGCTGATCGGCGGGCAACTCACCCCCGATTCGGGTCGTGTGCTGATAGACGGTGAGGATGTGCATCGCCAGCCGCGGCGGGCGCTGTTCGCCATGCGCCGACGCATGGGCATGCTGTTCCAGAGTGGGGCGCTGTTCTCGGACCTCAGCGTGTTCGAGAATGTCGCCTTTCCGCTGCGTGTTCACACTGATCTGCCCGAAGCGATGATCCGGGATCTGGTGCTGATGAAACTCGAGGCGGTGGGACTGCGCGGCGCCCGCGAGCTGATGCCTGCAGAGCTTTCCGGCGGCATGGCGCGCCGGGTGGCGTTGGCCCGGGCGATGGCGCTGGACCCGGAGTTGATCCTCTACGACGAGCCCTTTGTTGGCCAGGACCCGATCTCCATGGGTGTGCTGGTGCAGCTGATCAAGCGGCTTAACGAGGCGCTGGGTCTTACTTCGATCGTCGTCTCTCACGATATCAAGGAGACGCTGACCATCGCCGACTATGTCTATGTGATCGCCGACGGCAAGGTGATGGCTCACGGCACCCCCAAGGGCCTCGATGTGGATCAGGACCCACGCGTCAGCCAGTTCGTGCACGGCGAGCCCGACGGCCCGGTGCCGTTCCACTACCCGGCGGCGGATTTTCTTACCGATGTCATGGATGCAGGGGGGCGGCGATGATCACACGCATCATGAGCCTGGGACGTCGTGGCTGTGACCTGCTCGAGGCGCTGGGTAGAGCCAGTATCTTCGTGGCCCAGTCGGCGGTGGGAGTGCCATCCCGAGAAGGGTTGCGCTTGTGGGTGCGTCAGATGCACTTTGTGGGCGTGTTATCGCTGGCTATCGTGCTGGTCTCCGGGCTGTTTATCGGCATGGTGCTGGCGTTGCAGGGCTACACCCTTCTAGTCGACTTCGGCGCCGAGCAGGCGCTGGGGCAGATGGTGGCGCTGTCGCTGCTTCGTGAGCTGGCGCCGGTGGTAGCGGCGCTGCTGTTCGCCGGTCGTGCCGGTTCGGCCCTGACCGCCGAGATCGGCCTGATGAAGGCCACCGAGCAGCTCTCCAGCATGGAGATGATCGGCGTCGATCCGCTGCGTCGGGTGGTGGCGCCGCGCCTTTGGGCGGGCTTCGTTTCCCTGCCGCTGTTGACCATCGGCTTCAGCGTGGTGGGTATCTACGGGGGCTACCTGGTAGGCGTGGAATGGCTCGGTGTCTTCGAGGGCTCCTACTGGGGCAATATGCAGTCCAGCGTTGAGTTCGTCGGTGATATCGGCAACGGCATGATCAAGAGTCTGGTCTTCGCCGTGGTGGTGACCTGGATTGCGGTGTTCCAGGGCTATGATCTGATACCTACCTCGGAAGGGATCTCGCGGGCCACCACCCGCACGGTGGTGTATTCCTCGCTGGCCGTGCTCGGCCTCGATTTTGTGCTGACCGCAGTGATGTTCGGCGGCCTCTCCTGATCTCGGGAGAAAGGCGGCGGCAAGCCTTGATGTTCGGAGAGAGATGATGAAGCGCAGTAAGATGACGGAGCTGGGAGTGGGACTGTTCATGCTCGCCGGCATCCTCGGCCTGGTATTTCTGGGCCTGCGGGTCAGCGGGATGACCCTGCAGCCTCCTGGGGACACCTTTCGGCTAGAGGCCAATTTTGCCAACATCGGCGGCCTGAAACCTCGGGCGAGGGTCACCATGGCCGGCGTCACCGTAGGCCGGGTGTCATCCATAGAACTGGATGCCGACTGGTACGATGCCCGGGTGATCATGGAACTGCAGGGAGACCTGGAGGGGAGACTCTCGCGGGACACCACTGCGGCGATTCTCACCGCCGGCCTGCTCGGTGAGCAGTACATCGGGCTCTCCGTGGGCGGCGACCCGGAGACGCTCGCCAACGGTGACACCGTGCGTGATACCCAGTCGGCCATCGTGCTGGAAGAACTCATCCAGCAGTTCGTGTCCAATGTTGTCAGTGAGTGACGCTCCAGACGTCGGTCTGGTTCGCTTCAAGGAGAGTGCCTGCATGAACCGTGTTTCCCTACCCGTTCGTTCTCTATTGGTCGGCCTGTTGCTGGCCTTGTTTGCGCTGCCGGCCGCGGCGACTTCCGATCGTACCCCGGAGGAGGTGATCCGACTGAGCGTCGAGACGCTGACCGCCGAAATCGAGGGGCGTCGCGACTACTTCGCTGACAACATCGACGAGCTCAAGGGGTTGGTCGATGAGAGCCTTGATGACATCGCCGACTTTCGCTATATCGGTGCCAGTGTGATGGGGCGCTACTTCCAGAACGCCACGCCCCAGCAGCGTTCACGTTTTGCCGATACCTTCCGCAAGACCCTGATCGACACCTACAGCAAGGGCCTGGTCACCTTCGATTACCGTGAACTGCGCGTGCTGGACAACCAGCGCCCCCAGCGCCATGAGGATCAGGCCAGCGTCGACATGGAGGTGGTCGCCGCTGACGGCCAGGTCTATCCGGTCAGCTACTCGCTGCGCCTTTCCGGCGGCGAGTGGCGGGTGGTCAATGTGATTGTCAATGGCATCAATCTGGGCCTGACCTTCCGCAACCAGTTTGATCAGGCGATGCGCGAGCAGGGCCGTGACTATGACGCCGTGATCGACGGCTGGGCGCCGGAACTTGCTGTCGAAGAGCTGGAGGAGGGCGGTAGCGCATGACTCGGCTGCTGGACAGCAGTGGCGTGAGTCTGGAGGCCGATGGCTGCACGCTGACGGTCGAGGGCCAGGTGGGCTTCGAGGCGGCGTCGGCACTGGCTGAGGCGGGTCACAGCTGGCTTGTCGACCAGCCCGCCGGGACCGCAGTGGCCTTTGACCTGTCTGGCGTGGCCGACGTCAGCAGCGCGGCCCTCAGCGTGATGCTGGAGTGGGCCCGCGCCGCCCGTGCCGCCGACCTGGAACTGCAGGTGGTGCGTCTCTCTCCGGCCCTGCGTCGGCTTGCTGATCTCGCCGGCCTGGAGCGTCTGCTCCCTGTGGAAAACGCTGGCGCCTGATCACTCGCGAGCCGCAGCTGCACCGAGATCGCCAAGCGGCGTGCTTTTCATTACCATGGGACATCCCCGTTTCGTGCCATCGGCCGCGTCGCGCCCGGTGGTCTTCCCGTTTCAGACACAGGAGTGCCTCACCATGCACCCCAGCGAAGTCAAGGCGTTGCTCAATGCGCGTATCGATGACTGCGAGTTCCATATCCAGGGCGAAGGCTGCAACTTTCAGGTGGTGGCCGTGGGCGAGGTCTTCTCGGGCCTCTCGCCGGTCAAGCGCCAGCAGCTTATCTACGGTGCACTCGCCGATGAGATCGCCTCCGGTGCCCTGCATGCAGTAAGCATCAAGACCTATACACCGGCGCAGTGGGACAGCGCGCCGGAAAACGTCGACGCTTGAGATCGCGCTCCCATGGATAAGTTGATCATCATCGGCAATGGGCCGGTCGACGGGGAGGTATGGGTCAGCGGCGCCAAGAACGCGGCCCTGCCGATTCTCTGTGCCACCCTGCTCTCCGAGGAGCCGGTGACCATCGGTAACCTGCCGCACCTGCAGGACATCACCACGACCCTGGAGCTGCTCGGCCATCTGGGTCTCGAGCCGGTGATGGGTGAGAAGATGACGATCCAGCTCGATGGTGCCCAGGTGAAGCATTGCGATGCTCCCTACGAGCTGGTCAAGAAAATGCGCGCCTCTATCCTGGTGCTGGGACCACTGATCGCCCACTTCGGCCATGCTGACGTCTCCCTGCCAGGTGGCTGCGCCATCGGTTCGCGGCCAGTGGATCTGCACCTGCGCGGGCTGGAGGCCATGGGTGCCGAGATCCGCGTCGAAGGGGGCTATATTCGCGCCCGGGTTGACGGCCGTCTCAAGGGGGCTACCATCTTTTTCGATACCGTCACAGTGACCGGCACCGAGAACTTGCTGATGGCGGCGACGCTGGCCGATGGCACCACAGTGCTCGAGAACGCCGCCAGGGAGCCCGAGGTGATCGACCTGGCCGAGTGTCTGATCAAGATGGGGGCGAAGATCCGCGGTCACGGCAGCGATACCATCGTCATCGAGGGCGTTGAGCGACTGCACGGCGCCTACCATGACGTGATGCCGGATCGCATCGAAACCGGCACCTTCCTGGTGGCCGCCGCGCTCTCCCGCGGTCGCGTCAAGGTGCGTCGTACCCGCGCCGATGTCCTCGAGGCGGTGATCGCCAAGTTGGAGGAGGCCGGTGCCGAGATTACCAGCGGTGACGACTGGATCGCGTTGGACATGCATGGCAAGCGTCCGCGGCCGGTCAATATCCGCACTGCCCCCTATCCGGCCTTTCCCACCGATATGCAGGCCCAGTTCGTGGCCATGAATGCAGTGGCCGAGGGCACCTCGCGGGTGGTGGAGACCATCTTCGAGAACCGCTTCATGCATGTCCAGGAGCTCAACCGGATGGGGGCGAAGATCGCCCTGGAAGGCAACACCGCGGTGATCGAGGGAGTCGAGCGGCTCTCCGGCGCTCCGGTGATGGCCACCGACCTGCGCGCCTCGGCGTCGCTGGTCATCGCGGCGATGATGGCCGATGGCGAGACCCTGGTCGACCGCATCTACCATATTGACCGTGGCTACGAGTGCATCGAGGAGAAACTCCAGCTTCTTGGCGCCCAGATCCGCCGCGTGCCGGGCTAGCCCCCTATCTTGACCAACGCGAGAAGACCAAGGCGAGAGCATGAGCACACAATTGATCCTGGCCCTCTCGAAGGGCCGCATTCTGGATGAGACCCTGCCGCTGCTGGCCGACGCGGGCATCGAGCCCGTGGAGGACCTGGGCAAGAGCCGCAAACTGCTGTTCGACACCAACCTGCCTGACGTCAAGCTGGTGGTGATCCGCGCCACCGACGTGCCGACCTACGTGCAACTGGGTGCGGCAGACCTGGGCGTCGCCGGCAAGGACGTGCTGCTCGAGCACGGCGCCGAGGGGCTCTACGAACCGCTGGACCTGGAGATCGCCCGTTGCAAGCTGATGACGGCGGGGATCACCGGCGCCGAGCCGGCCCGGGCGCGCCGTCGGGTGGCCACCAAGTTCGTCAATGTGGCGCGGCGCTGGTACGCCGAACAGGGCATCCAGGCCGAGGTGATCAAGCTTTACGGGGCCATGGAACTGGCGCCGCTGATGAACCTGGCCGACGAGATCGTCGACATCGTCGATACCGGCAACACCCTGCGCGCCAACGGCATGGAGTCGCGTGAGCTGATAGCGTCGATTTCCACCCGGCTGGTGGTCAACAAGGCCTCGATGACCATGAAACATGCGCGTATCAAGCCGCTGCTCGAGCGCCTCGGTCAGGCCGTGGCCGCTCGCCGGCAAGTCGTCGTTTGAGACAGACATCGGCTGCGGCCTGCCTGCGTGCCTTATCGCCCGGGCACCTCGGTGCCAACGTGGCACTGCTCTTGCCCGAAACAGCCCGGCGTCGAACAATGCAAGATCAATCTGATTCGTGATGGAAGCTGACATGACCGAGACAACTGCCTCTACCGGCATCGCCCGGCTCTCCACGGCCGATGCGAACTTTGAAGATCGTCTGTCGTCTCTGCTGGCCTGGGAGGGCGTCTCTGACACATCGGTGCAGCATCGCGTCGACGAGATCATCGCGGCAGTGAAGTGCCGCGGCGATGATGCTCTGGTGGAGATCAGCAACCGCCTCGACCGGCTCTCGGTCACCAGCATGGCCGAGTTGACCCTCTCCCCCGAGCGGCTGCGGCAGGCCTACGACGAGCTTCCCGCGGTGCAGCGCGAGGCGCTGGCGCAGGCGGCCGAACGCATCCGCCTCTATCATGAACGCCAGAAGCCCGAATCCTGGCAGTACACCGAGGCCGACGGCACCGTGCTGGGTCAGCAGGTGATGCCGCTCGACCGCGCCGGCATCTATGTCCCCGGGGGCAAGGCCGCCTATCCCTCCTCGGTATTGATGAACGCCATCCCCGCCCACGTGGCCGGGGTGCGCGAGATCATCATGGTGGTGCCGACGCCGGATGGCGTACTCAACGACCTGGTGCTGGCCGCGGCCCACCTGGCGGGTGTCGACCGTGTGTTCACGCTGGGCGGCGCCCAGGCGGTAGCGGCGCTGGCTTATGGCACCGAGACGGTGCCGCGGGTGGACAAGGTCGTCGGCCCCGGCAATATCTACGTGGCCACCGCCAAGCGTGCCGTCTTCGGCCAGGTGGGCATCGACATGATCGCCGGTCCCTCGGAGATCCTGGTGGTCTCGGACGGCGGCACCGACCCTGACTGGCTGGCCATGGATCTCTTTTCCCAGGCCGAACACGACGAGGATGCCCAGGCCATCCTCGTCAGCTGGGACGCCGAGCATCTGACGGACGTCGAGGCAGCCATCGATCGGCTGCTGCCGACGCTGTCCCGCGAGGCGATTGCCCGTGCGTCGCTGGCGCGGCGCGGGGCCCTGATTCACTGCCGTGACCGCACGGAGGCGATGGCGCTGATCAACCGCATCGCGCCTGAGCATCTTGAGCTCTCGGTGGCGAATCCCGAGGGATGGCTGCCGGAGATCCGTCATGCTGGCGCCATCTTCATGGGTCGCTATACCGCCGAGGCGCTGGGCGATTACTGTGCCGGCCCCAACCATGTGCTGCCCACCTCGGGAACGGCGCGCTTCTCTTCGCCGCTGGGTGTCTATGACTTCCAGAAGCGCTCCTCGATTATCCACTGTACTGCCGAGGGTGCCTCGACGCTGGGGAAAGTGGCATCAGTGCTCGCCCGCGGTGAGTCGCTGACCGCCCATGCGCGCAGCGCCGAGTACCGAATCAAGACGTGAGCCGGGCCGAGAGTCACTCCCCGTAAAGGTGCGCAGGGCGCCGCCATTGGCGGCGCCCTGCGCGTTTCTGTCCTCTACGCCCTGCGTCTGTAAACAAGGACGCTCAGGGTCGCCGGGCGTAGGCTGGGCTACTCTGAACGGCGCAGCTCTGGCGTTGGGCGCTCGCCCACCTCCAGGGTGACCTGAAGTGTCTCGCCGCCTCGCACTACGGTGAGCGGCAACGACTCGCCGGGTTCCACGGCGGCGATGTCGGCCATGGTAACCCGGGCGTCGAGAATCGGCTGGTTGTCGATGGCCAACAGCACGTCGCCGGGTTGCAAGCCGGCACGATCGGCGGGCCCGCCGGCGACCACGCCGGCGATCACCACGCCGCGAGGGGCTTGCAGTCCGAAGGAGGCAGCAAGCTCCGAGTTCAGCTCCTGGGCCTCGACTCCCAGCCAGCCGCGTATCACCCGGCCCTGCGTGACCAACTCCTCGAGGATGTTGGCGGCCAGATTGGCAGGAATGGCGAATCCAATGCCCTGGGAGCCGCCTGAGCGCGAAAAGATGGCGGTATTGATGCCCACCAACGCCCCTTCGGCGTTGACCAGTGCGCCACCGGAGTTGCCCGGATTGATGGCGGCATCGGTCTGTATGAAGTCTTCGTAGGCATTGAGCCCCAGATGGCTGCGCCCGGTGGCGCTGATGATGCCCATGGTGACGGTCTGGCCCACACCGAAGGGGTTGCCGATGGCCAGCGACACATCGCCGATGGCGACTTGGGTGGAGTCTGCCAGTTCGATCACCGGTAGCGACTCGAGGTCGATACGCAGCACGGCCAGGTCACTCTCCGGGTCAGTGCCGATCACCTCGGCAAGTGTCTCGCGACCGTCGCGCAGAGCCACCTGGATCTGGTCGGCACCGCCGATGACGTGATGGTTGGTGAGTACATAGCCATCTCCGCTGACAATGACACCAGAGCCGAGGCTGGAGAGCATGCGTTGGCGGGCCGGCACGTCATCACCAAAGAACTGTCGGAAGAAGGGGTCCGACATCAGCGGGTGCTGTTCGCGTTCCACGACCCGAGAGGAGTAGATGTTGACCACTGCAGGTGCCGCGCGCTCGACGGCATCCGCATAGCTCACCTGGCCCTGTTCGCGGGAAAGCGGGGCAGCCTGTCGCAGTTCCGGGGCGGGGCGAGGCTCGGTGTCCTGCGGTGCCTCGACGCCAGGCGAGACGTTCAGCGGCGCCTGGGTGCCGGGTGCCTCCCTTGAGGGCTGGGGCGGCGTAGGGGCTGCCTGTCGGCCCGTCAGTTGGGGAAAGGCGTTGAGCAGCACCACGGCCAGCAGCACGCCGATGGCGGTCGGCAGCAGATAGGGCGTAAGCGAGCGCAGAAAGCGTAGCATGCGGGTCGGCGTCCTTGTGGCGGGCGGTCACGGGAGCAGGGCGGTGCAGGGGACAGGTCCCGTCGGTACAATGGGACAGATAGTAACATTGTCACCCCATGGACGAGGGAGGTCCCCATGACGAATCGCGATGACCTGGTGGCCGCCTGTGATCGAGAGCTGTCGGCAGAGCGCTTGAAGGATTACACCGTCAACGGCCTGCAGGTCGAGGGGCGTGAGAGCGTCGGCCGAGTGCTGAGCGGGGTCACCGCCTGCCAGGCGTTGCTCGACGAGGCGGTGGCCTGGCAGGCGGACCTTGTGTTGGTCCACCACGGCTTTTTCTGGAAGAACGAACCGGTGGCCATTACCGGCATGAAGCGCCGCCGCCTCCGAACGCTGCTGACCCACGATATCAGCCTGTTGGCCTACCATCTTCCACTGGACGCTCACGCGACGCTGGGCAACAACGCCGAGCTCGGTCGCCTGCTGGATTTCAAGTTTCAGGGCTGCGCCGATGGGGAGCCAGGAGAGGGGCTGCTGTGGCTGGGGGCGGCGCACGCTACCCTGGATGCCCGAGGGCTGGCCGCACACGTCGGTGAGCGACTGGGGCGAGAACCGCTGCTGGTGGAGGCGCCGGGCAAGGGGGAAATCTGCCGTGTGGCCTGGTGTACCGGTGGGGCGCAGGACCTGATTGCCGCGGCCTGGGAGGCCGGCGCCGACGCCTTTATTTCCGGGGAGATCTCCGAGCGCACTACCCATCTGGCACGTGAGCTGGGTATTCACTACTTGGCCGCAGGTCATCATGCCACCGAGCGCTATGGCGTCCAGGCGCTGGGTGAGTGGCTGGCGGGCAAATTTGGCCTTGAACATCGGTTCATGGATATCGACAACCCCGCCTGAGGGCTGTCGAGAGGGCGGCGAGAGGCTGTCGCGAGAACAGAGTGGGGCTGACGAAAGAGAAATGGGGGACCCGGTGTCGTCAGTAACGGGGCGGCTGAGGTGCCTTGGCGCTATCGTCGTCCTTGAGCCCGAAGGCCTCGGAAAGAGTGCCTCTGGAGTCGTTGGCATAATCGCGAGGCATTGCTGGCTCCACCCCGTTGCTCTCCGTCGGAGTCCCGCTGACGGAGACCTCCAGGCTGGTGGGTGGCGCGCCATTGCCGCCCAGCCTGCGGACGTCCTGCGCCATACGGCTGGCCAGGGCCTCGCTGTCCCGCTGTAGGGCGGCCACCAGGCGGGAGACTTCGTCAAGGTGATCGTCCATGTCGTTGCGCAGGGCCGTCAATTCGCGGTCGCGCTCGGCCAGGCGCTGGCGCAGCTTCTGCAGGCCATCGGCACTGGCGTTGAGCAGGTGGTAGCCCAGCGCGCCCAGCCCTATGCCAGCGAACAGGCAGGCGATGGCCAGCATCCAGGTGATCTTGCTTGCGTCCACGTCTGTCTCCCTGTGGCGGTGGATCGTGGCGGTGAAGGTCTCGCATCGGCGCGGACCCGTTACATGGGCCTATTATAGGGCTGAGCGGCGGCGTCGGGTCAACGCGCCGGCTCTCTTGCGGTCATGCCGATGCGCGCCGTTCGCGCTAGGCGTATAATGCCCACCCATTCCAAACCGAGACGGTCCGTTACCCGCATGAGTGCCACGCCGACCCCACCCGAGTCCCGAGACGCTCGCCTCTCGCCCACTGAGCGCTACCGCGCAGATCTGGAGCGGGACGACTTCCAGTACGATGCCGCTCAGGAGCAGGCGGTCGCCCACCTTCAGCGCCTCCACGATGAGCTTGTGGTGACCGCGCGCACTCGTCCACGGGCCGTGCCACCCAAGGGAGGGGTTGCCTTGCGGGTGGCTGGCCTGTTCGGCAAGCGCAGTCGCCAGACATCGGCTCCAGAGCCGGTGCTTCCCGAGGTCAAGGGGGTCTACTTCTGGGGGGGCGTTGGCCGCGGCAAGACCTATCTGATGGATGCCTTTTATGAGTCGCTGCCCTTCCACGACAAGATGCGTACCCATTTCCACCGCTTCATGCAGCGGGTCCACAACGAGCTGACCCACTACAAGGGGGAGAAGAACCCCCTGACGCTGATTGCCGCCAAGTTTGCCGGCGAGGCAAGGGTGATCTGCTTCGATGAGTTCTTCGTCAAGGACATCACCGATGCCATGATCCTCGCCAACCTGCTCGAGGCGCTGTTCGAGCACGGCGTGGTGCTGGTGGCCACCTCCAATATCGTGCCGGACGAGCTCTACAATAATGGCCTGCAGCGGGCTCGCTTCCTGCCGGCTATCGAGCTGCTCAAGCGTCACTGTGAGGTGGTCAATGTCGACTCGGGCATCGACTACCGGCTTCGCGCCCTGGAACGTGCCGAGATCTTCCATGCGCCGCTGGATGATGCTGCCGAGATCGAGCTTGCTCGCAGCTTCCGCGAGATTGCCGGTCACGAGGGCGAGTTGGACGCGCCCATCGAAATCAACCACCGCGTGCTGCATGCGCGGCGGCTGCATGACGAGGTGGTGTGGTTCGAGTTCCGTGAACTATGCGACGGCCCGCGCAGCCAGAACGACTACATCGAATTGGCCAGGGAATTTCATACTGTGCTGGTCTCGAATGTTACCCGAATGAGTGGGGCGACTGACGATCAGGCGCGACGCTTCATCAACATGGTTGATGAGTTCTACGATCGCGGCGTCAAGCTGTTGATGTCTGCGGAGGAGTCCGCCGAGCGGCTCTATGCTGATGGTCGGCTCGACTTCGAGTTCCAGCGCACGCTCTCACGTCTGCAGGAGATGCAGTCCCACGACTACCTGGCGCTTCCCCACAAGCCGTGAGTGGCATTGCGCTCAAGATGACATATCAGGTAGAATTCGCGCGCTCTACCTCGTTGCCAGCCGCCTGCGGTGGATGGCAACCAAAAAGAATAGGGATGGTTCCATGCCGAAGAGATGGCTGAGAACCCAATACACTTGAACTGGTGATAGCTCCATGAAGACGTTCACTGCGAAGCCGCAGTCCGTCCAGCGCGACTGGTATGTCGTCGACGCCACGGACAAGACGCTCGGCCGCCTGGCCACCGAAATTGCTCGTCGCCTGCGCGGCAAGCACAAGCCGGAATTCACCCCGCATGTTGACACCGGCGACTATATCGTCGTGATCAACGCCGAGAAGGTGAAAGTCACCGGCAACAAGGCCAAGGACAAGACCTACTACCGTCACACCGGCTATCCCGGTGGCCTGCGCTCCATGACCTTCGACAAGCTGATCGAGCATGCGCCACAACGCATCATCGAAGGCGCTGTCAAGGGCATGCTGCCCAAGGGTCCGCTGGGTCGTGCCATGTACACCAAGCTCAAGGTCTATGCCGGTGCCGAGCATCCGCACGCCGCCCAGCAGCCGCAAGAATTGAATATCTGAGGGAGTCCTTCGCCATGACACAGCAGTATTACGGTACCGGGCGCCGCAAGACCTCTACCGCGCGCGTATTTATGAAGCCGGGCTCCGGCAAGATCACCGTCAATAGCCTTGATCTGGATCTTTACTTCGGCCGAGTCACCGGTCGCATGGTGGTTCGCCAGCCCCTCGAGCTGACGGACACCCTGGGCCAGTTTGACGTCTTCGTCACCGTCAAGGGTGGCGGTGGTTCTTCCCAGGCCGGTGCTATCCGTCACGGGATTACCCGCGCGCTGATGGTGTACAACGAGGATTTTCGTGGTCAGCTGCGTGAAGCCGGCTACGTCACCCGCGATGCTCGTCAGGTCGAACGCAAGAAGGTCGGTCTGCGCAAGGCGCGTCGTCGCCCGCAGTTCTCCAAGCGTTAAGCGCCGAATATCGAGCCCCAAACGCTCACGCCCGGGTCATCGACTCGGGCGTTTTTGTTTCTCGGTCAACGGGTTGTTAGGTGTGTTACACCTTCGTCAAGGGTCGTTGTCCTTGTATGGTGAGCCGCATTTTCTTACTATAGATCGCATTTGGTATCCGTATTCACGGGATGCTGATTCCGCCCGTGATGGATCGACGGGTAAGCTGATGGGAGAAATCTTGAAATGGCAGATAACGGCGTAAACAAGGGTCGGCGCCGTTTCCTCGTAGGTGCCACCACCGTCGTGGGTGCGGTGGGTGCTGTCGGGGTAGCGGTCCCCTTTGTGGCTTCCTGGCAGCCCAGTGCCAGGGCGAGAGCGGCGGGTGCTCCGATTCGAGCGGATGTGTCCAAGCTTGAATCCGGCCAGCGCATGACCGTCGAGTGGCGCGGTCGGCCGATATGGATCATCAACCGCACCGCGGAGATGAACGAACGCACCGAGGGTTTCGATGTTTCGCGCCTTGCCGATCCCGATTCCGAAGTGCCGCAGCAGCCCGCGTATGTGTCCGGCCCGCTGCGCTCCATCCGCCCGGAGATCGGTGTCCTGATCGGCATCTGCACCCACCTGGGCTGCTCGCCGCTCTACCGCCCCGAGCCCGATGCCGTGGATATGGACAGCTGGCCGGGCGGTTTCTTTTGTCCCTGTCATGGTTCCTACTTCGACCTGGCGGGTCGGGTATTCCGCAATGTGCCGGCACCCACCAACCTTGAAGTTCCGCCGTATCGCTTCGAGGCCGACGACATCATTATCGTGGGTGAAGACGAGGAGACTGCCTGATGGCTAACCCGAACAAGGCGAAGGCCGAAAAAGGGCTCATGCGCTGGATCGATGACCGTTTTCCCGCTACTCAGATGGCCCAGGACCACCTGACCAAGTACTACGCGCCCAAAAACTTCAATTTCTTCTACCTGTTCGGCGTGCTGGCCCTGCTGGTGCTGGTCAACCAGATCCTCACCGGCGTCTGGCTGACCATGAGCTATAACCCTTCTGCCGAAGGGGCCTTTGCATCCATCGAGTACATCATGCGCGATGTGGAGTACGGTTGGCTGATCCGCTACATGCACTCCACCGGTGCCACGGCCTTCTTTGTGGTGATCTACATGCACATGTTCCGTGCCCTGCTCTATGGCTCCTACAAGGCGCCCCGCGAGCTGGTGTGGATCTTCGGCATGACCATCTACCTGCTGCTGATGGCCGAGGCGTTCATGGGCTATCTGCTGCCCTGGGGCCAGATGTCCTACTGGGGCGCCCAGGTCATTATTTCGCTGTTCTCGGCGATCCCGGTCATCGGTCCCGATTTGACCCAGTGGATCCGCGGAGACTTCCTGATCTCCGGTATCACCCTCAATCGCTTTTTCGCCCTGCACGTGGTGGCGCTGCCCATCGTGATCCTGGCGCTGGTGGTGCTGCACATCATTGCCCTGCACGAAGTCGGTTCCAACAACCCCGACGGTATCGATATCAAGGCCAAGAAGGACGAAGCCGGCAAACCTCTGGATGGTATTCCCTTCCATCCCTACTACACGGTGAAGGATCTTGTCGGCATTGCGATCTTCCTGTTCGTGTTCGCGGTGGTGATCTTCTACTTCCCCGAGGGCGGCGGCTACTTCCTCGAGAAGCCCAACTTCGAACCGGCCAACCCGATGGTGACTCCGGATCATATTGCACCGGTGTGGTACTTCACTCCCTTCTACGCGATCCTGCGTGCCATCACCTTCAGCTTGTTCGGTCTTGATGCCAAGCTACTTGGCGTGATCTGTATGGGCGGTGCCATCGCGGTGCTCTTCGTGCTGCCCTGGCTCGACCGTAGCCCGGTGCGTTCCATGCGCTACAAGGGCTGGATGTCCAAGGTGATGCTGACGCTGTTTGCCATCAGTTTCGTGATTCTGGGCATTCTCGGTGCGCTACCGACGACGCCGCTGCGTACGCTGGTGTCCCAGCTGTGCACCTTGATCTACTTCGCCTTCTTCTTTTTGATGCCGATTTACACTCGGTTGGAGAAGACCAAACCCGTTCCGGAAAGGGTGACTGGCTAATGAAAAAGCAACTGTTCGCACTGCTCTTCGCGCTAGTGCCTTTCACTGCCATGGCGGCGCCAGCGGCTGATGTTCCCTTTTCGATGACGCCGGATCTCAATGACGAGGCGTCCGTGCAGCGGGGCATGCAGCTTTACACCAACTACTGCATGGGCTGCCATTCCCTGGAGCACCAGCGTTTCGCGCGGGCCGCCGAGGATTTTGGTATCCCCCAGGACCTGGTGGAGCAGCACCTGATCTTCTCCAGCCAAGCGGCCTTCAATGATCAGATGCATAACGCCATGACCCCGGAGGATGGTGCCAACTGGTTCGGGGTGGCGCCCCCTGATCTGTCACTGATCAATCGTTTGCGGGGGCCTGACTACATCTACTCCTATCTGCTGAGTTTCTACCGTGATCCCAGCCAACCGCTGGGCGTCAACAATACGGTGCTTGAGGCTTCAGCCATGCCCAATGTGCTCGAGCCACTGCAGGGCGTGCAGGAGCGGGTGTGCAGCCAAAGCGATCGCCCCATCGAGGGTGCCGAGCTGGATCCTCTGACCGGCAAGTATCAGTCCTGCGACGTGCTCCAGGTGACCCGTCCCGGCAGCATGGAGCCGGACGAGTTCGAGGAGGCCGTCTACGATCTGACCAATTTCCTGGTCTACGTGGGTGAACCCTCCAAGCTGCAGGCCCAGGCCATGGCCCCGAAGGTACTGATTTTTATCTTCATCTTCGGCATCTTTGCCTACTTCCTGAAGCGTGAGTACTGGCGCGACGTTCACTGATCCATTGCGGTGGAGACGTTCGGGGGCGCATGGCCATGGGCCATGCGCCCCTTATGGTATTGCAGGACGCCGCGTGGCTCCGTCACCCGGGGTTGACAGTCGTGGTATGATTGCCATTCGAATTGATGCGAGGAATCTTTCATGGGTGTAGTGGCCAAGCGGTCATCGATGACCTTCTACTCGGGTGGAGCCGACCACTTTAGCCATCGCGTGCGGATCGTGCTCTCCGAAAAGGGCGTGGCAGTGGATATCGTCGAGGTCACCGACGAGCAGCGCCCCGAGGAGCTTGCCGACCTCAACCCCTACAACAGCGTGCCCACACTGCTGGATCGTGAGCTGGTGCTGTACGAGTCCAAGGTGATGATGGAGTATCTGGACGAGCGCTTTCCTCATCCGCCGCTGCTACCGGTCTACCCGGTGGCGCGTGCCCAGAGCCGACTGTGGATGCACCGCATCGAGCGTGAGTGGTGCCCGCTGGTCGAGCAGATCGAGAAGGGGCCCAAGAAAGAGGCCGACAAGGCGCGCAAGGAGCTGCGCGAGAGCCTGGTGGGTATCTCGCCGATCTTCGAGGACATGCCTTACTTCATGAGTGAGGAGTTCACTCTGGTGGATTGCTGCCTTGCGCCGGTTCTCTGGCGTCTACCGGCATTGGGCATCGACCTGCCCGAGAAGCAGGTCAAGCCCCTGCTGGCCTATATGGAGAGGGTCTTCGACCGCGAGGGCTTCAAGGCGTCGCTGAGCGAAGTCGAGCGCGAAATTCGCAGCTGAAACCACTGCCCCCGGCCTGTCCGGGGGCCGCAATCCGGAGGGCCTGACGATGTTATCCAGTCGCCCCTACTCAAGTCGTCCCTACCTGGCCAAGGCTCTGTACCAGTGGCTTGTGGACAACGACCTGACCCCCTATATCGTGGTCGACGCCGAACAGTCAGGTGTGGAAGTGCCGCGACAGTTCGTGCAGAACGGCCAGATCGTGCTCAATCTCTCGCCCGGCGCGGTGCGGGACCTGTTCATGGAGAACGAGGCGCTGGGTTTCTCCGCTCGCTTTGGCGGTCAGCCGATGCGGGTGATGGTTCCCATGCCGGCGCTGGTGGCCATCTATGCTCGCGAGAATGGCGTCGGCATGGTGTTTGGCCATGAGCCGGTACTGGCCAGCGAGGAGGCAGGGAGGGAGTTGGGGCCGGGCCTGACCAGCGTGAATGCCGATGGGGAGTCCCACGGCGCGCCTGATGACCATGGCGAGTCCGATGACGACGGCGCCCCCAAAGGCGAATCATCGCCACGAAAAAACGAGCCATCGCCACGCAAAGGCAAGCCTTCGCTGAGGGTGATCAAGTAAGTCGCCGAGCACCTGGACGCTCCAGGTCGTAACGCGTCATGCACGACATGCAAAACGGCAGGCCAATGGCCTGCCGTTTTGCATTCTGCGGCTGAAGGGGTGGCTCAATCCATATAGTCGAACACCTTGACGATACGCTGCATGCCGCCGACGTTTGAAACGGCTTGAACAATGCGGTCGGCCTCGGTGCGGCTGACGATGCCCATCAAGTAGACGCTGGCATTTTCGGTGATCACGCGGATGCGACCCGAGTCGATGCGGTCATTGGCGGCCAGGTTGGTTCGAATGCGAGTGTTGAGCCAGGTGTCCGATAGGCGCTGGCTGGCCGGCAGGTTGGCGGCCACCGAGAGCTCATTGTGTACTTCGCGGACATTGCGGACCTCGTGAGCGACCTCGCTGGCCTTGTCCTTGAGCTCCTGGCTTGGCACCTGGCCGGTAAGCAGCACCACGCCGTTGTAACTGTCCACATTGATGCGGGCATCACCCAGGCGGGCATCGATGCGACGCATGTTATGGCTGACCTTGGTCTCGATGCTCTGGTCCTCGACCTGGGCGCCGGCGGTGCGTTTGCCGTAATTCTCGTCGATGGTGCCCTGGTGGGTGACGCTGGTGACGGTGGTGCAGCCGGCCAGGCCCAGGGTGGCGGCCAGCAGCAGAGAGATGAGCAGGGGTCTATGTATCATCATGGTCACTCGCTTGTACCGAAGAGTTGTTCGTCAATAAGGTCGCAGAGGCAGTGGATCACCAGCAGGTGTACCTCCTGAATACGGGCCGTGGAGGTGGCCGGGACGCGGATTTCGCAGTCGTCCTGGCCGAGTAGGGAGGCCATGTTGCCGCCGTCGCGACCGGTCATTGCCACCACGGTCATGTCGCGGTCGTGGGCGGCCTGGATGGCCTGGATAACGTTGCCCGAGTTACCGCTGGTCGAGATTGCCAGCAGGATATCGCCGGGTTGTCCGAGCGCGCGAATCTGCTTGGAGAACACTTCGTTATAGCTGTAGTCGTTGGCGATGGAGGTTAGCGTCGAGGTGTCGGTGGTGAGCGCCAGGGCAGGCAGGCTGGGGCGCTCGCGTTCGAAGCGGTTGAGCAGCTCCGACGAGAAGTGCTGGCTGTCGCCGGCACTGCCGCCGTTGCCGCATGCCAGGATCTTGCCCTCATTGACGAGGCACTGGACCATCATCTGACTCGCCACCTCGATAAAAGGAGGCAGGACTTCGCTGGCATAGGTCTTGGTGTCGATACTGGCGTTGAAGTGGCCGAGAATGCGCTGCTGGAAATCCATGTGGTGTCCGGGTCCTTTGGCAGTGTGGCGTGACCGGTCAGTATGCATCGAAGGCGTTGACGACCCAGTCGTACTCGAGGTGGGGTGGCTGGCCGGTGACGGCCAGCACATCGAAGCGGCAGGAACATGATAGCCGGTTGCGCTGGAGATAAAAACGCGCCGCCCGGATCAGACGACGCTGCTTGGTGGGAGTGACGGTTTCCAGAGGATGGCCATGGCGGGTGTCGGCCCGATGGCGGACTTCGACGAAGACCAGCATCTCGCCGTCTCGCATCACCAGGTCCAGCTCGCCGCCCTTGGCATGCTGGTTGGTTGCCACCAGCACCAGGCCTCGTTCGGCGAGCCATGTCGCGGCAAGGCGCTCGATGGCTCCGCCGCGGGCGCGAGCGTCACGGGGTCCGTTCATCACCGAATACCCCGGGGATCAGTATCGGCTGGGGCACGCCGTTAACGAACCTCGCCCAGGGCAACTGGCGCTCGATGCGGCCGTCACTGCCCGGGCGAAGGGTGCCGGTAGCACCCGGCAGTTCGCTACCGGAAATGGCCTGCAGCTGAGGCAGGCGACGGGCCAGCTCAAAGGCATCGACCCCCATGGCATTGAGCCGAAACAGCCGTGGGTCCGACCCCTCGCGCAGTGCTTGATAACTGTCCAGGAAGGGCAGCGCCTCGATGCCGCCCACGGCGGCCTCGGGAATCTGCCACGGGATGTCCAGGAACTGGACGTCGTTCAGGTCATTATCGAGACGCGGGTTGAGGCGTCCCTCGAAAAGCTGCGAGGTGGCGTAGATCGGCAGTTGGCTGGCGCCGTAGTAGTCCAGGGTCGGTGGTACCTGGCGGGCATAGTCGGGCAGGGCGAGCAGGAACAGCGCATCCGGCCGCGGATTGCTGATGGCGCGCCGAGTGCTTTCGGTGGCCGGGACGCCGGGATTGTAGCGCACGGCGTTGGTGACTTCGCCGCCGCGTGCCTGCCACTCGTTCCAGAAGGCCTCGCCCACGCGGCGGCCCCAGTCGTTGTCGGGCACCAGCAGGGCGACCCTGCGGTGGCCGTCGCGCCAGGTGCGTGCGGCAGCCTGGATGGCCTCATCTTCGGCGGAGAGCCCGTACTGAAAGAGTCCCACGGCGGTGTTGCGTTCAGCGGGTCCGTAGTTCAGGGCCAGGGTGGGGAGTGCCACTCGGTCCAGGGTCTCCAGCTGGCCTACCTGGTCCTTGTCCAGAGGACCGACCACGACCTGGGCGCCGCGGTTTTCGGCCTCTCTGTAGAGGGCTTCCAGATCGCCTCGAGCGGCGTCGAAAAAGCTCAACTGGATGCCGCCGCCCGCGCTGCGCTGCTGGGTGCGCATGCCCTCGGCGATGGCCGAGGCGGGCTGTGCCAGGGGGCCTGACTCTGGCAGAAACACCGCGATATGACGCACTTCGACGCCGCGCAATTCACCTAGCGCAATCAGGGAGGCGGGCAATTGGCGGGCAGCCGGGTGGCGACCGTTACGTTCGCGCCACTCGTCCAGACGGTCGAAGAAGCGGTCGATATTACCGCCGCTGGAGCGATACAGATCGGCGAGCGCGACCCAGCCCTGGGTCAGGGGGTCGACCGCTTGTTCCAGGTCCCTCAGCGCCTGGCGGTTCATGCGGGTGAGGGCTTCCCAGATCGCATCATTGAGCGCGACGTCGTTGCTTTGGGCCTGGACGCGCAGCAGCGCCCGGGCAGCAGCGCCCGGCTCATCTTCGGCCAGCAGCGCCAGCCCCCTCCGCTCACGCAGTGACATGGCCTGGGCGGGCTCCAGGCCCAGGGTGTCCAGGTTTCGGGTGGCCTGGATGACCGCTTTAGGCTCGCCAAGCGCCTCGCCGAGATCGGCCAGCAGCAGGGCCCAGCGCGCGCGCTGGGCTCCCTCGAGCAGGCTGTCGTCGATGTCCGCTGCGATCTCCAGCGCCTGGGTGCGCTCCCCCTGGCGTGCTAGAATGTCAGCCGCTTCCAGGCGGGTCCGAGCCGCCTGGGCCGGCTGTTGCTGGCCGGCCTGTTCAAGCAGGCTTGCCGGGTCATCCTCGGTCACGCGATCGACGATGGCGGGCGGCACGGCACAGCCCGCCAGCAGCATCGCACAGAGCGCGGTGGCCAGCAGGCCGCGAGTCGGTATCCGCATGCATTCATCCTCAAATCCGTTGTGTCGGCCACTTGGCCGAGGAGCCATCAGTGTCAGATGCTAACGTAGCCTCATTGTACGTGGTCGCCACGCCGATTGGGAATCTGGAGGACCTGAGCCCACGTGCCGCGCGGCTGCTGGGCGAGGTGGCGCTGGTTGCCGCCGAGGACACCCGTCATACCGGTCGCCTGCTGCGCCACCTGGGGCTATCGGTGCCAATGCTCTCGCTGCACGAACACAACGAGACGGCCCGAGTCGAGCAGCTCGATGCCAGGCTGGTCGCCGGGGAATCCATCGCCCTGGTGAGCGATGCGGGCACCCCGCTGATCAGCGATCCCGGCTTCGTGCTGGTGCGCGAACTGCGCCTCCGGGGGCGGCGCATCGTGCCGGTGCCAGGCGCCTGCGCTCTGGTGGCGGCCCTGTCCGCGGCAGGCTTGCCCACTGATCGTTTCACCTTCCAGGGCTTTCTGCCGGCCAAGGGTGGGGGGCGCCGCGGACGCCTGGAGTCACTGGCCGCCCGTGAGGAGACCCTGATCTTCTACGAATCGCCCCATCGCATCCGCGATACCCTGGCCGATCTGGCGGCGGTGCTGGGTGAACGCCGGCTGGTGCTGGCCCGGGAGCTGACCAAGACCTTCGAGACCTTCCTGGATGGTTCAGCCGCTGAACTGCTTATCCGCATGGAGGCCGACCCCGATCAGGCCCGGGGGGAGTTCGTGGTGATGGTGGCTGGCGCACCGCCGCGGCACGAAGACGAGGCTGGGGTGGTGGCGGGAGAGGCGCTGTTGGCGGCGCTGCTGGCTGAAGGTGTCGGCGTCAAGCAGGTCGCGGCGGTGGCGGCGAGGGTGCTGGGTGGGGCCAAGAAGGTCTGGTATGCCCGCGCCCAGGCATTGAAGGATGCTGGCTGAAGTGATGCGCCGCCATTGAGGGGCGCGCGGGGCGCTGGTATGCTTGCCGCGGGAGTCGGCCAGACAGTCGCCGCCGGAGCAATCCGGGGGAGGAAAGTCCGGGCTCCACAGGGCAGAGTGCCAGGTAACGCCTGGGCGGCGTGAGCCGACGGAAAGTGCAGCAGAGAGAAGACCGCCTACGTCTCCTCCGGGAGGCCGGTAAGGGTGAAAGGGTGCGGTAAGAGCGCACCGCACGCCTGGTAACAGTGCGTGGCAAGGTAAACCCCACTCGGAGCAAGACCAAATAGGAACCCCATGACGTGGCCCGCGTCGGGTTCGGGTAGGTTGCTTGAGGGTCGTGGTGACGCGCCCCCTAGAGGAATGACTGTTCACGACAGAACCCGGCTTATCGGCTGACTCCCCCCTGATTACCATTCCTGAGCGTGTGGCCTCTTGCCAACACGCCAGCCCATGATCGAGAAATGCATGTCGTCATCCGCACCTGATATAGCCCCGCGGAGCTTCCGCCATGCCAGCGTGCTGCTCGACGGCGCCGTGGAGGCCCTGGTGCATGATGCCGACGGGGTTTACCTGGACGGCACCTTCGGCCGTGGTGGCCACTCAAGGGCCATTCTTGCCCGTCTGTCGCCGGCCGGACGCCTGCTTTCTATCGATCGCGATCCCGAGGCCATCGTCGAGGCGGCTTCCATCCATGACACCCGCTTCACCATCGAACGTGCCGAGTTCGCCCGCCTGGGGGAGATCGCCCAGCGTCACGGCGTACACGGTCGCCTGGCTGGCATACTGCTCGATGTGGGCGTCTCATCGCCGCAGCTCGACGACCCAGAACGTGGCTTCAGCTTTCTGCGCGACGGTCCTCTGGACATGCGCATGGATCCTTCCCAGGGGGAAAGCGCCGCGGCCTTCATTGCCAAGGCCAGGGAAGCCGAGCTGATCCGGGTGTTCAAGGAGTATGGCGAGGAGCGTTACGCTCGACGGCTGGCCAGGGCCATTGTCACTCGGCGCGCCGATCAGCCCTTCGAGCGCACGGCGGATTTGGCCGAGGTGGTCAAGATTGCCCACCCCGCCTGGGAGAAGCACAAGCATCCTGCCACGCGGGTCTTCCAGGCCCTGCGTATCCATGTCAACGCCGAGCTGGAGCAGCTTGATGCCGCTCTGGAGGCTGCCCTGGAGGCGCTTGCCCCCGGTGGTCACTTGGTAGTGATCAGTTTTCACTCCCTCGAGGATCGTCGCGTCAAGCGTTTCATCCGTCATCATGTTCGTGGCGATACCCACCTGCCGCGGGGGATCCCGATTACCGAGGACCAGCTCGAGCGTCGTCTGGAGGCGCTGGGCAAGGCTCAGCGTGCGGGACCCCAGGAGGTGGATGAGAACCCCCGGGCGCGCAGCGCGGTGATGCGAGCGGCTCGCAAGCGTTACTGAGGTAGGCGACATGACACAGGGACGAACGTCGACATCGGGTATTGGTTGGCCGCTGAATATGAGGCCCAGTCTATCGCTGATGGTGGTAGTGGTACTGCTGGTGGTCTGTCTGGCCAGCGCACTGGCGGTGATCACCGCCAGCCATCTCACGCGTGAACAGTATGGTCGCATGCAGCAGCTTGAGCGCGAGCAGAACCAGTTGCAGACCGAGTGGGGGCAACTGCTGCTCGAGGAGAGCGCCTGGTCGTCGCCGGCGCGCATTGAACGCCTGGCCATGCAGCGTCTGGAGATGCGCCTGCCCGATGTCAACGAGGTCGAGGTGATCCAGCCATGAGCACCGAGGTTCGCAGCGGCGTTTCTCCCCGCCGTCCACCGCCCATGGCCCCCATGGGCGGGCTGCGCTACATCATCATGCTCTCTATCGTCCTGTTGGGGCTGGGCCTGCTGGTGGGGCGTATCGTCATCCTCCACGTGGTCGACCGCCCCTTCCTGCAGGGGCAGGGCGATGCTCGCACCCTGCGCACCGACCCGCTTCCCGCCCACCGCGGCATGATCAGTGACCGTAACGGGGAGCCCCTGGCCATCTCCACGCCGGTGGTGACCCTGTGGGCCAACCCCGAGGACGTACCCGAGGATCCCATCCAGCGCTTGCAGCTGGCCCGCTCGCTGGATACGACGCTCGATGATCTCGATGCACGCCTGGCTCGCTTTGCCTCTCGAGAGTTCATGTACCTGCGTCGACAGCTGACGCCCCAGGCGGCTCAGCGTGTGCTGGACCTGCGTATCCCCGGGGTCTATCGCCAGGATGAGTACAAGCGCTACTACCCGGCAGGCGAAGTCGCTGCCCAGCTGCTCGGGGTTACCAACGTCGACGACGTGGGTCAGGAGGGCCTCGAGCTTGCCTATCAGCCCTACCTGGCCGGAGAGCCGGGGCAGCGACGGGTGCTCAAGGACCGCCGTGGACGCCTGGTGCGTGACCTCGAAGTGCTGCGCGAGGCGCGCCCCGGCGGCGAGTTGACGCTGTCCATTGACCAGCGTCTGCAGTACATGGCCTACCGTGAATTGAAGACGGCGGTCGCCGAGCACGATGCCGACGGCGGCGTGCTGGTGATGATGGATGCCCGCACCGGCGAGGTGCTGGCCATGGCCAATCAGCCCTCGTATAACCCCAACAATCGCGCGGGTCTCGATCCCCGCGGCCTGCGCAACCAGGCCATCGTCGACGTCTTCGAACCCGGTTCTGTGGTAAAACCGCTCGCCATGGCGGCGGTCATGGAGAGCGGTCATTTTCCCCGCGACGTGGTGGTGGACACCTCGCCCGGCTGGATGCGCATCGACCGATTTACCATCCGAGATATTCGCAACTACGGCGAGTTGAGCCTGGCTGGCATCCTCGAGAAGTCCTCCAACATCGGCATGTCGAAGCTGGTGCTGGCGCTCGACGATCCCCTGGTGCCGGATCTCTACCGTCGGGTCGGCTTTGGCCAGAGTCCCGAGACCGGTTTCCCCGGGGAGTCCACAGGCACCCTGCCGGCGCCGGTCCGCTGGTCGAGCAGCCAGTGGGCGGCTCTCTCCTACGGCTATGGCCTGTCAACCTCCGCCCTGCAGTTGGCCAGCGCCTACACTGCCCTGGCCAATGGTGGTATCCGCCTGCCGCCTTCGCTGCTGAGGCTGCCAGCGCCGCCGTCGGGTGAGCCGGTCATCGACCGTGCCGTGGCCCACGACCTGCTGCGCGTCATGGAGGAGTCCGTTCAGCCCGATACCGGGGCGCGGCGCGCCATGGTGCCGGGCTATCGGATCGCCGGAAAGTCCGGCACGGTGCGCAAGACCGGTGCCGGTGGCTATGTGCAGGACGCCTATCGCAGCCTGTTCGCCGGCATTGCGCCGGTGTCGGACCCGCGCATCGTTACCGTGGTGATGATCGATCACCCCCGTGGTGACAGCTATTATGGCGGCGCCGTGGCGGCACCGGTCTTCTCCCGCGTCGTTGGCAGCGCTTTGCGCCTGCTCGACGTGCCCCCCGATCGGCGCAGTCGCTAAGGCCTATCATGTCAATGATCCACCCCGTTTCTCGAGACTCATGAGGCCCCGCATGCTGGTGACGTCATCACGCCTGGTGGAGACGCTCGGGCGCCTCTGGCCCGAAGTTGCCACTCTGCCAATCCTGGCCGGCGAGACGATCCGACTATGTACCGACAGTCGTCAGGTCGCCCCGGGGGTCGTGTTCGTGGCGGTGCCCGGCGTGGCCGCCGATGGCCGCGATTACATCGCATCGGCGCTGGCCGCCGGAGCTGACGCGGTGCTCTGCCACGTCGGCGATGAGCGTTCCTGTCCCGAGGAGCCTCGGGTCGTGGCGCTTCCTGACCTGCGCGAGCGCCTGGGCGAGCTGGGGCGCGACCTCTTTGCGGTGCCCGATAGCCTGGAGCTGATCGGCGTCACCGGCACCAATGGCAAGAGCTCGGTGTCCCACTACATCGCCGAGCTGAGCCAAGCCCTCGGTACCGAGGCCGGCCTGGTGGGCACCCTGGGCCATGGGCGGCCGGGGGCGCTACATGAGGGTGGCCTGACCACGCCGGGGCCGCTGGCGCTGCAGGAGGCTCTCGCCGAGCTGGCCGGCGCCGGCGTGCGCCGGGTGGCCATGGAGGCCTCCTCTCATGCCCTGGAACAGGGCCGCCTGGATGGCTGCCGGCTGAGCGCTGCCGTGTTCACCAACCTGACCCGGGACCACCTCGACTATCACGGCAGCATGGCCGCCTACGCCGCCGCCAAGGCAAAGCTGTTTCGTCGTGAAGAGCTGACACTCGCCGTGGTCAATGCCGATGATCCCCTGGCGAGGCTGATGCTGGCCGGCCTGCGAAAGGGCGTGCGGGTGTTGGCCACCGGGGAGGAGGAGGCGGTGACCTTCCGGGTGGTCGATTGGCATCCTCATGCCGCAGGGCAGCGGGCGCTGGTCGCTACCCCCGAGGGCGAGCGGGTGCTGGAAACGTCGCTGCTCGGCCGTTTCAACCTCGATAACGTGCTGCTGGCGATGACTGTCCTCTTCGGGCTGGGGCATGACATCGGTGAGCTGTTCGACGCCGCTACCGGGTTGGTCCCCGTGCCGGGGCGCATGGAGGCCCTGATACGACCCGGCGCGCCCAGCGTGGTCATCGACTACGCCCACACCCCCGATGCCCTGGGTAACGCCCTGGCTGCCCTGCGTGACCACCTGCCGGTGGACGGACAGCTGTGGTGTCTGTTCGGCTGCGGCGGCGATCGCGATCCTGGCAAGCGCCCGCTGATGGCCGCCGCCGCCGAGCGCCATGCCGATCGACTGGTGATCACCGATGACAACCCGCGGAGCGAGGCGCCCGCCTCGATTCGCGCCCAAGTGCTTGCCGGTCTCGCTAGCCCGGCGCGGACAAGGGCCCTGGAGGTCGATGGTCGCGACAAGGCGATCGCCCGGGTGCTGGCCGAGGCCGATGCCGAGGATGTGGTGCTGATTGCCGGCAAGGGACACGAGACCTATCAGGAAATGACCGGCGTGCGTTACCCGTTCTCCGACCTGGCCGAGGTCGAGCGGGCTCTGGCCGCTCGGCACGAGGTCGCCGGTCAAGGTGACGCAGGGGAGGGCGCCTCGTGAGCCGTTGTGGGTTGACCACCCTGGCCGAGGTGGCCGAGGCGCTGGGGCTTCCTGACCCGGCCAGAGACCTGGCCATCGGCGATGTCGTCACCGATACTCGCCGGCTGACCCCGGGCAGCCTGTTCGTGGCGCTAAGGGGCGAGCGTTTCGATGCCCATGACTTCCTTGGCCAGGCCCGAGCAGCCGGCGCCGTGGCGGCCGTGGTCGAGACAGGCGCCATGGCCGATAGCAGCGCTGTGGCTGACGGCCTGCCCTGTCTCGAGGTGGCCGACACGCGCCTGGCCCTGGGTCTTATGGGGCGTGCGCGCCGCCGAGCCTGGGGTGGCCCGCTGGTCGCAGTGACCGGCAACAGCGGCAAGACCACCGTCAAGGAACTGCTGGCGTCCCTGCTGTCGAGACGCGGGGCGACGCTGTCCACCCGCGGTAATCTCAACAACGACTTCGGCGCACCGCTGACCCTGCTCGAACTGACTGATGCGCACCGTCAGGCGGTGGTGGAACTCGGGGCCAACCATCTGGGGGAGATCGCCTGGACCAGCGTGCTGGCCGAGCCTCGGGTGGCGGTCATCACTAATGTCACCGGAGCCCACGTCGGCGAGTTTGGCGGCATGGGGCGTATTGCCCAGGCCAAGGCGGAGATCCTCGCCGGGTTGCCGGTCGATGGCGTGGCGGTTCTCAACCGCGATGACGCCTACTTTGCCACCTGGGCATGCCTGGCGGCACCCCGTGAGGTACGCGACTTCGGCCTCGACCCTCGGGCGCGAGTCTCCGCCAGTGCGCTGGCCTGCGATGCCCTGGGGCGCTATGCTTTCACGCTTGTTGCGGACGGTGCCGAACTGGGGCGAGTCCAGTTAGGCCTGCTCGGGCGCCATAACGTGGCCAACGCGCTGGCCGCCGCCGCCGCCGCTCTGGCCCTGGGCCTGGGCCCTGATGATGTGGTAGCCGGCCTGGGCGACGTCATGCCGATGGCCGGGCGGCTATCGGTCACAGAGGGCGTCAATGGTTCGCGACTGCTGGATGATACCTACAATGCCAATCCTGGCGCGGTGAAGGCAGCGCTCGATCTGCTGGCCACGCTGCCGGGCCCCCACTGGTGCCTGCTGGGCGCCATGGGGGAGCTGGGGGAGGCCTCCGAGCGGCTGCATGCCGAGATCGGAGATCACGCACGGAAACTGGGAATCGATTTCCTCGGCACCTGCGGTGAGGCGGCTCGGGCCGCCTCCTGCGCCTTTGGCCCAGGCGGGTGCCACTTCCAGGAGCGCGCGGCGCTGGTGCGTCACGCCCTCGACCATCTTCCTCCCGGTGCCAGCGTGCTGGTAAAGGGATCGCGCAGCGCCGCCATGGAGCAGGTGGTGACGGCACTGCGCCAGGATCGATCAAGGTGAACCCGATACATGCTGCTTTATCTGGCTGAGTTTCTGGCGCCATACTTCAGCGCCTTCAATGTCTTTATCTATCTGACCCTGCGCATGATTCTGGGTACCATTACCGCCCTGGTGCTCTGCCTCTGGCTGGGCCCGGTGATGATCCGTCGGTTGGTTGAACGTCAGATCGGCCAGGCGGTGCGTGATGATGGTCCCCAATCCCATCTCTCCAAGGCGGGCACGCCTACCATGGGCGGTGCCATGATCCTGATGGCCATCGCCGTCAGCACCCTGCTGTGGGGCGATCTCGCCAATCACTACGTGTGGATCGTGCTGGGCGTGACCCTTGGCTTCGGCGCCATCGGCTGGGTGGACGACTATCGCAAGGTGGTGGAGAAGAATCCCCGCGGCCTGCCGGCGCGCTGGAAGTACCTGTGGCAGTCGGTGGTCGGCCTGGCCGCTGCGGTGCTGCTTTACGCCACCGCGGCCTCACCGGTGGAGACCAGCCTGATCGTGCCGCTGTTCAAGGACGTGGTCCTGCCGATGGGGGTGTTCTTCATCGTGCTGACCTATTTCGTGATCGTCGGCAGCTCCAATGCGGTGAACCTCACCGACGGCCTGGATGGTCTGGCCATCATGCCCACCGTGCTGGTGGCCATGGGCCTGGCGGTGTTTGCCTACGCCAGCGGCAACACGGTGTTCGCCAACTACCTGCAGATTCCCTTCATTCCCGGGGCCGGTGAACTGGCGGTGTTCTGCGCGACCATCGCCGGCGCGGGACTGGGCTTCCTGTGGTTCAACACCTATCCGGCCCAGGTGTTTATGGGCGACGTGGGGGCGCTGGCGCTGGGGGCGGCGCTGGGCGTGGTGGCAGTGATCGTGCGCCAGGAGATTGTGTTGTTCATCATGGGCGGCATCTTCGTCATGGAGACCGTTTCGGTGATCCTGCAGGTGGGCTCCTACAAGCTTACCGGACGGCGTATCTTTCGCATGGCCCCGCTGCACCACCACTACGAGTTGAAGGGCTGGCCGGAGCCGCGGGTCATCGTTCGCTTCTGGATCATCACCGTGGTGCTGGTGCTGATCGGGTTGGCCACTCTCAAGGTGCGCTGAGCGAAGGCGCTCACGCGGTCAAGGAGCAGGATATGGTCAAGGTGCCGACAGGTGTCACCCTGGTGGTCGGGCTCGGGATCTCCGGTCGCGCCATCTGCCGCCATCTGGAGCGCCAGCGAGTGCCCTACATGGTGGCCGACACCCGCAGCGTGCCGCCGGGGATGGACGATTTCCACACCGCCCACCCCGGGGTCATGATCCACTGCGGTCCGCTTACCGGTCTCGATCTTGCCGAGGCGGAAGAGGTGGTCGTGAGTCCGGGGGTTGACCCGCAGACCCCGGGACTGGCCGAGCTGTCCGGTCGAGTGCGCGAGGCCACCGGTGAACCGCTGGTCGTGGGCGAGATTGCGCTCTTCGTGCGTTCGGCCAGGGCGCCCATCGCTGCCATCACCGGCTCCAACGCCAAGTCCACCGTGACCACCCTGATCGGGGAGATGGCCGCCGAGTCCGGTCGTCGGGTGGCGGTGGGAGGCAACCTGGGCACCCCGGCCCTGGACCTGCTGGCCGATGCGCCCGACGCGGATCTTTATGTGCTGGAGCTCTCCAGCTTCCAGCTTGAGACCACGCCGCGGCTGGGGGCGGAGACCGTGGCCTTCCTCAATCTCTCCGAGGACCATCTTGACCGCCACGGCGGGATGGCCGGGTACCGCGCTGCCAAGCTCGGTATCTTTCGCGGGGCTCGCCATGCCGTGGTCAACGCCGATGACGCCAACACCTGGCCCGAGGTACAACTGCCGGCTCAGGACCGCTTTACCACCCGGCCACCGGAGGGGGAGGAGTGGGGCATCGGCCTTCACCACGGTGCCGACTGGCTGATGCATGGCGATGCGCCGCTGATGCCGGCGGCCGAGGTGCGCCTGGCCGGGCGCCACAACCAGGCCAACGCCCTGGCAGCGCTGGCCATGGGATGTCGGCTGGGTCTGCCGCTGGTGGCAATGTGTCGTGTGTTGCGCCGCTTCCCGGGCCTGCCTCATCGCGGCGAACTGGTGGCCGAGGCCGGCGGCGTGCGCTGGATCAACGATTCCAAGGGCACCAACGTGGGTGCCACCCTGGCCGCCATCGCCGGGCTCGGTCCCACCCTCGAGGGGAAGTTGATTCTGCTGGCCGGTGGCGTCGGTAAGGGGGCAGATTTCACCCCCCTGGCAGCCCCCCTGGGGCGTTTTGGTCGCGAGGCGATCCTCTTCGGCCTGGACGCCGAGCGCCTGGAGCGTGCCATGCGCGGCCGGCTGCCGGTGACGGCGGTGGAGGATTTGCCGACGGCGATGGGGCGTGCCGCCGAGATCGCTGAGCCCGGCGACTGCGTGCTGCTCTCACCTGCCTGTGCCAGTCTCGATCAGTTCGCCAACTATCAGGAGCGCGGCGAGGTATTTCGGCGCTGGGTCCAGCGTCACCTGACGGAGGAGAGGTCATGAAGCGACAGTCTCGACTGGCCGGGCTCCGCGAGCGGCTCTCCACCCGGGATCAACCCTTTGATAGCTGGCTATTGATGGCGACCCTCTCGCTGATGCTGATCGGCTGGGTGATGGTGACCTCGGCGTCGTCGGAGGTGGCGGCGAGCCTGACCGGCAACCCCTGGTTCTTCAGCATCCGCCACGGCATCTTCCTGGTGGCAGCGCTGGTTGCCGCGGCTTGCGTGCTGCGTATTCCGCTGGCTTGGTGGAAGGTCAATGGCCCGCTGCTGCTGCTGGGGGGCATCGCACTGCTGGTGCTGGTGCTGCTGGTGGGGCGCGAGATCAACGGCAGCAAGCGTTGGCTCTCGATCCCCGGGGTACCCTTCAATCTTCAGGCTTCGGAGGTCGCCAAGCTTTGCCTGATCGTCTATATGGCCGGCTATCTGGAGCGTTTCCTCCCCCAGGTGCGCCGCCAGTGGGGGGCCTTCCTGCGGCCGCTGGTGGTCCTTGCTGTCATCGGCGTGCTGCTGATCCTGGAACCTGACTACGGTGCCGTGGTGGTGATGACCGCCTGCGTGATGGGTATGCTGCTGATGGCCGGGGCCCCCTGGGGACGCTTCCTGCTGCTGGCGCTGTTGGTAGCGGCGGGCGGTGCGTTACTCGCCGTCGCCGAGCCCTACCGTCTGGCGCGTCTGATCAGCTTCGTCGACCCCTGGGCCGACCAGTTCGCCAGCGGGTACCAGTTGACCCAGGCGCTCATCGCCTTCGGTCGGGGTAGCTGGTTGGGCATGGGGCTCGGCAACAGCGTACAGAAGCTCTTCTATCTGCCCGAGGCCCATACCGACTTCGTTTTCGCGGTGCTGGCCGAGGAGCTCGGCCTATTTGGTGCCGTGGGGATAGTGGGGCTCTTCGCCCTGCTGATCTGGCGAGCCATGGCGGTGGGACGCCGCGCCGAACTGGCGCGGCAGCCTTTCGCTGCTTACCTCAGCTATGGCATCGCTCTGGTGGTCGGCGCCCAGGCCTTTATCAACATTGCGGTGAGCAGCGGCATGCTGCCTACCAAGGGGCTGACCTTGCCGCTGCTCAGCTACGGTGGTTCAAGCCTGCTGGTTAGCGCGGTGATGATGGCACTGCTGTTGCGCGCTGATATCGAGACCCGCCAGGCCCAGCGTCGGGTGAGCCCCGCGGCCCCGCGCTCCGACGAACGCCACGACGCCTCCGGGCTACCCTCGGGTCCCCCTCCTCAGCCACTCTCCGAGACAATCTCTCAACGACAAACTGAACCACAAGGAGTCACCAAGTGAGCAAGCGACCGGGACGTCGCGCCCTGATCATGGCCGGGGGCACCGGTGGTCACGTCATCCCAGCCCTCTCCCTGGCTAGGGGACTGGCCGCCGAGGGGGTGGAAGTGGCCTGGCTGGGCAGTCCCCGCGGCATCGAGAACCGCCTGGTGCCCGAGGCGAGGTTTCCCCTGCACCATATCGCGGTGGCCGGGCTGCGCGGCAACGGCGCGGCCGGTTGGCTGCTGGCTCCGTTCAATCTGACCAGGGCCGTGTGGCAGGCGTGGCGGGTGATTCGCACCTTTGATCCCCAGCTGGTGGTGGGACTTGGCGGCTTCGCCAGTGGCCCCGGGGGGCTGGCCGCCTGGCTGTCGCGTCGACCGCTGGTGATTCACGAGCAGAATGCCGTGGCCGGGCTGACCAATCGGGCGCTGTCGCGGCTGGCGAGGCGCATCTACGCGGCATTCCCCCAGGCCTTCGGTGAGCGCGGCGAGGTGATCGGCAATCCGGTGCGCGAGGAGATCGCTGTCCTGGGTGAGGCGCCACGTGCGGCCGCAGCAATGCGCGGGCGCCGCCTGCGTCTGCTGGTGGTGGGAGGCTCGCTGGGCGCTCAGGCATTGAATGAGCGTCTCCCCGAGGCGCTGGCACGACTGTCCGAGGTCGCGCGTCCGGAGGTGCGCCATCAAGCGGGGCGTGACAAGGAGTCCACTACTCGTCAGGCCTACGCCGAGCAGGGTGTGGTTGCCGAGGTGACGCCCTTTATCGACGATATGGCTGAGGCCTACGGCTGGGCCGACCTGGTGGTGTGCCGGGCCGGTGCCCTGACCGTGGCGGAACTCGCCGCCGCGGCCAAGCCGGCTCTGTTCGTACCCTTCCCCTATGCGGTGGATGACCACCAGACCGCCAACGCCAGGGCATTGGTGGAGGAGGGGGCCGCCGAACTGCTGCCCCAGCCAGCACTCAGCGCGGCGACGCTGGCCGATCGGCTAGCGGCGTTGCTTGACCCCGACACTCTTGCCACTATGGCCGCGCGGGCACGAGCCTGTGCGCATCTCGACGCCGTGGAGCGTCTGGTGGCCGGCTGCTTGGAGACAGGTTTTGAGCGATAGCACAACACGGCCGGTACCCGGCCAATCCCTGCCGATGCGCAATGGCCGCGGCCTGGGGATGCGCCGCATCCGGCATATCCATTTCGTTGGCATCGGCGGCGCCGGCATGTGCGGTATCGCCGAAGTGCTTGCCAATCAAGGCTATACCGTCAGCGGCAGCGATCTTCGCGAATCCCCGGTGGTGACAAGGCTGCGTCAATGCGGCATTGCGGTGGCCATCGGACACGCCGAGGATAACGTGGCCGGCGCCGATGTGCTGGTGGTCTCCACGGCGGTGGAGGAGAGCAACCCCGAGATTCGCTGGGCCCATGACCATCGGGTGCCGGTGGTACGGCGGGCCGAGATGCTTGCCGAACTGATGCGCTTTCGCCACGGCATTGCCGTGGCAGGCACCCATGGCAAGACCACCACTACCAGCTTGACCGCCACGCTGCTCGGCGAGGGTGGACTCGATCCCACCTTCGTGATCGGCGGCCGGCTGACCAGCGCCGGGACCAATGCGCGGCTGGGGGAGGGCGACTATCTGGTGGCCGAGGCGGACGAATCGGATGCCTCTTTCCTCCATCTGCAGCCCATGGTGTCCATCGTTACCAACATCGATGCCGACCACATGGCTACCTACGGCGGCGATTTCGAGAAGCTAAAGTCCACCTTTCTGGAGTTTCTGCATAACCTGCCGTTCTACGGCCTGGCGATCCTGTGCATCGATGACGACAACATGCGTGGCCTGCTGGATCGGGTGCATCGCCAGTTCATCACCTATGGCTTCAGCGATGACGCCGACTACCGTATCGCCGACTTCCGTCAGCAGGCCGGCGAGATCCGCTTCACCGCTCATCGTCCCGCCGGGCTGGCGCCGCTTGAGATCCGACTGGCCATGCCTGGGCGCCACAATGCCTTGAACGCCTTGGCGGCCATTGCCGTGGCCAGCGATGCGGGGGTGGCGGACGATGCCATCCTGCGTGGACTGGCAGGTTTTCAGGGAGTGGGACGCCGCTTCCAGGTGCAGGGGGACTTCCCGGCGCCGGGGGGCGAGGGCGAGATAATGCTGGTGGACGATTATGGCCACCATCCGCGGGAGGTGGAAATGGTGATCCAGGCGGTGCGCGCCGGCTGGCCCAATCGGCGCCTGGTCATGCTCTATCAGCCCCATCGCTACTCGCGCACCCGGGACCTCTATGAGGATTTCGTGCGGGTGCTCTCCGGCGTCGATACTCTCCTGCTGCTGGACGTCTACAGCGCCGGCGAGGCGATGATTCCCGGCGCCGAGGGCCGCACCCTCGCCGGTTCCATTCGCCAGCGTGGTGAGGTGGACCCGCTCTTCGTCCAGGAGAAGAGGGAACTGCCCGGGCTGCTTGCCAGGGTGCTGCGTCCCGGTGACATCCTGATCACCCAGGGCGCCGGTGACGTGGGCGGGATCTCCCAGGCCCTGGCGGAGGCAGCCCTGGCCTTCGACGAGGTGACCCTATGAGCCTGGTGAACGATCTGGGACGCGTGGCCGTGATCTACGGCGGCGGTTCCGCCGAGCGGGAGGTCTCCCTGAAAAGCGGCGCGGCGGTGCTGGCGGCTCTGCAGCGCGCCGGGGTGGACGCCACCGGCTATGATCCCGCCGAGGGTGGCCTGGTGGGGCTCGAAGCCCTGAACCCCGATCGTGTCTTTATCGCCCTGCATGGCCGCGGCGGTGAAGACGGTACCCTGCAGGGCGCGCTGGAACTGCTCGGTATCCCCTATACCGGCAGTGGCGTGCTGGCCTCGGCGCTGGGCATGGACAAGCAGCGCACCAAGCTGGTGTGGCGGGCTCTGTGTCTGCCCACGCCCGAGTCGGTCATGCTCGAGGCGGATGCCGACTGGGCGGCAGTGGGAGTGCGACTGGGCCTGCCGCTGATCGTCAAACCGGTTCATGAGGGCTCGACCCTGGGTATCAGCATCGTCGAAAGTGCCGAGGCGCTGGCAGCGGCCTATCGAGAGGCGGCTCGCTTTGATGCCCGGGTGATGGCGGAGCGCTTCATCCAGGGTGACGAATTCACGGTATCACTTCTCGGCGACATGGTGTTGCCAGCGATTCGCGTCGAGGTGCCCGGGGGCTTCTACGACTACGAGGCCAAGTACCTCTCCGATGAGACGCGCTACCATCTGCCCTGTGGACTCAGCGACGCCGAGGAGGCCGAGCTTGGTGAGCTCTGCCGGCGGGCCTTCGAGGCGGTTGGCGCCGAGGGGTGGGGCCGGGTCGATGTGATGCGTGACGCCGAGGGTGGTTTCTGGTTGATCGAGGTCAACACCTCGCCAGGGATGACCGATCACAGCCTGGTGCCCCAGTCGGCAGCCTACGCCGGCATCGATTTCGAGAGTCTGGTCCTGCGCATTCTCGCGGCTACCCTGGAGGCGCAGCGGGCATGACGCGTCGCGGAGAGCTGCTCGGGGTGATGTTGCTGCTGGTGTTGTTCGGCGCCGGGGGACGTGCCTTGTGGCTATGGCTTGACCGACCCATCGAGAGGGTCTCCATTGCGGGCGAGTTCACCCATGTCAACGCCGACTATCTGCGCGATCAACTGGCGCCACTGATTCGTGGCCGCACCTGGCTGTCGGTAAATGTGGCCCAACTCAGAAAGGATGCGCTAAGCATAGAATGGATCCACGAGGTGCGTGTCACGCGAGAGTGGCCCAATGCGTTGACCTTCGTGCTGGTGGAACAGATACCCGTGGCGCGCTGGAACGATGACTATCTTCTCAATCCCGCTGGCGAGCCTTTCGCTTTCGGCCCCGTGTCGCCGCCCGGCGACTTGCCGGACCTCGCCGGCCCCTACGGCAGCGGCGCCGAAGTGCTGGCGTATCATGAACGTCTTGCCACGCGCTTCGGCGCCATGGACCTTGAGCTATCTCAGCTACGTCTTGAGCCCCGCGGCGCCTGGCGCTTTCAGCTCGATGACGGCGTCTGGGTCATGCTCGGGCGTAATGATCGCGAGGCCCGGCTGGGAAGGTTGTCCGCGGCCTGGCAGCGCCAGCTGGGTTCTCAATCGTCGCATATCCGCTACATCGACCTGCGATACCCCAATGGTGTTGCTGTTGCCTGGCATGGAGAAACCGACCCGGCACAGGGCGAAGACGCCGAGGAGGGCTAACCCCTTTTTCTGGCGAAAGGCGCATGCCCAACGGCATGCGCTTGTTTCTTTTCCCGCAAAATCGCCGTATCGTGAAAGGTGATTTGCTTGCCGGGGTGGAGGATAACCTCCAGTTGTTCCTATAATTGGACCCAGGCTAATTTTATATGTTGCAGGCCCCTCAATGTGGGCCCGGCTCGAGGAGAGTTCCCGACTCATGGCAGGTCCTTCCAACGCGTCCAATATGGTAGTCGGGCTGGATATCGGAACGTCCAAGGTCGTGGCGATCGTGGGGCAACCCACCGATGATGGCGGCATCGAGATCGCCGGTATCGGCTCGCACCCCTCTCGCGGCATGAAGAAAGGGGTGGTGATCAACATCGAATCCACGGTGCTGTCCATCCAGCGTGCCGTGGAAGAGGCCGAACTGATGGCCGGCTGCGATATTCACTCGGTCTATGTCGGCATCGCCGGCAGCCATATCAGCTCGATGAATTCCGATGGCGTCGTGGCGATCAAGGAGCGTGAGGTCACCTCCTCCGATATCGATCGTGTTATCGATTCTGCCCGCGCCCGGGCCATCTCCGAGGGACAGCGGGTACTTCACGTGCTCCCCCAGGAGTTCTCCATCGACACCCAGGGCGGCATACGTGAGCCGCTGGGTATGTCGGGGGTTCGCCTGGAGGCCAGGGTCCACCTGGTGACCGCTGCCATGAACGCCGTGCAGAACATCGAGAAGTGCGTGCGTCGCTGTGGTCTTGAGGTCGATGCGATCATCCTGGAACAGCTTGCCTCGAGTATGGCGGTGCTCACCGATGACGAGCGCGAACTGGGCGTCTGCATGGTGGATATCGGCGGCGGTACCACTGATATTGCCGTGTTTACCGAAGGGGCCATTCGACATACTTCCGTGATCCCCATCGCCGGTGACCAAGTGACCAACGATATCGCCATGGCGCTGCGCACCCCGACTCAGCATGCTGAGGAAATCAAGGTCAAGTATGCCTGCGCCCTGACACAGCTCGCCTCCAGTGACGAACTCATCAAGGTGCCCAGCGTCGGTGACCGGCCGGCCCGAGATCTCTCCCGCCAGGCCCTGGCCGAAGTGGTCGAGCCACGTTACGAGGAGCTTTTTACTCTGGTACGTGACGAGCTTCGTCGCAGTGGTTACGAGGATCTGGTCGCCGCCGGCGTGGTGCTGACGGGGGGGACCTCGCGCATGGAAGGGGTAGTGGAACTGGCCGAGGAAATCTTTCACATGCCGGTACGTATCGCTTGCCCGCAGAACGTGCGCGGGCTGGCCGATGTGGTGCGCAACCCGATTTATTCGACCGGAGTCGGTTTGCTACATTACGCTCTACAAGAAACCCGGCAGGGGCATGGTCGACAGACACAGGGCAGCGTGATACCGACCCAGGCGAGGCGTGAGGACGCTGGCCGGCGCGGCTTGAAGGAAGACATGCCAGCGCTGGCAAGGCTCAAGGGCTGGTTGAAAGGAAATTTCTGACAGGGTCGCGGTAGCGATCCAGGAGACGGGGCAAATGTTTGAACTGGTAGATAGCGCACCCTCAAGCAGCGCGGTCATCAAGGTGATCGGTGTCGGTGGCGGCGGCGGTAACGCCGTCAATCATATGGTCGAGAGCAATATCGAAGGCGTGGAGTTCATCTGCCTTAACACCGATGCGCAGGCACTCAAGCGAGTGTCTGCGAAGACCGTGCTCCAACTCGGCAGCGAGATCACCAAGGGGCTCGGCGCTGGCGCCAACCCCGAGGTGGGTCGTCAGGCGGCCATGGAGGATCGCGAGCGTATTGCCGAGCTACTCCAGGGTGCCGATATGGTGTTCATCACCGCGGGTATGGGCGGTGGCACTGGCACCGGTGGTGCCCCGGTGGTGGCTCAGGTCGCCAAGGAACTGGGTATTCTCACCGTGGCGGTGGTCACGCGTCCCTTCCCCTTCGAGGGCCCCAAGCGCATGCGCGCCGCCGAGGAAGGCATGAGGGAGCTTTCCGAGCACGTCGACTCGCTGATCACCATTCCCAACGAGAAACTGCTCTCGGTGCTGGGCAAGAGCGCCAGCCTGCTGACCGCCTTCAGCGCCGCCAACGACGTGCTGCTCGGCGCCGTCCAGGGCATCGCTGAACTGATCACCAGCCCCGGCATCATCAACGTCGACTTCGCTGACGTGCGCACCGTGATGTCCGAGATGGGCATGGCGATGATGGGTACCGGCGGCGCCACCGGCGAGAACCGCGCTCGCGAGGCTGCCGAAAAGGCAATCAGAAGTCCACTGCTCGAGGACATCGATCTGCACGGTGCGCGCGGCATTCTGGTCAATATCACCGCCGGCCCGGATCTCTCCATCGGCGAGTTCAACGATGTGGGCGCTACGGTCCAGGAGTTCGCCTCTCAGGATGCCACCATCGTCGTTGGTACTTCCATCGACATGGAGATGACCGACGAGCTGCGTGTCACCGTGGTGGCTGCCGGTCTTGACGGCGGTCAGCAGCATAAGGCAACGAGTCGAGAGGCCGTCAAGCGAAGCGAGGCCGGTTCCGAGTATCGCAAGCGCCAGGCGTCGCCGGCCGCCGCGATGCGCCAACCTGCCGCAGCTCGCAGCGCTGAGCCCGAAGAGGCGGCAAAGCCACGTGCAGAGAAGCGTCGCTCTCAGGAACTCGATGACTACCTCGATATTCCGGCCTTCCTAAGGCGCCAGGCCGATTGAGTCGCACTGTCGTCCTCAATGGGTGTGTCGATCAAGGTGTCTTGGTTGAAACGCCCGTTCGATGCTATAGTGAACAGTGTTTGATAACCCGACAACAGCCTGGCTTCCCTCATGATCAGACAACGCACCCTGAAGAACGTCATCCGCGCCACCGGCGTCGGCCTGCATTCCGGTAAGAAGGTTTATATGACCTTGCGCCCGGCGCCCGTGGATACCGGCATCATCTTTGTGCGCACTGATCTGGAACCCGAGGTTCAGATCCGGGCCCAGGCCGACAATGTCACCGATACTACCCTGTGCACGGCGCTTTCAGCCGGTGGCGCCAAGGTGGCCACCGTTGAGCATCTGATGTCGGCGCTGGCAGGGTTGGGCATCGACAATGCCTTTGTCGACCTCAGTGCCCCTGAGGTGCCGATCATGGATGGCAGTGCCGGACCCTTCGTGTTTCTGATTCAGTCCGCCGGCATCAGCGAGCAGAACGCGCCCAAGAAATTTATTCGGGTCAAACGTGAGATCACGGTGCGCGACGGCGACAAGGAAGCCACCTTCCGTCCCCATCAGGGCTTCAAGGTCGCTTTCTCCATCGACTTCGACCATCCGGTGTTCGACGAGCAGTCCCAGACCGCCATGGTAAATTTTTCCACGACTTCCTTCGTCAAGGAGGTGTCCCGGGCTCGCACCTTCGGTTTTATGCGTGACCTCGAATACCTGCGCTCCAACAATCTGGCGCTCGGTGGCAGCCTCGACAACGCCATCGTGGTCGACGACTACCGTATCGTGAACGAGGGGGGCTTGCGCTACGACGACGAGTTCGTCAAACACAAGGTGCTCGACGCCATCGGCGATCTCTACCAGCTGGGCCACAGCCTGATTGGCGAGTTCCGCGGAGTGAAGTCGGGCCACGCGCTCAACAACCAGCTGTGTCGTGCCCTGCTCGCCCAGCCCGAAGCGTTCGAGATCGTTACCTTCGAGGGGGAGGCGGCCGCAGCACCCATTTCCTATGCTGCGCCGGCCATGGCTTGAGCGAGACGTCGTAAGGCTTGAGCGATCACTCTCGAGCATCAAGTAATGACAGCCCCCGCAGCCTTGCTGCCGGGGCTGTTTGGTGTGGCGTCGATGCAAGTTGCCAGCTTCCCGCTTAGGGGTCGCGCTCGGCGTGGGCGGCGAGGCGCTGAAGCGCCGCCTTGAGCCGCGGATTGCTGACGTCCTCGGCGCAGCTGGAGAGTTCGTCGGCGGCTCCGGCCGGCAGATGACGCACCTGGCGAAGGGGAACCTTGACCGGACGCACCGGGCGCACCTTGAAGGTGAAGCCGTTAACCGCCTCGAAGCCGGGGAGCTCATGGAGCAGTTCCAGCAGACGGGCCTGTTCATATCGCAGCCAAGTGAGCCAGACCGCGCGGTCGGTAATCAACGTCAGACGCCCGTCACGAAAACCACCCACGTGCAGGTGTGCTGACACTTCTGCGGGCAGATTGTCGCGAAGGTGTTGCTGAGCGCGGTCGATCAATCTCGCCATGCGCATCAGAGAGCCAAGTTCGCCATGACCTTCGAGCAGGCGGGTCATGGGCTGGGCGCGGAAGCGCTTAGCCTTTATACTCATGGGCTTGTTTCTCGGTGCTTTCTGCCGGTTCGACCGACCGGAAGATCCCATTCATTGCTGGGCCATACGGCCCGCCACCCTAGCACGCTCGGGAGTACATCGTCAGCATGCCACCCCGCACCCAGTCCCATGATGCCGAGAGGCGAGACGCCCTGACGTGGCGGCGCCCTGCACGTTGGTGGCTGGCCGGGCTGCTGGTGGGGTGCCTGTTGCCGGCAGGACTGGTTCAGGGTGTGCCTCTGCGTCAGGCCGAGCGCCTGGTGCAGGTGTGCATTCTGGCCCCAGCGCTGATCCGGGCCAGCTCACGTCTCCGAGCCAGGAAGCGCGCGCATCGCCACTGGCCGCTGCCCCGTACCTTGCGCACTCTTTTCCCGCAGTGCTCACGCTGGCCGCTGCCATGTCCGTGTCGCAGCACCGCCGCCCATGATGTTCTGACCCGCCGGGGACCGCCCGCTGCGTGGGCACGCTAACACCCTGATCCTGGCCGGTTGCCCTCTGGCGGCCGGCAAGATGCCACACGCAAAGATTGGACCCCTTATGATCAATTCCCTGTTACGCAAGGTCGTCGGCTCCAAGAACGACCGTGAAGTCAAGCGCATGAGTCGTCAAGCCGAGCGTGTCACCGTCCTCGAGCCGGAACTGGAGTCGCTGGACGATAGCGCCCTCAAGGCGCGCACCGAGACGTTCAGACGTCGTCTCGACGCCGGCGAAACCCTCGACGACCTGCTCCCCGAGGCCTTCGCCACCGTGCGGGAGGCAAGCAAGCGGGTGATGGGCATGCGCCATTTCGACGTCCAGATGGTCGGCGGCGTGACCCTGCACAACGGCCGCATCGCCGAAATGAAGACCGGTGAGGGCAAGACCCTGGTGGCAACCCTTGCCGTCTACCTCAACGCCCTGTCTGGCAAGGGCGTGCATGTGGTCACGGTGAACGAATACCTGGCCAGGCGCGACGCCGAATGGATGCGCCCGCTCTACGAATACCTGGGTCTCGCCGTCGGCACCATCCACGCGGGTCAGACTGGCGAGGAAAAACGTGCCGCCTACGCCTGCGACATCACCTACGGCACCAACAACGAATTTGGCTTCGACTACCTGCGCGACAACATGGCCTTCTCCCTCGAAGACAAGGTGCAGCGTGGGCTCAATTTCGCCATCGTCGATGAGGTCGATTCCATCCTGATCGATGAGGCTCGCACGCCGCTGATTATCTCCGGTGCCGTGGACGAGAATACCGAGCTCTACAAGATCGTCGACCGCCTGGCGACTCACCTGGCAGTCTGTGAAGATCCCGAGGAACCGGCCAGTGGCGACTTTCTGCTTGATGAGAAGCACAAGCAGGTGGAAATCACCGAGACCGGCCACAATCGGGTCGAGGAACTGATGCGAGCAGAGGGCCTGCTGGGTGGCGAGGACTCGCTCTACGCCGCCCAGAACCTCAACCTGCTCCACCACATGCACTCGGCGCTGCGCGCGCGCCACCTCTACCTTCGAGACGTGGATTATATCGTCGCTGAGGGACAAGTGGTGATTGTCGACGAGCACACAGGCCGCACCATGCCTGGCCGCCGCTGGTCTGAGGGACTGCATCAGGCGGTAGAAGCCAAGGAAGGAGTGGAGGTGCAGCGTGAGAGCCAGACGCTGGCCTCGACCACCTTCCAGAATTACTTCCGACTCTACGACAAGCTGTCCGGCATGACCGGCACCGCCGATACCGAGGCCTTCGAGTTCCGCCAGATCTACGGCCTCGACGTGGTGGTGATTCCCACGAACAAGCCGCTGATTCGGCTCGACCTGAACGACCTGGTCTACCTTACCGCCGAAGAGAAGTTCGAGGCGATTATCAAGGATGTCCAGACCGAGACCGAGGCCGGTCGCCCGGTGCTGGTGGGTACCGCCTCCATCGAGACCTCCGAGTATCTGGCCGGACTGATGAAACAGGCCGGGATGGCGTTCAGCGTGCTCAATGCCAAACAGCACCAGAGCGAAGCGGAGATCATCGCCCAGGCCGGTCGGGCCGGGGCGATCACTATCGCCACCAATATGGCCGGCCGCGGCACCGATATCGTGCTGGGCGGCAACTGGGAGGCCGAGGCAGCCAAGCTCGATACCCCGAGTTCCGAGCAGCTTGAGCGCCTCAAGGCCGAGTGGCAGGCGCGTCATGATGCCGTGCTCGCCGCCGGGGGCCTGCACGTTGTCGGCTCCGAGCGCCACGAATCGCGGCGCATCGATAACCAGCTGCGCGGTCGCGCCGGCCGCCAGGGCGATCCGGGCTCAACCCGTTTCTTCCTGTCGCTGGAAGACAGCCTGATGCGCCTGTTCGGCTCCGACCGGGTGCAGCGGATGATGAAGGCGCTGGGCCTTGAGCGGGGCGAGGCGATCGAACACAAGATGGTCTCCAACGCGGTGGAACGCGCCCAGAAGAAAGTCGAAAGTCGCAACTTCGATATGCGCAAGCAACTGCTCGAATACGATGACGTGGCCAACGACCAGCGTCGTGTGATCTACGAGCAGCGCAACGAGATCCTGGCTGCTGATGAGGTCGCCGAGGCCGTCGCGGGCATCCGCCAGGAGGTGCTGGATGAGGCCATCAGTGATTTTGTGCCGCCGCAGAGCCTCCCTGAGCAGTGGGATCTTCCCGGTCTTCAGGACCACCTCAAGGTGGAATTCAACCTGGAGGCGCCGGTGGTGCAGTGGGCCGAGGAAGATGAGCGTTTCCATGAGGAGCAGCTCCGTGAGCGTCTTCAGACTCTGCATCTCGAGGCTTATCAGGCCAAGGTGGCCGAAGCCGGTGAGACTTTGATGCGCCGATTCGAGAAGCAGGTAATGTTGCAGGTGCTCGATACCCGCTGGAAGGAGCACCTGCAGTCCATGGATCACCTGCGCCGGGGTATTCACCTGCGCGGCTACGCCCAGAAGAACCCCAAGCAGGAGTACAAGCGCGAGTCATTCGAACTGTTCCAGAACCTGCTGGCCAATATCAAGGCTGACGTGACGCGGATTCTCAGCCACGTGCAGGTGCGCCGGCCCGAGGAGGTCGATGAGCTGGAGCGTCAGCGACGTGAGGCGCTGGAGCGCGAGACGGCCACGGCGGCCAGTCGCCACGAGGAACCCGATGCGAACGATCCGGCCGAGGCCAAGGCGGCACCGCTGCCTGGCGCCGACGGACGCCCGGTGCGCCGCGAGGGGCCCAAGGTGGGGCGCAACGACGCCTGTCCCTGCGGTTCCGGCAAGAAGTACAAGCAGTGCTGTGGCAAGCTTAGCTGAATCGGGCCTTCGGCCAACCAGACAGGAGATGAGACAATGGCAGTGGGTAACGCACGCTTTCCGCAGATGCCGGCCATCCCCGGCGTGCGTCTGGGAACCGCCATGGCCGGTATCAAGACGGTCAATCGCCGTGATCTGGTAGTGATCGAGATGCCCGCGACCGCTCGAGTGGCGGCGGTCTTTACCCGCAACGCCTTCTGCGCGGCGCCAGTGACGGTGGCCCGTGAGCACCTGGCGATCGAGCAGACGCCTCGCTATCTGGTGATCAACACCGGTAACGCCAATGCCGGGACCGGTGAGGGGGGGCTGCGCGATGCGCGTGCCACCTGCGCCGAACTGGCCCGGCTGGCCGGTGTTGCCGCCGAGACAGTGATGCCGTTCTCCACCGGGGTGATCGGTGAGCCGCTGCCCATGCCGCAGCTGCTCGCGGGTCTGCCCACGGCGATGGAGACCCTGGGCGAGGGCAGCAACGCCTGGTATCAGGCCGGCGTGGGGATCCTCACCACCGATACCCGTCCCAAGGGGGCCAGTGTGACCCTGGCACTGGGCGATGCCACGGTAACCATCAACGGGATTGCGAAGGGATCGGGCATGATCCAGCCCAACATGGCCACCATGCTGGGTTTCGTGGCCACCGATGCTTCCCTCGACCAGTCGCTGCTCGATGAGCTGTTGCGGGAAACGGTGGATCGTTCCTTCAACTGCATCACCGTGGACGGCGACACCTCCACCAATGACGCCTGTGTGCTGATCAGCACCCAGCGCGGTCCAGCGGTCGTCGGTGATGAGGCCATTGCCATCTTCCGCAATGGCCTGCAGCGGGTGATGACCGATCTGGCCCAGGCCATCATCCGCGACGGTGAAGGCGCGACCAAATTCGTCACCCTGCAGGTGAACGGTGCCACCACACGCCAGGAGGCGCTGGACGTCGCTTTCACCGTGGCCCACTCGCCGCTGGTCAAGACGGCCCTGTTTGCCTCCGATGCCAACTGGGGGCGGATACTGGCTGCGGTGGGGCGAGCTCCAGTGGCGGACTTCGACGTCTCCCGGGTGACCATCGAGCTCGGCGAGATACGCCTGGTAGAGAAGGGAGGGCGTGCTCCCTGCTACACCGAAGAGGCGGGTAGCGCGGTGATGGCCAGGGAGGAGATCTCCATTCGCATCGATCTCGGACGAGGGGAGCAGAGTGCCACGGTATGGACCACCGACCTCTCCCATGACTATATAACCATCAACGCCGACTATCGCAGCTGAGCGATCGGTCAACCGCCGGACAGAGAACCCCGCACCCTCGGGACGGGCTAGTTGGAAAGGTGAATGAACGCAATGGTGAAGAGAAGGGTGCATGTGGCGGCCGCCGCCATTATCAGCGCTGACGGTGATCACGTGCTGATCGCTCGCCGGCCGAGCAACGTCGATCATGGCGGGCTGTGGGAATTTCCCGGCGGCAAGCTGGCGCCTTACGAGACCGGCCTGGGCGGGCTCAAGCGTGAACTCCATGAAGAGCTGGGGGTAGAGATTCAGCGGGCACAGCCGCTGATCCGCATCCATCATGAGTATCCTGACAAGCACATCCTGCTCGACGTCTGGCAGGTGCACGACTTCTCGGGGGAACCCTTCGGTCGAGAAGGGCAGGCGGTGCGCTGGGTACCCATGAAGGATCTGGCCAACTATCCCTTCCCGGCCGCCAATCTGCCAATCCTGAGGGCGGTCGCGCTGCCCACCGAGTACCTGATTACCGCCGAGGAGGAGGAGGAAAGCCGCTTCCTGCAGCGTCTGGAGCGTGCGCTAGTAGAAGATCGTGCTCGCCTGGTGCAATTGCGGGCCAAGCAACTCGACGAGGCGGCCTATCTGTCCCGCGCTGAGGACGCCCTGGCGCTGTGCCGGAAGCATGGGGCACGTCTGCTGCTCAACGCCGAGCCCTCCCTGCTGGAGCGTGTCGATGCCGATGGCATCCACCTTACCAGCGAGCGACTGATGAGGCTGGAGCGACGCCCCATCGCCGAGGGCAAGTGGCTCGCCGCCTCCACCCATGACCGCCAGCAACTGTTGCAGGCCGGCAAGCTGGGTTGCGACTTCGCGACTCTCTCGCCGCTGCGTACCACGCCCTCCCACCCGGAAGTGCCGCCCATGGGCTGGCACGACTTTCAGCAGTTGGTGGAGCGTGCGGCCATGCCGGTCTTTGCGCTGGGCGGCATGACCCGCTTCGATGCCAACCATGCCCGCGCCGTGGGTGCCCAGGGGATCGCCTCGATTCGCGATTTCTGGAAGTCACCTTGACGCAGCGCTCAACGCAGTGCGCCCCGCCATTGGCGGGGCGCACTGCGTTGAGCCACAACCCTCGGGGCGCTGGGATGGCGGCGATCAGTTGACCGCAGCGACGGCCTTGGCCAGGTAGGCCAGGTTCTCGTGGGAGAAGCCGGCCACGTTGGCGCGGCCGGAGCGCACCATGTAGATGCCGAACTCATCGCGCAGGCGATCGACCTGATCCGGCGTCAGGCCGGTATAGCTGAACATGCCGCGCTGCTCGGCGATGTGCGCATACTTCTGGTCCAGGCTGTAGGGCTTGAGTGACTCGACGAAGTCGCTGCGCAGGGTGTTGATTCGGTCGCGCATCTCGGTGAGCTCCTCACGCCAGAGCGCTGACAGCTCCGCGGAGTGCAGGATCTCGCTGACAATGGAGCCGCCGTGGGCTGGTGGGTTGGAGTAGTTCTCCCGGGCCACGATGGCGATCTGGGAGCGGACGTTCTCCATCTGCTCGGTGTTCTTCGCCACCATGATCAGGCAGCCGGTACGCTCGCAGTAGATACCGAAGTTCTTGGAGCAGGAACTGGTGATGATCACCTCGTCGAGGTTCTCGGCCAGCAGGCGTACCGCGAAGGCGTCCTCGTCGAGCCCCTCGCCAAAGCCCTGGTAGGCGAAGTCGATCAGCGGGAGAAGCTGGCGCTCGCGCACCACCTCGAGCACGGCTTGCCACTGCGCCTGAGAGAGATCAAAACCGGTGGGGTTGTGGCAGCAGGCGTGCAGCAGCACCACATCCCCCTCGGGGATCTGCTTGAGCGCCGTGAGCATGCCCTCGAAGTCGAGGCGGTTCTCGGCATCCACGTAGGGATATTTGTGCAGGGTCAGGCCGGCGGCCGGAAAGATACCCAGATGGTTCGGCCAGGTCGGATCAGAGACCCAGATGTCCTTGCCGGGCAACTGCTTGGCGATGAAGTCTGCCGCCAGGCGCAGGGCACCGGTGCCGCCGGGCGATTGGGTGGCGCTGGCACGCTTGGCCTCCAGCACCGGCGAGCCTTCGCCCAGCACCATGGGCAATACGACGGCACCATACGCCGGCGCCCCGTGGGAGCCGATGTAAGTCTTGGTGGTCTCGTTCTTGAGCAGCAGGGACTCGGCTTCCTTGACGGCGCGCATCACCGGGGTGTTGCCCTTGGCGTCCTTGTAAACGCCGACGCCGAGATCGACCTTCTGAGGGTTGGTGTCCTTCTTGAAGGCTTCGATCAGACCGAGGATGGCGTCCCCGGGAACCCGCTCAATGTGTTCGAACATTTATTTCGCTACCTCGTCGGTTCTGGCGGCAAGAATGAAGTCGTTTCTGTGCAGACCCTTGATCTTGTGGGACCACCAGGTCACGGTCACCTTGCCATATTCGGTAAGAATCGCAGGATGGTGATCAGCGTCTTCGGCGATCTCGCCGACGCGCTGGGTGAAGTCGAGGGCCTGCACGAAATCCTTGAACGTGAAGGTTCGTTCAAGCTGCATGATGCCATCGCGCTCGACGATCTGCCACTCGGGCACATCCCGACGGTACTCGTCCATCTCGTCGTCGGTGACTCGCGGGGCGTCGATGCTGCAGGCCTCGCAGGCCTGTTGGGAAAGCTTGCCCATGGTACATCCTCCTGGAATGGTAAGTTCATCACGAAAGGTCGTGCAGCTCGGCCGGGACGTCAAGCCGATGCCAATTGGAATTCTGCCCTCGAACCCGAGGGCTTGTCCTGGAGGAGAAAATGCCAGCATTCTCTTCGGTGCAGACACCCTACGCGGGGATTCCTCTCTGGCTCAAGTGGGCCTTCACCGTTTGGATTATCGTCTGGGCGCCGAGTTACGTGGTGCTTCTCGGCGCCCAGAATTTCTTCTGGCTGTGTAATCTGGCTAGCTTTCTGCTGTTGGTCGCGCTGTGGAGCGAACGACGCACTCTGATGTCGATGCAGTGGCTGGCGGTGGCACTGGTCGGGGGGCTATGGAGTCTCGATGTCGCCGTGGCGGCGCTGACCGGCATGCACCCCATCGGCGGCACCGAATACATGTTCGACGCCGAGCACCCGCCCTTGGCCCGCGCCATGTCGCTTTACCACGTGATACTCCCGCTGGTGGCGGGCATCGGCGTCGCCCGGCTGGGCTATGCACGCGGCGCCTTGCGGTGGCAGACCCTGCTGACGTTGGTGGTGCTGCTGTTGAGCTACCTGTTCACCGAGCCAGAGCGCAATATCAACTGGGTCCATGGCCCCTTCGGTCAGCATCAGGAGTGGCTGGCGCCGCTGGTCTACCTGGGGGCGCTGATGGTGCTGTGGCCGCTGCTGATCTATGTGCCGGTGCACCTGCTGACCCGCTGGCTGCAGCGGCATGGCCGGCTGCCGGGGCTGCGCTGAGCCGGCGCCGCTCAGGCCTCTGTCAGCGCCACAGCCTTCTCGCGCACCTCGGCGTAGGGGTAGGCCGCCAGCGCACCGAAGCTGGGCAGGCCGCGTGCCTTCAGCCGGGTGAGCCGAGGAGTGGCGATGCCGCACAGGAAGCGAGTCAGCAGGTCCGCCGTGGCGGGGCCACCGCTGGCATCCTCCGCCAGCCGGGGGCGCAGGGCATCCAGGTGCGCCACGATCTCCCGGGTCTCCAGTGGCGCCAGGGGCGGCGGCGCCGGCAGCCGGGCGGGCTCGCCGCGGCAGGCGGAGCAGTGGCCGCAGTGGATCGGAGCCTGGGCATCGCCGAACCAGTCGGCCAGTCGTCGGGTGAGGCAGTCGTCTGACTCGAACAGCGCCAGCATGGCGTGCAGCCGGTCCATCTCGGCCTGCTCCTTGTCGCGAAAGTCGGCGTGGAGCTCGTCGCCGAGAGCGCCGGGGTCTCGGGGCGCGTCGAGCACTCGGTAGACCTCGGTAAGCTGCTTGGTCTCGAGGATCATCCACCCCTTTTCGACGAAGAACTCCAGGGCGGTGAGCACCCGGCTGCGCTGGACGTCCAGCCCGCGCTCGGTGCCCAGCCGTTCCAGGGTCGCGAAGTCCAGGGCATGCCAGGTGCGCGCTCTGGGCGAGGCATCGAGCAGGGCCTGGACGAAGTCGCGCCGCTCGCCCTGAAAGCGGTTGACCAGGTCGCCGGCCTCGCCATGCAGACGGAAGCGGTAGTCGGCGAAATAGCTGTGACGCGGGGCGATGATGCCGCGCAGCTCCAACTGCACCAGCAATGTCTTGAGGGGCAGCGGGCGGATATCGCTCTCCCGGGAGAGCGATGTCAGGGTGAGCTCCCAATCGCCGCCGTGGCGCTCGGCGGCATCGACCAGCGCATCGATCACCTGGCCGATGCCGTGACGCTCCGGGGTATCGCCATAGACGAAGGTCTCCAGCACGCCCAGGGTGTCACGGCCCGCCAGCATCAGGCACTCCGACGGCTGGCCGTCACGACCCGCGCGGCCGATCTCCTGGCTGTAGTTCTCGATCGACTTGGGCAGATCAAAATGCACCACGGCGCGAATATCGGCCTTGTCGATGCCCATGCCGAAGGCGATGGTGGCGACGATGCAGGAGATATCGCCAGCCATGAAATTGCGCTGGATCGCCTCGCGGCGTTCGCTCTCTAGTCCGGCATGGTAGGCCGTGGCGGCAATGCCGGCCTTGCTCAGGTAGGCGGCCAGCCGCTCGGCGGTCTGCTGCAGGGTGACATAGACGATGGTGGGAAAGGCGGACTCACCGCCCTGACGCGCCCGCAGCCAGGTCGCCAAGGCACGGGGGCGCGACTCGGCGGCCACCGGGGAGACCGTCAGGTCCAGGTTGGGCCGGTAGAAGCCGGTGGCGGTAACGTCGGAATCCGCGATGGCAAAGCGTTGGCGCATGTCCTCGATGACCCGTGGCGTGGCGGTCGCAGTGAGCAGCAGCGCCTGGGAGATGCCGAACTCGCGCTGGTAGTCGGGGAGCTTCAGATAGTCGGGGCGGAAGTTGTGGCCCCACTCGGAGATGCAGTGAGCCTCATCGATCACCATCAGCGAGATCGGTATCCGGCCAATGAAGGCGCGGAAGCGCTCATTCTTCAGGCGTTCCACCGACACCATGAGGATGCGGATCTCGCCACGTTCGACCCCGTTCATGACCGCAGCGGCCTGCTCGCGGCTCTGGCTGGAGTCGATGCTGGCCGCGGCTATCCCGTGACGCTGAAGGAAGGCGAGTTGATCCTGCATCAGCGCCAGCAGCGGCGAGATCACCAGCGTCAGGTGGGGCAGATGCAGGGCGGGTAACTGGTAGCAGAGCGACTTGCCGGAGCCGGTGGGAAAGATGGCTGCCGCCGAACGGCCGGCCACAACCGCTTCGATCACCGGCCGCTGGCCGGGACGAAAGACGCTGTAGCCGAAGACCTGCCGAAGTGTCTGCTCGATCATGCCGCCATTCCCTGGTCACCCTGCTTATGTATGGGTGTACAGTATAGACGATTCGCAGCGGTCAGGGGCCGGTGACTACCTCGGGGCGTCGTAGCGCCGCTGGCGATGATGGGAGAACACGACCTGCCATAGCTGCATATGGCGCGCTCGGAAGGCGCCGGCACAGATAGCAAGGTAATAACGGAACATTCGCCTGGTGCGCTCGTTGTAGTTCGCCGCTACCTCATTCCAGCGGGTGTCGAAGTTCTCGAGCCAGGCCATCAGGGTCGGGTCGTAGTCGGGGCCGAAGTTCTGCCAGTCCTCCATCAGCAGGTGATCCTCGCTGGTCCGGGCGATATGCATGGCCGAGGGCAGCACGCCGTTGGGGAAGATGTACTTGTTGATCCAGGGGTCGGCGCGGATCTCCGAATGGTTGGCGCCGATGGTGTGGAGCAGGAATAGCCCGTCGGGCGCCAGCTGCCGTGCCACGATTTCGAAGTAGTTGGAATAGTTGCGGTGGCCCACATGCTCGAACATGCCGATGGAGACCACGCGGTCGTAGTGTTCCTCAAGGTCGCGATAATCCTTGAGCTCGATGGTCACAGGCAGATCACGGCAGCGCTGACGGGCAAGTTCAGCCTGCTCCCGCGAAATGGTGATGCCGGTCACCTCGACCCCGTGGTGACGAGCGGCATGCTCGGCGAAGCTTCCCCAGCCACAGCCAATGTCCAGCACGTGCATGCCCGGCTCGAGTTGGAGCTTGCGGCAGGCGAGCTCCAGCTTGGCCTGCTGAGCCTCGTGAAGCGTATTGGCGTCCTTCCAGTAGCCGCAGGAGTAGCACATCGTGGGGTCGAGCATCCGTTCGAACAGATCGTTGCCGAGGTCATAGTGGGCCTCACCGACGATGTAGGCGCGCGCCTTGCTCTGCAGGTTGAAGAAACCGGACTGGAGCCGATACATCAGGCGCTCGGAGGGAGTGTGGGCGCGTTCGCCAAGGCCGTGCTGAATCAGCCGGCAAGCCATCTCGTCGAGCCGATCGCACTCCCACCAGCCGTCCATATAGGCTTCGCCAAGCCCCAGAGTGCCCTGATGCAGCACCCTCGAAAAGAAATCCGGATGGAAGACCCGCAGGTCCTGGGGAGCATCGCCGTTGAGGGCAACGCCAGAGCCCTCCAGCAACTGTTCGAAGACATGGCGGGCACGGGTGTCGGGAAGGGCAATGGGGCCGATGCTGGTGTCGCTGGTCATGGGGTCCTCCTGGTCCAGCAGGTTTGACAAAATACTTGTCGCTGGCGGCGGCGCCGGACGTTACGTTCGTTGTCCTGTCCGGTAGCCTTGAGCATAGACCAGCAGGAAAAGCCGGGGGAATCGCCCCTTACTGTTAAATCGCGGCTTTGCTACGAGGAGTCAACGTCATGCACGTCATTATCGATCTCTGTGTTGTCCCTATGGGAGTGGGCGTTTCGGTCTCGCCGCAGATTGTCGCCTGCCAGAGGGTGATCCAGGCCTCCGGCCTCGTACATCGCATGCACGCCTACGGCACCAATATCGAGGGGCCCTGGGACGAGGTGATGGCAGTGGTCAAGCGCTGTCATGAGGTGGTGCACGAGATGGGCGTCCCGCGCATTACTACCACGCTCAAGCTGGGTACCCGCACCGACCGGGAGCAACATATGGACGATAAGGTGGCCAGCGTGGAGACCCTCATGCGCTAGCCGATTCCGCTGCAGCGCTCTTGCCCCTCTGGCGAAGGAGCGAGCGTTATATCCTTGTGACCAGAGGCGAGTGGAAAGTGCGCCCCTCTTAAATTACCTTAGAGAATAACGGATAGGTTTTGTTGAGGTTTAAGGTATATGCAGCGCGATTGGCCGCGACACCCTCCGGGGCATGATATGCCCGGCGTCCTCCCGCCCGGGTCGACCATGCCCTCCGGTCGGGTCAGCCTGGTGGGTGCCGGGCCCGGCGATCCGGAACTGTTGACCCTCAAGGCGCTGCGTCGTCTGCAGGTGGCCGAGGTAATCCTGCATGACCGCCTGGTCAGCCCGGAAGTGCTCGCGCTGGCCAGCCCCGACGCCTGGCGGCTCTATGTCGGCAAGGCGCGCTCCGATCACAGCCTGCCCCAGCAGGACATCAACCGGGCACTCGTCGACTGGGCCAGGGCAGGCAAGCGGGTGGTACGTCTCAAGGGCGGAGACCCCTTCATCTTCGGGCGCGGCGGGGAGGAGCTCGAGACGCTGGCGGAGGCGGGCGTCGATTTCGAGGTAATTCCCGGTATCACCGCGGCCTCGGGCTGCGCGGCCTACGCCGGCATTCCCCTGACTCACCGCGACCACGCCCAGTCGGTGCGCTTCATCACCGGCCATCTCAAGAACGGTAGCGCCAATCTGGACTGGTCGGCCCTGGCCAGTTTTGGCCAGACCCTGGTCTTCTACATGGGGTTGCACGGCCTGCCCGAGATCTGCCGGCAACTGGTCGCCCATGGACTGCCGGCCGACACGCCGGTGGCCCTGATCGAGCAGGGCAGCACGGCTCGCCAGCGCGTGCACCGTGGCACCCTGGCTGATATGCCGGGGGCGTTGCGAGGCGAGCGCGTCCAGCCGCCCACTCTGATCATTGTCGGCGGCGTCGTGTCGCTCCACGACTGTCTCGCCTGGTTCGATGCCGCCCGTGCCGACGCCAAAGGCTGGGATACCGGTACGCATCTTTGATGGCCACCTGATGGATGCTGTACCGGGCCGACTAATCCCGCCGTGGATGGTCTCCTGCTGGCATCTGCACCGTCGGGGTGCGTCGGGACTGACGGCGTGCATCACCGGGGGAGGGGTGGTGCATTGCCGGCGCCCAGCGGGCTGAATATTGCACCGGCAGAGTGCAGTCGGGGCCTTCTGGCATACTTTTTCCATTCGGCAAATAATTGTAATGGTTGTTCTTTTCGGGGAATGTCGCCTGCTGGCGCACCCCTTGCAGCGTCTTCTTGCTACCCAACAACAACCCTTGTGAGCATGGAGATTCCCATGACCCTATCTCATCGCAAGACACTGCTGCTGCGTCCCCTGGCCGCTGCGCTGCTGGCCGCCTCCCTGCAGGGGGCCGGCGGTCAGGCCCTGGCTCAGGAAGAGCCGATCAAGGTCGGTATCCTGCACTCGCTCTCGGGTACCATGGCGATCAGCGAGACGGTGCTCAAGGACACCGTGGAGATGCTGGTCGAAAAGCAGAACCAGGAGGGCGGACTGCTCGGCCGTCGGCTAGAGGCGGTGGTGGTGGACCCAGCCTCCAACTGGCCATTGTTTGCCGAACGCGCCCGGGAGCTGCTGGCCCAGCATGAGGTGGACGTGGTCTTCGGCAACTGGACCTCGGTGTCACGCAAGGCGGTGTTGCCGGTCTTCGAGGAACTCAACGGTCTGCTCTTCTACCCGGTGCAGTACGAGGGGGAGGAGTCCTCCGAGAACGTCTTCTACACCGGGGCGGCGCCCAACCAGCAGGCCATTCCGGCGGTGAACTACCTGCATGACCAGGTCGGCGTGGAGCGCTGGGTGCTGGCCGGCACCGACTACGTCTATCCGCGCACCACCAACCGCATCCTCGAGGCCTACCTCCAGGAGGAGTTCGGGGTGGCCGAGGCAGATATCCTGGTCAACTACACCCCATTCGGCCACTCGGACTGGCAGAACATTGTCGCCGAGATCCGCCGTTTCGGCTCCGAGGGCAAGAAGACCGCGGTGGTCTCCACCATCAACGGCGATGCCAACGTGCCCTTCTACCGCGAACTGGCCAACCAGGGCATTGACGCCGCGGACATCCCGGTGGTGGCCTTCTCGGTGGGCGAACAGGAACTCACCGGTATCGATACCGGCCCGCTGGTCGGCCACCTGGCTGCCTGGAACTACTTCATGAGCGTCGATACCGATGCCAACTATGACTTCATCGACGCCTGGATCGAGTGGACCGGCGACGAGGAGGCGGTGACCAACGACCCGATGGAGGCCCACTACATCGGCTTCAACATGTGGGCAGAAGCGGTGCGCAAGGCCGGCACCACCGACGTGGATGCCGTCAAGGACGCCATCATCGGCGTGGCGGTGCCCAACCTTACCGGCGGCTACGCGGCCATGATGCCCAACCACCACATCACCAAGCCGGTGCTGATCGGCGAGATCCAGGACAACGGCCAGTTCGATATTGTCTGGCAGACGCCGTCCACCGTGGTCGGTGATGCCTGGTCCGACTTCCTGCCGGGTTCTCGTGACCTGATCGCCGACTGGCGTGCCCCGATGCGCTGCGGCAACTTCAACGTCGCCAGCGGCTCCTGTGGTGGCAGCACGGCGGCCGAGGAGGCCGAGGCCGCCCTGGCCGAGTAAGCCTGACCCATCCCCCGCCGCCCGGCGGGGGAGCACGCCTTCTCGACGCCTTACCGCTCCCGATTCCAGAGGAACTCCCGATGAGGAACTTCCCGTCGTCATGGCCCGGTTTGGCCAGGACACGAACCGGTCGTGCCCCGCTGGCCGGGCTGCTGACACTCCTGCTTGTGCTGCTGATGCCCTCGGTCGCCCAGGCCCAGACCGAGGAAGCCGACGCCCGGGCACTGCTTGAGTCTCTCGACGTACGTGCGTTCGATGACAAGGCCCGCGCCATCGACGTCATTGTTCAGAGCGACGATCCCCGCGCCCGCGGCTGGCTGCAGGCGCTTCTCGACGGCCGCCTGCAGCGCAGTGAGGACGGCCGCTTCGTGGTGGTGCTCGACAACCGCGGCCGCGACTGGCCGGTGGCGGACGCCCTGACCGGCGAGCCGCTGGGGGAGATGTCACGCCGCGACCTGGATCGCCTCGGCATCAATAATGCGCTGCGCAACCAGCTGCGCAGCGCCATCGCCGTGGTGGATCTCTATTCGCCGAATCTCGACCTGCGGCGCGCTTCCGCCGAGCGGCTGCTGGGCGAGGTGGACGTCGACCTGGCTGGCCCCCTGGCCGAGGTGATCGAGGGCGAAGAGGATGCCCAGGTGCGCAGCCGTCTGGTCCAGGCCCTGGCCATCCATCGCCTTGAGCAGGGCGAAGCGGCCGCCGTCGCCGACCTTCAGGGCAGCCTTCATCCGCGCGTCCGCGTGGCGCTCAACCGCGCCGCCAATGAAGACGATGCGGTGCTGGCCGATGCGGCACGCAGCGCGCTGAACGACATCGAACAGCTGCTCAAGGTCAACCGCGCCGCGGAGACCCTCTACTTCGGGCTCTCGCTGGGCTCGGTGCTGGTGCTGGCGGCCATCGGCCTGGCCATTACCTTCGGCGTGATGGGGGTGATCAATATGGCCCATGGCGAGCTGATCATGCTCGGTGCCTACACCACCTGGGCCATGCAGCAGCTGCTGCCCGGTCAGCCGGGCCTGGCGCTGGTGTTGTCGGTCCCCGCCGGCTTCCTGGTGGCGGCGCTGGTCGGCATCGCCATCGAGCGCGGGGTGATCCAGTTCCTCAAGGGGCGGCCGCTGGAGACCCTGCTGGCCACCTTCGGCATCAGCCTGATCCTGCAGCAGCTGGTCCGCACGGTGATCTCGCCACAGAACCGCACGGTGGTGTCGCCGGAGTGGATGAGCGGCTCCATCGCCATCAACGATGCCCTGTCGCTGACGCTCAACCGCATGGTGGTGATCGGCTTCGCCCTGGCGGTGTTTGCCGGCCTGATGCTGATCATGCGTCGCACCCGACTGGGGCTCGAGGTGCGGGCGGTGACCCAGAACCGCGCCATGGCCCGCTCCATGGGCATCCGTGCGACCCGGGTCGATATTCTGACCTTTGCCCTGGGCTCCGGGGTCGCGGGGCTTGCCGGGGTGGCGCTGTCCCAGCTCACCAACGTCGGGCCCAACCTGGGCCAGAACTACATCATCGACTCCTTCATGGTGGTGGTGTTCGGCGGCGTCGGGAACCTCTGGGGCACCCTGGTGGCGGGCCTGTCGCTGGGTGTGATCAACCAGGTGCTGGAGCCCTGGGCCGGGGCCGTGCTGGCCAAGATCATCGTGCTGGTCTTCATCATCCTGTTCATCCAGAAGCGCCCCCGCGGACTCTTTCCGCAGAAGGGCCGTGCGGCGGAGGGCTGATTCATGCTGGCTTCGAGATTCTGGCTGACGCGCCCCTTCGCGGAGCGCTCGACGCAGCTCTTCCTGGCCGTGCTGCTGGCCGCCATGACCCTGGTGACCCTGCTGCATGTGGCGGTGCCCCAGGGCCATGCCCTCCACGTCAACGCCTATACCGTCAATCTCTTCGGCAAGTACCTGAGCTATGCGCTGCTCGCCGTGGCGGTGGATCTGGTGTGGGGCTACCTGGGTATCCTGAGCCTCGGCCACGGTGCCTTCTTCGCTCTGGGCGGCTACGCCATGGGCATGTACCTGATGCGCCAGATCGGCGACCGCGGGGTCTATGGCCACCCGGAGCTGCCGGATTTCATGGTGTTCCTCAGCTGGGATAGCCTGCCCTGGTACTGGGCCGGGTTCGACATGGCCTGGTTCGCCTTCCTGATGGTGCTGTTGGCGCCGGGGATCCTGGCGCTGGTGTTCGGCTTCCTGGCCTTCCGCTCCCGGGTGACCGGGGTCTACCTGTCGATCATCACCCAGGCGCTGACCTTCGCTCTGATGCTGGCCTTCTTCCGCAACGAGATGGGATTCGGCGGCAACAACGGGCTGACCGACTTCCGCGATATTCTCGGCTTCAATCTGCGCAGCAACGAGACCCGCCTCGGGCTTTTCCTGGCCACCGGGGTGGCGCTGGCCCTGGGCTACCTGCTGTGCCGGGCGATCGTCGTTAGCAAGCTGGGCCGGGTCTGTATCGCTACCCGCGATGCCGAAGCCCGCACCCGTTTTCTCGGCTACCGAGTCGAGCGATTCCAACTGTTCGTCTTCGTGGTCTCGGCCATGTTGGCGGGCCTTGCCGGCGCCCTCTACGTGCCCCAGGTGGGGATCATCAACCCCAGCGAATTCTCGCCGCTGTTCTCCATCGAGATCGTGCTGTGGGTCGCGCTGGGGGGCCGGGCGACCCTCTATGGCGCCGTGATCGGGGCGATACTGGTCAACTACGCCAAGACGGTGTTCACCGGGGTGATGCCCGACGCCTGGTTGTTCGCCCTGGGCGGGCTCTTTGTGCTGGTCACGGTATTCCTGCCCCGAGGCGTCGCCGGCCTGCTTGCCTATCGCCTGAAGCGTCGCCGACGGCCGGATGACGCTGGTGCGACGGGCAGGGAGGTGACCCCATGAGCCTGCTGCGATCCTTCGCCGACCGCGATCGCGTCTTCGATTTCCTGGTGCCCGCCGTCTCGCCGGTGGATGTGCGCCACGGTCCCATTCTCTATCTGGAGGACGTCACGGTGAGCTTCGATGGTTTCAAGGCCATCCACAACCTCAACCTGACCGTCGACGACGGTGAGCTGCGCTGCATCATCGGTCCCAACGGCGCCGGCAAGACCACCATGATGGACATCATCACCGGCAAGACCCGCCCTGACAGCGGTTCGGTATGGTTCGGCAGCCGCCACGACCTGCTGGCCATGAACGAACCTGAAATCGCCAGCCTCGGCATCGGCCGAAAGTTCCAGAAGCCCACGGTGTTCGAGGCGCTCTCGGTGTTCGAGAACCTGGAGCTGGCCATGGCCGCCGACAAGCGCATCCTGCCCACGCTGACGGCGCGCATGAGCGGAGAGATCCGCGATCGCATCGAGGAGGTGCTCGTCACCATCGGCCTGGTCGAGCTGCATGGCCGTCCGGCGGGGATCCTCTCCCACGGCCAGAAGCAGTGGCTGGAGATCGGCATGCTGCTGATGCAGCGGCCCCGGTTGCTGCTGGTGGACGAGCCGGTGGCCGGGATGACCGAGCAGGAGATGGCGCGTACCGCCGAACTGCTGACCGGGCTGGCGGGGAAACAGTCCGTTGTCGTCGTCGAGCACGATATGGGATTCGTGCGTTCCATCGCGCGCCAGGTGACGGTGCTGCACCAGGGCAGCGTGCTGGCGGAGGGGAGCATGGATCAGGTGTCCAACGACCCGAAGGTGATCGAAGTCTACCTGGGTTCAGAAGGCCGGGACGAGGAGGCGTGATGCTGACCATCGACAAGCTCAACCAGTATTACGGCGAGAGCCACACCCTCTGGGATCTCGACCTCGAGGTGCCGGCGGGGGAGTGCACCTGCGTGATGGGGCGCAACGGGGTGGGCAAGACCACCCTGATGAAGGCGATCATGGGCGAGGTGGCCGTCTCCGACGGCAGCATTCGCTATGCCGATGACGTGGAGCTGACCCGCCAGCGGGTCGAGGAGCGCTCGCGGCTGGGCATCGGCTATGTGCCCCAGGGTCGGCAGATCTTCCCGCTGCTTACCGTGGAGGAGAACCTGCGCACCGGCCTCGCCGCCCGAAGCGACGGCCGCCGCACCATACCGTCCCGCATCTTCGAGCTCTTCCCGGTGCTCGAAGAGATGAAGCATCGTCGTGGCGGCGATCTTTCCGGCGGCCAGCAACAGCAGCTGGCCATCGGCCGGGCGCTGGTGATCGAACCGCGCCTGCTGATCCTGGATGAACCCGGGGAGGGCATTCAGCCCAATATCGTCACCCTGATCGGCGAGGTGATCCGCCGGCTGATCAAGGAGGACGGCCTGACCGTTCTGCTGGTGGAACAGAAGCTCCCCTTCGCCCGTCGGTTCGCCGACCGCTTTGTGATCATGGATCGCGGCCGGCCGGTGGCCCGGGGGCCGATCGGCGAGCTGACCGATGCGCTGATCAAGGCGCATCTGACGGTATAGGTCATGACGCCTGGAATGCCCAGCGCCAGGAAGCCGCTTGCAAGACATCCTCATTGGTGAACCAACGTATCTTGCACCTTGATGGCAAGCCTGCACGTCTCTCCGCACTCAATAAGTGCATTTGTTCGCGCAGTGGCGCACCTCAATAAGGCGAAGGGAGGGCGGCCGGTGCTCGAGAGAATATTCAACGTGCTGAATAGTATACGGAAAACATTGCCTTTCCCCTTCTGGTACGCCGCTTGCTGATAGCTGTGCAGAGACGCTGGATCACGAGCCGCCCATGACCGTTTTCGAGACTTGCCGGGATGCCACACCGCCGACGGACTCCGGCCATCGCTTCGATGCCGCGCGCCGCTGGGAGGCCTCCCTGGACCTGGGCTTCGCTTCCCGCCGGGACGTGACCCGTCTGGTTCATGCGCGACATCGCGGGCCGCTGCGGGTGCAACGCGCCTTCTATCCGGAAGGAACCCGGGGCGCCTGTCATGTCTACCTGCTGCACCCGCCAGGCGGGCTGGTCAGCGGCGATACCCTCAGTATCGATGTCGGAGTGGAGGAAGGGGCCCACGCCCTCTTGACCACGCCGGCCGCCAACAAGCTCTACCGAGCCGATAGCCACGGCGTCGCCGCGCACCAGCAGGTTCGGCTGCGTGTGGAGGAGGGCGCCACGCTCGAGTGGCTCCCCCAGGAGACCATCGCCTTCGACGGAGCCCGGGGCGAGCAGGCCACCAGCATGGCGCTTGCTGGCAGTGCGCGATGCCTGGGCTGGGAGGTGCTGGCCCTGGGTCGCCCCGCCAGTGCGCTGCCCTTTGTGTCGGGTCGCATCGACCAGCGTTTCCGGCTTATGCGCTACGGCAAACCGCTATGGATCGAGCGTCAGCCCCTGGATCCGGCCCACCCGCGCTTCCACGGGCGCTGGGGGCAGGGCGGCGCTACCGTGCAGGCCACGCTCTGGGCGGTAGGCCTGGACGATGAGCGCGATGCCGTCGAGGCCCTGCGCGTGGCGCTTGGCGCCTCGACCCGCTGGGCGGTCAGCGTGCGCCAGGGGGTGCTGCTGGTGCGTTACCTGGGCCAGGAGTGCCGCGAGGCCTGGGGGTTATGCGAAGACGCCTGGCAGATCCTGCGTCCCAGGCTGCTGGGCCTCGAGGCCCACGCGCCGCGCATCTGGCGAACCTGATCCCCATCTTCCACGGAGACCCGATATGGAACTGACCCCCCGCGACAAGGACAAGCTGCTGCTCTTTATGGCGGCCCAGCTGGCCGAACGTCGTCGCGCCCGAGGCTTGAAGCTCAACTATCCCGAGGCCGTGTCGCTGATCAGCTTCGAGATCCTGGAGGGGGCACGCGATGGGCGCACGGTGGCCGAGCTGATGAGCGCCGGCCGCGAGATCCTCTCCCGCGACGACGTCATGGAGGGGGTGGCCGAGATGGTCGACGAGGTACAGGTCGAGGCCACCTTCCCCGACGGCACCAAGCTGGTCACCGTCCACACCCCCATTGTCTAAGGAGCCCGCGATGATGTCCGGCCCGACGATTCCAGGTGAGTACCAGTTGAAGGACGGCGAGATCGCGCTCTGTGCAGGGCGCGAGCGGATCACCGTCGAGGTCGCCAACACCGGCGACCGTCCGATCCAGATCGGCTCCCACTACCACTTCGCCGAGGCCAACCCGGCCCTCACCTTTGATCGTGCCAAGGCACGTGGCCATCGTCTCGATGTGGCCGCCGGCACGGCGATCCGCTTCGAGCCGGGCCAGACCCGCGAGGTGACGCTGATTCCCTACGCCGGCCGGCGCCATGTCTACGGCTTTCGCGGTGAGGTCATGGGGACGCTTGAAGGAGGACAGTCATGAGCTCTCCCAATACCATCAGCCGCCAGGCCTATGCCGACATGTACGGCCCCACGGTGGGCGATCGGGTGCGCCTGGGCGACACCGAGCTGTGGATCGAGGTGGAGCGCGATGCCACCCACTATGGCGAGGAGGTGAAGTTCGGCGGCGGCAAGGTGATTCGCGACGGCATGGGTCAGAGCCAGCGCCACGATGCCACGGTTATGGACACGGTGATCACCAACGCCCTGATCCTCGACTGGTGGGGCATCGTCAAGGCCGACGTGGGGCTCCAGCAGGGTCGCATCGCCGCTATTGGCAAGGCGGGCAATCCCGACACCCAGCCCGACGTGACGATCGTCATCGGCCCCGGCACCGAGATCATCGCCGGCGAGGGCAGGATCCTCACCGCCGGCGGCATCGATGCGCATATCCACTTTATTTGCCCCCAGCAGGTGGAGGAGGCGCTGATGAGCGGCATCACCACCATGCTGGGCGGCGGCACCGGACCGGCGACCGGCACCAATGCCACCACCTGCACCCCGGGGGAGTGGCACCTGGGCAAGATGCTCCAGGCGGTGGACGATCTGCCGATGAACATCGGTTTCCTCGGCAAGGGCAATGCCAGCCTGCCCGAGGCACTCGAGGCCCAGCTCGAGGCCGGCGCCATGGGCCTCAAGCTCCACGAGGACTGGGGCACCACGCCGGCGGCCATCGACAACTGCCTCGCCGTCGCCGAGCGTTATGACGTCCAGATTGCCATTCACACCGACACCCTGAACGAGTCGGGCTTTGTGGAAGACACCCTGGCGGCCTTCAAGGAGCGCGGGATTCACACCTACCACACCGAAGGGGCCGGGGGCGGCCATGCACCTGACATCATCACCGCCTGTTCGAAGCCCTATGTGCTGCCGTCCTCGACCAATCCGACGCGGCCCTACACGGTCAACACCATCGACGAGCACCTGGACATGCTGATGGTGTGTCACCACCTCGACCCGAACATTCCCGAGGACGTGGCCTTCGCTGATTCCCGCATCCGCCGCGAGACCATCGCCGCCGAGGATATCCTTCACGACCTGGGGGTGATCTCGATGATCGCCTCCGACTCCCAGGCCATGGGCCGGGTCGGCGAGTCGATCTGCCGGACCTGGCAGACCGCCCACAAGATGAAGGTCCAGCGCGGCCTGCTGCCCGAGGACGAGGCGCTTGGCGCCGACAACTTTCGGGCCAAGCGCTATATCGCCAAGATCACCATCAACCCGGCGATCACCCACGGAATCAGCCACGAAGTGGGCTCCGTGGAGGTGGGCAAGCTGGCCGATCTGGTGCTCTGGAAGCCGGCCTTCTTCGGGACCAAGCCCGCCATGATCATCAAGGGGGGAATGATCGCCGCCGCCCCCATGGGCGACCCCAACGCCTCGATCCCTACGCCCCAGCCGGTGCACTACCGCTATATGTTCGGTGCCCTGGGTCGCGCCGCCAACCAGACACGCCTGACCTTTGTCTGCCAGGCGGCGCTGGACGCCGGTATCAAGGAACGATTGGGGCTCAATAGCGAGCTCTCCGCATGCCGCGATGTGCGCGGCGTGCGCAAGGGCGATATGAAGCTCAACGACGCCTGCCCCGCACTCACCGTGGACCCGCAGACCTACGAAGTGCGCTGCGACGGTGAGCTGTTGACCTGCGAGCCCGCCACCGAGCTGCCCCTGGCGCAGCGCTACCACCTCTTCTAGGAGCCGACATGCTGACACTGACAGAACGTCTGGGAGTCATCGCCGCGGAACGGGCCACCGACAGCCTGACACTGCCCTATGAGCGGCGCGTGCTGGGACGCCTCAAGGCGATGAGCGACAGCGGGCGCGAGCTGGGCCTGTTCCTGCATCGTGGCCCTGTGCTGCGCGACGGCGAGGGGCTGCGCGCCGAGGGGGGCGAGGTGGTGCGCATTCGTGCCGCCGTCGAGCCGGTGGTGACCGCTCGCGTTGCGTCCGGCCTGCCCCTGGCGCGGCTCGCCTACCATCTGGGCAACCGCCACGTGCAGCTGGTGCTGGGGGAGGATGCGCGGGGCGGTTTCGTGCGCTTTCCGCCCGACCATGTGCTGGAGGCGCTGGCCGAACGGCTCGGGGCGGTGCTCGAACGCCATAAGGCCACCTTCGACCCAGAGCCCGGCGCCTACCAGCAGTCTGGCGGCCATTCACACGCCCATTCCCACGACCACGAACACAGCCACGACCATGATCAGGTTCACCCCCATGCCCACTGAGGCCGCCAAGATACCTTCGGCGTCCGGGCAGGTCGATGACCTGGCACTGCTGGGCTTGCTGCAGCTGGTCAGTCCCGCGCTGCCCATCGGCGCCTTCGCTTTCTCCCAGGGGCTGGAAAGTGCCTTCGAACTGGGTTGGGTCACGGACGAGGCGAGCCTCGGCGACTGGCTCGACGGGGTGCTCGCGGATGGGCTGACACGCTGCGAGCTGCCGGCGCTTTCGCGCCTGCAGGCGGCCTGGGCGGCGGGCGACGGCGAGGCGATAACCGAATGGGACCAGTGGCTTGCCGCCAACCGAGAGACCGCCGAGCTCGCCGCCGAGGATTCGCGGCTAGGGGCCTCGCTCACTCGCTTGCTGGGCAGTCTCGAGTTATTGCCGAATCGCGCTTCATTGGAGGAGCCGCCGCTGCCCCCGGGAGCCGGCTACGTCACGCTCTTCGCCTGGACGGCCCATGTCCGCAGGGTGCCAGTGCGGCAGGCGCTGCTCGGCTTCGCCTGGGCCTGGCTGGAGAACCAGCTGGCGGTTGCCTGCAAGGCGCTGCCGTTGGGACATACCGCCGCCCAGCGCGTGGTGGAGCGGTTGCGCCCGGCGCTGGTCTCGGCGGTGGATGAGGCGCTTGGGATGCATGACGACGACCTTGGCCCGGCGCTGCCCGGCCTGGCACTGGGCAGTGCCCTGCACGAGACCCAATATTCCCGACTGTTCAGAAGCTAGCGTGGAAAAACCAGGAGGAAAGACCATGACCCATTGCCTTCGGATAGGCGTCGGTGGCCCGGTGGGCTCCGGCAAGACGGCCCTGCTCAAGCAGCTCTGCCTGGCCCTGCGTGACCACTACGATATCGCCGTGGTCACCAATGACATCTACACCCGCGAGGATGCCGACTTCCTGCTCAAACACGAGGCGCTGGCCGCGGATCGCATCCTCGGCGTGGAGACCGGCGGTTGCCCTCATACCGCCATCCGGGAGGACGCCTCCATGAACCTGGCGGCCATCGATGAACTTCAGGAACGCCACCCGGGACTGGAACTGGTTCTGGTCGAGTCCGGCGGCGACAACCTCTCGGCCACCTTCAGCCCCGAACTCTCGGACCTGACCCTCTACGTGATCGACGTCTCCGCCGGCGACAAGATTCCGCGCAAGGGCGGGCCAGGGATCACTAAATCGGATCTGCTGATCATCAACAAGATCGATATCGCCGAGCAGGTGCACGCCTCGCTTGCGGTGATGGAGCGCGACTCGAAGATGATGCGCGGGGAGCGCCCCTTCGTCTTCACCAACCTCTACGACGGCGTGGGGCTCGAGACGATCATCCAGTTCATTCTCGACCGCGGCATGCTGCCGGAGCGCCGGCCGCCGGAGCGCCGCACCGCGGCCGCCACCGCCTGATGCCCTTGATCATTGACCCTGTCCGCCAGGAGGACGCCACCATGATGCACCTCTCTACTCTCACGGCGCGTGTCGCACTGGCCGCCGCCCCCTTGCTGCTGGCCGGCGTGGCCCAGGCTCACCCCGGCCACGACGCCCCCGCGGTGCATGCCCATACCGGCAGTCCGCTGCTGATGGTGGTGCTGGCCATCTCGCTGCTTGGTCTGGCGGCGCTGGTACCCCTGGCTCGGCGGGCGCTGCGTCAACGCCGGCTGCAGCGGCAGCGCTGAACGTCGGCTGGCCCAAGGCTCGCCCCCAACGCAGATCGCCCGGCCACTGGCCGGGCGATCTGCGTCTATCGAGTCGGTCGCTGTCTCAGGGCAGCAGGATGGTGGAGCCGGTAGTCTGGCGACCCTGCAGGGCGTCCTGGGCCTTGCCGGCCTCGCTGAGGGGATAGCGGTGCGAGACCTCGACCTTGAGCTTGCCGCTCTCGAGCATGGCGAAGAGCTCGTCGGCCATGCTCTGCATACGCTCGGGGGTATCGGCATAGCCGTTGAGGCTGGGGCGGGTGACGAACAGCGAGCCCTTCTGGTTGAGGATGCCGATATTGACGCCCTCCACCGCGCCGGAGGCGTTGCCGAAGCTGACCATCAGCGAACGCGGCTTGAGGCAGTCCAGCGAGGTCTCCCAGGTATCCTTGCCTACCGAGTCATAGACCACGTCGCACATGGCGCCATCGGTCAGCTCACGCACTCGCGCCACCACGTCTTCCTTCGTATAGTCGATGGTGGCCCAAGCGCCATTCTTCTCGGCAAGTGCCGCCTTCCCGGCGGAGCTCACGGTGCCGATCAGTTTCACGCCCAAGGCCCTGGCCCATTGGCAGGCGATGGAGCCCACGCCGCCGGCGGCGGCGTGCCAGAGGATAGTCTCGCCCCCCTGGAGCATGAAGGTCTGGCGCATCAGATACTGCACGGTCAGCCCCTTGAGCATGCTGGCCGCGGCGGTCTCGAAGTCGATGGACTCGGGCAGTGCCACCAGCTTTTCGGCGGGCAGGGTGTGCCTCTCGGCGTAGGCGCCCAGCGGGCCCTGGGCGTAGGCGACGCGGTCACCGGGCGAGAGGTGGGTGACCCCTTCGCCCACGGCGTCGACGACGCCCGCGCCTTCGGTGCCGAGGCCAGAGGGCAGCGACGGCGCCGGGTAGAGCCCGGTGCGGAAGTAGATATCGATAAAGTTGAGGCCCACCGCGGCGTTCTTGACGCGTACCTCGCCGGGGCCGGGTTCGCCGGAGGAGACATCGACGAGTTCGAGTACCTCGGAGCCGCCGGTGCGGGCAAACTGGATACGCTTGGCCATGTCGATAAGTCCTTGTTTTAGTAAAAGCTATAAGGGATGAGTGACTGTCGGCATACGGGAAACATCCAAACGCCGATCGTCTGTCCGGTCAAGTCGGCACCGCCTTCGGTGGGCTCAGACCGCGTCGAGCCCCTCGACGAAGGCACGCTTCTCCGCCTCGAAGAAGATGCGCTCGTGCTTGAAGCGGCGCAGCACGGCCTGATCGTCGAAGGTCAGCGGTGTCGCCAGCCTGCCGGACAACGCAGCCGGGTGCTGAAAGGCGAGACCGACCCGCTGCCCCTGGCCGTCCTCGATCCAGCGGGTGAGTCCGCACTCATGCAGGAACGCCTCGTCGAGGGTCTCGGTCGGCGTTGCGCAGAGGGGCGCGTTGAGGGCCAGGTCGCGGATCAGCCGCCGCAGGGGCTCGCGGCTCTCCTCGAGGGAGGCGGCGAGCCTGAGGGCCATCCCTTCGCCGCTGTCATCCATGACCAGCAGGGCCAGCGCCTGGGGCTGTCCCCTGTCATCGAGCAGGGCCCAGAGGCGAGCGGCCTCGGCGGGAAACAACAGGTGACGGGTGCCGCTGAAGTCCACCAGCGGAGCCAGCCCCGCCTGGGTGCCATGCACCGCGGCGCACAGTCTTGCCAGATAGGCATCGCGCCTGGCGCCGGCCTCGAGACTTACCACCTTCATTGCTTCTCCTCGTTCTTATTTCGTCATCGGGCGAGCCTAGCACACTCCGATCACGAGCAAGAGGCTGGGCGGGGCACCGCGCGGTCGCTATGCTACCGACCATTCGCTGTCATCAAGGGCGCCGATACTGTCATCCTTTATTCTACCGGAGCCGAGTCCACTGCATGCCCCATCCCGCCATTACCCTGCCACGCCTGATCGCCCACCGGGGACTGTCGGCCAGAGCCCCCGAAAACACCCTCTCTGCGGTACGCGCCGCCCATGCGGCCGACTGTTGCTGGGTCGAGCTGGACGTGCAGCTGCTCGGCGACGGCACGCCGGTGATCTGGCATGACGCCACGGTCAAGCGCTGCTCGGACGGTCGCGAACGGCTCAACGATCTGGATCTGCCCCGGGCGCGCCGACTTGACGTGGGCGGCTGGTTCGGCGATGCGTTTCGCGGTGAGCGTATCGCCACGCTCTCCGAGATGCTCGCACTGGTCGATGCCCTGGGGCTTGGACTCAACCTGGAGCTCAAGGTGAACCGCGGTCGCAGTGCCGCGGCCCTGGTGGAAGAGACGATACCCGCGGCGCTGGATCTGCTCTCCTCCGAGAAGCTGATCGTCTCCTCCTTCAACGCCGAGGCGCTGGCCTGTGCTCGGGACCTGGCGCCCGCCGCGCGGCTGGCCCTGGGCGCGCTGTTCGAGGGGATTCCCGACGACTGGCAGCAGCGCTGCGAGGCGTTGGAGATCTACAGCGTACACGCCGACTGGAAACGTCTCAGTCGACGCGGCGCCCTGGCGGTCAGTGAGGCGGGCTATCCGCTGCTTTGCTACACCGCCAACGATCCGGCAGCCTTCGCTCACCTGTGGGACTGGGGCGTGGCCAGCGTGATCAGCGACGACCCCACCTGCTTTGCGGGCCATCTTCCTCGCGGCGCCTGAGCCGCCACCGGTCGTCAATGCAGATGGGCCACCCTGAGGGCGGCCCATCTGCATGCTGCTGGCATAGCGCCTGGGATCAGGTCGCTGTCTCAGCGGGTGGCCTGGCTGACCTCGTCACGGCCGTCATCCTGTTCGACGACCATGTCGTCCTCGACGTGAATGGGCTCCTCGTCCTCGGCGTCGCGCGCGCTGCGTGCGCGGTGCTCGATCAGGAAGTAGAGGATCAGGCCGATGCCCAGGCCCCAGGCAGCCCCATGGGTGGCCAGCACCACGCCCATGATGCCCGCCACGCCCATGGCGGTGGCGTTCTTGATCTGCTCCACGGCCACGGCGATGCAAAGATAGCCGGTGATCAGCAGGGTGATGGAGAGGGCGACGGGCAACACCGGACGGAAGGCGGTGACCAGCGGCAGCATGAACAGCGCAAAGAAGCCGACGATCCAGAACACGGCGGTGCCGGAGTAGATGCTCTCCATGGCCTTGCGTCCATAGCGGTAGCGCTCGGTGACCGTGGCCATCGCGCCGGTGAACAGCGGGCCGGCGAGGCCCGGGTAGGGGGCCAGCAGGGAGTGCATCAGGTTACGCAGCCCGGTGATCAGATGCACACGGTCGACGTCGACCTCGATCTTCTCGTCGGGACGCAGGTGGTCGACGCGCTTGATCAGGGTCTGGCCGACGATGATGTCACCGAAGGCAATGATGTAGGCGATGATGGCGGTGGGAATCGCGGCGATCATCAGGTCGAGACCGGGCGCACCGATCGAGAAGGGCAGATAGGCCCAGATGCCGCCAAAGTCGGGGATGGCGATGCCCCACTCCACCGTCGGCAGCGGATACTCGCCCACGCCCCAGCCGATGGCCATGGTGATCAACATGCCTGGCACCATGCCATAGGCCACGATGTTGCGCGCCCAGCGATACTTCTCGGCCAGATCGCGGAAGGAGAGCGAGAACAGCACATAGAGGGTGATCAGGCCGCCGATGCCCAGCGAGATCGGGGTATTGTAGAGCCGGCCACCTACGCTGATCTCGCCGCTGATGGCGGCGATGCCGGCCCCCAGCAGAATGCCCGCCTTGATGGAGTCGGGGACGTTGTCGACCAGCTTGGTACCCAGGCGCGTGACGGCCATAAACAGAAAGATGGCGGAGACCATCAGCTGCAGAGCGATCATCGCCTTGAGGGCCTCAGGGCCGGGTTCATACTGGCCAATGAACAGCAGCACCACGGGGATGGCCGGGGTGATCCAGCCGGCGATGAAGGGAATGCCCAGCAGTGGCGGGAGGATAAAGCCGACGCCGCAAACCACCACGAAGGCCAGCGCCACCTCGTAGGGAATGCCGAGATACTGTTCGAGGAGCGGGATCATGCCCAGGGAGATGACGAACATGACCAGGGCCTGAATGGTCTCCGGGATGGCCCAGGGAAAGTGGATAAAGGGGAGGCGGACCTTGAAGGGCCCCGCCGGCCAGTAGGGTTGTTCCTCACCATACTTACGTTTGAGTAGCACGTCGTTAACCTCAGCGGTTCTGGTTGTTCATGGGCATTCCTCGTTGGCTGTTGTTGTTCTTGGCTGAGAGGTTTGTACTTGGGGCGGCCCGAAGGGAACATTCGACCTTGTAACGAGGCGCCCCGTCTCGGGTCTGCGTCGAGTGTCGACAATTTCAGGGCGAGCATGCCAAAAAATCTTGAATTGGCGGGCTATTGACGCGAAAAGGCTTCCATATGTCGATATTGTTGTCGACATGTCGGCTGCCGTATTGCCATGTTACGTAAACGTAAACTTTGGTCCAATGGGCCAAGCGCCCGTGACAGCACAAGGGGTCTATCGTGGAAAAAACGAGGAGGCGACGTATGTGGCCATGGATCGTGGTGACGGTGCTGGCGGCGTGGATCGCCATGGGCGTCTGGCAGCGTAACAAGCCGCTCCCGGCGGGTGTTGGAGAGGCCTGGCCGGAGCGCCCGGTCGGGGAGGTCGGGTTTCTGGCGGACGAATCCTGGTTCGATGCGCAGGGTGGGCGACACCTCGACCAGACCATCTTCGACGAGATGCTGGCGTTGATCGGCAATGCCCGGCGCCTGGTGGTGCTGGACATGTTCCTGTTCAACGATTTTGCCGGCGGCAGTGAAGCGGGTGAGTTCCGCCCCCTCACGGCGGAGCTCACCAACGCTCTGATCAAACAGAAGCGACGCCATCCCGGACTCGAAGCGGTGGTGATCAGCGATCCGCTCAATACCTTCTACGGTGGGGTCGAGCTCGACCATCTCGGAGCCCTACGGCGTGCCGGCGTTATCGTGGTGCTGACTGATCTCGATCGGTTGCGCGCGTCCAACCCGGTGTGGTCGGGGCTCTGGCATCTCGGGCCGCGATGGCTGGGCAACAGCGCCCAGGCCGGATGGCTGCCCAATGCCCTGGGTCCCGGGCGGGTTACCCTGCGCAGCTACCTGGCGCTGCTCAACTTCAATGCCAACCATCGCAAGACCCTGGTCGTGGATCGGGGTGAGAACTGGGTGGCGCTGGTGACCTCGGCCAACCCCCACGATGCCAGTAGCCTTCACGGCAACGTTGCCCTGCGTTTCGAGGGTGCCGCGGCGCTGGACCTGCTGGCGTCCGAGCGCACGATCGCCGCCTGGTCTGGCGTCAGCCTGCCGGGACCGCCGCCATTACCGGCGTTATCGAACGACGAGGGCGCGCGGCTCCAGCTGCTGACCGAGGGGGCGATCCGGGACGCCCTGCTGGCGGCCATCGAAGCCAGCGGCGAGGGCGACCGGCTTGACCTGGCGGTCTTCTACCTCTCCCACCGCGGTGTCATCGAGGCACTCAAGGCGGCCAGCGCCCGTGGCGTTGAAGTGCGCGCGCTGCTGGATCTCAATCGCGATGCCTTTGGCCTTGAGAAGGGGGGCATTCCCAATCGGCCGGTGGGACGCGAACTTGTCGAGTCCGGTATCGCGGTGCGCTGGTGTGCCACCCGAGGCGAGCAGTGCCACACCAAGCTGTTGCTGCGTCGGCCCGTGGATGGGGGCGAAGCGGAGTTGATTATCGGCTCGGCCAACTTCACCCGTCGTAATCTCGACAACCTCAACCTGGAGACCAGTATTCGTCTGCTGGGCAGGGCTGATGTTTCTGCCCTGGGCCAGGCCAGTGCCTTTTTCGAGCGGCGCTGGCAAAGCTCACCCCAACGCATTACCAGCGAGCCTTTCGCGGCCTTCGACGACACAACGACCTGGCAGCGGCTGCGCTACCGGATCATGGAAGCCAGTGGGCTCTCTACTTTCTGACGATTGCTGGCGCTGAACCTTTCAGGCGCTTATGGCTTGACAGTCGCCGGGCCGCCGGCCAGCTTTGAAGGGCCAATTCGAAGGGAGACCGGGCATGGACAAGCTGCTGCTGGCCGTGAAGCTGATTATCACGGCGCTGGTGCTGATTCTTATCATGCAGAACATCGCCATGGTGGAAGTTCGCTTTCTGACCTGGAGCCTGTCGATGCCCCTGGCGTTGCTGCTGATAGTGATCTATCTGCTGGGGATGGTCAGCGGCAAGGGCCTGATGGGCCTGATTCGCCGGCTGCGCCGAGGCGACGTCAAAACCACCAGGCGCTGAGCGTGTCGACGCCGTTACTTCAGGCGAGTCACCGCCTGTCGGCGGGGGTCGATGTACCACGGTAGCCCCTGGCGCGCATTGTGCTCGAGCTCAGCGATCACCTGGGCACCCAGCAGCAGTATGATGGCGCCTACCTCCAGGCTCAGCAGTACCACGATCAGGGTGGCCAACGACCCGTAGACGGCGTTGACGAAGGAAAGATTGGCAAAGTAGTAGACCAGTATCAGTCGCACTCCCTCCCATAGCAGGGCGGCCACCAGGCCGCCGATGATCGCCCGACGCAGCGCTACCCGCACCACTGGCAGCACCTTGTAGATGGCGCTGAACAGCAGGAAGACGCCGAGGAAGCTGGCCAGGTTGAGTACCGGCTCCGACAGTCCGGCCATCGGCAGTTCCCGGTCGAACAGCGCCAACCACAGGGCGTTGAGGGAGCTGGCCAGGGTCACCAGCAGAGTCAGTGCCATCAGCCCTGCTCCCAGCACCACCATGAAGGCATAAGGCAGCAGCACCGACACCCAGGCGCTGCGGCCATGCTGGTGAGTGTCCGGGGCATGGAAGATGATCGCCAGGGCGTCTTCCAGCATGCGGAAGGCGAAGGAACTGAACAGCAGCAGTACCGGAAAGCCGAGGATGCCGATCACCTCGCGGGAATCCAGCAGGGCGCGAACCGCCTCGAGCAGCACTTCAGCGTGGGCCGGAGCCAGATGCTGCGCCTGAACACTCAGCACTCCGAGCAGGTGTGTCTCGTCCACGACTCGGGCCAGCAGGACCACCAGCAGGGCGAACAGAGGCACGATGGAGAGCAGGATATTGTAGCCCACGCCGCCGGCCAGAAGGATGCCGCGGTTACGCAGGAAAGCGGTAATGACCCGCCACAGGAAGCGGCACACCAGCGGCAGCAGGGCGACAACGAGGGAGTGCTTGGTGCGTGGTGGAGAAGGAGGGGGCATCGGCCTGGCCGTCCATGGGCGTCCCTGCATCATACGCCCGCCGCGCAGATTTGCGTCAACGCGTCGGCGGGAAACCACAGGGACGTCAGCCGAGAAGCCCCGGCGGCTGGTGAATAACGCAGGGTAGCCCTGTCAAAAGTGGTACATTGAACAGTAGCCGTTGGCCAGAAAGCGAGCGTATTTGCCTGCTTCGGTAATGCATCGGAAAGGAGAGCAGGTTGTTACGCAATATCATCTATCTCATTGGTCTGATCGTCGTGGTGCTGTTTATCCTGTCGGCGCTCGGGCTGCGCTGATGTTCTCCCGTCTCCCTGTTGGCACCGGCAGTTGATTCCCGCCTAGAAAGACGTCACGTATTCATTCCGCTTCCAGCATGCCTTCGATGAGGGCGTGCAGGTCTTGTTGGAACTGCCCGCCAGGGGAAGGTGGGTGCGGATTGGCGGTGATGGCGACGGAAAGCTGCCTGGCAGGAATCACGTACAGCGCCTGCCCGCCGAAGCCACGGCCGTAATAAGTGGTCTCGCCGGCGAGTTCGGTGACAAACCAGCCATATCCATAGCCGTCACCTGTCCAGGCTGAACTGCCGCGGGGTTGCCAGGATGCCTTGGCCCAGCCCTCGGGCAGCACTCTCCGGCCGTTGACGTTGCCGTCGTTACGATAGAGCTCGCCGATCTGGATCAGTGCCCGTGGTGAGAGCCGCATGTCGTTGCCACCGAAGTAAACTCCCTGCGGGTCACGGGGCCAGGCGGGGATAGTAATGCCCAGGGGCTCACCGAGGAGTCGCCTCGCCAACGCCAGGGTGCTCTCACCGCTCGCCCGGGTGAGCGCCGCCGAGAGCAGGTGGCTGGAGCCGGTGGAGTAAAGCATGCGGCCGCCCGGCTCGTCGACGAAGGGCCGTGACAGCGCATCCTGCACCCAGTCGGAACTGGCCACCCAAGCGCCGTAGTTGTCGCCTGAGGTGCGCTCGAGCCCGGCCTGGAGCGACAGCAGGTGCCCGACCGTGATCTCCATCACGCGCGAATCGATATCGGCGGGTACCCGGTCGCCGAGCAATTCGGCAACCGGCTGATCGGGAGAAGCGATCACGCCAGCCTGGATGGCGGCACCGACCAGCGCTGCGAGTACCGTCTTGGATAGCGACTTGATATTGGTGGGTCGGTCGACTCCCGAGCCGCCAAAGGCCCGCTCGAAACGAATCTCGCCGTGCTCGGCTATCACCACGGCGTGCAGGCGGTCGAGGCTCGACGCCTGGGTGTCGAGTCGATCGAGGTCGGCCTGGCTGAGGAGAGGCTGGCTCGAGGCCTGGTCGCCCTGCGCATGGCATGCCACGGCGACAGCCAGCATAATGATCCCCCCCAGCAGGGGGAGAAAAGCCTTCAGGTGGCGCAGAATCAGCATCGGGACTCCTGGTCTGCTCGATGGGGCTGGCTGGCGTGGATCTGTCATTCGAGGCGCCAGCCGCCGCTGGGTTCCCCACTTATCATTATTGCCAGCGAGAGACCATGGCCAAGTTTGAATTGATCGGCACCGCCAGCATTCCCGGAAAGGGCAGCGAGCTGCGGCTGCTTCAGCGCAACGACGAATTCTCGATCCGCATCGCCGGAACCGCCGGTGAGCTGATGAATACTCGTCTGCACGGTTCCGAGGATGCCCTGGCCGAGCTGGCCTGCCAGCGCGTCGCCGATCGCCCCTGCGCCCGGGTGCTTGTCGGTGGCCTGGGCATGGGCTTCACCCTGGCCGCGGCGCTGACCGCCCTGGACGAGGATGCCGAAGTCGTGGTGGCGGAACTGGTGCCTGGCGTGGTGGAGTGGAACCAGGGGCCGCTGGGCGCCGCCGCCGGCTATCCGCTGAACGACCCGCGTACTCGAGTCCGCGTTGGTGATGTGGGTGAGCTGTTGCGCCGTGAGCCCGGTGGTTTCGACGCCATCATGCTCGACGTGGACAATGGCCCCGAGGGGCTGACGCGGCGCGAGAATGACTGGCTGTACTCGCCAGACGGGCTGGCCGCCGCTCAGGAGGCGCTGCGCCCGGACGGGGTGCTGGCGGTATGGTCGGCCGGCCAGGACCCCGCCTTCACCGAGCGCCTGCGGCGCATCGGTTTGCTGGTCGAGACGGTCACGGTGCGCGCCCACCGTCCCGGCAAGGGCGCCAGGCACTGTATCTGGTTGGCCTACTGAGATGGTTATGGAAGAGGGACGAGATATGAGTGATAGGGATACCGGAGAGCGGCTCTCCAAGCGCTTGGCCAGAGAGCTGCCCTGTTCGCGCCGCGAAGCCGAGCTGTACATCTCTGGTGGCTGGGTGAAGGTCGACGGTCAGATCGTCGAAGAGCCCCAGTTCAAGGTCATCGAACAGCGCATCACACTCGCTCCCGGCGCCACGCCCCGAGAGATTCCACCGGCCACCTTGCTGTTCAACGCCCCCGCCGACATCGGTGCCGGCCAGGCCAGAAGCGACGACCTGGCCAGGCGGTTGATACGTAAAGCCACGCACTGGGCGGAGGATCCTGCCCGTCAGGCGCCCCTGAAGGCGCATTTCCGTGGCCTGGGAACACTGCTGCCGCTGGCTCCCGGCGAGGAGGGGCTGCTGGTCTTCACCCAGGACCGCGGCGTGGCGCGTCGGCTCGACGAAGGCCGCGCGCGGTTGGAGGAGGAGTGGCAGGTAGAGGTGATCGGCAGCCTGGAAGAGCGCCAGCTAGCATCGCTTTGTGATGGTTCGGCAGTGCCCGGGCGGCGGCTAGCCCCGGGGAAGGTCAGCTGGCAGAGCGAGACACGTCTGCGTTTTGCGCTGAAGGGCATGGTCCCTGGACAGCTTGAGCTGATGTGCCGGGCGGTAGGGCTGACCGTAGTGTCGACGCGACGGTTGCGCATCGGCGGGGTATCGCTGGGTCGAGTACCGGTTGGCGAGTGGCGCTACCTGAAACCCGGGGAGCGTTTCTGAGCGTTGAGTCGGGCAGGTTGCCGTCACTTTCCCCCCGATGACCCCCTCTGTATGCTGAGTATCGTGCATGTGGAATATCAAGTAGTCTGAGTTTGAAATGCTTGGCCGTTCGGCCTTTGCCGGTCGGTCCCGATCCCCAGGTTGAATCAGAGAGGATGCATCCATGTCGGAAACCTCCCAGACGTCACCATTCAAGGATAACCGTGTCAGGGGACTGGCAGGCGTCGCCGTCGTCGCCGTCATCTGGGCCATCGTCGCCCAGTCCAACTCCGGTTCCCACCGCGAAGCCCGCGAGGCCCTGGAATCCGAGCTTGCTGCCCTGGAGTCCCGCAATCAGGCACTGGTCAGTCAGCTCGATGAGCGTGATGAGACCGGCGATGATATCGAGACCCTCGAGGCGCGCCTGGCAGGGCTTCAGGATGAGCGCGATGCCGCCGAGGCTGCCATGGCCGAGGAGCAGGCCGAGGCCCGCGCCGAGCTGGATCGCTTGAATGAGGCGATAAGCGAGGCCGAGGCGGAGATCGAGGCGCTTACCGAGCAACGCAATGGGCTTCAGGAAGAGCTCGAAGGGCTGGAAGCACAGCAGGCCGAGCTGCAGACAACCCTCGAGGCCCTGGGTGAAGAGGTCGAGGCAGTCGAGCAGGCCCGCGATGATGCCGATGCTGCCCGCCAGGACGCCGAGGCCGCTCGCCAGGAGACCGAAGCTGCCCGGCAGCAGGCCGAGGAGGAGCGCCAGCAGGCGGTTGAAGCCCGTGAGCAGGCCGATGCGGCCCGCGATGAGGCCGAGACCGAGCTGGTATCTCTGCGCGAGCAGGTCGCCCAGACCGAGTCGCAGTTGGCTGGCGTCGAAGCCGAGCGCGAAGAGCGTCAGGCTTATCTCGAGGCTCTGAATGAAGAGGTCGAGGCGCTGGAGATCTGGCGTGACGAAGTGGCCGAAGAGGTCGCCGCGGCTCGCGAGGAGCGTGATGCCGCTCGGACTGATGTGCAAGAGGCGCGCGCCGAGCTCGACGACGTGAAGATCGCCATCGGCATCGGCCGCGACGAGGTCGCCACCATCACGTCCGAAGCAGAACGCCGCGAGGAGCAGCTGGAACGCCTTGAGGCCCAGCTGGCCAGTTGGCGTAGTGAACTTGCCGACCTCGAGATCAACGTCACCGCCCAGGAGACCAGCGTCACCGACGATGAGGCCGAGACCGACGAAGAGACCGAGACCGACGAAGAGACCGAGACCGACGAAGAGGCCGAGACCGACGAGCAGTAATCGTCACTCGAGATAACGCCAATGCGACGGCGGGCTTCGGCCCGCCGTTTGCCGTTGGGGAATCGGGACGGCGCCTGGTCTCATGCGTATACTGGATCGACAGTCGATTTCTGGCGGAGCGGGACGGCATCGTCCAGCCTCGGCCGAAGACAAGCCAAAGGAGCAGTCCGTGATCGAAGGGGTCAAGCATATCGTCGCCGTGGCATCCGGCAAGGGGGGGGTGGGCAAATCCACCGTGACCGTGAACCTGGCCTTGGCCATGGCCGCCGAAGGCTACCGAGTCGGCATTCTTGATGCCGACATCTATGGCCCGAGCCAGGCCCAGATGCTTGGCGTGGGGGAGGGAGTGCGCCCCCAGGCCGCTGGCGAAAACCGCATGTCCCCGCTCGAGGCCCATGGCCTCCAGGCGATGTCCATGGCCTTCATGGTGGATATTCGTGAGCCGATGGTATGGCGTGGTCCCATGGTGGCCGGAGCCTTCCAGCAGCTGCTGACCCAGACCCAATGGGACGACCTCGACTTCCTCTTCATCGACATGCCGCCGGGCACCGGCGATATCCAACTGACTCTGGCCCAGAAGGTTCCGGTGGACGGGGCGGTAATCGTCACCACGCCTCAGGACATCGCCCTGCTGGATGCCCGCAAGGGTATCGAGATGTTCCGCAAGGTCAATGTGCCGGTGTTCGGCGTGGTGGAGAACATGAGCCTGCACGTCTGCTCGAGCTGTGGCCACGCCGAACCGATCTTCGGGGAGGGCGGCGGTGATCGCATCGCCAATGAGTACGAGACTCGTCTACTGGGTCGGCTACCGCTGGCGATGTCCATTCGTGAGCAGGTTGACGGTGGACGACCCACGGTGGTCGCTGAGCCGGACGGCGAGGTAACCGCCACCTTCCGTGATATGGCGCGCCAGGTGGCCGAGCAGGTGCAGGGGCAGGGTGCCGAAGGTCCCAGCATTTCCTTCGGCGACTGAGCGAGGTGACGCCCGAGCAAGGGGCCGCTATCATGGCTGCCCCGTGCCTGGTGCCCAGGTCCAAGACTTCACTTCAGCAGGAAACGCCCCGATGAGCATCAAGTCCGACAAGTGGATCCGCCGCATGGCCGCGAAGGAGAGCATGATCGAGCCCTTCGAGGCCGATCAGGTTCGCTATGTGAATGATCGTCGGGTGATCTCCTATGGCACCTCCAGCTATGGCTACGACGTGCGCTGCGCGGACGATTTCAAGGTGTTCACCAATATCCACTCCGCGATCGTGGACCCCAAGGCCTTCGACGAGAAGAGCTTCGTCGACATCAAGGGCGATGTCTGCGTGATTCCGCCCAACTCGTTTGCCCTGGCGCGCACCGTGGAATATTTCCGCATCCCGCGCAGCGTGCTGACCATCTGTCTGGGCAAGTCCACCTACGCGCGCTGCGGCATTATCGTCAATGTCACCCCGTTGGAGCCCGAGTGGGAAGGGCATGTGACCCTGGAGTTCTCCAACACCACCAACCTACCGGCCAAGATCTACGCCAACGAGGGCGTGGCCCAGATGCTGTTCCTCGAGTCCGATGAGGTGTGTGACATCTCCTACAAGGATCGCGGCGGCAAATACATGGGCCAGCGTGGCGTGACGCTGCCCAGAACCTGAGCACCCCATGCGGGTTGCTCAGCCCTGCTCGACGGGTGTTGAGGCAAAGAACCATCCCCCCGCCGGCGTTAACCGGCGGGGGGCTTCGTTGACGTCAGCCATGGCCACGAGAGCCCCGTGGAGCCTGCGTCGCTAGTCTTCGTCCAGTTCCTCGTCCAGCTCTTCGGCGGCGTCGGCGTGGGAAAGCCGAATGCCCTGGGGTGGCAGCGCGATGCCGTCCAAGGTGGCCCCCTCTGGCGCGAACTGCAGGCGCCCCTCCAGGCACCACTTCACGGCGATGGGGGTGATCAGGTGTTCGCGGGCGTGCACCTTCTCCTTGAGGCTCGTCTCGGTTTCCCCGACGGCCACGTTGACGACTGCCTGGATCACCACCGGCCCGCCGTCGAGCTCCTCGGTAACGAAGTGCACGCTGCAGCCGTGCTCGGTCACGCCGTCAGCCAGCGCCCGGGCGTGGGTGTTGAGTCCCTGGTAAGCGGGCAGCAGCGAGGGATGGATGTTGAGCATGCGGCCCAGGAAGCGCTGCACAACGCGCGGGGTGAGGATGCGCATGAAGCCGGCCAGCACGATCAGGTCCGGCTCGTGGCGCTCGATTACCTTGATCAGGGCGCCATCGTAGGCCTCGCGGCTATCGTACTCGCGGTGTGGGAGCACCACGGCATCTATGCCGGCCTCCCGGGCGCGTATCAAGCCGTAGGCAGCGGGTTCGTTGGAGATCACCGCGACAATCTCGCCGCCCAGGCGATCATGGGTCTGCTCATCGATCAGCGCCTGCAGGTTGCTGCCGCTGCCGGAGATCAGCACCACCACTCGCCGGGCATCCGTTGGCGCCGGGGCGAAGTTGTTGAGGGTGTCGCTGTTAGGGGCAGTGTCGCTCATGCCTTGAGGTTCTCCAGCAGGACCTGTTCTTCGTCACCCTGGCGGGCGATGATCTCGCCGATGTGATGGACCGTCTCGCCCTGGGCCTGCAGATGGGCGCGGGCCTGGTCGGCCTGCTCGGCCGGCACCACCACCACCATGCCGATACCGCAGTTGAGCACCCGGTGCATCTCCTCCTCTGCCACGTTGCCCTGGTGCTGAAGCCAGTCGAACACCGCCGGGCGTTTCCAGCTGTCCAGGTCGACCCGGGCGGCGAGGCCATCGGGCAGCACCCGGGGGAGATTTTCGGTGAGGCCACCACCGGTGATATGAGAGAGCGCATGGACCGGCACACCGCTCTCCTTGATCAGCGAGAGCAGCGGTTTGACATAGATGCGCGTCGGGGCCATCAGGGCGTCGGCCAGGGAGACCCCGTCGACTTCGGTAGCCACCAGATCGATCCCCGACACATCGAGGATCTTGCGGATCAGCGAGTAGCCATTGGAGTGAGGCCCCGAGGAGGCGATGCCCAGCAGCACGTCACCCTCGGCGACGAGCTTGCCATCGAGAATCTCGGCCTTCTCGACCACGCCCACGCAGAAGCCAGCCAGATCGTAGTCGCTGCCTTCATACATACCGGGCATCTCGGCGGTCTCGCCGCCGACCAGGGCGCAGCCAGCCTGCTCGCAGCCCGTGCCGATGCCCGTCACCACGTCGGCGGCGATGTCCACGTCGAGTCTGCCCGTGGCATAGTAGTCAAGAAAAAACAGTGGCTCGGCGCCGGCTACCACCAGATCATTGACGCACATGGCCACCAGGTCGATGCCGATGGTGTCGTGTCGACCCAGTTCCATGGCCAGGCGCAGCTTGGTGCCCACGCCGTCGGTGCCGGAGACCAGCACCGGCTCGCGGTAGCCGGTCGGCAGTTCACAGAGGGCGCTGAACCCGCCCAGTCCGCCCATCACCTCTGGGCGAGTGGTACGCTTGGCGACCCCCTTGATGCGGTCGACCAGGGCATTCCCGGCGTCGATATCGACGCCGGCGTCCTTGTAGCTGAGCGAGGGGCGGGAAGAGGAGTCGGTCATCGGGAGTCCTGTCGGGGTGGTCGGCGCCCCATGGGGCTACCGTGCAGTAGGCAAGTCAAGGGCGGAATTGTAGCATCACGGCGAACGGCTGGCAGCCCGTCGGCGGTCTCGGGACAAGGAGGTAGGCATGCTCAGACAGTGGTGGGTCGCGGTAGGCGTGGCGGCGCTGGCGCTGTGGTTTTTCATCAGCATCGAGCCGGTGTTGATGCCGTTCTTCGTCAGCATGGTGCTGGCCTACCTTGGCGATCCGTTGGCCGACCGCCTGGAAGCGAAAGGGCTGTCGCGGCGTCTTTCCGTGTCGCTGGTGTTCCTGCTGCTCACGATGATCATCGTGATATCCGTGCTGCTGGTAGTGCCGGTATTGGGTCGTCAGCTCGGCCAACTGGTGGAGTCGCTGCCGGCAGTGCTTAACTGGGTGGAAGAAACGGTGCTGCCGCGAGTGCAGTCGCTTACCGGTATGGACCTTACCACGGACATTGACGCCCTTCGCAAGACGGTGATGGCCAACTGGAAAGAGACGGGCTCCTTTGCAGCAGCGCTGCTCTCCCAGGTGTCGCGCTCGGGTCTGGCGTTTGTTGCCTGGATCGGCAACCTGGCGTTGATTCCGGTCGTCACCTTTTACCTGCTGCTGGACTGGGACATCCTCGTCGCCAAGGTGCGCGATTGGCTGCCGCGGCGCTGGGAGACCTCGGTGATCCGTCTTGCCGGCGAGTGCGACGAGGTGCTCTCCGCTTTCTTGCGCGGTCAGCTGATCGTGATGCTCTGCCTGGGGGGGATCTATGCCATCGGCCTGACGTTGTTGGGGGTCAGCTTTGGTTTGCTTATCGGCTTGCTCTCGGGGCTTGCCAGCATCGTGCCCTATTTGGGCGTGATCGTCGGCATCAGCGTGGCGGGCGTGGTGGCCTTCTTCCAGGTGGGTGAGTGGTGGATGCTGCTCGGCGTGGCGGCGGTATTTGGCTTTGGTCAGATAGTGGAGAGCGTGGTATTGCAGCCGAAACTGCTTGGTAACAAGATCGGCCTGCATCCCGTGGCGGTGATCTTCGCCGTGCTGGCTGGCGGCAACCTGTTCGGCTTTACCGGGGTGCTGCTGGCGCTGCCAGCGGCGGCGGTCATCATGGTACTCTTGCGCGAACTCAATGAACGCTACAAGAACAGCCCCTTGTACGACGCCAAGCTTTCCCGACATGACGACGAGGAGTTGCCATGAGCAGGGCCCCGGCGCAGTTGCCGCTGGGTGTTGGCCTGCGCGATGACGCCACTTTCGCCAACTACTATCCCGGCTCGAATGCCAATCTGGTTGCTCGTCTGACCCAGCAGTTGGACGAGGGCGGTGAACCCTTCCTTTTCCTGTGGGGTGGGGATGGCGTTGGCCGAAGCCACCTGCTGCAGGCCGCCTGTCATGCCGCCTCGGACCGTGAGCTGCGCGCCCTGTACCTCCCCCTGGCCGAGCTCGGCCACTTCCCGCCCCTGATGCTCGAGGAGATCGAACGCCTCGATCTGGTGGCCATCGATGATCTGGAGCGGGTGCTGGGGCGAAAACGCTGGGAGGAGGCTCTGTTCCACGCCTTCAATCGCTTGCGCGATGCAGGCAAGCGCCTGATAGTGGCGGCCGACGCCGCCCCTCGGCAGTTACCCGTCAAGCTGCCCGATCTTGCCTCGCGGTTGACCTGGGGAGTCACCTTTCACGTTCATGGCCTCGACGACGAAGGCCGCCTGGCCGCGCTGCAATTGCGTGCTCGAACGCGCGGCATGGTGCTCCCTGACGAAGTGGCCAGCTTTATATTGCATCGTGGTCCGCGGCGGCTGAGCGAACTGTTCGAGGTGCTGGGCACCCTGGACAGTGCCTCGCTGTCGGCCCAGCGCCGGCTGACCATTCCCTTCGTCAAGCAGGCCCTGGGCTGGTAGGGCGGTTGATGATGCTCAGCGGCTGAGGTCGACGCTTAGCTGCTGGCCGTTGCGCAGCTGTACCTGGCGGATCACTACCCGGGGCTGGCCGCTGGCCGGGTCGGGGCCACTGCCGGAAAGATAGAAGTGGCCGGACGGGAGGCCATTCAAGCGAAAGCGCCCGTTGCCGTCGGTGCGAGTACTGTGGGTGTACTCCCTTGCCCGCGGATCGGCGGGCTCCACGGCCCGGCCCGCCAGCGCCTGCTCAGCGGCCTCGGCGGAGTAGGTGGTCACGGGGGCCACCGAGACGCTGGCGTTGGGTACGGCGCGCCCGCCGAGGGTCAGTTGCCCGCTGATCACGGCGCTGCCCTGCTTCTCGAGGGAGGCGTATTCCTCGGCGGGGAAGGCCACCTGGCGGGCCACGCGGCTCGAAGGGATTTCGCGGGATTCTTCGATCGCGGGGGGCCTTTCCGCAGGCTCTACCTCGCGATCGATCACCTCGATGCGATCGGTGGGCGACGGAGCGGGGGGCATGATCTCGCAGCCTGCCAGCAACAGCCCCGGTAGCAGCATCGGTATCCAGCGTTTCATGGTGTCACTCCCTGAGAAGAATCATCGGCGCCCTGTGCCCGTGCCAGCATAGCGCAGGCTGGGCCCCATGAAATCCTTCTGTTCACCAGCACGCAAAAGCCGCCGCCCCGGAGG
>JBNJLE010000002.1:0-252696 GCA_051751685.1 Pseudomonadota bacterium | reverse complement strand
GAAGAGAGGATAAACCCTGCGCTAGACTGAATCAGGCCACAGCTCGCGATGGAAGGGGGATTGGCCATGCCCCGCCCTACTCGCATTCTCCTGCCGATGACGCCGGTTCACTTGGTGCAGCGCGGCAACAATCGCGGCCCGTGCTTTGTGTATCGCGGCGATGCCCGGCGCTATCTCGACTTGCTGGACGAGGCACGCCGGGAGCATCGGGTCGACGTGCATGCCTACGTCCTGATGACCAACCATGTGCATCTGCTGGCCACGCCCCGCGACGATCCGCATGGCATCAGCCTGATGATGAAGAGCCTCGGGCAGCGCTATGCGCAGTATTTCAACCGGCGCCATGACCGGACCGGTGGCCTGTTCGAGGGCCGCTACCACTCCTGCCTGGTGGGGGAAGAATCCTACCTGTTCGCCTGTTACCGCTACATCGAACTGAATCCGGTGCGCGCGGGCATGGTCGAGCGGCCGGGCGACTATCGCTGGTCGAGCTACCGCACCAATGCGCTAGGTGAGCCCGACCTCCTGGTCACGCCCCACGACCTCTACCTGGCCAGCGCCAGGCAACCGGAACGGCGTCAGTCCCACTACCAGCAGCTATTCGACACGCCTCTGCCCGACGCCACCCTCGACGATATCCGCCAGCAAACGCGCCGCGGGCACCCCTTCGGCAGCGCGGCATGGCGGCAGCGGATAGCGGAGTCAATGGCGGGGTCAGACCCTTAAGCAAAGTTAAGGGTCTGACCCCGACGGGGGGCAGGTCAGAACGCGGCGACCTCGTCGGCGGTGAGTTCGCGCCATTCGCCGGGGGGCAGGTCGCCGAGCGCCAGCGGGCCGATGGATTCCCGATGCAGGGCGGCGACGTGGCAGCCGATGGCGGCGAACATGCGCTTTACCTGGTGGTATTTGCCCTCGTAGAGGGTGAGTTCGGCCACGGTGGGCTCACGCATGGCGAGTTCCGCCGGGCGGGTGGGCTTCTCCTCGCCGTCCAGGGCGACGCCCTCGGCGAAGGCCGCCACGGCGCGCGCCAGCGCTTCGCCTGCCAGCGGCTCGTCCAGGGTCACCCGGTAGACCTTGCCCCAGCGATGCTTCGGGGAGGTCACCCGGTGGGACCACTGGCCGTCGTCGGTGAGCAGCACCAGGCCGGTGGTGTCCACGTCCAGGCGGCCCACCGTCTGCAGGCGCTCCGCCTTGGGCAGCGCAATCAGGTCGATGGCCCGCGGGTAGAGGGTGCGCCGGGCGGTGCACTCCACCCCGGCGGGCTTGTGCAGCATCAGATAGCGCAGCCCCACCAGCGCCAGCGGCTGGTCGTTCCAGGTCACGCGGTTCGCTTCGCCGATCTGCAGGGCGGGGTTCTTGACGATCTCGCCGTCGACGCGGACTTCCTCGCGGTGCAGGGCCTTCTTGGCCAGGCTACGGGTCAGCTCGGTGGTCTCGGCGAGAAAACGGTCCAGACGCATCAGTAGCCGACTCCATCGGAAAGGGTGAAATGATCGGCATCGCGCCAGGCGGGAAACTTCTCGCGGAACTCCCTGAGCGCGTCCAGCGACAGGGTCCCGGTGGTGACGAAGGCCTTGCCCTCGGGCCCGTCGATCAGCGGCTCGCCCTTGGCGTCGATCAGCATGGAGTCGCCGGCGTAGGGCAGCCCGTTGGCGTCCTCGCCGACGCGGTTGACGCCGATCACCGGGCAGAGGTTCTCGATGGCACGGGCCTGCAGCAGAATCCGCCAGGGGTGGCGCCGCGGCGCCGGCCAGTTGGCCACGCACAGCAGGGCATCGTATTCGAAGTGCTCGTCGGGCGCCGGCTGCTGACGCAGCCAGACCGGGAAGCGCAGGTCGTAGCAGACGCTGAGCAGGAGGCGAAAGCCCTTGAGCTCGACGATCACCCGCTCATGGCCCATGGCGTAGCGCTCGTGCTCGCCGGCCATGCGGAACAGGTGCCGCTTGTCGTAGGTGGCCAGCGAGCCGTCGGGGCGCGCCCAGGCCAGGCGGTTGTAGTAGTGGCCGTTTTCGACCACCGCCACGCTGCCGGTGACCACGCAGCCGCGCTGCCAGGCCTGTTCCCGCAACCAGGCGATGGTCTGGCTCTCGGCCATGGGCTCGGCCAGGTCCCGGGAGTTCATGGTGAAGCCGGTGGCGAACATCTCGGGCAGCACGATCAGGTCGGTGTCGGCCTGGCCGAGATCACCCAGGGTCTCCTCCAGCATCCGGCAGTTGGCGTCGGGGTCTTCCCAGCGCAGGTCGCACTGCACCAGGGTCGCTCTCAGTTCGCTCATGGGGCGCTCCTGCTCCGGTGAATGTCAGGGCGCTAGCGTACCCCAGGGCCGGGGCCACGTCAGCCGCTCCCGTGGCGGCAAGCCCGATAGGCTGCTAACGTACTCACTTCGATTCTCCCGCCGTCCAGAGGCCCCATGCGCCCATCGCCCACTGCCATCCCCGACCGGGAGCCCGCCAAGGGGGTCGCCTTCGGCCTCTCCGCCTATATCCTGTGGGGCTGTTTCCCGCTGTTCTTCGCTCTGTTCCAGGGGGTGCCGGCCTACGAGATCCTGATCCACCGGATCCTCTGGTCCTGCCTGTTCCTGGTGGGGCTGGTCACCCTGCTCAGGCGCTGGGCACCAATCCGCCAGGCCCTGAGCGAGCCGCGCCGGCTGGGCACGGTACTGGGCTGTGCCGTGCTGATCGCGATCAACTGGGGGATATATATCTACGCGGTGGAGACCCGCCAAGTGCTGCAGGCGAGCCTGGGCTACTTTATGACGCCGCTGGTCAATGTGGCGCTGGGCATGCTGGTGCTGCGCGAGACCATGCACCGGCTGCAGGCCATCGCGGTGGGGCTGGCCGCGCTGGCGATCCTGATCCAGCTGCTGATGCTCGGCGAGCTGCCCTGGATCAGCCTGGTGCTGGCGTTCTCCTTCGGCACCTACGGGCTCTTGCGCAAGCAGGTGCCGCTGGATGGCCTCTCCGGGCTGTTCGTGGAGACCCTGCTGCTGCTGCCCGTGGCGCTGCTGACGCTCGGCTGGCTGGTCCAGGTCGATCTCTCCCACTTCCTGGGCGATACCCGCACCACCCTGCTGCTGGTGGCCAGCGGCGTGATCACCGCCCTGCCCCTGCTGGCCTTTGCCGGCGCGGCGCGGCGGCTGCGCCTGGCGACCCTGGGTTTTCTGATGTACATCAACCCCACCATCCAGTTCGGCATCGCCCTGCTGGTGTTCGGCGAGCCCCTCACCGCGGTGCAGCTGACCACCTTCCTGCTGATCTGGACCGGGCTTGCGCTCTACAGCTGGTCGGCCTGGCACAGCCGGACGCGGCCGGCCGCCGTTACGGCCAACGACTGAAACACGCTGGGAGCCCGGCTCCCACAAGACTGACAAGGCCGACGCTAGGCGCCGGCCTGGGTTGGCGTTACCCGGGAGCCCTGCGGGCGCCATTCGCGCAGCAACGCGGCGCTCCCACAAAGGGCCCTTCACCCTCACCAGCTTCCGTGCATGGCTTCCCGGTTCAACGCTGGCTGGCGGCCAGGGCCTGGTCGAGGTCGGCGAGGATATCGTCGATATGCTCGATGCCGATGGAGAGGCGCACCATGTCCGGGGTGACGCCGGCCTTGACCAGTTCCTCGTCGTTCAGCTGGCGGTGGGTGGTGGAGGCCGGGATCGAGGAGCAGGTCTTGGCGTCGCCGATATTGACCAGACGCAGGATCAGGCTCAGCGCGTCGTAGAAGCACTCGCCGGCGTCGCGGCCGCCCTGAATGCCGAAGCTGAGGATGCCGGAGGCGCGTCCGTTCATGTACTGCTGCGCCAGGGCGTGGTCCTTGTGGCTGGGCAGGCCGGCGTATTTCACCCAGCTGACCGCGGCATGACCGTCGAGGTATTCGGCCACGCGCTGGGCGTTGGCGCAGATCCGCTCCATGCGCAGCGAGAGCGTCTCCAGCCCCTGCAGCAGGTTCCAGGCCGCCTGGGCGGAGAGCGCCGCCCCCATGTTGCGCAGCGGCACCACCCGGGCACGCCCGATAAAGGCCGCGTCGCCGAGGTCGCGGGTGTAGCAGACCCCGTGGTAGGAGACGTCCGGCTCGTTGAGCAGCGGGAAACGCTGGGCGTGCTCGGCCCAAGGGAACTTGCCGGCGTCGATGATCACGCCGCCCACGGTGGTGCCGTGGCCGCCGATGTACTTGGTGGCCGACTGCACGACGATATCCGCGCCGTGCTCGATGGGCCGCCACAGGAAGGGGGTCGGCACGGTGTTGTCGACGATCACCGGCACGCCGTGGCGATGGGCCGCCTCGGCGAGGCGCGCCAGGTCCACCACGCTGCCCGAGGGATTGCCCACGGTCTCGCAGAAGACCGCCTTGGTGCGCGCGTCGATCAGCCCCTCGATGCCGTCGATGTCGTCCTTGTCGGCGAAGCGCACTTCGATGCCCTGGCGCGGCAGGGTGTGGGCGAAGAGGTTGTAGGTGCCGCCGTAGAGCTCGCTGATGGAGACGATATTGTCGCCCGCCTCGGCGATGGTCTGGATGGCGTAGGTAATGGCCGCCATGCCCGAGGCCACCGCCAGGCCGGCGATGCCGCCTTCGAGGGCGGCGAGGCGCTGCTCCAGCACGCCGCAGGTGGGGTTCATGATCCGCGAGTAGATATTGCCCTCGACCTTGAGGTCGAAGAGGTCCGCGGCGTGCTGGGCGCTGTCGAAGGCGAACGAGGTGGTCTGGTGGATCGGGACCGCCACCGAGTGCTGGTTGTCGGGGGTGTAGCCGTGGTGCAGGGCGATGGTGTCGCGTTGCATAGCGTGTCCTTGGAGTGAGGGTGAGGCCAGTCACCCAATGCTAACCAACTCTGACTCGCGCCACTAATATCGTTTAGTCTCTGTCGCTATAACCTGTCCCGAACCACGCCGCTCTGACGGTAGCCCAACGGAGGCACATGCGGATGTTCAAGCGCTACCTGCCGATTTTGGCCTGGCTGCCCCACTACAACCGCCGGCTGGGCGCCGCCGACCTGCTGGCCGGCCTGATCGTCACCGTGATGGTGATTCCCCAGTCGCTGGCCTATGCGCTGCTGGCCGGCCTGCCCGCCGTGGTGGGGCTCTACGCCAGCATCCTGCCGGCGGTGCTGTATGCGCTGCTGGGCACCAGCCGCACCCTGGCGGTGGGGCCGGTGGCGATCATCGCGCTGATGACCGGGGCGGCGCTGTCCGGCGTGGCCGCCCCGGGGTCGCCCGAGTATCTGCAGGCGGCGCTGGTGCTGTCGCTGCTCTCCGGGCTGATGCTCACCGTCATGGGCCTGCTGCGCCTGGGCTTTTTCACCAACTTTCTGAGCCACCCGGTGATCGCCGGCTTTCTCTCCGCCTCGGGGATCCTGATTGCGGTCAGCCAGGCCGCCCATCTGCTGGGGGTCGAGGCCAGCGGCTATACCGCCATCGCCCTGCTGGGCAGCCTGGCGACCCGCCTGGGCGCCGTTCACTGGCCAACCCTGGCGCTGGGCGCCGGCACCCTGCTCTTCCTGCTGCTGTGCCGGCGCTACGCCAAGGGGCTGCTGCGCCAGCTGGGCCTGGCCGAGCCCGGCGCCGCCCTGCTGGCGCGCGCCGGCCCGGTACTGGCGGTGGTGGCCACCACCGCGCTGAGCTGGCAGCTGGGCCTGGCCGAGCTCGGCGTGGCGGTGGTCGGCGCCATTCCCGGCGGGCTGCCGCCCCTCACCCTGCCCGGCGTCGATATCTCGCTGTGGCGCGCGCTGCTGGTGCCGGCGCTGCTGATCAGCGTGGTGGGCTTCGTGGAGTCGATCTCCATGGCCCAGATGCTCGCCGCCCGGCGCCGCCAGCGCATCTCGCCCAATCAGGAGCTGATCGGCCTGGGCGGGGCCAACGTGGCGGCGGCCTTCTCGGCGGGCATGCCGGTCACCGGGGGCCTGTCGCGCACCGTGATCAACGACGAGGCCGGCGCCCAGACCCCCATGGCGGGCCTGTTCGCGGCGCTGGGCATCGGCCTGGTGACCCTCGCCTTTACGCCGCTGCTGCAGCACCTGCCCATCGCGACCCTGGCCGCCACCATCACCGTGGCGGTGCTGACCCTGGTGGATATCCCGATGATCCGCCAGACCTGGCGCTACTCCCGCGCCGACTTCTCGGCCATGGCGGTGACCATCCTGCTGACCCTGGTCGAGGGCGTCGAGGCCGGCATCATCAGCGGGGTGCTGCTCTCCATGGGGCTGTTTCTCTATCGCACCAGCCGACCCCATAGCGCCATCGTGGGCCGCATTCCGGGCACGGAGCATTTCCGCAGCGTGGAACGCCACGAGGTGCAGACCCTGAGCCATGTGGCCTTCCTGCGTATCGACGAGAGCCTCTACTTCGCCAACGCCCGCTACCTGGAGGACACCGTCCACGCCCTGGTGGTGCGCCGCCCCGGCCTCGAGCACGTGGTGCTGATCTGCTCGGCGGTCAACCTGATCGACGCCTCGGCGCTGGAGAGCCTGGACGCCATCAATGCCCGCCTGAAGGAGTCCGACGTCACCCTGCATCTGGCCGAGATCAAGGGCCCGGTGATGGATCGCCTCAAGCGCAGCGATTTCCTCGATGACCTGACCGGGCGCGTCTTTCTCAGCACCTATGCCGCCTGGCAGGCGCTGGGCAACCCGCCGGAGTAGGCCCCGACGCAGCGGCCCGGGGCATACAAGGCTGTAGGTAAACGCTATGCTGGGGCAACGCGCTACCCCCGGGGAACGCCGATCCACCGAGAAGGAGTCGCCGCCCTATGGGCTCGAACGATGTCACGACCGACGCCTCGACCGACGCCTCCCCCGGCCACTTCCACGCAGCGGTCGGTCGACTGCAGATCAGCGGTGACTGGACCCTGGCGCACCACGCGGCCCTCAGACGTCAGGTGCAGGCCCACCGCGCTGACGTGTCCGCCGACGACGCGGTGGACCTCAGCGGCCTGGCCGGCCTGGACACCGCCGGGGCCCGCCTGCTGGTGGAACTGGTCGGCGCCGAGCGCATGGCGAACGTGGGCCAGTGGGCCGCCGAGCTGCCCCGCGCTCGCCTGGCGCTGCTGGAGACCGTCGCCCGGGTGCTGGGCGAACCGCTGGAGCCGGAGGCACCGCCGCGGGCCCCGCTGGCCGACTGGCTGGTCGACGTCGGCGAGCGCGTCGGCGCCCTGTGGCGCCAGCAGCACCTGCTGCTGGGGTTTATCGGCCTGACCCTCACCACCCTCTTCGCCACTCTGCTGCAGCCCCGGCGCTGGCGAATGACCGCGCTGGTCTCCCACGTTCACCAGACCGGCCTCAACGCCGTGCCCATCGTCGCCCTGCTCACCTTTCTGGTGGGCGCCGTGGTGGCCTTTCTGGGGGCGACGGTGCTGCGCGACTTCGGCGCCACCATCTATACCGTCAACCTGGTGGCCTTCGCCTTCCTGCGCGAGTTCGGGGTGCTGCTGGCCGCCATCCTGCTGGCCGGCCGCACCGCCAGCGCCTTTACCGCCCAGATCGGCGCCATGCAGGCCAACGAGGAGATCGACGCCATCCGCGCCCTGGGGCTGGACCCCATGGCGCTGCTGGTGCTGCCGCGCCTGCTGGCGTTGATGATCACCCTGCCGATCCTGACCTTTATCGGCATGCTCTCCGGGATCCTGGGCGGGGCCATGGTGTGTATCTTTATGCTGGATATCTCGGCCGCCCAGTTTCTCAGCATCCTGCAGCGCGACATCCCCCTCAACCACTTCCTGGTGGGCCTGGGCAAGGCGCCGATATTTGCCTTCCTGATCGCGGTGATCGGCTGCCTGGAGGGCTTCAAGGTCACCGGCAGCGCCCAGTCGGTGGGCGAGCACACCACCTCCAGCGTGGTGCAGTCGATCTTTATGGTGATCCTGATCGATGCCGTGGCCGCACTGTTCTTTATGGAGATGGGCTGGTGATGGCGCAGGAAATGACAGAGGCAACCACCGATCGCGAGGCCGTGATTCGCGTACGCGGACTGGCCAACCGCTTCGGCAGCCATGTGGTCCACGAGGATCTGGACCTGGATATCCGCCGGGGCGAGATCCTCGGCGTGGTGGGCGGCTCCGGTACCGGCAAATCGGTGCTGTTGCGAAGCATCGTGGGGCTCAAGCGCCCCGATGCCGGCCGCATCGAGATGTTCGGCGAGGACCTCACCGCCCTGCCGGCCCGGCGACGCTCCGAGCTGGAGCGTCGCTTCGGCGTGCTGTTCCAGCGCGGCGCGCTGTTCTCGTCGCTGGACCTGCAGGAGAACGTTGCCCTGCCGCTGATGGAGCATGCCGGCCTGAGCCGCCGCGACGCCGAGGACCTGGCGCGCATGAAGCTGGCCCTGACCGGGCTGGCGCCCAACGCCGCGCTACTGATGCCCGCGGCACTCTCCGGGGGAATGATCAAGCGGGCGGCGCTGGCCCGGGCCCTGGCGCTGGATCCCGAGGTGCTCTTCCTGGATGAGCCCACCGCCGGGCTGGACCCTATCGGCGCGGCCGAGTTCGACCAGCTGATCATGACCCTGCGCGATGCCCTGGGGCTCAGCGTCTTCCTGGTGACCCACGACCTCGATACCCTCTATACCGCCTGCGACCGCGTCGCCGTGCTCTCCCAGCGTCGCGTGCTGGTCGCCGACCGACTGGCGGTGGTGGAGGCCAGCGACGACCCCTGGATTCGCGACTACTTCCACGGCCCGCGCGGCCGCGCAGCCGCCCAGGCGACCGAGTCTCACACGCCGACAACCCCCGGGGAGAATAGCTGATGGAAACCCGCGCTCACCATCTGGTGATCGGCCTGTTCACCGTTGTGGCGGTTATCGCTGCCCTGGGCTTCGCCCTGTGGCTCGGCAAGGCCGCCACGGACCGCGAGATGACCTACTACGAGGTCGGCTTCGACCGCCCGGTGGGCGGCCTGGATACCGGCAACGCCGTGCTGTTCAGCGGCATCCGCGTCGGCGATGTCGCCGACCTGCGCCTGGACCCGAACGATCCGCGCCTGGTGCGCGCGCTGATCCGCATCGATGCCGACATTCCCATTCGCGAGGACACCAGCGCCAGCCTGGTGCTGGCCAATATCACCGGCAGCATGAACATCCAGCTGCAGGGCGGCCGCCCAGAGCGGCCCCGCCTGCAGGGCAGCTATGAGAATCCCCCGCTGATCCAGGCCGAGCCCTCGCCGCTGAGCTCGCTGCTGGCCGATGGTGAGACCCTGGTCAGCGGCATCAACCAGCTGCTGATCAACGCCAACCGCCTGCTCTCCACCGACAACACCGACCGGGTCGAGCAGATACTGGTCAACCTGGAGCAGCTCAGCGACCAGCTGGCCGCACGCAGCGGCGAACTGGCGGCAGTGGTCGATATCGCCGACCGCCTGGGGGAGGACGCCAGCGAGCTGCTTCGGGCGCTGGCCAGCCTGAGCCAGAGCGCCGAGACCCTGGTCGACGCGGAGGGCCGCCAGGCCCTGGAGAGTGCCAGCCAGGCCATGGGCAGCCTGCAGGGCATGACCCGCCGCCTGGACACGTTGCTCGACAACAACGAGGAGGCCCTGGGCCGCGGTATGCAGGGCCTGGGCGACCTGGGGCCGATACTGCGCGAGCTGCGCAATACCCTGGATAACCTGGGGCGGATCACCCGCCGCCTGGAAGAGAACCCGGCCGATTTTCTGCTGGGCCGCGAACCGATCGAGGAGTTTTCACCGTGAGACGCCGCCCTTCCGTGCTTCGATGCCTCCTCCTGCTGGCCGTGGCGGGAACGCTTTCCGCCTGCACCCTGCTGCCGGAGCGCGAACCCGACCGTCTGTATCTGCTGCCGGCTGCCTCACTGGCGCCTGCCGACGGGCCGCCGCTGGCGGCGCGCCTGCGGGTCGAGACGCCCCAGGCCTCGGCGCTGCTTGCCGGGGCGCGGATCCTGGTGATGCCGGCACCCAACCGCCTGCAGGCCTATGCCGGCGCGCGCTGGAGCGATCGCACCCCGCTGCTGCTGCGCGATCGCCTGGTGGAGGGGCTGCGCGACCGCGGGCGCCTCAGCGCCCATGACGACAACAGCCCGCTGGGGGCCGATGTCGCCCTGATCAGCGACCTGCGCGCCTTTCATAGCGTCTATGAGCACGGCCCGGATCAGAGCCCGGCGCCGGGCTTGAAACCAGGCGCGGCATCAGGCTTGCCGGTGGTGGAGATTCGCCTGGACGCCACCCTGGTGGACGAGACCCGGCGCCAGCGTCTGGCCGAGCGGCGCTTCGAGACGCGCGAACCAAGCACCGGCACCGACGTGCAGCAGGTAGTGGCCGCCTTCGGTCGAGCCGCCGATACCCTGGCCCGGGAGATCGCCGAATGGAGCGAAGCGATGCTCGAGGCGCGCTGACGCCGGGCGCCGGCGGCGCAAATGGCGCCATTTGCCAAGGATGCCGTCGATTATTCAGATCGGCGAGGTTCCGTTATGATGTCGGCACATGACAAGGACCTCAGGCCATATGGAAACGACTCGCCCCCGCCAGAATCTCGGCATCAGCGCCTACCGCTGGCTCAAGCAGGACATCATCCGCGGGGCCTTCCAGCCCGGCGAGAAGCTGCTGATGAGCCGGCTCAAGGCGCGCTACGACCTCGGCGTGGGCCCCCTGCGCGAGGCGCTCTCCCAGCTGGTGGCCGAGCGTCTGGTGGTGGCGATCAGTCAGCGCGGCTACCGGGTCGCGCCCATGTCCCTCGCCGAGCTGGCCGACCTCTATGACGCCCGCGCCCAGCTCGAGGGGCTGGTGCTGCGGCTGGCCATCGAGCGCGGCGATGACGCCTGGGAGGCCGAGATCCTGGCCCGGGCCCACACCCTCTCCAAGGTGATGGAGGTGAACAGCCCCGACGAGCTGCTCGACGTCTGGGACGCGCGCCACAAGGCGTTCCATACCGCCATCGCCAGCGGCTGCCGCTCCCCCCACCTGCTGCAGGTGCGCGAGAGCCTGTTCGACCAGGTGGAGCGCTACCGCCATCTGTGGCTGCGGGAAACCGTGTTCTCGGAGGAGGCCCTGGCGCGCAAGCGTGAGGAGCACACCGCCCTGGTCGAGGTGATCCTGGCCCGCCACGCCGACCGCGCCGCCGAGATGATGCGCGAACACCTGATGACCCCGGTGCCGATCATCACCGAGGCCATGGTGCGCCAGGGGCTGGCCTGACGCGCTGTTGCTCTCCCGACACCGCGCCCTGCACAGCTTTCTTCTCCGTTCTCTGCGCAGCTATTTTCTCCGTTCTCTGCACAGCTTTCTCCTCCGCTCCCTGCGCGGCTCTTTTCTCCGTTCTTTTCTCCGCTCTCTTCTGGTCTCCGGCGGATCCTTCGGGGGCCTGCGCTGTCATATCCTCGTCACCACCAGGTGACAGTCTTTCCCTACCACTTGTATGCTGATGTTGGCCGCTGCCTGACAAAACCGCCCGAGGATGGGCACGCCGGAGACGACGAGATGCCCCACCTGCTGAGATTTTCCCGCGACCTGGAAGACCGACTCGATGTGATCGCCGAGGCCACGGGCCTGGGCAAGACCGAGCTGATCACCCGCTGCGTGGAAGGGGGTATCCAAGCCCTCGAGCAACAGCTGCTGCCCCATGGCAGCGCCGCTCCGCGCACCGAACGCAGCATCGACCAGATCCTGCGCGAGAGCGGCCTGGGCGCCTGACTCTCTCTTGCGTCACCGCTGGCAGCGGCTTAGCCGCTAGCGCTTGCTAACCCATAAAGGTCGCGCGGAAACGGCGATACGCCCGCAGCGCCCTCTCGCTGGAGGCCGCCACCAGACGCACTTCCTGGCCGGGCAGGCACTGGGCCAGCCGCGAGGCGGCCAGCGGCGTCAGAGCCCCCAGGCGTGGATAGCCACCGATCGTCTGGCGGTCGTTGAGCAGGGCGATGGGCTGGCCGTCCGGCGGCACCTGCACCGCGCCCAGCCCGATGCCTTCCGAGACCATCGAGCCAATCCGGCACTGCAGCCGCGGCCCGGTCAGCCGCACGCCCATGCGATCGGCGCGGTCGTCCACGTGCCAGGTCGCATTGAAGGCCTGAAACAGGCTCTGCCCGGTAAAGTCGGCGACCTGGGCGCCGGGCAGCAGCGACAGGCTGGCGGTGGCGCGATAGTCGATGCGCGCTTCGTCGGGGGCCGCGCCGGGCGAGGCGCCAGCACTCGACGCCTCGCCCGTTGCCCATCGATTGCCCACGGCCAGGCGATCCCCCTCGGCCAGCTTGCTGCCGCGCCCGTCGAAGCCGCCCAGCCCTTCTCGCACCACGCAGGCCACGCTGCCCAGTACCGGCTCGGCGACGAAGCCGCCGGCCACCGCCAGATAGGCGCGCAGCCCGTTGGCGGGCGCGTCGAAGACCAGACGCTGCCCTTCGCGGCACGTGACGCGCTCCCACAGCGGCAGCGGCTGGCCGTCGAGGGTGGCGCCCAGATCGGCGCCGGCCACGGCCAGCGTCAGGTCGCGCTCGGCCACCAGGGTCAGCCCACCGAAGGTGATCTCCAGGGCGGCGGTGCCCCAGGGATTGCCCGCCAGGCGGTTGGCCCAGGCCCAGCCGTGGAGATCCGCCGGCCCGCCCTGGGTGACGCCCAGGCGCCTGACACCGAAACGCCCGGCATCCTCCAGCTGCGCCAGGGGGCCGGCACGCTCGACGCGAAAGCCGATAACGGGTGCCCTGTCTTTTTCGCTGTTCGTCGCCTTTTTCATCGCCGTTTTCATGCCACCGTTCATCGCCCCACCTCCATGGGCGTGGTGTCGCCCCCCTGGGCCTCGAAGGCCGACCGCGCCACCGGCACAAAGCGCACCCGGTCGCCGACGGCGAGCAGGCTGAAGCCGTCGCGGTCGCGATCGAACAGCCGCGCCGAGGTGCGCCCCAGCAGGTTCCAGCCGCCCGGGGTGACCGCCGGGTAGGCCGCCGTCTGGCGGCCGGCGATGGCCACACTGTTCACCGGCACCCGCTGGCGCGGCGTCGTGAGCCGCGGCACTTCCAGGCGCTCATCCAGCAGCCCCATAAAGGCAAAGCCGGGGGCGAAGCCCAGCGCAAAGACGCGGTAAAGCGTGCCGGCGTGGCAGTCGATCACCGCCGCCACCGAGAGGCCGGTATGCTCGGCGACCCGCGCCAGGTCGGGCCCCACGCGCTCGTCGTACCAGGTGGGCAGTTCGCGGACCTCGCCGCTCCCGGTGGGCGCCTCGGGGGCGAGATCGCCCAGCAGCGCGAGCAGCCGGCGGCGGGCCTCCTCGGGCGAGAGGCTAAGCGGATCGAAGACCACCAGCAGGGTGGTATAGGAGGGCACCAGGTCCACCAGGGCGTCGCCGAAGGCCGCCTCGCAGCGCCGGGCCAGGGGGGTGATCCACGCCAGATTGGTCTCCTCGATGCGTTCGAACAGCCGCACCATCCAACCATCCAGCCCGGCCGACTCGAGCCGTGGCAGGCGCGCGCCCTCCCCGCTCATGACGCCGCCTCCAGCGCGTTCAGGGCCTCGCGAATCGCCCTGACCGCGGCGATGGATTCGGGATTGTCGCCGTGCACGCAGAGGGTATCGGCGGCCAGCACCAGCTCGCTGCCGTCGCTGGCGGTGAGGGGCAGCCCCCGGGCGATGCGCGTCGCCTGGTCGACGATCACCGCCGGGTCGTGATGGACGGCCCCCAGCTCGCGGCGTGAGACCAGTCGGCCCTCGCCGTCGTAGGCGCGGTCGGCGAAGGCTTCGAACCACAGGGTCGCGCCCTGCTCGGCAGCGAGCTGGCTCACCGCCGCGGTATCCCGGGTGGCCATGGTCATCAGCGGCAGCGCCGGGTCGAAGGCCTGGATGGCGCGAATCACCGCGGCCATGATCTCGGGCTCGCGGGCCATATCGTTGTAGAGCGCACCGTGGGGCTTCACATAGCTGACCTCGAGCCCCTCCGCCCGACAGATGCCGGCCAGGGCCCCCAGCTGGTAGAGCACCAGATTCTCGATCTCCTCCGAGGTGCAGGCCAGGGAGCGGCGCCCGAAGCCGACCATGTCCGGATAGGCGGGATGCGCGCCGACCCGCACCCCGTGCTTGCGCGCCAGGCGCACCGTCATGCGGATGACGTCGGGATCCGAGGCGTGGAAGCCGCAGGCGACGTTGGCCAGATGGACGTGGGGCATCACCTCGTGATCCATCCCCATCACCCAGGGGCCGAAGCTTTCGCCCATATCGGCGTTGAGCAGCAGTGGTGTCATCACACCCTCTCTTTTCCGTGCAAATTTGATTAGAATTTATCAACGTTTTATAGCTAAAACATCGTCTATTAGTCTACACATCGTTGACTATGCGTCGCCGCTTTTCCTAACCTTCTGCTAGTTCCGTCGTTATGCTGAACAGGAGTCAGCAAATTCATGCGAGCAGCGCCTCGCCGGGCTTGACGCGACAACGACTCACGAACGCTTGTACAACGCTTTAAGAGCGCCTCAACAACAACGCTTATCAGTAGAGGAATCACTATGACATCCCATTATTTTCGCCTCCCCCAGCTCACTGCCGCCGCGATAGTCGGCGCCGGCTTCGCCACCCTGAGCGTCAACGCCCAGGCGGCTACCAGTTGGGACATGCCAACTCCCTACGGCGATCGCACTTTCCATACCGTGAACATCCGCGAATTCGCCGACGACGTCCGGGAACGCACCGATGGCGAGCTGGACATCACCGTCCACTCCAACAACTCATTGATCGGCCACGCGGAGATCAAGAACTCAGTGCGCCGGGGCATTGTGCCCATCGGCGAGCTGATCATGTCTCGCCTGGCCAATGAGAACGCCATCTACGAAGTCGACTCGGTCCCCTACCTTGCCGCCAACTATGAAGAGGCTTGGTCGCTGTGGGAGGCCTCGCGCGAGATCATTGCGGAGGAGCTGTCCAAGCAGCAGCTGTTAATCCTCTTCGCAGTGCCCTGGCCACCCCAAGGGATTTACACCAACAAACTGGTGGAAGAGCCAACTGATCTGCGCAACCTCAGCATGCGCGCCTACAACACCGCCAGCGAGCGCCTCGCCCAGCTCACCGGTGCCGTGCCCACTCAGGTCGAGGTATCGGATATTCCCACCGCTTTCAGCACAGGGCGCGTCTCGGCCATGGTGACCTCGCCGGCCACCGGTGCCGATACCAAGGCCTGGGATTACTTGACGCACTTCAACCATGCGCAGCTGTGGCTGCCCAAGAACATGGTGATCGTCAGTGAGCGCGCCTTCTCCCAGCTCGATGAGACTACTCAACAGGCCGTGCTCGAGGCGGCTGCGGCCGCCGAGGATCGCGGCTGGGAGATGAGCCGCCAGGAAACCGACGATGCCATCGCCGTGCTCGAAGAAAATGGCATCCACGTTAGTGCCCCCACGCCGGCGCTCGACGAAATGCTGCGTGAGGTCGGCGCTACCATGACCCAAGAGTGGGAAGAGCGCGCCCGCGACCAGGGTTCAGCGATCCTCGAGGCCTATGAGGCCATCAGGGAGTAATCCTGCCTCGAGCGTCCCGGCCTAGCCGCCGGGGCGCTTCTCGACCACCACTGGACCCCTCTCATGCGCTATCGACTCCGCCCCCTCTACCAACTAGGTGGTTATCTCGCCGCCGCCTGCCTGTGCTTCATCTGCGCCTTGATTACTGCTCAGATCATCGGTCGTATCATTGATCGTGCCGCCGTTGCCTTAGGCGGCGATCGTATCGGTTTGGCCATTCCGGGCCTCTCCGAGATCTCGGGCTTCCTGCTGGTCGGCGCCAGCTTCCTGGGCCTCGCCTACACCTTCGTTCATGGCGGCCATATCCGCGTGACCCTACTGATCGGCCGTCTCCCCCCGGCCCCACGTGCCTTCTTCGAGGTGTTCTGTTTGAGCATCGCCCTCGCGTTGTCTCTCTACCTGGCATGGAATCTCTACTGGCTGCTGGACGACAGCATCACGTTCAACGAAACCTCTTATGGCCTGCTGCGCATCCCGCTGTGGATTCCCCAGACGGGCATGCTGACGGGAGTGGTGCTGTTCTGTCTTGCGCTCATCGAAACCTGGCTACACACCCTGCATATCGCCGTGACTCGCCCCACCACTTTCACCATCGACGACAGCGGCCAAGAGTGAGCCCCGGAGAAACACCATGCTCCTGATGATGATAATCCTCTTCGTAGCGCTGCTGATGCTTTTGGGAAGCGGCGTGTGGGTAGCGGTTTCGCTGCTTGGGCTCGGCTGGCTCGGCCTTTCCCAATTCACCACGATCCCCACTGGCAACGTGATGGCTTCCAATATCTGGGGCTCGAGCTATAGCTGGGAGTTGACTGCCCTGCCGATGTTCATCTGGATGGGGGAGATCTTGTTCCGCTCCAAGCTGGCTGACGACATGTTCACCGGCCTCTCCCCCTGGATGCAGCGCATTCCCGGTCGCCTGCTGCATACCAACGTTATCGGATGCGGCCTGTTCGCCGCGGTATCTGGCTCCTCGGCGGCTACCTGCGCCACCATGGGCAAGATGACCATCCCCGAGCTGACCCGACGCGGCTATGACGAGCGTCTGGTGATCGGCACGCTGGCGGGCTCGGCCACCCTGGGATTGCTGATTCCCCCCTCGATCATCCTGATCGTGTTCGCCGTGGCCACCGACCAATCGATCTCACGGCTGTTCATGGCGGGGGTCTTCCCTGGTCTGATGCTTATCTCGCTGTTCTCGCTTTATCTCATGTTCTGGGCCTGGCGCTATCCGGATCGAGTGCCCGATGCTGACGAACGCCTGCCCTTTGCCGAGAAGCTGCGTCGCACTCGCCGACTGCTTCCGATGCTGGGGTTGATCGTGGGCGTCATTGGTTCCATCTATACCGGTCTGGCCTCGCCTACCGAAGCGGCCGCCGTCGGCGTGGTGCTGTCGCTGATCCTGGCCAAGGTGCAGGGCAACATGGATATGAACGTTTTCCTGGATGCCGTCCTCGGCGCCGTGCGCACCTCAACCATGATCGCCTTCATCCTGGCCGGCGCCGCCTTCCTGACCGCCGCCATGGGCTTTACCGGCCTGCCCCGAGAGCTGGCCGCCTGGATCGGCACCATGGATCTCTCGCCATGGATGCTACTCGCCGCGCTGACCGTGTTCTTCATCATCCTTGGCTGCTTTCTCGACGGCATCTCGGTAGTGGTGCTGACCACCTCGATCATGCTGCCCATGGTAGAGGCGGCCGGTATCGACCTGATATGGTTCGGTATCTATCTGGTTATCGTGGTCGAGATGTCTCAGATCACTCCGCCGGTCGGCTTCAACCTGTTCGTGCTACAGGGCATGACAGGGAAAGACCTGCTGAGCATCGCCTGGGCGGCTATGCCCTTCTTCTTCCTGATGATGGTCGGCGTGATACTGATCTCGATCTTCCCAGAGATCGTGACCTATTTACCAGAAGCCATGAGTCGACGCTGATGACAGACGCATCCTCTCGAGACAAGGGCCGCACACGCGGCCCTATCGTCTCTTCAGAGCACCTTTCCCACCGAGCCATGGAGCAATCCGAATTCGAATTCGGACTGATCATCGCTTCCAATGCCTTCAACCGCTGGATGGTGCGCTGTATGACAGCGACCGGCTATCCTGAGTTGGGCTCTCTGGACGTGCTGGTCCTGCACAGCGTCAACCACCGCAAACGCGCCAAGCGACTCTCGGATATCTGTCTGGTACTGAACGTTGAGGACGCCCACACCGTGGCCTATGCGCTGAAGAAGCTGGCCAAGCTGGAACTGGTGATAAGCGAGAAGCACGGCAAGGAGACTTTCTTTCGCAACACGGACAAGGGACGCGCCGCCTGCCAGCGCTATGCAGAAATTCGCGAGGATTGTCTGGTGGAGTCGCTCTCCTCATTGGGGATTGAAGGCGAGGAGATGAGCCGTCTGGCGGGCATGCTGCGCGCCATGTCGGGGCTATACGATCAGGCCGCACGCTCCGCCGCTTCGCTCTAGCCGACCATGGTTCAGCGCTGCGAGGCGCGATGCGTCGGGGAGGGATAAGGCACTCTACCGGATGTGCGATCACTCGAGTAGCTTGCCAAATTCCCGCGGGTTGCGGGGGTAGAAGCGCTCCGGCTGGCGCTCCACATGGGGAAAGACGCGGGTGTCCTTGTAGGGCATCTTCATGAAACCGGAGACGCCGAGCCCTTCGATCTGGTCGACGGCGCCGAGGATCTCCTCCAGGCGGCGGCGGAAATCCGCCTCCCGGGAGGGGTCCAGCAGGCGGTAGTAGCTGTGGATCTTGAGGTGCCGGGGGAGCGCCTCGAAGATGATCATCCCGGTGTGGTGGATCTCGTTAAGCGCCTCCAGCGCGGTGATGATCGTCGTCGGCAGCACCAGGAACTCTTCCGGGTCGGGGCCATCCTCGAAATAGCTGTGCAGCCGGGAGCGGTCCTCCCGCTCCGGCATGGCGCTGACCTCGTAGGCCAGGCGCAGGCCGGGGGCGATACGGAAGGGGTGCTCCGGCCCCTCGCGATCCAGATGCAGGGTATCGCGGGCGTTGAACAGGCAGCTCTTGAAGATGCCCTGGCGATGGATGGCCCGGGCCAGGTGGACCATGTTGTTGACCGCGGCGATAAAGGCCGGGCGCCGCTCGGCATCGTGGAGGTTCAGCGAGGTGTCGATATAGACGCCGTCGGCCTCCCAGCGCACCGCCAGGCCGCCCACCACCGGATAGCGTCCCAGCCGACTCACCGCCGCCAGGAAGGCCTTCTCGGTCTCGCCCATGCCCTGCATGAAGTTCTTGTAGTAGCGGTCGAGCTGGACGTCGTTGACGTCGCTCAGGGTCTCGGGGGCGCCCTCCTCGCGCAGAAAGGCCTTGCGCGAGCTGTAGACCACGGTGTCGATCTCGCGCTCGGCCGGACGCACCCAGACCGGCACCAGCGCCTGGGGCGACGGGTCGGGCAGGTCGATCATCACCAGCCGGGCGAGGCGCGGCATCTCGCGCAGGAAGTGGTCGCCGGCCTGCCTGCGCAGGCGCGGGTCGGGGTCGAGCATACCGTCGAGCATCCGCGCGAACTCCACCGGCAGGCCCAGGGAGGTGGCGGGAATCGCGCGGTGGCCGAAGCGGCAGGACTGCGCCGAGGCCAGCGCGTAGAGGGCGCCGGCGGCGCCCTGCTCGTCGAAGCGCGGCGAGGAGAGCGCCCCGTTGAGCTGCCCCTCACCGATAAAATAGACGTCGCCCAGGCGGGCGTTGGTCTGCTGCAGGTTGTCGGACATCAGCTCCATGACGTTGGCCGCCACGAACTGCTGGTTGGCATCGAGCTGGGCAAACACCGAGGAGCCCCAGTCGATCAGGGCGATGGTCTCGGTGTCCGCGTCGAACACCAGGTTGGAGGGCTTGATATCCCCGTGGACAATGGGGCGCCCCGCCGGCCCTCGCTCCTGGCGCAGGGCACCCAGAATATCCGCCAGCTGGCCGGCGATGCGCACCACCAGGCGCGGCGATAGCCGCCCCTCGCGCAGCGACACCTCCTCGAGGTTGAGGCCGGGGGCGCGCTGCATCACCAGGATCGACTGGTTGCGCACCCGCTGGTAGGCAATCAGCTTGGGGACCCGCGGATGATCCACCTGCTCCAGCATAAAGGCCTCCTCCTCGAGGCGGTCCTGCAGGTGCTGGGGCAGGTTGATCCGGGTGAACTTGAAGACGTACTGGTCGCCCTGGGCGGTCAACCCGGCGAACACGAAACCGTAGGCGCCCTTGCCGATCAGCGCAATCTCCCGGTAGCCCAGCTGCTCGAGCTGGGCCTGGCACAGCGCCACCCACGCCTTGAGCTTGCGGGCGTCGTCGTGGCTGAGCAGATAGATCGACTGCTCTTCCGGGATATAGAACTGCTGCAGGGGGGGCTGGGTCATTGTTCAACTCTCGTCATGGGGCCCCTTCGGGTCAGACCCGGGGCGTGCCACCCGGCCCGGGATGGCGCACCCTGCCCGCAGTACTGGACTCCGCCGGGGTCTGACCCACGGGGGCCGCGGGGACGTTACGCCAGGTGGAGCAGCATGGTCTCGGGATCCTCGAGGTAGCCCTTCCAGGCGTTGCAGAAGCGCGCGATGGTGCCGCCGTCGATGATGCGATGATCGCCGGCCCAGGTGACGGTCATGATCGCCCGCTTGACCACGCGCTCCTCGGCATCGAAGCGTGGCAGCCACTGGGTCTTACCGATGGCCACGATCGCCACCTCCGGGGCGTTGATGATCGGCGCGGCATAGGTGCCGCCCAGTGCCCCGATATTGGAGATGCTGAGGGTGCCGTCCTTGAGATCCTCCTGGCTCACCCTGCCGGCGCGGGCCGCCTCGGTGAGGCGCTGGACCTCGGCGGCCACCGACAGCAGGCTGCGCCGCTCCACGCCCTTGACGTTGGGCACCAGCAGCCCGGCGCGGCTGTCCACCGCCATGCCGACGTTGACCGAGGGCAGGTAGTGGATCTCACTGGCGTCGTCGTTGAGCCGGGCGTTGATGACCGGCGCCTCGCGCACCGCCAGCGCCATGGCCTTCATAAAGAAGGGCATCAGCGTCAGCCGGGTCTCCGCGGCCGCCGCCAGGGGCTTGAGCCGCTCGCGCAGCGCCAGCAGGGCGGTGACGTCGATCTCCTCGCCGTACTGGAAGTGCGGGATGGTGCTGGCCGCCGCCACCATGCGCTTGGCCATGACGGCGCGCACGCCGCGCAGGGGCTCGATGCGCACCTCGCCGCTGGCGGGTTCGGCGGACGCATCGATGGCCCGGCGATCGTCGTTGCTTTCCTGGGCGGCGTCGCCAGCGTCCAGATAGCCCAGCACGTCCTCCTTGAGCACCCGCCCCTGACGGCCCGAGCCCGGCACCTCGTCCAGGGCGAGATCGTGCTCACGCAGCAGGCGACGCACCGCGGGCGCCGCCGGAATGCGCCCATAGGGGCCCCGGCCCGGCGCGGTCTCCGCGCCGGCATCGCCGTCGGGGGAACGGCGCTCCCGGGCCGGGGCTTGCGCGGCGGGCGGTGCCGGCGCGTCCGGTGTCTCCCCCGGCATATCCGGCGTCTCGGCCTCGGCCTTCGGATCGCCCTGCTTCGGGGTGTCGCTCTCGCTTTCGGTCTCGGTTTCGCCCTCTGCCAGATAGCCGAACAGCGGCGCGTGCACCTTGGCGATCTCGCCCTTCTGCACATAGAGCCGCGTGACTCGTCCCGCCTCCGGGGCGGTAATCTCCACCAGCGCCTTGTCGGTCATCACCTCGACCACCGGCTGGTCCTCCTCGATCACATCGCCTTCGGCCACGTGCCACTCCACTACCTCGCACTCCACGATACCTTCACCGATATCGGGCAGCATAAAATCGCTCATCATCCTGTCTCCCTCAGAAGGCCGCGGCGGCCTTGATCGCTTCGAAGATCTTCAGGTGGTCCGGCAGATACTCCTTCTCCAGGGTCAGCGGGAAGGGGGTATCCAGGCCGGTCACCCGGGCGATGGGCGATTCCAGATACAGGAAGCAGCGCTCCTGAACGGTGGCGGCGATCTCGCCGGCAAAGCCGCCGGTCAGCGGCGCTTCGTGGGTGATCACCAGGCGCCCGGTCTTGAGCACCGACTCCACCACGCTCTCCTCGTCCCAGGGCAGGATCGAGCGCAGATCGATCACCTCGCAGGAGATGCCCGCCTTCTCGGCCAGCTCAACGGCACGCTCGATCACCTCCATCTGGGCGCCCCAGCCGAGCACGCTGACGTCGGTGCCCTCGCGGGTCACCTCGGCCTCGCCGATCGGCAGCTGGTAGTCCGTCTCGGGCACCTCGCCGGTGGAGGCGCGATAGAGGCGCTTGGGTTCGAAGAACAGCACCGGGTCCGGGTCGCGAATGGCCGCCAGCAGCAGGCCCTTGGCCTGGTAGGCGTTGCGCGGCACCACGATCTTGAGGCCCGGCGTATGCGCAAAATAGGCCTCCGGCGACTGGGAGTGATAGAGCCCCCCGGCGATGCCGCCGCCGTAAGGCGCGCGAATGGTCAGGCCGCCGACGTTGAACAGGTCGCCGGAGCGGTAGCGGAACTTGGCGGTCTCGTTGACGATCTGGTCGAAGGCCGGAAAGATGTAGTCGGCAAACTGGATCTCCGCCACGGGCACCGAGCCCTGGGCCGCCAGGCCGTTGGCGAAGCCGATGATGCCCTGCTCCACCAGCGGCGTATTGAAACAGCGGGCGCGCCCGTACTTCTCCTGCAGATGGCTGGTGGCGCGAAAGACCCCGCCGAAGATGCCCACGTCCTCGCCGAAGCAGAGCACCTTGTCGTCCTCCGCCATGGCGATATCCAGGGCGCTGTTGATGGCCTGCAGCATGTTCATGGTCGGCATCTCATTCCCCTCCCCGGTTGTCTGCATCGCTGGCGTCGTCACGGGGCTTCACATCCGGGTCCAGGGAGCGTGCGCCCCGCGGGTAGGCCTCGGGGTACTGGCGAATATGGGTCTTCAGGTGGTCGAGCTGACGCTGCAGCGCCGGCGTGACGTCCGCATAGACGTCGGTGACCAGGCTATCCAGCGGGGGCGGGGGCCGCTTCTCGGCGCGCTTCATGGTCTCGAGCACCTCGCGGCGCAGCGATTCCTGAAGCGACGTTTCCTCCTCCTCGCTCCACCACTCCCGGGCCACCAGCCAGTGCTGCATGCGCCGGATGGGGTCCTTGTCGCGCCAGGCCTCCTCCTCCTTCTTCGAGCGGTAGCCGGAAGGGTCGTCCGAGGAGGAGTGAGCCGCCAGACGATAGGTCATCGCCTCGATCAGCACCGGCTGGTTCTCCTCCACGGCGATACGGCGCGCCTGGCGGGTGGCCGCTAGCACCGCGAGGATATCGTTGCCGTCCACGCGGATCACGTGCATGCGATAGCCGAAGGCTCGCGGGGCCACGCCGTCGGCGGCGAACTGCTCGATGGAAGGGGTGGAGATCGCATAGCCGTTGTTGCGGCAGAAGAAGATCACCGGCACCTCGTGCACCGCCGCCATATTGAGCGCGGCGTGGAAGTCGCCCTCGGAGGCGGCGCCCTCGCCGAAGAAGACGAGGGTGCAGTGGCCCTCACCCGCCAGCTTCTGGCCATAGGCATAGCCGGTGGCCTGGGGGATCTGGGTGGCCAGGGGCGATGAAATCGTCATGTAGTGCAGCTTGCGCGAGCCGTAATGGATCGGCATCTGGCGGCCCTTGCCATAGTCGAGCTCGTTACCGAACAGCTGGTTCATGAACTCGTCATAGCTGAAACCGCGATAGACCAGCGCCCCCTGCTCACGGTACTGGGACATGATCATGTCGGCGTCATCCAGCGCCGCCGCCGCGCCGATCACCGCAGCCTCCTCGCCGGTGCACTGCATGTAGAAGGAGAGCCGCCCCTGGCGCTGGGCGGCCATCATCCGTTCATCCAGCACCCGGGTCGCGACCATGGTGCGATAGATCCCGAGCGCCTGCTCGCGATCGAGCGCCGGCGCCTCGGCCCCCTCGTGGAGGGTGCCGTCCTGCCTGAGCAGCCGGAAGGTGGGAATGGAAAACTCGTCGCCACGCAGGAAGTCGGGCGTATGGATATCTGTTGTCGTTGTCATCTCGGTGTCCTCTACCCCTTTTGAGGGCAGTGTTGTCGCTTGCCTCGCCCTTTGCCAGAGGGATGACCCCTGGCGGGTCAACGCACCCCGAGTTGACGTTAACGTAAAATGCGACACCGCGCATCCTTCTTGCCAGAAAAGAGCATAATGCTGGTGGATTCCACTGCCGAGAACCCCTTGCGGCGGCTGTGGTCAACCGTACTCTGGCCCTCACGGGCCGTTATCACGGACGCCTTTCGCCATGTGGACCCAGACCCTGACCGCCATGCCCTTTTCCCCCCGGACGCTGCCCGCCATGACCCTTGCCGCGACCCTTGCCGCGACCCTGCTGGCCGGGCCCGCCCAGGCCAACCCGGATGCCCTGCTCGACCACGAGCTGCGGCGCCTGCACTCGAGCGAGGTGGTCGACCTCCAGGAGCAGCTGGGCGGCGCTCCGCTGCTGCTGGTCAATACCGCCAGCCGCTGCGGCTTTACCGGCCAGTTCGAGGGGCTCGAGGCGCTGCACCAGCGCTATGGCGACCGCGGCCTGAAAGTGGCCGGCTTCTCCTCCAATGATTTCAACCAGGAGATCGATGAGGAGGGCGCGGCCGAGGTGTGCTTCGTGAACTTCGGCGTCACCTTCGACATGTTTGCGCCGATTCCGGTCAGCGGTGACGAGGCCCATCCGCTGTTCGCCGAACTGGCGCGGCAAAGCGAGGCCCCCGGCTGGAACTTCACCAAGTACCTGGTGGATGAGCGCGGCCGAGTGGTGGCGCACTTCCCGTCTCGCGTGCGGCCCGAGTCGCCGGCGATAAGACGCGCCATCGAGTCGCTGCTGGACGGCGAGTAAGGCTCAGGCCCGGTGTCCCTGCAGCAGCCGCTGGCAGCGTTCGAAGGCGCTGTCCACGGTCAGCGCCAGCAGGCCGATCAAGAGCGCGCCCTGGAGCACATAGGCGGTGTTGCCGTTGACGATGCCGGAGATGATCGGAGCGCCGAGGTTGCTGGCCCCGACCGTGGCGCCCAGCGCGGCCGTGGCGATATTGACGGTCACCGAGGTGCGGATGCCGGCCAGGATGACCGGCGCGGCCAGGGGCAGCTCCACCTGCCATAGTCGCTGGGCGTCGCTCATGCCCATGCCGCGGGCCGACTCCATCACGCCAGGCGCGATGCCGGAGAGCCCCGCCAGGGTATTGCGCACGATGGGCAGCAGGCCGTAGAGCAGCAGCGCCACGATGATCGGCCAGGTGCCGAATCCCAGCACCGGCACCGCCAGGGCCAGCACCGCCACCGGCGGGAAGGTCTGCCCCATGGAGGCGAACTGGGCCACCAGCGGCAGGAAGTCTCGCCCCGCCGGGCGCGTCACCGCCACCGCCGCGGCCACCCCCAGCAGGATGGCCAGCAGCGAGGCCACGGCCACCACCAGCAGGTGACGGCCCAGCAGCGGCAGGAAGTCGGCGTGGGGGTAGATCACCTGGCGGGTATCGGGTTCGATCCACAGGAACAACGGCTCGAGCCCGGCCATGCCGAGGGTCAGCGCCAGCAGCAGGCCACACCAGGCCAGCGGCCCCCGCCAGAGCCGCCAGGCGCCGGCGCGCGCGGGGCGGGAAGCGCTCAGCTCAGTCATCGCGCCGCGCCCCGACCAGGCGGCGCAGGGAGAGCTCCCCCACCGCCATATCGTCGTCATCCACCACGGCGAGCCGGTCGGCATGCTCGCGGAACATCACCGCCAGCGCCTGGCGCAGGCTGGCATCGCGATGGATGCGCGCCCGGGGCAGCAGCCGCGGCGAGAGTGGCTGCATCCGCTCGCCGACACGCAGCAGCGTGGTCTCCTTCAGGCCGCGGTCGTCCCCCCCCAGCAGAGACGCCACGAAGTCGTCGGCGGGCTCGCGCAGCAACTCGAGGGGAGTGCCCTGCTGCACAATGCGTCCCGCGTGCATGACCACCAGGCGGTCGGCCAGCACCAGCGCTTCGTCCATATCGTGGGTCACAAAGACGATGGTCTTGTGCAACCGTGACTGCAGCTCGCGCAGCTCCAGCTGCAGTGACTCGCGGGTGATCGGATCCAGGGCCCCGAAGGGCTCGTCCATCAGCAGGATATCGGGGTCCGCTGCCAGCGCTCGGGCGACGCCCACCCGCTGGGCCTGACCGCCGGAGAGCTGATGGGGGTACTTGCCGCCGAACTGCGCGATCGGCAGATCCAGCAGGGTCATCAGCTCCTCGACCCGCGCTGCGACCTTCGCCCTGGGCCACTTCAACAGCCTCGGCACCAGGCCGATATTGCGCGCCACCGTCCAGTGGGGAAACAGCCCGGTGCTCTGGATCACGTAGCCGATGCGCCGTCGCAGCACCTGCTCGTCGAACTCGCGCACCTGGCGCCCTTCCAGATGGATCTCGCCCTCGCTGTGCTCGATCAGGCGGTTGATCATGCGCAGCGTGGTGGACTTGCCACAGCCGGAGGTGCCCACCAGGGCACACAGCTCGCCCCGCTCGACGCGCAGCGAAATATCGTTCACGGCGGTCTCGCTGCCGAAACGCTTGGTGACGCCAATCAGCTCGATCATGCGCTGGCTCCTGAGGCGAGTCGTGGGTCGAGGCGGCGCGTCAGAGCGCCCAGCAGGGAATCGGCCACCAGCGCCATGGCCAGGATCGGCAGCGCACCCAGCAGCACCAGATCCATGGCGGCCTGGCCCAGCCCCTGAAAGATAAAGGTCCCCAGCCCTCCGGCCCCGATCAGCGCCGCCACCGCAGTCAGCCCGATTGCCTGCACCGTGGTGATGCGCACGCCCTCGAGCACCACCGGCAGGGCCAGGGGCAGTCGCACCTGCCAGAACACCTGGCCGCGGCTCATGCCCATGCCCCGCGCCGACTCCAGCACGCCGGGGTCGACGCCGGAGAGCGCCACGAAGGTATTGCGCACCATGGGCAGCAGGCTGTAGCCCAGCAGCGCCAGAAAGGCGGGGGCCCAGCCGATCCCGCGAATGCCCAGCGCATGGACCCAGCCCACGTTGGCCGAGAGCCAGGCCAGCGGCGCCAGCAGCAGGCCGAACAGCGCCAGACTGGGAATGGTCTGCAGGAAGTTGAGCACCCCGAAGCCGATCCGCTCCACGCCGGTATACCGGCGCATGGCCAGGGCGATACCGGTGCCCAGCGCCAGGCTGGCGCCGACCGCACCGCCCACCAGCAGCAGGTGGTCGACCACTGCCCCGGCGAACTGGTCGCTGCGCCCCTGGTACTCCCGCCACAGCGCCAAGGGCTCGAGCCAGGGAGCGGCCAGCCACCAGGCCGCCAGCACCCCGGCTCCCATCAGCCAGCCCGCGGCCGTGCCCAGGGCGAGCCGTGTCCGCAGCTCGATCACGATCAACGCCAGGCAGAAGAGCAGCACCCAGAAGGCCGCCCCCAGCCCCAGGCGCGACTGGGGCTGGGCGGGATCGATGGCCAGGGCCGCCGCCCCGGCCAGCCAGAGCGGCAGCCCCATCAGCAGCACCAAGGCAAGCACCAGGGCCAGCCACAGCCGCCGCGATGAGGGACGCCAGGCCAGCACCGCCAGCCCGAGCAGGCCAGGCAGGCCAGCCAGGGCACCCGCCCAGCCGAAGGCCTCATGGGCATGCAGCGAACTGCCGGGCACGATCCGGTTGGGGGCAAGGCTGGCCAGCGGCAGCAGCAGCCAGGCCAGCGCGGCAGCCAGCGTCAGCGCCAGCAGCACGCGGTTGGGAGTCAGCACGTCCCTGTGCACGCCGACCTCAGTTGTCCAGGCCGTCGAGGAAGTCGGCGGCGACCTGGCGCGGGTCCAGGCCGTTGACCGCCACGTCGCCGTTCAGCCGCTGCAGGGTCTCGAGGTCCAGCGCCTCCAACAGCGGCCCCAGCAGGGACTCGATCTCGGGATAGGCGTCCAGCACCTCGGCGCGCACCACCGGCGCCGGCTGATAGACCGGCTGCACCCCCAGGGTATCCTCCAGCACCACCAGATCCAGCGCGTTCAGCCCGCCATCGGTGCCGTAGGTCATGGCAGCGTTGACGCCGCTGGTCTGCTGGGCAGCGGCGCGCATGGTGGAGGCAGTATTGCCGCCGGAGAGCACCAGCAGCTGCTCCTGGCTCAGCGCGAAACCGTAGGCGTCCTGAAACGCCGGCAGCGCCTGCTCGGATTCCACGAATTCGGCGCTGGCGGCAAACTTGAACTCGCCGCCTTCGGCCAGGTAGGCCGCCAGATCCTCGAGGGTGGCCAGGCCGTGTTCACGGGCCAGCTCGCCGCGCACGCTCATCGCCCAGGTGTTGTTGGCCGATGCCGGGGTCAACCACACCAGGCCGTTCTCGGCGTCCCTGTCGCGGACCGTCTGATAGGCCGCCTCGGCGTTGTGCCAGACGTCGCTGTCGGTCATATCGAAGAAGAAGGCGCCGTTACCGGTGTACTCGGGGTAGAGATCGACCTCGCCGGTCAACAGGGCCTCGCGCACGATGCTGGTGCCGCCCAGCTGCAGCCGGTCCTCCACCGCGATGCCGCCGGCCTCGAGACGCTGCAGGATCAGCTGACCCAGCACCGAGCCCTCGGTGTCGATCTTGGAGGAGACCACCACGGGATCATCGGCCTGAGCCGCCGAGAGGCCGAGGGCGGAGACGGCGACGAGGAGGGTCAGGCGTGAGAACGGGGTACGCATGGCAAATTACCACCTGAGGGATCATGAATGTAAGGTGAGTATAAAGAGTCCCGGACGTCATTGCAGACCCCGCCGCCAACGCACAGGACGCCCCGCATGCTGCCGGCCCCCCCGCCCCTGCTCGACCGCTGCCATCACCCGCTGGTCCGCGACCTGGCGTGGCTGTTGCTGGCACCGGACCTGATCGATACGCCCTGGCCGGGTCGGCCCGACCGCAAGACACTGGGGCTGGATAACGATATCCGCCTGGGCGCCTGGCTGGACGATCTGGAGGCCTGGCCCGGCGACCTCGAGCGCTGCATCGGCGGCTCGCTCAGCGGCCGGATGGGGCTCTACCACGAGAGGCTCTGGCAGTTCCTGCTGGCCGCGGCACCCGACACCGAGCTGCTGGCCCATAACCTGCGCATCCACCGCGGCAAGCAGACCCTCGGCGAGCTGGACCTGCTCTATCGCCGCCGCGGGGAGACGGCGCTGGTCCATCTCGAGGTCGCCATCAAGTACTACCTGGGGCTGCGGGAGGGACCGGGCGAAGCCCATGATCAGGCACGCTGGATTGGCCCCGGCGGCGCCGACAGCCTGGCCGGCAAGCGCGAGCACCTCCATCGACACCAGCTTCGCCTCACCGAGCTGCCCGAGACCCGCCAGGCCCTGCGCGAGACACTGGCAGGCGATGCCGTGGGGGCCGACCGCCCGCTGGTGATCCACCGCCGGATGGCCATGCCGGGGGTGCTCTTCTATCCCTGGCCGAGCGATCCCTGGCCGGGCGATCCCGGGCCGGGCTATTCCCGGGAGAGCCCGCTACCCCCGCCCCGGGAGGCGACCCCGGTTCACCTGCGGGGCACCTGGCTCTGCTGGCGGGCCTGGCGCGACTATCGGCATGGCCTGCCGGCCGGCACCCACGGCGCCTGGCTGCACAAGCCCCACTGGCTCGCCCTGCCTCGCCTTCACCGCCTGCTACCCCTGGCCGAGCTGGAGAATCAGCTGGCCCAGCATTTCCGCGAGCCGGCCTACCCCGTCCAGATCGCCCTGTGGCAGGCCGAGATGGGCTGGCGGCGGCTATTCGTGGTGGCCGATGACTGGCCGCGTCAGATTCCGCTGCCGCCGGCTCAGCTGTCATCGACGTGAATGACCACTTCCACCCGTCGATTCATCGACCGCCCGGCCTCGCTGTTGTTGTCAACCAGTGGCTGAGTCGCGGCGAGACCCACGGCCTGCAATCGCCGCGAGTCAATGCCCGCCGCTTCCAACGCATGGACAATCGCAATGGCGCGAGCGCTGGAGAGCGCCCAGTTGGACGAAAACGCCGGCGTATTGATCGGCCTGTCATCGGAGTGCCCCTCGACGGAAACGGTGCCGTCGAAGCGTTGCACCGTCTCCACCAGGCTATCGACCATCGCCCGTCCCTCCGGTGTCAAGACAGCCTCTGCTGTCGGAAACAGCAGATTCTCTTCGAGTCTCACGCGTATCCCTTGGGGCACCCGAGATACCATCACCCCATCCAGATTCGGCAAGTCGATGGTGTCTTGCTCTCTCTCGACCGCCACGCTGAGCGCGCGCGGTTCTTGTTCCTCTGCCTGCCGTGCGTTGCCGGGAAGATGGTCCGTCACCACCAGCAAATAGCGTCGTAGCGGACGCGAGGTATCAATGCCGGAAGGCAGCGCTACGGCGGTTGCCGAGTGTCGTTCCCATCGACGGGGAGTGGCGGCGACCCTGAGGGCCGAACGGATCGCCTCGGGATCAAGGCGTCGCTGTGCTGGTTGGGGGAGCCCCCCCTGCTGGACAGCGAGTGACAATGCCTCGGGCAGCGGAACTCCCAGAACAGGCAGCGCCATGCCAGCCGTCGTCGATTGAGGAGGCCGTTCGCCTATCGGCAGGCTTACCGTGCCAGACGCCACGATGATCAACACCAGCAAGGCAACCAGCAGCGTCATGATATCCATGTAGCTGATCATCCATCCCCCATTGCCTTCTTCATCAAAAATGGGGTCCAGCAGGTCATTATAGCGGGAGGGCCCGCGGTGCTCGTCAACCATGGGAACGGTCGACAGCCGAGAGCACCGATACGTCTTTTCGCCTGAGAGGCCAGGCGTTCAGCAGGCGCCGTGACGTTTTCCCTGCCGACGTTTCTTCGACAATGGCCGCAGATTCAGGCTCAAGCTCAAGCTCAGGCAAGGGATCGTGGAGTTCGTCGTGGTGCTGTTCGATAAAGGAATTGAGCGTCGCTTCGATAAACGCCGGAGCCCGTCGGCGAGACAGCAACGACACCCCTTCCATGATCATGTTCATGGTAATAAGGCGCTCCTCCGTCCGTCGCTCCAGCTTCACGGCCACTGGCTTGAAGACGAGATTCGCCAGCACGATGCCGTAGAAGGTAGAGAGCAGCGCGACCGCCATCCGTTCAGCGACCAGGGCCAGATCACCGACATCGACGACCGCCAGCATGTTCACCAGGCCGATGAGCGTGCCTACCATGCCGAAGGCCGGGGCATAGAGCGCCATGGTCCTGAACATCTGCGCTTCCGCTCGCTCGCGAGCCTTCATGCGCACCATGCGCCAGCGCATCAGATCCAGCACCTCCTGCTCGGGGGTGTTGTCGATCACCAGTTCGACGCCCGTTCGCAGAAAGGGATTGCGCATCCTTTTCAGCGCCACTTCCACCTTTCTTGGGTCGCCGGAAAACCATAACCGCGCCAGCTGCACCAGCGCGTCGATGTCCTGCTCATTGCGCCGACCCCCGCCTTGAAACACGCGAATCGCGAGGCGCACGACACGCAGCACCTCCCTGGCGGGGTAGCTGATAAGGACGGCTCCAAGAGTGCCGAACAGGACGATGGATACCCCCAACAGGTTGCTCAAGGTGACAAGGCTATCGGCACTCAATAGCAGTATGCTGCCGAGTAGCAGGGCAGTTGCCATGATGCCTAGCCAGGCTGAGGAGTTCATGCCTGCTCCGATGTTGACCTAAGAGGCGATCAGCCTAACTGAGAAACCGCCTGGCCAAAGGAGGAATAAGCCACTGCGGAGGCCATCAACTCACCGTGTCACGTTCCCCTGAGGTAAGTTGTTCAACCACTCCTTGAGCCCGCTCTCCTCCAGGGCATAGGCCCCCGCCCGGACTTCCAGACCCGTCCCTTGGCGCGCCGCAGCCACTGGCTGTCGGTGGCGGCCGGCGCGCTGGGAATTCGCTCGAGAGTGCGCAAGGAAATAGCGCAGCGGTTGGATGTTATCCAGAAAGCCAACCGCTCGCTCTGGGCCGACTGAGCGCTCTGCGCTGCTGATGGAGCCCGACATCAGAACGCCCGGCTCGTCTCGCGGCGGGCCGGGCGTTCTGATCGAGGCGGGAAGCGAGGGTCAGCCTTCCGGCTTCTCGAAGACCCAGGTGGTGCCCTCCCGGGCGTCCTTGAGGATGATGCCCAGGGCGGCGAGCTCGTCGCGGATGGCGTCGGCGGCGGCGAAGTCCCTGGCCTGCTTGGCCGCCGCGCGCTCGGCGATCTTCGCCTGAATCTCGTCTTCCGTGAGCGGCAGCTCACTGGAACCGGCCTTGAGGAAGGCGGCAGGCTCCTGCTGCAGCAGCCCCAGGATACCGCCCAGGCGCCTGAGCTCGGCAGCCAGGGCCGGCGCTTGCTCGGGGGCCTCTTTCTTCGCGCGGTTCAGCTCCCGGGCCAGGTCGAAGAGCACCGACAGCGCCTCGGGGGTGTTGAAGTCGTCGTCCATGGCGGCGGCAAAGCGCGCCTCGAAGCGGTCGTCCATCGCCCCATCGTCGAGAGACTGACCCTCGAGAGACAGCCCGTCGAGGGCGTTATAGAAGCGCTCCAGGGACTTGCGCGCCTCCAGAAGAGACTCCGGCGCATAGTTGATCGCGCTGCGATAGTGGCTCGCCACCAGCAGATAGCGCACCACTTCGGGGTCATGGTGCTCGAGCACCTCGCGAATGGTGAAGAAGTTGCCGAGGGACTTGGACATCTTCTCGTGGTTTACCCGCACCGCCCCGGCATGCATCCAGGTATGCACGAACGGCTTGCCATTGGCCGCCTCGGACTGGGCGATCTCGTTCTCGTGGTGGGGGAAGGTCAGGTCCGGCCCGCCGCCGTGGATATCGAAGGTCTCGCCCAGGCAGCACTTGGACATCGCCGAGCACTCGATATGCCAGCCGGGGCGCCCCTCGCCCCAGGGCGACGGCCAGCTCGCCTCGCCGGGCTTGGCGGCCTTCCAGAGCACGAAGTCGAGGGGGTCCTCCTTGTGCTCGTCTACCTCGACTCGCGCCCCGGAGCGCATCTCGTCGAGGTCGCGGTTGTTGAGCTTGCCATAGCCCTCGAAGCGACGCACCCGGTAGTAGACGTCGCCGTTGTCGGCGGCGTAGGCGTAGCCCTTGGCGATCAGCGTCTCGATCATCGCGAGGATATCGTCGATATGGCGGGTCGCGCGGGGCTCCTGATCCGGCGGCAGCACACAGAGGCGCGCCTCGTCTTCATGCATCGCCGCGATCATGCGCTCGGTCAGCGACGAGATGCTTTCGTTGTTCTCGTCGGCCCGACGCAGGATCTTGTCGTCGATGTCGGTAACGTTGCGCACATAGGTGACCTTGTAGCCACGATGGCGCAGGTAGCGGGTGATGACGTCGAAGGCCACCATCACCCGGGCATGGCCCAGGTGGCAGTAGTCGTAGACGGTCATGCCGCACACGTACATGCGCACGCGGCCCGGCTCGATGGGTGTGAAGACGGCCTTGCGACGGGTCAGCGTGCTATAGATCTGCAGTTCAGCGCTCACGTTCACCCCTTCTTCCCGGCATCTTGCTTCTGGGCTTCCTGCTTCTGCACCTTGGCCCAGCCGTCCTTCAGCCCCACCGTGCGATTGAAGACTCGCTGACCGTCGCGACAGGCGTGGCGGTCGACGCAGAAGTAACCCACCCGCTCGAACTGGAAGCGGCTCTCGGCGGCCGCCTCGGCCAGGCTCGGCTCGCCGATGGCCTGGCACACCACCAGGGACTCGGGATTGAGGTGGTCGAGGAAGTCGGCGTCCTTGTCCCGGTCGGGCTGCTCCTCGAGGAAGAGGTTGTCGTAGAGACGAACCTCCACGGGCACGCCGTGGGTGGCGCTGACCCAGTGGATCACGCCCTTGACCTTTCGGCCCTCGGGGTTCTTGCCCAGGGTGTCGAAGTCCACCGAGCAGTGAAGCGCCTCGATCTCGCCGCTGGCGTCCTTGATCACCTCGTCGCAGCGGATCACATAGCTGTTACGCAGGCGCACCTCCTTGCCCGGCGCCAGGCGGAAGAACTTCTTGGGGGCCTCCTCCATAAAGTCGTCCTGGTCGATGTAGAGCTCCCGCGTCAAGGGGATGCGCCGCACGCCGAGGTCGTCTCGGGCCGGGTGGCCGGGGACCTCATAGATCTCTTCATGGTCTTGCGCAACGTTGGTCAGCACCACCTTCAGCGGCTTGAGCACGACCATGGCCCGCGGCGCGTTGTCCTCGAGGTCCGCGCGGATGGCGTGATAGAGCATGGCGATATCCACCAGGCCACCATCGGCACGGGTCACGCCGATCATCTCGCTGAACTTGCGAATCGAGCCCGGCGTATAGCCGCGACGGCGCAGGCCGGCGATGGTGGGCAGGCGCGGATCGTCCCAGCCATCGACGATGTTCTCGTCCACCAGCAGCTTCAGCTTGCGCTTGGAGGTCAGGGTGTAGGTGAGATTGAGTCGAGAGAACTCGATCTGGCGCGGCCGGGCCGGCACCGGCAGGTGGTCCAGAAACCACTCGTAGAGCGGCCGATGGTCCTCGAACTCCAGGGTGCAGATGGAGTGAGAGACCCCCTCGATGGCATCGGACTGGCCGTGGGTGAAGTCATAGGAGGGGTAGATCTTCCACTTGTCGCCGGTCTGATGGTGGTGGGCATGGCGGATGCGGTAGAGGATCGGGTCGCGCAGGTTGATATTGGGCGACGCCATGTCGATCCTGGCCCGCAGCACCTTCTCGCCCTCGGCGAATTCCCCGGTGCGCATGCGTTCCAGCAGGTCGAGATTCTCGTCGGCCGACCGCTCACGATAGGGGCTGGGGCGGCCGGGCTCGGTGAGGGTGCCGCGATACTCGCGGATCTCGTCGGGCGAGAGGTCGTCGACGTAGGCCTTGCCGTCGCGAATCAGGTGCTGGGCCCAGGCGTAGAGCTGGTCGAAGTAGTCGGACGCGAAGCGCACCGGACCCGCCCACTGGAAGCCCAGCCAGCTGACATCCTCCTGGATGGCATCGATATAGGCCTGTTCCTCCTTGGCCGGATTGGTATCGTCGAAGCGCAAGTGACAGTCACCCCCGAACTGCTCGGCCAGACCGAAGTTCAAGCAGATCGACTTGGCATGCCCGATATGCAGGAAGCCGTTGGGCTCCGGCGGGAAGCGGGTCACGATCTTGCCGTGGCGGCCGGCCTCGATCTCGTCGCGGATCTGGTTGCGGATGAAGTTCGGCGCGCTGGAGGTATCGGTGGTCATGGCGGGAGAAACAACCTCTGGTTGAAGGGGCGGGCGGGGTCACTTCGCCCATCGAAGCAAAACCGTTATTATAGCGCCACGCCCATGGGCAACGCCAAGGCGAGGCCCCTTTACCGTACAGGAACTTATCGATGATCGTTCTGCAGACCAATTATGGCGACATCAGCGTCGAGCTGGACCATGACAAGGCCCCCAAGACCGCTGCCAACTTCGAGCAGTATGTGCGCGAGGGCTTCTATGACAACACCCTCTTCCACCGCGTGATCGACGGTTTCATGGTCCAGGGTGGCGGTTTCGACACCGACTTCAACCAGAAGCCTACCCGCGATCCGATCGAGAACGAGGCCGACAACGGCGTGCTGAACGAGACCGGCACCCTGGCCATGGCGCGCACCCAGGACCCGCATTCCGCCACCGCCCAGTTCTTTATCAACATCGCCGACAATGCCTTCCTGAACCACACCGGCAAGTCCATCCAGGGCTGGGGTTACTGCGTGTTTGGGCGTGTGGTCGAGGGCATGGACGTGGTCGAGAAGATCAAGAACGTGGCCACGACTCGCCGCGGCATGCACGCCGACGTGCCCGCCGACGACGTGCTGATCCAGAAGGCCTACGTCAAGGGGGAGTGATGACGACCCGGCTGATTTCCGACCTCCACCTGCACCCCGGTGCACCCGAGATCACCGACGGTTTCCTGCACTGGCTGGAGGCGAGCGCCCGGGGGTGCGAGGCCCTCTATCTCCTGGGGGATAGCTTCGAGACGTGGATCGGCGATGATCTCCTCGACCTGGCCGGCCGCGACCCCACCGGCCACGCCGATCTGGCCGAGGGGGTCGCGCGGGCACTGCGTCGGCTGGCTGACGAGGGCACCGCCGTGTTCCTGATGCACGGCAACCGTGACTTTCTGCTGGGGAGCCGGTTCGCCAAGCAGGCCGGCGCCACCCTGCTGGCGGACCCCAGCGTGGTCACCCTTGGCGGCAAGCGCGTATTGCTGATGCACGGCGACAGCCTGTGCACGCTGGATACGGCCTACCAGGCGTTCCGCGCCCAGGCCCGCAGCCCGCTCTGGCAGGCGCAGGTGCTGTCGATGCCGCTCCCGGAACGTATCGCGCTGGCCAGACAGTTGCGCGAGCAGTCCGGTGAGGCCAACTCCAGCAAGGCCGAGGAGATCATGGACGTCACGCCTGCCGAGGTCGTCAAGGCGATGGCCGAGCAGCGCGTGACCACGCTGATCCACGGCCATACCCACCGTCCCGCCGTGCATGAGCTCGAGGTAGACGGCCAGCCGGCCCGACGCTTCGTGCTGGGGGACTGGCGGCCCGACCGAGGGTGGGAGGTCGTGATCGAGGGAGATGGCGAGCCGCAGCTCAGGGAGTTCCCCCTGGGCCAGCCCCGGCCGGGGTCAGACCCTTAAGCCGATGTTGGGGTCAGACCCCTAAGGGGATTTAAGGGTCTGACCCCGAAGGAAAGGGTCTGACCCCGAAGGACCCCGAAGGGCGATCTCCAGCGCCTCGGCGTCCGGCAGGCACCCCACCTCGCCGATCACCTCGAGGCGAGAATCACGCCGCCAGGCGCTGTCGGTGAGGCTCACCGCCCCCTCGGCGCGATTGTAGAGCTTCCAGCCGGCGTCACAGTGAAACACCCCCTTGACCCGCAAGTGGCCGGGCAGCTCGCCCAGCAGCAGGGTCAATCGATCCAGGTCGAAGGTGTCGTCCGGGTGCCAGCGCCACCCCAGCGTGGCATGTCCCAACGCCTCGCCCTGTTCCCGCCGGGGCCGTCCTGGCTCCGGCCGCGGCACCGTGAACTCATCCAGCACCACGCCCTTCACCCCCGGAGCCGCGCTCGCCGCCTCGCGCAATCGTCGATGGGCGTCGCTGTCTCCCGCCGCTCTCCTCGACGCCGTGTCGCCATGCCCGATCAGCCGCGACAACGGCAGCGCACCGTGGGGCGCCTCCAGCATCCAGCGTTTGGCGGGCCACAGATCGGCCAACCAGGCCATCGCGGCTTCCCGCTGCTCGGGGGTGGCCAGGTCGACCTGGGTCAACGCCACCCCGTCGGCCAGAATCAGCTGGTCGCGGAAGGTCTCGTGCTCTCTGGCGCGAGGGTCATCCAGCCGGCGGGGATCCATCACGGCGACGATATCGCCCACCGTCAGAACGCCCGCAAAGGCGTCGCTCCTCAGCACCTTCAGCAGCCCCGCCGGATGGCCGAGCCCGGAGGGCTCGATGATCAGCCGATCCGGCCGGTAGCGATGCAGCAGGCTGACCAGGGTCGCCTGCATGACGAAGGCCAGCTGACAGCAGAGGCAGCCGCCCGGCAGCCCCTTGACGACCAGATCGTCGCGTTCCTCGAACATCGCCTGGTCGATGCCCACCTGGCCGAACTCGTTGACCAGCACCGCCCAGCGCTCATCGGCGGGTTTCTGAGCGATCAGCCGGTGGATCAGGGTGCTCTTGCCGCTGCCGAGAAAGCCGGTGATCAGATGGACAGGGACGTTGGCCAGGGGGGCTGGCATGGGGCACTCCTCAGGCAGGCAAATAGTGTTATATGATAACAAAGAAATCGAGTGATCCAGAGATTGAGCGATCCAGACCAGCAACAAAAAAGGAGCAAGCCAAGGGGGTCCCTTGAGGCTTGCTCCTTGTGCCGTGAGGCTGACCGGCAGCGTTACCGCTGGATATCGGCCTTGTCGCGCAGGTCGTCCAGCAGTCCCTGGATGGCCGCCTGGGCGCGCAGACGTTCGGCCATGCTGCCGACGAACTGCTCCACCTGGGCGTCCAGCTCGCCCTCCTCGACCCGCTCCAGGGCGAGCAATACCACACGATCGCCGTCCGCGGCGCGACCGTACACGGGGGTATCCCCCTCGGGGGCCGGCAGACGGAATACCGCATCGATCACCGCGCGGCTGAGACCCCGGGTCTCCTGGCGACTTGCCTCCTCGACTCGCTGCCACTCCAGGTCCTGATCATCGCCGTCGCGCAGGGCAGCCAGGCGCTCCGCGCCCAGCGCCATCAGCGCCTCGCGGCGAAGGTTGGCGGCCACGCTGGCCTCGACCTGATCGCGGACCTCCTCGAGCGGCAGGGTGGTGGCCTCGCGATGCTCGGCAACCCGCACGACCAGGCGGCGATCGTTATCCAGTTCGATCACTTCGCTATTGAATCCCTCCTCCAGCACGTCGGGGCTGAAGGCCTCGCTCATCACCCCGGGCTCGGAGAGCACGCCGTCGCCGCCGTCACGCGAGACCCAGTCGCTGACTTCCAGCTCGAGACCGATGTCGTCGGCCACGCTCTGCAGGTCATCGGCGGCGAAGCTCTCGTCGATCAGGCGCTGAACCCGCTGGTTGAACTCGCTGGATACGCGAGACAGCGCCAGCTCACGCCGCAGATCATCGCGCACCGCCTCGAAGGGCTGGCGCTCCAGGCCGGTCACGGTCAACAGATGCAGGCCGTTGTCGGTCTCGACGATGCCGGAGACCTCACCCTCATCCAGGCGGAAGGCGACCTCATCGAAGCTGTCACCGAAGAAGCCGCGACTGATCACGCCCAGGTCGCCGCCCTGCTCCGCCGACACGGGATCGTCGGAGACCTCGGCGGCCAAGTCGGTGAAGGACTCGCCCTCGTCCAGACGTCGACGCACCGCCTCGAGTTCGGCCTCGGCGTCGTCGCGGCTGCGCTCGCCGTCGACGGTCACCATGATATGGGCAATCCGGCGATCGGCATCGGCAGTGCGTTCCTGCCAGGCCTCGCGCAGCGCGGACTCCTCCACCTCCACCGCCTCGGCCATCTCCTGGCGATCGATGATCACATACGCCAGGCGCACCTGCTCCGGCCGGCGATAGTTCTCGGCGTTGGTCGCGTAGTACGCCTCCATCTCCGCCTGGGTCACCTCCACGTCCACCTGGTCGGCAGAGAGCGTGGCGTAACGGAAGCTGCGCGTCTGGCGCTGCAGGGCCGCCAGACGCTCCTGCTCGCTGGGCAGGGTAAAGTCGCTGAAGGCCAGACCCTGCTGCAGCTGCTGGCGCTTCATGTCCACGCGGAGCTCGTCACGGAAGGAGACAGGCGTGTAGCCCGCGCTGGCCAGGCGGTTACGGAACAGCTCGCTGTCGAAGCGGCCCTCCTGATCCTGAAACTCCGGCAGCGTGACGATGATCTGGTCGAGCTGCTCCTCGGACAGGTGCAGCCCCCCCTCGTTGGCGTACTGGGTGAGTAGCCGGTCGGTGATCAGTTGATCCAGCATCTGGGCGCGCAGGGCGCGCTCCTGCTCCGGGGCCACCTGGCCGCTGCGGATGGCACGCTGGACGTCGACTTCCAGCTGCTGACGGGTGATCGGTTCACCGTTGACCTTGGCGATCTCATCGCCCCCGCCGCCGAACAGGCCGACCAGGGACTCGACGCCGAACAGCGCCATGGTCACGACCACGGCCCCGACGATGATCTTGGCGCCCCAGCTTCGGGAGCGGTCACGAATACTTTGCAGCATGCAGGCCTCGGCAACGTATTGTGTGGAAAGTGCAGTCTTGAAACCAAGACAGGCGCACCGCCGTGGGCGATGCGCCTGTAGGAGAATCAACCATCAGTAGCGTGGCAAGACGCACGTCTCAGTTGACGGAATCCTTGAGCGCCTTGCCGGCCTTGAAGCTCGGCACCTTGGCGGCACTGATCTCGATCGGCTGTCCGGTCTGGGGGTTGCGACCGGTGCGCGCGGCGCGCTCCTTGACCTGGAAGGTACCAAAGCCCACCAGGGACACACTGTCGCCCTTCTTGAGACTATCGGTCACGGTATCGACCATGGCGTCCAGGGCCCTGGCAGCGGCCGCCTTGGGAATGTCGGCAGACGCGGCGATGGCTTCGATCAGCTCGGACTTGTTCACACTTCACCCCTTGATTTTTCAGAATTTGGCTCTAATCGACGCAACAATGAACCCGGAAGTCACGATCACAACATGGCGCATTTTATAGCAATGTGACGAAAGGACTGTCAAGCATATTACCGCGTCGGGCCCCACCATATCAGGCTTTACGCCAGATCATGGTGAAGAAAATATTGTCAATGCGTGCTGATCATCGACGGGGATGAGGCGGCATCCTCGGATCGAGAATCTTCTGCAGAAGCCTCGGGCCTTTTGGCCAGCGCTACCTCAAGAACCTCGTCGATCCAGCGAACCGGCCTGATGTCGAGAGCCTCCTTGATATTATCCGGAACCTCCTTGAGGTCGCGGCGATTCTCCTCGGGCACCAGCACCGTCTTTATACCACCGCGCCGGGCAGCCAGCAATTTCTCCTTCAGGCCGCCGATCGGCATGACCTCGCCGCGCAGGTTGACCTCGCCGGTCATCGCCACGTCACAGCGCACCGGACGCCCGGTGTAGGCGGAGACCATGGCAGTGACCATGGCAACGCCGGCACTGGGACCATCCTTGGGCGTGGCCCCCTCGGGCACGTGGATATGCAGATCCTCCTTTTCGAAGCGCTCCGGATCGATGCCCAGACTCAAGGCACGCGCACGCACCACGGTCTGGGCGGCGCTCACCGACTCCTTCATGACATCGCCCAGCGAGCCGGTCTTGTTGATACGCCCCTTGCCCGGTGTCAACACCGACTCGATGTAGAGCAGCTCGCCACCCACGGAGGTCCAGGCCAGGCCGGTCACGCGGCCCACCTGGTCGTCCTGGTCGGCCAGGCCGTAACTGTAACGACGGACGCCGGCATAGGTCTCGATATCCGCAGCGGCCAGCATGACAGGCCCCAGCGCGCCCTCCTTGGCCTCCTGCTCGAGCCGCTCGCGCAGCACCTTGCGGCACACCTTGGCGAGCTGGCGTTCGAGTTCGCGAACCCCCGCCTCTCGGCTGTAGTAGCGAATCAGCTCCAGGACCGCCTCGTCGGAGAAGGTGAGCTCGCCCTCCCTGAAGCCGTTGGCGATCAGCTGCTTGGGCGCCAGGTAGCGCTTGGCGATCGCCAGCTTCTCGTCCTCGGTGTAGCCCGGTAGGCGAATCACTTCCATGCGGTCGAGCAGCGGCCCGGGAATGTTCATGGAGTTGGCGGTACAGATGAACAGCGTCTCGGAGAGATCGTAATCCAGTTCCAGATAGTGATCGTTGAAGGTGTTGTTCTGCTCGGGGTCGAGCACCTCGAGCAGCGCCGAGGCGGGATCACCACGGTGGTCCATGCCGATCTTGTCGATCTCGTCGAGCAGGAACAGGGGGTTCTTGACCCCGGCGCGGGCCATGCGGTGGATGATCTTGCCCGGCAGGGAGCCGATGTAGGTGCGACGGTGGCCGCGGATCTCGGACTCGTCCCGCACGCCACCCAGCGCCAGGCGCACGTACTTGCGGTTGGTGGCTCGGGCGATGGACTTGCCCAGCGACGTCTTGCCGACCCCGGGCGGGCCCACCAGGCAGAGCACCGGGCCCTTGAGTTTCTTGACCCGCTTGTGCACCGCCAGGTATTCGAGGATCCGCGCCTTGACCTCGTCGAGACCGTAGTGATCCTCGTCCAGCACCTGCTGGGCATGCAACAGGTCATGCTTGATACGGGTGCGCTTCTTCCAGGGCACTGACACCAGCCAGTCCAGGTAGGAGCGCACCACCGTGGCCTCGGCGGAGTTGGGTGACATCATCTTCAGCTTGCCGAGCTCCTGGGTGGCCTTGTCGCGGGCCTCCTTGGGCATCCCGGATTCCTCGATGGCCTGCTCGTACTTCTCGGCCTCGTTGGGCACATTCTCGAGCTCGCCCATCTCCTTCTGGATGGCCTTCATCTGCTCGTTGAGATAGTACTCGCGCTGCGACTTCTCCATCTGGTCCTTGACCCGCGAGCGGATGCGCTTCTCGACCTGCAGCAGGTCGATCTCCGCCTCGATCAGGGCCATCAGGTGCTCGATGCGATCGCGGACGCGATCCATCTCCAGCAGACGCTGCTTGTCGTCGATCTTCAGTGACAGATGGGCAGAGATGGTGTCCACCAGACGGCTCGGATCCTCGATGCCCGAGAGCGACGTGAGCACCTCGTTGGGGACCTTTTTCGACATCTTCACGTACTGCTCGAACTGGTTGAGCAGCACACGCACCAGGGCCTCCTGCTCGCGCTCGGTAAGCGGCTCGCTCTCGCGCAACATTGCCTGGGCGGAGGTGTACGCCTCGCCCGCGTGGAGCTCTCCCACATCGGCCCGGGAGACACCCTCGATCAGCACCTTGACGGTGCCGTCGGGGAGCTTGAGCAGCTGCATGATGTCGGCCACGGTGCCGATGGCGAACAGGTCATCGCGGTCCGGGTCATCCTTGCTGGCTTCGCGCTGGGCCACCAGCAGTACCCGCTTGTCGGCGTCCATGGCCGCTTCGAGGGCCTGGATCGACTTTTCCCGGCCGACGAAGAGCGGAATGACCATCTGCGGGTAGACGACAACGTCCCGCAGCGGCAATAGGGGCAGACTCAAGGTCTGATCAGCGTTCTGCTGCATCGCAGACGTTCCTCAAACAACGGGTGGATGACAAGGAAATGGGGGCGGACCCGCCGCTTTGCAAGGCAGGTCCTGACGGTGGATGACACAACGCGTGGCGGCCACAAAAACGTGCGGGAGCGGCATCGCCAGACCGGCAGTCACCGGCACTGGCGAGGCACGCTCCCGCATCGCGGCTCGACACGACCAGTCCGACCGGACTGAAAGGCGGGCCAGACTGGCTCAGCCGTCGGTGCCGTCGCCGGCCGCTTCGAGCTGCTGGGAGTAGATCAACAAGGGCTCGCTCTCGCCGGCAATCACCGACCCATCGATCACCACCTTGCTGACCCCTTCCAACGAGGGAATTTCGTACATGGTATCGAGCAGAACCGACTCGAGGATAGAGCGCAACCCACGGGCACCGGTCTTGCGTGACATGGCCTTGATCGCCACCGCGCGCAGTGCGTCCTCGCGGAACTCGAGATCCACGCCCTCCATCTCGAACAGCTTGGCATACTGCCTGATCAGCGAGTTCTTGGGCTCGGTAAGGATCTCGATCAGCGCATCCTCGGTGAGCTCGGTCAGCGTCGCGATGACCGGCAGGCGCCCCACGAACTCGGGAATCAGACCGAACTTGACCAGATCCTCTGGCTCGACATCGGCAAGCAGCTCACCGACACCACGGACCTCGTCCTTGCTCTTCACCTCGGCACTGAAGCCGATGCCACCCTTCTCGGCACGATCCCGGATCACGCGTTCCAGGCCGGAAAACGCGCCACCAACGATAAACAGGATGCTGCCGGTATTGACCTGCAGGAACTCCTGCTGTGGGTGCTTGCGGCCGCCCTGGGGAGGCACCGAGGCGGTGGTGCCCTCGATCAGCTTGAGCAGCGCCTGCTGGACACCCTCACCCGACACATCCCGGGTGATGGAGGGGTTGTCCGACTTTCGGGAGATCTTGTCGATCTCGTCAATGTAGACGATACCGCGCTCGGCCTTCTCGACGTCGTAGTCGCACTTCTGCAGCAGCTTCTGGATGATGTTCTCGACATCCTCACCCACGTAGCCCGCCTCGGTGAGGGTGGTCGCGTCGGCGATGGTGAAGGGAACATTGAGCAGTCGCGCCAGGGTTTCGGCCAGCAGGGTCTTGCCGCTGCCGGTGGGACCGATCAACAGGATATTGGACTTGCCAAGCTCAACGTCATCTTTCTTGACCTCTGAGCGCAGGCGCTTGTAGTGGTTGTAGACAGCCACCGACAGCACCATCTTGGCGCGATCCTGCCCGATCACATAGTCGTCAAGGGTGTGACGAATCTCGCGGGGAGTCGGCAGACGCTCCTCGTCGGTCTCGGCATCGGCATCGAGCACCTCCTCGCGAATGATGTCATTGCAGAGGTCGACACACTCATCACAGATATAGACGGACGGACCGGCAATCAGCTTGCGCACCTCGTTCTGATTCTTGCCGCAGAACGAGCAGTAAAGCAGCTTGCCGCCTTCGTCCTTGCCTTTGCCGTCGGCCATTCGCATACCTCTTCTCAGTTGGCCCGGCGCACGTGGCGCCCGGCCGGGCTCACATCGGCAGCGTTGGCTGCCGGAGAACGGTGTCAGGGCGTAATAAAATCAAGCTATCAGGATGTGGGCCGCTTATCCAGCACCGCATCGATAAGGCCGTATTCGGCCGCCTGCGCGCCATTCATGAAGTTGTCGCGGTCGGTGTCCCGCGCAATGGTCTCGATGTCCTGGCCGGTGTGATGGGCCAGAATCGAGTTGAGCTTGTCGCGGATACCCAGAATCTCACGGGTGTGAATCTCGATATCCGAGGCCTGGCCCTGGTACCCCCCCAGCGGCTGGTGAATCATCATCCGCGAGTTGGGCAGGCAGAAGCGCTTGCCAGCGGCGCCACCTGCCAGCAGGAAGGCACCCATGCTGGCGGCCTGGCCGATACACACCGTGGAGACATCAGGCTTGATGAACTGCATGGTGTCGTAGATCGACATGCCCGCCGTGACGCCCCCGCCAGGCGAATTGATATAGAGGTGGATGTCCTTGTCCGGATTCTCTGATTCCAGGAACAGCAGCTGGGCGACGATCAGGTTGGCCATGTAATCTTCCACCGGACCCACCAGGAAAATCACACGCTCCTTGAGCAGGCGGGAATAGATATCGTAAGCCCGCTCGCCGCGTGCGCTCTGCTCAACCACCATGGGCACCAGGCCGCCGGCGTTGTGGATCTCGAACTCGTTGCTCATCAGTGTGATGTCCTTGCATCCGGAGAATGGAAGCGGCTGGGAAGGCGCGCCGATCGCCGGCACGCCTCCCGTAAGAAGATGAGAGAGATCAGGCCCTGGCGTCTTGCTGGCCCTCTTCCTCGCTCTCCTCCTCCGCATCGGCCTCTGCCTGCTGCTGCGCAGCGGCCAGGACCTCCTGATAGGTCATGGTGACATCCTTGACGCTGGCCTGCTCGAGCAGCTTGTCGACGGCCTTCTCTTCGAGGATGGCAGACTTGACCTGGGTCTTCATCTGATCGTTGCCCATGTAGTACTCGACCACCTGGGCCGGTTCCTGGTACTGCTGGGCAAGTTCCTCGACCTTGGCACGGATCTCGTCGTCCGTCGCATCGAGCTCACTGGACTTGATCACCTCGGCCAGCAGCAGGCCCACCTGGACGCGGCCCTTGGCCTGTTCGGCAAACAGCTCATTGGGCAGCTGGGAGACATCGAAGTCCTCACCCAGGCCGAACTGCTGTGCGGCCTGGCGCTTGAGACCGTCGGTCTCCTGCTGGATCAGCGACTGCGGTACCGGGATCTCATTGGCCTTCTGCAGCGCGGCCAGGACCTGCTGCTTGACGCGGTTATCGACGGCCTGCTCGGCTTCGCGGGTCATGTTCTTCTTGACCTCGGCGCGGAAGGTGTCGAGGTCGCCATCGTCGACGCCAAACTTCGTCACGAACTCGGCGTCCACGTCGGGCAGGGCCTGCGCCTGGACGGCGTGGAGCTTGACCTTGAAGGTCGCTTCCTGACCGGCCAGATGCTTGGCCTGGTAGTCCTCGGGGAAGGTGACCGTGATCGCCTTCTCTTCGCCGGCCGCCGTGCCGACCAGCTGCTCCTCGAAGCCCGGGATAAAGCTGCCGGAACCCAGCACCAGGCTATGGCCTTCGGCGCTGCCGCCCTCGAAGGGCTCGCCGCCCACGAAGCCCTGGAAATCGAGGGTCACCTGATCGCCCTCCTCGGCGGCGCGATCGACCTCTTCCCAGCCGGCATTCTGCTTGCGCAGCGTCTCGATCATCTCGTCGACGTCTGCCTCGACCACCTCGACGACCGGCCGCTCGACCTCGGCCCCCTCAATGGAGGCCAGCTCGAACTCCGGATAGACTTCCAGGGTTGCCACAAACTCGAGGTCCTTACCCGCCTCGTTGACCGTGGGCTCGATCTGGGGGAAGCCGGCCGGATTCAGTTCATTTTCGGTGATGGCGCGCACATAGCGCTCTCGCATCACTTCACCCACCACCTCGTTGCGCAAGTCGCGAGCGTAGCGCTGACGAATCACCGACATCGGCACCTTGCCCTTGCGGAAACCGTCGATGCGAACATTCTTGGCGGCATCCTTGAGACGGGCGTTGACGGCCTCGTCAATCTCGGCGGCCGGCACCTGAAGCGTGATGCGGCGTTCGATCTGGGAGGTCGTATCGACGGAAACTTGCATGAAATGTCCTCTACCGACTGGGGGCGTTGTGTTGAAGAGTAAAAAGACCAAGGGGGGATTTTATGAACCCCGCCCGGCACTGGCAAGCGCCATGCCCCTTTGATGGGGACTTCACGCGTTTTTTACAAGGGCCGCTCGGCCAGGAGAGCCCACATCGGCTGCATTGATCCAGAAACGACAGAATCGCCGGCTCGTGGAGCCCGCGTCAGGGTAGGTAACAAGATAGTGAGCCAGACAATTCGCAAGCAGCGTGAAAGCAACAGACAGGAGTGGGGTGGATGATGGGGTTCGAACCCACGACCACCGGAGTCACAATCCGGGGCTCTACCACTGAGCTACATCCACCATTGCCTTGAACGCGTATCGATGTGGGGTGGATGATGGGGTTCGAACCCACGACCACCGGAGTCACAATCCGGGGCTCTACCACTGAGCTACACCCACCATATCGATAGCTGCTCAAACCGATATTCTGCCTTGGCGCCTAAGATGGCGCGCCCAGCAGGACTCGAACCTGCAACCTACGGCTTAGAAGGCCGTTGCTCTATCCGATTGAGCTATGGGCGCATTCTACTATTCAGGCTGTTCAATCTCAACCCGTGAATCCTGTTTTTACAGACCATTCAACACGTTGTGGTCGGAGTGGAGGGATTCGAACCCCCGACATCCTGCTCCCAAAGCAGGCGCGCTACCAGGCTGCGCTACACTCCGCTGCGATCGAACTGACCCGACGCCACCGCAGGGGCTTCGTCAAGCGTTGCGTATTCTACGTGACTTTCACCCGCGGTCAAGCGCCGGCATCAGCTCATTACGGTACCGTGCTTTGTTTCGCCGGCGCAGCATGCGAAAATCACGCTTCCTTTTGTTCGCGGGCCGGCCCTGAACCTGCCCTGCCCAGCCAGCCACCAGAGGAAGCGCGATGACCGCCCAACTGATCGATGGCACGTCCATCGCCGCTCGAGTCCGCCAGCAGGTCGCCCGCCAGGTCAAGGCGCGTCGCGACGCCGGGGACCGCGCGCCAGGGCTCGCCGTGGTGTTGGTGGGTGAGGATCCTGCCTCGGCGGTTTATGTGCGCAAGAAGCACAGCGCCTGTGTCGAGGCCGGCATTGCCTCCTTCCGTCATACGCTAGCCGCCACGACCACCCAGCAGCAGCTCGAAGCCCTGGTGGATGCCCTTAACGCCGACCCGGCGGTGGACGGCATTCTCGTCCAGCTGCCCCTGCCTGCCCACCTCGATGCTCGGCCGATTCTTGAACGTATCCGGCCCGACAAGGACGTGGATGGCTTTCACCCCTACAACCTCGGCCGCCTGGCCCAGCGCCTGCCCATGCTGCGCCCCTGCACGCCAAAGGGGGTCATGACGCTGCTCGAGCAATCCGACCTGCCGGTACGGGGTCTGGATGCCACGGTGGTCGGCGCGTCCAATATCGTCGGCCGCCCCATGGCGCTGGAGCTGATGCTAGGGGGCTGCACCACCACCGTCTGTCACCGCTTTACCCGCCATCTGGAAGACCACGTGCGGCGTGCCGACCTACTGGTGGTGGCCGTCGGCAAGCCGGAGGTCGTCAAGGGCGAGTGGGTCAAGGAGGGCGCCATCGTCATCGACGTGGGGATCAACCGCCTGGACAACGGCCGTCTGGTGGGCGACCTGGACTTCACCGCGGCCGCAAAACGCGCCAGCAGGATCACCCCGGTGCCCGGCGGTGTCGGCCCCATGACCGTGGCCAGCCTGCTCGAGAACACCCTGCAGGCCGCCGACATGCACGATAACGACTAGATCGGAAACCACTTTTCACGTCCCGGGGTCAGACGCTACGGGACAGATCTCACACAAGGACTCCGCCATGAGCGACCAGAAAATGAACGTCGAGAGCTTCAACCTTGACCACACCAAGGTGAAGGCGCCCTATGTCCGCCTCGCCGACATCAAGACCGGCGAGAATGGCGATACCATCCACAAGTACGACATGCGTATCTGCCAGCCCAATCAGACGCATATGGAGATGCCGGCACTGCACTCCCTCGAGCATCTGATGGCCGAGCTGTCACGCAACCACTCCGACAAGGTGGTCGACATCAGCCCCATGGGCTGTCAGACCGGTTTCTACTGGGCCATGATCAACCACGATGACCTGGAAGGCGTGCTGACGCTGCTCGAGAAGACCCTCGAGGACGTGCTGGTGGCAAATGAAGTGCCGGCCTGCAATGAGATGCAGTGCGGCTGGGCGGCCAGCCATAGCCTGGAAGGCGCCAAGGAGATCGCCCAGGGCTTCCTGGCCAGGCGCAGCGAGTGGACCCAGGTATTCGCATGAAACGCATTGGCATCATCGGCGCCATGGCCCAGGAGGTCGACTATCTTGCCTCGCTGCTGGAGGGGGGCCAGACCCGCACCCACGTGGGCTCCACCTTCCACACTGGACGGCTGCACGGGGTCGAGGTGGTGATTCTGCAGTCCGGTATCGGCAAGGTGAATGCGGCGGTGGGCACCACCCTGCTGCTGGATATCTATCAACCCGATGCGGTGATCAATACAGGTTCTGCCGGCGGTTTCGGCAAGGGCCTGGAGATCGGCGACGTGGTGATCTCCAGCGAGGTGCGCCATCACGACGTGGACGCCGTGATCTTCGGCTACGAACACGGCCAGGTGCCACAGATGCCGGCCGCCTACCTGCCCGATCCGCGCCTGGTGGCCATCGCCCGTGAATGCGTGGAGTCGCTGGGCGAGGTCAATGTCGTGGAGGGGCTGATCGCCACCGGGGACGTCTTCATGGCCTGCCCCAACCTCGTGGAACAGACCCGCCGACGCTTCCCCACCATGCTCGCCGCCGAGATGGAGGCCGCGGCCATCGCCCAGACCTGTCTGCTCTACGACTGTCCCTTCGTGGTGATTCGCGCCCTCTCCGATATCGCCGGCGGCGGCGACAACCACCTCTCCTTCGAGGCGTTCCTGGCGCAGGCGGCGACCCACTCTGCCCACATGGTGGAAGCCATGGTAAAGCGCCTGGGCAACCTGCCTGCGGAGCAGCCCAGCGATGCGCTGGCTGAAAAGGTCTGATCCGCGCCGGTGGGTGCCGACGCTGCTGCTGAGTGGCTGGCTGCTGACCGGCTGCGGCGCCACCCACCTCGGCGAACGCTCCGTCCCGACGTCGCAGGCCGCCCCTGCGGCCGCGGCGCTGGCCTTCGACGCGCTACCCGAGCTGACCTACACCCCGCCCGACTGGCCCAGCGCGCTCCACGCCGACGTGCTGCTGCCGCGGTCAGGGAGTGACGCGCTGCGACCCGCCGCCCTGCTGGTCCACGGCGGCGGCTGGCAGAATCGCGGCCCGGAGGATATGGTCGGCATCGCCGAACAGCTGGCCGCACGCGGCTATGTCACCGTCAATATCGAACACCGCTTTGCCCCGGAACACCGTTTTCCCGCGCAGCTTCACGACCTCCAGCAGGCCATGGCCTGGATCCATGCCAATGCCGAGGCCTGGCGGGTGGACACCGAGCGCATCGTGGGCGTGGGCTTCTCGTCGGGCGCCCATCTGGTCAGCCTGCTGGCCCTGGCCGGTGCAGAAGGCCCGCTGGCCGCTCCCCACGGTGGCGACCACGCTCGGCTCGCCGCCGTGGTGGCGGGAGGCGTTCCCAGCGACCTGTTCAAGTTTCCCGACGGCAGGCTGGTGGTCGAGTTCCTGGGTGGCACCCGCGCCGAGGTACCCGAACAGTATGCGCTCGCCTCGCCGGCCCGTCAGATTCGGCCCGGCGCCCCGCCCTTCTTTCTGTTTCACGGCACCTGGGACCGCCTGGTCCCGCTCGACCACGCCACCGACTTTCGGGCCGAACTCGAGGCCAGAGGCGTCGAGAGCGAGCTCTATCTCCAGCACGGTCGCGGTCACTTCCTGAGTTTCCTCACCCGCGGCGGCGCCATCGACGCCGGCATCGCCTTCCTGGACCGGCAGGTCAACAGCGATTGACGCGCGACCCTAGGCCTGGAGCTTCCATGCCAGCGTCTCGCCGGCGCAAAGGGGCACGATGCGCTGGCCGGACGCATAGGGCAGCGACTCGGGCAGGCGCCAGGGCTCACGGACCAGGGTAACGGTGTCAGGATTGCGCGGCAGGCCATAGAAATCGGGGCCAAAGTGGCTGGCAAAGCCTTCCAGGCGCGCGAGCGCCCCGACCTCCTCGAACGCTGCCGCGTAGAGCTCGATGGCCGCCGGGGCGGTATAGGCGCCGGCACAGCCGCAGGCGCTCTCCTTGTCGCCCTGGGCGTGGGGGGCGCTGTCCGTGCCGAGGAAGAACTTGGGGTTCGCGGAGGTCGCCGCCGCCAACAGCGCCTGACGATGGCGTTCGCGCTTGAGGATCGGCAGACAGAAGTAGTGGGGGCGAATGCCGCCTACCATCATGTGATTGCGGTTGAAGAGCAGGTGATGGGCGGTGATGGTCGCCGCCACGTTGGCCGGCGCCCCCGCCACGAACTCGGCAGCATCGGCGGTGGTGATGTGCTCGAACACCACCCTGAGGGTCGGATGGCGTTCCAGCAGCGGCTTCATCACGCGTTCGATAAATGCGCCTTCGCGGTCGAAGATATCGATCTCGGCGTCGGTGACTTCGCCGTGGACCAGCAGCGGCATGCCCAGCCGCGCCAGGGCAGCAATGGCGGCATCGCAGTGGATCAGGTCGGTGACCCCGGAGTCGGAGTGGGTGGTGGCGCCCGCCGGGTAGAGCTTCACCGCCTGCACCAAGCCGCTGGCGTGAGCCCGCTCGATCTCCTCGGCCGGGGTCTTGTCGGTAAGATAGAGCGTCATCAGCGGCTCGAACCGACTGCCTTTCGGCAACGCCGCCAGGATCCGCTCGCGATAGGCCAGCGCCTGCTCGGTGGTGGTCACCGGTGGCTTGAGGTTGGGCATGATGATGGCGCGGCCCATCTGGACGGCAGACGCGCCCACTACCGCGGCCAGGGCCTCGTCGTCACGCAGGTGCAGGTGCCAGTCATCGGGGCGGGTCAGGGTCAGTGTGGTCACGGCGGGTCCTGTCTCGGCGGGATCAATAGTGCGTGGCGTCAGTATACCGAAAGTTGCCGAAAGCCGCCGCGTCCCGTCGGGGGACGACGCCCCACTGCCGGGTAAGCCGAGACTGGGCCCGCCGCTGATCCATCGCGGGGACAGGGGACGTCGACGCTTCACCCGGCGCTGAATTCCCGTATCATGCCCGCAGATCCAAAGAGGGAAGTGAATATGCCTAAGGTGCGCCACTATGCCGACCTGGTCACCGTCCTGTCGGGGCTGTCATGGCTGGTGGTCTTCTGGTCGGTCAGTCTCACGGCGCAGATCGGCAGCATAGAGCCTACCCTGGCCGCCCTGTTGATGCTGGGGACCCTGATACTGGTCAGCTTCGTGCATCGCCCCATTCGCGTCCTGCTGCGCCGCTACCACGTGCGCAAGCGGCGTACCGAGATGTGGATGCATATTCTGGCGTTACCGCTGACCCTGGCCTTCCTGTTCGGCATCGTCATCGAGAATCTGCTGGCACCGCTCAACGGGCCGCAGAAGATGCTGCTATTTAACGTCTTCGCCACCGCTGGCTGGCTGGTCTTCGTGTTCACGGTGGTAATCAAGCTGGCCATGCATCAGGCTCGGCGCCATCGCCACCACAAGAGCAGCAATGGCGGAACGACCTAGTCACGACATCAGGGTCGGTCAGAAGCGATCGAGACGGAACGGGGTCATATCGACCGCCGGCGGTTCTCCCTCCATCATCTGAGCCAGCAGCTCACCGGTGGCCGGCCCCAGTGTAAAGCCCTGATGGCCATGACCGAAGGCCAGCCACAGCCCCGGTTGGCCGGGGGCAGGACCGATCACCGGCTTCATGTCCGGCATACAGGGTCGCGCGCCCTTCCAGGGCTGGGCGTCGCGTCGCTTGCCCAGGGGAAAGAGCTTGCGCGCGGCCTTCTCGGCGGCAGCCAGCTGGTTGTACTGGGGCGGTGAGTCCAGATCCGCCAGCTCGGCCCCGGTGGTCAGGCGAATACCGGCTCGCATCGGCTCGAGCAGAAAGCCCCTCTCGGCATCCATCACCCAGTGATTGAGCGTTGCGCCAGCTTCCGCCGAGTAGTGCATGTGGTAGCCACGCTTCACGAACAACGGCACATCCATCCCCAGGCGTGCGAGCAGCTGACCGCTCCAGGGCCCCATGGCCACGACCACCTGTTCCGCCTCCAGAGCCCCCTCACTGGTCGTCACGCGCCATCCGGTCCCCACCTGGCTGACGTCCTCGACGCTGGCCTGCATCAGGTGGCCGCCCAGCGCCTCGACGCTCGTCGCATAGGCCTGCACCAGGGCGCCCGGATCTGCCACCATCCAGGGCTGGGTCCAGTGAATGGCGCCCACCAACCCCTTGGCGAGATTGGGCTCCTTGGCCTGCAGCGCCTCGGCGTCAAGCTCCTCGTACTCGACGGCAAAGCGCGCGTGATTCTCGCGGGCTTCCTTCAGGCGCTCGTCCATCGCCTTGCGCGTCCGGTAGAGCTCCAGCCAGCCCCCCTTGCCGACCAGCGCCTCGGCGCCCGCGGCTTCGATCATTGTCCCGTGGGTGTCCTGGCAGCGCATGATCAGCGACGCATACTCGTTCACGATGCGCTCGTAACGCGCCCCCCCCGAGTTGATCCAGTACTGCAGCAGCGGCCCTGCCGCGCTGACCATGCCGGTCGGCCGATAGCGAATGTCCACCTGACGGTTGGGCAACACGCGCAGCAGGGTGCCGAGGTCGCGCGGGAAGGCGTAGGGACGCACGGCCTCGCGCTGGATGATGCCGGCGTTGCCGAAAGAGGTCTCCCTGCCCGGCTCTCGGCGATCCACCAGCGTGACGGCGTGGCCACGACGCGCCAGATACCAGGCAACCGAGACGCCGACAATCCCTGCGCCGAGAACAATGATGTTGCGGGACATGAAAGCCTCCCCGATCTGCCAAAGAAAAAAGCCCCACCTCTCGGCAGAGCATTCGCGGGATAAAGTCTAGCAGGGCTCAGCATAACAACGGCATAGCGGTAAAAATTAAGATTTTATTTCTACAGAGTGACATCAGGACGGAGGATTTACGCAAAACGGCGCCCGTCAGGAGACGAAGCCTTCACGTTTGCGCCGCCTGGGCCTCCAGCTTGGCGCGGATAAAGTCGTTATGCCCCACGTGCAGCAGGTCCGCAAGCTGGCGGATACGATGCTCTTCCAAGTGGTGGTGTTCACCGTCGGCAAGGGCCACCACCCACATCATCCTCACCAGTTCGACGCGCCGTCCGTAGTCGTAGTCCTGCTTGATCAGGCTGACGAACTGGTAGTGGTCCACGGAACTCTCCACCTCATCGCGGGCCATCGCCATCAGCGACTCCACGGCCTCGGCTTCCAGGTGAAGGTGGGTCATAAGCAGCTCGCGCAGGGCCTCGAGCTGGGCGGGGTCCACCCGGTAGTCGGCGCGCATCACTTCGCACAGCAGCGCAGCCGCGGCGAGTTCCAGGGTGGGAACCTCATCATCATGGGTGTCGGGATCGGCCAGCATCTGCTGAAAGAAACGCTGAATGGCTGTTAACACGGTAACCCTCCTTATGGCGGCTTCGGAATATGACTTGCCTCACTGCCAGGCGTTCGCTCAGCCCTTGCGGCAGCGCCAACGTGCCAGGAGGTTCAGCAGGGTCAAGGTCACCAGCACAGCCGCTGCCCAGCCCAGGGCATCCACCAGGGTGTGATAGCCGGCGGGGGGCGACAGTGGACGCTGGGTCATGCCGAACTCCACCACCCGGGTGAGGCCGTAGAGTAGCAGGGCGAAGCTCGCCAGGGGCGGAGCAGAGTGCCGGTCAGCCAGCCAGTAGGTCAGGGCCCAGGGCTCCCGCGGTGTCGGCTTGGCGGCCGGCCTTGCCGCGGGTTTGGCGGCCGCCGTGCGCGGCGCCGGTGCCTTGCGAGCGCGAGGTCTGGGAGTCGCCTGACCTCGCACCGCAGGCTTGGTCATCACCCCCCGGGCCCAGTGCAGGGCGCGCCACAGCATCCAGCCCAGGGTAAAGCTCACCGACAGCGCCAGGCCGCCCATCACCAGAACATATGCCATCGGGCGAATCCTTCATAGCCATGCTGGGCGACCATTGTGCCACACCAGCAGCAGTGAACGTGGGCTGGCAGGATCGCGGCCTGGCGATGGGCGCCCGTATTGACGGGCCTTGCCGGTTATTCGCCCGCGCGATAGAGCGTCTGGATACTGGAGAAATCCAGCGCGCCATTGCCCTGGGCGCTGTGCAGCGCGAAGAGATTGCGGGCCTGTGAGCCCATGGGCACCGTGGACTTCGACCCCAGGGCCAGCTCCCAGGCCAGGCCCAGGTCCTTGGCCATCAGGTCGGTGAGGAAGCCGCCCTGATAGTCACGTGAAGCGGCGGCGCCCTCCATGACGCCGGGCCAGGGGTTGTAGACGTTGAGGGCCCAGTTGCCACCGCTGCTCTGCTTCATGATCTCGGAGAGCACGGCCGGGTCCATGCCATTCTTGACGCCCAGGGCCAGCGCCTCGGCGGTGCCGCTCATCAGGATACCGAGCAGCATGTTGTTGCAGATCTTGGCCACCTGCCCCGCGCCATTCTCACCGGCGTGAAAGATGTTCTTGCCCATGGCCTCGAGCACCGGCTTGGCCATGTCGAAACCGGCCGCATCGCCGCCAACGATAAAGGTCAGAATGCCCGCCTTGGCACCTCCGACACCGCCAGAGACCGGGGCATCCAGGTAGCTGATGCCACGCTCGGCGGCGGCGGCGGCCACGGTGCGGGCATCTTCCGGGGAGATGGTGGACGCGTCGATCAGCAGCGGCTTGCCATCAAGCGCGTCGAGCAGTCCCGGCTCGCCGTTGCGGCCCAGATAGAGTCCCTTGACGTGGGCACCGGCGGGCAGCATGGAGATGATGACCTCAGCACCGCGGGCCGCCGCCTCGGCACTCTCACCGCGCTTGGCCCCTTCGCTCTCGAGGGCCTGGATGGCGCTCTCCACCAGGTCGAATACGGTAACGCGGTGGCCGGCCTTGACCAGATTGCTGGCCATGGGCGCCCCCATGTTGCCGAGGCCGATAAAAGCAATATTCATGATGGTACTCCTTGTCATTGTTAAGGGGATTGAAGGGTCTGACCCCGGGATGGAGGGGTCTGACCCTGAAGCGGGATTAGCCCACCCGGTGGCCGAGGCCGAGGTCGCGCAGCGGATGCGATTCACTCTCCCAGGGCGAGGTAAACAGTGCCTGGATCGTCTCTTCCGGCACGCTCGCCACATCGGGGTGGCTCCAGCGCGGGTTCTTGTCCTTCTCGATCAGCAGCGCCCGCACCCCCTCGACGAAGTCGCCCTGCCGACAGCACTGCACCGATAGCACCAGTTCATCGCGGAAGGCATCCGCCAGGCTGGTGCGGGCATGACGATCGAGCATGCGCCAGACCAGTTGGGCACTGAGCGGGCAGCCGTCGGCCAGACGCGCGCGGTTGGCGACCAGCCACTTGTCGTCACGGGTATCGGCGAGGATTCGCCTCACCGCAGTGGCGGCATCCACCGCACCCACCAGCGCCTGGAGATGGTCGAGATTCGGCCATACCTGGCCCGCCGGTACGCCGTCGCGTGTCTCGTGGAGGTCGAGTGCCTGCTGCACGGCGCCGCGCAGCGCGGGACCGCTGCGGTCGCCGAAGTCCGACTCGGTCAGCGAGGAGAGCACCAGGCCGCGACGCTCCCGGGGGATAAAGCGATCGGCCATGCCCAGGTCCAGGGCATCCCGGGCATTCAGCTGGGCGCCGGTCAGGCCCAGGTAGGCGCCCACGCCGGGAGGCATGCGGTTGAGAAACCAGCTGGCGCCGATGTCCGGGTAGAGACCGATGGTGATCTCCGGCATGGCGATCCGGGTAGTCTCGGTCACGATGCGCTGGAAACCGCCGGCCATCAAGCCCAGGCCGCCGCCCATGACGATGCCGTCGCCCCATACCAGCAGTGGCTTGGAATAGGTGTGAATGCGATGGTCAAGGTGGTATTCGGCGGTGAAGTAAGTTTCGGCCAGCAGGCTGTCGCGGCCGGAACCGCGATTATCGCCCTCCTCGGTGAGCGAGCGGTAAAGGGCCACCACGTCACCGCCGGCACAGAAGGCCTTGTCGCCGCTGCCCTCGAGCCATACCGCCACGATGCTGCGATCCACCGCCCAGGCATCGAGCTTGGCCTGAAGCTGACGCACCATCTCCAGGGAGAGGGCATTGAGAGACTTCGGGGCATTGAGGGTCGCCACGCCGATTCGCCCGCCGTCACGGGTGGGCAGCTCGTCGAAGCGTACGGGAAGATCCGACATCAAGGGTGTCTCCTTATTGCATGGACTCGATGACGCCATCCGCCATCAGCCGGCGGGCAACAATCACACGCATGATTTCGTTGGTGCCCTCGAGGATCTGGTGAACCCGGGTGTCGCGAACCAGCCGCTCCAGGGGATATTCGCGGATATATCCATAACCGCCGTGCAGCTGCAGCGCCTCGTTGCAGACGTTGAACCCGACATCGGTGGCGAAGCGCTTGGCCATGGCGCAGTGCGCGGTGGCCTCGGGGTCCTGCTGGTCCAGACGCCAGGCGGCCTGGCGCACCATCAAGCGGGCGGCGGCAAGCTCGGTGGCCATGTCAGCGATCTTGAACTGCAGCGCCTGGAACTGGTTGAGCTCACGACCGAACTGCTTGCGTTCGGCCATGTAGTCCCTAGAGAGCGTCAGGGCATGCTGAGCGGCCCCCAGCGAGCAGCTGGCGATATTGAGGCGGCCACCGTCGAGCCCCTTCATGGCAAACCGGAAGCCCTCGCCCTCAGCGCCCAGTCGATTGCCGACCGGCACACGCACGGCGTCAAAGCTGACCAGGCGGGTCGGCTGGCTCTTCCAGCCCATTTTCTCTTCGTTCTTGCCGTACTCGACGCCGGCGGCATCGGCGGGTATCACGATGGCCGAGACCCCACCGGCACCGCTATCCGGCTCGCCGGTGCGCGCCATCACCACCAGCACCTCGGTGGCGCCAGCGCCGGAGATAAACATCTTGGACCCCGAGATGACGTACTCATCGCCCTCCCTGACGGCCTTGGTGCGCAGGTTGGCGGCGTCGGAGCCCGAGCCGGGCTCGGTCAGACAGTAGGACCCCAGCGCCTCGCCTGACACCATGGCGGGCACCCAGGTCTCGCGCAGGGCGTCATCGCCCCAGCTGGCGATCATCCAGGTCACCATGTTGTGGATGGTGAGATAGGCAGTAGTCGCCACGCAGCCCTGGGCAAGCTGCTCGAAAATCAGCGAGGCGTCGAGCCGCGAGAGCCCCAGGCCGCCGTGTTCCTCCGGCGTGTAGATGCCGAGAAAGCCGGTCTCCCCCGCGCGACGGATGACATCGAGGGGGAAGTGGGAGTGGGCGTCCCACTCGGCGGCGTGATCGGCCAGCTCGGCCTTCGAAAAGTCGGCGGCGGCCTGAACCAGCGCCTTCTGGTCGTCGCTCAGGGAGAAGTCCATGGTGGTATCCTCGTCACGCATAGCGGTTGCGTTGTTGTTGGCTGGTTGACTCGATTCAGCGGTTGGTGCATGCCGATGCGCTGCATGCGGATTCGGCGCACCGCCATGACACCAACCTAGCACTTGCTAGGTTTATCCCACATCACCCCATGGTCGAACAAGCACTTTACGTTAACGTAAACCTCGGCTAGTGTTGCCCTCAGGCGGGTGGCGTGCGCCCTGCCCCGCCATAAAACAAAGGAAGACGCTCATGACTCAGTCCACAGCGAGCGATGCGGCACAGCCCGGCGGTCTGCCCCGCCAACGACGCACCTTCAGCATCGGCGAACTGGCCAAGATATTCGAGGTGACGCCACGCACCATCCGCTTCTACGAGCAGGAGGGCTTGCTGGCCCCCGAGCGACGCGGTCAGACGCGTATCTACCGTGAGAAGGACCGGGTTCGCCTCAAGCTGACCCTGAGGGGCAAGCGCCTCGGCTTTTCTCTGGCCGAGATACGCGAGGTGGTGATGATGTATGACGCCATGCCCGACGGCAACGCGCGTCAGCTGCAGCGTCTCCTCGAGATCCTGGCCGACAAGCGCGCCAATCTCGAGCGGCAGCTGGAAGACATCCGGCTGATGCACAAGGAGCTCGACGACGTGGAGAGCCGCGCCCGAGAGGTGCTTTCGGGTCTGGGCGTTGATCCCCCCAGGCACTGAATCCCCGGGGCTGAACCTCAAGCCGAACCCTAATAAGTCCCGGGCCATGCTCATGTTGCCCACTGCACACCCAGCAACAACAAAGAGACGGTAGACGATGACACGCCAACATACCCCGATCAGCTACGTCAGCGGCATCAGCAACACGCCCCTCAAGGGTCAGACCATCGGCGACTGTTTCGATGAGACAGTGGCCCGCTTCCCGGATCGCGATGCCCTGATCAGCCTTCACCAGGAGCTGCGCTATACCTGGCGGGAACTCCAGGCCGCCGTCGACCAGGCCGCTCGCGCCCTGCTCGCCCTGGGCGTGAAGAAAAATGACCGCGTCGGCATCTGGTCACCCAACTGCGCCGAATGGACGATCACTCAGTTTGCCACGGCGAAGATCGGCGCCATTCTGGTCAATATCAATCCCAGCTATCGCACCCATGAGCTGGAGTACGCGCTGAAACAGTCCGCCGCCTCCACGCTGATCCTGCAGGGCAAGTTCAAGGGCTCCGACTACGTGGCGACCCTGGCCGAGCTGGCCCCGGAGCTGCGCGAGGGCGGCCCGGGCACCTTCAAGAGCGCCAAGCTGCCCGAGCTCGAGCGGGTGATCTGCCTGGATGCCGAGCGCGCATTGACCGGCATGTTCAGCTGGCCATCGATGCTGGCCCATGCTGACGACGTCTCCGCCGAGCACCTGGCCGAGGTGCAGGCCACGCTGCAGTTCGACGACCCGATCAATATCCAGTACACCTCCGGCACCACCGGCGCCCCCAAGGGGGCAACGCTATCCCACCACAATATCCTCAATAACGGCTTTTTCGTGGCGCGCACCATGGCGCTCACCGAACATGACCGCATGGTCATCCCGGTACCCCTCTACCACTGCTTCGGCATGGTGATGGGCAACCTGGGCTGCGTGACCCATGGCGCCACCATGATCTACCCCGGCGACGGCTTCGACCCGGAGGCGACCCTGCGGGCAGTGTCCGAGGAGAAGGCCACCACCCTCTACGGCGTGCCGACCATGTTCATCGCCGAACTGGAGCACCCGGAGTTCGAGCAATTCGATCTCTCCTCCCTGCGCACCGGGATCATGGCGGGCTCCATCTGTCCCATCGAGGTGATGCGCAAGGTGATCGAGCGCATGAACATGAAGGACGTCACCATCTGCTACGGCATGACCGAGACGAGCCCGGTGAGTTTCCAGACCCAGACCGACGCTCCGCTGGAGAAGCGTGTCACTACCGTGGGTACCATTCACCCTCACCTGGAGGTGAAGCTGGTGAGCCCGGATACCGGCGCGGCGGTGGCCCGCGGCGAGACCGGCGAGCTGTGCACCCGCGGCTACAGCGTCATGCTGGGCTACTGGAACAACGAGGAAGCCACCGCGAAGGCCATCGATAGCGCCGGATGGATGCATACCGGCGATCTGGCCACCATGGACGACGAAGGCTATGTGGCCATCGTCGGACGCATCAAGGACATGATCATTCGCGGCGGCGAAAATATCTACCCGCGCGAGATCGAGGACTTCCTCTATACCCACGCCGCAATCTCCGATGTCCAGGTGATCGGGGTTCCCGACGAGAAGTATGGCGAGGAAGTCATGGCCTGGGTGAAACTCGCCGACGGTCAAGCGCTGACCGCCGACGAACTGAAGGCATTCTGCAAGGGCAAGATTGCCCACTACAAGGTCCCGCGCTACGTGAAGTTCGTCGATGAGTTTCCGATGACCGTTACCGGCAAGATCCAGAAGTTCAAGATGCGCGAGGAAGCCACCCACGAGCTGGGACTGGAGTAACGCTCGGCAGCACCGATGGCTGGCCATCGCCAACCCCGCGGCCCCTGGCTGCGGGGTTGGCTGTGCGGGGTCGACGACCCGCCGCTGCCATTGGCTCCGCCAGGGGGTCCCCACCCACCGAAAGCGGCATTGGCGGTTGCTTCGCCCGGATGGTATGACCGACAGGACCACGACGTTAAGCGAGTATCGCCATGCTGGACCTGCTGATCCCCCTGGCCATGACCGGCGCTTTCGGCGCGTTCATCGGCACGCTCTACCGCCTCTCACGTCGGCCAGGCTACCGACGTCCCCTGCTCTTCACGCTGGTCGGCCTGATAGCCGGCATCATTGGCTTTGTGATCTATCGGCTGTTGGTGGCCACCACCGGGGCGCCCCTGTGGCTGCTGCCGCTGCTGGTCATCCTGCAGGTGTGGCTGTGGCTCGGCCCCTTCGGCCCCGCCGCCCGAGCCGCCGGTCCGGACTCCCCGAGGCGCTGAGGTTCAGTCGCCGGCAAGGCGAAACTCGCCAATGCGTGACACCGTGCGCCGATAGGCCTCACGCTCGCGGCAGGCCGCGAGGAATCCCTCGAGGCGCGGGTAGCCGGCAAGCCCGCCGCCTCGCCCGGCCATGGCCAGCACCGCGAAGCTCATCTGGATATCCGCTGCGCTGAACGCTTCGCCGGCAAACCAGGGCCCAGCGGCCAGTTCCCTCTCCCAGAAATCTCGCAGCCGACGGATTTCCGGCCCCAGATACTGCTGCTCCACACCGCGGGCAAACAGCCGCCCCAGCGGGCGGGCGAGGGCGGGCACTGGTGGCTGGCCAAGTCGCGAAAAAACCAGCGCCATGACCAGCGGCGGCATACCGGAGCCCTCGGCGTGGTGCAGCCAGAAACAGTAGCGCTCCCAGGCGTCGCTGCCTCTTGGCGGGGCCAGTCGTCCCTCGGCATCATGATGAAGGATCAGGTAGTCGATAATGGCGCCCGACTCGGCAATCACCCGGTCGTTGCGGGCCTTGTCGCGAATCACCGGTGCCTTGCCCAGCGGATGCACGGCACGCAGCGAATCCGGCGCCAACAGGGTCGCCGGATCGCGCTGGTGAGTGACCAGCGCGTACTCCATTCCCAGCTCCTCCAGCAGCCAGACCACCCGCTGAGAGCGGGAGTTCTCCAGATGATGAACCTCGATCATGTCGTTGCCTCGTGTCGAATCGTTACCGCACCCTAACGCCGATTCCCCCCGATGTCCTGCCAAGGTCGCCTTTGCTGCGCATCCACCGGGCACTAGACTGACGATCAACGAGTCTCTAAGACAACAATGACGACAACGAGAAATGGAGAACGCCATGGCCAAGGTTCTAGTGGTAGACGATGAACCCAATATCGTCCTGTCGCTGGAGTTCCTGATGCAGCAGGCTGGCTTCGACGTGGTCACCGCCGAGGATGGCGAAAGCGCCCTGGCGCGCGTCGCCGAAGGAACCCCGGACCTGATGCTGCTCGACATCAGCCTGCCGGGCATCAGCGGCTTCGATGTGCTCGAACGCCTGCGCGCCGACCCCCTTCATGCCCGACTGCCGATCATCATGCTCACCGCTCATGGCCGGGAAGTGGAGCGCGAGAAAGGGCTGGCACTGGGCGCCGACGACTACATTACCAAACCCTTTTCCACCCAAGCGCTGGTCGACAAGGTCAAGGCGCTGCTCGCCGAGGTCTCTTGATGGCTCGACGTCTCTCCGGACTGCCCCGCCGCCAGCGCCTGATCGGCCTCTGGCTGTTGCTCAGCGGCGTCAGCATCTTTGGTGGAGCCACCTTCGCCCTGTGGCTCGATACCCTCTTCCAGCCCACCGGTCTGGCGCGTCTGGTGCTGTGGCTGGGCTGCTTCTCCGGCGGCGGCACCATCTTCCTAGTGGGCCTGCTGCTGGAGCGCCAGCTGTTCACCCCCCTGCGCCACCTGCAGGTACAGCTGGCCCGCCTGGTGGCCAACCCCGACGCCCGGGAGGATTATCCCCCCGAAGGCTGGCTGCGCGCCCTGGGGCCTGATCTGGTGAAGGTGCGCGATGCCTGGCGCAGCGATCGCGGCCGTCTGGCCACCGCTCACGCCGAGGGCGCGCGCAGCGCTGCGCGCATCCGTCAGGAGCTCGAGACCCTGCTCCAGGTCCTCGACACCCCGCTGCTGCTCTGCGATCAGCACCGCCGGGTGCTGCTCTTCAACCAGGCGGCTGAACGTCTCTTTGAAGACCATCATGGACTGGGCCTGGGCAAGCGCCTCGACAGCCTGCTGCCCGCCGTCAGCCTGCAGGACGCCCTGGGGCAGCTGCCCAGGGACGGCTCACCGCGGGAGGTGCTGGTGCCCTGCGATGAGCGCTGGCTGCGCGCCGTGATGCGCCGGGTACCGGGCAGCCACGGCGAGACCCTGCTGACCCTGAGTGACACCACGGCCGCCTGGACCAGCGACATGGGCGCCCGAGCCGATCTGCTCGACAGCCTGCCGCGCCTGCGCCGTCATAGCGCCAGCCTGACCAGTGCGGCCGATGCCCTGACGTCCCTGGGCAGCGCGGCGGGGGAGATGCGCCAACGCCTCGAGAAAGTGATCGATGAAGAGAGTCAGTCGCTGGGCGAGGATATCGAGCAGCTTGCCGCCCTGGTGGAGCAGATGCAGCATGAAGGGGAGCGACTGGTGCCGCTGTGGTCCAACGACCTGTGGGAGGCCCTCAACGAGCGTCGTGCCGGCCAGGTCACGGTGGTGCCGGTCGGCATGCCCGCCTGGTTCAAGGGCGACGTCATGGCGCTGCTGGTGCTGCTCGGCTCGCTGATCGAAGCGTTGCAGGCGCATCGAGACCCACCGTCGCTCGAGGGGGAGGTCTGCCTGGGCAACAAGCGGGTCTACCTCGACCTGATCTGGCGCGGAGCGCCCCTCGGCGAGCGCCAGCTTGACGAGTGGCAGCAGCAGCGCCTGGACGACCTGCCGCTGTCGCCGCGGGTCGCCGACGTGCTGCGCCAGCACGCCAGCGACGCCTGGAGTCTCGCCGATAGCGACGGTGTCCACGCCCGGCTTCGGCTCCCGCTGCCCGCCACCGAACGGGTGGGCGCCCCGAGACCGGCCACCCCGCCGCGCCCCGAATTTCACGACTTCGGCATCGCCGAGCTGCCTCACCCCGACGCCGAACTGGCGGCCTGCCCGCTACGCGCCCTGGAGGTGGTGTCCTTCGATACCGAAACCACCGGACTCGAACTGCGCCGCGGCGACACCGTGATCAGCATTGGCGCCTGTCGCGTGGTCAACAGCAGGCTGCTGGCCAGCGAGGTATTCGACGTTCGCGTCGATCCCGGCAAACCGATTCCCCCGGCCAGCACGGCTATCCATGGCATTACCGATGCCGATGTCGAGGGCGCCCCACCGCTGTCGGTGATGTTGCCGCGCTTTCGCGATTACGTGGGCGAGGCGGTGATCCTCGCCCACAATGCCGCCTTCGACCTGCTGGCCCTCCAGCCGCCAGGAGCCGGGGTGACACTGGATATGCCGGTGCTCGATACCCTGCTGATCTCACGGGCCCTGGATGCCAGCCTGGACGGCCACGATCTGGATAGCCTGGCCGAACGCTACGGCCTCAGCTTCCCACCGGGCACCCGGCATACCGCCCTGGGCGACGCCAGGGTCACCGCCGAGCTGTGGCTGGCCCTGCTGCCACGCCTGGAGGCTCGCGGCATCGATACCCTGGAGAAGGCGCTGGCCCTGCAGACCAGCGCCCTCGACAAGGAGGATGCCTTCGCCTCATGAGCCCACGCCCCACGCACCGGCGGCTGTCGGCATGAACACCCCACGTCTCGGCGAGCGGCTGGTGGCCCTGGTGCTGCTGGCCACGCTGCTGTTCACACCGCCGCTGGTGCTGGTCTTCGACCGCCCGGCCGGCGGCCCCTCCTGGCTGCCGCTCTATCTGTTCGTGGCCTGGGGCACGGTGATCGGCCTGGCCGCCTGGCTGCTCGAGCAGCGCTCGGGCGACTGAGGAGGAGGCGACCATGCGCATACCGCCACGGGGTCAGACCCCGGCAGTATCGACAAGGCGAGTCAGGCGCACCATGGCGGACCTGGTGGCTCGGCCGGGGTCTGACCCCATGGAGCGGATGACCGCGACGAAGAGCGTCATGGCCAGGGAGGCGAGATGAGAACCGATGCGGTCGTGCTGAGCGTTGCCTTCGGCTACCTGGCGCTGCTCTTCGTGATTGCGGCCTGGGGTGACCGACGCGCCGAACAGGGGCGTTCGCTGATCGGCTCGCCCACCGTCTATGCCCTCTCCATTGCCGTCTACTGCACTGCCTGGACCTTCTATGGCAGCGTGGGGCGCGCCGCGCAGTTCGGCCCCAGCTTCCTGCTGATCTACCTGGGACCGACGCTGGCCATGCTGCTGTCGCCCTTTTTGATCCGCAAGATGGTGCGTATCGCCAGCGCACAGCGCATCACCTCCATCGCCGACTTCATCAGCGCTCGTTACGGCAAGAGCTCAAGCCTGGGTGCTCTGGTGGCCTTGATCGCCCTGATCGGCATCACGCCGTACATCACCCTTCAGCTCAAGGCGATCACGGTGAGCCATGCGGTGCTGATCAACTACCCCCAGGCCCCGGCGCTGAGCCTGGCCGAGGAAGCCTTCTGGGCCGACAAATCGTTCTGGGTAGCGCTGGTGCTGGCCGTCTTCATCATCCTGTTCGGTACGCGCCACCTGGACGCCAGCGAGCGCCACGAGGGCATGGTGGCCGCCATCGCCTTCGAATCCCTGGTCAAGCTGGTGGCCTTTCTCAGCGTGGGTGTCTTCACCGTCTTCGTGCTGTTCAACGGCCCCGGGGATCTGTTCGCCCAGGTGTCGGCAAGCCCCGAGCTGGTCGGTGCCCTGGGGCTGGAGGCGGTTCCCGGTGGCGCCAGCGGCTGGATCGGCATGCTGGTACTGGCCTTCCTGGCCTTCATTACCCTGCCCCGCCAGTTTCAGGTGCTGGTGGTGGAAAACGTCGATGAGCGCCATCTCAAGCGGGCCAGCTGGCTCTTCCCGCTTTACCTGCTGGCCATCAACCTGTTCGTGATTCCCATCGCCATGGCCGGCATGCTGCTCTCCGCCGGCGACCCGGACAGCTATGTGCTGACCCTGCCACTATCGGCGGGACTCGAGGCGCTGCCGCTGCTGGTATTCATCGGCGGGCTATCGGCGGCCACCGGCATGGTGATCGTCGAGACCATCGCGCTCTCCACCATGGTCAGCAATCAGCTGATCATGCCCCTCTTGCTGCGCTCTCGCCGCCTGCACCTGGGCAGCCGCGGCGAACTGGCCGGCTGGCTGCTGGGCATTCGCCGCGTGGCCATCGTGCTGATTCTGCTGCTGGGCTACCTCTACCACGCCCTGATCGGCGACTCCTACAGCCTGGTGACCATCGGTCTGGTCTCCTTTGCCGCCGCCAGCCAGTTTGCTCCGGCCATGCTGATCGGCATGTACTGGCGCGGCGCCACCCGCCGTGGCGCTGCCCTGGGCCTTATCGCCGGCACCCTGATCTGGGCCTGGACCCTCCTCATCCCGGGCTTTGCCCAGTCCGGCTGGGTAGACAATACCTTCCTGACGCTGGGTCCCTTTGGCCTGGAGTGGCTCAGACCCTATGCCCTGTTCGGTCTGGAAGACTGGGATATCTACTCGCACTCGCTGCTGTGGAGTCTGACCGCCAATGTTGGCCTGCTGGTGGGCGTTTCGCTGTTTACCCGTCAGAGCCCGCTGGAGCAGACCCAGGCAGCGCTGTTCACCGAAGCCATGCACCCCGGCCTGATGGAGACGTCGCTCTGGCATGGCCAGACCACCCGTGGTGAGCTGCGCAACCTGCTGGACCGCTACCTGGGCACGGGAGCCACCGCCCGCGTCTTCGCCGGACAGAACACCAGCCAGATGGGCAGCGGGCATGGCAACGACCAGCCCGCCCCGCCGGAGATGATCGCCCGGGCCGAGCAGGCGCTCTCCGGGGCGCTGGGCAACGCCTCCGCGCGGGTGCTGATCAACTCCGTGGTGCGCGGCGAGGCGCTGGACCTGGAGTCGATCCTCAGTATCCTCGACACCACCTCGGAGACCCTGGAGGTCAACCGCCGCCTGGAACAGAAGTCCGAGGAACTGGCCCGCGCCAGCGAGGAGCTGCGCGCCGCCAACGAACGGCTGCGCGAGCTTGACCGCCTCAAGGATGAATTCGTGGCCATGGTCAGCCACGAGCTGCGTACGCCGCTGACGTCGATTCGCGCCTTCGCGGAGATCCTGCGCGACAGCAATGACCTGCCCGACGAGAAGCGGGTGCATTTTCTCAACGTGGTGGTCAAGGAGAGTCAACGCCTGTCACGGCTGATCGAGGAGATCCTCGACCTGGCCCGCCTCGAGAGTGGCCGACTCACGCTCAATCCCCAGCCTCTGGACCTGGTAGCGCTGACCCGCCATAGCGTCGACGCCGTGCATCATATGCAGGAGAATCGCGGCGTGGCGCTGGACGTGCAGATCGAGGTCGAACAGGCGCCGGTGGTGGGCGACCCGGATCGCCTGGAGCAGGTGATCATCAACCTGCTCGACAACGCCGGCAAGTTCGCCGACGAGACCAGCCCGAAGGTGCTGCTGCGACTGGGACGCTACAAGAACCATTTCCGCCTGGCGGTGGAGGACAACGGCCCGGGTATCGTCGAAGAGGAGCGCGAGCGGGTGTTCGAGAAGTTTCACCAGATCCAGCGCCCCGGCGAGTCCCCCGAGAAGAGTCGCGGGCGTCCCCGGGGCAGCGGACTGGGGCTACCCATCAGTCGCGGCATTGTCGCCCATCTGGGCGGGCGGCTATGGGTGGAAGAGGCGCCGACCCTGGGCGGTGCCTGTCTGACCATGGAGTTGCCGGCGGCGCCGCCCTCTACCCCCGCTTCGCCCGCCGCTTGAACCGACGGATCTGCTGAAGATCGAGGCGCAGCAGCATGCGCTGATCCTCGCCCAATCGCGATACGTCGACCCAGGCGTCGGCGCCATGCCCCGTCCTGAGACGGCGACACTGCTCCGCCAGCAGCAGCCCCTGCAGCCGCTCCAGGGCCGCGGTCAAGGCCCGGCAGCGCTCGGCGGACAGCACCTCCTTCACGACCAGGGCCGCCAGCCGCTCCCGGGTGTCGATCTCGCGGACGCCATGGCGCAGGGAGAGCAGCCGAGCAGCGGCCACCAGCGGCAGCAGCCCCTGCTGCTTGAGGTTGATGGCGTGCTCATGGGGCGCACTTTCCAGTGAGCCCGACAGCCGTCCGAAGCGATCCAGGGCGATGGGCAGTTCGTCGAGCAGGACGCCCATCTCGTCGAGGAACAGCCCCGCCTTCGGCATCAGGCGGGCCACGCGGTCGGCCAGGGCATCGGCCAGGGCCCCTTCCCCGTGGACCGAACGAAAGTCGAGCAGGATATTGGCCTGCTGGACGCGCTTGGTGCGTCGCTCGGCGGTCCAGATGGCCAGCTGTTCACCCCACTCGGATAGCCGCTTGCGCCACATCGGCCAGCGCGCCATCACATGGCCGCTGCACAGCGGGATGCCCGCCTGGTCCAGGCGGTCGGTAAAACGCTCACCCAGCGCCTGGAAATAACCGTCGATCTCGATGTGGCGGCTATCCGGGTAGTCGGCGATGATCATGCCGTTGTCCTGGTCCGGCGCCAGCAGGCTCTCCTGGCGGGCCCCCGACCCCATGATCAGCACGCTGAAGGTGACGGGAGGCGCGCCCCACCCCTGCCCTTCCATCTCGCTCTGGGCAAGCTGGATAGCGCGGCCATAGAGCCAGTCGTTGTGATCACTGATCAGCTGGCTGATGCGCCAGGCGGGAAGGTCGAGGCGCGTCAGTGCCTCGACCAGGCGAGGCTGCCAGGCGTGGGCGTCAGGAAGGGTCGGCGCTGGCCCCAGTTCGGCCAGGGCATCGCGCAGCGGGGCAAGCAGTGGCGACAGTCGCGAGGGGTCAGGACACTCGCTATCGGCGAACAGGGAACGCCACGGGGAGGCACGGTGAAGCAGGCGCATGGCGGCTCCAGGCAACAGGCACCGCCCCAGTGTAGCGGCGAGCCCGCCCGGGCACACTTGGGCGAAAGGGGCATGGCGAACGCTATGGTGAGGGGGTTGCTCGACCCGCTCAGCGGGGGTTGAACATCGCCTCACCCACCTCGTCGATAAAGCGCTGGGCCTTGCTCACCATCAGCTGGTCGCAGGCCTCGCGCCCGGACACCATATCGGAGCGCTCGAAGCGATGCTCCTGCGGCTCCCCGTCCGTCCCGTCCCGGCGGATCCAGCCACTCACCCGATACTGGCCACCCTGATCAGCGGGCTCGGAGATGATCCGGTAGCCCTTGTACTCCACCGGCTCGGCGGCCGACGCATTGGCGAGCGCCGACACGTCGGACCGGCGGTCGCCGCCGCCCAGCAGGCCGGAAAGCAGTTTCTTGAACATCGACTCTTCTCCTTGGGCGAAACCGGCGACGCCGGCATCGGCCGGCGTCGCGTGCAGGTTGAACAGACCGCCCTCAGTCCTGCTGGCGACCCTTGCCGGCGGCAATCCGCAGGCGCAGGGCGTTGAGCTTGATAAAGCCTTCGGCATCCTTCTGGTCGTAGGCGCCGGCATCATCCTCGAAGGTGGCGATGGACTCGTCGAACAGCGACTGATCCGACTTGCGGCCCACCACGATGGCGTTGCCCTTGTAGAGCTTCATGCGCACCACGCCGGAAACGTTGTGCTGGGTCTCGTCGATGGCGGCCTGCAGCATGCGGCGCTCCGGACTCCACCAGTAGCCGTTGTAGATCACTTCGGCGTACTTGGGCATCAGCGCATCCTTGAGGTGGGCCTCTTCGCGATCCAGGGTGAGGGACTCGATGGCGCGGTGGGCCTTGAGCATGATGGTGCCACCGGGGGTCTCGTAACAGCCGCGGGACTTCATGCCCACGTAGCGGTTCTCGACGATATCGAGGCGACCGATGCCGTTGTCGCCGCCCAGCGTGTTGAGGGTCTCGAGCACCTCATGGGGCCGCATCGGCGTGCCGTCGATGGCGACGATATCGCCCTTCGCGTAGGTCAGCTCCACGTAGGTGGGCTGGTCCGGGGCGGTCTCCGGAGAGACGCTCCAGCGCCACATCTCCTCTTCGGCCTCGGCCCAGGGATCCTCGAGGATGCCGCCCTCGTAGGAGATATGCAGCAGGTTGGCGTCCATGGAGTAGGGCGATTTCTTCTTCTTGGAGGAGAAATCCACCGGGATGCTGTGCTCGTCGCAGTAGGCCATCAGCTTCTCGCGGGAGGTCAGATCCCATTCGCGCCACGGGGCGATCACCTTGACGCCAGGCTTCAACGCATAGGCACCGAGCTCGAAACGGACCTGATCGTTACCCTTGCCGGTCGCCCCGTGGGAGATGGCGTCGGCGCCGGTCTGGTTGGCGATCTCGATCAGGCGTCTCGCGATCAGCGGACGCGCGATGGAGGTGCCCAACAGATACTCGCCCTCATAGACGGTGTTGGCGCGGAACATCGGATAGACGTAGTCGCGCACGAACTCCTCGCGCAGGTCCTCGATGTAGATTTCCTTGACGCCCAGGGCCTGAGCCTTGGTACGCGCCGGCTCGACTTCCTCGCCCTGGCCGATGTCGGCGGTGAAGGTCACCACCTCGCAGTTGTAGGTTTCCTGCAACCACTTGACGATAACGGAGGTGTCCAGGCCACCGGAGTAGGCAAGCACGACCTTCTTGACATCGGACATTCGGGGCTCCTCGATGAAAGCTAGGGGTTGGCATCAGGTAGAGCAGTATAGCGCGCCGCGGGCACGGCGAATACCGGTCCCGGGACGCCCGCAAGTCAACCTGCTAGACTGGCGCGCATTCGCCCCGAGGCCGTCAGGACGGGGAAGACCGAGACCGAAAGACGCAAGGAGAGGGTGAATGAGCGAGGCGATCGCCCGCGACCTGCTGGCACAGCGATTCCGCAGCTTCCTGCCGGTGGTGGTAGATGTGGAGACCGGCGGCTTCAACGCGGAACGCAATGCGATCCTGGAGATTGCCGCGGTGACCCTGACCATGGACGCCCAGGGCAACCTGCTGCCTGAATCGACCTATGCCTTCCACGTGACCCCCTTCGAGGGTGCCGACGTCGAGCAGTCGGCGCTGGACTTTACCGGCATCAAGCTCGACGACCCGCTGCGCCAGCAGGTCGCGCTCTCCGAGGCCCAGGCGCTGAGTGAGATCTTTCGGCCGGTGCGCAAGGCGATCAAGGCCCACGGCTGCACCCGCGCCGTGCTGGTCGGCCACAACGCCGCCTTTGACCACGGTTTCCTGAACGCCGCCGTCAATCGCTGCAGCATCAAGCGCAACCCCTTTCACCCCTTCTCGAGCTTCGACACCGCATCGCTGGCCGGCCTGATGTACGGCCAGACGGTGCTGGCCAGGGCCTGCCGCGCCGCCGGCATTCCCTTCGACAACGGTGAAGCCCACTCCGCACGCTACGATACCGAACGCACTGCCGAACTCTTCTGTGCCATGGTCAACCGCTACAAGGACCTGGGTGGTTGGTCCCAGGCCCAGCGCGAACAGGGGATGGACGAACAGCCGTAGGCCAGGCTGTCACCGGCAGACACGCCACGCAAAAACGCCCATCCACGTGACCGGATGGGCGTTTTCTTTGCCGCTTGAAGGATCGCGGCAATCTGTGACGCCGCGATGGGCCAAGCGTGATCAGCCCTCGGGCTGATCATCCTGGTGCTTGGCGGCGGCTTCCTTGACCAGCTTCTCGAGCTCGCCGCTCTGATGCATCTCCACTACGATATCGCAGCCGCCGACCAGCTCACCCTCGACCCACAGCTGGGGAAAGGTCGGCCAGTTGGCGAACTTGGGCAGCTCGGTACGGATGTCCGGGTTATCCAGGATATTGACGAAGGCGAAGCGCTCGCCGCAGGCCATCAGCGCCTGGACGGTCTGGGCAGAGAAGCCACACTGGGGCAGTTGAGGGGTGCCCTTCATGTAGATCAGGATGGGGTTCTCGCCGATCTGGCGCTGAATGTTCTCGAGGGTGGTGCTCATGGCGTCTCCCTGTTCATGTCGCGAATGCCGGCGCGGGCCAATACCCGAGTCCGACGCTAGGTCTTGATCACCTATTCTACTGATCCCGCGCGCGTTGCGCATCCCCCTGCGCCTGGCTAGGATGGACGTTTTTTCTCGTGGAGCACGCCCAATGGCCACCCGCCACTTCCTGACCCTGCTGGACCTGAGCCAGGATGAGCTGCGCTATCTTATCCAGCGCGCCATCACCATCAAGAACGCGCTGAAGGCCCGGGGACCGGTCTATGCGCCCTTCCGCAATCGTACCCTGGCGATGATCTTCGAGAAGTCCTCGACTCGCACGCGGGTCTCCTTCGAGACCGCCATGGCGCACTTCGGTGGCCATGCGCTGTTCCTGTCGCCTCGCGACACCCAGCTCGGCCGCGGAGAGCCCATCGGCGACACCGCTCGCGTGCTCTCGGAGATGGTCGACGCGGTCATGATCCGCACCTTCTCTCATCCCGGACTGGAGGCGTATGCCGCCGCCAGCTCGGTGCCGGTGATCAACGCGCTGACCGACGACTACCATCCCTGCCAGCTGCTCGCCGATGTGATGACCTGGACCGAGCTGCGTGGCAGCGTCGCCGGACGTACCGCGGTGTGGATCGGCGACGGCAACAACATGTGCCACTCCTGGATCAATGCCGCCCGCCAGTTCGACTTCCAGCTGCGTATCTGCTGCCCCGAGGGGTATGAGCCGCGCCACGATATTCTCGAGGCCGCCGGCGACCGAGTGGTCATCCTGCGCGACCCCGGCGAGGCGGTCGTCGACGCCGACCTGGTCACTACCGATGTCTGGGCCTCCATGGGCCAGGAGGAGGAGCAGGCCAAGCGCGAGGCCGACTTTTCCGGCTTGCAGGTCACCGAGGCACTGCTTGACCGGGCCAAGGCTGACGCCCTCTTCCTGCACTGCCTGCCCGCCCATCGTGGCGAGGAGATCAGCGAGACCCTGCTCGACGACCCGCGGGCCGTGGTCTGGCAGGAGGCAGGCAACCGCCTGCACGCCCAGAAGGCACTCATCGAATTCCTGCTGCTCGGACGAGTCGAGGACTGATCGCGCCGGGCCCCTGAGGCACTCCGCGCCGGGGGGGCTGCCCGACACTGCATGTAAGACCTTTGTATAATACAGACTTGGGTAGTATACTGCGCCGCAGCACACCTCTGGAGTGAAAGGATATGCGGCATACGATAAACGACGCCTCCCCTCTCGCCGGCATGCAACGCAGCCTGCGACAGTGTCTCTCCAACATGGCGGCCCTGCTCTATCACCATGGCTTCGTCCTGGAAACCGTCTCCATCCCCCATCGCGGCCTGGACCGCCATGACGTGGCCACTCTCTCGAGCGTCTCCAGCGAATGGCAAGCCTGCGAAAGGGTCCTGATCAGCAGCGAGGCGGCCTCCTGGAACGAGCAGAACAAACTGGTGCTCACCCCGCTCGGTCGCGATCTGCTGTTCGACATGTTCGGCGAAGGCGCCGCCGACTGCGCCTGATAGCACGCTGACCTGCAGCAAGAGCGCCACGTCCGGCCCCAAGCGACATCCCCGCGAGATCCTGAAGTCGCCAAAGACCATGATCCCGCCCGGTAGCCCCGCGGCGGGACTTTGACTTTGACGCAGGGTGTGGACACAGGGTGTGATGAGTCGCACACAGAAAAGCCCCTTGGCGGGTTACGCCAAGGGGCTGATTCGTAGTGTCTTTTTGGTGGAGCCTAGCGGGATCGAACCGCTGACCTCAACACTGCCAGTGTTGCGCTCTCCCAGCTGAGCTAAGGCCCCACGCTGTCTCGCCTCGCGAGAACGAGGCAGATACTACGCAGGCCAGCGGATTGCGTCAACCCCCTCGACGACGTAACCCCAGGAGACTTTCCACCTTCACCGAAGTTGTGCCACTCTTCTCCCCGGGAGCCGCCATTTCCCACCGCCTTTCCCCTATCAGCCAAGACGCTCAGGAGTCGCTGCCTTGATCCGGGTATTGATTGCCGACGACCATCACCTGGTGAGGACCAGCATCGCCCATCTGCTGAACGCCGAAGAGGATCTCAGCGTGGTCGGCGAGGCCTGCGACGGTGAGACCGCCATCACCGAGACTCGCCGCCTCTCCCCCGATGTGGTGCTGATGGATATTCGCATGCCCGGGATCGGCGGCCTGGAAGCCACCCGCAAGATCCACCGCACCCAGCCCGACACACGCGTGCTGGTGCTGACCGCCTGGCTCGAGGAAGCCTTCGCCCAGCGACTGCTGGATGCCGGCGCCTACGGCTTCCTGAGCAAGGAGTGCCAGCACGATGAGATGGTCTCGGCCATCCGCGGCGTCTTCCACGGCCAGCGATATGTCAGCCCCGAGGTCGCCCAGCGGCTGGTCCTGTCGCGCATCGATGCGTCGGATAACCCCTTCGACCAGCTCTCCCAGCGTGAGATGCAGGTGGCGATGATGATCGTCAATTGCCAGAAGGTGGTCGACATCTCCGACCGACTCTTCCTCAGTCCCAAGACGGTCAACACCTACCGCTATCGCATCTTCGACAAGCTGGGCGTGCAGACCGACGTGGAGCTGACCCATCTCGGCCTCCGACACGGCCTGGTGGAGGGCTTCGTCAGCCTGCAGTAAGCGCCTACCTGGCCTTGCCCCCGGCATGATCTGCTAGGATGGCGTTTTGGCCTGCGACTGCACCTCTCCCATGAGCTTCGACCACCGTCATTTTCTCGCCAGCGCCAGCGAGTCCCCGGGCGTCTATCGCATGCTGGATGCCCAGGGCGATACCCTCTATGTGGGCAAGGCAAGGCGCCTCAAGGCACGCCTGGCCAGCTACTTTCGCGGGGCACTCAACGCCAAGACCCAGGCGTTGGTCGCCCGCATCGCCGACATTCAGATCACGGTGACCAACAGCGAAACCGAGGCCCTGCTGCTGGAGCAGACGCTGATAAAGCAGCTGCGCCCGCCTTACAACATCCTGCTGCGCGACGACAAGTCCTACCCCTTTATCTTCGTCACCGACCGCCACCCCTTCCCGGCCCTGGAGTACAAGCGGGCCCGGACACGTCGCGATGACGGCCGCTACCTCGGTCCCTATCCCAGCAGTCTGGCGGTCCGCGAAAGCCTGTCGCTGATGCAGAAGATCTTTCGCATTCGCAACTGCGAGGACAGCGTCTTCGCCCACCGCACCCGGCCCTGCCTGCAGTTCCAGATCGAACGCTGCAGCGCTCCCTGTGTGGGCCACATCAGCGAGGCGGACTACCGCCGAGATCTGGAGCATGCCGTGCAGTGCCTGGAGGGCAAGAGCAACCAGGTCACCCAGGAGCTGACCTCGGCCATGGAGGTGGCCAGCCGTGAACTCGACTTCGAGGAAGCCGCCCGACTGCGCGACCAGACCCAGCAGCTGCGCCAGCTCCAGCAGCGCCAGTTCGTGGACACCGGCGACGGCGATGCCGATATCTTCGCCCTGGCCACCCGCCCCGGCGCGCTGTGCATCTCGGTGCTCAGCGTCCGCCACGGCCGGCTGCTGGGGGCCCGCCACTACGCCCCCGCCAACGGGCTCGATCTGCCTGCCGACGAGCTGCTCGCCGAGTTTGTCAGCCAGTACTACCTGGGCCAGACCCGAGAGATCCCGCGCGAGCTGATCACCAGCCACGCCGTGACGGATCGGGAACTGATCGGCGCCGCCCTCAGCGAACGCGCCGGCAAGCGGGTGCGCCTCACCGATCGGGTGCGTGGCCACCGCGCCCAGTGGCAGTCTCTGGCTGTCACCAACGCCGAGCAGCAGCTGGCCGGTCAACTGGCCAGCCAGGCCCAACTGACACGCCGCTTCGCGGCGCTTCGCGAGCTGCTGGGCCTGGCCGATACGCCCAGACGCCTGGAGTGTTTCGACATCAGCCACAGCCAGGGGGAGGCCACGGTGGCGTCCTGCGTGGTATTCGATGAAAACGGCCCGCGCAAGTCCGACTACCGTCGCTTCAACATCGAGGGGGTGGCCGCCGGCGACGACTATGCCGCCATGCGTCAGGCACTGACGCGGCGTTTCCGGCGTCTGGCCGACGGCGAGGGGGAGCGTCCCGATGTTCTGCTGGTCGATGGCGGCAAGGGACAGCTCAATCTCGCCCGCGAGGTGTTCATTGAGCTCGGCGTCAGCGGTGTCGCACTGGTCGGGGTCGCCAAGGGCACCACTCGCAAGGCGGGCCTGGAGACCCTGTTTCTCGAGAGCGTGGATCGTGCTCTGGACCTTGACCCGGCCTCACCCGCGTTGCACCTGATCCAGCACGTGCGCGACGAAGCTCACCGATTCGCCATCACCGGCCATCGCAACCGTCGCGACAAGACCCGGCGCACCTCGACGCTCGAAGGCATTCCCGGGGTGGGCCCCAAGCGCAGGCGCGAGCTGCTGCGCTTCTTCGGCGGGCTACAAGGGGTCAAGCAGGCCAACCGCGAGGAACTCGCTCGGGCGCCGGGCATCAGCGCCGCTCTCGCCGAGGCGATTCATCGTGCCCTGCATGGATGAAGGCCGCCAAGGAGGATAGAATAAGCGAGCGTTCGGCATCACCCACCGCCAAGGACAGCGTAACGCAATGAACATCCCGAATCTCCTCACCCTGGCCCGTATCGGCTTCATTCCGCTGCTGGTGGTGCTATTTTACTTGCCTTTCTCGTGGAGCATGCCGGTAGCCGCCGGCCTGTTCGCCGTGGCATCGATCACCGACTGGCTCGACGGCTATCTGGCCCGGCGCTGGAACCAGGCCACCCCCTTCGGCGCTTTCCTCGACCCGGTGGCCGACAAGCTGATGGTGGTCGTGGCCCTGGCGCTGATGATCGAGCGCTACGAAGCACTGTGGCTGACGCTTCCCGCGCTGGTGATTATCGGCCGCGAGATTGTCATCTCGGCACTGCGCGAGTGGATGGCGGAGATGGGCAAACGCGGCCAGGTGGCGGTCTCATGGATCGGCAAGGTCAAGACCACCCTGCAGATGGTCGCCATCTTCATGCTGCTGGCCTTCACCCCGAGCACCCCTCTCGCCCTGCTGGCCGTGATCACCTTGTACGCGGCCGCCGTGCTGACACTCTGGTCGATGATTCTCTACCTGCGCGCCGCCTGGCCGCACCTTAGTGACTCCATGTGATGCCGTGCTCGGCGCTGGGCGGTAGGTCGCCTGCAAAAGCGTTTGACAGTCACCGACTTATCCGTATAATTTGCTCTCGAGTCGAGCGGGAATAGCTCAGTGGTAGAGCACAACCTTGCCAAGGTTGGGGTCGCGAGTTCGAATCTCGTTTCCCGCTCCATCGCCTCCTGGAGGCGTTGCATCAAGACTCAACGAGGCTGGATGGCAGAGTGGTTATGCAGCGGACTGCAACTCCGTGTACGCCGGTTCGATTCCGACTCCAGCCTCCACTCCTTCCTGTTTTCGCTCGGCACCGAGCCGCCCGGATGGCGAAATTGGTAGACGCAAGGGACTTAAAATCCCTCGGTGGCAACACCGTGCCGGTTCGAGCCCGGCTCCGGGCACCAGACTCCCCGCTCCCCGCCTGGACCGATACCCAAGTGGCAAACCTGCGAGGCGTTGCCTCATGAATCTGCCGCCCCTGCGTGACCCCTTTTTCACTTATCGCTATCGCCGCCGCCTGCATGTGCTGCGCGTGCTCCTTGCGCTGATGATTACCTTCGGCATCATTCGCGTGTTCGAGATTCCCCACTCCAGCTGGGCGCTCGTCAGCACCGTCATGGTGATGGGCAACCTGCCGCACATCGGCGGCGTACTCGACAAGGGTCGCCAGCGACTCCTCGGCACTGCCCTCGGCGCGACCACCGGCCTTGCGCTGATCCTGTTTCCTCCCGCCCTGCATATGCTGATTCCCGTCGGCAGCCTGGCGTCGATCGGCGTCGCCACCTGGCTCACCTTTGGCAACCGCCACGGCTATAGCGGCTTGATGTTCGCCATCAGCCTGCTGCTGGTGATCGGCGATGGCAGCCATGACATGGACATCGGACTGTGGCGCGCCTTTGACGTGCTGCTGGGCACTCTGGTCGGGATCAGCGTCACCGTCCTGGTACTCCCCCAGAAGGCCACCGACATGATGCGCTTCATGCTGGCCGAGAATCTCGACCGCCTCGCGCGCCTCTTCCATGCCCACACCACCGCCGAGGCCGCCCTGGACGTGGACACCCGCACCCTGCTCAAGGCCACCAGCTCGGCCCTGGTCAAGCAGCGAGGTCTGGTTGACGCCATCCATCGCGAAGGCCGGCTGAATCGCGACGAACTCGACGACATCATCTCCCTGCAGCGCCGCATGGTCTCCACCATCGAGCTGCTGCTGGAGACCCACTGGACCACCAGAGAGGGCCATGACCGCATCCAGGCCATGGAAGGCCTGCGCAGTGAACAGCACCGCCTGGCCCGTGACCTCGGCACCCTCGCCTTCCAGGTCCGCACCGGCCAGCCCATCGCGATCACGGTCAACCAGTTCGAGCTGCAGCGCCATGCCGAACTGGCCTCCAGCGCGCGCAGCGACGAAGGGCGCATACTGTTCAGCCCCAGCGGCTATCTCTGGCTCAACCGCGAGCTGGCAAGACTGACCAGCGACCTGGTTGACCGCCTGGGCGGTCTGACCCGTCTGCCCAGCCGCCGCCTGCACCGCGCCTCGGGTCGCAAATGGGCGCGACGCGACATCGCCAAGATCGACAAAGGAAAGCGAGATGACCCACCACGGCAACCATGATGTGCTGATCATCGGCGGCGGCGTTGCCGGCCTGGTGCTGGCTCTGGAGATCGCCGACCGGCGTCGGGTGACCCTGCTGCGCCCGGCCAGCGACGACCTGGGCGCCAGCCGCTGGGCCCAGGGCGGCATCGCCGCGGTCCTCAGTCCCAGCGATGATTTCGACGCCCATATCGCCGACACCCTGGTGGCCGGGGACGGCCTATGTGACGAGGCGGCGGTGCGTTTCACCGTGGAAAACGGCCCGGCCGCCATCGAGTGGCTGCTCTCCCTCGGGGTTCCCTTTACCCCGGATACCAGCCCCGATGCCGGCTACCCCTTCCACCTGACCCGCGAGGGCGGCCACGGCGCCCGACGCATCATCCACGCTGCCGATGCCACGGGCCTTGCGGTGATGGAAACCCTTCAGACGAAAGTGGCCTCGCACCCGGCCATCCAGGTGCTGGACGACCTCACCGCCATCGGCCTGATCGATGACGCTGCCGGCCACTGCCGAGGTGCCCGCTGCCTGGATAGCCAGGGCAGGCTCCACGAACTGCTTGCCAGGGACACCGCGCTGGCGACCGGCGGCGCCAGCGGGCTCTACCGCCACACCACCAGCCCCCATCCGGCCAGCGGCGAGGGCATGCTGATGGGGGCAGAGCTGGGGGCAGAGCTGATGAACCTGGAGTTCCAGCAGTTCCACCCCACCTGTCTCTATGACCCCGAGGGCAGCCCCTTTCTGATCAGCGAGGCGGTACGCGGCGAGGGCGGGCGACTGCTCAACAGGCAAGGCGTGCGCTTTATGCCGGCGCTGGACCCCCGCGCCGAGCTGGCCCCGCGCGATATCGTTGCCCGGGCCATCGATGCCGAGATGCAGCGTACCGGCAGCGATCACGTGCTGCTCGATATCCGCCATCTGGGCGAGGCCGCCATCCGCCATCACTTCCCCACCATCCATGCCCATTGCGCCGACCGCGGCCTGGATATCATCCGCGAGCCGATCCCGGTGGTGCCGGCCGCCCATTACAGCTGCGGGGGCCTGACCACCGACCTGGCCGGCGCAACCACGGTGCCAAGGCTCTACGCCATCGGTGAAGTGGCCTGCACCGGCCTTCACGGCGCCAACCGCATGGCCAGCAACTCGCTACTGGAGTGCCTGGTGTTTGCCCGCAGCTGTGCCGCGGCACTGGCGCGCCGCAACAGCGGGGACGATTCGGCGGTGGTGCGCCCCCTGGAAGCTGGCGGCCAGAGAACAGATCCTGAGGCACTGCAGGAGATCCGGGCGCGGATGCGCCGGGTGATGAGCGCCAACGTGGCCATCGTGCGGCGCGACGCAGGCCTGGCCGAGGCCGCGGAGACACTGGGCGCCCTGCAGCAAGCGCTAGCCCCCTTGAGGGACGTCTGCGCGCCCAGCACGGAGCTGGCCGGCCTTTGGCAGGCGCTGCGCCTGGCCCGTCTCACCGTGGCAAGCGCTCGCGCCCGGCGCGAGTCACGCGGGCTGCACTACAACCCGGATTGTCCCGAGCACGCTCAGCACACACCGCGGCCCTCGCGGATTCATCTTGCCGACCTCGACTGACAAGCACGTTACGACAATCTCACGCGAGCTTCGCCTACCGATGCTGTATCAGCAGACGACGCAGCCGCCATAGCGAGGCTGCGTCGCTGCTGTCCGGCCAGATCCACAGACGGCGGCCGTTCAGGCGCAGGCCAATCAGCCAGGGCCCGAGGTAGTCGCAGTGCAGGGAGACCGGGCGCCAGGGAGCCGCAGCGCCATCGCGCCACTCCCAGGCCACGCCGCCGTCAACCAGCGACACGGCACGAAGATCACCGCGCTTGCGCTGGCGGACAGCATGCCGCGTCACCCCCAGCATCGCCACGGCCACCGCGACACTCAGCCAGCCGGCTGAGTACAGCAGCGCTGTGCCCGCCACCGCAGCACTCAGCCAGGCATGCAAGAGAAGGGAGAGCCTAGACGGGACGATGCCCAATGCTGTCGGCGCTTTCGGCATGTTCGATAATCAGTTGCACGATGCGCCGCCGGTCCGGGTCCTCCGGCCACTCGCGGCGCATCAACCACATAAAGAGATCCTGATCCTCTTCGTCGATCAGGTCACGAAACACCGCCTGATCCGCTTTATCGAGGCTGTCGTAACACTGCTCGAGGAAGGGAACCAACAGCAGATCCAGTTCCCACATGCCGCGGCGGGAGTGCCAGTGGAGCCGCTTGCGGACTGCTGCATCCTGGGGTGATTGCTCGTTCAAGGTCGACCTCGCCTGTCCGGTGGGATGAGGGATGACAGTATACCCGAGCCCCACCCCAACGGCAGCCGCCGACTTCGCTATCTTCCATTGGTCATAGTGCGTTGTTTTATCACAATTTGCCGAGTATGCTCTGGAAAACAACAGCCTCAGGCGGGCCGGTTCCTGCGCCCACTGCATAGGGAGAACGTCGATGACCAAGTCCGAGTTGATCGAGCAGATTGCCGCACGACAGCCGGAGCTGTCGGTCAAGGAGGTCGAGGCTGCCGTTCGACTGATCCTCGATGACATCACCGACACCCTGGCCGAGGGTGGGCGCGTCGAAATCCGCGGCTTCGGCAGTTTCTCGTTGCACTATCGCGAGCCGCGCGTCGGACGCAACCCGAAGACTGGCGAACCTGTCGCGCTGGAAGGTAAGTTCGTGCCACACTTCAAACCCGGCAAGGAGCTGCGCGAGCAGGTAGACGCCAGCCGCGCCCTCGGCTATTGACAGGCTTCGGCCACTCACACTTTGATTAGCGGCACTTCCATTACAGGGGACACAAGCGCATGCGTTGGCTCAAAGGCCTGATCCTGGCCATCATCCTGTTGATCGTCCTGCTGGTCGGCATCCTCTTCGCCGTCAACAACCAGCAGGCCCTTCCGCTCAACCTGATCTGGATCGAGCTGCCCGCAGCCTCGCTATCCGTCTGGTTGCTGGTCTCCCTGGCGGTCGGGGTGCTGCTCGGCATGCTGGCCATGAGCGGCGTTTACCTGCGCCTGCGGACTCTGTTGACCCGAGCCCAGCGCCACAATCAGCAGCAGCGCAAGGAACTTGACCGGCTGCGCGTCCAGGAGCTGAAGGAACTCTCCTAGAATGCCCGATGCCCTGCTGCTGAGCCTGTTGTTGGCAGCGGTTGCCATCGGCTGGTGGCTCGGTCGCCGCGAACGCAGCAAGCCCTCCGATCCCGTGCCATCAACCCGGCTGGCGCGGGATTATTTCGTGGGACTCGATTATCTGCTCAACGACCAGCAGGATCGCGCCATCGAAACCTTCGTGGCGGCTCTGGAAGTCAACAGCGACACCATCGAGATCCACATTACCCTGGGCAACCTGTTCCGCGGCCGTGGCGAGGCGGATCGAGCCGTGAAGATCCATCAGAACCTGCTGGCACGCCCCACGCTCCTTGCCGCCCAAAGTGAGCGGGTGCAACTGGAACTGGCGCGGGACTTCCTGGCCCTGGGGCTGCTGGACCGCGCTGAACGACTGCTGCACACCCTGGTACGAGACTCCCAGGACGACGAACGGCGACTCGCCGCCAAGCGGCTGCTGGTGGACCTGCTGGAGCGCGAGGGCGAGTGGCAGGCGGCCCTGGAGGTGGCTCAGCCCCAGTTGATTCGCCAGAGCGACGAGATACGCCGCGCCGCTGCTCATTGGCTCTGCCAGCTAGCCGAGCAGGAACGCTTCGACGTCAGCCCGGGACTTGCCCGCAAGCATCTGCGCCGTGCACTCACTATCGACCCGCGCTGCGTGCGCGCCAACCTCCTGCTGGCCACCCTGGAGCACGATACGGGCCACTACCGTCAAGAGATTCGTCTGCTCGACCGGATTCCCGAGCAGGATGTCGCCTTTATTCCCACGCTCCTCGAGCCGTTGAGCACCGCTTATCGACTGCTGGACGACGAGGAGGGGCTCATCCGTCATCTCCACCAGCTTCTCGATCGCACGCCCGCCACCAGCGTGATCATCCGGCTAGCTCAGGCCCTGAGGCTGCGTGAGGGATCTCCCGTCGCCGTTGCCCTGATACGGGAGCAGCTGGCCCGCGAGTCCAGCCTGGGCGCACTGGACTACCTGATGGATCTGTATCGGCAGGATGACACGGGCGACTCGCTCGAACGACTCGAGCTGCTGCAGCAGCACACTCGAACCCTGCTCAAGGCCCTGCCACGCCACCGTTGTCGTCGCTGCGGTTTCTCCGGCGACCCGCTCCACTGGCAGTGCCCCCGTTGTCGCAGCTGGGGCACCACCAAGCCGATCACCGGCATCGAGGGGGAATAGCCCTCTCACGCCCCTGCCAGCTCTGCCTCGATGGCCGCCAGCGCCGTCATGGGGTCCTTGGCCTGGGTGACCGGGCGACCCACCACCAGATGGGTACTGCCCGCAGCCAGGGCATCACGCGGGGTCATCACCCGGCGCTGATCGCCGGCCTGAGCGAAGCTCGGCCGAATGCCCGGCGTCACCTTGAGAAACCCCTCGCCGCAGAGCCCACGCAGCCTCGCCGACTCCTGTGCCGAACAGACCACGCCATCCATTCCGCTCCGACTGGCCAGCAGGGCCAGGCGCTCCACCTGTTCTGCCGGCGTCACGCTGACGCCCACTTCTGCCAGGTCCTCGGCCTCCATACTGGTCAACACCGTCACCGCAATCAGGCGAGTGGACAGGCCGTGGCGCTGCAGTCGCTCTTTCGCCGCCTCCATCATGCGGCGCCCGCCAGCGGCGTGGACGTTGACCATCCATACGCCCTGCTCCGCCGCCGCCTGCACGGCACCGGCGACGGTATTGGGAATGTCGTGAAACTTGAGGTCCAGAAACACCTCGAAACCGCGGCCGTGCAGCGCATCGACCACGTCCGGGCCACTGCGGGTGAACAGCTCCTTGCCCACCTTGAGACGGCAGCGCGCGGGATCGAGGCTATCGGCCATGCACAGTGCTGCATCCAGGGAGGCATAGTCGAGGGCGATAATCAGAGGTGAATCGGTAGACACGGGCCGGGCTCCAGGCAAGGGGCGGATGATGGAGATTATATCAGCCAGAGCCGACGAGTCGCGTACGAGATCGCCTGGTGCAGGCGTCCGCCAGAACGCCAGTCTTGTCGGCATGACGACACACTATCCTGTGTGTCCTCACTGACCTCGGCTGGCGGCGTTTTCCCACACTGCGGCTCACCGGCAACCGCTAGCTTGAAGAGTGTCCCCCGGGACAACTCTCCACAACAAACGCCATACAAGAGGACACGATCATGAAGGGAGTGACACGTAACGCCCTGGCCGTCACGCTATTCGCCCTCCTCCTGGGCCTGGCACCGCTGGGTGCCGTGGCGCAGGAGGTGGCGCCGATCAACGTCAATACCGCCGATGCGGAACTGCTCGCCGAACTGCCGGGCATCGGCCCGGCCAAGGCCGCCGCCATCATCGAAGATCGCGAGGCCAACGGCAACTTTGAAAGCGCCGAGGACCTGACCCGGGTCAGCGGTATCGGACCCGGCACCGTGGCCAATCTGGAAGATCAGGTCAGCTTCTGAACCGTCCCGACACCAGAGCGGCCGCCGGAGGAGTCTCCAGCGGCCGCTCTGCAATATCGTGCGGTGGTGACTGGCTCAGAGGCGCAGGCCGCCGTCGCACTCGATCACCCGCCCGGTGAAGTAGGCGTTGTCTATGATGAAGGCCACGCTCTGGGCGATATCCTCCGGCTGACCCAGGCGGCGCAGCGGAACACCGGCCGTCAGCTTGTCCAGCATATCCTGACGCATGGAAGCGGTCATGTCGGTCTCGATAAAGCCCGGGGCTACGCAGCCGGTGCGAATACCGTAGCGTGCCAGCTCCTGCGCCCAGGTCGCGGTCAATGCCACCACGCCGGCCTTGCAGGCCGCGTAGTTGCTCTGACCCATGTTGCCGGCCCGGGAAATGCTGGAGATATTGACGATGACGCCTTTGTTGCCCGCCTCGATCATCTGGCTGGCTGCCTCGCGACCGCAAAGAAAGACGCCAGTCAGGTTGACGTCGACGACCGCCTGCCAGTTCTCCAGCGACATCACCTTGTCGATCTTGCCCTCCTTCGCCTTGACCAGCAGGGCATCGCGCAGGATACCGGCGTTGTTGACCAGGCCGCTCACCGGACCGAGGGAATCAGCGATATCACGGAAGGCCTGCTTCACCGATGCTTCATCGGCCACATTGGCAACAAAGCCACGCGCCTCGATGCCTGCCTGGTGCAGCTGGGTAACGGCATCGTCCAGGGTGGCAGCATCGGTATCGAGCAGCGCCAGGCGGGCGCCGCGGCTACCGAGGAGTTGAGCCATGGCCAGGCCGAGCCCACGGGCGCCACCGGTAATCGCAATCACGGAACTTTCCAGTTTCATCGTCAAACCTCCTGGGGGATGAGGCGACCCAGGGCCGGCGATCCGGCCATATCCTGGACATCGCTCTTGTGGAATACAAAGAGGGTAGCAGATTTTGTGCAGTGCACCATAGTGCTATTCCCATGACAATCTCGCGACGGCCACCATCAAGGAACGGGCACGTTGGTCAACGCTTGATTTCCCTTTGGCCGCCCCCACGTCCTGAGGAATCAATCTCGCGGAGTCCCCATGCCTTTTCTGCTCGCCTTTACTCTCTTCGCCCTGCTCGACTTCGTCATCCTCTTCTCGGTGGGCAGCCAGATCGGCCTGCTCACCACCCTGCTGATGGTGTTGGCCACCGGCTTTATCGGGCTTCACCTGATCCGACGCGAGGGGGCCGCCACCTTTGCTCGTGCTCGCGAACGCATGGAGCGTGGCGAGGTGCCCTCAGGGGAATTGCTTACCGGGGCTGCCTTGATCTTCGGCGGCGCCCTGCTGATGGCGCCCGGCTTCGTCTCCGATGCCCTGGGTTTCATGTGCTTGATTCCCGATGCGCGTCGCCTGCTGGGCAAGCTGATCGCCAGGCTGGGCATGCGCGCCCAGGGGGTCCACGTGGGCGGAGGTGTCGGTGACGCCCCCCGTCGAGGCCCTGATGCCGACTGGCAGCAGGCCTCGGGGTCTGGCTGGCAGGGTGACGCCGCGGGTGCCTCATCGTCCCACGGCGACAATCAGGACGGTGCTCTGGAGGGAGAGTTCATCCCTCACGAAGACAAACGGCGCTGAATCAAAAAAAATGCTCCGCGGCACTTGAAAGCTCACTCGTGAGCCCCACTTATCGGACAGCAGCAGGTTTCGGCGCGTTTATCGCGCCATTGACACGGAAGGCGTGCATCGCTTCCCCCTCGCAGGCTTGGACTGCGAGGTGATGACCAGAACCGCCGGGGCTTCCCGGCCATACAAACCCTCAGGAGAACGTGAGCAATGAACATCCGTCCCTTGCACGATCGCGTCATCATCCGTCGCGTTGAAGAAGAACAGAAAACCGCTGGCGGCATCGTGCTTCCGGGCAGTGCCCAGGAAAAACCGACTCGTGGTGAAGTGCTTGCCGTCGGTAACGGCCGGATTCTCGAGAACGGCGACGTCCGCCCCCTGGATGTGAAAGTCGGCGACACCGTGATCTTCAAGGATGGTTTCGGCGTCGAGAAGCAGAAAGTCGACGGCGAAGAAGTCCTGATCATGAGCGAGTCCGACATCCTGGCCGTGGTTGAGGGCTGACGCCCAACCGTCCAGCGCACTGATCAACATCCGACGTTCAAGTAACTGACGTTAAAGTAGCTAACGTTAAAGTAACAACAGGAAGATCTCGAAATGGCAGCGAAACAAGTCAAGTTCTCCGATGATGCCCGCAAGCGCATGGCCCGTGGTGTCGACATCCTGGCCAACGCCGTGAAGGCCACTCTGGGCCCGAAAGGTCGCAATGTGGTGCTGGAAAAATCCTTCGGCTCACCGACCGTCACCAAGGACGGCGTCTCCGTGGCCAAGGAGATCGAGCTCAAGGACCGCTTCGAGAATATGGGCGCCCAGATGGTCAAGGAAGTCGCTTCCAAGACCTCCGACGTCGCCGGTGATGGCACTACCACCGCCACCGTGCTGGCTCAGAGCATCGTAAACGAGGGCCTCAAGGGCGTCATCGCGGGCATGAACCCGATGGACCTCAAGCGCGGCATCGACCAGGCCGTGATTGCCGCCGTCAAGGAGATCGAATCGCTCTCCGTGCCCTGCACCGACACCAAGGCCATCGCGCAGGTCGGCACCATTTCTGCCAACGGTGACAAGCGCATCGGCGAGATCATCGCCGAGGCGATGGAAAAGGTTGGCAAGGAAGGCGTCATCACCGTCGACGAAGGTCGTGGCTTTGAAGACGAGCTGGAAGTCGTGGAAGGCATGCAGTTCGATCGCGGCTACCTCTCACCCTACTTCGTGACCAACCAGGACACCATGCAGGTCGAGCTGGAAGACCCGTACATCCTGATGGTCGACAAGAAGATCTCCAACATTCGCGAGCTGCTGCCGGTGCTGGAAGCCGTCGCCAAGGCGGGTAAGCCCCTGGCCATTATCGCCGAGGACATCGAAGGCGAGGCGCTGGCAACCCTGGTGGTCAACACCATGCGCGGCATCGTCAAGGTAGCGGCGGCCAAGGCCCCGGGCTTCGGCGACCGTCGCAAGGCCATGCTGCAGGATATCGCCATCCTCACCAACGGCACCGTGATCTCCGAAGAAGTGGGTCTGACCCTCGAGCAGGCCAACCTGGATCACCTGGGCACCGCCAAGCGCGTGACCATGTCCAAGGAGAACACCACCATCATCGATGGCGCCGGTGAAGAAGGCGACATCGAAGCTCGCGTCAGCCAGATCCGCGCCCAGATCGAGGATACCTCCTCCGATTACGATCGCGAGAAGCTTCAGGAGCGGGTCGCCAAGCTCGCCGGCGGTGTGGCCGTCATCCGCGTCGGTGCCGCCACCGAAGTCGAGATGAAGGAGAAGAAGGCCCGCGTCGAGGACGCCCTGCACTCTACTCGCGCTGCGGTCGAGGAAGGCGTCGTACCTGGCGGCGGTACCGCCCTGGTGCGCGTGCTGACCAAGATCAAGGACCTCAAGGGCGACAACGAGGACCAGACCCACGGCATCGCCATCGCGCTGCGCGCCATGGAGGCCCCGCTGCGCCAGATCGTCACCAACGCCGGTCAGGAAGGCTCTGTCATCCTGAACCAGGTGAAGGCCGGCGAAGGCAACTACGGCTACAACGCCCAGACCGGCGAGTTCGGTGATATGTTCGAGATGGGCGTGCTGGACCCGGCCAAGGTGACCCGCAGCGCGCTGCAGTCCGCCGGCTCCATCGCGGGCCTGATGATCACCACCGAGTGCATGATCGCCGACGACCCGGACGAGAAGGAAGCCGGTGGCGGCGACATGGGCGGCATGGGTGGTATGGGTGGCATGGGCGGCATGATGTAATCACGCCCCCTGCCCCAGGCTCTGCCCTTCCAGGCAAGGCCTGAGACAGACCCCGCCGGCGAGAGCCGGCGGGGTTTTTTGTTGTCGGCTCGGCGCTGGGCGCTGGCTTCTGTAAGATGTTCGGCTTCTCCCGCTTGCCGTCGCTCACCATGCTCCCCAATATCCGCATCGTTCTCGTCCAGACCTACCATCCCGGCAATATCGGCGCCTCGGCGCGGGCCATGAAGACCATGGGCCTGACCGACCTGGTGCTGGTCAACCCGCGTCGGTTCCCCGACCCTGAGGCCATTCGGCTTGCCGCTGGGGCCGAGGATCTGGTGGAGCACGCCCGGGTGGTGGGCTCGCTTGCCGAGGCGGTAGCCGACTGCGTGCAGGTGGTTGGCGCCAGCGCCCGGCTGCGCCGCCTGCCGCTACCCCACTTCGACGAACCCGACGCGATGGCTCGCGAACTGGTCGAACACGCCGCCTCAGACCCGGTGGCCCTGGTGTTCGGCCGGGAGCGCTTCGGGCTCACCAACGACGAGATCCGCCTGTGCAGCCATCAGGTCAGTATCCCCGCCAACCCCGACTACGGCATCCTCAACCTCGCCCAGGCAGTGCAGGTGCTCGCCTACGAGGTCTTTACGGCGTGGCGCCGTCGCCCGCAGAGCGGCTACCGGCCAAGCCGGCCCGCCGAGCAACGCCAGCCTACCCGTGAGCAGCTTGGCCATTTTCATGACCATCTGGGGCGGGTCATGCAGGCCAGCGGCTTCCTCACCCAGCCCCATGCCCACACCGACACCCAGCTGCAGGCGCTGTTCGCCCGCGCCCAGCCGTCGAGAAAGGAGCTCTCGCTGCTGCGAGGCCTGCTTGCCTCGCTGGAGCAGCATCTCCCGGAGGGTGGGCCGTAAACGCAACGGCGGCCCTTGTGGCCGCCGTTGCGTTTCAGTGAAGCCGTCACGCTCAGAACAGCATCGCCGCTGCCCAGCCAAAGGCGATCAACGGGATATTGTAGTGCAGGAAGGTCGGCACCACGCTGTCCCAGATATGGTCGTGCTGGCGGTCGACATTAAGCCCCGAGGTCGGGCCCAGGGTCGAATCCGAGGCCGGGGAGCCGGCATCGCCCAGCGCCGCCGCCGTGCCCACCAGGACCACGGTGGCCAGGGGCGAGAAGCCGAACTGCACCGCCAGCGGCACGAAGATCGCCGCGATGATCGGAATGGTCGAGAACGACGAGCCGATGCCCAGGGTGATGAAGAGCCCCACCAAGAGCATGATCAACGCCGCCAGGCCGCGGTTATCGCCGATGATGTCGAAACTCGACTGCACCAAGCTGTCGATCTCGCCGGTGGCGTTCATCACCGCCGCGAAGCCGGAAGCGGAGATCATGATAAAGCCGATCAACGCCATCATGCGCATGCCGCTGGTGAAGAGGTCGTCGGCCTCGCGCCACTTGAAAATCCCGCCTACCGAAAGCAGCGCGAAGCCCACCAGCCCCCCCAGCACCATGGAGCCGGTCCAGAGCTGGATGCCCAGCGCCGCGACGATGGCCACTCCGGACATGACGAGCCCCAGGGTATGCGGCTCATGAATCTCCGGATGATGGTGCGGCACGTTGGTAGTGGCCACGTCCAGCGCCTGGTACTCCCGCGGCTTGCGATAGCTGACCAGCAGCGCCACCGCGAGGCCCAGCGCCATCCCGCCCACCGGCAGCGCCATGGCCAGGGGCACCATGCCGCGGGTGATCTCGAGCCCCAGCCCTTCGCCGGCACGGTTGAGGTTGGCCAGCAGGATGTCGTTGAGGAAGATCGCCCCGAAGCCCACCGGCAGCAGCATATAAGGAGCGGTCAGGCCGAAGGTGAGGGCGCAGGCCACCGCCCGGCGGTCCAGGCGCAGCTGGTTCATCACCTTGAGCAGCGGCGGAATCAGGATCGGGATAAAGGCGATATGCACCGGAATCAGGTTCTGGGAGGAGATCGACACCAACAGCACCGCGGTGAGCAGCAGGGTCTTGACGGTGGCCTGGTGGGCCGGCGAGGCCTCCTGGCCAAGCAGGCGGATCAGTCGGCGCGCCAGCAGGTCCGGCAGCCCCGAGCGAGAGATCGCCACGGCGAAGGCGCCCAGGGTGGCGTAGGCCAGCGCCACCTGGGCGCCGCCGCCGACGCCCTCGTTGAAAGCGGAGAGGGTCGCCTCGATGGAAAGCCCGCCGACCAGGCCGCCTATCAGCGCACCGACGATCAGAGCGAAGACCACCGAGACCCGCGCCAGGGACAGGCCCACCATCACCAGCACCGCAAGAATCACTGCGTTCATATCGAAAGCTCCGAGGAAGGGAAAGGGGTTGAGCGCAAAAGCCGGCGGATTCTACCAGAGTCATGCCCTGTAGCCGACTGCCCGTACCGGCCGCATCGGCCCCGCGGCACGCCATCATATGCGTGCCATGGCATCGTCTTGCGGTTCGCGTGGCGCCAGCGTCATGGAAATGTCACGGACCTGCCTCGCCAGGGTCATCGTCGGCTGCGATAACCACATAGCCCCTAAGAGGGGCAAGGCAAGGGACACTGCCGAGCGGCGCCAGGGACGCGAAGGTACAGGGGGTACCGGAGGGAGGCCCGGGAGCAGCGCATCCGGGCCAGGCATCGGGACGATGCCCAGGGAGGATTCGAACATCGCCACGACGGCTTCGTCGTGGCGTTTTCCTTAAACAACCCGCCTCAGGATGGCTCGGTCCAACCCGGCACGCCCTCGCGGATACGCCGGGAAAAGCCGGGGGCATCATGAGCCTGGCGGGCACGCTCGGTGATATCGCCGCGGCGCCTCAGCTCACTCAAGGGAAAGCCCGGCACCAACCCCCCGTGATCGTGGACATAGCCCGGCAACAATCCGCTCAGCAGCAGCCGATGGTCCATCGGCAACCCTTCGATAATGCGCCGCATCATGGCGAACACCAGGGTCGTGCAGTTGGCGGTAACGGTGTGATAGAAGCGCGGCGTCGCCTCGAGGCGATTGGCCTCCTCCACCAGCGCCAGCAGCAGATCGCGACGGTCGGCCGCGTTCAGCAGCACCCGGTACAGGGTCACGCTCTCCCCTCGCACATTGCTGCGCAGACGCACGGCATCCCGCTCGTCGGTGGCGATAATCGCCAGCTCATACTGCTTGAAGAAACCGCCGATCTCGGAGAACTGCTCGTGGCGCTCTCGGCGAACCTCCACCGAGAAGGCCAGGAAGTTGTCGATCTCACCAGAGGCCTCGGCGAAACCGAACGACAGCAGCACGTGGGCGATACCGGGGCGCCCCCAGCCGGAGACGAACAGGTCCACGCTCGCGAGCGCGCGGAGATCGTACTCCCGCCGTTCCCAGGCGATTCTTGCCTGCTCCCGCGTCTGCCAGTCGAAATTCCGGACATGGTGCAGGATCAGGCGGTGACCCTCGACCTTGCCGGTGGCCAGGTGCGCCACGTCATCGGCCCAGTCGAGGTCCCGCGCGGGCTGCAGCTGCCGCCACCAGGCCAGCAGCGCCGCCATCTGAATCGCCATACCGACCAGGGGCGCCAACCGCGCCCCTTGCCAGACCAGCAGGCACCAGAGCCCCCCGGTCCCCAGCCACCCCATCACCGCGAGCCACCGTATCCCGAGCGTCACCGGCAGCCGATGCCCCAGCGCCAGCCCCCCCCACAAGGTGGCCAGCAGGAGTGACGTCAGCAGCGTACCCGCGAGCAGCGAATCGATCATGGCGTCCCTTCCCGGCCGAATCGCCGCAGCCTAGCACGGCCGAGAAGGCAGGCCTACAACGCCGCGTCAGCCCCTCACCGGCGTCAACCAGCCGCGGAATGCCTGGAGCTCACCATCGCGCTCTCCATCACGCTCTTCATCGAGCTCACTACAGACCACACGGCGATAGAGCCGCTGGAGCCGTGCGGTAAGGGAGTCCGCCGCGATGGGCTGTCCCGGCGGCGGCGCGCCGGCCCGGCCACCGATGTGGCGGCCGTCCAGTTCGCGCAGCGGCAGGATCTCGGCCGCGGTGCCGGTCAGGAAGGCCTCGTCGGCGGTAAAGAGCTCGTCGCGGGTGATGCGACGCTCGCGCACTTCGACGCCAAGCACCTCGCGAGCCAAGCGGATCACGCTGTCGCGGGTAATGCCCTGCAGGCAGGAGGTCACCTCCGGGGTATGCAGCACACCGTCACGCAGCAGGAAGACGTTGGCCGCCGAGGCCTCGGCCAGATAGCCCTCAGGGTCGAGCATGATCGTCTCGTCGAAGCCCGCCTTGACTGCCGTGTTGAGCGCCAGCATGGCGTTGACATAGTGGCCGTTGGTCTTGGCCCGACACAGGCTGATGTTCACATGGTGGCGCGCCCAGGAGGAGGTCATGGCCCGCAGGCCGATGGACGCCGCCTCGGCCGAGATGTAGTCGCCCAGATCCCAGGCGGCAATCATCACATGGACGGAGAGCCCTCTGGCCCGCAGCCCCAGCCCCTCCGAGCCGAAGAATACCGTGGGCTTGAGGTAGGCGTTGGTCAGGTCGTTGCGGACCAGGCACTCGCGTTGGGCCTCAATCAGCGCCGCCTCGTCGAAGGGCAGCGGCATGTCCAGCGCATAGGCGCTGTCGGCCAGCCGCCGGGTATGCTCGGCCACTCGGAACAGATGGCTGCCATGGGGGCCCGCATAGGCGCGCACGCCCTCGAAGCAGCCCATGCCGTAGTGCAGGGTATGGGTCAGCACATGCACCCGGGCCTCGCGCCACGGCAGCCACTCGCCGTCCATCCAGATCCAGCCGTCACGATCATCGAGAGGTGTCATGGTCGGGAGTTCCTTGTTGAAGCGTTGCTTGGCGAAGCGCTGCTTGGCGGGGAGAGCCGGCCGGCGGCGGCCCAGGCCTTGCACCAGCCGTCGATCAGTTCACGCTGATGGGGTTGCAGGGCCTGGTAGCCCCAGGCGGCGATCTCCTCATTCTGGGGGTCCGGTACCCGAATATCGCTGCCGCTGAGGGTCTGGATGACCGCGTGTCCGCACAGCGGCACATAACCCTCCGAGTAGCCACCCTCGTGGACCATCACCAGCCGTCCTGCGCAGAGGCGTTCGGCCAGGGCCATGACCTGGGCCGTCATGCGGGCAAAAGCGGCGCTGTTGAGCAGCATCTTGCCCAGCGGATCCTTGGCGCAGGCGTCATAGCCGCAGGCCACCACGATCAGCTCGGCGTCGAAGGCCTCGATCGCGGGCAGCACCAGTTCGGTCATGGCATGGTCATAGGCGCCCAGACCACAGCCCGGCGGCAGCGGCAGATTGAGGTTGTAACCGAGCCCGGGCCCTTCTCCCTGCTCCTCGAAGCCCCCGGTCTCCAGCGGATAGTTGCCCGCCTGGTGGAGGGAGACCGTCAGCACCTCGGGATCCGTGTAGAAGGCGGTCTGGTGGCCGTTGCCGTGATGCACGTCCCAGTCGAGAATCGCCACGCGCCCCACCTGCCCGAGCGCCCGGGCGCGCAGCACCGCCACCGGGATATTGCCCAGCAGACAGAAGCCCCGACCTCGAACCGCCTCGGCGTGGTGGCCGGGTGGACGACACAGCGCATAGGCGCGCAACATCGCGCCGCTGGCCACCGCCTCCACGGCGGCGCTGGCCAGCCCCGCAGACTGACACGCCGCGGCCAGGCTGCCCGACGTATAAGGGGCGCAGTCGCCGCCGTCGCCACCCCCGGCACGCTCACCCACCTCCAGGGCATCCAGGTAGCTTGCGGTGTGGAAGCGTTCGAGATCCTCCCGGGCGGCCGGCGGGGGCTTGCGCACCGCCAGCGCGTCGATCAGCCCGGAGACCTCCAACAGGTTCTTCAGCCGGCGCTTGCTCTCGGGGCTCTCCGAGGCCGGCTGGGGCTGCAGGAACTCACCCGGGGACGAGAAGACGCCGATGGCCCCCGGGTCATGCCAGAAGCAGCGCTCATGCCAGAAGAAGCCGGTCGCCGGGACGCCGGCTGCTGGATCGCCGGCTGGCGCTGCAGCAGCCGAAGCGCCGTCAGGGGCTGCGCTCATCCATGCGACTCCAACTGCTGCCACACCTCGATGGCGGCCGCCAGATCCTCAAGCGATGCCCCCACCGACTTGAACAGAGTGATCGCCGCGTCCGACGAGCGCCCGGGCACCTCGCCCTTGAGCAGCTCGGCCAGGTCACCGCGCACCTCGTCAAAATCGAAGGCGTCCTCGTCGACGGCCTGCAGCAGATCCCCCGCCTCGCCCCTCGCTCCGGCATGGGTGTCCACATACACTTCGCTGCGGACCAGGCACTCGGCATCGGTCTCGCGCATGGAGGGACGAAAGGCCCCGATCAGATCGAGGTGGGTACCGGGAGTGAGCCAGGCACCGCGAATCAACGGCGCGGTGGAGAGGGTCACGCAGCTGATCAGGTCCGCCTCGCGGGTGGCGGCCTCCAGATCGGTGACCGCTGCCGTGTCGAAGCGGTCGGCGTACTCGGCGGCCAGTGCCTCGGCCTTCTCGAGGCTACGCCCCCAGATGCGCACGCGGCGGATGGGTCGCACCGCCGCATGGGCCTCGATCACCATGGGCGCCAGCTTGCCGGTCCCTACCACCAGCAGGCTCTCGGCGTCCTCCCGGGCCAGCTCCCGGGCCGCCAGGGCCGAAGCCGCCGCGGTGCGCCGACGGGTCAACTCGCTGCCGTCGATGCAGGCCAGAGGGCGCCCATGGGCCCCCTCACTCAGCAGGTAGACGCCGGCAATGGCGGGAAGGCCATGCTCGGCGTTCTGCGGGAAGACATTGACCATCTTTACGCCGATATAGCCATCGCGCTCCCAGGCCGGCATCAGCAGCATGGTCGCCTCGCCGTCTTGGCGATGCATGGCGTGGTGATGGCGCGGCGGCGACTCGACCCCCTCGCGAAAGGTGGTCGCGAGTCGCTCGACCAGGGCCTGCCAGGGCAGTGAGGCCGCGACTTGCTCCGCCGTGATCATGCGCATATCAGTCCTCCGGAAGCGCCGCGGTGACCATGATCTCGACTTTCCATTCCGGCTTGGCCAGCTTCGCCTCGATGGCGGCACGCACCGGCGGCCGGCCCGGCGTGACCCAGGCGTCCCAGGCCGCGTTCATCTGATCGAACTCGGCCATGCTGGTGACCCAGATCTGGGCGGCGAGCAGGTGCTCCCGGGAGGTGCCTGCCTGGGCCAGCAGCTCATCGATACGCGCGAGCACCTGTTCGGTCTGTCCGCGCATATCGGCGCTGGCATCCGCGGGCACCTGCCCCGCCAGGTAGACGGTACCGTTGTGGAGGGTGATCTGACTCATGCGCGCATTGCTGTCGTGATAGGTAACGGTCATGGCGTTTCTCTCGCTGGTGGGGCGCCGGAGTCGGCACCGATAAAGGGCTGCCCTCAGGCAGCGGTATAGCCGCCCATAAAGGCGGCCAGGTTGTGGCTCAGGTGCTCGGTGGGGTAGCCCCCCTCCTGGATCAGCACCGTGGGCAGGTCAATGGCGGCCAGGCGCCGTCCGAGCCGGGTGAAGTCGTCGGTCTCCAGGGCCATGCCGGCCAACGGGTCATCGCGGTGGGCATCCAGGCCCAGGGCCACCACCAGGGCATCGGGGCGGAAGGCCTCCAGACGCGCGATCAGGTGGTCAAGAGTCTCGAGGAAGCGCACACCATCGCTGCCCAGCGGCAGCGGCAGGTTGACGTTGGCGCCCAGCCCGTCGCCCTCGCCCTGCTCGTCGGCGCCGCCCCAGAAGAAGGGGTAGAAGTCCGCCGGGTCGACGTGCAGCGAGCCGGTCCAGACATCGCCGCGTCCATAGAAGAGGTCCTGGGTCCCGTTGCCATGGTGCAGATCCACGTCGAGGATCGCCACCCGGGCATGGTGCTCGCGCAGCACCGTGGCGGCCAGGCCCGAGTTGTTGAGGAAGCAGAAGCCGCCCGCCCGCTCCGGCCCGGCATGGTGGCCCGGCGGGCGGCACAGCGCGTAGGCATGACGGTCGCCGGCCAGCACCGCGTCGGCCGCCGCCTCTGCGGTCGCCGCGCTGGCCAGGATGCCGATGAAGCTGTCGGCGGTCATCGGGCAGGCCATATCGTGCATGTGCCAGCCCACCTGCCCCACCGGATGGCGAGGATAGTGGTGGCCCCCGCCACACGGGTGCACATTGGGCGCCACCATGGCGGCGGCATCGGGCAGGGCCCGCCAGCGTGCATGGATGGTCTCGAGGAAGTCCAGGTAGCGCGCCGAGTGGATCCTCGTCAGGCGCTCTCGCAGCCGCCGGCTGTCGGGCGCGGTGGGGGCAGTCAACGACAGCCCGATATCGGTCAGGCCGCGGGAGAGCAGCTCGGCCCGCAGCGGCCCTTCCGGCGAATCCACCGGCCGGCCACGCAGCAGAAAGGTCGGTGGCGCATGGCGTTCCTGCTCGGGGTGGTAGAAGAACTTCATAGGGGGTTCCTTAGCCCAGCAGCGAGGGGATCCAGGTGGAAAGCGACGGAAAGGTGATCAGCAGCAGGATCACCACGACAAAGGCAACATAGAAGGGCAGCGAGGCAATGATCGCCCGTTCGAAGGGCACGTTGGCGATCCTCGCCGCCGTCATCAAGGTCATGCCTACCGGTGGCGTCACATTGGAGATATTGAGTACCACGATCATCAAGATGGCGAAGTGCAGCGGGTCCACGCCCAGCTGGATCATCGCCGGCACCAGCACCGGCGCCACCACCACCAGTGCCGGCAGCACGTCCATGACCGTGCCGACCAGGATCAGCAGGGCGCAGACCAGCAGCAACTGCAGGAAGGTCGAGTCGCTGAAGGTGGTGATCAGGCCAGCCGCATCCCGGGCGATGCCGGAGCGGGTGACGAACCATCCCAGCACTGCCGAAGTCGCCAGCAGGAAGAACACCACGCCCGAGAAGCGCACGGTCACCAACAGCGCGTGCCAGATCTTGCGCCAGGTAAGAGTGCGATAGAAGACGACACCGATGACAATGGCATAGACGGCGGCAAACCCCGACGCCTCGGTAATGGTCGTCAGCCCCGAGAGGATGCCGCCCAGGATGATCAGCGGCACGATCATCGCGGGCAGCGCCACCAGAAACGCGATGGCCGCCACCTTGAGCGGCGTGGGCGCCTGCTTGGGATAGTTACGCTTCCAGGCCAGGAAGAAACTCACCGCGAGCAGCGCCAGGGCCATCAATAGACCCGGAATGATACCGCCGGCGAAGAGGTCGATCACCGAGATGTCGCGCAGCAAGGTCGCATAGACCACCATCACCACGCTCGGCGGGATGATCGGTCCGATGATCGACGAGCAGGCGGTGATGGCCGCGGCGTACTCGGCGTCGTACCCCTGCTTCTTCATCTCGGGGATCATGATCTTGCCGATCGCCACGGTGTCGGTGATCGCCGCCCCGGTCAGGCCGGCGAAGAACACCGAGACCGAGATATTGACGTGGGACAGCGCCCCGCGAACGCGCCCGAACAGGGCGTTGTTGAAGGCGATCAGCTTATGGGTCAGGCCGCCCTGGTTCATCAGCTCGGCCGTAAAGATGAAGTAGGGCACGGCAATCAGCAGAAAGCCCGAGACGCCGGCGAACATGCGGTCGGCGATGATGCCAAGCATGCGCTCGCCGCCCATGGCGAAGCCGCCGGCCAGACCCGACAGGGCCATGACCACGGCGACCGGGGCCCCGATCAGCAGCAGCACGACGAAGGCAATGATCGCAGGCGTCATGAGCGTTTCTCCACGTCAGCGGACTCAATGAGCTCATCGATCACGGTATCGTCATCGATGAAATGTTCCAGCAGGTCGAAGCCCTGCACCAGGTGCAGCAGGATGATGGCCCCGCTAACCGGCACCACGATGGCGGTGAATTTTCCGGATATCTGGATCTGATCAGAGACCATATAGACCTGGCGGGTGCCTTCGAAGTAGCCCCAGCCGTACCAGAGCAGTAGCGCACCGAACAGGCCGATGACCAGCATGCAGAGGGTGGCCGCCACCACGGTCAGCACCCGCGGCAGACTCCTGACCAGCAGGGTCATGGCCACGTGCTCGCCGTAGCGCAGCGAGATGGTCATGGAGAGGAAACCGATCCAGGGGAGGAAGAGCCGCGCCAGGGAGTAGGTCCAGCTGAGGGTGTTGCCGGTGGCCAGCTTGTAGACGAAGGCCGTAAAGGAGATACCCAGCATGGTCAGGACGCAGGCCACACAGACGAGTATCGCCGCCTGATTGACGATATCGCTCAGGCGCCGCAGGGGCTGCAGGAAACTCATGGCGTCACCTCAGGCAGGAGCGCCCGGCCATCCTTCGGCCGGGCGCAAGACAATAACATCCTCGGTGATCAGCGTCCGTAGGTGGCGACGTCGGACTCGGCCACCTCGACGCGAACTCGCTCGACCTCTTCGAGGAAGGCATCCACGCGGTCACCGTCAAGACCAAAGTCGTTGACGATCCAGTCGCGCCAGGCCGGCGTCGCGATGTCCGCCATGCGGGTGCGCTCTTCCGGAGGCATGATGTAGCACTCCTGGAATGTCGCGCAGGACTCCTCCCAGCTGGCGGTGGCGAGCGCCCCGGACATGCCGTGGCCGATGGCGATGGCTTCCCGGGCCGAGATGACGATCGCTTCCTGCTGGGCTTCGGTGAGGCTCTGGAACCACTCTTCACTGACCAGCCAGGCGGCGCTGTTGTAAACGTGGCCGGTCAAGGTGGTGTAGTCGGTCACTTCATGGAAGTTGAAAGTGGTATTGAGCACCGGGGCATTGAACTGGCCATCGGCCAGGCCGGTCTCCAGGGCGGTAATCACCTCGCCCCAGGGCAACGGGGTCGCCGACGCGCCCAGTGCGCGCATGATGGCCACGTGTCCCGGGTTCTCCTCGGTGCGGATATTGAGCCCCTCGAGGTCCTCGACGGTCTGGATCAGCCGCTCGTTGTTGGTGAAGGCCACGAAGCCGCCGCCATCATCGAAGGTGCCCAGATAGCGCATGTCGGTCTGCTCGATGGTGCCGGACATGAAGTCGGCAAACCACTCGCCGTCGAAGAAGGCCCAGGCCTGGCGCCAATTGTCGAAGATGAAGGGAGCGGTCATCATCTGATAATCGGGGTAGTAGGAGGACATGGCGCCGGTAGTAATGATGGTGGATTGCAGGGTGCGGCCACCCTGCACCTCCCGCGCGGTCTCCACCTCGGAGCCCAGCTGGCTATTGCCGAAGATCGACACCGTCACCTCGCCGTCGGTGCGCGTCTCCACCAGGTTCTTGAAGTGCACCAGCGCCGGATACACCTCATTGTTGCTCATGTTCTCGGGAAGGATGGTGGCAATGGCCATCTCGTTGGCCTGGGCCTGGGCGGCCGCCATGGCCAGGGGAAGTGACGCCAGGGCAAACAGCCCGGTCAGGGTTCTCTTGCGCATGATGCATGCCTCTTGTGATTTGTTCGTTGCATGGATCGGTGACACGACGGCGCCATCAGCACCGCCCTGCCTCAAAGCCTAGGACGAACGCGACGAGACTGCTTGCCCGCATCTACGGAGCCTTTGCCCGGAACTGCGCCGAAAGATCAGGCAGCGCGGCGATCGGCCGAGGGCGTGATAGCGAAGTGCCGCCGATAGGCCCGCGAGAAGCTGCCCTGGTCGCGAAAACCGACCAGCGAAGCCACATGGCCCAGGCTCAGGTCGCTATGGCAGACCAGGGTTCTGGCGTGGCGCAGCCGGCGCTGCTGCACGTAAGCCTGGGGCGTGAGGCCCGTCATCTCGCGGAAGCGACTATGGAAGTGCCCCACGCTCAACGCACAGCGTGCGGCCAGATGCTCGACACGGATATCATCGGCCAGGTGGCGATCCACCCAGGCCTCGATCCGGACCAGATCGAGACGTTCGCAGGGGCGCCGAACCAGGGGGAAGCCCCCATCCCCGGCCAGCGGCTCGCTCTCCAGATGGAGATGAATGGCTCGCAGCAGCAGCGCGGCGATCTCGCTGTGCAACCCGGGGCACTGCTCGAGCTGCTGCATCAGACTGTCCGCCAGCTGATGGAGCTGCGGCGGTACGCTGAAGAAGCGTGGCCGCTCGAAGAGGCGTTCGATGCGTTCACCATCGCGCAGCGCGGCCAGGCTGCCCCCGGGAATATCGAGGACCAGGGTGCGATTGCGGCCATCGCCCAGGTAGTCATGGCGGTGGCTGCAAGGGATCAGGCAGCCGCGGCTGGCGGTGATCCGTTCGCCCTCGCCGTCCACCGCCAGCTCGGTGACTCCACAGGTGGCCAGAATCAGCTGGTGGAAGTCGTGGGCATGGTCCACATGTTCATGGTCGAGGGTGGTGGCTCTCAGGTCCAGATAGGGCATGGGGGCGGTGTCGTGACGATATGCATGGCCCCCTACCATGAGCCCACCCCCTCCCGAAGACAAGATGCCGCCGCTCAATAGCCAAGCAGATCAGGCAGCCAGGTCGCCACCGCTGGCACGGCAATCAGGATCAGGATGGTGGCCAGGATCGGCAGCAGAAATGGCAGCACCGCCGTTACTACCTGCCCGTAACGCATTCGGGTGATGCCCACCATCAGGAACAGCACGTTGCCGAAAGGCGGCGTAATGACGCCCACCGACAGGGTAATCACCATCACGATGCCAAAGTGGATCGGATCCAGGCCGGCGGCCATGGCTGCCGGAACCACGATGGGCGTAAAGATCAGGATGCTCTCCACCACCGACATAAAGCAGCCGATCAGCAGGAAGAACAGCGCGAAGGCCAGCAGCAGGAAGACGGTCGGCATGTCGATGCCCGCCACCTCTCCGGCCAACGCCTGGGGAATGCCGATGCGCACCAGGATCCAGCCGTAGAAGCTCGACACCGCGATAATCAGCAGAATTGCCACGCTGAACATCAGGGTGCGGCGGAAGGAAAGGTAAAGCGCCTTGAGGCTCAGGTCGCGATAGATCAGCCCGCCCAGCACAATAGCGTAGAGCGAGGCGACCGCACCAGCCTCGGTGGGCGTGAAGAAGCCCGTCCAGATCCCGCCGACGATGATCGCCGGCATCATCAACGGCAGCACCGCGCGTCGCCCGGTGCGCAGCACCTCGTGCCCGTCGAAGGGCACCGGAGCCGGCATGGCGACACGGCCACCGGCGCCCAGCAACACCGTCATGCCCATCAGCAGCAGCGCCATCAGCAGGCCGGGAATGATCCCGGCCATAAACAGCGCGCCGATGCTGACATTGGCCAACCAGCCGTAGACCACCAGGGCGATGCTGGGCGGCAGGATCGGGCCAATCACGCTGGAGGCCGCGGTGATGCCGGCCGAGTAGCCCAGGTCGTAGCCGCGCTCCTTCATCGCCTTGATCTCGATGCTGCCGAGGCCGGCAGCATCGGCCACGGCGGTGCCGGACATGGTCGCGAAGATTGAGCTCGCGACCACATTGGCATGCCCCAGCCCGCCCCGGGTAAAGCCCACCAGGGCCGTGGCGAAGTCGAAGATGCGGGTCGTGGTCGAGCCGGTGTTCATGATGTTGGCGGCGAGGATGAACAGCGGAATCGCCAGCAGCGTGAAGTTGTTGAGCGTCTGCACCATGCGCAGCGACATCAGCTCCACCGGCAACCCCCCGCTGCCGGTGACGCCCAGGGCAATAAAGGAGGTGATGCCGATGGCCACCACCACCGGCAGGCCGATGATCATCAGCACCAGCAGCCCACCGACGAAGATCGCGAGTTCCAGCATCAGGGTGCCTCCCCGCCGCTGCCGTCGACCGCCTGCCAGGCCACCCGGCCCCGCAGCGCCTGCCAGGCCGAGAGCAGCGTCATGCCGGCGAAGCCGACGAAGATACCGTAGTAGAGGTAGCTGAAGCTGATGCCCAACGACACGGTATTGTTGTTGGCGCTCATCTCGGACATGACCCAGGCCCCCCAGGCCGCCAGGGCAAAAAAGCCGCAGGAGAGGATCGCCGTGAGCCGGTACTGCAGCGCCAGTGCCAGGGGTGGCAGGCGGTGGCTGAACAGATCCACCAGCAGGTGCTCGCCGCGCACCCAGGCCGAGAGCGACCCCAAGCCCACCGCGTAGATCGCCAGCAGCGTGGCCACCTCCTCGGTCCACGGCATGCCCAGGTTCAGCAGGTCGCGGGCCACCACCGCCGCCACGATCAACAGCAGCACGCCAGCCAGCAGCAGTACCCCCAGCAGATCGCAGACCAGCGTCACCGCCCTGAGCAGACGACAGGCCAGCCGGTCAACGGCACTCAGGGGTATCGCACTCTCTTGCCTCACGGGAACATCCTCTCGTCCTTCACGGCTCGGCGGCGCCCAGTGGGCACCGCCGAGGTAGGTGTATCAGCCACTACGGGCCATGCAATCATTCGCCGCCCAGGGCATCGTCCATCACACCCTCAGCCATCTCGGACAGCACCTGCTCGATAGCCGGCCGGGCCGCCTCGCGGAAGGCCGCCACATCGGGTTCGATGACGGTCATGCCCTCTTTCTGCAGCTCCTCGAGGTAGAACGCATCAAGCTCGCGTTCGCGCTCGGTGCCGTGCAGGCGGGCCACTTCGATGGCGTCGGCAATCAGCGCCTGGTCATCGGCTTCAAGGCCTTCCCACCAGCGCTTGCTGGCCACCCAGTTCCACGGGAACATCACGTGACTGGTCATGATGATATGGTCCTGAACTTCCCACAGCCGGCGGGTATAGGGCGAAGAGAGCGAGTTTTCGTGGCCATCCACCTGGCCGGTCTGCATCGCCAGGTAGATCTCCGGCGCTGGCACGTTGACCACCTGGGCGCCGATCTCTTCCCATACCTGGAGCCACACGGGCAGCGACGGCAGGCGCAGGCGGAAGCCCTGCAGGTCCTCGGGCGAGTGGATTGCCTTGTTGGCGGTCATCTGGCGGGGACCACGGTGCTGGGTACCGAAGTACTTGATACCGCCCTTCTCCTCGGCGATCTCCACCAGCGTCTGACCGGAAGGACTCTCCATGTAGGCGTCTACTTCGTCCCAGGTGGAGAAGACGAAGGGCACGGTGATGGCGTCATACTCGGGCGCGTACTGCTGGCGCCAGTTGCCGCCGGTGATGGAGAGTTGGGTCTGTCCCAGGTTGAGCAGTTCGAGAACGGCATTCTCACCGCCCAGCGAGCCGGCCAGGAAGGGGCGGACGTTGAAGCGGCCAGGCGCCTGCTCCTCGAGGTACTCGGCGAAGCGCTCGACGGCGGCGCTTTCGGAGCCGCCGTCGCTCATGGTGTTGTTGACCTGGATCTCGATACTGCTGGCCAGGGCAAAGGGGGCGGCCGCGGCCAGACCCAGGCTGGCGAAAGTGGCAAGTAGCGTCTTGCGCATGTGACGTTCTCCGGCGGAATTATCGTTATGGGGGGCCGCCACTCGACCAGCGGCTCCGGCAATCTGATCTTGGAACAAGCCCCGACATTGCTCAAATCGAGGTTGAAGAAGGCAGGCTTCGTCAATGACGATGCCAGACGATAGCGCGATATGGCGCGGGGTGTCGGCCTGGAAGGTAAACCATGCGACCAAAGGGGGATATGCCCGCTCATCGCCCCAAGGCTCTCATTCAAGGACACATCCGACGTTATCCGTCCACCGTCTGGAGGTTTCACCATGCACGAAACCAGCCCCGTCGCCTTTATCACCGGCGCCACCTCGGGCATCGGCGAGGCCTGTGCCCATTGCTTCGCCGAGGCCGGCTGGTCGCTGGTCCTCGTCGGGCGCCGCCGCGAGCGGCTCGAGACCTTGCGGCAGACCCTGGGCGAACGGGTGTCGGTGCACGTGGCCGAGCTTGATGTCAGCGACCATAACGCCGTGGCAGGCCTCATCGATGCCCTGCCGACCCCTTTCGCCGTCGTCAAGGTGCTGATCAACAGCGCCGGCCTGGCCTTAGGCAAGGGACCGGCTCAGACATCCGATCTCGCCGACTGGCACCGCATGATCGATACCAACATTACCGGGCTGGTCAATGTGACGCGCCTGCTGCTGCCGCGGCTGATCGAGTCCGGCCCCGGGGCCACGGTGATCAACATCGGCTCCATCGCCGGCCACACGCCCTACCCCGGCGGCCACGTCTACGGTGCCACCAAGGCCTTTGTCGAGCAGTTCAGCTACAACCTGCGCTGCGATATCAGTGCCGAAGGCGTGCGCGTCACCGACCTGGCCCCGGGCATGACCGAGAGCGAATTCACCCTGGTGCGCATGAAGGGCGATGCCTCGGTGGTCGGTGACTACTACCGCGGCACCCGACCACTGCAGCCCCGGGACGTGGCCGAGCAGGCCCTGCACATCGCCGAGCTGCCGCCCCACGTCAATATCACGCGGCTCGAGGTCGCTCCGCTCTGCCAGCAGTGGTCGCCCTTCACGGTGCTTCGCGACGGCGACGAATAAGATGGTCGACGAGATGACGGGCCGTCACCGGCAGCGTCTCGTAACGACGCATGCCGATCACCAGCTCACGACGCGCCCAGTCGTCGGCCAGCGGAATGCTGCACAGTGCCAGGTCGCGCAGGTCCCGATAGATGGTCCGCTCCGGTAACACCCCGACGCCCATGCCATGGTGAATCATCCGGCAGATGGCATCGAAGCTGCGCACCTGGATGCGCATGCGCAGCGTCCTGCCGACGCGGCTGGCCTGCTCGTGGAGCAGCGACTGCAGCGAGGCATCCTGCTGCAGGCCGACGAAGTCGAACGCCGCGGCCTCGTGCAGGCATAGCGATTGGCGGTCCGCCAGGGGATGGTCGCGGGGCGTCACCAGTACCAGGCGGTCGCTGCGATAGGGCATCACCTGAAGATCCTCGGCCGGCACGTGACCGGCAAAGATGCCCAGGTCGGCCAAACCGTCACGCACCGCCGCAATCACCTCGCCGCTGACCCGCTCCTGCAGGTCCAGCTTGATCTGTGGATAATCGCGGGTGAAGGCGCTCAGGTCCTGGGGCAGGAAGGCGATGATCGCCGAGGTGTTGGAGTGGATGCGCACATGGCCCCGGATCCCTTCGCCATATTCACTGAGCTCGGCGTGGAGGCGCTCGACGTCCTCCAGTATGCGGCGCGCATGGTGCAGGAACGCCTGCCCGGCCGGCGTGAGCTGCACGCCCCGGGAGCGACGGTAGAGCAGCGGCGTGCCGACCAGCGCCTCGAGGTCGCTGATCCGCTTGCTCACCGCCGCCAGCGCCAGGTGTTCGCGCTCGGCCGCCGCGGTGAGACGCCCCTCGTCGGCCACGGAGACGAACAGCTTGAGGGTCAGGAAATCGAAACGGCGCATGGGGCCCTCGCGAGCAGGGATCGGAGACTCGGCATCGTCTCACTATACCGGCAGGTTCGTTATCCACGAAGCCAAGCTTGTCGATTGCCTAATGGCGGGCCCAGGGCCCATGTCCCATGATACGTCGATAACCGCACAAGGAGTCTCCCCATGACGACCCCGGAAACACGCCAGCTGCCGCTTGCCGGGCTCAAGGTGATCGAGCTGGGTCAGCTGATCGCCGGGCCTTTCGCCACCAAGCTGCTGGGCGAGTTCGGTGCCGACGTGATCAAGGTCGAGCCCCCGGGCACCGGCGATCCCCTTCGCAAATGGCGAATGATCGAGGATGGCACCTCCCTGTGGTGGCACGTCCAGACCCGCAACAAGCGCTCGGTCTCCCTGGACCTGAGAACCGCCGAGGGCCAGGACCTGGTTCGGCAGCTGGCCGCCGACGCCGACGTGCTGGTGGAGAACTTCCGCCCCGGCACCCTGGAGCAGTGGGGACTGAGCTACGCGGCGCTGTCGGCCGTCAACCCCCGGCTGATCATGGTACGCGTCTCCGGCTACGGCCAGACGGGGCCCTACCGCGACAAGCCGGGCTTCGGGGTGATCGGCGAGGCCATGGGCGGCCTGCGCTACCTGACCGGTCAGCCCGGCGAGCCCTCGGTCCGCGTCGGCGTCAGCATCGGCGACTCCCTCTCTGCGCTCTACGCGGTGATCGGCACCCTGCTGGCGCTGCAGGAGCGGAACCGCAGCGGACTGGGTCAGGAGATCGACGTGGCCCTCTACGAGTCGGTCTTTGCCATGATGGAGAGCCTGCTCCCGGAGTACGACGCCAGCGGCCAGGTCCGCGAGCCCAGCGGCAGCGCCCTGCCCGGCATCACGCCGTCCAACGCCTACCGCACCCGGGACGGCGACTACGTGCTGATCGCCGGCAACGGCGACAGCATCTTCAAGCGCCTGATGGGCGTGATCGGCCGCGCCGAGCTGGGCGAGGATCCTGAGTTGGCCCACAACGACGGTCGCACCCGCCGAGCCAAAGAGATCGACGCGGCGATCGAGGCGTGGAGCCGCCAGCACGGTCGCGACGATATCCTCGCCGTCCTGGACGAGGCCCGGGTGCCGGCCGGGTACCCCTTTACCGCCGCCGACATCGCCCACGACCCCCACTACCTGGCCCGGGAAATGATCCAGTCGTTCACCCGGCCGGACGGCCGCCCGCTGAAGGTGCCCGGGGTGCTGCCCAAGCTCAGCGCCACGCCGGGCCGCCTGGGCCACGGTGGCCCGGCGCTCGGCGCCCACACCGAGGAGGTGCTCGACGAGCTGGGCATCGACGAGGCGACCCGTGCCAAGCTGCGCGATGCCGGCATCATCTGACCCCCGACCGACTGACCCAGGACACCCATCATGACCCAGCTGCAGATCAACGAGGTGGCACCCCGCGACGGCTTCCAGATCGAGACGACCTTCGTGCCCACCGACGAGAAGATCCGCCTGATCGACGCGCTCTCCGCCTCGGGGCTGGCCCGTATCGAAGCCACCTCCTTCGTGTCGCCGAAGGCGATCCCGGCGCTGGCCGACGCCGCCGAGGTGGTGGCCGGCATCCAGCGCCGCCCGGGGGTGGGCATCACCGTGCTGGTGCCCAACCTCAAGGGCGCCGAGCGGGCCCTGGCCGGCGGCGTCGACGAGATCAACCTGGTGATGTCGGCGAGCGACTCCCACGGCCGGACCAACCTGCGCATGACGCCGGAACAGTCGCTTGAGCAGTTCGCCACCATCGTCGACGCCGTGCGCGCCCACCCTCGGGGACGCGACCTCTTCGTCAACGCCTCGCTCTCCACCAGCTTCGGTTGCCCCTTCGAGGGCGAGGTCCCCCAGGCGCGGGTGCTGGACCTGGCGGGCAGGCTGCTCGCACTCGGCGTTCAGGGAGTGACCCTCTGTGATACCACCGGCATGGCCAATCCGGCCCAGGTGGCCCGCCTCTGCGAGGCGGCGCTGGCGGGTTTTCCCGGTACCCCCTTCACCCTGCATTTCCACAACACCCGCGGCATGGGCCTGGCCAACGCCCTGGCCGCCTGGCAGGCCGGCATCATTCGCTTCGATGCGTCGCTGGGCGGCCTCGGCGGCTGCCCTTATGCCCCGGGCGCCACGGGCAACGTCTGCACCGAGGACCTCGTCCATATGTTCGAGCAGATGGGCGTGGCGACCGGCGTCGACCTCGACGCCCTGCTGGCCGCCTCGGCCCGGCTGCCGGCGCTGGTTGGCCACGAGACGCCGGGGCAGGTGGTCAAGGCGGGAAAGTCGGATCGACGTTATCCCCTGCCTGGCCCGTCACGCTAGTGGGGGCGAGCCAACGGACGCGACTCGCCGACACTGCGCACCACATAGTCTCGTGCCACGCCGATGTGGTAATCGATCGCCTCTCGGCAGCGCGCCGGATCGCCGCTGGCCAGCGCGTCCAGCAGCAGGTGGTGGCAGTCGGCGATGCTGTCAGGGTCCTCGTGGGTCTTGGTGATCAGGGTGATGCACAGGCGCAGTTCGTGGGCCAGGTCATCGAAGTTCTTGAGCAGTCGACGGTTGCCCGTCGCCCCGATCATCATCCGATGAAAGGTCAGATCCTCCTCGATCCGCCGCCCCTCGCTGCCGCTCGCCGCGGCTTCGCACAGCACCTCCACCTGACGATGCAGCCCCGCCAGGGCCTCGACCGGACAGGCGCGGGAGAGGCGCTCCATGGCATGGCGCTCCAGGCAGAGCCTGAGGTCGAAGATATCATCGAGCTCGGTGGCATCCAGGGCTCGCACGAAAAACCCTCGCCGCGGCTGTGACACCAGCAGCCCTCGGCTCTCCAGTAGCCGAGCGGCCTCGCGGATCGGCGCCCGGCTGACCCCCAGCGAGCGTGCCAGCCCCACTTCGGAGAGCCGCTCCCCCGGTGTGAAGCGCCCCACGATGATCGCCTCGGTGAGGTGATCAGCGACCTGATCGACCAGATTGGGCGACCGGATCGCCTTGAACCCCACGCTCTGCGATTCGGACATCGACCCGACTCCCCGCGACATTTGACCCAGACTGCGATCAGTATGGCCGACACTCTGGACTTGTCGACCGTCGATTGCCGACTGTCGACAGTTTACCCGGGCACTGCTACGTTCATTCAGGTGACTTCTCGCTCCGAACAACAACCGACACAACCGGGGGACATCACCATGAAGACTCCACTCGCCATTGCCATTGCCGCGGCGGCACTCTCCACAACCGCCCTATCGACCACGGTCCTGGCCAACGAGCCGACATCCGGCGGCGTCATCAACACCATCATCCAGCCCGAGCCGCCCGGCCTGGTGCTGGGCATGATCCAGAATGCCCCGACGCGCACCGTGGCCGGCAATATCTACGAAGGCCTACTGCGCTACACCACCGACCTCGAGCCGATTCCCCAGCTGGCCGAGTCCTGGGAGGTCAGCGACGACGGCCTGACCTGGACCTTCCATCTCCGCGAGGATGTTACCTGGCACGACGGCGAGCCCTTCACCGCCGACGACGTGGTCTTCTCTGCCGACGTCTTCCACCGCGAGCTCAACCCCAGCGCCCGAGCGGTGCTTCAGCACGTGGAATCCATCGAGGCCACCGATGACCACACCGTGGTCTTCACCCTCGGGGAGACGTTCGGCCCCTTCCTGATCTCCTTCGAGGCCGGCACCTTCACCATGGTGCCTAAACATATCTACGAGGGGACCGACTTCCGCGACAACCCGGCCAACAACCACCCCATCGGTACCGGGCCCTTCAAGTTCGATAACTGGGATCGCGGCACCGTGATCCAGCTGGTGCGCAACGACGACTACTACGAGGAGGGGCTGCCCTACCTCGATGGCGTCAACTGGCACATCATTCCCGACGGGGCCTCCCGTGCGGTGGCCTTCGAGAACGGCACCATCGACGTGCTGCCCAACGGCACCGTGGAGAACTTCGACATCCCGCGCATTTCGGCCATGGACAACGTCTGCGTCACCGATCAGGGCAGCGAGTATTTCAGCCCCTTCGCCATGCTGTGGATGAACAATCGCGAGGGCCCCACCGCAGACAAGCGCTTCCGCCAGGCGGTGATGTACGCCATGGACCGCGAGTTCGCCCGCAACGTCCTGTGGAACGGGCTGGGCCAGGTGCCGCTCTCCTCCTTCGGCGCCAACGCCAGGTTCCAGAACGATGAGCTGCCGCCCTATGACTACGACCCTGACCGGGCCCGCGAGCTTCTCGACGAGATGGGCTACGACGGCGAGGAGGTCCGCCTGCTGCCACTGCCCTACGGCGAGACCTGGACCCGCTGGGCCGAGGCGGTGCAGCAGAATCTGCGGGAAGTGGGCGTGAACGTGCGCACCCAGGCCACCGATGTGGGTGGTTGGAACCAGCGTCTCTCCGAGTGGGACTACGACCTGGCCTTCACCTTCCTCTACCAGTATGGCGACCCGGCACTGGGCATCTCGCGCACCTACCTCTCCGACAACATCGAGAAGGGCTCGCCCTGGAACAACGTGGAAGGCTACGAGAACGAGCGCGTCGACGAACTGTTCAACGCCGCCGCCACGGCCTATCCGGACTCGGAGCGCGAAGCCCTCTACCACGAGGTCCAGGAGATCCTGCATGAGGATGTCCCCGTGGGCTGGCTGCTGGAGCTCGGCTTCCCGACGCTCTATCGCTGCGACGTCAAGGACCTGGTGAACTCCAGCGTCGGCGTGAACGAAGGCTTCCGCGACGCCTGGCTCGACCGGTAAGGGGCACCGCCGGCTCTGCTTCACGGCCGGCACCCACCACCCAACCGGGCGTCAACGAAGACGCGAGGCGGCTCTGCGGAGTCGCCCCACCGCCCGCCGAGGGATCCTCATGCTCTATGCCAGATTGATCCTGTCGCGGCTCGCCAAGGCCGTGATCGTGCTGTTCCTGATCGTGATCTTCAACTTCTTCCTGATCCAGATGGCGCCGGGCGACCCCGCCGCCATCCTGGCCGGCGAGGCCGGTGCCACCGATGCGGAGTTCCTGCGCCAGCTGACCGAGCGCTTCGGGCTCGATCAGCCGCTCCACGTTCAGCTGTGGCGCTATGTCTCGGGCGTCGCCATGCTTGATTTCGGCTTCTCCTACCGCCAGCAGGTGCCGGTGCTCGATCTGATTCTGGCCCGCCTGCCGGCCACCCTGCTGCTTACCGGCACCGCCTTCGTGCTCTCCCTGGTGATGGGTATCGTCGCCGGTTCCCTGGCCGCTGCCCGGGTCAAGAAACCCTCCGGTTCGATCATCATGGCGCTGGCCCTGATCTTCTACGCCACCCCGCTGTTCTGGGTCGCACTGATGTCGGTGGTGCTGTTCTCGGTCTATCTCGACCTGCTGCCAGCCTACGGCATGGTCACCGTGGGGGCTGGCCATACCGGCCTGGCCATGGTGCTCGACGTCGGCAAGCACCTGGTGCTGCCGGCCACCACCCTGGCGCTGTTCTTCATGGCCATCTACACCCGCATGACCCGCGCCTCGATGCTCGAGGCCAGCCAGCAGGACTTCGTCAAGACCGCCCGCGCCAAGGGGCTGGCGCCGCGCATCATCCAGCGACGCCATATCCTGCGCAACGCCCTGCTGCCGATCATCACCCTGGCTGGCCTGCAGGCCGGGCAGATGGTCGGCGGCGCCATCCTCACCGAGACGGTGTTTGCCTGGCCCGGCATCGGCCGGCTGATGTACGAGGCCCTCATGCAGCGCGACTACAACCTGCTGTTGGGGATCTTCTTCTTCTCGGCCGCCCTGGTGATTGTCTTCAACATCTTCACCGACCTGGTCTACCGCCTGGCCGACCCGCGTATCAAGGAGGGGTCATGAGCTTCTTCGCCCGCTTTGCCCAGAACCGCGGCGCCCTGGTGGGGCTGATCATCCTGCTGACGATCATCCTGATGGCGATTCTGGCGCCCGTGCTCTTTCCCGACTCGCCCTGGCGCATGGTGCAGCGTCCCTTCCTCTCCCCCATGGAAGTGGACGGCTTCTGGCTCGGCACCGATACCATGGGGCGCAACGTGGCCGCCGGGCTGATGCATGGGGCCTGGGTATCGCTGCTGATCGGTCTGGTCTCTACCGTGGTGGCGCTGGCCATCGGCGTGCCGCTGGGCGCGGTGGCCGGCTACTACGGCGGCCTGGTCGACGACGCCCTGATGCGCTTCACCGAGTTCTTCCAGACCATCCCCAACTTCGCCCTGGCCATCGTGCTGGTCGCGATCATGCAGCCCAGCGTTTCCTCCATCGTGCTGGCCATCGCCCTGGTCAGCTGGCCGCCGGTAGCACGCCTGGTGCGCGCCGAGTTCATGTCGCTGCGCCACCGCGAGTATGTCGAGGCGGCGCGGCTGGTCGGCCAGACCAACACCACGATAATCCTGCGCCAGATTCTGCCCAACACCCTGTCGCCGATCATCGTGCTCGCCTCGTTGATGGTGGCGACCGCCATCCTGCTGGAATCCGCCCTCTCATTCCTCGGCCTGGGCGACCCCAACGTGATGTCCTGGGGCTACATGATCGGTGCGGCACGCACAGTGATTCGCCAGGCCTGGTGGCTGAGCTTCTTCCCGGGGCTGGCCATTCTCCTGACCGTGCTGGCCCTGAATCTGGTGGGCGAAGGCCTGGATGACGCCCTGAATCCAAAACTGAGCCGCGAGCGCTCGTGAGGGATGCCCATGACAGCCACAGCTAACACCTCCCGAGAGCCGGTACTGAGCCTGCGCAATCTGACCATCGCCCTGCCCGCGGGAGCCGACCGCGACCACGCCGTGGAGGAGGTCAGCTACGACGTCGCGCGCGGCGAGATCCTCTGCGTGGTGGGCGAGTCCGGCTCCGGCAAGTCCATGGCCGCCAACGCCGTGATGGGCCTGCTGCCCAAGGGGGTGCATCCGGTGGGTGGCCAGGCGATCTTCGACGGCCAGGATCTGCTTACCCTCACCGAGAAACAGCACCGCAAGCTGCGCGGCCTGCGCATCGGCATGATCTTCCAGGAGCCGATGACCGCCCTCAACCCGCTGATGCGGGTCGGCGCACAGATCAGCGAGGTCTTCGAGGCCCATGGCCGGCTGAGCGGCCGGGAGCGCCAGGAGCAGGCGTTGGCCCTGCTCACCGAGGTGGGTATTCCCGACCCTGCGAAGGCGATCCGCGCCTATCCCTTCCAGCTCTCCGGGGGGCAGCGCCAGCGGGTGATGATCGCCATGGCCCTGGCCCTGGAGCCGGAGTTACTGATTGCCGACGAGCCGACCACGGCGCTGGACGTCACCACCCAGGCCCAGATCCTCGAGCTGATCCGCGACCTCCAGGCACGCCGGGGCATGTCGGTGATGTTCATCACCCACGACTTCGGCGTGGTCGCCGAGGTCGCCAACCGAGTGTGCGTGATGCGCCACGGTCGCATCGTCGAGCTCGGCGAGGCCGAAGAGGTACTCAAGCATCCGCAGCACGACTACACCCGGGCGCTGATCGAGGCGATCCCCAGCGACGTGATCCCGGAAGCACGCGGGGCCGAGACCGATACCGCCCTGCTCGAGGTAGTCGGGCTCAACAAGGTGTTCCGCTCCAAGGGAGGGCTCTTCAAGCCGGCCCGAGAGGTGCGCGCCCTGCAGGATGTCTCCTTCTCGCTGGTCAAGGGCGAGACCATCGGCATTGTCGGCGAGTCGGGCTCCGGCAAGTCGACGCTGGGCCGCTGCGTGGTGCGCCTGGAGCGTCCTGACAGTGGCACCCTCAGCCTTTCCGGCACCGACTTCATGAACCTCAACGGCGAGGCGCTGCGCCGCGAACGCCATCGGGTGCAGATGATCTTTCAGGACCCCTACGCCTCCTTGAATCCGCGCCACCGGGTGGGGTATGCCATCGCCCAGGGGCCCATCGCCAACGGCGTTCCCAAGGCCAAGGCCATGGCCCAGGCCAACGACCTGCTCGATCTCGTGGGGCTCGGGGGCACCGCCGACCGCTTCCCCCACGAGTTCTCCGGCGGCCAGCGTCAGCGTATCGGTATCGCCCGGGCGCTGGCCCTGAATCCGGAGTTGATCGTCGCCGACGAGGCGGTCTCGGCCCTGGACGTGTCGATCCAGGCGCAGATTCTCGAGCTGCTCGAGGATCTCAAGCAGAAGCTGTCGCTGTCGCTGCTCTTCATCACCCATGACCTGCGGGTCGCCGCCCAGATCTGCGACCGTATCATCGTCATGCAGCACGGTCGTATCGTCGAGCAGGGATCGGCCCGGGAGGTCTTCCTGGCTCCGCAGGCGGCCTATACTCGCGAGCTGCTCGACGCCATCCCGGGCCGCGAGCACGAGCTCGCCCATGCCTGACAGGGGCCCGACTACCCGACTAGATGCCCCATACAATGCCCCACAAGGAGACAACGGAACGAATGGATGCCCTGTTGAAGGAGATTGCCGAGCGGATCGGCCCGGCCAACATACTGACCGGTGATGACGTCACGGCACGCCGCGTCGACTGGCTCACCGGCGCGCCCTGCCGCGCCGGCGCCATCGTGCGCCCCGCCTCCACCGACGAGCTCGCCGCGGTGATGCGCGCCTGCCATGCCGCTCGCCAGCCGGTGGTCACCCACGGTGGCCTGACCGGGCTCGTGCATGGCGCCGAAGCCGCCCCGGAGGAGTTGGTCATCTCGTTGGAACGGATGAACGCCGTCGAGGACGTCGACCCGGTTGGTGGCACCCTGACCGCCCAGGCCGGCGCCCCGCTGCAGCGCGTCCAGGAGGCAGCCGAGGCGGTCGGGCTGCAGTTCCCCCTGGACCTGGGCGCCCGTGGCAGCTGCACCATCGGCGGCAATATCGCCACCAACGCCGGCGGGATCCGCGTGATCCGCTACGGCATGATGCGCCAGCAGGTGCTGGGGCTGGAGGCCGTGCTCGCCGACGGCAGCGTGGTCAGCTCGCTCAACCATATGCTCAAGAACAACGCCGGCTTCGACCTCAAGCAGCTGTTTATCGGCAGTGAGGGGACCCTGGGCATCGTCACCCGCGCGGTACTGCGCCTGCAGCCCCCCACCCCGGACGTGCAGACGGCGCTGGTCGCCTGCTCGAGCTTCTCGGCCCTGACCGGGCTGCTCGGCCACATGGGCCGTGCGCTGGGCGGCAGCCTGGCGGCCTTCGAGGCGATGTGGCAGAGCCACTACCGCCTGCTCACCGAGGAGAGCGGCCGACACCCGCCGCCGCTGGCGACCGACGCCCCCTTCTATGTGATCCTGGAGTCCCTGGGCACCGACCCGGACGCCCATGCGTCGCAGTTCTCCCGGGCCCTGGAGGCGGCGCTGGAGGGGGGACTGATCGATGACGCCGTGCTCGCCCAGTCGGCGCAGCAGCGCCAGGGTATCTGGGCTATCCGCGAGGATATCGAGGGGTTGATCCAGGCCCTCTCGCCGCTCTTCACCTTCGATGTCAGCCTGCCGATCGCCGCCATGGAGCGCTACGTGGAAGATCTCGAGGCGGCGTTGCACCGGGCCTGGCCCGAGGGACGACTGGTGACCTTCGGCCACCTGGGCGACGGCAATCTGCATCTGTCGGTGGGCGTCGGCGCCAAGGACCCGGCGACCCGCGCCGCGGTGGAATCGCTCGTCTACACGCCGCTGGCCGAGCTGGGCGGCTCGGTCTCCGCCGAGCACGGCATCGGCCTGGAGAAGCGTGACTTCCTGACGGTTTGCCGCACGCCGGAGGAGATCGCGCTGATGCACACCCTCAAGCAGGCGCTGGATCCGCTGGGGCTGCTCAATCGCCACAAGGTGCTGCCCCACGGGGCAGGCTGAGTGTCCGCCATGCGCCTGTTGGCTCAGCGCTGGCAGCGGGCGACCGAGGCCCGCCCGCTGCTCGGCACCGCGGCGCTGATTGCCGCCATCGGCCTGTTCTGGGGCGGCAACTGGCCGGCGGTGCGCTTTATCCTGATGGATCTGCCGCCCTTCACGCTGCGCGCCATCGGTTTCTCGGGCGGGGCGGTGATGCTGCTGGCCTGGGCCCGCTGGCGGCGCTTGCCGTTGGGCGTGTCGGCCGCGGAGTGGCCCTGGCTGGCCGTTACCGGGATATTCACCATCCTCGGCTTCAACCTGGCCACGGCCTTCGCCCAGCTCAACATGCCCACCTCCCAGGCGGCGATCATCGCCTTCACCATGCCCTGCTGGGCCCTGCTGCTGGCGCGCTGGCTTCTCGGTCAGCGCATCACGGGCCGCCAGTGGCTGGGGCTGGCATGCGGCCAGGCAGGCCTGCTGGTACTGCTCGGCCCCGCCGCCCTGGAGGCAGGGCGCCAGGGGCTCGTCGGTCCCCTGCTGGCGCTGGGCGCCGCGCTCTCCTGGGCACTGGGGACGGTGCTGATCAAGCGCCGGGGCGAGTGGCAGGCCCATCCCGCGGTGATCACCGGCTGGCAGTTCGCCCTCTGTGCCCTGCCGATGATCCTGATGATGGGCTGGCGCGAATCGCCCCCTCACCCTGCCACCTGGCAGGGGACCACCTGGCTGGCCCTGGGCTACCATCTGGTGTTCTCGATCGGGCTGGCCCAGATGCTGTGGTTCATGAACGTGAACCGGCTGAGCGTGGCCCAGGCCACTATCTCGACCCTGATCATCCCGACCGTTGGCGTCTCGAGCGCCATCCTGCTGCTCGGCGAGCCCCTCAGTATCACGGTCTTTATTGCCCTGCTGCTGACGCTGGCGGCCGTGGCCATTGTCATGCTCTACAAGCGCACGGCACCATAACCGATCACTTTTACGGGAGACTTCGATGCCGACCCTTCCCCATCACCTGACCGGCGACGGCCCCGACAACCCCTTTCCCGGCGTGCGCGTGCTGGAGCGCCGCCTGGGGCGCGAGATTCCCCATCAGCTCGGCTCCAACGAGGGGCTCGACATGCCCCACCGGGCCCTGCGCGAGCACTTCGGCGACGCCATGGCCGCCCACGTCTACAGCTATGGCGACAGCGAGGCCCTGGGCATCCGCCGTCGCTTGTCCGAGCAGAAGGGCATCCCCCTGGCGGCCATGCTGGTGGACGCCGGCGCCGACAGCCTGATCGCGCTGGCCCTGCGGGCCGTCGCCGAACCCGGCGTGGCCGTGGTGAGCACCTCCGGCACCTACCCCACCTTCGGCTATTTCGCCCGCGGCCAGGGCTGCCGCCTAGTGGAGGTCCCCTACGACGAAGGCCCCGGCCGCCTGGCGCCCGACCTGGACGCCCTGGCCCGGGCCGCGAGGGACCATCAGGCACGGCTGGTCTACCTGGCCAATCCCGACAACCCCGGCGGCCACCTGCATCGCGATGACGACGTGCTGGCCCTGCGCGAGGCACTGCCCGACAACTGCTGGCTGCTGCTGGACGAGGCGTATCACGATTTCCGCGAGGACGCCGACGGCGAATTCGGCCGGCGGGTGCTGCCCGGGGTGATCCGCTTGCGCACCCTCTCCAAGGCCCATGGCCTGGCCGGCCTGAGGGTCGGCTACGCCATCGCCGAGCCGGCGACCCTGGCGGTGATGACGAAGGTGAGAATCCACTACGCGGTGTCGACCTTGACCCAGGCCGCCGCCGAGGTGGTGCTGGATCACCCCGACGAGGTCGACGCCCACGTGGCCGCGGTGCGCGAACGCCGGGAGCGTCTGGCGGCGCAGTTCCGCGCCCTGGGCGCCGACGTGTTGCCGAGCAGCACCAACTTTGTCGGCATCCGCCTGGCCGACGCTAGCCTGGCCGGCCGAGTGCACCAGGCGCTCCTCGACGAGGGCAAGCTGATCGCCCGCCCCGCCGACCCCGCGCTGGGCCATGTGCTGCGGATCACCGCCGTGGAGGACGCTCTGGTTCCCGGGCGACTGGCGACCCTTGAACAGGCCCTCAAGCGCTAGCCAAACGGGAAAAGCCGCGCCATAGTGGCATCCATTAGCCTGCAAATAACGGAATCGATATGGATGCCATCCGACGCCACACATTCTGGATCATCGTGCTCGGCGGCCTGGTGATCAGTCTGGCCATGGGCCTGCGCCACGGCTTCGGGCTGTTCCTCGAGCCCATGAGCTCGGAGCTGGGCTGGGGCCGCGGCGTCTTCGCCTTCGCCCTGGCGCTGCAGAACCTGCTGTGGGGGCTCTCCCAGCCCTTTGCCGGCGCCCTGGCCGACCGCTTCGGCGCCGCCCGGGTGGTGGTGGTGGGTGGCGCCCTCTATGCCCTGGGCCTGCTGTTCATGGGGGTCTCGGAGTCGGCGCTGGGCATGACCCTCTCCGCCGGCGTGCTGATCGGTCTGGGCCTCTCCGGCACCACCTTCTCGGTGATCCTCGGCGCCGTGGGTCGCGCCGTGGCCCCGGAGAAGCGCAGCATGGCCATGGGGATCGTCAGCGCCGCCGGCTCCTTCGGCCAGTTTGCCATGCTCCCCGGCACCCTGGGCCTGATGGGCTGGCTGGGGTGGTCGGCGGCGCTGCTGGCCATGGGCGCCATCGCCGCGCTGATGCTACCCCTCGGTGCCATGCTGCGTGATCGCCCCTCGGCCAAGGCCGCCAGCGATATCAGCCTGGGCGCCGCGCTCGACGAGGCCGCCAACCATCGCGGCTTCTGGCTGCTCTGCCTGGGCTTCTTCGTCTGCGGCTTCCAGGTGGTGTTCATCGGCGTTCATCTGCCCGGCTACCTGTTCGACAGCGGCATCGCCGTGCACGTAGGCAGCACCGTGCTGGCCCTGGTCGGCCTGTTCAACATCTTCGGCACTTACGCCGCCGGCTGGCTGGGGGGGCGCTACTCCAAGCCCCGCCTGCTCACCTGGCTCTACCTGATCCGCGGCGTGGTGATTACCCTGTTCCTGGTCGCCCCGCTGAGCCCGGCCAGCGCTTATCTGTTCGGCATCGCCATGGGGCTGCTGTGGCTATCCACGGTGCCGCTGACCAACGGCATCGTCGCTTCGGTGTTCGGCGTCCAGCATCTCTCCATGCTGGGCGGCATCGTCTTCCTCTTCCACCAGCTCGGCTCCTTTATGGGTGTCTGGCTGGGGGGCTTCCTGTATGACCTGCAGGGGGACTACGCGGTGGTGTGGAACATCGCCATCCTGCTCTCTGTGGTAGCCGCCGCCCTGCACTGGTTCATCAATGAGCGGCCGGTCAGCCGCCCCGCCCCGACGGAGGTCGAAGCATGAGCCGCTCTCGCCTGCTGCTGCTCGCCGCGGCGACCCTCACCGCAAGCGCCCTGGCGCTGGTCTGGTGGGGCTGGCACCACCTCGACGCCGCCCAGCTGCTGCTGGGCAGCCGGCTCTGCTGAGAGCCACCGCCGAGCGATCGGCCACCAGGGGCAGCGCGCGGTCTGGTAGAGCGGGGCATGGCCCGCCGGGAGGAGTCGCATGCACGATGACGACATACCGCACCGCCGCCGATGTGGCCTCCTTGTAGTGATTCCGGGCTTACTTCTCGGCCTGCTGCTGTCGGGATGCAGCGCGATTGAACGCCACCACGAGGCTCTGCTGGTGCTCGGCGACCTGGCCGCCGGAGAGGGACCGAGCCGGCTGAAGGCGCGAACGCCTACGCCCGACCGTGAACGACTCGCCTACGTCGTGGAGGAGCGCCGCTATGTGGCGGATCTCTACCACCCGCCGGCCTCTCACCGCGGCACCCTGATCCTGGTCCATGGCCTCACCGAGGCGGGCCGGCATGATCCGCGGCTGATGGCATTCGCCCGCACCCTGGCGCGGGCCGGTTTCACGGTGCTGGTACCGGAGCTGGACGGCCTGCGCCACTTCTCGGTCGGCACCCGCGAGGTGCAAGGCATCGCCGATGCCATTCGCCACGCCAGCGCCGAACTGCCCATGGCCAGGGAAGGCCCGGCCCTCGCCGCCATCAGCTTCGCCACGGGGCCCGCGCTGCTGGCCGCCATGCAGCCTGACACCGCTCACCGGGTACGCTTCGTGATCGCCGTGGGCGGCTATTACGACCTGACCGACCTGCTGCGCTACGCCACGACCGGGGAGGATCGCGGCGGCGCCGGCCGCCGGGCACCGCCCCCCCAGCAAGATCTCCGCTGGGCCATGCTGCAAAGCCAGCTTCATACTCTGGAGGATGCCGGGGATCGGCAGCGCCTGGCAGCCCTGGCGCGACGTCGCCTGGCCGGGGACGAGGCGTCCGACCATGGCGTGGCCGAGATGGGGCCCCAGGGAAAGGCGCTGTATGAGTTGGTGACCAATCGTGACCCGGCGCGGGTAACATCACTGATCGAAGCCCTGCCGTCATCGCTGCTCGATCAGTTCAACGCGCTGGACCTTGCCTCCCGTGATCTGGATGCCCTCACGGCACGGTTGGTGCTGGTGCACGGCCCTGACGACCGGGTGATTCCGATCAGCCACTCGCGGCGGTTGAAAGATGCCCTCTCCTCCGATCAGGCGCGACTCTTCGAAGCCGAGGGGATCGGGCATGTCGAGGTCTCTTCCCACTGGCGAGACGCCTGGACGCTGTGGCGGGCCATTTATCACGTGCTCAGGCTGGGAGAGGTCGAGGGCTCGAGCCGGTAGCAGGCACGCCCCTGCCCCGGTTCGGCCATCGATTCGCATCGCCGCCTCAACGTGGCGAGTCGCTTTATGATGCACAAGGCGGCATGACGTCCACCGTTGGATGCCATTCGTCAGCCAAACGTCCATCATGCAACCAGACACAACAGGAGGTCGCGATGCCCAGTGATGCCAATGCCTTTCAGACCGCCCTGGCCCTGATCCTGGGCATGGACCCGGTGCTGCTCGGCATCGTGGCGCTCTCCCTGCAGGTGTCGCTGACCGCGGTACTGGTGGCCGCCCTGCTCGCCCTGCCGCTGGGGGCAGCGCTGGCCCTGTGGCGATTCCCCGGGCGCGGCGCCCTTATCGTGACGCTCAATGCCCTGATGGGCCTGCCGCCGGTAGTGGCAGGCCTGACCGTCTACCTGCTGCTTTCCCGAGCCGGCCCTCTGGGCCAGTTCGGCCTGCTCTTCACTCCCACCGCCATGGTGATCGCCCAGGTGATCCTGATCCTGCCGATCATCGCCGCCCTGACTCGGCAGCAGATCGAGGAGCTACACGGCGAGTACCGCGACCAGCTGCAATCGCTGGGAGTCTCCCGGCCGCGCATGATCCCCACCCTGCTGTGGGATGCGCGCTTCTCGCTGCTCACGGTGATCCTCGCCGGCTTCGGTCGCGCCAGCGCCGAGGTGGGAGCGGTGATGATCGTGGGTGGCAACATCGACGGCGTCACCCGGGTGATGACCACCGCGATCGTGCTGGAGACCAGCAAGGGCAACCTGCCATTGGCCCTGGGTCTCGGCCTGCTGCTGCTGGGGCTGGTGCTGCTGGTCAACGCCGCCGCCCACCTGGTCGGCGAGACGGCGCGCCGGAGGCTGGGATGAATCACATGCGCCATCCCCCCGCCGCCGTCATGACCGCAGCCGACGCTATCGCGCCGCTGGCCTTTGCGGCCGTCAGCGTCACCCACCGCGACCAGGTGCTGCTGCATCCGTTGACCCTGCGCCTGGCCGGCTGCCACCGCACCCTGGTGATGGGCCCCAACGGCGCCGGCAAGAGCCTGTTGCTGCGCCTGGCCCATGGCCTGCTCGCGCCCAGCGCGGGACGGGTGCACTGGGAAGGCACCATGCCCCGCCAGGCCATGGCCTTTCAGCGTCCGGTGCTGCTGCGGCGCAGCGCCCTGGACAACCTCACCTACGCCCTCGCCGTTACCGGCACGCCGCGATGCGAACGGTGCGAACGGGCCAGGGAGGCCCTGGCGCGCTTCGGCCTGGCGGCGCTGGAGAAACGCCCGGCCAGGGTGCTCTCGGGCGGCGAGCAGCAGCGCCTGGCCCTCGCCCGGGCCTGGCTGACACGCCCCGAGGTGCTGTTCCTGGACGAGCCCACCTCGGCGCTGGATCCGGCGGCGATCCGCGCCGTGGAGGACGCCGTGCTCGATTTCCACCGGCTCGGCACCCGCATTGTCATGACCACCCACGACCTGAACCAGGCCCGCCGCCTCGCCGACGAGGTGGTGCTGCTCTACGGCGGCAGGCTTATCGAGCACACGCCGGCCGACCGCTTCTTCGCTGAACCGCAGACGCCCGAGGGTCGCGCCTTCCTGCGCGGCGAGCTGGTCTGGTAGCGGACAAGAAAGCACACTGCTCAACAACAAGAAGTCACCGATGATGGAACGCTTCCTTGTCTTTGCCACCCTGGCCTTCGCCACCCCGGCACTGGCCGACATCAGCCAGGCCCAGGCCAGCGACGACTACATCGTCCTGGCCTCCACCACCTCCACCGAACAGTCCGGGCTCTTCGGCCATCTGCTGCCGGCCTTCGCCGAGGCCAGCGGGATCCGGGTACGCGTGGTGGCCGTGGGCACCGGCCAGGCCTTCGAGATCGCTCGGCGCGGCGATGCCGACAGCCTGCTGGTCCACGATACCGACGGCGAGGAGCGCTTCGTCGCCGAAGGCTTCGCTGCCGAGCGCGCCGACGTGATGGCCAACGACTTCGTGATCATCGGCCCCGGCCATGACCCGGCGGGCATCGCCAAGGCCGAGACGGTGGCCGACGCCCTGGCTCGCATCGCCGTTACCGAGTCGGCGTTTACCTCCCGCGGCGACGACAGTGGCACCCACCGAGCCGAGCAGCGCCTGTGGGAAGCCGCCGGTGTCGAGCCCGGCGGCACCTGGTATCGCGAACTTGGCAGCGGCATGGGGCCAACGCTCAACACCGCCGCCGCCATGGATGCCTACACGATGAGCGACCGCGCCACCTGGGTTGCCTTCGAGAACCCCCAGAATCTGACACTGCTGTTCGAAGGCGACGAGGCGCTGTTCAACCCGTACGGCAGCCTGCTGATCGACCCCCAGCGTCATCCCCATCTCAAGCACGATCTGGCCGAGCAGTGGCACCGGTGGCTGCTCTCCGCGGAGGGCCAGCGGGCCATCGCCGAGTTCACCGTCAACGGCCAACCGCTCTTCTTCCCCAGCGCCAACTCGACGCCGGGGTCAGACCCTTAAATTTCCTTAAGGGTCTGACCCCGGGGCGGATGACCCCTAGGTGGGGTTCCGGCGGCGGCGTCGAGCCGCTGCAGCAGGTCGTCGAGCTCGTTGCTCAGGAAACGTGGCTCCACGCACTCGCCGAGATGCCCCTCGGCAAAGCGCAGGAAGCCCAGCGCCGCATGGGAGAGGCGCCGGTCGCGGCGCACAATGAACTGCCAGTGGCTCTCGATGGGCAGGCCCGCCACCGGCAGGATCGCGATGTCAGGGTGCTCCGGCGGCAATACGTGCTCTGAGAGCACGGCGAGCCCCATGCCGGCGGCCACGCCGACGCGAATCGCCTCGTTGCTGGCCATCTGCAGGGTGGGCCCCAGCGACAACCCCTGCTCCTGCAGCCAGCTCTCGAACAGCATGCGGGTGGCCGAACCGGGCTCGCGCAGCAGGAAACGCTCCTCGAGCAGCTCGCCCATGGCGATGTGCTCGCGGTCGGCCAGCCGGTGCCCTCGCGGCGCTACCGCTACCAGAGGATTGCGCAGGAAACGTCCGGCCAGTGCGTGGGCCAGGGATGGCGGGTGGCTGAAGACGTAAAGATCGTCCTCCTGGCGCTCGAAGCGAGTGAGCATCTGGCGGCGGTTGCCGATATGCACGGTGACGTCCACCTCGGGGAACGCCTGGCTGTAAGGGCCAAGCAGGCGCGGCAGCACGTACTGAGCGGTGTTGACCAGGGCGATGGAAAATCGGCCCCGCTCGCCACCGCCCAGTGCGGCGAGGTAGTCGTCGAAGTCGGCGAAGCGGCCCAGCACCTCGCGGCTTGCCCGGTAAAGCTCGGCGCCCGCCTCGGTGGTCACCTGCCGCCCCTGCCGGCTCTCAAGCAGCGGCTCGCCCACGGCGCTGGTGAGACGCTTGAGCTGCTGGGAGACGGTGGGCTGGGTAAGGTGAAGCTGTCGCGCCGCTTCGCTGAACGAGCCGCTGCGCACGACTGCCACATAGACCTGCAGCAACCGGAAGGTGAGGTGCCGGATATTCATGAAGGTCTGTCTTTCCCTTAGTTATTGATGATTGTCTATGCATTATCGCTCTAGTTTTTGTTGGCATCCATGGCCTACCCTGAGGAGAATGCGCGCCGACGCCTCCTACGCACGAGATGCCCTTGATGCCTGATATCGTGGTGATGTTCTTCCTGCTCGGTCTGCTGGCCGGGTTGGTAAAATCCGACCTGACCATTCCCAAGGCCGCCTACGACACCCTGAGCCTGCTGCTCATGCTGACCATCGGTCTCAAGGGTGGCATGGCGCTCTACGGCAACCTGGGCTGGTCGCTGCTGCCCGAGCTGGTCGCCGTGGCGGCACTCGGTGCGGTCATCCCGCTGGCCCTGATGCCGGTGCTTCGCCGGCTGGTCCGCCTTTCACCCGCCGACAGCGCCAGCCTTGCCGCCCACTACGGCTCGGTCAGCGCCGGCACCTTCGCCGTGGCGCTGGCCTTCGCCGAGGGGCGAGGCCTGCCGATCGGTGCCGAAGTCACCCTGTATCTCGTCATGATGGAGCTGCCGGCTATCATGGTGGCCATCGCGCTCTATCGCCGCCACCAGGGTAGTGGCTCCGGGGAGGCGATGCAGGGCATCTGGCACGAAACGCTGACCAACCGCGGGGTGATTCTGCTCGCCGGCGGCGCGGTCATCGGCGCCATGTACGGCCCCATGGAGGGCGCCAACGTCACCGAACTCTTCACCGGCGCCTTCCATGCCGTGCTCGCCCTCTTCCTGCTGCAGATGGGCCTGACCGCCGCCGAGACGCTGCGCCCCATCCCCTGGCATCACTGGCGGCTGCTTACCTTCGCCCTGGTCGCCCCGCCGCTGCTCTCCCTGGCCGGCCTGGCCGTGGGCCTGGCGCTGGGCCTGCCCACCGGATCGGTGCTGATCCTCACAGCACTGGCCGCCAGCGCCTCCTATATTGCCGCCCCGGCCGCCATGCGCACCGCCATCCCCCAGGCCAACATCGGGCTGGCGATGCTCGCCGCACTGGGCTTCACCTTCCCGCTCAACGTGATCCTGGGCATTCCGCTCTACCACCAGCTGATCACTTGGCTGGCCGGATAACATCTGGCTGGCGGGATAAGACACGTGAGGGGCAGCCATGGTGGCTGCCCCTCTTTTTTTGCACTTCTGGTTTACGTTCCTGGTTGGCGTCCGTGATTGAGACGCCGGGGCGGCGTGCCGTATTTCTGCCTTGACCTGCTCCTGAGCTTGCGACATTCGTCTAAGCGGCAGATGGCTGCACTTTACGTTAACGTCAACCTGACCTAATCTGGTGCCATCACCGAATTTCATCACCCGACAAGAACCGGAGCCCCGCCCATGCATACCCCCTTCAAGCCCCTCGACTTCGGCCTCGACGACGAACTGAACATGCTGCGCGACCAGGTCAACGCCTTCGCGCGTGACGAGATCGCGCCCCGCGCCGCCGAGATCGATGAGAAGAACGAGTTCCCCAACGACCTCTGGCAGAAGTTTGGCGACATGGGCCTGCTCGGCATCACCGTCTCCGAGGAAGACGGCGGCACCGGCATGGGGTATCTGGCGCACTGTATCGCTCTGGAAGAGATTTCCCGGGCCAGCGCCTCGGTGGGCCTCTCCTACGGCGCGCACTCCAACCTCTGCGTGAACCAGTTCAAGATCAACGCCACTGCCGAGCAGAAGGCCAAGTACCTGCCCAAGCTGATGAGCGGCGAGCACATCGGCGCGCTGGCCATGTCCGAGCCGGGCGCCGGCTCCGACGTGGTCTCCATGAAGCTGCGCGCCCGGAAGGAAGGTAGCAAGTACATCCTCAACGGCAACAAGATGTGGATCACCAACGGCCCCGACGCCCACGTGCTGGTGGTTTACGCCAAGACCGATCCCGACGCGGGCTCCAAGGGCATCACCGCCTTCATCATCGAGAAGGGCATGCCCGGCTTCACCACGGCCCAGAAGCTCGACAAGCTCGGCATGCGCGGCTCCAACACCTGCGAGCTGGTGTTCCAGGACTGCGAAGTGCCTGAAGAGAACATCCTCGGCGAGCTGAACCGTGGCGTGCGCGTGCTGATGAGCGGCCTGGACTACGAGCGCACCGTGCTGGCCGCCGGCCCCATCGGCATCATGCAGGCCGCCCTGGACATCGTGGTGCCCTACATCCATGAGCGTAAGCAGTTCGGCCAGTCAATCGGCGAGTTCCAGCTGGTGCAGGGCAAGGTGGCCGACATGTACACCACCCTGAACGCCTGCCGCGCCTACCTCTATGCCGTGGCCGCCGGCTGCGATCGCGGCCAGACCTCCCGCAAGGACGCCGCCGGCGTCATCCTCTACTGCGCGGAGAAGGCCACCCAGGTGGCGCTGGACGCCATCCAGCTGCTGGGCGGGAACGGCTACATCAACGAGTACCCCACCGGCCGCCTGCTGCGCGACGCCAAGCTCTACGAGATCGGCGCCGGCACCAGCGAGATCCGCCGGATGCTGATCGGCCGCGAACTCTTCAACGAATCCAAGTAAGGGTAGGCCCATGGCAATCCTGCAGACACAGATCAATCCGCGCAGCGACGGCTTCCAGACCAACGAGTCGACCATGCGCGCCGAGGTGATGAAGCTGCGCGAGCTGACCGCTGCCATCGCCCAGGGCGGTGGTGAAAAAGCCCGCGTTCGCCACGAGTCCCGCGGCAAGCTGTTCGTGCGCGACCGCATCGACCACCTGATCGACGAAGGCTCGCCCTTCCTCGAGTTCTCGGCGCTGGCCGCCCATGAGATGTACGACTCGTCGATTCCCGCCGCCGGCGTGGTCACCGGCATCGGCCGCGTCAGCGGCGTCGAGTGCGTGATCGTCGCCAATGACGCCACCGTCAAGGGCGGCACCTACTTCCCGCTCACCGTGCGCAAGCACATCCGCGCCCAGGAGATCGCCCGCAAGCACCGCCTGCCGTGCATCTACCTGGTCGACTCCGGCGGCGCCTTCCTGCCCCGCCAGGACGAGGTCTTCCCGGATCGCGACCACTTCGGCCGCATCTTCTATAACCAGGCGACGCTGTCCGCCGAGGGCATCCCGCAGATTGCCGTGGTCATGGGCTCCTGCACCGCTGGCGGCGCCTACGTGCCGGCCATGGCCGACGAGTCGATCATCGTCCGTGAGCAGGGCACCATCTTCCTGGGCGGCCCGCCCCTGGTGAAGGCCGCCACCGGCGAGAGCATCAGCGCCGAGGACCTGGGCGGCGCCGACGTGCACGCCAAGAAGAGCGGCGTGGCCGACCACTACGCCGAGAACGACGCCCACGCCCTGCAGCTCTGCCGCGCCTGCATCTCGCGCCTCAACTGGCAGAAGCGCGGTCAGCTGAAGATGCAGGCGCCCAAGCCCCCACGCCTGGATCCCAGCGAGATCTACGGCATCGTCGGCACCGATCTCAAGAAGCCCTATGACGTTCGCGAGGTGATCGCGCGCATCGTCGACGACTCCGACTTCGACGAGTTCAAGCGCTACTACGGCGACACCCTGGTCACCGGCTTCGCCCATATCCACGGCTACCCGGTGGGTATCGTCGCCAACAACGGCGTGCTGTTCTCCGAGTCCGCGGTCAAGGGTGCGCACTTCATCGAACTCTGCGCCCAGCGCAAGATCCCGCTGATCTTCCTGCAGAACATCACCGGTTTCATGGTGGGCTCCAAGTACGAGCACGAGGGCATCGCCAAACACGGCGCCAAGCTGGTCACCGCGGTGGCCTGCGCCCGGGTGCCCAAGTTCACCGTGCTGATCGGCGGCAGCTTCGGCGCCGGCAACTACGGCATGTGCGGCCGCGCCTACGATCCCAACCTGCTGTTTATGTGGCCCAACGCGCGCATCTCGGTGATGGGCGGCGAGCAGGCCGCCGGCGTACTGGCCCAGGTCAAGCGCGAGCAGATCGAGCGCGAGGGACGCGAGTGGACCAAGGAGGAGGAGGAAGCCTTCAAGCAGCCCACACGCGAACAGTACGAGCACCAGGGCCACCCCTACTACGCCAGTGCACGGCTGTGGGACGACGGCGTGATCGACCCGGCCCAGACCCGCGACGTGCTGGGCCTGTCGTTGGCCGCCGCCATGAATGCCGAGGTCGAAGAGACCAAATTCGGCGTGTTCCGGATGTAAGGAAGGATGTCCCCCATGGCAACGCAACAGACCTTCTCACGGCTGGAACTGGATGACCGCGGCATCGCCTGGCTTACGCTGGAGCGCCCCGAGGTTCACAACGCCTTCGACGACAGCCTGATCGCCGAGCTCAACGCCCACCTGGAGCGGCTGCATGAGGCCGCCCTCCATGGCGAGGTGCGCGCGGTGGTGCTGGGCTCCGAGGGCAAGAGCTTCTCGGCCGGAGCCGACCTCGGCTGGATGAAGCGCATGGTCGAGTACGACTTCGACGGCAACCTGAGTGATTCGCGCAAGCTCTCGGCGCTGATGCACGGTCTCGACACCCTGCCCTGCCCCACCCTCTGCCGCGTGCAGGGCGCCACCTTCGGCGGCGCCGTGGGCCTGGCCGCCTGCTGCGATCTGGTCATCGCCAGCGAAAAGGCGAAGTTCTGCCTCTCCGAGGTGAAGATCGGCCTCTCGCCGGCGGTAATCAGCCCCTACGTGCAGCGCGCCATCGGCTCGCGCCAGATGCGCCGCTACGCGCTGACCGCCGAAGTGATGGACGCCCCCACCGCTCTGGCACTGGGGCTAGCCCACCAGGTAGTGGAACACGACGCCCTCGACGACGCCGTGGAGGCCATGCTCGATGGGCTGCTGGCCGGTTCGCCCCAGGCTCAGCGCGCCACCAAGGCGCTGCTGGCCGAGGTGGCCCGTGCGCCCGACAGCCAGGCCACCCGCGAGCATACCTGCCGGGTGATCTCCGAACTGCGCGTCAGCGCCGAGGGCCAGGAGGGCCTGGCCAGCTTCTTCGAGAAGCGCCGCCCCGACTGGACAACACCCGCCGATCGTCAACAACAGCAGAATGCCGCGGAGCCCCGCTCATGACCTCTGAAGTGAAGAAATTCGATACCCTGCTGGTCGCCAACCGCGGCGAGATCGCCTGCCGGGTGATGCGTACCGCGCGCGCCATGGGCCTGCGCACCGTGGCCGTCTACTCCGATGCCGACGCCAACGCCCGCCACGTGCGCGAGGCCGACGAGGCCGTGCGCCTCGGCCCCGCCGCCGCCCGCGAGAGCTACCTCAAAGTCGAGGCGGTGATCGAGGCGGCGCAGCGCACCGGCGCCGGCGCCATCCACCCCGGCTACGGCTTCCTCTCCGAGAACGGCCCCTTCGTGGAGGCCCTGGATAAGGCCGGCATCACCTTCGTCGGCCCGCCCGCCTCGGCCATCGCCGCCATGGGCGACAAGTCCGCCGCCAAGGAACGCATGTCCCACGCCGGCGTGCCGCTGGTGCCGGGCTACCACGGCGACGACCAGGACGATGCCCTGCTCAAGGCCGAGTCCGACAAGATCGGCTACCCGGTGCTGCTCAAGGCCAGCGCCGGCGGCGGCGGCAAGGGCATGCGCGTGGTCGAGTCCGCCGAGGGCTTCCAGGCCGCACTCGACGGCTGCCGCCGCGAGTCCCAGGCCGCCTTCGGCGACCAGCGCATGCTGATCGAGAAGTACCTGACCCAGCCGCGCCACGTGGAGGTCCAGGTGTTCTGCGACAGCCACGGCAACGGCGTCTACCTGTTCGAGCGCGACTGCTCCGTGCAGCGCCGCCATCAGAAGGTGCTGGAGGAGGCCCCGGCCCCGGGCATGAGCCCCGAGCTGCGCTGCGAGATGGGCGAGGCCGCGGTGCGCGCCGCCAAGGAAATCGGCTACGTCGGCGCCGGCACGGTAGAATTTCTCCTGGACGCGGATGGTTCTTTCTTCTTTATGGAGATGAACACCCGCCTGCAGGTGGAGCACCCGGTGACCGAGATGATCACCGGCCAGGATCTGGTCGAGTGGCAGCTGCGCGTCGCCATGGGCGAGAGACTCCCCCTCGCGCAGGAGGAGCTTACCATCACCGGCCACAGCTTCGAGGCGCGCCTCTACGCCGAAGACCCGGAGCAGGATTTCCTGCCCGCCACCGGTGAGCTGACCCGTTTTGCCATGGACCTCGAGGGCGCCGGCCTGGACCCCAGCCTTGTGCGTCTGGACAGCGGCGTGGAGACCGGCGACGTCGTCTCCATGCACTACGACCCGATGCTTGCCAAGCTGATCGTCCACGGCGACGACCGCGACCAGGCACTGGCCACCCTCAACCGGGCGCTGGCCGCCCTGGACGTGCAGGGCGTGGTCACCAACCGCGCCTTCTTGCAGCGGCTGGCGACACACCCGGCCTTCCGTAACGCGGAGCTGGACACGCGTTTCATCGAGAAGAACGAAGCCACCCTGTTCGCTCCGATCGAGTACGACATCAACGCCTATGCCGGCGCCGCGCTGATCGGCCTCAACCAGCTGGCCCGCGAGTGCGAGAGCGACTCCCCCTGGGACCGCCATGACGGCTTCCGTCTCAACGCCCCGCATACCATCCGGATCGCCCTGTGCCCCACCGGCCAGAACCTGACCAACGCCCAGGCGCCGGACGCCGAGGGTGTCGTGGTGGTCGAGGGCACCCGTGAAACCGCCGCCGATCCCTGGCACCTGACCATCGGCGGCGAGACCCTCACCGCCCGCCTGCAGCACCTGGAAGGCGACGCCGTGGCGGTTACCCTCAACGGCCACCGCCGCCGCCTGCAGGCGCGACGCGACGGCAACGTCCTGGTGATGGTCGACCCGCGCGGCGAGACCCGCCTGTTCTGGCGCCGCATCGACGCCATCGACCACGGCCAGCACGAGACGGAATCCACCCTCACCGCGCCCATGCACGGCACCGTGGTCGCCCTGCTGGTGGAGGAAGGCCAGAAGGTGGAGAAGGGCATGCCGCTGATGGTCATGGAAGCCATGAAGATGGAGCACACCATGTCCGCGCCCGCCGACGGCCACGTGGCGAGCTTCCACTTCGCCGCCGGCGATACCGTGGGCCAGGGCGACGTGCTGCTCGAGTTCGCCCCGGAGGAGTAAGGAGAGACCCATGGCATTCCCGAAACACGTGCGCCTGGTCGAGGTCGGTCCTCGCGACGGCCTGCAGAACGAGCCCGAGCCGATCAGCACCGCCATCAAGCTGGAGCTGATCGACCGCCTGGGCGCAGCCGGCCTCTCCTACATCGAGGCGGCTAGCTTCGTCTCGCCCAAGTGGGTGCCGCAGATGGCCGACCACCAGCAGGTGATGAAGAACATCGCCCGGCTGGACGGCGTCACCTACGCGGCCCTGACCCCCAACCTCAAGGGGCTGGAAGCGGCCCTTGAGTGTGGCGTCGAGGAGGTGGCCGTGTTCGGCGCCGCCTCGGAGGCCTTCTCGCAGAAGAACATCAACTGCTCCGTGGCCGAGTCCCTGGAGCGCTTCACCCCGGTGCTGGAGCGCGCCCAGCAGGCCGGCGTGCGGGTGCGCGGCTATGTCTCCTGCGTGCTGGGCTGCCCCTACGAGGGCGAGATCGCCCCCGCCAAGGTGGCCGAAGTCGCGAAGGCGCTGTATGACATGGGCTGCTACGAGGTCTCGCTGGGTGACACCATCGGCGTCGGCACCCCGCTCAAGGCCAAGCGCATGATCGAGGCCGTGAGCCGCGAGGTGCCCATGGCGCAGCTCGCCGCCCACTTCCACGACACCTACGGCCAGGCGCTCGCCAACCTCTACGCGGTGCTGGAGGAAGGCATCGCGGTGGTCGACAGCTCCATCGCCGGCCTAGGCGGCTGCCCCTATGCCAAGGGCGCCTCCGGCAACGTGGCAAGCGAAGACGTGGTCTACCTGCTCAACGGCCTCGGCATCGAGAGTGGCGTGGACCTGGATGTGCTGGCCGACACCGGCACCTGGATCACCCAGACCATCGGGAGACCCAACCGCTCCAAGGTGGGGGTGGCACTGGCCGCCAGGTAATTCCATCGCCAACACGCAAAAGCCCCGAGCCAGGTGACTGACTCGGGGCTTTTCGTTGAAGTCGGGGATTAAAAAATCACGAAAGCCTTGAAAGCGTTTTCTGTAAGGATCAACTGCTCCTATAGAGCCCGAAGCCGGCTATCCGCTGCGTGCTGAGCGAGCGTCGGCTGATGGCTGGTTATGCTTCTTTATGCTTCTTCATCCTTCGGACCAACCCAAAAGAGGGGGTTATGCGCGACCTCCCACAGATAACCGTCTGGATCGGCAAAGTAGCCGGAGTAACCACCCCAGAACACCTTCTGAGCAGGTTTCACAAGTTTGGCACCTGCTATGAAAGCCTGTTCCATGAGTTCGTCAACTGCCGCCTCGGAATTCACGTTATGAGCAATCGTGAAGCCAACGAACCCGCTGCCGTCAGCAGGTACCCCCACGTCTTCCGCCAACGACTCCCGACCGTATAGTCCGAGCCAGCTGCTATTGAGTGTGAAGAACGCGACTTCTGGCGGTGAATCCATCCTCGGCAGGCCAAGACCCTGCTCATAGAAGCGTACCGACACTTCCAGGTCACTGACGCCCAGCGTAATCATGCTGATCCTTGGCTTCATTCAAAATCCTCCTTTGAGGTATAACGCCAGCAGGCACCACGGAATCAATCGATGGGCGTCCCGGGGATGTTTTCCAGAAGCTCGGTATTTGTGGGGTACTTCTCAAGCAGGTCAACCAGCTTTCTTGTGCCCTCTAGCGGCTTGAGACCGCTGAGAGCCCGGCGCAACGCTCTTATTTTGTCTAGATATTTCGGATCCAACAGCAGCTCTTCACGGCGTGTACTGCTTTTCGAAATATCCAGCGCGGGGAAGATTCGCTGATTCGCAACCTCTCTTGATAAAACCAGCTCCATGTTCCCCGTGCCCTTAAATTCCTCAAATATAACCTGATCCATACGGCTGCCGGTATCAACCAAAACGGTTGCCAAAATGGTAAGCGAGCCGCCATTCTCAAGGTTTCGTGCCGAGCCAAACAACCTCCGCGGGATCTCCATTGCTCGAGCATCAACCCCGCCAGACATAGTACGACCGCTGCTCTTTCGCTCCGCATTGTGCACACGCGCAAGCCTCGTGAGAGAATCAATCACAATCATGACGTTGTGACCCTCGCCAGCTTGTTGGCGAGCGATATCAAGAAGCTCATCGGCAACGCGAGCGTGATGAGCATAGCTTTGATCCGAAGAAGAAGCGTGTACCTCAGCCGGGACGCTACGCTTGAAATCAGTGACCTCTTCGGGTCGCTCATCTATCAATAACGCGTAAAGTTTAATCTCGGGATACGCCTTTCCCACCGCCTGGCAAATATCTTTTAAAATCGTCGACTTTCCAGATCCAGGCGGGGCAACTATCACACTTCGCTGCCCCATTCCAATCGGCGTGATCAAATCCATCGCGCGCACCGTGAGTTTTTCTGAACCTGACTCCAGGCGAATCCCCGGCGTTGGATTGATAGCCACACCGTTAAAAAAACGTTTTTGTGGATCAGCCTCAACCATAGCTTCGGCTTCCTTTGCCACTGGTTTGGCGTCTTTATTTGGTTTCCGGGTTAAGCCCAGTATCTTTCTCGTCATAGCTGTTTGATGGCTCTTGTTTGATAGATATTTTTCGAAATGGCCTTTAACGCCTTGGATTTGCGGCGTGCCGGAGCGCCAGCGAAGGTGCGTCCGCCAACAGCAACTGGTTATGTGATCTTAGCCTACTCTGGCAGGCCCTCGAACTCTGGCACGTCACCAATCGCCGCGTCCCAAACCGCTCTGCTTGATGTGAAGATGTGCGCAGTTGGCGACATAGAGACTTCAGTATCCAAACACCCTGCGGGAACGACGAGCAGATCTGTAAGTTGAGTGCTTGGCAATGCTGAACCACATGACCTACAAAATCTTTTGTTGTGGCGAGTACCTGGAAGCGTAAAGGAAGTCACAGCATCTACACCCGCCAGCCAGGTCAGTTTAGCTGACTGCGAAAATAAATTTGCCGCATGAGCATATCCCGTATCTTTTTGGCAATACTCACAATGACACAGGTAAAAGCTATCGAAGTCCCCATGGACCTCGAATCTCACTGTGCTACACAGGCAAGAACCAACGTGCTTAGTCATAGGATTCCCTTCTATGGCCTGCAGGTGACGCACACATAACGAATAGCTAAGCGTCGGCCCGACAGGGCCGTCCGGTGGACGGCCGCCAGGCCGGGAACGAACTTGAGCGCCTGGTTAGGCGCGTCATGGAGAGGGCAACGACTGATCTTGCGACTTGCCTTGATTTTCGGATGGCTTCCGGGTAACAAGACGAATGACACCAGAAACCACTCCGAAAAGGAAGACAAGAATGCCAAGCCAGCCCACTATGGTCGCGTTGTGGGCGATGCGTACAAACTCCACCAATTCTGGTCTGCCAGAAAACGTCGCGGCGAAGATGAAGCCCCCCAACGCCAGCAGGCAACCGCCGATAATGGGAAATAGAGGCCAGAATCGCCGAATGCCGGCTGCCCATCCAACAAGGAAGACGGCAACTCCACACCAAAAGAGGCCAGAGGCGATGCGGGAATGAAACGCAACGCTTGCCATCAGCTCTGGCGTCGGGTCCTGGTATCCCCATGCTCCGCCATGGAAGAGCTTATACAAGAATCCCGCAACTACGATCAGCACACCGCCAACAATCAGAAGTAGGGGCCAGAATCGCTTCATAGTGTTTGTCCGCCTAACGCCGCGCTCTGCGGCAAATTTGTAGCGCAGCGCAAAATTTGTCCGACAGCAGCGCCTTGTTAGCTCTATTAACCCAGCTTGTGATCATCTATTGCCTCTAAAAACCCACTTTTATTGGTGAATGATTGGCTTGCACCAAGCAGCTTGATATAAAAAATCCATACATGCAGCAAGAACTCAGATAGGCCTTCTAGCTCGCCTGATGTGTGTCCATGATGTAAATACCTAGAACGCAGCCCATACACCGACTTCACAGCCTTAACTATAGATTTACGTTCAGCTAGCTCTTGTGAGGTAAAAATTGCCAATCTTTCAGCTAAATTTTGCTGAATTGGCTCATTTTCATTTTTGAGAAGAGTGCTTTCTAATGCCGACAATATATACACCAGCTTCTCTAGAGGCTCTGCTGTGAAAGCAGCTTTTGAATACAATGTGGAAGTGTTAAGAATTAAAGATTCGAACTCTGCAGGCTTCTGCTTAACAGCGAGGTCGGATAAAACACCCAAACCGCATTTGGCATATTCTTCAATATCTTTTTCTGATATGTGCCAACTCCTCATAGAGGCCTGATCTAGTATTCCATGTGTAACGCTAAGACTCTTTGACTCGAAAATAGAAATCGTTGTTGATTGAGCCAAATTCTCTGTCCCTTTAATTTTGCATATGCACTTTATATCGGGCATTAACATTGCGCCTGAATAAATACCCAGAAAACTGGTAACTCTTTGAGCAGTCATAATTGCTAAGTCATTGGCAAAATTTGGTTCACAATGCAGCTTAATTTCGACAGCCGCGTATCCTTGATAGTCTTTACGGAATTTTTCAAAAAATGTTTCAGCATTCTTTTTTTGTTCTTCTTCTTCTTTTGAAGCACCAGTAGCAGCTATTTCATCTACTAATGATTTTGTAATGTTACATATTACAACTCCGCAGAATGAGAATGGCCGCTCAACAACCATATTGGCAATAGGGACATAAACAGTAACAGGCTTAACAGCCTCCCTTGCCTCTTCAATTAGTACAGACATGAATAATTTATTTTTTTCATTTTTGATAAATGAATTTTTTAGCCATTTAAAAATTATTTCCTCAATAAATTCATGGCTGAGTCTATCTCTAAATGCCGGCAATCGCTGTATTTTCTCAGCTAAATCTACTAGTGATTTGTGAGATTCATTTTCTAAGCCATACCGGACTCCCTTACTAATAAAGAATCGTGCGACAGTATTGCCACGATAGTCACTGGCCTTTTCTTGCAAATCTCCAATAATATCTTTGTCGGTGATAGTTGCACCGACATGTACCTCGGTTTCAAATTTTGGAACAAATTTACCTTGAACCGGTGCAGCTTCAACCTTCTTTATCAGAGAATATACTTTTGAATTAAAGTTTTCTTCTGCTGACGGATGTATTTCAAACATAATTCGTATTCACATCTGTGAGAGCTAACGCCTCAAACACCGGCGCAGTTTACTGCGTCCGAGTGCTTTGACTTGTTATGCCATATGCTGCTGAAAATTACCAAAATATGGCTTGAGTGCATTGACAATTGATTCTTTACAGTCACTTTTTGCAAGTCTTACGACTGTCTCAGGCAAAGTTCCATTGGCTAAACCTAATGCATTGCTGACCTGAGATGATAGTGTTTTTCTATTGAATAACGCCAAAAGCTGTCTGTAATCGCTGTGTTGAATGACACTGCTATAGAGGGTGTGTGTATCTGAATATATTTGGTTGACGTCAATGCTTGCGATTAGATTTTGTAATGCGCCATCTATGGCAGCAGCCCCTTTCTGGCTGGCGTCAAACATATTCAGTTGAAACTTAATTTCGCTTGAAACACGCAAAGATATCTGCCCATCAAGTTCGTTTTGCAATCTTCCAAAAATAGTAGTAGTTACGGCCTGGAAATCTGCCGCAGGATCACGCGCCAATCTATCACTAACTATTTCAAGGACTTCTTGCGTACAGAACAAATTTTCTACTTCCGCAACCTCCAGTACATAGATTGAATCTTGTTCAAGCTTTGCAATTTCTGCTGGCACCCTTCTGTCACGATCAATGACGCCGAAAACCTCCAAGTGGTGAATTTGTGCATTTGCTTTTAAAGCTTTCACCGATTGGATAACCTGATTGCAGCTACCACGAGGTATTACAAGGAAGTTAGGTAGAAGTTCTCGATAGAGGCTGACATCATAACTACCATTCTCACCTTCAACGAAAACAACCGGCTTTCTACTCCCTAAAACCTCGATGAGAAGATCATCAGGAAGGTTTTCATCTTGATTTATTTGCTCCCAATCCCACTTAGCTCCATCAAATGATTTTAACCACACCATTTTTGCTGCAGCTTTAGCTGCAGCAAAATCTACATCATGAGTTAGATAAACGAATAAACAGTCTTCACGCAGTTTTTCAATAGCGTCCCATAGAGGCGCTTGCACAGATTTATGCAGATGTAGCTCTGGTTCATCTATTACAATAATTCCGTCTTTTGAAGCAGCCAAACATTGGCCTATTAAATAAAATATTACTCTTTCACCATCTGACATTTCAGAGGAGTTATATAGTTTTTCTTCATGTCCTTTTACGCATGTTTGTATTCTCAGGCCGCCAATTATTAATTCTCGGTGAGGCAAGATCTCTTCCCACAATTCTTTTACACGATCAATCTTCGTTACGGGTGGCTCAACACGGCCATCATTTGCTTTGCATTCTCTTTTGAACTTTGCGTTCTCCTCTGTTTCATCGGAAAACAGGTAAACCATAAGCTTTTGGTAATCATTTAAAAATTGGGTTGCCGGTTTATTGCCAAACTTATTTGATTTGTTTTGGTACGACCAGCTTGGGTTCCCGAAAAGTAAGTCTTTTTCAGCCTGTTCAATCGATTGAGGTGTTGTTGAATCCGGTAACGCCAAGGATTTTTGAGCAGATATGCGGTGTACGAGGCTTTTCTGCGGTGAGGTTATTTCAATCCAAGTTCCTAGCCGAGTTTTCCCCGAACCATTCGCGCCTATGAATAGTAGAATCTGAGAAGTTTCTATCTCCTCAGTAGTATTTTCTCTTGGAAGTGTAAGTTTTTTCATGTGTTAGAACGCTTATTTTTGATTGAGGGCATAACAGGCATTAGACAGCGCGCTCGTTTATTGACTTGAACGAGCATGCGCGTTCAACAATCTTATCAGCGTAACCTTTCTTCAGCTAACCCTGTGATTTCATGACAACCAAAGGAAACCTTGGCCACCTACGCAGAATTCGCACGCTTGCGCGTTTTGCCAGCGCCAATAATTCTGTATGTACATCCATGTACCGAGAGGATGGGAGTATGAATACGCACACCAAACCGCCGAAGCTGATGGACCGGGTCAGAGCCACCTTGCGGGTGAAACGCTACAGCCCTCGCACCGAGAAGACCTACTGCTACTGGATTCGCTATTTCATTCGCTTCCACGGAGTCCGGCATCCCGCCAGCATGGGCGGAGCGGAGGTACGCGCCTTCCTGGAACATTTGGCAGTGGAACGCCGGGTAGCGGCGGCCACGCAGAATCAGGCGCTGAATGCCCTTGTGTTCCTCTATCGGCACGTACTCGACCAGCCTTTGGGAGATATCGGAGAGTTTTCACGTGCCTATGGCTCGGGTCTGCGGCTCATCGAAGTATGTCGGCTACGTGTCCGGAATATCGACCTGGAACGACAAGGAGCCCTTTAAGTGAGGGGGCGTAGAGGTCATTGGGTACGCTACCGCCCCTACCTGGGCATGTTGCGATGACCTCCGCCATCCATGCGATAGTCCTTGGGTGTCGCGCTGTGCCTTCCTGGCTCCCTGGGAGCTGTGCATTAGCAAAGCCTAGGTGAGCCGTTGCGGGGTTGCAAAGTCGAATTTGGTCGCAAGTGCCGCCTCCACCGCCTGTTCGGCGTGGATGGCGGTGGTGTCGAAGAGGGGCACGTCCGTATCGTCAGCCTGGATCAGTAGTCCGATCTCCGTGCAGCCGAGGATGACACCCTGGGCGCCCTGCCCGGCCAGTGAGTCGACGATCTCCAGATAGGCGGCTTTGGAATCCGCGCGGATCTCACCACAGCAAAGCTCGTCGTAGATGACGGCGTGCACCCGCTCGCGCTGGGCGGCATCGGGAATCAGCACCTTGATGCCCTGCGCCTCCAGGCGCTCCCGGTAGAAGGCTTGCTCCATGGTGAAGCGGGTGCCCAGCAGCCCCACCCGGATCACGCCCTGCCGATGAAGCTCGTTGGCGGTGGCATCGGCGATATGCAGCAGGGGGATAGCCACGGCCTGCTCAATCTGAGGGGCGACCTTGTGCATGGTGTTGGTGCAGAGCACCAGGAAGTCGGCACCGGCTGCTTCCAGGGACATGGCCGCCGTGGCGAGAATCTGCGTCGTTGCCGCCCAGTCACCGCGGTGCTGCAGTGCCTCGATCTCGGCAAAGTCCACGCTGTAGAGCACCAGCCGGGCGGAGTGCAGCCCACCCAGCCGCGCCTTCACCTGCTGATTGATCAACCGGTAGTAGGTCTGGGTCGACTCCCAGCTCATGCCGCCGATCAGCTCTATCGTCTTCATCTGTCTCTCCTGTCACCCCAGAATAAAGAATACGCAGGCTGCCAGCAGCACCCAGCGTTCATCCCAGCTCGGGTTCCGTCGAAACGCATTCGACCTTGCTCTTCGCGATGCCCAGGTTTTACTGCCAGGGTTCATTGAATGACCACAATCACAGACGCTGGTTTAAATTGAGAGTGCCATCCGCTGATAGCCCCACTTGATCCGATTGCCATGGCTAAAAATATACTTATTTATATACCAAATTTTTTATTTTAACTCAGACCTTTCATCCAGGCATTCATAAGAGCCCATTTCGAACTCTCGACAAATCCAGGGCCGATTTTCGTAAATCGTGCACATAAACGTTTCTCGATCTACAGCTGAACACCAACCATCCTCTAACCGCAGCATAGTTTCCCCACCCCATTCATCGAATGCGATGTGCTGCTCTGGCACACCGGTATCCGAAATAATCATGACTTCTAAGCGACAGCAACAAGCGCGGCAATTTGAACAAGAAACTTCAGGGTGAGTGACATCTTTAATAGGAATAGTCATGAATGTCTTCATTAAGCGAAATTTTCAGCATACTACTTCAATTTGACCTAATTTGTCGAAATTCATGCGATGGAGCGCCAGATGGCGGCGGCCACGCAGAATAAGGCGCTGAATGCCCTCGTGTTCCTCTATCGTCACGTCCTCGATTAGCCCTTGTGGGATATCGGGAAACACGCGCGCGATAAATCGGGCGTCTTCAGCGGAAGGGAAACATCAGCGGTGATCTCCGAGCACGCTAGCGCCCCTACCTGGGCATGCTTACCACCTGCAGCCATCCATGCGGTAGGGTAAGTCTGGGTCGACTCCCAGCTCATTCCGCCGATCAGCTCTATCGTCTTCACCTTCTCCCCCCTGTGTGTCAACCTGAATCCATACACCGGCTCAGTGAGTTAAGCTCAATATCAGAGTCCGAGGTTCAGGAGCCCGTATCATGCCTAAACCGCCAACCGAGCTGCCCGATCATCAGGTCACGCCTAATCCCAAGCTGGAGAAGCGCACGCGTCGTCAGTTCTCGACCGAGTACAAGCTGCGCATCCTGGCGGAAGCCGATGCCTGCCGGCATGGCGAACTCGGAGAGCTGCTGCGCCGAGAAAAGCTGTATAGCAGCCAGCTGACCACCTGGCGCAAGGAGCTTGCCGAGAATGGCGTGGAGAAGCTCCACAAGACCGCCCCAGGGCCGAACCCGAGTAATACCCCGGAGCAGAAACGTATCGAGGCACTGGAGCGTGAGAACGCCCGTCTTCAGCAGAGACTCTCGACCGCCGAAGACTGCCTATCGCTCCAAAAAAAAGCGTTATCGATGCTCGATCGCATGAACAATGGGAGCGAACCATGAACACGGTGCTCGAAGAGCGCCCGGCGCACCTCCCATTGGCCATGGCCTGTCGAGCCTTGGGCATCAACCGCAGCACGGTGTACGCCTGGCGAAAACGCCGCCATGAGCCTTCTACCGGGGCATCTACGTCGCGCCGGCACTGCCCGCAGCCCAGAGCCCTATCGGCCGAGGAGCGAGCGCAAATGCTTGAGATCGCGCATAGCGAACCCTACCGGGATCAGCCGGTGTATGAGATCTACCACGACCTGCTGCAGCAAGGGATCTATCTCGGCTCGCTCAGCACGTGGTACCGGCAGCTGCGTGAGGCTAAGGAGAGCGGTGACCGCCGCCCTCAACGTTCGCCTCAACACCATGCCGTGCCACGCATCACGGCAAGGGCCGCCAATGAGGCGTGGACATGGGACATCAGCAAACTGCCCACGCGGCGACGCGGCGTCTATGTCAATCTCTACGTGGTGTTGGACCTGTACAGCCGCTTCATCGTGGCCTGGATGGTCTCTCACAAGGAGAATGCCGCGCTGGCTCAGCAGCTCTTCCAGGAAGCCGTGGATCGCTACGGAATCCCACATGGAGCGCTGACACTCCACCAGGATCGAGGCTCGCCGATGATCGCCCGGAGCTATCTGGACCTCATGGGAGAGCTGGGGGTGACGTGCAGCCATAGCCGCCCGCGAGTGAGCAATGACAACCCCTTCAGCGAAAGCCAGTTCAAGACCAGCAAGTACCAGCCCGACTATCCCGGGCGCTTCGAGAGCATCGTCCATGCCCGGCAGTGGTATAGCGCCTACGTCGACTGGTACAACCTGCAGCATCATCACAGCGGGTTGGCTGGCTTCACGCCGGAGCAGATCTTCACCGGCCGATATCGCGAGATTGCGGAGGTCCGCCAGCGAGCGCTCGATGACAGCTTCGAGGCGCACCCCGAGCGGTTCATACGCGGACGCCCCAAGGTGGCAATGCCACCGGCCAGTGTCTCGATCAATCCGGTACAGCCCGATGACGACGACCCGGCCCCCTACAGCGTGGTGAACTTCCCGACGCTATCGGCGGCAGGCGACACCGCGACGAAATCGACATTAATTTTTAACGATCTGTCCGAATCAGGTTGACAGGTTCCGTCCCCTCCTCCTGGCTATAGACGCACCCGGCATCGATCAGTCAGGCTGCGGCGGCCCTTCAGGCTCATCTGAGTGCGCTGTTTTCTGGGCGCTCTTGAACGCCTTTCAGCCTCTCCTGCTACTCCGGCCTGCGCGCCAGCATGGTGGCAAACTGCAATTGCGCACCATTGTGCATCGTACCCACATCTTCGTTGTACTTGATCAGCTCCCACCCCTCGTAAGCCTCGCGCAACTGCCCTGCTCCAAGGGTAAAGGGGAAACCAACCGGGCATGGGTGTTCATCAGTATCCATTGCACACACAACCGTATTGTAGCCGCCGGGCAGAGTATGCTCTTGCATATCGGCAATAATCGCATCAACACGGCTTGGATCGAGAAACATCAAGGTGACGGTGCAGACGATCAAACCATAGTCCATACTCAGCCCTGCACCATTGATGTCGTAAACCTGAGCCTTGATATTGTCTATACCCTCCCTGCTCACGATTTGCTGCAGCATATCGATAGCGCCGGGGTTGTTGTCTACTGCGGTCACATCAAAGCCAAGCTGGCTCAGGTACAGAGCATTGCGCCCGTTGGAGCACCCCATGTCCAGGACACGACACGGCGCAACCACCCTGCATGTCTCGGCCACTTCACTATGCACCGGACTCAGACCATAACGGCTATTCAGATCAAATGACATCGTATCCACCTTGCCTCTCAATAAAGAGTATATATTCTACTACTTTTCTGGCCCGTCGAAGAAGCAATAGCCAAAATTTTGAGTGTCACATCACCAGCTCGTCGCCATGCGCTAAAACCTGGGATTGATACTCAAAGAGAGCATGACCGAGAGATGGCACAGCGGCCTTCCTGACGCCTGCTGCAACTCATTGAAGGCATCCTGCACCCGCTGCTGGTCTCGCTGACTCGTCGGCGCCTGGTCAATAATGCCAGCGGCTACCAGGCGTGCGACCACATCGCTGGTCAGCAGGAACGTATCCTTGCCAATCAGACGGAGGAATCCGGCACCCGAACGCCCGCCAAGGCGTGCGCCACGTTTGGCCAGCAAGCGCCACAGGCCGACGATGTCGGCACTCGGCCAGTCGGCAATGAATTCGCCAAAGCTGCTGCCCTTCTCCTGGCGAATATCGACGATAAATTGAGCGTTCCTGGGGATTGTCTGCAGCTTGGCGCGATGACGGATGATGCGATCATTCTGCAAATGACCTTCGATTTGCTCAGGGGTCAGCAATACCATTTTTTCGGGCACAAAACCCCAGAAGGCGTCTTCGAAGGCAGGCCATCTGGCATCGACCACCGAGTGCTGCATGCCGGCCCGAAATACCCGCTGACTTATGGCGGAAAGAGAGCGGTCATCCCCCAGCGGCTTCAGCTTGTCAGACGTCAGCGCTTTGGGCAGGAAGGCCTCCATGGCTTCGTCCGATGCGAAACGGTTGCGAACCCTGTCGTAAAGCCAGCCGTAGTCAAGTGACATGCTTGTTCCTTTCCGCCCGAGCCAACCCTCCGGCACAGGCGTCTCTTGGTACCCCTGCACCCTTTCCGCTTCCAGCAGCCGTCGCGGCTGTTGCATAGGGTCCGCCGCCCCCCTTTGACGGACTTATCGCTCCGGCGTCGACATGGCCGTTCCGGTGTTCAGTCGCCCTCTTGCTCGCCCCCCCGAGGACCCGCCTTCTCCAGCGATGGCAACACCAGAACCCGACACGGGGCATTCACCGCCACATGCTCAACGGTCGCACGTCGCAGTGGCCAGTGACCACTGCCGCCACGAGATACCAGGATCATCAGGTCAGCACCGAGCTGGCCCGCCAGGCCTACCAGCTTTTCGCCGGGGCTGCCCGCCACCACATGCAGGGTCGCGCGACGGTTCAATGGCAGGTATTTGCGTACCAGCAAGTTCAGCGTCTCACGCACTTCGGCCTCTTTCTTCTCGGGTGCTTCCCCCCCGACGTGGGGAAAAAAACCATTCCCTCCCGGGCTGAAGACGCTGGCAAGGTGGAGCTCACCGCGCTCGGCCAGCAGCTCCATGACTGTTTCCAGAGCGCGTTTTCCCTCGCCGTCATCTTGCGGATCAATAGCGATCAACACTTTCCGATACATCATCGCTCTCCTGTTGGGTGTCGCAAGCGGCCACAACTTCCGGGAAAGCACGTCCCTGGACCAGCTCCTCCATACTGTAACCGCGATAATCTGCCCGTAGCGCCTTGAACAGCGCCACCGCCATAAAAACAAGAAGAATGCAGAAGGGCAGACCAAGGGAAGTAATCACGTTTTGCAGGGCTTCCAGTCCACCGGCCAACAATAACGTCGCGGCAACCACTCCTTGGGTCACCGCCCAGAAGATGCGCTGGCGTACCAGGGAACGTTGATCATCGCGCCGAGTGAGCATATCGATCACCAGGGAGGCAGAATCGGATGACGTAGTAAAGAAGATCACGATAATGGCCACACTCAATGCCGATGCCACTTGCGCAAGCGGCAGGGCTTCCAGGAAGGCGAAAATGGCCACGGAGGGGTCCTGCTGTACCTGTTCGGCCAGGGCAACCTGCCCATTCATTTCCACCTGAATGGCGGACAACCCAAAGACACTGAACCACACCAGGGTGAAGGCCATCGGTGCAAACAGCACGCCAGCCACAAATTCGCGGATGGTCCGCCCCCGGGAGATACGGGCAATGAAGATTCCGACGTAGGGCGCCCATGAAATGGTCCAGGCCCAGTAGAAAAGGGTCCACTGTCGCTGCCAGTCGGTATCCTTGAAGGTTTCGGTCCAGAACGCCAGCCGCGGCAACGTATCAAGATAATGGCCCACGCTCTGGACCATTCCCTCGGCAATGAAAACGGTGGGTCCTACGCTGAAAACGAATACGAGCAATGTCATCGCCAGCACAATGTTGAGCTGGGACAGCCGGCGCACGCCCTTATCCAGCCCGAACGCCACTGATGTCGCGGCGATGCTGGTAATGGCAGCAATCAGGAGGACCTGGACCAGGCCGGTGGAAGGCACATCAAACAGATAGTTCAGGCCACTGTTGAGCTGCAGGATCCCGAGGCCCAGCGAGGTTGCCACGCCAAACAGGGTGCCAAGCACGGCAATCACATCCACTGCCCCGCCCCAGGGTCCGAATGCCCGCTGTCCGAGGATCGGATAGAACAAACTGCTAATGCGCATGGGGAGCTTGTGCCGGTAGGCAAAGTAGCCGATCGCCAGGCCCGGCATGGCAAAGATGGTCCAGGTATGCAGGCCAAAGTGGTAAAGCGCGATGGTCATGGCTTCACTGGCAGCTTTCTCCGATCCCGACTGCACCCCCTCAAAAGGCGGGTGCGCGAAATGGGAAATCGGTTCTGCTACGCCCCAGAACATCAGGATCGTGCCAATGCCTGCGGCAAACAGCATGGTGAACCAGGTCAGATTCGAATAATCGGGACGGCTGTCATTATCTCCCAGTCGGATGTTGCCATAACGGCTGACCGCCAGGCCAAGCAGGAAGATCAACAGGGAGCTCACGGCGAGAATATAAAACCAGCCCAGATGGCGAGCCACCCAACCCGTCAGCCCCCCGAAACTCTCGGCAACGGCTTCGTCGTACGGCACTGCCAGCACGACGAAAAGCGCGGCTACCCCGGCCGAGGTGAAAAAAACTTCCGGTTTGGTCTGCAGTCCCAACCGATGTTGCAGACGTTGCAGCACATGCGCCTCCATGGTTACAGAAGAGCTGCCAAAGGCCCTACGCTACCTCACGCGCCAGCCAATTGCAGGTCAGCACCCATCAGGCACTGATCTCACCCCAGGATAAAGACCACGCAGGCAGCGGTGAGCGCCCCCATCACGCCGTTGAAGATCCGCCAGGCACGTGGCGTGTCGAGCCAGCGGCCAATGGCCGTGCCGAAGCCCGCCCAGAGAGCGATGCAGGGCAGCGCTACCAGTTCGGCGAAACCGGCCAGCAGCAGCGCGTTGACCAGGGTGTCACCCTCGCTGGGCAGAAAGCCCGCCATCAGCGCCAGCCCCATCACCCAGGCCTTGGGGTTGGCAAACTGGAAGGCTGCCGCCTGCCAGACGTTCAGCGGCCGCCCCTCGCCACGCCGACGCAGATCCGGCGGCGGCGCCGTGGCGATGCGCCAGGCCAGATAGAGCAGATAGCCGCTACCCACGACCCGCAGGGTGGTCTGCACCAGCGGGTAGCGTTCGAAGAGCAGGCCCAGCCCCAGGGCGATACCGGAAAACAGCAGGAAGCAGCCCCCCAGAATGCCGACGATATGCGGCAGGGTCCTCAGAAAGCCGTAGTTGGCCCCGGAGGCGGTCAGCATCACGTTGTTAGGGCCTGGCGTGATGGTCATGGAGATCATGTAGAGGGCCGCCGGCCCCAGGAACGCCAAGGCTTCCATATCGTTGAATCCATTTGTGGATGGTCGAGTGAGAGCGATCGGGTCGAGTGAAAGTGAAAGTGAAAGTGAAAGTGAAAGTGAAAGTGAAACAGTGTGCGTGTCGCCGGACAAGAGCACAGCCCTGATCAAGCGCTGGAGGAAACGCTCAGCATTGTCACCGTGACCAGAATCAGCCCCATGCCGACCAGTTGGATCGCGGCCAGGCTTTCACTCAGCACCACGACCCCGAACAGCGACGCCATGACCGGCTCGACCATGGCCACGATGGCGGCCACGGCCGGCAAGGTATCCTTCAGCCCGACCACATAGAGAATAAATGACAGGCCCGCGCCCACGACACCCAGCACGGCGAACAGTGGCCAGTTCGAGGTGCTGAGCACCGCCAGGGTCTGGTCGGCGTCGCCCAGCCAGACCAGGATGGCGGAGAAGGTGGCGAACGCGACCACGAGAATGGCCTGGGGACTGCCGTGCAGTGCCGCATACTTGAAGCCGAAAATGAAGGCCGCATAGGAGAGCCCGGCAAGCAGCCCGGCGGTGACACCGAGAGGAGTCACCCTGTCCGCCCCCACCTCGTAGAGGCGCGTCAGCAGCACGATGCCCAGCATGACCATAACGATCGCGGCCCACTTCAGCGGCGTGGGCCGTTCGAGGCCGATGGCGAACGACACAAGAAAGACGAACACCGGCGCGCAGTACATCAGCGTCGCCGCCACGGCGACACTGCCCTGGTCGATGCTGACAAAATAGAAGGTAAAGTTGCCGGCCACGCCGAGCCCGGCGATCACCGACCAGAACCATAATCGACGACTCGCCAACCCGCTGTTGCCCGGGCGCAGCGCCAGCCAGACGAGCACGAACACCAGGCCGATCGCGCCACGGTAGAACGACACCACAAGCGGGTCCCAGCCGTCGGCCATCAGCATGCCGCCGATGCCGCCGGCCAGCCCCCAGAATAGCGCCGCCAATACCACGAAGGCTGTGCTGAATCTTGCCATGAGGCCTCCTGTTGTCATGGGGTAGACCGCGTTGCGCTGATGTCCGGGGCTTTACCGCCAACGAAAAGCCCCGAGACGATGGGCGACCGGCTCGGGGCTTGATGGGAGTGCCACTCGCGGCAATGGTCTCGGGCCGTTGCGACGAGAAGTCAGGCCCCCGGCACGCGCATGCCCGCCCTGACGGCGCGCGCGGCGTGCAGCTTTCGATAGCTGTCGATCAGCCGCTGGTGCCGATCGAGCCCTTCCAGCCCCATGCTGGTGGGGGTCAGGCCGTGGAAGCGCACCGTGCCGTTCACCGAGCCCACCACCGCCTCGAGGGTCGCCTCGCCGAACAGGCGGCCGAGGTGATAGCGGAAGTCGTCGAGTTCCAGCTCGTCGTCCAGCACGATCTCCAGCACCGCCTGCACTGCGCGGTAGAAGAGGTTGCGCTCCACGGTGTTGTCGTTGAACTGCAGGAACATCTCGACCCGCTCCAGGGCCTCCTCGTGCTGCCCAAGCGCCAGATGGATCAGCAGCTTCAGCTCGAGGATGGTGAGCTGGCCCCAGACGGTGTTCTCGTCGAATTCGATGCCGATCAGCGTGATGATATCCATCTGATCGTCGAGTTGGCTCTCCTCCAGGCGCCCTGCCAGGTCGGCAAGCGCGTCATCGCTCAGACGATGCAGGTTGAGGATATCCTCGCGGTAATCCAGCGCCATGTTGGTGTTGTCCCAGACCAGATCCTCCACCGGATAGACCTCGGAATAGCCCGGCACCAGAATGCGGCATACCGGGGCGCCCAGGTCCTCATGGACGGCCTGATAGGTCTCAAGCCCCATCTCCTCGAGGATGCCGAACAGGGTCGCGGCCTCTTCCTGCGTACTTCGAGAACCGCTGCGAGCGCCGCTAGCGGAGAAATCCCACTCGCAGAAGTCGACGTCCGCCCTGCTGCTGAAGAAGCGCCAGGAGACCAGCCCCGAGGAGTCGATGAAATGCTCGACGAAGTTATTGGGCTCGGCCACGGCCTGGGAGTTGAAGGTCGGCGGCAGGAAGTCGTTCAGCCCTTCGAAGCTGCGCCCCTGGAGCAGCTCGGTGAGGCTGCGTTCCAGTGCCACATGGAAGCTGGGGTGCGCGCCGAAGGAGGCGAACACCCCGCCTGTCCTGGGGTTCATCAGGGTCACGCACATCACCGGGAACTGGCCGCCCAGAGAGGCGTCCTTGACCAGCAGCGGGAAGCCCTGGTCCTCCAGCGCACGGATGCTCTCGTGAAGCTCAGGATAGCGCGCCAGCACCTCCTGGGGCACGTCCGGCAGCGCGATCTCCTCTTGAATGATCTGCTTCTTCACCGCCCGCTCGAAGATCTCCGAGAGACACTGCACCTGGGCCTCGGCCAGGGTGTTGCCGGCGCTCATGCCGTTGCTCAAGTAGAGGTTCTCGATCAGGTTCGACGGGAAGTAGACCGTCTCGCCGTCCGAGCGGCGCGCGAACGGCAGCGAGACGATGCCGCGATCCACCCGGCCGGAGTTGGTATCGACCAGGTGCGAGCCGCACAGCTCGCCATCCGGGTCATAGATCCCCCGGCAGTGGTCGTCCAGAATTTCCTCAGGCAGCTCATCGTTCGGCCCCGGCATGAACCACGTCTCGTTCGGGTAGTGGACAAACTCGCTGCCCGCGATCGCTTCGCCGAAGAACTGGTCGTTGTAAAAGAAGTTGCAGCTCAGGCGCTCGATGAACTCGCCCAGCGCCGAGCAGAGTGCGCTCTCCTTGGTGGCACCCTTGCCGTTGGTGAAACACATCGGCGAGGCGGCATCGCGGATATGCAGCGACCACACGTGGGGCACGATATTGCGCCAGGAGGCAATCTCGATCTTCATGCCCAGTTCCGCCAGAATCGCCGACATGTTGGCGATGGTCTGCTCCAGCGGCAGATCCTTGCCCTCGATCCAGGTGCCGTTCTCGCCATTCAACTCGCCCGTTGCCCCACCCTTCGGCACACCCATCAGCAGCGCCTGGGCGTCTCCGTCGATGTTCTCCACCGCCTCGACCTGAAACTCGGGGCCGGCCTGCACCACCTTCTTCACGGTGCAGCGATCGATGGAGCGCAGGATGCCCTGGCGGTCCTTGTCGGAGATGTCTTCGGGCAGTTCGACCTGGATCTTGAAGATCTGCTGGTAGCGGTTCTCCGGGTCGACGATATTGTTCTGCGACAGCCGGATGTTCTCGGTGGGGATGTCTCTCGCGTTGCAGTACACCTTGACGAAGTACGCCGCGCACATGGCCGACGACGCCAGGAAGTAGTCGAACGGCCCAGGCGCCGAGCCATCACCCTTGTAGCGGATGGGCTGGTCGGAGATGACCGTGAAGTCGTCGAACTTAGCCTCCAGCCGGAGGTTGTCGAGATAGTTGACCTTGATTTCCATGGACGGAGCACCGGGTGTAGATTCAGGGAGCGAAAGCGAAACACGCCATTATCCAGCTTTTTCCGGGCTGCGTCTTGGGCAAGCGGGCAAAAACTCGCCGGTGTCGCAAGCGGGACCGGCGACGTGAATGGACGGCATGAAGACCACCATGCGAGGCTGAAGAACAGCAGCGCGGAGGAAGCACGATTTGTCACGACCGAACGATTACCCGGCGCCCGACGAGGCCCGCCCCCATCTGCGGCTGGTCTACGATGGGGACTGCCCGATATGTCAGCGCTATGTGCACTGGCAGCGCATTCGTCGCGACGTCGGCGAGCTCGAGCTGATCGACGGGCGCCAGGACAGCGAGGCACGCCGCGAGCTCAGCGACCGGGGTATTGACCTGGACCAGGGGTTGGCCCTGCAGGTCGGCGATCGCTGGTATCACGGCAGCGAGGCCCTGCATCGCCTCAGCCTGCTCGGCACGCGAAGCGGCGTCTTCAACCGGCTGATGTATCGCCTGTTCGCCAGCCCCCGGCGCGCCGCCCGCCTCTACCCTTGGTTCAAGGCCTGTCGCAATATCCTCTTGCGGGTGTGCCGCATCCCGCCCATCGACAACCTGCGCCGGTGAGCGATATCGGTGTCGCACTCCACCACAGGCGATAACGCATTGCCCACGATTCCGAGCGTGTCACCGAAGGATAATGACGCATCAAGACAGGCAGATAGCGCCTGACCACTTGCCCGAAGAGGAACTGCAGGGGAGCCAGGCCCCGTCAGGGCTCATGGCACTTGGCTTTGCTGCGTTGTTCGGAGAAGCGCATTCTGCTCCCTGAGGAGAGTCAGGATTTCCTCGTTCTGCTCCTGCAGTCGCGGCATGACCGACGAGATCACTTTCGGGGGCGAGTCGTCGGGCATGGCCCTCATCATCCGCGCCATCATGGAACATCGCATCCCGCCCGGGGCATCCTGTCGCCTCCCGCGCTGGTGGCATGACGTCCGGTTGAGAAGATAACCACCGGCGACCAGTGCCGCGCAGCCAAGCACGACGACAATAGGTTTGCGGCTCATCAGCACCTCCTATCCTTTGATTTCCTGTGGCGTAAGCGCCACCACCCCCAGCCACCAACGGTCAGCAACAGTAAGTTGGCCAGCAACAGCGTTCCCCAGAACCAAATACTGTCGGATTGCTGTGCCAGCATCTGGGGCGTTGCATCCTGGTAAGGAAGTGACGCACCAGACCACTCGAGGAAGCTGATGCATGCCCCTAAGAGTCCGATCACGACAAGGATAAAGCTCAATATCCTCATGTTGCCCCTAGCATATAACGCTGCCAACACGACATACGTGTCACAACAGGATAGGGTTCAGTATTGCCTTTTTCGCGGGCTTCTCGCCAGGCACTGTCTGCATCACCATGTCGTCAAACACATGCTGGAATATCAAGGGGCTAGACGCCCCTCACTCTCTCGCATCCCAGCATGCAACATGGCTTCTACCGTGTCGACCCGCCTGCCTAACACCATAAGGAACCGTTTATGAAGCGATGGCACCTGACCAACCGGATACTGGCCGTTGCCGGCGTGGCGGGCATCTCGATGATGGGCATGGCCGTCGCCGATGGCCACCACCGCGATTCTCACGTTAACGTGGTCGCGCAGGCCGTTACCGAGGGAACGGCAGACAACGCGCTACAAGGTGAGCCCATGACCTACCTGATCGATTTCCAGGAACCTGCCGAATCTCGCCGCTGGCGCGCCATCAACGATAACGTGATGGGCGGCATCTCCCAGGGCGGCATGCGAGTGGAGGCCGGCGTTGGCGTCTTCAGCGGCGAGACGTCGCTTGCCAACAACGGCGGTTTTGCCTCGGTGCGCCGCGACCCCGAAGCCTTCGACCTGAGCGACGCGCCGGGCCTGGGGCTCCAGGTGCGCGGCGACGGGCGCACCTACCAGCTGCGCCTCTATACCGACCAGCTGCCGCAGGGGGCCGCCTACCGAGCAAGCTTCCAGCCCGCCGTCGGCGAGTGGCAGCGCATTGAGTTTTCCTGGCGCGACTTCGAGCCAATGTTGCGCGGCCGACTGCTGGCGGGCATCCCGCCTATCGACCCCGCGGGGATTGATCAGGTAGGGCTGATGATCGTCGACCGTCAGGCTGGCCCCTTCCGACTGGAAGTCGCGCGGCTCGAGACGCTTTGATGCAGGTATTGTTTGTCTTCGATGAACCAACTCTTCTTCACTTCAGTCACTTGGCAAGATGCCTTTGTGGCGTTGGCCCCATCAATGGACGCGGACTGCTGCCAGGAGGGACGGCGCGAGCCGGACTTTAGACTTAGGTAGAACATTGCTATCATTTCATCGCTCTAGCCGGCGCCATGGCCCATCGGCGCAATCACTCTCCGCAACTAGAGCATCCTGATGTCTTCCCATAATCCCCCCTCCTCTACCGGGAGCTCGGCGCTGTCGCGCCTGGGCGACCCCATCGTGCTGCTGCTGACGGTCGGCTTCATCGTCGCCTTCGTCAGCCTGTCGCTTTACGACATCGATCTAGTGGCCGACAGCATCGGCGCCGGTTTCGCCTGGACGGCCGCCACCCTGGGCACCTACTTCCAGCTGCTGCTGCTGCTGACCTTCGTGATCGCCATGGGCGTGGCCATCTCGCCGGCCGCCAGCGCCAGGGTCGGCAACCTGGATAGCCCGCAGATCGGTAACTTCAAGTGGTTATCGATGATCATGTGCACCCTGCTGGCCGGGGGCGGGGTGTTCTTCGCCGCGGGCGAGCCTGTCTATCACTTCGTGGTGACCCCGCCGGCCTTCGACACCGAGGCAGGCACCGCCGAGGCCGTGGCCGGTGCCCTGGCCCAGTCATTCATGCACTGGGGCTTTCTGGCCTGGGCGGTGCTGGGCTCGCTCTCCGCCATCGTGCTGGCCCATGCCCACTACGTGAAGGGCCAGCCGCTGCAGCCGCGCACCTTGCTCTACCCGGTATTCGGCGAGCGCCTCATGAAAGGTCCCTTCGGCAGCGTAGTGGACGCCTGCTGCGTGATCGCGGTCGTGGCAGGCACCGTCGGCCCGATCGGCTTTCTTGCGACCCAGGTGAGCTTCGGCCTGCACGAGCTGTTCGGCGTCAGCCAGGGCTACGCCACCCAGCTCGGCATCCTGGTACTGCTGGCGGCGGTCTACGTCACCTCGGCGATGACCGGTATCCACAAGGGCATCCAGGTCCTGTCGCGCGTTAACGTCTTCCTGGCACTGGCCATCGCCGTGGTGATCCTGGTGGCCGGCCCCACCCTGTTTCTGATCAACGCCTTCAGCCAGGGCTTCGGCGAGTACCTGTCGTCGTTCTTCGCCATGGCCACCATGAGCGCCGAGACGGCTCCCGCCTGGTGGATGCAGTGGTGGACGGTGTTCTTCTTTGCCTGGTTCATCGGCTACGCGCCGCTGATGGCGATCTTCGTGGCGCGCATCTCCCGCGGGCGCACCATTCGCGAGATGATTCTGGCCGTGGCAGTGATGGCACCGGTGGCCACCGCCATCTGGTTCACCCTGCTGGGGGGCTCCGGCATCCACTACCAGCTGACCGGGGTGATCGACCTGACCGAGGCGCTCAACAACTTCCAGTTCGACGTGGCGACTCTCACCGTGGCCCAGGCGCTGCCGGGCGGCACGCTGATGGCGCTCGCCATCCTGCTGCTGACGAGCATCTTCGTGGCTACCACCGGCGACTCCATGAGCTACGCCATAGCCGTGGTGTGTACGGGCCACGATGCGCCGAGCCCTCTGGTGCGCGCCTTCTGGGGCATCGCCATGGCGCTGATGGCCGGCATCCTGCTCTATATGGGCGCGGGGCAGATCGGCGTGCTGCAGCAGTTCATCGTGATCACGGCGATTCCCGTCTCGCTGATCCTGCTACCCACCCTGTGGACCGGCCCCAGAGCTGCCTACGCCCTTGCGCGCGAACAGGGCATCATCGCGCCGGCCGCGAGCGTCATGCAGGAATGACGCCAGCCGGCACCCCCCGCGGCTCAATGCTCGGGAGCCATCACCCCGGCGAATGGCACGCCGCTGAGCAGCGCCATCTCGCGCTTCCAGGTGGTGAGGTCATCACGGTTGAACTTGGCCAGGTCGTCGTGGCCGCAGGCGCGCGCCATCACCTGCATCAGCGCCGTCGATGAACGCAGGAAGGTCTCCAGCTGACGGGCGGACTTGTCGATATCCAGCCGCTGTCGCAGGTCGGCCCGCTGGGTGGCGATGCCAGCAGGACAGTTGTTGGTGTTACAGATGCGAGCCGCCACGCAGCCGATGGACTGCATGGCGCTATTGGCGATAGCCACGCCGTCGGCGCCCAGGGCCAGGGCCTTGACGAAGTCGATGGGCAGTCGCAGGCCACCGGTGACGATCAGGGTCACCCGGCCGCTGGCCCCTTCGTCGTCCAGATAGCGGCGTGCGCGGGCCAGCGCGGGGATGGTGGGCACGCTGATATGGTCGCGGAACATGCTGGGGGCTGCACCGGTGCCGCCCCCGCGGCCGTCGAGGATCAGGTAGTCGGCGCCGGCGTCCAGAGCGAACTGGATATCGCGCTCGATATGGTTGGCGCTGAGCTTGAAGCCCACCGGAATCCCGCCGGTCACCTCGCGAACCCGGTCGGCGAAGCGCCGGAAGTCCGCCACGCTGTGCAGGTCCTCGAAGGTGGCCGGCGAATAGGCCGGCTCGCCCTCGGTCAGGCCGCGCACCTCGGCAATCCTGCCGACGTTCTTGCTGCCAGGCAGGTGGCCGCCGGTACCGGTCTTGGCGCCCTGGCCGCCCTTGAAGTGAAAGGCCTGCACACCCTCGAGCAGGCGCTCGTCATAGCCGAACTTGGCACTGGCCAGCTCATAGAAGTAGCGGGAATTTTCCTGCTGCTCCTCGGGCAGCATGCCGCCTTCGCCGGAGCAGATGCCGGTGCCGGCCATCTCGGCGCCTCGGGCCAGGGCGATCTTGGCCTCCTCGGAGAGCGCACCGAAGCTCATGTCGGAGATCAGCAACGGCATGTCCAGGGTCAGCGGCTTCTTGGCCTCGGGCCCGATGATGAGCCGGGTGGCCACCTCGGCGTCGTCCAGCAGGGGTTGGGTGGCCAGCTGGGCCACCATCAACTGCAGGTCATCCCATTCGGGCAGCGTATGGCGCGGAACACCCATGGCGGATATGGGCCCGTGGCGTCCCACGCCTGCGAGCCCCTCCCTGGCCAACTGGTGGATGAACGCGACGGTGGGCTCCTGCTCGGTGGCCTTCGCCTCGGGCATGCGATCCGCATCCTGGTCGTCGCGCTCTGGCGCCTCGTCGCCCACCTGCTCCTCGCTGAACTGGGCGTGGGTGCCGTCGCACCAGGGCGCGTCGGCGGTCTGCTTGCACTGACAGAGAACCGCCTCGCCGTCTTCCTCGGCCTTGAAGACCTTGGGACTGAAACCGGTGCCCTGGTGAGAGCCGTCGCAGAACGGCTGCTCCTGGGAACGGCCACATCGACAGAAGGCATACTCCTTGCCCTTCTCCAGAGTGACTGTCTTCGGCTTGTTGTCGGCGATGACGGCTTGGCTCATGGATGATTCCTCACTCCAGGGTTGAATGCGGTCAAACACAGTCTGAAGGGGCCTATACCGATTCTGAACGATCGGCGGTGGACGGCAACTTCCTGACCATAAGCGTCACCGCCTCGCCGCGGTAGACGCACTCTTCCAGCGCGTGCCAGCCCAGACGTCGGTAGAGCGTCTGACGATCCGCGGTGAAAAGGTGGAAATACTCGATGTCGTGGTCCCTGGCCTCCTCTTCCACGCGCTGCACCAGCCGCGACGCGATACCTCGGCCGCGCCAGGCGGGTACCACATAGACCGACGCCAGCCAGGGCGTGAGGTCCGGGCGGTCGTGCATATCATCGGCAATCAGGCTGGCCATGCCCACCGGGGTATCTCCACACAGGGCGATGAATACCGATGGCACGCCACCGGGGCCACACTGTTCACGAAAGCAAAAGAGGGCTTCGTCAAGCCGCCGCTCCGGATTGAGATAATGCCACTGCTGAAACTCCCAGCGGGCCAGCCTCAGCACGTGGGGGGAGCTGGGAGGCAAGCGTTCCAGGCGCACCTTGCCTTCGTCCTCGAGTCGGGGTGGCACGACGCTTGCCGCCGGCGGCTTCGTCGCGAAGGGGCTCACCCCTGCGGCCCCGGAGCCGCCTTGCCCACCTGATCCTTGGCGAACTGCTTGTGAGTACCGTCGCACCAGGGCGTGTTACCGGTCTGCTTGCACTGGCAGAGATAGGCCTCTCCACCCTCTTCGGCCACGAAGACCTTGGGGCTCACTCCCGTGCCCTTGTGGGAGCCGTCGCAGAAGGGCTGAGTCTGCGAATGGCCGCAAGCGCAGAAAGCATACTTCTTGCCTTTCTCCAGCGACACCTGCTTCGGTTGGTTGTCGGCGATAATCGGTTGACTCATGACGGGTTCCTGGCATCTTGATGAGGTGTTCCAGTCTGTATGAGGACCGGTAGCCTTGGCAATCGCCGCCGTGTCCCGTTACAGGCGGGACGCTGATCGAGGGCCAGGGCAACGGCCAGCTTTACATCGCCAGGGCCCTCTGCTAATCCAACGTGTGTGTCTTCTCCTCGACACGCCCAAACGGCTAAGCAGGTGTTCAATGACAGACTTCGTAGAGAAAGGTGACATCTTCTTTTTTTACCGACCAAAGGTCGACGCAAAGAAGGTCAAGAACCTTGACGACGTCCAGCGCCTGTACATGATTCTGGTGCCAGACGATGCCGATATGGCTCGGATGTTTCTGGTAGGCAAGAAGCGGATGCCGGCGATCGTCGAAGGTGAGCAGACATCCACCGCGCGTGAGTGGATGATCAATGACTTGACGGGAAAGCCCAAAACTGTCGGCGAGGCCCTGGTACCGTTGGAGTACGAAACCAAAACCCGCGGTGAACGGGAACAGGGCGAGGCCATTCCCGTTGCCGAGGGGCGATACGCGATCTTTGAACGCGACTACAGCTCGCGACTGGCCTATCGCCTGACAAGCCCGGAGAAACCCCACCGGGCGCAGTCGGAACTCGGCATCATGGCCGAGGCCAGTTACGTGATTTCGGTGCGTAATCCAGCCATCGACGTGCCTGGCTTCCCGGATGCCAAGCCTGACTACCCTCAGTACCTTCAGGAGAAATTTACCGAAAAACGCTGGATTGACATCGACGACAGTCGTTTGCTTGATCATGAAAACGCGCAGTTGCTTCTTATTGGAGCGCATGACGATCTGAGCGACGAAGGTATCTCCATCACCGGCAAGCCGGACCTCTTCAAGACGTTAGGGCTAAACAAGCAAGAGTGGCCCACCGACGCTTTGAAAGCGGGCAAACTAGTCGCATCGCAAATGCAGCCCGAGTCTCGCGAGCCTGAGGGTGATCCCAGCAAGGGTGGAGCGCGCGGTGGCCAGGCGGCACGTCAGACGGATTCAGCGGCCGGCATCGCCGAAGCCCTGAAGGGTGTGGATCTCCCCTGCAGGAAGGCCGATCTGTTGAAACAGGCCAAGGCCAACCACGCGTCTGAAGAGATCATCGAAGTGATCAACGAGCTCCCGAGCAGGCAGTACAAGACGATGACCGACATTCAGAAAGCCTTTGGAAAAGGGCGCTGAAAAGGATGTTCGCGGATAACGAGAAGGCGCTGAACGTGAGGAATTTCCCCCGGCCGCGACGAGCAGCCCCATATGCACCTGTGCCATTCATCCTCCCCTGGACTGACCGGTCTACTCAACACACAGAACAGTCCCGTCCGCTGTCAAGGCGAACGGAGGCGCCCATCTGAAGGTCACGGTGATGGCCCGGCGCCTGGAAGGCGGATCTCGGTGACCTCAGCCAGGGAAAAGGATTCGTTGGTCTGCCGGCTTGCCAAGCCGACAGGCGCCATGATCATGGCGCCTTGTGAGTGACATCTTCCACGGTGGCCGGGGGGGTCACGGTGCGGGTGGCGGGTCGCACGCCTCTGGTCGCGTCATGGTGACTGAGGACCACCATCTCTCGCGGCCACCAATCTGGATGATGGTCGCGAATATAGGCGATCAGCTTCTCACGGGCATGGGCTTCCGCCTCCCAGGCGCAGATGGGCTCCGATCCCATAATGTAGAAGGTGACTTCCAGAGAGGTTTCACTCTGGCCGGTCACGAAACACACCAGTTTGTCGTGTTCAATGACCCTGTCGTCAGCCTTGGCGATCGCCTGGAACTGCTCTCTCAGAACGTCGATGTCGGCACTCATGTCCAGAGTGAGCACAAGACTCCGATATTGCTTCGCCTCCTTGGCCGACAGGTTCTGAAACGGCTTGGAAACGAAATACCTGACGGGCACGATCACCCGCCGCTCATCCCAGGTGCGCAGGCGTATGAAGGTGTAGAAGATGCCCTCCACGTAGCACCACTCCTCCTCGAACACCACGAGGTCGCCGATTCGTATGGGTTTTGCCAGCGACACCTGAAAGGACGAGAGGATATTGCCCAGCACCGCCTGGCCCGCGATCCCTACCAGCACCGTCAGGACACTGGCCGATGCCAACAGCGACAATCCCAACGTCCCGAAGAGATCGATATCCGCCAGGATATACACCGTCACGGAAGTCACCGTGACCAGGATGATGCCTCGGCGAAGCGCATACAGCGTGGTAAGCAGCTTTCGCTCATCGCGGGACTTGGTGTCGTCGATCTCACCCACCATCCGCTGCGTCATCCTCAGCAAGAAGGTATCCAACAGACGAAGGGCCACCAGCCCGAGGCCCCAGGCAAGGATGATGATCAGCAGCACCCGGAAACTGGTCGTGGCAGCGCCGGAGAAGGAAACGACATAGTCGAGCAGGAACTGCGCCATGAGCGACATGGCGATAAAGGCCAGCGGTACCCGAACATGGCTGGTAAAGATGCTCGCCACCCCGGCTGGCAGCAGCCTTGCCGTCACCCCCACCAGGCCGAAGACCCCCCATCCCACTAACCCGATGACCACCAGGAAGATCGGGATGGCGACCCACTCCCAGAGCTTGAGCATGCCGTACGTCTTGTTGAAACGATCCGGGATATGCTTTTCCAGCCAGGAGGGACCGTACTCCTCGTAGAGCAAGCTCACCACCGAGATGGCTTCCGGGGTGATCAGCCAGACCGCATCGTCGTCCCCCGCCCGATAGCGGCCCAGTCGGATGTCGTAGGCCTGGCCCTTGGCGTCCAGGGTAACCAGGGGAAGGTCCCGCCGCGGTTGGCCCGCCCGGGGATGCTGTCCCGAGGGATCATCGACCAAGGCATCGCGCTGTGCCGGAAGGCTGGAGACATTGAGCCACTCGCCGCGTCGCAGGACCTCGGCCAGCTGCCTGGCCAGCTCATCCCCCTGAGCCGTCTGCTGCTCGGGTTTCAGGTCTGACAGGTTGAGAAGGTGCGCAGCCGCCGCGAAGTCGCCCTCCTCGGTCAGCTGCATGAAGCTGCGCACCGCTTCACGCGGTGTCACCCGCCTGACCCCATCCGGAGCCTCCCCCAGACCCGCATTCAACGCATCCAGGGAATACCAAAGGCGCTCTTCGTCTTCGTTCTTGTCCGACTGCGCCATGCTCAGAGGTGAAAACGTAAGGGCCAACAACAGCAGTGTCCATACGATAAGTATTTTCATATCTCTGACCAGCCTCGGAAAGAGCCAGCGTGGCTGGCCTGGCAAGAGGAACGGGGTTCCCCGCATGCCGCCCTCGGCAGCATGGCCTATCCAAGTACACTTCATGGTGGGATGCAATGTCCAGGCACCCTTAAGACTTCCAGGAGCCCTGATATCCACCACCCCGCGCGACCCCTTCGATAAGGCGAATAGCCCACGCGACCTCGAGGAGCGGCTGGAGGCCATCGAGGCGATCGAGGCCCCGCCGGGAAGGGGGTATTTCGAGGATATTCGGATGGCTCGCGACGGGCTGCTGGCCCGACACACCGAAGCACTGAAATCTCGTCAGCGGCTGACGAGGTCACTTCCTCATCTTCTGGACCACAACGGGCCTCTTCCCAGTGGCGTGAGCAGCCGTCTCCAGGAAAATATGGAGAAACCTAGCCGGCCACGGTGGCCCCGATACGTCCCCGGCGAGGTCCCAGCAGACACGCCAACAGCAGAATCAGACCTGCCACAGTGGCAATCATACCGGCGGCGCTGACCGACGCCTCAAAGCCAAGCCAGCCGGGACCATGACCGGCCAACAGGTAGCCGATCACCGCCGAGACCACGGCGAACAGCTGGCTCCAGGCAACCTGATGATCGAGCCGATTGGTCATCAGCCGCGCCGCTGCTGCCGGGCAGATGAACATGGCGATGACGATGATCGAGCCTACCGCCTCGAAGGCGGCGATGGCGGCAATCGCCACCAGGGTGACCAGCACCAGGTCAACCAGCGCCGGTCGAGCGGAGACGCTGGCGGCGAACTCCGGGTCGAAGCTACCCAGTACCAGGTGGCGGCGCAGCACCACCAGCGTGATGATGACGACCAGACCCACCCAGGCGGCGCGGCCCAGCTGGGGTGGCAGGTCGGCCAGGGCCACGGGGTCGACCAGCGCCGCAGGACTCGTGCCATCAAACCAGATCAGACTCTCGAGGTTGCCGTAGAGAGCATGCTCCACGTCCAGATGCACCCCGCTGGCGCCATGCCACTCCAGCAGCAGCACACCCAGGGCAAACAAGCTGGTGAATACCACCCCCATGGCGGCGCTCGCCTCCACCCGGCCTAGCCGGCGAATCAGCTCGATCATGCCCACCGTGACCAACGCCGAGACCCCGGCACCGAGCATCATCGCCGAGGAGGAGAGCACTCCGGTGAGCAGAAAGCTGACCACGATGCCGGGCAGCGCCACGTGACTGATCGCGTCGCCGATCAGGCTCTGCCGGCGCAGCACCAGGAAATTGCCGAGCAGGGCGCAGGTCATGGAGATAATGACCGCCACGGTTATCGGCACCAGGCTGAACATCATGAACTCGCTCATCGCATGACCTCCCGGCGCCCCATCAGTTGGGTCTCCAGTGCCATGATCGCATCCGGCGAGAGCACCTCATGGATGGGCACCAGTCCCGCGTGCTCGCGGTGTAGGGCATCATCCGGATAGCGCGCCCGATAGATCGACCAGAGCCGCTCCTCGTGCTCGGCGTCTCTGGCGGCGGCCAGACCCTCCTGGGTCGCCACGCCGTCGCGGCGAATGTAGCCCCGGCGGCGCAGCAAGGCCAGGGTCAGGTCGTCGAAGATCGGCTCGTCGCGACACAGCGCGAGCAGCCCCTGACGCAGGTGTATCCGACGCCGCAGCCGGCGGTAGGCCAGCAGCGAGGCCAGCACACCGCGGCGCGGCGAGAAAAGAAAAGAGACAAGGAAGAGCACGAAGGCGGAGAGCACGATCAGCGCGCCGGTTGGCAGCCCCTCGCGCACGCTGGACAGTGTCACCCCCAGGTAGCCGGCCAGCGCGCCCAGCACGGCGGCCAGTGCCACCATGCGCATGGGCTGATCGGTCCAGAATCGCGCTGCCACGGGGGGGATGATGGTCAGGGCAACGATCAGGATCAACCCGGTCACCTTGAGGCCAATCACGACTACCGCCATCAGCAGCATCAGTAGCACAATGTCCAGACGCCGGGTATCGAGACCCTGGGTGCGCGCAAAATCGGCATCGAAACATAGCAGCAGTAGATCGCGGCGTAGCACCAGGACCGCTGCCAGCAACCCCAGGGCGCAGGCGGCAATCAACTTGGCCTCGGAGGCGAGCATGCCCGCGGTGGCACCCACCAGATAACCGGTCAGACCCGACTGCCCGACCACTGTCATGGACTGAATCACGGTGATCAGCACCACCCCGAAAGCAAAAAACGTAGAGAGCACGGCGCCGATGGCGGCGTCCTCCCCCAGCCGGGTGTGATCACTGATCGCCTGCACCGCCCAGAGGCCCAGCGCGGCGCTGGCCGCAGCGCCGAGCAGCAGTGCCGGCAGGTAGCGGCCGTCGCCGGTGGTCAAGCCCACCAGGATAAAGGCAAGCGCCAGGCCTGGCAGGGTCGCGTGGCTGATGGCATCGCTGACCAGAGCGCGTTTGCGCAGCAGCACAAAGGTACCGACCATGCCGGCTCCGGCTGCCAGCAGCATCGCCCCCAGAGTCACCACGCCGGTGTTATAGCCCAGAGTAAAGGTGAGTGCCCGCCACCAGGTCTCCATCAGCGCCCCCCGGCTGCCAGGGACGGCTCCACCAGCCGTGCCAGTTGCACCGAGCTGAGTCGCCCACCGTAGGTGGCCTGCAGATTGGCCTCGGTGAAGACCTTCTCGACCGGACCCGCGGCGATGCGGCGGACGTTGAGCAGCAGCAAATAGTCGAAATAGTCGCGCACCGTCGCCAGGTCATGGTGCACGCAGAGCAGGGTGCGTCCCTCGTCGCGCAGCGACTTGAGCACCTCGACAATGGCGGTCTCGGTCGCGGCATCGACGCCGGCGAAGGGCTCGTCGAGAATGGTCAGCTCGGCCTCCTGAACCAGCGCCCGAGCCAGAAAGACCCGCTGCTGCTGGCCACCGGAAAGCTGACCGATCTGCCGCTCGGCGAAGGCCTCCATGCCGACCCGGGTCAGGGCCTGCATTGCCCGTCGGCGTTGCTCGCGACCGCCGAACTGCCACCAGCTCAGGTCACGGAATAGTCCCATGACCACCACGTCGATCACCCGGGCGGGGAAGTCCCAGTCGACGCTGTTGCGTTGAGGCACGTAGGCGACGTGGCGTGTCATCTCGGCGTAGGGTCTGCCGAACACCCGTACGTCACCGGTGAGGCGTCGCGTGATACCCAGCGCCGCCTTGAGAAAACTCGACTTGCCGGCGCCGTTGGGCCCGATGATGGCGCTCATACTGCCCGGCGGCGTGACAAAATCGACCGAATGCACCACCGGGCGGTGGTCGTAGCTAACGGTCAGGCCATGAATCGCCAGGGGGCTGGCGATGATGGCCTTGTCGAGCCGGGCATCGGGCATCAGGGCAGCTCCTTGAGATGGCCGAGCCGACCCAGACGCCCGCCCTCGGGCACTTCGCCGCCCAGGGCAAGGGCGATCTGGCTGACGTTATGGTCGAACATGCCGATCCAGGTACCCTCGTAGCTACCTTCGGGCCCCATGGCGTCGGAGTAGAGCTCGCCACCGATGCGCACCTCGTGATCGCGCGCCGCCGCCCCTTCCACCAGCGCCCGCACGTTGCGATCCGAGACCGAGGTTTCCACGAACAGCGCGCCGATCCCGCGTTCCGCCAACAGGTTCACCAGCGACTCGATGCGCGCCAACCCTGCTTCGCTGTCGGTGGAGTAGCCCTGAATGCCGAGCACCTCGAAGCCGTACGCGTCGCCGAAGTAGCCAAAGGCGTCGTGGGCGGTGACCAGTACCCTGGCCTCTTCGGGCACGCTCGCCAGCACCTCTCGGGCATAGGCGTCGAGCGCCTCGAGCTCATTCAAATAAGCGTTGGCACGGTCGGCGAAGGTGTCGGCGTGGGAAGGCGCCAACTCGGCGAGGGCATCACGGATGGCCTCCACGGCAAAACGCCAGCGGCTCGGATCCATCCATACATGAGGGTCGTACTGGTCGGGATACTCCTCATCGGCGAGTCGGGCCTCGCTGGGCACCGCCTCGCCCACCGCGATGACCGGCTGACGCTCACCCAGACGCCCGAGGAAGGACTCGAGCTGCGCCTCCAGGTAGAGGCCGTTCCAGAACACCGCATCGGCCCGGGTCATGGCGGTGACGTCGCTGCGGGTCTGGCGATAGAGGTGAGGATCGACGCCGGGACCCATCAGCCCGCGCACTTCCACTTGCTCACCGCCCACCTCGCGCAGCACGTCGGCCACCATGCTGGTGGTGGCCACCAGCTGCAGGCGCTCGCCGGCGCTGGCAGAGGATCCCATGCCCAGGGAACTCACCAGCAGAGGCAGGCTGGCCAGTACGGGGATGAGTCGATGCAGTCGTGACACGGAAAATTCCTTGCAGATCGTGAAGGGAGCCAATGCGGATAACGCCGCATGGCCATGCCTGGGTACTAGGGTACCGCGATCTGCACAGGATGCTAATCGAGCGTGGCTAGAGGCCCCATAGGCTGGCTGCATGCAGTATCGCACGAGCCGAACACCCCCGTTTCACTTATCCCGCGTTCTGGCTGCTCTCCCACGTTCGGCTTTGCGCAGCAGCTGCGCTGTCTTTCGATTCAGCCGCGCAGCTCCTTGAACCACCGGGTCAGGGCAATCCAGCCCGACGTGGCCAGCACCAACGCCAGTCCGATGCCCAGCACCTGTGGGTAGGAGTAGACCTGCCAGGCCTCCAGCAGGTAGCGAAAGACCCCGAAGATCACCACGATATGGAAGACGAAGGCCTTGAGGGCGTCGCCGCCGATCAGGGTCAGCGGCATGAGCCAGCGCGCCGCCGCCGCGCCGCCCTGCAGACAGAGTGCCAGGATCACCAGGGCGCCGCCCAGGCTGAACAGCATGAAGGCGAGCTCCGGGGGATGCTTGCCGACGTTTCGCGCCACCGCCATGAGCGCCGGATAGGGCCCGTTGCCGGTCGCAAGGAGAGCCAGGGTAAAGAAGCCCAGCAGCAGCAGCCCGCCGGCACCGGCGATGACGAGCACCAGCCGTCGTCGTGCCAGCGGATTCCAGTCGCTGCGCAGCAGTGCTTCGCCGACCAGCAGACCCAGCAGCACCAGCGGCAGACGCGTAAGCTGGCCCCAGGTGTAGTGGTCGGCGTCCTCCACCAGGATCGCCTTGAGCGGCTCGATGCCCCAGAAGGTGAGGTGCCGCTCCATCCAGCCGGCGACCAGGACGATGGCCACCGGCAGCAGTAGCCGCGACCACAGCGGAAGGCGACACCACAGCGGCAATACCCAGGGCAGCCAAAGCAGGGCGATGGCATAGAAGCCAAGGATCTCGACCCAGATCGGGAAGCGCTGGTATAGCAGGGTGTCGAGGATGTCCGCCGGCGCATAGAGCGGCAGCATCTCCACGACCGTCAGCACCTTGTACCAGAACAGCACCTCCAACCCGCGCAGCATCAGCGTGAGCCGACGCCGTGGCCAGCCCGGCTCGCCGACTCGGGGCAGGAAGGCCACGGCCAGCGCGATGCCGAATACCAGAATAAACAGCGAGGAGGAGACCTTGGTGAGCAGGTGAACCGGCACCATCCCCCAGTCGGGCAGCTGAAGAATGCCGTGAAGGCCGCTCACCGCGTGGCTGAGGATCATCAGCGCGATGGCGATACCGCGGGCCAGGTCGATGGCCTCGATGCGCCCCTTGGATCGCGGCAGCTGAGCTCGCTCGACGAGTCGGTGGCGGATTGCCCTCCCTGGCATCCGCAGGCCTCCCAAGCGCCGGCCCGCGGGGCTACTCTCGGCTTTCCAGCACATCGACGCTGTCGAGGGTAAGGCGGCGACCCGCTTCCGGGGAGAAAGCGAACTGGCCTTCCACCCGCACCCTCTCACCCAGGTGCGGGGCGATCGTCTCATGGGGGAAGAGCTCGACTCGGTTGAGGTCCTCGTCCTCGATCCAGTAGTGCAGCGGATCGTCAAAATGTCGCACCACGCCTTCAGTGGCCACGCGACTGCCGTCGTGGGCCTCGGCGTTTCCGGCCAGCACCGTCAGGGTCACCTCACTGGTGCGCGGGTCGCCGCCGCAGCCCGTCAAGGTAAAAGCCAGCATTGCTGCCACTGCGCCAAGCCTGAATGTCATGTGCCCTCCGCCGGCGTCGATTCGAGCCGTTACCTGTCAGTCAAGTGTATCGACTTCACTGCTGCCTGCACCTCTCCCGCGGACGCACCCGTTGATTCCATCTTTTTTCTGACGCGATAACGACTGCGCTATGGTAGCGCATTCAGGTCCGTCGACTCGCCCGTCAGGAGATCCCATGCCGCGCCGCCGCCATCCGCCCCTTGTCGCTCCCCTGCTCATCCTGGCCCTCGCCGGCCTGCCCGCCATCGCCCAGGCCAACGCCTGTCCCACCCCCGGCCAGTGGCAGCGCGGGGGCAAGGTCGTGGGCACCGCCCCGCTGATGGCCGAGTTGGCCGAGCGCCGCGTGGTGCTGCTCGGCGAGCAGCACGAGCGCCTGGCCCACCACCGCTGGCAGTTGCACACCCTGGCCGGCCTGCATGCCCGCCAGCCGGAGATGGTAATCGGCCTGGAGATGCTGCCCCGGGAAGCCCAGCCAACGCTGGACGCCTGGGTGGCCGGCGAGCTCAACGAAGCCGACTTCCTGGCCGAGAGCGACTGGCTGGGCGCCTGGGGCTACGATCCCGACGCCTACCTGCCGATCCTGCACTTCGCGCGCATGCAGCAAATCCCGCTGCTGGCCATCAACGTCACGCCGGCGCTGCGCCAGCGGCTCGCCGCCGAGGGCTGGGAGGCGGTCCCCGCGGCGGAGCGCCACGGCATCACGCCGCCGGCACCGGCCTCGATGGGCTATCGCGAGGCGCTGGCTGAGGTCTATGCCAATCACCCCAGCGAAGGTGAGTACGAGGCGGGCCTCGAGCGCTTCATCGACGCCCAGCTGGTATGGGACCGCGCCATGGCACAGGGCCTGGCCGAGGCCACCAAGGAGGCGGCGCTGGTGGTGGGATTGATGGGCCAGGGACACGTCAGCTACGGTCACGGCGTGCCTCATCAGCTCGCCGACCTGGGCATCGATGCGGCGGCCGGCCTGATGGCCTGGGACCGTGATCCCGACTGCACGCCGCCGGCGGGCCTGGCCGATGCCCTCTTTACCCTGGGCGATGAGGCCGGCTTCGAACCCCCCGAGCCCCAGCGTATGGGCATTCTGATTACCGCCCACGAAGACGGGGTGCAGGTGATCGGGGTGTCGGAGCAGAGCCTGGCCGAGGGACTGGGCCTCGTCGAGGGCGACCTGATCGTCGAGGCCGCCGGCCGGCCCATGCGCCACCCCGGCGAACTGACCGACCTGGTGCGTCGCCAGACGCCGGGCACCCTGCTGCCCCTCGCCGTGACCCGCGACGGTGCCACCGAGGAGCTGCTGGTCCGCTTCCCGCTTCGCGACGAGGCCCGCTGAACGCCATGGCGATGCTGCGCCCACCTCGTTGCTGTCCGCCCCTGCCCTGGGCTCTGCTTGTCGCGCTGCTGGCCGGTCCCGTCTGGGGGGAGGCGCCCGGCCCAGAGCGCCAGCTGACCTTGCGCCTCGACCCCGCCCAGCGGCATCTTGCCGGCGAACTGGTACAGCCGCTGCCCGCGGGCGGACGCTTCACACTGCTTGAGGGGCTGGCAGTCAGCGACGCCCGCTGCGGCGGGCAGGCGCTGACGCTCGACCGGGACCCTGAGGGGCGATGGTTGGTGCCGGCCTGTCCGGCGCAGACAATCACCCTGCGCTGGCAGGGCAGGCTCGAATCACCGGAACGCGGGGCGCGCCACGCCATCGCTGAGGCCGGTACCTTCCTGCCCACCCGCGGCGGCTGGTACCCCCATCTGGTGGAAGGCGCCGGTCCACTGTGGCTGGCGGTGCACACCCCGGCAGGCCAGCGGGCGGTGGGCAGCGGCTCCCTGATCGCGGAGACGCCCGCAGAAAGCCCCGAGCAGACCACCGAGCAGACCACCGAGGCGAAGGATAGATCGGCCAGCCGGTTGACCCGCTTTTACCACCCTCGAACCCGCGAGGTGGAGATCGCCGCCGGCCCCTGGGCGCTGCGCGAGCGCGACGTGGACGGCGTGACACTGCGGGTGCTCTTCCCGGCGGCGCTGGATGCTGCCTTCGGCGAACGCTACCTGGAGCGGGCGGCACAGCATCTTTCCGCCTTCCAGGCCAGGCTGGGGCGCTTTCCCTTCGAGAGCTTCAGCATCGCCGCCTCGCCGTCGCCGGTCGGGCTGGCCTTCCCCGGTTTTACCCTGCTCGGCGAGCGCGTGATTCCCCTGCCCTTTATCCCGGACACGTCCCTGCCCCATGAGATCATGCACGCCTGGTGGGGCGCCGGGGTCCAGGTCGACTACCCGAGCGGCAACTGGGCGGAGGCGCTGACCACCTACCTGGCCGACCACGCCGTGGCCGAGACCCGCGGTGAAGATGCCGACCTGCGACGCGGCTGGCTGCTCAACCTGGCCTCACTGCCCGCATCGCGCCAGCCTGCCCTGCGCGGTTTTCGCGGCGGCCCCGATCCGGCCGGCCGCCTGATCGGCTATCAGCATGGCGCCCTGCTCTTCCATATGCTGCGACAGCGCCTGGGCGACGCTAGCTTCGACGCGGCCCTGGGCGACGTCGCCACGCGCTGGATGCATCGCACCGCGGACTGGCAGGCTCTCGAGGCCGCCTTCAGCGACGCGGCCGGTGAGGATCTCGCTCCCCTCTTAGCCGCCTGGCGCGACCGCCCCGGCCGTCCCGACCTCGTCCTCGACGAGGTCCGATTCGCGCCTGGCCCAGACGGTGGCTGGCTGCACGGCGTACTGATCCAGCGCGGCGCGCACGCCCCCTGGCCCCTGGACGTGCCTCTTGTGGTGGACACCGACGCGGGGCGGGTGACACGGGTCCAGCGAATGGACAGCCAGCGTCAATCCTTTGCCATCCCCCTGGCGGCAGAGCCACGGGCCCTGGAAGTGGACCCCGACGCCCATCTGCTGCGCCATCCCGGCGAGCCGCCCAGCGTGCTTCGCCGGCTGCTCCTCGATCCGGAGACCCGGCTCCTGGCCCTGACGCCGGGCCGCACAGCGGAGCTGGAAGGGCTGGCCGCAAGGACCCTGGGGCGTCCGCTTGAGGCGCTACCCGTCGATGCCAGGTGGCAGGACGACGCTCCCCATCTGGTGATCGGCACCACCGACGAGGTCATCGGATGGCGTCGGGACCAGGGCCTCGCCGCCCCGCCGACGCCCCGGGAAACCCTGGAGCGGGCTGGCCGGGCGCGGTTCTGGATGCACCCGGAAGCGCCTACTGGCCTGCTCAGCGGCGACGACCCCGAGGCGTTGGTGTGGCTCGCCTCGCGGCTTCGCCATCACGGCCAGCGCAGCCATCTGATGCTGGACGATGAGGGCGAGACCCGAGACGTCGGAACCTGGCCGGTGGCGTCGAATCCGCTGCGCATCGAGTTCACCGACTAGGCGGTGGTAACAGGCCGAAGGGGAGCGTCTGCGCGAGGGATGGCCAGTCGCCGCCCAGGCAGGCATCATGGGCGGCGTTCCCTTTACCTTTTTTGAGGTCAACCACCCCGATGCGAATTCTTATCCGCGCCTTCTTCCGCGGCCTGCGCCTGGTGCTGGCACCGGTCGTACTGATCGCCGAGAAGCTCTCCACGCCCCAGTCCGTCGAGCGCAGCGCCGAGGAGCAGGCCGAGGTCGACGACGCCTGCAAGAACCTCGCCCTCTACCAGTTCCGCACCTGCCCCTTCTGCGTCAAGGTGCGCAAGGAGATCGCCCGGCTGGGCCTGCCCATCGAGGTCCGCGACGCCCAGCTCCATCCGGAGCACCGCCAGGCGCTGGCCGAGGGCGGCGGCCGGGTCAAGGTCCCCTGCCTGCGGATCACCCGCGACGACGGCGGCGTGGAGTGGCTCTACGAATCCGACGCCATCAACGCCTGGCTTCACACGCATTTCGGTGCCAAGGCTCAGGCGAATTCTCGGTAACACGCGCCACGCCGGCCAGCAGGCGATCGGCCAGCGCCCTCGCCAGGGGCTCATCGAGAAACGGCAGCGTCAGCTGGCCATTGGCCACCTGAAGCTGCAGGGTGACGACTCCCCGGCGGCGCTGCAGCCAACTCTGGCAGAGGTGCAAGGAAATCACATGCGACAGGGGAAAGATGCTGGTGCGCTGACCCCACAGCCCTTGTCGCACATGAAAGGTCTCCCCCCGCTGTGCCCAGCCCAACGCTTGCCAGCGCAGCTGGGCCGCTGCTCCCGCCAACCCCGCCAGGCTCACAGCCACCAGTCCCCAGGCCCAAAGCGGCAGCCTCATCGGCCACGCCAGCCAGACCAGCAGCGCCACCGCTGTGCTCAGCCCGAGCAGGGTGCGCAGCCAGAGCACTCGCCGGTAGACGCGACTCACCCGGTTCAATGGCGGCAGCTTGCCAGACCCCTGCCATAACCTCTCGATCAGCGCCTCGCCCTCGGTCAGGGTCATCCCCGGCACCAGAAAACGCCGCGACTCGGCGCCGGCACCGCCCAGGGCCCCGAACTGGTGACAGACCAGATACCCCCGCCCCAGCACGCGGCCCAGGCCGGTCTGTACCCACTCGACGACCTGGAGGCGCGACAGCGACAGAACCTGCTCATGACGATGAAGGAGGCCGCTGACCTGGACCTGACGTTCGCCCTCGTCGCGCAGCACATAGCCATGGAAGCGCCACCAGGCCGCCAACACGGCCAATGCTGCCAACACCAGCACCACAACCCCCATGCCCAGGCCCACGGCCACCAGCGGCGAGTCGGGTAGCCAGGCGAGCAGGTCAAGCTGCGGCAGCCGAGCATGCAGCCAGCGTTCGAAAGGCTGCACCAGCGGCGAGAGCATGGCGGCGATCACATAGATCGAACGGCTGGTCAGGCCATGCAGCACCAATCCCCGGGGCGTGAGGGCATAGCAAACCCGCGACGCGGGCTGAGCCGCCGCATCGGACACCCTGACGGGCGCCTCGGCCGGCACGTCCGCGTCGCTCGCTCGCTGCAGCGTTTTCCCCAGGGCATCCGCCAGCTCGCGGCGGATACCCGGCAGCGCGATGCGCGAGGCTTCACCGGCCAGGGTCTCCACCTGCCACTGCACCACGCCGAAGGGGCGCAGATAGAGCGGCTGATGCACGGCAATATGCTGAACATGGCGGGCCGCCACCTTGAACTCACGGTGTTCGAAGAGCCCCTTCTGGATGACCAGCACGTCCCCGTCGAGACGAAAGCGGAAGCGGCGATAATAGAGCAGGCTCAGCAGCCCCCCCAGCAGCACCAGCAGCGCGACACCCCCACCGACTTCACGCCACCCGACGCGCTCTACCAGCGCCAGTCCGGCCCCTGCGCCGAGCAGCAGCGGCAGATGCTGGCGCACCAGAGAGAGGCTGCCCGTGACCAGCATCAGACCCACCGCCCAGGGAGAGAGCCGCTGCCAGTCAGCCAGAGCGAGCCGGTCGGGACCTGGCGACTCCGCCTTCTGGCTCATGGTGTCTCCTCGGCCCGGGGCTGCGCCGCTGGCATACCCTCCAGACGTGCCAGCAGATGCTGCTTGACTGCCTCGGCACGCTGCGCCGGCAGCCCTTCCAGCACCAGATCAGCGCCGCGCCCGCCGGCGGTGAAACAGGCCAGCCGCACCAGTCCGAAGGCGCGTTCCACCGGGTTGCTGAGGGTCTCGACGTGCTGCAGGCGCACCAGGGGCAGCACCTGGGTGCGGCGAACCAGCAAGCCACGGCGATAGATCAGATCATGTTCGCGCAGTCCGTAGGCCCGGCGGCGAGCCTCCACCCAGCCTAGCGCCACGGCGATGAGGCCCAGTCCGCCGGTCACCGCGGCAAGCCAGGGCTGCCAGTGGGCCAGCACTTCGTTGCGAACCGGAAGGTGCAGCACCAGCGCCGTGATCACCAGCCAGCGTGCCCACTGCAGGATGGCCTGACAGGGCGCCAGACGCGGCGATACCGATGTCATGGGCACCGAGGCGAGTGTCGGCAACGCCTCCGGATCAATGACCTGATTGCGGAACTCCATGGTCGGATTCTCCCCTGCCGGGCGTTCGCCGGTCGTCGAGTGTCATCGGTGCAGCCAGCAGGCGGCGCTGTGGCCGGGGCGCGGGGTGAAGTCCGGGGGCACCTCCCGGTCGCAGAGTCCCGCCATGGCCTGGGGGCAGCGCGGGTGGAAGCGGCAGCCGGCGGGCGGGTCGATCAGGCTCGGCGGCTCACCGCCTGGCACCTCGCGCAGGCGGGTGGCATTGGCGGCGTCCGGGTCGGAGAGCGCGGCCAGCAGCGCCCGGGTGTAGGGATGCTGGGGCGCGTCGAGCAGGTCCTCCACCGGGGCGCGCTCCACCACCTTGCCGGCGTAGAGCACGAAGATGTGCTCGGCGTAGTGACGCACCGTGGCCAGATCGTGGGTAACGAAGGCCAGCGTCAGCCCCCGGCGGTGCTGGATATTGCGCAGCAGTTCGAGGATCTCCACCCGCACCGAGGCGTCGAGCATCGACACCGGCTCGTCGGCGATCACCAGCGCCGGTTCGAGAATCAGTGCCCGGGCGATCACCACCCGCTGCTGCTGGCCGCCGCTGAGCATGTGGGGAAACTTGCCCAGCACTTCCTCCACCGGGGTCAGTCGCACCTCCTCCAGGGCCGCGCGAATGCGACGCTCGCGCTCGGCGCGATCCTTGACACCGTGCACCTTGAGCGGCTCGGCCAGGATCCGACGCACGTCCAGAAAGGGCGGCAGCGCACCGAAGGGGTCCTGCTGCACATAGCCCACCCGAGCCCGATAGGCCTTGAGCGAGGCGCCCGTCAGGCCGGCAAGCGAGACGCCCTCGAAGCGCACCTCGCCCAGAGTCGGGCGATGCAGGCCCAGCAGGGTGCGTACCAGAGAGCTCTTGCCACAGCCGCTCTCGCCGACGAAGGCCACCGCCTCGCCGCGAGCCAGGGTAAAACTCACGTCATCCACGGCGCGTACCGCTCCCACCCGCAGGAAGCCCCACTGGCGCAGTTCGAACCAGGTGTGCAGGCCATCGGCCTCCACCAGCGGCGTCTCAGCCATGGCCACTTCCCCCGTTCGGCTCATACCGCCAGCAGCGGACCCGATGGCGGCTTTCGCCGGCTCCCTCGCCGGCTCTCTCGCCTATCCCGAGGGCGAAGGCCGGCGGCGACTCGCCACAGCGGGCGAAGCGCTCGGGGCAGCGCGCGGCGAAGCGACAGCCCGCGGGCGGATCAAGCAGACTCGGCGGCTGGCCGAGAATGGCCCGGGGCCGCTCGCGCGCGTGGAGCCGCGGCACGCTTTTCATCAGCAGGCGTGAATAGGGATGGGCCGGCTCGCCGAAGAAGCGCGTCGCGCTGCAGGCCTCCACCAGCTCGCCGGCATACATCAGCGCCACCCGGTCGGCCAGCTCGCTGGAGGTGGCCACGTCGTGGGTGATCAGGATAAAGCTGGTGCCGAGGTCACGTTTCAGCTCTTTCAGGACATTCATGATCGCCGCCTGGGTCAGCACGTCCAGCGCCGAGGTGGGCTCGTCGAGGATCACCAGCTCCGGCTCCGCCACCAGCGCCATGGCCAGTACCGCCCGCTGGCGCATGCCGCCGGAGAGTTCGAAGGGGTAGCGGGCCATGAAGTCCAGCGGCAGCCCCACTCGCTGGAACACCTCGGCGGCGCGCTCGAGCGCCCGGCGCCTGGGCCAGCGCTTCAGTTCGCGCAGCGGCTCGGCGACCTGCTCGCCCACCTTGACCACCGGGTTCAAGGCGTTCATGGAGGCCTGCATCACCAGCGCCATGCGTGACCACTGTACCTCGCGGCGAAAGCGTTCGTCGGAGAGCTCGCTGATCGGGGTACCGCCCAGGCGGACCCGACCGCCGTGGTGGGCCAGGTTGCGCGGCAACAGCCGCATCAGCGCCCGAGCCAGCGAACTCTTGCCGCAGCCCGACTCGCCGAGGATCACCAGCGCCTCGCCGCGCTTGACGTCGAAGCTCACCCCGTCCACGGCGCGCACCGCGCCGCCGCGGGTACGGTAGTGAAGCGCCAGGTTCTCGACGCTGAGCAAGGGCTCTCCCATCAGCGGAACGCCCATCCGCGTCGCCCCCGTTAAATCGCTCTGCATCACAGGCTCCTCAGGCGCGGATTGAAGACCCGGTCCAGGGCAAAACCGAGCATGGCGAAGCCCAGGCCGGTGAGCATCAGCAGGATCGCCGGGGCCACTACCCAGTAGACGTAGCCGTTGTAGAGCGCACTCTGGGACTGGGCGTCGTTGAGCACCTTGCCCCAGGTGGGCAGCTCGGGGTCCCCGAGCCCCAGCACCGCCAGCGACGCCTCCAGAAAGACGAAGGTGGGGATCAGGGTCACGAAGGTGGGAATCAGTACCGGCAGGATGCGCGGCAGCATGTAGCGCCACACGATGCGCAGGTCCGAGGCCCCATAGGCCAGCGCCGCCTCGATGTAGGGCGCCTCGCGGATCGGCAGCAGCATGGCGCGGTAGGTCTTGATGCCGGCACTGAAGATACCCAGCAGCACCACCACGCCGAGCATCAGCCAGATGCTGGTAGAGTAGAGAGTGCCCACCATCACCAGTATCGGCAACACCGGCAGGATCATGTTCACCTCGGTGAGGCGCTGGATCACCGCGTCCACCCAGCCGCGGTACCAGACCCCGACGGCGGCGATCACCAGGGTCGTCAGGGTGGTGCCCACGGCGGCGATCAGCCCGAAGGCCAGCGCCACCGGCGTGCCCCAGAGCAGTGCCAGGCTGAGATCGCGACGCTGATGGTCGGTGCCGGCGACACCATGCACCCGCCCATAGAGCACCAGCTCGGCCTCGAGGCCGGCCTGCTCGTCGAACAGCACGGCGTCGAGCAGCAGCCGATAGCGGCCCTCCAGCACTTCGGGAGCGGCCGGCGTGACAGACGGCTCGCCTTGGCCGTCGTGGTCGGCCAGCAGGCCGATATGGGGCGCCAGCCCGCCCAGTCGCCGCGCCAGGCCGCGGTCCTGGGACAGCGAGATGCGCTCCTGAGGGCCGATCCGATAGCCCCCCAGCGCGATCTCGCGGCCGTCCGGTGCCTGCCACAGCAGCCTGACAAAGGGCGTGCGGACGTGATCCTCGGCGGTCAGGAAGAGGTTGATCTCGCTCGGGAAACCGCCGTAGGTGTAGTCGAACTCCAGCGGGATCTGCAGCCGCCGACCACCCGGGAAAGCGGCCTCCTCAATCTCGGCATCGCGGCTGGCCACCACCAGGGTGCGGGCAGCATTGCCGCCGCTCAGGCGATCCACCCAGGCGGGAGAAGCGTTGACCGGGTAGCGCTGCCACATCTCGCCGCCCCGCCAGCGCTCCAGGGCCTCACCATAGGGAATCGCCACCAGGGTGGTGATGGCCACGCCGCTGAGCAGCAGGATGATCATCATCCCCACCAGGGCCGAGGGGTAGCGGGCCAGCTCACGCCAGGCCCTGGGCCGGGTCACGTCACTCATCGGCGACCTCCCTGGATCCGCACCCGCGGGTCGAGTAGCGCATAGAGGATATCCAGCGCAAACACGGTTGCCGCCAGCAGGTAGGCGAAGATCACCACCCCACCGATGATCACCGGGGTATCTCGGTGGCCGATGGCCTGGAACAGCAGCGAGCCGAGACCCGGCCAGTTGAACACCTGCTCGAGGATGATGGCACCGCTCCACAAACCGATCAGCATCAGCAGGAAGCTGGTGATGATCGGTGCCAGGGCCGGGCGCAGGATATAGCGCCGCTCGATGCGGTGGGACGGTAGCCCCTTGGCGCGCGCCATCTCCACGTAATCCTCGCTGGAGTGAATGAGGAAGAAGGTCCGCCAGGAGTAGATGGAGACAAAGATCGAGGAGAGGAACATGGCCGCCACCGGCAGCAGCATGTGACGGATCAAGCTGGCGGCGTACGCCAGACGGGTCTCCGGGGGCGGCGCGGCGACCATGCCCCCGGCGGGCAGCAGCGGAAACACGAAGGCCAGCAGCAAGATCAGAAAGATGCCATAGAACCAGCCCGGCGCAGCGGAACTCGGCGCCAGGGCGATCATCGTGCGGTCCAGGGCGCTGCCGTAATGCCGCGACAGGCGCAGGGCGGCAAACACCGCGGTGAAGAACACCAGCAGGTTGGCGGTGCCGAACAGCAGCAGGGTCGCCGGGAGTCGCTCGGTGATGATGTCGCGCACCTCCCGAGAGCCGCGATCGCTGTGCATCTTCTCGGCGCGGCCCAGATCGAGGCTCATGGCGCGCTGCAGGTAGTCGAGGCTGCGCACCACGAAGGGCTGGTCGAGGCGCAGCCGTTCCACCTCCAGGGCCACCTGGCGCGCCACCAGGGCGTTGCGCTGCTCGCCGGGCATGTCGAAGAAGGCCGGATCGACACGTACCATCTCGACCACCTCGCTTCTGATCTGCACAAGGCGCAGCTCGTCCACCTGCCCCCCCATATTGGCCACCACAATGGTCAGGTAGACCCCCACCAGCACCGTGGCCAGCAGCGCCACCAGGCGCTTGATGGCGAAGAACAGCAGGTGGCGCAGATCGCGCAATCGAGCGCGACGCAGCGAGGGGGACGATTCTGTCGTGGTCTCCGGGGTCATCAGGGCACCTCCCCGCCGTGTGGCACGGTGGCAAACACATGGGAGGCGAAGGCCGGCAAGGCAACCCATCGGCTGGTCACCGCCAGCTCGAGGCTGTTGGCGCCACTGCCCAGGGCCGCCAGGGTCTCGGCGTCCAGCCGCACCCGCCACTCACCGTCACCCAGCGACAAGGCCTCACCGCGCTTTGCCAGCGCCCCCTGGCCGTCGAACAGCAGGTAATTCACCTCCTGGAGCGCCGCCTCGGGATAGGGCTGGCCCTCCACGGTGACGAGAAGGCGAAAGGCCGCGGCCTCGCGCCCGGTGTTATCTCCGGCCTCTACCACCAGGGGGCCGTCGAGCACCAGTTCCGGGATGGGCGCCTTGCTCAGACCGAGCCAGCGGTCCGCCGGGTCGCGGAAGCCCTCGAAGCGACGCAGCACCACGCTGCCCTCCACAGGATGTAACGAGTGCAGGCGATAGGGGCCGCTGCCCACCCAGAAGTGGCCGAACGCCTGATGCCAGGCGGCCAGGGCATCGAAACGCCGCTCGCGCTCGCCCGGCGTCAGCCACTCGCCCAGGGCCAGCGTGTAGGGCAGCTCGCTTGACGCCCTGGCCTGCTCCAGCAGCCGCGCCAGCGCCGGAAGGCTGGGGCCCGCCACCAGGCTCAGCCAGTCCACGCGCTGGCGGTCGGCCTTGTTGGAGGAGAACGCCAGCTCGCCGCGGCGCTCACCGAGAATGCCCAGCATCAGCACGTGCCACGGCAGCGGGCCCGGCGCCCTGGCAGCGACGATGCTCTCGGCGTCGGGGAAGATCTGGTCACTGTAGATCTCGATCACCAAAGGGTCGGTGGAGACAATCCGCCAGCCGCGGAAGTGGCCCCGAAAGGCCTCGAAGGTAGCCAGGTGGGCGGGGTCGAAAAGCGGGCTCGCGTCGCTGGCACGTTCGAAGTCAAGAATCCAGGGCAGCACGAAATCCGCCGGGGTCAGCCAGGAGCCATCATGCCAGCGGCGGTCGAACAGATCGGCGTCGTAGTGGACCCGCACCCGGGTGCGCGCCTCGAGCCCTTCGGGGTGGGCCTCCCCCACGGTGATGAAGCGCCCGTGCAGGGCATCCCAGTCGACCCAGGCCTCATCGGGCACCGCGATGCGTGCCTCCCGGGTCACCGTCAGCCAGTCGAGGGTGTGTTCCACGGGAACGCCCTGCGCCACCGCCACCTCGGCGCGGGTGATGCGTTGGGGGTGATAGAGCCCGGTATAGGGGTCGGGCAGCACCATCGGATCCTGGGTGGCGCGAGTGATCATGCGATCGAAAGCCCAGTTGCTTCCGGCCACCGGGTTCCAGGGCTCGCCCAGCAGGCCAGGCAGCCCCACGACCATGCGCCCGCCGAGACGGTCGGTGTAGCGCAGGGTGTAAGGCCATAGTGCCGAGCCGGAGACGCCGCCGGCAAGATCCGCGGCCACCTCGACATTGGCGGCTCGCGCCGAGGCGTTGAGCTGATCCACCAGCCACACCCTTGAGGCATTTTCCAGGGCCAGCTCGAGGGCCCGAGCCATCATCTCCTGGCGCTCCTCCCAGTGTCGGTAATCGCGCCGTGACAGCCGCTCGGCGAGCGCATCGAACTCGGGCGTCGGCCGATAGGCCTGCCACAGCGGTTCGGCGCGCCCGCGGGGCGTGTAGTAGAAACTGAAGTTATCGGCCTGGTCGCGCTGGATCACAATGGAGATCCAGGCGCCGGTATAGAGATGCCAGTGGCCCGCGGCGGGATCCGTGGCGATCCACAGCCGCGAGGCCTCCTCGGCGGTACGATAGCGGCGTTCCACCTCGAAACCTTCATCCTGAAGCAGGTTGGCCAGGTAGTCTCCCACCCGGCGGCGCTCGTCCTCGGTGCGGATCAACAGACGCAGGCGTACCGGTTCGCCGCGCCAGGTCCAGCGCCCCTCCTGACGACTCGCGCCAAGCTCGTGCATGCCGGCATCGATCGCCGCCCGGGCGCGCTCCGGGTCGTGGGCGTAGCGCAGTTCCAGCTCTCGCGCCACCTCGGCGAGGCGCGCATAGTCGGGGAAGGCCGTGGAGAGTGGCAGGGTGCGCGGCACGGCCAGGCCGCCGTAGAGCTCCTCGGCCACATGGCGGCGGTCGATCAACCAGTTGAGCGCCTCACGGATCTCCGGCAAGGCAAAGGGGTTGAGGCTGCCGTCGGCGAGTTCCGGCCCGGCCGGGTTGAGGGTCAGCTCGCTGGACGTGCCGAAGGCCAGATCAACATCGGCGTAGACCGAGTCGCGCAGTCGGTTGACCACCGTGGGGCTGGAGATGCCCTGGCTGAAGAGCTGGTGGCTGCCCGACTCGATCAGGCCAGTGACGCGACCCATGTCGGTCTCGCGCAGGAAGACGATCTCGTCGAGCAGCGCCCCGCGGCGGTGGGCCAGGGCCTCACGATCGCGATCGGCGTTCAGCCCCGACGGTTCACGGGTCGCGCGTTCCTGCACGGGACCATTCTTCAATGGCCACAGCGCCACGGTCACCGCTGCGATCAGCACCAGCGCGCTGATGCCCAGTCCCACGCCTCTCATGGTGTCATCCCGGCTTCCGACAAGGCTCAAGGCCTCCTACTGTGACCGAGCCCTGGCGCTGAAGGACAGGGGCAGCGGGGGCAGGATTTCAACGCTGCCGCCCCGAAGGGGGCGGTCGGCAATAGTGGACCCGATCGCCATGGAGGCCTACACCTTGATTCATGACTCCCGATCCGACACTCCCCGGCCGCGGCCCCCTGCCGGTGCTTCGTTTTCTGGGGCTGGTGCTGCTGGGCGCGGCGATCGGCGGGGTGGCCGCGATGGTGGCGGCCGGCTTTGTCCGTGGCGTGCTGTGGCTCAACGAGGTCCTGCTGATCTCTCCACGCAGCAGGATGATGTTTCCCCACCACGAGCTGCTGGTGCTGGCCACGATCGCCGTACCGACCCTGGGCGGGCTGATCGTTGGCCACCTGCACCACCACATTCCCGAACGCCGCCCCCACACCCCCGCCGATGCCATTGCCGCTGTGCAGACTCGCCGCGGCCGGCTGCCGGCCCGGGCCGGGGGTATCACCGCGCTGAGCGCCTTGATCTCGCTGGGTGCCGGGGCCTCGGTGGGCCAGTACGGTCCGCTGGTCCACCTGGGGGCCACCCTGGGTTCGCTGGGCGCGCGGCTGATGCGGCTGGGCCGCTCGGAGGACAATATCACCATCGCCTGCGGCGTTGCCGCGGCCATTGCCACCGCCTTCAATGCCCCGCTGGCGGGCATTATCTTCGCCCATGAGGTGATACTACGCCACTACGCGCTGCGTGCCTTCGCGCCTATCGCGGCTGCCGCCCTCGTCGGCCATGTGATCGCCATTCAGGTACTGGCTCAGGGTGCGCTCTTTCACGTCGCCGACACCGCGGTACCCAGGGCCTGGGAGTTCGGCCTCTTCGTCGCCATCGGTGGGCTCGGCGCTCTGGTCGCCGGCGCCTATCTTCACGCCATACTGGGAGTCGGCCACCTGGCCGACCGCCTGCCCCTGCGCCCGGCGCTGCGCCCCGCCCTGGCCGGTGCCATGCTCGGCACCCTGGCCCTCTGGGTGCCTGATATCCTGGGCATGGGCCAGGCGTCCCTGCGCTTCGCCACCATCGCCGGCGCCTTCGGCGGCGGCGAACTGATGCTGGTGTTGGTGCTCAAGATCGCGGCCACCGCCCTGTGCCTGGGCATGGGCTTCAGCGGTGGCGTGTTGAGCCCTGCTCTGGTGATCGGCACCCTGTTCGGGGCGCTCTGCGGCACCCTGGTGGCCAGCATCAGCGGCGCGCCTCAGGACACCTTCATTTTCTATGCGGTGTGCGGCATGGTGGCGGTCACCGCCCCGGTGATCGGCGCCCCACTGACCAGCTTGCTGATCGTTTTCGAGCTGACCGGCAACTACGCTCTGACCACCGCTGCCCTGGCCAGCGTGACCCTGGCCAGCCCCATCGCCGCCCAGCTGTTCGGCCGCTCGCTGTTCGATATCCAGCTGCATGACCGTGGCCTGGACCTCTCCTCGGGTCGTGGCCGGGCCCTGCTGATGGATACCCTGGTGACCGACTATCTGACCCAGGACTGCGTTACCCTCGCTCCCGATGCCCCCCTGGACGAGGCCATTACCACCCTGGCCCGGGAGCGACACAGCGAGGCCTACCTGGTCGACGAGCGCGGCCGCTATCACGGCTGCGTGACGCTGGCCGAGCTAGAAGCGGCACGCCAGGCGTCGAACTCGCGTCGGCTGACCCGCAAATGCGTGGACACGGAACGCCCGTCCCTGGCCCCCGACACCACCCTATGGGCGGCCATGGCGCTGCTCGAGGAGGTGACCGGCGAGGCCCTGGCGGTGGTGGACCAGGGCGTCTTCATGGGGGTGGTCTACGAGGTGCATATCGCCCATGCCTACCTCCACCAGAGCGACGCCCTGCGTCGCGAGGAGCACGGCCATGGCTAGGGGCCTATTCGCCGCCCTGCTGTTGGGGCTGACCGCCTGGTCAATGGCGGCCCTCGCCGACCCGCTGCGAGTGCTCAGCTGGGGAGGCGCCTACGAACGCGCCCAGCGCGACGCCTTGTTTGCCCCCTTCACCGAGCAGACCGGCTTGCAGGTAGAGGTCCATCAATACGACGGAGGCCTTGGCGCACTGCGTCGTGCCGAGGCCGCCGGCGAAACGCCTTGGGATGTCATCGACATGACCCGCAGCCAGGCCATGGCCGCCTGTGAGGAGGGGCTCCTGCAGCCGTTGCCCCACGACCTGCCCACCCCGGCGCCCGACGGCACTCCTGCAGACCGGGATTTCCTGCCTGGGGCCATCGGCGACTGCGCGCTCACCCACTCGCTCTTTGCCACTGTGGTGGCCTATCGACCCGATGCCTTTCCGGGGCGACGCCCCACCCGCCTCGCCGACCTCTTCGATCAGCAGCGCTTCCCTGGGCCCAGGGCCCTGCAGCGCACCCCGGCGGTCAATCTGGAGTGGGCCCTGCTCTCCTACGGCGTCCCCCGCGAGGAGCTCTACCGGCTGCTAAGCACCCCGCGCGGCCTGCGGCTGGCTCTGGAACGACTGGGTGAGCTCAAGGAGACACGCTGGTGGGAGGCCGGCGACGAGTCACCGCGCTTGCTTGTCGAGGGCGAGGTGGTGATGGCCTCGGGATACAACGGCCGCTTCTTCGATGCCGCAGTCAATCGAGGCGCTCCCATCGAGATCCTCTGGGATGCTCAGGTTCAGGAGCACGAGACCTGGGTGATACCCCGCGGCGCCCCCCATCCCGGGGCAGCCCGCGACTTCATCCGTTTCGCTACAGCCACCGAGCGCCTCGCCGATCTGGCCCGGCGCATTCCCTATGGCCCGGCGCGCCGATCGGCCACCCTCCAGGTCACGACCCACCCGGACAACGACCAAGACATGCGCCTGCATATTCCAACCCATCCGCTGAATGCCGCCGGTGCCATCGTCAAAGATGAGGACTGGTACGCGCGCACTCGGTCACTGCTGGACGACCACTTCGAGACCTGGCTGGCACGCCAGGGCTGCCTCATCTCCGTCAACGAATCGTGCCCGTCGCCCTGACGCGTTCCATGGCGACTGGGCGAACACAGCTGGCATGACCCTCGACGTCAAGGGTCCGTCGAGCGGCGCCGAGCCTTCAGCACCAGGTTGCGGGGAGTGAGCGCTCGGTCGCAGAAGGTGCCGAGCACCACCGAGTAGCCGGCCTCTTCCAGAAAGGCCGTGCGATCCAGCGCCAGCCATACCTCCAGAGGTCGGCGAAACAGGTGGCGGGCCAACTCCAGACGGGACACCTGGGCTTGGCGCTCCCAGCCGGCCGCCTCGAGGCCTCGCCAGTCAACCCCAGCCGGCAGCGCAATGCCCTTCTGCTGCGCGGCCCAGCCACAGAACCCTTCGAAGGTTTCCGGCATCTGTCCGTAGGCGAGGCTCGGCACCGCCAGGTAGGCGTCAACGCCGCGCACCTGGCGCTGCAGTCGGTCGAAACCGAGTCGCCAGGCGCCTGCGCGCTGGCGGTGGCGCTGCACGCCCCGGGGAGCCGTGACCGTCTCCTGCACGGCAAGAACCAGGTCGTCGCGGGTGAGCGCGAGGCCGTGGGCGGTCAACAGCTCGGCGCCAAGACGTGATAGCGGACGATAGGTGTCGTCAGCGGTGCGCTGGTAGCAGCAGGGTGCCAATGTCACGGCACTGCTCGCCTCCACGGCAAGCGTCAGCAGCCGGCGATGCAGGTCGCCGCAGGCGTGCAGCGCCGCCACTCCGCTTCCCTTACCCAGCCAGCGAGCGGCGTCCTGGGCCATCACGTCCTGCTCCCGCAGCGTTACCCGCGCGCCCTGCCGTTCGGCCAGCGTCTGACCCGCCACGCAAAGCGACGGTTGCCACTCCAGGGCGGTCACTTCGATGGCGTGGTGGCGCGACAGCGCCCGGGACAGGTGTCCCTTGCCGGCACACCACTCCACCAGGGCCTCGTTCCTTGAGACCTCGACCTGAGGCAGAAAGGCCTGGATCTGGCGCCACTTGCGCTCGCCGACACCCTCTCCCCAGGCCTCCGGAAGGGCCTCACCCGGTTCAGCCAGTGCCGGCAGGGCCACCAGCCGAGCCAGTTCCTCCACCGGCAACCAGGCGGCCAGGGGGGAATCGGTGAAGGGATCTTCCTGCAGGCGCGACACCTCCGACTCGGGCAGCGCCAGCAGCACCTCGGCAAGGCCCGGCCAGCGGCGGCGCCAGGGCAGCCGCGGGTGCTGAAAGGGCAGACAGCGCCACAGTGGCTGCCATTCGGCCAGCCGCTCGGCAAGATGGGTGAAACGCTCGGCGTGGGTCATCGATCAGATAGCAGTGAGGTTCTCGCACGCTCGGGGTGAGCCCGCTCCCCGCTATTGTGACACGCGGGGCTGAGCTAACGCGCCAGGCGGCACCATTCAAGCCGGTATGATATAACCCGGCACCGCACTACCATTGTTGCCCACAGGGAGAATGCCATGGGTCGTTTTGTCGTCACTCTCGCTGCACTTGCCGGGCTGGTCTACGGCGGGCTCTACTTTTACTATGGCCACGCCGCGCAGCAGGCCATCGAGAACCAGCTGGAAGCCCGCGGGCTGACGGCCGTCGACGTGGACAGCATCGACTATGGGCTCCTCGCCCCGGTGAGCCAGCAGGCCGACATTGCCGTCAATATTCGCTATCGAGGCGCCGAGGCCACGCTGGATATTCGCGTGATCGGCCATCCGCTCTTCTCGGATGACGTCCGCCTGGAACTTGATGGCCTGCAGGCCCTGAGGCTCAGCATCGGGCTGGGCGGCTAAGCCCTGTTTCCGGCCTGCTCCTCGGCCATGGGCATGCTATCCTCGCCGTGAATTGCCGGCAGCCCACGCCGGCATCCGAAAGCCAATCTTCAGGAGACTTACATGGCCAAGGCAACCGCACGTCATATTCTGGTAGACAGCAAGGAGAAGTGTGAGGCCCTCAAGGCCGAGATCGAGGGCGGCCGCGACTTCGCCGAGGTGGCCAGGGGGAACTCCAGCTGCCCCTCCAGCCGTCAGGGTGGCGACCTGGGCAGCTTCGGCCCGGGCCAGATGGTCCGTGAATTTGACGAGGTGGTGTTCTCCGGGGAGTTGAACAAGGTGCACGGCCCGGTCAAGACCCAGTTCGGCTATCATCTGCTGGAGATCACCAGCCGCAGCTGATGCCCAGCCCTGCGGGATAAAGCCGCCCAGGGTACCTCCTGCGCGGCTTTTTCTTGTACATATCCGGCAACCCCCCACACCCCCTGTATCATTTAGCGAGTCGCGTTAGGATGGAAAACACCATCGATCATCTCGGGAGACGGAAAAAATGAACGACGAGGCCTTTCAAACGAGCATACGCAAACTGTTTAAGACCGTGGGCGTGACCACCCAGCAGGAGATCGAGAAGGCGGTTCAGCTGGGCTTGAGCGAGGGATATCTCAAGGGTGACGAGCGGCTGCCGACCCGGGTCACGGTAGAGGTGGACGGTCTCAGCCTGGCCCTGGACTTCGACGGAGACATCACCCTTGAGTAATGCCCCGGTCATCGCCGTCGAGTGTCTCTCGAAGTCCTATGCCGGCGGCTTCGAGGCGCTCAAGGAGATCAGCCTCGAGATTCACCACGGCGAGATCTTCGCCTTGCTGGGCCCCAACGGCGCGGGCAAGACCACGCTGATCAGCGTGATCTGCGGCCTGGTCAACGCCACGTCGGGGCGAGTGCTCGTGGATGGCCATGACAACGTGCGGGAATTTCGCGCCGCCCGCGAGCGGATCGGCCTGGTCCCCCAGGAGCTGACCAACGAGGCCTTCACCACCGTGTGGGACACGGTGAGCTTCAGCCGCGGCCTGTTCGGCAAGGCCAAGGATCCGGCCCATATCGAGAAGGTGCTGCGTTCGCTGTCGCTGTGGGAGAAACGCAACAACCGCCTGATCACCCTCTCCGGCGGCATGAAGCGTCGCGTGCTGATCGCCAAGGCGCTGGCCCACGAGCCGGAGATTCTGTTCCTTGATGAGCCTACCGCCGGGGTCGACGTGGAGCTGCGCCGCGACATGTGGGAGGTGGTGAGGCAGTTGCGCAATAGCGGGGTGACCATCATTCTCACCACCCACTATATCGAGGAGGCCGAGGAGATGGCCGATCGCATCGGGGTAATTCGCCGCGGCGAGCTGGTCCTGGTGGAGGAGAAGCAGGCCCTGATGCGCAAGCTCGGCAGCAAGGAATTGACGCTGCATCTGCGCGAACCCTTGGCAACGCTGCCTGACGCCCTCTCCCGCCATGGACTGGTTCTGACCGAGGAGGGCCATTCGCTGGTCTACTCCTACGACGCCAACGTACCGGGCGAGGACCAGGCCGGCATTGCCGAGCTGCTCGCCGACCTGGAGGCCGCCGGCATCGGCTTCAAGGACCTGCACACCCGGCAGAGTTCCCTCGAGGAGATATTCGTCAGTCTGGTCAAGGAAACGACATGAACCTGCAGTCCGTGAAGACTCTCTACTTCGCCGAGATGGCCCGCAGCCTGCGTACCGTGCTGCAGAGCATCGTTTCACCGGTGATCTCCACCTCGCTCTACTTTGTGGTATTCGGCGCGGCCATCGGTACCCGAATCAGCGAGGTGAACGGCGTCAGCTACGGCGCCTTCATCGTACCCGGGCTGATCATGCTGATGCTGCTGACCCAGAGCGTTTCCAACGCCTCGTTCGGCATCTTCTTCCCACGCTTCTCGGGTTCGATCTACGAGATCCTCTCGGCGCCCATCTCCTACTGGGAGATCGTGATCGGCTACGTGGGAGCGGCCGCCACCAAATCGATCATTCTGGGGCTGATCGTGCTGGCCACCGCTCGACTGTTCGTGCCCTACTCCATCGAGCATCCGCTGATGATGGTCCTGTTTCTGCTGCTCACTGCGGTGACCTTCAGCCTGCTGGGCTTCATCATCGGCATCTGGGCCGACGGCTTCGAAAAGCTGCAGCTGGTGCCGCTGCTGGTGATCACCCCGCTGACCTTCCTGGGCGGCACCTTCTACTCCATCGACATGCTGCCGCCCTTCTGGCAGGCCGTGACCCTGATCAATCCGGTGGTCTACCTGGTGAGCGGTTTCCGCTGGAGCTTCTACGGCATCAGCGACGTGAGCCCGGTGGTCAGCCTGGGGATGATCCTGCTGTTCCTGACGGTGTCGATTGCGGTCGTGGAGCGGATCTTCCGCACGGGGTACCGGCTCAGGCCCTGACGTCTGTCGGCATGGCAACCAGGCGAGTATCATCGCCGCCCTCGTCCATTATCTCGGGAGGCCTCCATGCCGATCCTCAACGCCATCGTTCACCGCATCCAGAAGAATGGCGACGCCCCGGCCATGCTGGTGCCGGCCCAGGCGCCGATGCCCCAGACCGACACCCTGGATGCTCTGCTGGAGGGGCTCAACAAGGCCTATCACGCCAAGAGCAAGGCGTGGGGGCACTTCCCTGATGTCGAGGGAGCCGCCGACAAAGCTAACGAACAGGGTTCTCCGCTCGCCGGAGCGCTCGTCGACTATCTGGCCGGTCGCCGCGACTTCATCGCGCTGACCTACGGCATCGCCGAGCACCTCACGGCTCTGCTCGACGCCCATCTGTCGGTGTCCGGCGACCTGATCGTGCTGGATAACCGCGTCGGTGACGGGCGATTTCTCACGCTGGCCCTGCTGCACCATCGCGAGGGTTTCGCCGTGGACGAACACCTGGCAGTGGTACCTGCGCGTCAGCTCAATCTGGCCCAGATGAGTCTCGCCGCACGCATCGACCTGACTCAGTGGCAGGCTGGCGACTCCCACCAATACCTCTCCTGGATCCGGGACCGCGGAGGCAAGGCGCTTGCGGAAGGGTTTGCCGCCCTGCTTGGCGCCGTGGAAGGGGTGGACGCCTCCGGCGAGACGCGTACCCTGCTGCGAGCCTTCAGCGACTATGTCGAGAAGGAGGACTTCCCGGAGGAGGCGAGCCGCGAGAAGACCGATGCGCTGATCGGCTACGCCAGCGACCAGGCCAGCCGCGGCGAACCGATGACGCTGGAGGCACTCTCCGAGGTGCTCGATGAGCAGCAGCCGAAGGCCTTCTTTGAGCACATCCGCAATGCCGACTACGGCCTGTCACCGGAGATCCCGCCAGACCGCAAGACCCTCAGCCAGTTTCGCCGCTTCACCGGACGCTCCGGCGGAGTCTCGATCAGCTTCGATTCACATCTGCTGGGTTCCAGCATCGAGTATGACGATGCCGCCGATCGGCTGATCATCAAGCAGGTACCCAAGCAGTTGAAAGATCAAATTAAAGGAAAGAACTGATCCATAAGGGATGAGAATTATCAGCCTAATGGACTGATTATTAAGACTAATCTAATTGCGTAAGCCTCAGCTTACAAAGCATGTAGGCGATAACGGACAGCGCCCTTCTGGGGCTGGCGCCTCGCCCGATTCCGAACCAAGATGCAACAGATACCCGAACAAAAGCGTCCTTTGCTCATCATGAGCAGGGCACCCGAGGGATCTGGCATGCGGGAACTGGTAGAAAAGGCTGAACTGCTGAACTGGCAGGCTGAGTTCAAGGACCCGGCAATGGAGTCGCTGTTCAGACGCACGATACTTGCGTATCACGCCTGCCAGCTGCGCCTGGCACTTTTCCTGATTGCCGGCCTGTTCCTGGCCTTTGCCCTGGCCGATTATAGCCTGCTGGGAGCGGGCGGTGCCTTTGCCACCCTCCTCGCCATTCGCCTGGTCACCGTGGCTGCCTGCCTGGCAGTGGCCCTGGCGGTGTGGAGACGGCAGGCGTTAGCCCATATGGCATTACCCGTCAATCTGGTCTGCCTGCTGTGCCTTTCCGCGATGCTGCTGACTCTGCTGCTGCGACCCTTGCATGAGGGTATCCATGTCGCCTCCCTGGTGGTGGCCAGCATGGCGCTTTACCTCTTCCTGCCCAACCGACTGCCCTGGATGCTGACGGGCAATGCCTACCTGATAGCAGGCTTCCTGACCGTTTCCCTCGTCGGCTCACGCCTGCCACCGATGCTGGTGATGACCAGCCTGCTGCTGATGATGTTCGTCAACCTGCTGGGCTTGATGACCATCACGCGGATCAAACGCCTCCAGCGCGAGCAGTTTTCCCTGCTGCTGGAGGAGCGCTCGGCGAACTGTCGCCTGAAGGAGGAAATCCAGGAGCGTGAGGACCTGGCGGCGCGGCTGCGCCACATGGCCTGTACCGACGGGCTGACCGGCATTGCCAACCGTCGCCACTTCTTCGAGTTGGCCGAGCAGGAGTTGCGTCGTGCCCGCCGAGACGGGACCCCCCTGGCGCTGTGCATGGTCGACGTGGATCTCTTCAAGCAGCTCAATGACCGCTACGGCCACGGGGTAGGTGACGTGGTGCTCGCCACAGTGGCCGGTTGCTGCCAATCAGTGCTGAGGGAATCCGACGTGCTGGGCCGATACGGCGGCGAGGAGTTCGTGATCGCCCTGCCGCTGGCCGACCTCGATACCGCGACGGCAATCGCCGAGCGGCTACGCGAACGAGTCAGCGTGCTGAAGCTGCCCATGCTCGACGACGAGACCCCGCTGAGCGTCACCGTGGGTGTCAGCCGCATCGAAACCGGAGAGTCACGCCTTGAACCCGCTCTGCTGCGAGCCGACCAGGCGCTCTACGATGGCAAGGCACGAGGACGCAACTGCGTGGTGGTGGCACCCCGACCATTGCCGGACGCCCACTCACCGGTCGGCAGCCCCGACTGGGCCTCCTGTCTCATGACGATGCCAGATGCGGACGCAGCCACTGGCGCAGCTGGGATCCTTGCAGTACCCCTGGCTGGCGGGCCACCTCAAGGCCGTTCCTGAACACGATCAGTGTGGGAATGCTGCGAATGCCGAAGCGCCCGGCCAGCGACTGCTCTGCCTCGGTATCAAGCTTGGCAAAGCGCAGGCGCGGCTCGAGCTCGCGGGCCGCCTCGGCGAAGATCGGCGCCATCATCTTGCAGGGGCCGCACCAGGCTGCCCAGAAGTCCACCACCACCGGCAGTTCGCTGCGTTCCACCACGGCACGAAAGTTGTCAGACGTCAGCGCTACCGGCTCACCGGTAAACAAGGCTTTTTTGCACTTGCCGCACTTGGGGCCGTCGTTCAGGCGGATCTGGCTGACACGGTTAATGGCACCACAGTGTGGGCAGCCAAGGGTCAGGGAGTCGGACATGGGTGTCTCCGGGTCACGGTTCACTAAAGACGAATATGGCGCCTGTCCTTTCCCCCTTCAAGCGACATCGCGTCGCGCCAGGGAACACGACGCCATTCCTGCCATGCAGCAGCCTTGCCGGACTGCTATCGTCGGCGCATGCTGCGTTTCTTTCCTGGCTGCCGAGATCCGCGATGAGTTCACGTCCCGACCCGCGGGTGCTGCTGCGACTGCTGGGCCTGCTGGCTCCCTATCGATGGCGCCTGGCCCTGGCGGCCCTGGTGCTGCTGGTGGCCTCGGGCAGCGTCCTGCTACTCGGCCAGGGGCTGCGCCTGGTGATCGACCGCGGCTTTATTGCCGCTGACAGCGCCGCCCTGGGCCGCACATTGGGCCTGATGCTGGCCGTGGTGGCGGTGCTGGCCATGGCCTCGGCGCTGCGCTACTACCTGGTGACCTGGATCGGCGAGCGACTGGCCGCCGACCTGCGCCGCCGGGTGTTCGACCACCTGCTGACTCTGGAGCCCGGCTTCTTCGAGAGCGCCCAGGCGCCCGGTCAGGCTGCTGGTGAGATCACATCTCGGCTCACCGCCGACACCAGCGTGCTGCAAAGCCTGTTCGGCTCCTCTGTCTCGCTGGCCCTGCGCAACCTGTTGATGCTGATCGGGGCCGTGGCGCTGATGCTGCTGACCCAGCCGTGGCTCTCTGCCATCGTGCTGCTGGGCATTCCTGCCACGGTAATGCCGATCCTGTGGTTCGGGCGGCGGGTGCGGCGGCTGTCACGCACCAGCCAGGATCGGGTAGCCGAACTCGGCCGCTATGCCGACGAGGCGCTATCCGGTATCCGAACCGTCCAGGCCTTCACCCATGAGCCGCTCGACCGGCGCGACTACGCGGGCCGCGTCGAAGAGGCCTTCGTCAGCGCCATCGACCGCACCCGCCAGCGCGCCTGGCTCACCGGCATCGCCATGCTGGCGGTATTCGCGGCGGTCGGCATCATGCTGTGGCAGGGCGGCCAGGCGGTACTGGCCGGCACCATGACCGCCGGCGAGCTCTCGGCCTTCGTCTTCTATGCGGTGCTGGCGGCCGGCGCGGTGGCAACCCTGGCCGAAGTGGCCGGTGACGTGCAGCGGGCGGCAGGCGCCGCGGAGCGACTGCTGGAACTCATGGATACCCGCCCGGGCATCTCGCCGCCGGCCCGTCCGGTACCGCTGCCTGCGCCGCTCTCCGGCGAGATCCGACTGGAGTGTGTGAGTTTCACCTATCCGGGACGGGAAACCCCCGCGCTGGATGACGTTGACCTGACCATTCGCCCGGGCGAGCGGGTGGCCCTCGTGGGCCCCTCCGGGGCTGGCAAGAGCACGCTACTGTCTCTGCTGCTGCGTTTTCATGACCCCGACGCCGGCATACTGCGCCTGGACGGCGTCGACCTGCGCGAGCTGGACCTCGGCGAGCTGCGCTCATCGCTGGGGCTGGTGGCCCAGGAGCCGGTGCTCTTCTCCGGCAGCGTGGCCGACAACCTGCGCTATGGCGACGCCGACGCCGACCTGGACTCGCTGCGTGGGGCGGCCCGAGACGCCAACGCCCTATCCTTTATCGAGGCGCTGCCGCAGGGCTTCGATACGCCCCTTGGCCCGGGTGGCGTCCAGCTCTCCGGCGGTCAGCGCCAGCGCCTGGCGATTGCCCGGGCGCTGCTCAAGAATCCCCGCGTCCTGCTGCTGGACGAGGCGACCAGCGCCCTGGACGCCGAGAGTGAGCGACTGGTGCAGCAGGCCCTGGACCGCCTGATGGTGGGACGCACCAGCCTGGTCATCGCCCATCGCCTGGCCACGGTGGTCGCCGCCGACCGCCTGCTGGTGTTTGACGGGGGCCGTCTGGTCGCCGCCGGGCGCCACGCGGAGCTGATGAACACCAGTCCCCTTTACCGCCACCTGGCCGAGCTGCAGTTCGGGCGTCATCCATCAACCGTCACGACCGATGCAAAATCAGCCCACTGAAGCCCCCTCCCGCTCAGAACAGCCCCAACTGGCGGTCGATGAGGGTTGCGAAATCATCATCGACGAAGGGCAGGATGGCGTCTGCCACCGGCTGCAGCTGGCGGGAAAGATAGTGGTCGGTATCGATGGGCGACGGATGGGCCTCCAGGGGCTCGGGACCGGCCAGTGTCATCACGTAGCAGATCCAGCCGCCGTTCTGGTACTGGCGAGGCCGGCCAAGCCGATCGTTTTCCGCGTCGGCCAACCGTGCCGCTCGCACGTGGGGCGGCACGTTGCGGCGGTAGTCATCCAGGCGCCGCCGCAGGCGCTTGCGATAAACCAGCCCCTCATCGAACTCCCCCGACCGGGCCCGCTGCAGGAAGGCCTGCACATAGTCGCGCACGTACTCCCGCCAGGGCTCGCCGGTGAAGACGCGTCGGTATAACTCCTGCTGGAAGACCTTTGCCAGATCCGTCCAATCGGTGCGCACCGTCTCGAGCCCCTTGAACACCAGCCGCTCACTGCCGTCGACGTCGTTAACCAGCCCCGCATAGCGTTTCTTGCTGCCCGCCTCGGCATTGCGGATGGTCGGCATCAGAAAACGCCGGTAGTGGGTCTCGAACTGCAGCTCCAGGGCGCTTGCGAGACCATACTCCTCGGCCAGGTGCTCGCCCCACCAGGCATTGACCCGGGCGACCAGCCGCCGCCCGATCGCCTCGGCTTCATCTTCCTGGCAGGGTCGCCCCAGCCAGACGAAGGTGGAGTCGGTATCGCCATAGATAACGGTATATCCCTCGACCTCGATCAGCGCCCGGGTGCGCCGCATGATCTCGTGGCCGCGCATGGTGATCGACGAGGCGAGGCGCGCATCGAAGAACCGGCAGCCCTTCGAACCCAGCACACCATAGAAGCTGTTCATGATGATCTTCAGCGCCTGGGAGAGTGGCGCATTGTCGGCGCGCTTGGCGGCCTCGCGCCCGGCCCACACCCCTTCGACGATGGCCGGCAGGGCGTGGCGGGTACGCGAGAAGCGCGCACCGCGAAAGCCTGGCACCGAGGCGGCATCCGAAGGGTCGGCGAGTCCCTCCACCAGCCCCGCCGGGTCGATCAGGAAGCTGCGGATGATCGCCGGATAGAGGCTCTTGAAGTCGAGCACCAGCACCGAGTCGTAGAGGCCGGGGCGGGAGTCCATGACGAAGCCGCCGGGGCTCTCGGCGCGCTCCCCCTGGCCGAGGCTGGGCGCCACGAAGCCCAGCCGATGCAGGCGCGGCAGGTAGAGGTGGGTGAAAGCCGCCACCGACCCGCCGCTGCGGTCAGCGGGCAGGCCGGTCACCGTGGCCCGCTCGAGCAGGAAGGCCAGCAGCTCGGTCTTGGCGAAGATCCGCGTCACCAGTTCGCAGTCCTTGAGGTTATAGCGAGCCAGCGCCGGTTTGTCCTCCGCGAACATGCGCAGGATCTCGTCCAGGCGCTGGTAGGGGTTGTCGATCGCCTTGCCCTCACCGAGAAGCGTCCGGGCCACGTTCTCCAGGCTGAAGGAGGGGAAGTGCCAGGTGGCCGAGCGCAAGGCCTCGATGCCGTCGATGATCAGGCGCCCGGCGGCGGCGGCGAAGAAGTGGTTGGGCGGGTGGCCATGGGCGCGCCACTCCATCTCGGCGCCGTCGCGTCCCAGCCGCAGCGGCACGCCGAGCCTCTCGGCGTGCTCGCGCAGCACGCGCAGGTCGAACTGCACCAGGTTCCAGCCGATGATGGCGTCGGGATCATGTTCGGCGAACCAGGCGTTGAGACGCCGGAGCAGTTCGGCACGGCTGGCGCAGTACTCGAGCGTGAAGTCGAGTTTGACGTCCCCGCCGTTGGCCGGCCCCAGCATATAGACCCGGCGCTGCCCGCAGCCCTCCAGGGCAATGGAATAGAGCTCGCCCCGGGCGCTGGTCTCGATATCCAGCGACGCCGTCCTCAGCCGGGGTCGGTACTCCGGGGCCGGCCTCAGGCGCGCCTCCGCCAGGCCCCCCTCCCCGTCAGCTTTTCCGGTCACGGCCACCGGCGCGGTGATGAAGCGCTCCATCAGGTAGCGTTCCGGGGGACGGATATCGGTCTCGAGCAGCTCGACCCCGGCGGCGTTCAGGCGCTGGTCTAGCCGTATCAGCTGCCGGTAGTGGGAGCAGTAGAGGCCCAGCACCGGGCGGTGATGGAAGTCGCGCAGCGCAAGTTCGCGAAAGATCACGCCTCTGCTCACCTTGTTATCGTCGGCCAGCAGCGCCTCGGCCTGGGCTCGCTGCTCGGCGGGCAGGAAGCCCACCGCGGGCTGCACCGGCAGGCGCACCCGAAGCGGCCCCTGGTCGGTGGCCAGCCACAGGGTGACCTCGGTGCCCCGGAGGCTCTCCTCCCAGTGGCGGGTCAGGATAAAACCGTGGAGAGTCGACAAGGCCCTACCCCAGGTTCGCCAGTTGGCGCAGACCCGAGGCGGAATCCGACGTGGCCAGCCAGGCCACCAGGCCAACGTTGAGCGCCGCACAGCCCCAGAGGACAGCGCCGAAGGGCTGCTTGCGGGTCTTGTGGCGAAAGGCGCGCCGGGCCAGCAGCGCCCCCGGCCAGCCCCCCGCCAGGGCGACCAGGTGCAGGGTCGACTCGCGTATGCGGCGGCGGTCGCGCCGCGCCGCCGCCTTGTCGATGCCGTAAAGGAGCACGGCCACCAGGCTAGCCGTCAGGTAGGCAATCATCAGCAGGATCACGGGGTCGACATCTCCACCATCAGGTCAGGCGTGAACAGCGGAGGTGCAAATTCACCGGGATAGCCGCCGGGGTTGGCGACAATGCGCGTTCCCGCCACTTCCAAGTCCACCGGCTCATGTACATGACCATGGACCCAGAGGTCCATGCGGCCCATCAGCTGTGGCAGATAGGAGGCAAAGGCCGGCGACAGCGCGTCGCCGCGATAGTTAGGCGGAATGCATTCGGCCAGAGGCGCATGGTGGCTGATTACCACCCGGGGACCGCTGAACGGCTCCGCAAGCGCCGCCTCCAGCCAGGCCAGCGCCTTGGCGTGCAGTCGCCTGCTCTCATGCGGGGAGAACACCGCACCTTCTGGTTGCTCGATGATACGGAAATCGGGCATCAGGGCGAGCGCTCTGGCCTCGGTCAGCTCCGGATCGTGATCCGGCCGGTCAGCATAGAGGGCAAAATCGGTCCAGAGCGTCGTGCCGTGAAAGCGCACGCCGCCGAGAGTCAGCGTGTGATTGTCCAGCAGGTGGATACCGAGCCGTTCAGCCTCGGATGCCAGTTCCCGGCGCAGGCGGGGCATGCAGGTGCCGTAGAACTCGTGGTTCCCTGGCACATAGAGGATCGGCGTACCGGCGAAGTACTCAGCCGCCCAGCCGAGACCAAGCGTGCCAGAATGAATATCGCCAGCCAGTATCACCGCATCGGCGTTGACCTCCGGTAGCTCCCTCAGGGAGTCGAAATGTTCCAGGTGCAGGTCCGAGAGAATTCTCAGTCGCATCGTCGATGTCCTTGAAGCGAGACGTTCGGACCAGTGTGAAACACCCACCTCAGGAACTCTACTGCCCGGTCAGCAACTCGAGCACGCGCCGGGCGCCCTGCCGGTTGCGCCGCTGCTGGTCGCGACACTCCTCGGTGTCGATCTCCGGCCAGCGCTCGCCGCGCCGCTTCACCACCGGCAGGGCCAGGACCATCAGCAGCAGGATGCGTCGAAGCGTACGTGGGAGCTTCTCCATGGTGGCCTCCCGGATACCGGTCAGTCGTAGTGCACCGCCAGCCAGACGGTCACCTCGACCGGGGCGGTCCAGGCGACCCGGTGCCGTCGATGGGCAGGAATCAGCAGGTCGTCCCCCGGGCCGAGCGTCACCTCCTCGTCCTCCTCGAAGGCGATCACGCCGCGCCCCTGGAGCACCAGCACCCACTCGTGGCGCGGCTGGTCATACCAGCCGGTCTCGGGCGATGTGTGGCCCCGGGAGACGATACGCTCCACCGTCACCGACTCGGCGCTTGCGAGCTCCTCGAAGCGCTCCTCGGGCAGGAGGTCGGGAATCCCCTCGAGCAGGTTGCCTATCATGTTCACCTCCTTGCCAGGCCCTGACGGAACCTTAGCAGCCCCGGCGGGGGGTTGCGCCCGGCGCCGTCTACCCCCCCACCCTTGTAGCCCAACCCACATCCCGCCGACCAAAGTGCAAGGCCCCATGGGACGGGGCTCGCTTAACATTGTCGACAGTCTCGCGTAGAATCTCGGCCAACCAGGACGGGGGGTAATACGCCTCCTGACTCCAGTGCCAGAGGCATGTGTCGGCAAGCATTGTGCCGAGCCACGTCACTCTGGCTCCACTAGCAATGAGGGCCCTAACGTGCTTGAAGCCTATCGCCAACATGTCGAGGAGCGCGCCGCGGAAGGCGTGCCACCGAAGCCGCTGAACGCCGAACAGGTCGCCGCACTGGTCGAGCTGCTGAAGATGCCGCCAGCCGGCGAGGAAGAAGTCATCCTCGACCTGATCACCAACCGCGTTCCCCCCGGTGTTGACGAGGCCGCCTACGTTAAGGCCGGCTTCCTGACCGCCATCGCCAAGGGCGAGGCCGAGTCGCCGCTGATCGACAGAATCCACGCGGTCAAGCTGCTGGGCACCATGCAGGGCGGCTACAACATTGTCTCCCTGGTCGAGCTGCTGGACGATGCCGACCTCGCCAAGGAAGTGGGCGAGCAGCTCAAGCACACCCTGCTGATGTTCGATGCCTTCCACGACGTGGAAGAGCGGGCCCGCGCCGGCAACGCCGTGGCCAAGGACGTCATCCAGTCCTGGGCCGAGGCCGAGTGGTACCTCTCCAAGCCCGCCCTGGAAGAGAAGATCACCCTCACCGTCTTCAAGGTGACCGGTGAGACCAACACCGACGATCTCTCTCCGGCACCGGATGCCTGGTCGCGTCCCGACATTCCGGTTCACGCCAACGCCATGCTCAAGAACGAGCGTGACGGCATCGAACCCGAGGTGCCCGGCACCACTGGACCGCTGAAACAGATCGAAGAGGTCAAGGCCAAGGGCTTCCCGGTCGCCTACGTCGGCGACGTGGTCGGCACCGGCTCCTCGCGCAAGTCGGCCACCAACTCGGTGCTGTGGTTCTTCGGCGATGACATCCCTTACGTGCCCAACAAGCGCGCCGGCGGCTTCTGCTTCGGCAGCAAGATCGCTCCGATCTTCTTCAACACCATGGAAGATTCCGGCGCTCTGCCCGTCGAGATGGACGTCACCAAGCTCGAGATGGGTGATGTCATCGATGTCTACCCTTACGAAGGTAAGGTGTGCAAGCACGGCACCGATGAGGTGCTCACCACCTTCGAACTCAAGACCCTGCTGATCCTCGACGAGGTGCGCGCCGGCGGACGCATTCCGCTGATCATCGGCCGCGGCCTGACCACCAAGGCGCGTGAGTCCCTGGGCCTGGCTCCCTCTGATGTCTTCCGTCTGCCCGAGCAGCCCACCGACACCGGCAAGGGCTTCACCCTGGCCCAGAAGATGGTCGGCAAGGCCTGTGGTCTGGAAGGCGTGCGCCCGGGCATGTACTGTGAGCCGGCGATGTCTACCGTGGGCTCCCAGGATACTACCGGTCCGATGACCCGCGACGAACTCAAGGACCTGGCGTGCCTCGGCTTCCAGGCTGATCTGGTGATGCAGTCCTTCTGCCACACCGCTGCCTACCCGAAGCCGGTCGACGTGGACACCCACCACACCCTGCCCGACTTCATCATGAACCGCGGCGGAGTCTCCCTGCGTCCTGGCGACGGCATCATCCACAGCTGGTTGAACCGCATGCTGCTGCCTGACACCGTCGGCACTGGCGGCGACTCCCACACCCGCTTCCCGCTGGGCATCTCCTTCCCGGCCGGCTCCGGCCTGGTGGCCTTCGCCGCCGCCACCGGCGTGATGCCGCTGGATATGCCGGAATCGGTACTGGTGCGTTTCAAGGGCGAGCGTCAGCCGGGCGTCACCCTGCGTGACCTGGTCCACGCCATTCCCTATTACGCTATCAAGGAAGGCCTGCTGACCGTCGAGAAGTCCGGCAAGAAGAACGCCTTCTCCGGTCGCGTGCTGGAGATCGAGGGCCTCGAGGATCTTACCGTCGAACAGGCCTTCGAGCTCTCCGACGCTTCCGCCGAGCGCTCCGCCGCGGGCTGTACCATCACCCTCTCCGAAGAAAGCGTGACCGAGTACCTCAAGTCCAATATCACCCTGCTCAAGTGGATGATCGCCAACGGCTACGGCGACCGCCGCACCATCGAGCGTCGCATCCAGGGCATGGAAGAGTGGCTGGCCAACCCGAGCCTGATGCGCGCCGACCAGGACGCCGACTACGCCGAGATCATCGAGATCGACTTGGCGGAGCTCAAGGAGCCGGTCCTCTGCGCCCCGAACGATCCGGATGATGCCCGCCTGCTCTCCGAGGTGGCCGGCGAGAAGATCGACGAGGTATTCATCGGCTCGTGCATGACCAACATCGGCCACTTCCGCGCCGCGGGCAAACTGCTCGAGAAGCAGCCCGCCGGCAGCCTGAAGACCCGCCTATGGCTGGCGCCGCCGACCAAGATGGACCAGCACCAGCTGACCGAGGAAGGCTACTACGGCATCTATGGCCGCGCCGGTGCGCGCATGGAGATGCCAGGCTGCTCGCTGTGCATGGGCAACCAGGCACGTGTCGCCGCCAAGAGCACCGTGGTCTCCACCTCGACCCGCAACTTCCCGAACCGCCTCGGTGACGGTGCCAACGTGTACCTCGCCTCCGCGGAACTGGCGGCCGTTGCCGCCGTGGAAGGTCGCCTGCCCACCGTCGATGAGTACCGCCGCTATATGGGCGAGTTCGACGCCATGGCCGGCGAAATCTATCGCTACATGAACTTCCACGAAATCGAGGAGTACCAGAATGCCGCTTCCAACGTGATTCCCGTCACCCAAGAAGCCTGACAGCTCGGTTTTCTGATATCCTCAGCTTCGACTCCGATGCTCGCAACATCGAATGGCCGTCCTCGCGGCGGCCTGAGACGTCGACAGAAGCGCCCCCGGTGGGGGCGCTTTTTTCGTTGCGTCTCTTGATGACGTGCGTCTCTTGATGACGTCTCTTGATCGTTGCGGTGTGTCTCAGTGGTGGACGGTCTGCCGGGCGAGGCGTTCGCGCTCCAGGATCGGCGCCGCCTCGAGGGAGGCAATGGGAACGCTAGTGTCTGCGGGTATCTCACCGCTGAGTTGCAGGGTGAGATAGCGCATCGCACAAACGCGCAGGAACGAAGTGAAGTTGCCCAGATCATGCCCGGCATCGATGGATTCGTGATAGAGCTGGGTGATCAGCTGTGGGACATTCATTCCATCCCGGTGAGCAATCTCCTCCAGCAAATACCAGAAACCGGTCTCCATGCGGATGCTGGTCGCCATCCCGTCAATCCGCAGCGAACGGGACGTGGACTTCCAGAGGCGCGGGTCGGCATTGATGAATAGCTGACACATGACCGCTCTTCTCCTGTTTCACTGACGGACGGCAAGTTCACCGACTGACGGCAAGCGTCTGAGTACCGGCAAGAACGCCCTGCAACGGGTTTACTGCAGCAGTTTCTGGAACTGGGCCAGCCAGTCCGGATGTGCAGGCCAGGCCGGTGCGCTGACCAGGTTGCCGTCGGTCACCGCGGCATCGACAGGAATGTCGGCATATTCCGCCCCACCGAGCTCCACCTCGGGGCGGCAGGCGGGATAAGCCGAACAGCGTCGACCTTCCAGTACTCCGGCCGCCGCCAGGAGCTGGGCACCATGGCAGATGGCCGCCACTGGCTTGTTCGCCTCGAAGAAATGCTTCACCAGCTTGATCACCTCGGGATTGAGCCGCAGATACTCCGGTGCGCGGCCGCCAGGCACCACCAGCGCATCGTAATCGCTGGCGTTCACCTCATTGAAGCTGGCGTTGAGGGTGAAGCGGTGACCCGGCTTTTCCGTGTAGGTCTGGTCGCCTTCGAAGTCATGGATGGCTGTCGCGACACTGTCGCCCGCCTGCTTGTCGGGACACACGCAGTGGACCTGGTGACCGAAGGCCTGGAGCGCCTGAAACGGCACCATGGTTTCATAGTCCTCGGTGTAGTCACCGGTGATCATCAGAATCTTCTTGCTCATGTCGGTTCTCCTCGGTTGTGATTGTTCCGCAAGACTCACACAGTGCCAGCGACATCAGGTAGTAACGGGCTACTACATCGCTACTCGAAGACGTCGTGAAGGCGCTCACCTACTCGGTCACCTTCAGCCTAGCTGAAAGAGCGAGCCAATCACCCTAGCTACCCACCAAAGCCGTCTTTCACCCTGCTGCGAGTGTGGCATCATCGACCAGTGGATTTACGAGCAAGGAGCCCTGAGATGAGCCATATCATCACCCCCGACATCTGCGATGCCCATCCCGACGTGCGGGTGCTGGACCCACTGTTCATCAACTTTGGCGGCCGTGAGTCCTTCTGCGGGCCGATCCGCACCGTAAAGTGCTTCGAGGATAACTCCCTGGTCAAGCAGGCCGTGGCCGAGGCCGGCGAGGGCGCGGTGCTGGTGGTGGACGCCGGCGGCTCCCAGCGCTGCGCCATGCTGGGCGATATGCTCGCCGAGCAGGCCGCCGACAATGGCTGGAACGGCGTGGTGATGTTCGGCTGCGTGCGCGACGTGGACGTGCTGGCCGAAACAGAGCTGGGCGTGCAGGCGCTGGGCGCCCATCCGCGCAAGAGTGAGAAGCGCGGCGAGGGTCAGCGCGACATCCCGGTGACCTTCGCCGGGGTGACGCTTACCCCCGGTGAATGGCTGTATGCCGACAACAATGGCATCGTCATAGCCAATGAGCGCTTGCCCCTCGAGGGCTGAGGCGTCTGACCCAACATGCTGGCCCTTTCTCAGCTGAGCCGAGACGTGTTGCGCACCCTGCGCGAGCACTTGCGACCGCTGATTGTCTATCATCTGTTCTTCACCCTGCTGGCCTCGCTGCTGCTGCTGCCAGCAGTGGCCTGGAGCCTGACCCGACTGCTCGCCCGCTTCGGCCGCCCGGTCATCACCAACGCCGAGCTGGTCGACATGCTGATAAGCGTCGGCGGCGTGCTGTGGCTGCTGGCGGCCATTGGCCTCACCTTCCTGGTGCTTTACCTCCAGCAGGCGGGGATGATCCTGGTATCAGCACGCCCTCGGGACAACCACGTGCGCCTGGCATTCGAGGCTTTGTGGTGGACGCTGCGCCGGTTGCCACAACTGGCCGCCCTGGTGGTGGTGCAGGTGGGCGTCCACTTGCTGCTGATCCTGCCTGTGGCGTTCGCCATCGCCTGGCTTTACGGCCTCTTCCTGGGCGGTCTGGACCCCTACTATATTCAACGGGTGCGCCCGCCGGCGCTGTGGCAGTTCCTGGCCATCGGCCTGCCGCTGGTAATCACCTGGGCGGCCATTGCCGCCACCCTCTACTTTCGCTGGATCCTGGCCCTGCCGCTCGTGGCGCTGGAGGGACTGTGGCCCCGGCAAGCGCTGGCACGCAGCCACCGCATGACTCACGGACGCAAGGGGCCCATCGCCGTCGCGGTGATCGCCCTGCTCATGGTGATCATCGCCCTGCCCCTGCTGGTCACCCAGTTCTTCGACAGGCTGTTCACGCCGATGCTGTGGTGGCTGCCGGAACGCAACGCCGTGCTGGTGCCGGCCACCCTGGCCTACCTGACCGCCTACGTGCTGCTGACCCTGGCCATCACCTTCGTCGGCATCGCCGCCAACGCCCTGCTTTCCGCCTGCCTCACCCTGCGACTGACCCATCAGGAGCCGCGTCCGGCCCCACCCCCTGGCGACGCCCATCCCGGCCGCCTGGCCTGGGCGCTGGAACTCGGGGTGATCGCCTTTGCCCTCTCCCAGGCGTGGATGATCGTCAACAGCTTCGAGCTGCGCGATGAGATCGCCATCATCGCCCACCGGGGCAGCTCCCTGGCCGCCCCGGAGAACACCCTGGCGGCCGTGGAGCAGGCACTCGCGGACGGCGCCGACACCGTGGAGCTGGACGTGCGCCTCACCGCCGACGACGAGGTGGTGCTCTACCACGACCGCAGCCTGACCCGCCTCACCGGCGACCCGCGCAATCTGGGGGAGGTGACGCGGGAGGAGCTGGCCACCTTCGACGTGGGTAGCTGGTTCGGTGACGCATTTCAGAGGGAGCGGATTCCCGGCCTCGACGAGGCCCTTGCCGCAGTGCGCGGTCGAGGCGCGCTGATGATCGACATGAAGCCGGATCCTGGCCGCGAGGTGGCGCTGGTGGAGGCGGTGATCACCCTCCTGCACGAAGAAGCCAACCAGCGGAGACGTTGCCTGGACGAGGCCGCAGACGCCCAGGGGGCCGCAGCCTGCGGCACATCGGACGTCATCGGCGAGATGCGACTGGCGACCATGTCGGCGGCACTGGTCGAGGAGGTTCGCGCCCGGGAACCTGAGCTCAAGGTGACGCTGCTGGCTCAGCTGATTCTGCCCGGCACCCTTGACCGTCGCGGCTTCGACGCCCTGGGGCTTCGCCATAATCGCATCACCCATAACGAGATCCGGCTGGCCCGCCACTACGGCTATGAGGTCCACGCCTGGACGATCAACGACAGAGGGCGGATGTCCCAGCTGATCGATCTGGACGTGGACGCCATCATTACCGACCGACCAGCCCTGCTCGCCGAGCTGATGGAGGACCGCCGCGACCTCGGCGACGGCGCCCTGCTGCTGGTGAAATTGCGCAACTGGCTGCGCTCTTGATCTTCACCATCTCATTACTCTCCCATCACCATCCCTTCCCGTCGCGGGTCGGCGCCACCGAAGAAACCCGACTCGGTGCGCTGAATGGCCTGCAGGCCGCTGACCAGCTCGCGCTCGCTGACGTCGTGGCCGCGGGCATCAAGGGCCTCCACTGTCTCGGCCGGGAAGCGTCCCTCCTCCAGGAACACCGGTCCGCCCAGGGTGATCGCGTGGGGCAGATCCAGCGCTTCCTGAGCATCAAGCCCCCAGTCGAGCATCGCCACCAGGGCCTTGGCAGTGTAATGAATGATGGCCGCCCCGCCCGGCGAGCCGAGGCTCGCCACCAGCTCGCCGCTGTCGCGGTCGAAGACCAGGGTCGGGCTCATGCTGGAGCGCGGTCGCTTGCCCGCCTCGACGCGGTTGGCGATAGGATCGCCCGCCTCGTCCTCTGGCGTGAAGGAGAAGTCGGTGAGCTCATTGTTGAGCAGGTAGCCCCCCGGCAGGCCGGTGCCGCCATCGGCGAGGATCCGCGCACCGAAGGCAGCCTCGATGGTGGTGGTCATCGCGATGGCGTTGCCGTGCTCATCGACGATGCTGATATGGCTGGTGCCGTATTCAGGCTGGTCGGGGTGCTGCCCCCAGGCAGTGGTGAGGCCACCGGGGTCGCCCGCCTGGGCACCGCCGCTGCCCAGGCTCACTTCGCCGACGAGCTCGGCCCGCAGGGCCAGGTAGTCGGGGGCCAGCATCGTCGACCAGTCGCCGCCCGGCGCCTCGACGAAGTCCGGATCGGCGATGTATCTGCCGCGGTCGGCGAAGGCCAGCCGCGCGGCCTCGAGAAACTGGTGCAACCAGGGCTCGGCGGGCACGCCCTGCTCGACCGCTGGATCCACCTCGGGCAGCTGATCGAGAACGCCAAGGATCTGCATCACGGTAAGATGGCCCGATGAAGGGGGCGGAAAACCGCATACCTCATAGGCCATCCAGGCAGTGCAGAGGGGATCGCGCCGCTTGGCTTCGTAGCCGGCCAGATCGGCTGTGGTGATGGCGCCACCGCGGGTGTGGTGCCCCTGCACCCGGGCCACCAGATCCTCGGCGATGGGACCCTCGTGCAGAGCGGCGCTGCCGTGCTCGGCAATCTCGGTCAAGATGGCAGCCAGCGCCGGATTCTTCAGGGTGACGCCTGCCTGCAGCGGCTCACCGTCAGGATAGTAGAAGGCGCTGCCCAGCGGGTCATGGCGCAGCGGCTGTTCGCTGGCCAGACTCGTGGCCAGGCGCGGGCTTACCATGAAACCCTGCTCGGCCAGGTGAATGGCGGGACCGAACAGCTCTGCCCAGGGCAGCCGGCCGTGCTCGGCGTGAGCCAGTTCCAGCATGCGCAGCGTACCGGGCACGCCCACCGAGAGGCCGCTGGCCGCGGCGTCCATAAAGGCCAACGGCTCGCCCGCCTCGTCGAGGAACAACTGGCCATTCACCGCGGCCGGCGCGGTTTCGCGACCGTCATAGGCAGCCACCGCCTCGCCGTCGTGGTGCATCAAGAAGGCACCGCCGCCGATGCCGCTGGACTGCGGCTCCACCAGCGCCAGCACCATCTGAACCGCCACGGCGGCATCGATGGCGCTGCCGCCCGCTTTCAGCACCTGATAACCGGCATCGGTAGCCAGCGGATTGGCGGCGGCCACCGCGAACCGCTCGGTGGCCCAGCCGGGCTTCTCCTCGCTGCCGGAGCTGACCTCGGGAGCGATGGCCGGGAGGTCATACTGGAAGGCGACCTCGGCCGAGGCTGCAAGTGGCAGGCCCAACATCAGGGTCGCGGTAACGGGTACCAGGAGCCGGCGGCGGAAGGGAATGGCGTGCAATGTCATCAGGACAGGCTCCTTGTCGTTGGGGATTCGCGTGGGGGAGTCTGTCAGCATAGACGAAAGACGCCCGATCGACGGAGGTCGACCGGGCGTCTTTGTCGCTGCTAGCGGCTTACCCCAGGGTTTCGCCGGCCAGCATGAACCAGGTCTCGAGGACCGCATCCGGATTGAGCGATACCGAGTCGATGCCCTGCTCCATCAGCCATTTGGCGAGGTCCGGGTGATCCGACGGGCCCTGCCCGCAGATACCGATGTACTTGCCCTGGGCGCGGCAGGCCTGGATGGCCATGGCCAGCAGCTTCTTGACCGCCGGGTTCCGCTCGTCGAACAGGTGGGCCACGATGGCGGAGTCGCGATCCAGCCCCAGGGTAAGCTGGGTCAGGTCGTTGGAGCCGATGGAGAAGCCGTCGAAGTACTCGAGGAACTCGTCGGCGAGCAGGGCGTTGGCCGGCAGCTCGCACATCATGATGACCTTGAGGCCATTGTCCCCGCGTTTCAGGCCGTTGGCGGCCAGCAGCTCGACCACCTGGCGAGCCTCGTCGGTAGTGCGCACGAAGGGCACCATGATCTCGACGTTATCCAGGCCCATCACCTCGCGGACCCGCTTGAGCGCCCGGCACTCCAGCTCGAAGCAGGGACGGAAGGCGTCGGAGATATAGCGCGAGGCGCCGCGGAAGCCGAGCATCGGGTTCTCCTCACCCGGCTCGTAGAGCTTGCCGCCGATCAGGTTCTCGTACTCGTTGGACTTGAAGTCCGACAGGCGCACGATGACTCGCTGGGGGTGGAAGGCGGCGGCCAGGGTGGAGATGCCCTCGACCAGCTTATCCACGTAGAAATCCACGGGGCTGGCGTAGCCGGCGATGCGCAGGTCGATGGTCTGCTGCAGATCGGCAGGCAGGGTGTCATAGTCGAGCAACGCCTTGGGATGCACACCGATCATGCGGTTGATGATGAATTCCAGGCGCGCCAGGCCGACACCGGCACTGGGCAGGCTGGCAAAGCCGAAAGCGCGGTCGGGGTTGCCGACGTTCATCATGATCTTGAAGGGGATCTCGGGCATGGCATTGACGCTGGTCACGCTGCGATCGAAGGCCAGTAGCCCCTCATAGACGTGGCCGGTGTCGCCCTCGGCGCAGGAGACGGTAACCTCGCGGCCATCGGCCAGGACCTCGGTGGCGTCACCGCAGCCCACCACTGCCGGGATACCGAGTTCACGGGCGATGATCGCTGCGTGACAGGTACGGCCGCCGCGATTGGTCACAATGGCCGACGCGCGCTTCATGATCGGCTCCCAATCGGGGTCGGTCATATCGGTGACCAGCACATCGCCTGGCTGCACCTTATGCATTTCCTCAGGGGAGAACACCACCTTGACGGCGCCCTGGCCGATACGCTGGCCAATGGCGCGACCGGAAATCAGGTTACGCCCCTTCTCCCTGAGCTGGAAACGCTCAAGCTGGCCGCCCTCCTGCTGGGAAACCACGGTCTCGGGGCGGGCCTGGACGATATAGAGTTCGCCGTCGTCACCGTCCAGCGCCCACTCGATATCCATGGGGCGCTGGTAGTGCTGCTCGATGGTCACCGCCTGCCGGGCCAGAGACATGATCTGCTCGTCGTTGATACAGAAGCGGCCACGCTCCTTGAGCGGCACGTCGACCGTTTCCACGGACTTGCCAGCGCTGGCCTCCTGGCCGTAGATCATCTTGATCAGCTTGGAGCCCAGGTTGCGGCGCAGCACAGCGGGGCGGCCGGCGGCCAGAGTGGGCTTGTGGACGTAGAACTCGTCGGGGTTCACCGCGCCCTGCACCACGGTCTCGCCCAAGCCCCAGGAGGCGGTGACGAAGACCGCGTCGCGGTAGCCGGACTCGGTGTCCAGGGTGAACATCACGCCGGAGGCGCCGGTCTCGGAGCGCACCATCTTCTGCACGCCGGCCGAAAGGGCCACGTTCTCGTGGGCGTAGCCACGGTGCACGCGGTAGGAGATGGCACGGTCGTTGAACAACGAGGCAAACACCTCATGCACGGCGCGCTTGATATTGTCGAAGCCCTCGATGTTGAGGAAGGTCTCCTGTTGGCCGGCGAAGGAGGCGTCCGGCAGGTCCTCGGCGGTCGCCGATGAGCGCACGGCGACCTTGAGGTTCGGGTGCTGGGCAAGAAGCTGGTCGTAGGCGGTGCGCAGGTGCTGCTCGAAGGTCGGCGGGAGCGGGGTGTCGATCACCCACTGGCGGATCTCGGCACCGACGCGGGCCAGCTCGCCCACGTCATCGACGTCGAGCCGAGCCAGCGCCTGGTTGATCCGATCGTTGAGCCCCTTGTGGGAGAGAAACTCGCGGTAGGCGTGGGCGGTGGTCGCGAAGCCGCCGGGCACGGTCACCCCGGCGCCAGCCAGATTGGAGATCATTTCCCCGAGAGAAGCATTCTTGCCTCCCACGCGGTCTACATCGTCCATGCCCAGCACATCGAACCACAGAATGTAATCGTCCACAGGACCCCCTTGGCTTACCACGACTGGTGATCATGCCGGGAAGGCATGATGAGATGGCCGGCACTCTAACAAGAGGGGGCCATATTCGCCATTGGTCTAAACGGGTAGGGAGTGGAGGATTTTTACAACAGCGGGCCCATTCCACGCTTTTCTGTAGTCAACTCACCCAATCCCCGGCGGCCGGTGCTTGTGGCCAGCGGCCGAGGCACCGACAATGGGACCCGACACCGACATGATGTCTTTCCCCTCTTCTGCGACGACAACGATATGACCCGTACCGCCTTCTTCATCTCCGACGGCACCGGCATCACCGCCGAGAGCCTGGGCCGCAGCCTGCTGGCGCAGTTCGAGAACGTCGAGATCCGCATGGTCACCAAACCCTACATCGACTCGGTGGAGAAAGCCGAGAATCTGGTGGCGGTCATCAACGGCACCGCGATAAAGGACGGCGAGAAGCCGATCATCATCGACACCATCGTCGACAGTGCGATTCGCGATGTCATTCGCCAGGCCGAGGGCTTCATGGTCGATATCTTCTCGACCTTCCTCAAGCCCCTGGAGCAGGAGCTCGAGACACACTCCAGCTATAGCGTGGGCCGCACCCACTCCATCGGCAAGGATGAGGTCTACATGGACCGAATCCACTCGGTGCACTTCGCCCTGGACAACGACGACGGCGCCCGCACCCACCAGTACGACAAGGCCGATGTGATCCTGGTGGGCGTCTCGCGCTGCGGCAAGACCCCGACATCGCTTTACCTGGCCCTTCAGTTTGGCGTTCGCGCCGCCAACTACCCGCTTACCGAGGATGATCTTGACGAGAATGGCACCCTCAAGCTGCCCAAGGCGCTGGCGCCCCACCGCCATAAACTGTTCGGCTTGACCATCGACCCGCGCCGCCTGGCGGCGATCCGCCACGAGCGCCGACCCAACAGCCGCTACAGCTCCATGGATCAGTGTGCCCAGGAGGTGGGTCAGGCCGAAAGCCTTTACCGACAGCTGCATATCCCCTTTATCGATGCTACCCGCTTCTCGGTGGAAGAGATCTCCACCCGCATGATCGCCGAGACGGGGCTGACCCGGCGCTTCTCGCCGCGATAACCCAGACGCATCCTCTGGCCAACAGTTACCGGTCGAAAATCCCCAGCGTGGCGATTACCACATCGCCGCTGCGGACCCGCTCACCGGGCAGTGGCGCCTGGTGGATGACACCCACGCCATCAGCGTCTGCGCTGTCGATCATTCCGGCAAACTCGATCGCCAGGTCGAACTGGTCGAGACGCTCAGAGGCCTCTGCCGCCGACAGAGGCATAAGATTTGGCACTCTGCGTATCTGCTCAGTCCCTGGGGGTGCCGGCACCGGTACGATGCGAAACTTGACCGTGGCCGAGACGCTGCCCTCGAAGTCATAGCGATTCTGATAGCCGGCATCTACGGGCGTGGCGTAAAGCTTGGGTGACAACATGCTCGACATGCGGCCCTGGCCAGCCAGCAGCGCGGAACCTGGCTGAGTGGAAAGTCTTGGCGCCACGGTCGTCGCTTCTGCTCCCGTCGAACGACTGGCCGTGGTGCTGCCGGACACCACCAGGCTGACCTTGATTTCACCCTCGGCTTCGGGAATGGCATAGAACGTCGGCCGCCAGCCGCTTTCGCGTAACAGGCGCACCGCCTCATCGCCATCGGCATAGAGTGCCAGCACCTGCTGGATGGCCTGGTCATCGAGGGCTCGCTGGGCCGTCGCCACACCATCACCCACCGCCGCGATGATCTCTCCCAGCGGGGCGGCGGTGACGTCGCTGACCAGTCGCTTGATATCCGTCATGAGTCATTCTCCTGATTGCCCCGCACCTTGCCCCCCACCGCAGCCACCACGACGCTGACATGTCCTTCGGCCTCATCCAGCACGCTGCCGGCCTCGGGTATCTGCTGGAAGATGGCGCCCGCAGGATGCTTGCTTGACAGGGCTTCGATGACCTCGAGCGCGAGCCCGGCGCCCAACGCGAGACGCCTGGCAGGCCCCACTGTCTGCCCGATCAGATCCGGTACTCTTGCCGATGTGGACTCTCTGCGCTTCGGCGGATCCAGACGCAACACCAGTTCCGATACGTTCTCGGGCCGGATATTCCTTGCCTCGACGGCATCCAGGGGATGAAAGCGCGCTCCGGCCTCTGAGACGATGCCCCGCAATCGTATCTCGGCACCGACAAGCTCCAGCCCACCCTGATCGCGGGCCTGATTAAGGGCCCCGGACATGGCACCGGCCAGGTTATTGATCGTGGGAGAGCTTTCCTGACTACGTCGAATGACATCGAGGTCGTCGCGTAATGTCTCCCGCTCGGCCTCGACCCGCTTGAGGCTCTCGTTAAGTTCGCTTTCCCGCGATACCTTGACCTCCAACTGCGCCTCAAGCTGCTGGCGCTTGAGGGTCTCGGCGGTCAGCATCTCGGAATACACGCCCATGACACGGGCATCGAAGACCGGCTTGTCACTGATCGCCTCGCCAGCGTCACGCTCGGGCACCCTGACGCTCTCTCGCCTATCCCCAAGCACCGCTCCATCACGCGTGTCGGTGAGCACAGCGCCTCCACGCAGCAGGTCCGCCACGCTGGCACTGGTCCCGATCACCCGATCAGGTCGAGTGCGCAGATTGATTTGCGGGGCGGCGGTGCCAGGCCCAGGCAGCAGCGTGACTTCCCCAAAGGTAGCCTGAAGGGTTGTCCGCGTGGCCCCGTAAGTGGCGTTCTGGGCGAGCACCTCGACCGGCTGGCGACCAGGACGCACCAGCCGCAGGGCAGGCGCGAAGTTGCCTTCGCCCTCGACCGCACCCTGCAGCTTGAGGTCTCCCTGTGCGTTGGTGCGGCCCTCGGCAAGCCCCACCCAGCCGCGGGTTAGATGGAAGGCCTGGGCCTCCACGGGCGCGTTCTGCTCGGGCTGCCCAGCGCCATTGATCAGCCGTGCGCTGATCTGAAGCTTTCGCGTCATGACTCACTCCCTCCCACGATCAGACGCGTCACCGCTCCCTGAGCCTCGGCCTTTACCACCACTGACTTTCCCCCCAGGGAGCCGGTGTTTAGGGACAGCTGCACATATCCCTGCTCGTCGGTGAGTACCGTTTGGCTCGGGAGCAGCGCCAGACGCTGCGTAGGTGTGGGGCGAAAGCCAATCAGCCGCTCGGTCATATCAGCGTCGACCTGCAGTTCGATGAAGGCATCGGTCAAGCGCTCGCCGGCGGTATTCGACAAAAGGATGTCGATGGCCGGGCCATCATCCTTGTGGACCAGTGCCATCTCCAGCAGCGCCGCGGGTCGCCCACCATGAGTGGGCGTGGAAACCAGTCGGCCGGAGATTCGCGAGGTGATATCCGTCTCGCGATTGAGGCCGCCGGAACTCGCTGTGCGCGGGAACAGCTTGAGTATCGGCGCCGCGGTGCTGGGTTGATTCGAGGTTTGTTCGGAAAACTCCACCTCGAAGGTGAAATCGAGATAGGGAATCTCGTACCCCATGCCTCCTTCGCTGATCCGGCCGGCCTCGCTCAGGGTATCCTGAGCCGTGCGCAGGGCATCGGCGAGGCCCACCAGCATGTCGCGAACGGCATCGGCAGCAATCTGACCACCACGACTCATGGACTGTCTCCCGGCAGGAAACGCGACCGTTGGCGCGAGCGCTGGACACGCTCGTCATCGGCCTGTTGACGTTGCCGCTCGAGGCGACGAGCCTCGAGCGCCCTATCGCGTGCCTGCTCGGCACGCGTATCGAGATCCCCACTGCCCCCGGTGACCACGGACAGCAGACGATCACGCCGCTCGGTGTAGTAACGCTCCACGCGTGTCGACAAGCCATCCCTGGTCGCTTGCCAACGATCAGGTAGGCTTGGCCCCTCGTCCAATCGTTCGCGCAGCCGTTCAACCGCCGACACGGGCGGCCGTCGTGGTGCATCGTCCGGTTCATCCGGCAACAGCCCCGTGCGACTCGCTGACGCCTGAAGACGATCTCTCAGCGCCAGTCCGCGGATCAGCCGCTGCCCCGTTCGCAGGGTGGGCACCGGCTCACGGTCAACCGACTGGTCGCTCTCGCCAGCGCCACCGGGACGTGCCGGTTCCCCAGCATGTCGCCAGGAACGATTCGATGGATGCGAGCCGTCAAGGTCACGCCGACGCGCCCAGGCCTCATCGGCCTGACGACGCTCGCCCAGTGGGGTGACAGGGAAACGCCGCGTCTCGCCGGACGATTCGCTCGATCTCCCGCTCAGCGCCGCCATGCGTGCCTCGAGCGCGACGCGCTCGGCCTGGAGGGTGGCCAATCCGGGGGGCAGCGACAACGCAGAAGGCTCCCCCTCACCCGCCGATCGCGTATCGGAAGCGTCAGCGAGGAGTGACTCGTCTTCCAGCAGCGACTTCCAACTGTTGCGAGGCATGCGCTACTCCGTTGGTGGATTGATCATGGTCCGGATACGCTCCTCCAGAATCGACGGTGGTGGCACGGTGACCAGCTTGGTACGCATCAGCGAGCTACCCTCGGCCGAATATTGATACTTGCTGGAAAAGCTTGCCGACACCGTCGAGACCTGCATCTTGGCGCTGGCCGAGAGAAAGCCGACCTTGCCGCTCACCGAGGCGTTCACCCGGGTTGATGAGCGACGGCTCTCGGTCTGAGACGCCATGGAGATGGACATCTTCACCTCGATCAGCGTATCCACAAATTGATAGAAAGTCGGTGTGAAGCCCAGTTCAAGAAGCGAGTAGCCTTCACTGTTACCATCGCCAATGTCGACAAGGTTGGTGCGCTCAGTCGAGGCCGCTCCCCCTTCCTCTTCGGATTCCGGCGCATAGCCGGCCATAAGCCTGGCGATCTTGAGCGACGTGAGGTCGAGCTCGTACTGGGCCTCGGCGATGCCCAGACCCATCGACTTGATCATTTCTGGAAACGGTACGTTGAGGAGATCCTGGCCGACGCTCATCACTCACCTCCATCATCCGGCGGTGGCAGCTCCGCTTCCATTCGCCGACGCCGAGCCTCTTCCTCGATTTCCATGAAACCGCGGATGCGGTCGGTCAGTACGCCGGGAGGCGGCACCGGTACCAGCTTGGTACGCAAGAGGCTTGCCCCCTCGGCGGAGTAGCTGTATTTGCTGGCATAGGTGGCATCCACCTGAGTGGTCTGCACCGAACTGTCGCTGCTGTAGCTGCTCGAGCGCTTGCCACCGAACAGCGACATGATGCCGCCACCCTTGCGGGAGCTGTCACGGCTGTTGCTGGCGTCGCGGCTGGCATTTGACGTGGTGCGGCTGTAACTGCGTTCGCGGGTCATGCGAATGGCGATCTTGACCTCGATGATGGTGTCGACGAACTGGTAGAACGTCGGGGTGAAGCCAAGCTCCATCATCGACAACCGGGTCGGCACTCGGATTACCGTCTTCTGTACCGATTCATCCAGAGAGGATGCGGCAGTTGCCCCATCGGTCGCGCTGCCCAGTGCATTGGCCTGAGATTCGCTGACCCCATCCAGCTCACGGATGATCTCGATGACCACTTCCTTGAGTTTGATGGAATCCTCGTCCAGCGCCCCCGTCAGGGCATCATCGAAGATGGCGAATGCTAGCGCCTGCTTGACCGTCATGTACTCGTAGCCGAAGAACACCCGGCTGTCGTCGAAGGTCTGGTTGCCCTGTCGGTCGAACACCGATTGCAGTCCGCCCATCATCTCGGCGGTGCGCATCGACCCCTGGTCGAGCTGGAACTGGCTGTCGGCGATGGCGAATGCCATGTCGCGAATCATGTCCCCCATGGGGACGTCCAGTAGATCCTGTCCAATGCTCATGAGCCCACTCCTGATCATGTTGTCGTTGTGTGTCAGTCAGTGAAATCTTGCCAGTGAAAGCACGCCGGTATTGCGCCTATTCCACCTCGCGCTGGCGTTCACGCAGCAACGCCATAAAGGCCTCGGGTGGCGGCAGCGACACCAGGCGTGCCGCAATCGATGAGCTACCCGAGGCCTCGACGGAAAACTTGCGGGCATAGCCAACCGACACCGTGGCGGCCGCCATGTACACCCCGGTGTTCACCCCACCGGTCACCGAGGCGTTCACCGAGGTATCGGTTGTCTCGCTGATGGTGAAGCTGAGCTTTGCCTCTACCGTTGCTTCGGTGTAGGCATAGAAGCTGGGTGTGAAGCCAAGGGACAGCAGGTTGTACCCCTGACCGTCGATCTCGACCTCAGTCTCGGCCATGATCCTTGCCATCTCCACCGAATTGCGATCCAGAGCGAACTGGCCTTCGGCGATGGCGAGGCCAAGCTTCTCGATGATCTGCGGCAAGGGGGCCGAGACCAGCGCCTGGGTAGTGCGGGTGGCGGCACTCATGAGCGACGCTCCGACTGCAAGGCACGAATCGCCTCGACGAACAGTTCAGGAGGTGGCACCGAGACCAGCCGCGCGGAGATCTGGCTGTTGCCGGTGACGGCCATGTTGAATTGGCGCGATTCGCGCTTGTCGACGGTGACACCGACGGCCATGGTGGTGTTCTGTCCCTCACGGCTCTCTGTCTGTGCCGAGCGGGTGCGAGTGAACTGCTCGGTCACCGTGAGGCCCTCGCTGCCGGTGAGCGAGAGCGCCTGTGATGAACGACTGAACAAATAGACCTCGAAGGCATCGGTGGCTCGCGACACCTGGACCACATGTCCCAGGCGGCTGGCACGCAGTGACTCCGTGCCATTGATCGCTACAGTGAGGTTGTGCGCATGGGCCTCGGCAGTGCCGACGGCCTGACCCCCTCCCGCAGCGCCACTAAACGGGAAGTTATCGCCATCAATGGTCACGCTGTTCCCCGACAGGTTCATCGGCTGCGTAGCCCAGAGAAACACGAAACCGTTCTGCGCGCCGGGGCTGGCGATCCGGTCAGGCGACACATTGCTCAGGGTGGCATCGCTGGTACTCCAGACCGACAGCCAGTAGTGGGTGCGACCGGGAGTGAAGATATACGTAACACGCCAATCCTGATCGGGCACCCCATCGTCGGCATCGGCATCCGCAGCGCGTCCCTCGCCGCGACTCGCCACAAGTTCAATATTGTCGGGATCGACGCCGTTCTCGACCAGGAAATCATAGACGAACTGCCCGCGAGCCGTGCCCAGGAGCAGATTGTCCGCGGCGGACCCGACCCGGTCGGTGAGCCCCTCGATGCGCACTGCGGTGCCCATGGCGGCGAAGGCCCGAGCCAGCTCCAGCAGGTTCCTGCGGTCCTTGTCTTCCTGGAATTCCGCCTCACCGGTGTCGAAAGTCACCCTGAAGGTGGCTCGATCGTCTGGCCGAGGAGTAATCAGGGTCGTCGAGAACCCACCCACCGCATCGATCTGTTCCTCGACATGGGCCGCATAGGCGGCGAGATCCGCCTGGGCAGTGGTAGACACCGTCGTCTCGCCATTGAGCACATACTCGGTGGCGGTGTTGTCATGAATGGCGATCAGCCCATTGGCGTGGGGCGTACGCAGGAAAGCCACCGATCGCGACGTGACCACCACGCGGTCCTGAGGGGCATCGGTCTCGATGACCAGCTCCCGAGTAGGTCGCTGGAAGACCACGGTCTCCACCTCATCCCCGGCCGTCAGCTGGTCACGCAGGCTACGCAGGCGTGCCAGCGGGTCCTCGCCAGTGGGAATCACCTGGTTGCCTGCCACCGCCAGGGCGCCCTGTGAACTGGCCTGATAGTTCAACCGGGCCTGGCGCATCTCGCTGCGCGTCCCGCTGGCGGTCTCTGTCTCGCTGCTGCTGGATTGGCTCGACGACTGGCCGCCGGAATCAAAGCGCGCGTTGGCGGCAAAGCCGAACTCATCGCGCTTGCCGACTTCGAGCCGTAACTGGAGTGACACTGACACATCGGCATGCTGATAGTGATAGAAGGCCGGCATCAGCCCCAGTTCCAGCAAGGTGCGTTCCCCGAGATCCTCGCGGGCCCGGGTGAAGGCCTCCATTTGCTTCACCGAGTTCTCGTCGAGTGCGGTCTGGGCCTTGGCGATACCCAGCCCCAGTTCCTTGATAAACTCGGCGACACTGGCGTCCGCCAGCACTTCACCAGGAGTCAAACTATCGTAATCGGCCATGTCGGCCTCCTTCTCCCTCAGGAGCGTGGTGGGGTAACCTCGTGATGGCGGGAAAATGCACAGTGGTCGACACGGGTCTCGCTGATGCGCGCCAGATCGGGACGCAGGGTATCGCGGCGAACGGTGTAATAGCCGTGTCGCGCCTGGGCCTCATCGAGGCGTTCGGGCGTCAGCGTCAGGGCGCGGGCGCGCCACCCCTGAATCTCCTCGGCCAGGGGCAGGCGACCTGGCCTGGCAAGGGCGATTGACTCGGCAAGGCGAAGGTCGGCGTCCTTCTCGCGACCAAGCCTCAACAGGAGCAGAGCCTGGCGCAGCAACAGGGTGGCGTGGTCACGACGCTGCAGTGGATTCGGGGACGGGATCTCGGACAGTTCGCGACTCGCCGACTCGCATAGCGACAGCGCCGGTTCGAGTCGACCGGCACGTTCGAGGCTGTCGAGAATGCAGTCGGTATAATGCCGAGCAAAGGGGCCAGGTGCCGAGAGTGATTGCGCCATGCGCAGACCGGTGCGGTAACACTCGAGGGCCATGTCGTGATTACCGGCGATGGCAGCCAGCTTGCCGCGCTCGACGATCGACAGATGGGCCAGATGGCGGTTGCTGGTTGACGATGCCGAGCGGCTCATACCCCGGCCTCCATTAACGTGGGTGGGGTATAGCGCGTCCTGGCGCCGACCCCCGACAAGGCCTCGGCGAGGGTGCGTGCCTCGAGATCGGAGAGGTTGGAGGCGATGAGGGCCGGCAGGTTCTCGGGAACCGACATGCCCAATCGCTGAAGCGTGGCGCGCAGCGCAGACCCATCGCGAGCCGACTCGACGCGCAGTCCGGCTCGTTCGAAGCCTGCGGGCTCAAGCATCAGAGTGAGTCCGACGTCACGCCCCTGGGCAGCCAGACGCTCGGCCTCGGTCCGCGTAAGTGCTTCGGCAAGCGCCAGTGGCGCGCCAGCCATGACCCGCGGAGCCAGGTGGGGCGGGATCCCGAAACATGTCTCGAGCACCTGTGCCACCCGCGGATTAGCGAGCGCAGCGTCGGCACGTTTTGACAGGCCATCATCGGCTGGGTAACGCACGCCGGCGGCAGCGTCTGTTTCGGACAGCACCACATCCCAACGCACCAGGTCACGATTCACCAGGCGCAGATCGTCTCGCCCTCTGATCATCGACCAGACGCGCCGGGCGCCGGCCTGCGTCAGCCCAAGGGACAGCAGGCCATTCGGCCTCGCTGTGGCTGACAGGCCAAGTTCGTTTGCCAGCGGCGCCGGAAGTTGAGCTCCGCGAGCGACGTGCAAGTCGAACAGGCTCTCTTCACGCCGTGCCCGACTGACAACCACTCCGCTCCCCAGGCGATGAGCGAGCTGCTCGCACAACGCCTCGCCAACCTGGCCGAGGACGACACCGGGCGGCAGCGCCAGCAGCGCGAAGGCTCTGTCGGCCTCGATACCGAGAAATTCGGCGAGCGCTTCAGCGATGGCAGGCGTACGGGAGGAGTCGTTGACATGCACCGCCACCTCGAAGAGCGGCGTCGGCGTCACTGGCGTACCGTGTGGCTCGAGACGCACCTGGAGGCCGAGACCCTCGAGAAGTTCATGCAGGGCATGGGACGTCACATGATCGAGATCGTCGACCAGCAGGGCGGGGGCCTGGCAGAGAGTTTCTGCCACCTCGTGCAACGACCGAGAGAGCCCCCTGGAGAGCCCCGGCAACTGGGCCAGCGAAAGCCGTCCAATCGACGTCACGGTGAGTTGCCACCGAGAAGATCCGGGTGGTCCCTTCGCACGGTCCATACGCCCTCCACGACACGTCGTGGGGCCGACAAACTAATGCCGGCAGTCGGTTTAAAAGCCCTTCACCTTGGCCTGACGACACCTAGGTGAAAAGCACCAGGCAGTGATGAAGATGCCTGCCACCAGTGACTGAGTCCCGTAACAACAAAGGATAAGTGCTTCTTCGTCCTCTTGATGGTGTCAGAGTACCAGTCGCTTATCGAAAGCTAGGTCAAGCGTGGAGAACCGTCAAAGCGCATCACGCCGAATTGCGACGTGCGACAGGTGATCAGCGGACTACCCCGGCCCTCCTCAAGCGGTGAATATCCTCCTGGGTGAGGCCCATCTCGATCAGAATCGAGTCGCTGTCCTGGCCGATTCGCGGCGGGGCCACATCGCTGGTGGCCGACTCACCGTCGAAACGCAGCGGGTTGGCCACCTGGGGCACATTCAGCTCGCCGCGCGTCAAGGTGCGATGCAGCCGGCGATGCTGCACCTGGGGGTCATCGAACACCTCGGTGAGCGTATTGATGGGGCCGGCGGGAATGCCGCGAGTCTCAAGCTCGGCGAGCCAGTCATTGCGACCGCGAGTCATGAGGAGGGCCTGAATCATCGGCACCAGCACATGGCGGTTGCCGACACGGGCTGCGTTGCTGGCGTAGGCGGGGTCCTCGGCCCACTCCGGGTGGCCGAGCAGCTTGGCGAAACGTGCAAACTGGGCATCGTTGCCCACGGTGAGCACCAGGTGGCCGTCGGCACAGGCAAACGCCTGATAGGGCACGATGTTGGGATGGGCGTTGCCGTGGCGCTCCGGGTCTTTCCCGCTTACCAAGGTATTGAGCGCCTGGTTGGCCAGGGTCGCCACCTGAACATCCAACAGTGCCACGTCAACATGGCGACCCTCTCCGGTGCGGGCACGCTCCTGCAGCGCCGCCAGCACCCCTACGCTGGCGTAGAGCCCGGTCATCACGTCGGTGATCGCAACACCAGTCTTCATCGGCAGGCCATCGGGTTCACCGCCGAGGCTCATCAGCCCCCCCATGGCCTGGATCATGAAGTCGTAGCCGGCACGGTGGGCGTAGGGGCCATCCTGGCCGAAGCCGGTGATCGAGCAGCCGATCAACCGCGGGTTGATGGCCCGGAGACTGGCATAGTCCAGACCGTAACGCGCCAGCCCGCCCACCTTGAAATTCTCCAGCAGGATATCGGCGCGTTCCGCCAGCCGGCGGATCAGCGCCTGGCCCTCCTGCGTCGCGATATCCACGGCCAGCGACTGCTTGCCGCGATTCGCACACAGATAGTAGGCCGCGACCTTCTCCACCTGATCCGCCTCGGCGAGCCACGGTGGCCCCCAGCCGCGGGTGTCATCGCCCCGTTCAGGGTGCTCGATCTTGATCACTCGGGCGCCCAGATCGGCGAGCAGCTGGCCCGCCCAGGGACCGGCCAGCACCCGCGACATATCGAGCACCACGATGCCATCCAGCGGTCCGCTCATGTCACGCTCCTTGTCACGGTCCTCGTCATGGATAGGATCAACCGGTAAACGCTTGCAGGCCGGTCTGGGCGCGGCCGAGGATCAAGGCGTGAACGTCGTGGGTACCCTCGTAGGTATTGACCGCCTCGAGGTTCATCACGTGGCGAATCACATGGTACTCGTCGCTGATGCCGTTGCCGCCGTGCATGTCGCGTGCGACACGGGCGATATCCAGGGCCTTGCCGCAATTGTTACGCTTGATCAGCGAGATAGCTTCTGGCACCAGTTGGTCGTCGTCGATCATGCGGCCTACGCGCAGGGCGGCCTGCAACCCCAGAGCGATTTCGGTCTGCATATCGGCGAGCTTCTTCTGAATCAGCTGGTTGGCGGCCAGCGGGCGGCCAAACTGCTTGCGATCCAGGGTGTAGTTGCGTCCGGCATGCCAACACGCCTCGGCAGCGCCCATGACGCCCCAGGCAATGCCATAGCGAGCACGGTTGAGGCAGGAAAAGGGCCCCTTGAGACCGGTGACGTTGGGGAGACGCTGCTCGTCGGAGACCTCCACGTCCTGCATGGCGATCTGACCGGTGATGGAGGCACGCAGGCTGAATTTGCCCTCGATCTTGGGTGCGGAGAGGCCCGCCATGCCCTTCTCGAGGATGAAGCCGTTGATCACGCCTTCGTCATCCTTGGCCCACACCACGAAGACATCGGCAATGGGAGAATTGGTGATCCAGGACTTGGTGCCATTGAGACGCCAGCCATTCTCGGTGCGAGTGGCGCGGGTGGTCATGCCGCCCGGATCGGAGCCGTGGTCCGGCTCGGTGAGACCGAAGCAGCCTACCCACTCGCCGGTGGCGAGCCGTGGCAGGTACTTCTCGCGCTGATCTTCGCTGCCGAACGCGTGGATCGGATACATCACCAGACTCGACTGAACGCTCATGGCGCTGCGGTAGCCGGAATCAACCCGCTCCACCTCGCGGGCGACCAGGCCATAGCTGACGTAATTGAGTCCGGCGCAGCCGTAGCCCTCAATGGTGGCACCCAGCAGACCCAGCTCGCCCATCTCGTTCATGATCTCGCGATGGAAGATTTCGTGGCGATTCGCCTCCAGCACACGCGGCAGAAGCTTCTCCTGGCAGTAGTCATGGGCGGTCTGGTAGACCATGCGTTCGTCTTCGGTGAGCTGGTCGATCAGGCGGAAAGGATCTTCCCAGGTGACGGGAGTGATATGGCTCATGGCGAGGGCTCCGTAGGGCTGATGATTGTTAATGTCTACATTTTTTATGAATGTAGACCATAACAGCCCAGCTGCCAAGCATAAAAAAGGCCCCCCGAAGGGGACCAGGTGGAGCACGCCAGCTCACTGTTGATCGCCAGGTGGTTCGACGATCTTGACATTAGTAGTGCGATAATCACGCCAAAAAAATATATAAGCATTCAAGAACAAAGGCTTATTTGATACCGCGAGCCGGGTTCGACAGCCCGGACAGCCGACGACATGCCGCACTGCACCATAAGGACGCCCCACGGGGCCGAAATGCGCCATGAGGATGCAGGATACAATCCAATCCAATCCTTATGAGCATGCTTGTGGATGTGTACAGCCTCACTGATCAGACAAATATTTCTACGACAACGCCTGCAAAGAGAGATTCCAAAGACTCAAGGTCGAGGCCGTCCATGGCGGGTTATTCGAGATGCGATGCGGCGGTAGGTGTTCGGGTGGGTCAATTTGATTGGCAGCTGGAGAGTCACTGTTTGATGGCCATTGACAAAATAATCCGGCAACCTCCAGAGGAGCTTCATGACAATATTTATAACCAACTTAGTATCAACGGAATCATCTGGAAAGTTGAAAGAAATTCAAATATACAGTATCAAAACCGTCGGCAACACTGCATGCACGTTAGTACTGCCTTCAGGTGATAAGATTCAACAACCCGCGTTCATGCCAGGCTCTGATATACTGCTCTACCGACGACATAGGTAGACCTACCTCCATAGCCAGTTGGCGAATGGTGGTGGGCTTTTTGATCGTTGGGATAATATCCATCAGCATGCGCTTGCGGCGCCTAATGTCGTCCGGTCGGTCGCCGAATGCCACTTGGCCCGGATCTATATACAAGTCGTACTCAGGGTTGGACAAACAGATATTGCCAACGAATTTTTTCTTGACAACAGGTGATAGCTCAAGGCTTTCGACCCCCCTCTCGAGCAGTATCAGGGCCTCGGAAAGCCGTTCTTCGCTCATCAATTTCAGGTTATCAGCATCGGTGTGGTACTCGGGATAGGGGAAGCGTGATAGCGAAGACATCGGGATACCATAAGCCTCCCAGATGTATTCATCGTTAAGAAGCAAACTTTCGAACTCCCCGACTTGATGCTCGAAGCCTGACTCACTGAGCGCTTCCTTTAAAACAAGTTCCATATTACTGCTTTGGCTTCTCGATAACTGAAAGTTAAGATGCGTGCTCGACCCCAGCATTTCCAGCATGACACCCTCCAACAGGCGCTGCCGATCATCCCAGGGCATCCTGCCCAAATAGTACTCGTTGCCCATGATGCCAGGTGCCAGTACCAACCGGTAACTGAATTTAAGGTCACGCTTACGCAGCATGTCAAAGAGTGCAACACCTACAGCCACACCAGACAAGCCGTCGTTGGCAACTCCCGGATGATCAAGATTAGCACCGAAGACGATTGTCTCCTCGATTTTTCCTGGCAAATGGTATTCCAACACTCTCAGAGTGCCAGGCATCTCCTCGGTATCTATAAGAACTTCGTAGCTTCCTTCCGGCAGTGAATCGTAGAGTGCTTTGGGAACACAGAACCCCCAGTCACGTTTCCAGCTAGTAAAGAGCTGTCGGAAGTGAAAAGGTATCCTGTCATCGTAGCGGTGATCGAAATGCAAGTGCTCACGCAGTTCTTCACGTGATACCCTGCCCCGAAACGGAGCCGACAAAGCCATGACCGCCATGGGGTGCCAACGCCCATCATAGATCATTTCGCCTTCATGATGGATACTGGCCTTCCTGACGTCCCATTTTGGTGGAATTTTCCAACCATTATAAGTATCAGTCGATGGATAATTTTTTTCCTCGAAAGGAAGAATATCCTTAAGATACTCGATGGTAAAATCATAATCGCTAGAACAAATAACTCGATTCAATGGTGTCAAATCAGCTAACAGCTGCATCATTTTTTCCATATCATTACCATTTGCTTTTTTAATTCATGGTCAAGAAATGATATTCGTATCACTTCGCAGCATATGTAAATTGACCTGGCCGTGCCGCTCCATCAATCGGCAAATCATTAGTATCGAGTCGGGGCAGCAGCAATGCATCACTACGGTTCAAGTTCGCCACCCCGACGTTGACGGTCAGACCCAATGAACAGCCCTTTTCCCGGAGGATTTCCAGCAAGCTATCGTTGTAACCACCGAAGGGATAACACATGACCCAGTCACGAGTATTAACACCTATTCCGGTCAGGAAATCCAGGCTGGCATCTATCTCGTGTCGCTGCTCCTCGGTCGTCAGTGTATTAAGCCAAAGATGCTCATCACCATGACTACCAATCCACATACCGGCAGCGTGCATTTCACGGAGTTGATCTTCGTTCAGATACAGTTCATCGGCGAAACTGGACTCATCCTCGGTCACGAATTGACAAAACAACTGCTCAATGAGAGGTTCCCGCAACGATTTTGGCAGACCCTTCTGCAGGATACGCTTGACGAAAGTCACCTGCGGATCATCATAGCGGCCTCCACGGGAGTAGGTTTCAAAGTATTCAACATTGGTAGGCAATTCATGCTCTTTGCGATAAACATCGAGGGATGAAAATATATCCCCGATCAGTTGTTTTGGTTGAACATCACTGGCAAGAATGAAGTGAATTTTATTGACGCCCAAGACGCGCCTATCATGCACAGCACAGACAGGAGGAAAGAAGCTCCCTTGCAACCCGCGAGCTACAAGCAAAGGCAGCACGTAAGAGTAATGATCCAAATAGCCATCGTCGAATGTCAGCAGCAGTGAGTTGTCGGGTAACACCACATCGCCACGGGTTGCAGCGATCGCATCTTCCATGCCCACCACTTGGTAGTGGCGTTGAATGAAATCGAGTTGGCCGATAAAATGCTTAAGCTCTAGTGCCTTGAGATCTGGATAACGGGATCCGCAAAGGGGGCGGACATAGTGATACATCACGATGGTGAGGTTGTTCGCCATGGTAGTGATTCCTTTTCTATTATCGCAGTTGTCGTATCGTTACCAAGCGCTTAAACCGCCATCGACGTAAAGGCACTGACCTGTGACATAGCGAGACGCATCCGAGGCCAGGTAAAGCAGCGCCCCTACAAGGTCGTCGGGGCGCCCCATGCGTCTCAGTGGAACGCGTTGGCAGTAACGGGACACGAACTCCTCGTTCTGGCCGCTCTGCACGCCCCCAGGAACTAATGTATTAACCCGAATGCCGTGTTCCGCCCAGGTCGTGGCTAGGTAACGAGCTAATCCGGCGACTCCAGCCTTGGATGCGGAGTAGACGGGAGGGGTGTTGATACGGATGCCCATATATTCGGATCCGGCATAAATGCTTGGGTCACTGCCTAAATGACCGTAGATGGAACCGGTATGAATGATGCTCCCTCCCCTGCCCTGTTCAATCATGCTGCGCCCCACACAGCGCGAGACAAGGAAAACACCGTCAAGATTGACCTCCATGATCTTGCGCCACTCGGCGAGACTGTAGTCTTCCACAGGGGCGAAAAATGCCTCCAGATCGTCAGACTTGCTAGCCGCGTTGTTATGCAGAACATCGATAGTGCCGTAGCGTTCCAAGACACTAGCGACCATCATCTCGACCGAGTCTTCGCTACGGACATCACATTCCTGGCCAAGACAGGTAACGCCAGTTTCTCGGCTTAACTCACCGGCATAGCGCTTCACTGCTTCGCCGTCTAGGTCGCTCACCACGACATGTGCGCCGTACTCTGCCAGTGCCCGGCAAAAATGCCTTCCCAGGATTCCAAGCCCACCGGTTACTATGGCAACACGACCGCTCAGATCGAACAGATCACGATAAATCGATGACATCCAGAGAGACCTCCTTGCCAGTTGCCAGTGCCCGATGTCCGGCCATCAGCGTGCGAATGACAGTCAGCGTGGCCGACACCGGTATAATCGGACGCTTCTCGGCAATCATGCGCCGGAAATCCCAGATCATTCGGCGGAACATCGAGAAGTTGTCAGTAATATCGACGCTACTGTTATAACGTGATCCAAAGAGTTCAACACGGAAGATGGCCGGAACTTCACCTAGCGCATCAATCATCACGACCATTCCATCGGACATGACGATAGCCACCGAGTCATGACCCGGCGGCAAAGGGTAAACGGCCACCGGATGGGCAGACAGCAGCGGCAGAATGGCATCAAGCAGATGCACACCATAGCGTGGCCAGTCTTTCACTATGGTGCCGCGAACGAGCCGCAGATTGCCGTGACTTACTTGATGAGCTCGGATGACATCCAATTCCATAGCGTAACGCATCCCGGAACATGACATAAGCAACCCTTGGTGTAGATAGGGGAGAAAGTATCTCAAATCATCGATATCGAGGGTCAGGGGTTTATCGATAAACACCGGTATTCCGGACTCCAAAAATGGTGCCGCAAGCGTTCGATGTAATTCTGGGTCATCGCGGGCGATAATTACAGCATCCACCTCACCGATCATTGTCCTTACATCATCCACAGCATTGGGAATATCAGTTGCTTCGCACAGGACTGATGTTAGCTCACTCTTTTGCGTCCAGGCATGGGTTACACGCATGTCACTTATCCCGAACTCTGAGTCATGGCGGCGACGAACATATTCATCGATGCCCGGCCACCCTGCTTCACATAGATATTGGCCACGGTAACCATTGATGATTGTGGCGAACGAAAAAGGGTGACCGTTGCCCTCGCTCATGCCAAGCATGCCGACTCGTGTGACCATGGAAATAACCCACTATTAGATCAAGAAAATGGATGGCTAGAATTCAACCAAGTAGACGGACATTGTCACGTGTCTTGCATTTCAGCCGTTGGGCTGTAGAACGAAGTTTTTCCCGGAGTTTTTCGCCGGCATAAAGGTACGTAGTTGCCAGGGTCGTGATATCGTCAAGTTGCTCTTCGACTCGAAACGGGTCAAAAAGTAGTTGTGACATATCGGCCTGCTTGAGAAATGCTCTCATTTTGGGTGTATGTTCCGTCCAGGCGATCACTGGAGTTCCGCCGCAATGTGCGAAAATACTGGGGTGCCACCGAGCTCCGATATAGACCCCGGCATGGCCAAGCACATCGACCGCCTCCTGCACAGAATAATCGGTATCGATCAGCGGGAGACCCAGTTCTCGAGACACTGGTATCATGATGCTTAAGTCTTTGTGGGAAGAAGCCGTCAGCACGACCTGGCCTATATCATTCAGTAATCTTTCGCACAACTTCATGAAGCCGGGTATGGGATCGTGATCGGGGCGCAAACCACGGAAAAATACTGAACCTCCGCCAATACAAGCATAGGGAAGTTCGGGATCAAAACCATTAAAGTAGAAAGAATCCCAATCTGATACCGGTCTAGGTGAATAAATATAGGCGGCATCTGAACCTACATGCCCCGATACTGTGGGAAAAATGCTTGCTGACTCCAGCTCGCGAAATACTATATCATCGAGATACGGATAGACATTGGCAGCGATTTCAGCCAATACAGGATCATTCATCACTATGCTGTGATTAACAATGGCGGTTCGCTTTCCGAGATAGCATTTTGCGAGATAGGCAATGAAATAGATCATACGGCTCTGGCGTGTCCTATCGTAGATACAGCCCTCCCCGTTAATTATTACCAAATCACATTCATTGAGCGCCTGGAAGATCGACGGAAACCAACCTCCATCTTGGGCATGCGCGGCACACAAATCGAACATCCCCCAGCAACGAGGAGCTATATCCGTCAAGCCCGTCTCCAACGATGTCGACATAGGGTGTTGACACATATCATCTGACTGAGGGGCGAAAATTTGATATTGATACAAGGTTGATTGAATTTTTCCACCCGCCTCATCGATCAATTTACGTAAGGCACGGGAAGTCGCTCTACCACCCCAATTACTATCATCTGAGGTGTCATTTACTAGACAAATTTTCACAAGAGGTCCAAAAGTCATGTAAGGCCCTGCATATTAACAAGAAATTCTAGGGAATATATTACTTGCAACCCCTTGCAACCAGTCCACCCCCTCAAGATCAGGGAATAACGGCAATTCATGGCCAAGCCAAAAGAACTTACCGCTGGGACCTTCATTATTAAGCTCCAGCAAATAATTCAGGGTCGGCAAGCAGACATCGGGCTCCATGGGTGCTGATGGCGCCATTCCACTCCGTACGGGCCCCGGGCTCATCAGATTTATTTTTATATTAAGTTCAGAATTCTCGTTTGCGGCTGTAATTGTCATAGCGTTCAACATTGCTTTTGATGCACTATAAGCTGAATAGCCAGGAAAACAGTTCACTGGTGCGCCCGAAGTTATATTTACTATACGACCAAAGCCATAAAGCCGCATTGCTGGAATAAGCATTTTCATAATTACGAAAGGGGCGATAGCATTAATTTTTACTGAAAAATCAAGCAATTCAACATCTAAATCTACAATAGTATCTTTTACGTTTACACCAGCATTATTTACTACATAAGGAATATAAGGGTAGTCGTCAACAATTGAATTTATTAATTCAGGCATCTTGGAGGGATGCTGAAAGTCAATACAGTAAGTTTTAATTTCAGGCAATGAATTATGCAAAATCCTTAACCGGTCTTCATCCCGCCCCAAAGCCAATACCTGATAATTCCGACTCACTAGATCTCGACAAATAGTATTCCCAACACCTCCTGTAGCTCCCGTCACCAGAATTGCCTTTTTCATTAGATTGACTCCCCAATAATTCCAGCAACAATAAAGTCAAGTTCGTCGTCGATGTCTACTGATCGCTCTGGCGGCATCAATACAGCGCCGCAGTGGCCGAAAAGCAAACTCGCCCCCACATTCGGCATACGATTTACAAAAAAAGCATAAACCGCTCCATTCAACTGGTATGCATCCGGAAGCTTCTGACGTGGCAGCCATGGATCCACATCCGGAATAAAACCGCTTGGAATGCCACCCTCAATGCGCCAGGTACGATGGGGGTTTACTTCAGCAGGTTTAAACGTTGCGACAGAATCGAGGCCATCGTCTTGCAACCGCTGTAAACATGCCCGAATATCCTCAGGTCTACGGAAGGGACAGGTAGGCTCCAGCAAGACTATAATATCCGCCGTATCTTGCTCTTTTTTTAAAGTCCGGTGAAGGTCCGTAATCGTCTCAATGATCAATGCCGTATCCGTTGCCAGATGCGCTGGTCGCTCGTAAACTTCGGCACCGAGGGACCACGCCACCTCGGCAATTTCATCACTATCGGTTGACACGATGATACGATCGATGACTTCAACTTCCAGAGCCACATTTACTGCCCAGGCAATCAGCGGCTTACCAGCGAGTAAACGAATATTTTTGCCAGGAACACTTTTGCTGCCTCCACGGGCAGGAATCACCGCAATCACCCGGTAGCCGGTCATCATGAAAACATCCAGGAATCAATGATTGAGAAAAAAACCATGTATCAGGACCGAAGCTGCGCCATGGTGTCGCAGTACTGCTGCCACTCTCCGGTATCAAGCCAGGCCTTGTCGCTGATCGGGTATACGCCCACACGTCCACCTCGATTTTTAACATCATTAATCAAATCGGTGAAGTTATAAAATTGGTTAACGGGAATCATATCGAGGACTGAGGACTTTATGACGTACATCCCAGTATTAACCAAAAAATTGTACTGCGGCTTCTCACGCATCGCGCAAAGTTGGCCATTGTCGACGATATCGCATATACCATACGGAATGTCGTAATGACGCAATGAAACAACCATAGTGATTTCATTAGATTCATTGAGATGGTGCTCGACCATGTCATGATAGTCTGCCTTTATGATCACATCGCAATTGGTGACGATTAAATCCCCATCGAGTTTTCCCGCTAAGGCGTGCAGCCCGCCTCCCGTGCCTAAAGGCTTTTCCTCGTATATGTAGCTAAGGCGGTATGATGGAGTTAATTCCTCGAAGAAAGCTTGGATCAGCTTGGACTTATAATTTACAGAAAGATAAAAGTCCTCGACACCATGCTCAACGAATGAGTCAATAATCACCTCGATTGCCGTCTTCTCTCCGAGTGGGATAAGTGGCTTAGGAAGTACTCTGGTAAATGGAGCAAGTCGCGTACCCATTCCACCCGCCATGACGACAACCGGCAACTTAAGGAAAGTCTTATCTTGACTGTCCTTATCAATTCCAAACAGATTTTCCCAGAACAACACATCAATGATGCACTTCTCATCATTTAACACGGGCATTGAAGTAATATTCTTCATAGCCATGACGTTTTTTATATCGTCAACTCTGTATCCGGCCTCGACAGAATAGGGAGTGCGATTACAAACGATTCCAACTTCACCATCCATATCTCCTCCGCCAAGTATCCAGCGTCGAACGTCCCCATCGGTCAAAGTACCAATTAAATGAAAATTCTCGTTTGTCACGTAAAGAATCTTACGCCTAGTTTTTTCCAATTGGTGCAGCGCCTCTATAACATTGCGCCTTTCACCGATCAAAAGTTTTTCAAACATCGGCTTGCCCTCTCTTAGTCACCCCAAAATCACCTTCCGTGGTTAGGTCGTTAAATCGCTTATTCAACAGGTTTTCATTGATAGAAATAGTCTTCAGAGTGTCTTTTATTCTTCGCGAAGCACTACCGTCACCAAATCGATCATAAGGGTTGTGCATACCGACCAATTTTTCACGAAACGAGATACTCAATGCACGATCGATAGCGTGATTAATATCTGAAATAATATTATCTACCGAAATTACGTTAGTAGCTGTCAATCGGCCTTCCTGACGGCTCCCAACGTTTATCACTGGCAACTTAAACGAAGGTGCCTCAACAAGCCCACTTGAAGAATTTCCGATCATTAGATCAAGATGACGCTCGCAAGCGTAGTATAAACGTTGGCCCATATTGTCAAATAATCGAGCGCGTTCCTGACGAGCGAGGCACCATTTTTCCAGATGTGCGTTGATGGAACGCCCGCGCGAGTCTGCGTTAGACTTAGTAAATATTAACTGTAGATCAGTACGTGAATCGAGTGCTTCCAACAATATGTTTATCTGTGACTCAGCGTCATTCTGCGGCTCTCCACTTACCGGATGATAAGTAACTATAGCTGTCGGACGATCCAACGTCATCCCCAAAGCCTTGGCCAAGCTGTCACGATCAAGCGATTTGCTCCGATACAAATGATCTAAACCAGGGGCACCGTAGTTGAAGACTGAAGCCGGATTTTCACCCATCTGCAAGATCCGCTGTCGATAGGGCTCGGTTGCCGAAAAGTGAATGTTGGCCAGTTTTGTAACAGCGTGCCTAAAGTATTCGTCCATCGCTCCGCGGGTTGTTTCGCCCCCATGGATGTGCACCAACGGAATGCCATGGGCTACAGCAGCAAGTGCCACAGGGACAATCTCGAAGCGATCCCCGAGGAGAATCAGCAAGTCTGGATTATCTTCTTCAAGTGCCTCGCCGCTTGCCAGCATGGCCAAGCCCATAGCCTTAGTGATAGCGATACTGCTATCAGATGATAAAAGGATTTCCATGCGCCGATGAATACGAAAGCCGTCGCATTCAATTTCGCGAACCGTATAGCCAAACTCCATGGACAAGTGCGTGCCGCTGACGGCCAACATCAATTCCAGTTCTGGGTCCTCATCTATCTCACGCAACAGCCAGTAAAGGAGGCCGTAATCCGCTCGAGTTGTCGTGAGCACCCAAATGCGGCGCAGATTCATGAAAAGTCACTCCAATCAAGGATTTCATCGGCGTCAATCCCACGGGCAGCCCTTCGGCCGATCACTATATTCAGCAGGCTTGGACACAGGCCGGATCCAGGCCGCTTCAAGGTTAGATGATTCAGGGTGATGACTTCACCCTCCGCGATAGGACATTGGGTTGTGATACTCTTCCGCACAACTTCGAGATTGGAAAGCTCACAGGGCGCTGGCCGCTTACGGCCATCGCCGCGGGCGGTCTCGACATGACGAATGGCCGCCACCATATTCAGGAAATCATTGGGCGCCAGTGAGGCAGCATGGTCCGGGCCCAGCTGTGTCGTATCCAGCGTGAAATGTTTCTCTATCACCTTAGCACCCATGGCAACCGCGGCGATCGCGATTTCGATACCGGCAGTATGGTCTGAATACCCCACCTTGACACCGAATGCATTTGCTAGCGTTCTCATAGCGGATAGATTAATGTCGGCGTAAGGTGCAGGATATTCCGTCACGCAGTGCAATAGCGTTACCTCACCCGCGCCCGCTTCATCGAGTTGTTGCAGCCCCGCTTCGATTTCCCCCAGATAACACATTCCCGTCGACAGCATCACCGGCTTCCCGAAACCACCGATGCATGCCAGCAGCGGAAGATTGGTAATCTCCCCGGATGGAACCTTGAAGATGCTCATACCTAGGCTATCAAGGAAGGTGGCACTTTCAACATCAAAGGGACTAGACAGAAACTCGATACCCTGGCTTTGGCAATGGGCATGGATTTCTACAAACTCGCTTTCGGAAAGTTCTAGAGATTTCAACATGGCATATTGCGAATCCTTCTCCGATGTAGTTTTTTTTTGGTAATTAGCCTTGACAGCTTGCTTCGTCACCAGCCGCTCAGCTTTGAAAGTTTGAAACTTGATAGCGTCGGCTCCGCAACGTTTGGCAACATCGACCAACTCAAATGCGACATCCAACGATCCGTTGTGATTGACGCCGGCTTCGGCGATAACGAAAGTGGAATCCATTACGGTCAAGTGATTCTCCTTGCAGGTGTGCCGACATAGATACCAGGAACAGTGATGTCATCAGTAACGGTCGCACCAGCACCGATCATGCAATCGGGACAAACATGCACGAGCTGGATGACATTGGCACCGGTTCCGATCAAGCAGCGGTCGCCTATTACGACACCGCCGCTGAGGGTAGCGCCAGGTGCCACATGCACGTCATCACCGAGAGTACAATCGTGGTCCACGGTAGCATTGGTGTTAATAATGCAAGCCCGGCCAAGGCGGCTCCCAGTAACAACAACGGCGCCATCCAATACCACACAGGCTGCATCACTACTGACATCTGCGTGAACATTGGCTCCCCTAGTATAGATGGGCGGAAAGTGAAAGCCACTCGCCTGATACTGTTCGAGTCGTTCGAGCCGCCGGGTTTTTAGCACTACCTTACCAATTCCCAGTACCGCAAGTTTTGGAAACACCGCAATACCTTCAAGAAGTTCGGCATCGGTACCTAAATAGGAAACCCTCATCGCTTCCCCTTCGTCGCGAGGAGACGAATAGCCATTGACACGATGGCCCAGTTTAATAAGTCCATGAATCAATACGCGGGCATGTCCACTACCACCCACTACGCAGAATTCACTCACGTCAGCTCCTGCAGATGAACCGTAGGAATAAATAATACCTCTATATTTTTTAGAGGTGGGTTTTATAACGGTTCTCGTTATCTTTATCTCTTAATAAGGCGATATATTTTAAAGTTCACGCAGTGGCCCCCTCACGCCTTCTATTCACAGGTTCACAGGTTTATGCTTCAGTTACCGACTGGCCTTTGTCGGTACTTTCCAAAAGTCTTTCAACTTTGCTGGACAGGCTCCGCAACCGTAGTGAATCTATATCAATACAGATCGCACGCACCATTTGTTCGGCAATACAAGATGCCGTTTACCAAGACTAGGACATCCTAATGCTGAGGTTATCTAGGTAATGACGATAGGCATAATGGCGCGTACAAATTGTTAAAATTTTGTCCGAAAGTTGGAACTCCGCTAGAGTGCAATACGCAGCTGAGGATCTTGGCGAAAGTGGATGTAACTAGCGCCACTGCGGCGGCCATCGGCTTCAGGGACAAGCTCCATGAGGTGTCATGATCTCTGCGCCTGTCCATGGCTACGACCAATGCAATGCAGAGAATCTTGCCCACCAAGGCGGGGTAAGATCATTCCACATATAACGACAAATAACCCAATTATCCGAAGTTGTTTTAGTGTTCGGTCCACGCTACCGCTAAGGATTTGGACCAGCGCCCTGCTGCATCACTCTTCCCCTTACATAACCTTACTATGTAATTATTGATTAACAGTCTTATTTTTCTGGAAAAAATTCGTAATCTCTAGTAATTTTTCTACTTAAATATAAGGATTTTTATGCTTTTAACTATTTAATAAAATAATTACATTGTTTATTAATTATTTACTAAAAAAGAATGAGCTCATACCATCTTGGTCATCAGGGCGTCGATTTAGCCCCCTGAGCCACTTGTCGGTAGACGCTCGCTTACAGGGGCTTGGCCATGCTGTCTGATGACCGCCAGATCTATAGTCTTGCCCACCAACAGTGGACACCCCGTCAAGGCAGTACACTGAACAAGGTGACCCATGGCATGGCAAGCAACGTCGGTGAAGAAGACCCGTACCCGTTACTCCCAGGCATACAACGACGAGGCCCTGGCAATCGCTGAAATGTCGGAGGAATTAGCCATTACAAAAAAGTCGGTGTACTTTGCAACAAGCCTGAAGTGAAGTACGCCTTCATCCAGCAGCATCGACAGGCACTCTTCATCCAACGAATGTGCGCCGTACTCGGTGCGGCACGCAGCGGCTACTACGCCTGACGACAGCGGGGAAATGCCTGCGGGCGGACTTTTCAGACAACACCTAATAATTGTTTGGCGTCTGAAAAGGTAGTACCCATGCCTTTTTTCTAACATTCTCAAAGTAAGCACTTTGATCTTTAATACAGTAAGAACATGCGTACAAAAAATAAAATACTGCATTGTATTTCCAATTTTTATTAACTCGTTTTAGCGAAATATTTGGAATTTGGTAGCGGTGAACAACGCCTCTGTACATCTTCATAACCTTCATTGCGACCGACATTTGATGAACGGATTTACTTGACATTAACCTGTTGACCGTATTAAAAAGATAGAGCCGAGCAAAACTATCATACAATTTATACTTTCCACTTTCTTTTGCTAATGCCTCCCCTCTTCTTAATCCGTACTCGCATGTTAACATTCTATCAAAGTATCGAGATGTTAGCACTCCTCTAGTAACTGATTCAAAATCTTTATGATGATAATAACCTACAACGTCTGATTTATAAAAACTGCTCACATAAAAAGGAAATATAAACACAAAAGGCAAATCCTCATATACGCAGTTCTCAGGATAGAGCAAGTTATTTTTAGTAATGAAATCTTTTGATATTATTTTTGTACAGATCCTACTCCACCTGTCTAAAAAAAGACTTCTGACATGTTCTTTATCGGAATATTCACCTGCCGGCAACCTTAGAGGATTAACTATGCAAGAGCCATTTGAAAATAAATTAAAATCAATAAGATCGTAACCAATTTCCTGTTTATCCTTTAGCACCTGAATGGGTTTGAGCGAAATATCATCATCAGAATCCACAAACCAAACATATTTACCAGATGACTCCAACAGACCTAAGTTTCTAGCTCCTCCAGGCCCCCTGTTTTCTTGCGTAAAAACTTTCACCCTAACCTTTGCATGTCTCTTAAATTCGTACAAAATACTAACAGTGCCATCCGAAGATCCATCATCTACAAATATTACCTCGACATCACCATCTTCAATATTCTTCAACGTAGCGAGAAGTCGGCCGCACTTATTTTCCGAATTAAAAAAAGGAACAATTATTGTTAGCAACATATTTTCTCGAGCCTCCATCAAAAATCACAATCACTTGTAAGGATTTTTTCTAATCATCCTTTATTAACCCACTTTTCACGATACTTGCCAAGTACCTATCCAAAAGTAATCGCGTTATCAGTCCCGTAGCTGCCGAGCAGGCGATATACCTCATCACAGAGGTGGTCAAACGACAGGTACGCATTCAGAGGTAGCCAGGCGTATTTCATCTGCCGCCACAGAATCTCAAAGGGGTTAAGCTCCGGTGAATAAACCGATAGGTAGACAAGGTAAATACGATGCGACTGATCTTGCCCACCAACAGTGGTCAACCCGTTAAGGCAGTACACTGAACGAGGTAGCCCATGGTAAGGCAAGTAACGTCGATGAAGAAGGCCCGTACCCGTTACTCCCGGGCCTACAAGGACGAGGCCCTGGCACTCGCTGACCGTGTTGGTGCCAGTGCCGCCGCTCGTGAGCTGGGCCTTCAACCAGCCAGCTCTGCCAATGGCGAGCCAAGGCTCAGCAGCAACAGAGTGCCTCGGTGCGCTAGCAGGCCTTGGCTGATGAGAACGTGAGGCTCAAGCGTCAGCTGGCTGAGAAGTCGGAAGAGCTTGAATTCAGGAATTAAAAAAAGCCGCGGGGCTGCCAGCCTCCGTCGGCAGAACCTGCGAGCGAAAGCCGCATGCAGGTTCAAGGCCACCACGAATTCACGGCATGGTTTGCCAGTCGCACCGAATCTGCTGGAGCAGGACGTCAGCGCTATGGCACAGAACCAGAAATGGATCGGAGACATCACTTACCTGGCGACCGGTGAAGGCTGGTTCTACTTGGCGGTGCTGATTAACCTGTAATCACGCAAAGTGATCGGCTGAGCGATGAGCGAGCGCATGACGGCTGACCTGGTCGGCGACGCCCTCCAGATAGCGCTGTGGAGCCGCAATATGCCCAAGGGAGTCATCGTGCATAGCGACCGTGGTAGCCAGTATTGCTCGTCCCTATACCAGTCGTTGCTGACTCGGCATGATCTCCGGTGCAGCATGAGCGCCAAGGGCAATTGCTACAACAATGCCTGCGCCGAGGGCTTCTTTCACAGTCTCAAGGTCGAAGCCTTTCATGCCTAGCGATTCGCGACCCGGGAAGCCATGCGACGACAGGTGTTCGAGTACAATGAGTTGGACTACAGCCGGCAACGCCAGCACGGTGCTGTCGGGATGATCAGCCCAGAGGCCTTTGAGGTTCGAATGATCGCGTAGATCGGTGTCCACCAAGGCTGGGTAAGATCACTTCGATCTCTGCCACGCTTGCGGTACAGGGCCCGAACATTCACCGGCGGCCAGTCGAATTTGCCAAGGTTAGTGATCAGGAAGACGCTATTCAGCAGCAGAGCATCGGGGCGTTCCTGCACCACCAGCACCACGCGTCTCGCCGAAGGCCTAGAGCAGGCATAGTACGACAGGTCGCGGCACCATCCCGGGTCTATTCGGAGAGCACCAAAAGCTAGAAGCCAGGAAATGATGTCGAAAAAATCGCTGTATACTTACATTCTGCTGTCGAGGTATTTGCCGGTTTCCTTATGAGAAAAGTCCGGTATCATGCGGTTGAAAAGCTTGACAATCTCCGTCTTTCTCCAAGTCGGCTGAGCGCGTAACTCTGTGATGGTAACGAGGAAGTCTTCCAGCAACGCGTCATCGAACCTGGCCTCGTTTTTGATAATTCCGATGTTGTGAAAGCGATCGAAGTCCAGGGTTTCGGTAATAGTGTAAAACTCTTCGAAATCCTTTTCGCCAGTGGTATCGCTTTCAAAGAAATAAACCGGCCATTTCTTCTTCGCAATGAGTTCTGCCGCGCGGTTCCGTGCTTCCTCATCACTTGCGCATTCATAGGGCTCGAAGCCCAATGCTTCCAGGTAGCGCACCGCAATATCGGAAAAGCGGGTCAGATTAAGCTGTTCGGCCAGCTTTGGAAAAAAGATGTCGCGATTCTCACCCAGTAAGCAGGCGCTCAGGCAGAGCTCACCCGACTCCAGGGGCGTCACGAAATAACGGCGCACATCGTTGGGAGCCGAGATCGGCTGGCCCTTGGCAAAGCGCTGATTGAACCCGTGCAGAAGGGAGCCATCGGAAAATGCCACGTTGGCAAAGCGTGCCGTCGAGATCGGCAGCTCCAGGCTGGCACGCATCAGGAACATTTCCATGATCCGCTTGCTGGCGCCCATCATGTTGACTGGGTTGGCGGCCTTGTCGGTGGAGACACAGAAGTACTTGCGTGCACCACTCGCCTTGGCCTGGGCAATGGTGCTGATGGTGTTCAGCACGTTCACCTCGATCAGGCGCATCAGGGTGAAGGGATCCTTCTCACTGCGGACATGCTTGAGCGCGGAAAGATTGAGCACATAGTCGTAGCCCGACTCGCTTTTCATCAACGCGTCGAATTCGCGGCTGCCACAGTCAAGGGCGAAGGTACGAAAGTCACCCTCAATGAAGCCGAGCGTGCTGCGAATATCGCGCACCAGCTCCACTAGGTTATTCTCGCTGATATCGACCACATGCAGGGCCCTGGGGTGGCGCTTGAAGATCTCGCGGGTGACTGCCTGGCCAATGGAGCCAGCGCCGCCGATCACCAGAAAGCGGCCGTGGCACACCAACTCGGAGAGCGTCGACTCTTGTTGATCGATATCGGCATCGAACAGCGGCTGATCCCGACCAATCAGTTGCAGAGTGTTCATCCTGACAGTTTCCCTAAGGCGTATTCCGGAACGCTGGAGGGTAAATTGACCACGTGGGCCTCCAGCCACTGCGAGTTTTCAAGGCCGTCGTGCTGGCACGCCTCGAACATCGGCAGGCGCGACATCAGCCGCCAGACCGGGCGCGTCATCACCTCCCGGCGGTTGGTATACGCCAGGCAACGATCACGCTCTGCCGGCGTTTCCAGCACTATGGTGTTGAACCAGAAGTTGGGGGTGGTCCCTGCGCGAGCCGCCACAAACTGCGGGCACATCCCCTCCAGCAGGGCCGCGTAGCGCGCCGCGATGTCGGCCTTGATGGCGAGCATGCTCGGTAGCATTTCCATCTGGGCGCAGCCCAGAGCGGCATTCAGGTTGGGAAGGCGATAGTTGTAACCCACCTCGTCATGCACGAACTCGTAGGCATGTGGCACCTTGGCCGTGGTGGTCAGGTGCTTGGCACGCTTGGCCAGCGCCTCGTCGTTGGTGATGACCATGCCCCCGCCGCCGGTGGTAATCACTTTGTTTCCGTTGAAGCTCAGGGTGGCCAGGCGGCCGAAAGTGCCCGTGTGATGTTCACCCACGTAACTCCCCAGCGACTCCGCCGCATCCTCTACCACCGGTATGCCCCACTCGTCGCAAACGGCGACAATCTCTTCGATACGACAGGGGTGGCCGAAGGTGTGCATGGGCACGCAGGCCGCCAGTCGACGCCCGCTAACCCGCTGTAGGCTTGCCCATCACGCTGTGCCGCGTGCTCGGCCAGAAAGCGCCGCAGCGCTCGGGGGCTCATCCCCATGGTGTCGCGATCCACATCGATGAAAACGGGGCGACACTTGAGATAGCTGATGGCATTGCAGGTAGCCACAAAGGTTAACGCCTGGGTCAGCACTTCACTACCCTGCTCGACCCCCACCAACTCCAGACCAACATGCAGGGCTGCTGTACCATTGACCGTTGCCACGGCGTACCTGGCCCCGGTAAAGGCCGCTACCTGCTGTTCGAACTCGGCGACCTGCGCCCCCGCGGAAGAGACGAAGTTGGAGTCGATACAATCCAGCAGGTATTGGCTCTCATTGCCTTCGAACACCGGGCGGTGCAGGGGAATGAAGCCATCTCCGTAGATCGATCGAGCAAAGTCGATGATCGCCTGGAATTCCTGGGTACGCTCAGCCACGTTGCATCATCCTTGTCTCTCTCTGTACGTTGATGTCAACTGCACAGCGCACACCGGGCAGACTACAACGAAGCATTGCCGATCCGGTGATAGCTGGTGACACCCTGTTCGGTGCACTCGTCCATCACCTGTTTCAGCACCTCACAAGTCTTTTCGATCTCTGCCTCGGTCAGTGTGGGGTGGCAAAGGAACATCAAGCTGATCTCCCCCAGTTCGCGGGCTACCAACATCGGTTTCTTCGGTCGCCAGCCGGTACCTTCAAAGGCCTTCTCGAGATACACCTCGGAGCAGGAGCCAACAAAACATGGGACGCCGCGAGCAACGATCTCGCTCATGATGCGGTCGCGGTTCCAGCCATCCAGCAGATGGTTCGGATCAACGAACACATAGCACTTATAGGCCGCATGATCGATATACGGGAGCACCTCTGGTACCCGCAGGGCCGGACTCTCGCTGGCCGCCTGCCAGATGCGCTTCGCATTGGCACGGCGTTTGGCACTCCAATCCGCCATACGCCTAAGCTGGATTCGGCCAATAGCCGCTTGCATCTCGGTGAGCCGCAAGTTGGTACCGAAACTCTCGTGCAGCCAGCGATAGCCTGGTGGATGTTCCCGCTCGTAAACCGCCTCCCAGCTCTTGCCATGATCCTTGTAGGCCCACATCTTGCGCCACAGTGCTTCATCGTTAGTGGTGACCATGCCACCTTCGCCACCGGTGGTTATGATCTTGTCCTGGCAAAACGACCAGCAGCCCACATGGCCGATGCAGCCCACGCTTCGGCCGCGGTAGCGCGCGCCGTGAGCCTGGGCGCAATCCTCTATCACATACAGACCATGCTGATCAGCCAACGCCATCAATTCATCCATCTCACAGGGCCATCCGGCTAGATGCACCGCGAGGATGGCCCGGGTGTTGGGCGTCATCTTTTCAGCAGCCGTTACTGCCGTGATATTCTGTGAGTTGCGGTCTATGTCGGCAAACACCGGTACCGCCCCGGCATTGGCAATGCTCGAGACCGAAGCCATGAAGGTACGTGAAGTGACAATGACCTCATCAAGCCCTCTGCCCTCGCCCTCACCGATACCCAGCCCTTTAAGCGCCAGGTCCAGCGCGGTGGTACCGTTGGAAACGGCGATAGCATATTCGCTACCTGTGAAAGCAGCGAACTCTCGCTCGAACTGGCGGACCTCCTGGCCAATCCAGCAGTTCACATGGTTGGAAAGCAGCACACGTTGCACCGCCTGGGCCTCTTCTTCAGTGAAGGAGGGCCATGGGGAAAAGGGAGAATTCAACATTGAAGATAAGGTCCCATGTTGTGACTAGCAGCGTTACCCATCCACTGTAACGCTGCTAGTCGTAGCCAACGATTGCTCTTGTAATTAGCTGCGTTCCTTCATAAATGGCGCCTGGCGAAACCTGAACACTTCGGATACCAGCCAGTCACCACTTGGCCCAGACGGTCCTGTTACAATAGCCCTCAGTCATGAATCAGCTCTTTGAATTAGCTATTTAAATGGATATGCAGCCACCCCCAACGATCTACTTGCATACGGTTTCATCGGCCGCTCGGGTGTCAAACACCGTCAGCAGGATATAGCGAATATCCCCCCTCAGGCTCCAGCGGCGAATGTACTCCAGATTCCGCCGTACCTTATCGGGCCAGATCACCTCGCGGTTGTAGCGCTCCGGCTCGAGCTTGCTGGCCAGCAATTCCTCCTCATTCCGGTAGGCCAGGGTAGCCGGCCCGGTAATGCCGGGCCGCAGGCTTAGCATTGCCCGCTCTTCGCCCTCCAGCTGATCGGCAAAGCCGGGCACATCCGGGCGCGGCCCCACAAAGCTCATCTGCCCCAGCAGCACATTGATCAACTGGGGCAACTCATCAATCTTGGCGCGGCGAAAAAAGCGACCCAGCGGCGTAATACGAGGGTCGTTACCGGTTGTCACATGAGTGGTGTACACCGCCGAATGGCGCATGGTGCGGATCTTGATCACTCGGAACAACTTGCCATGGCGGCCCACCCGCTGCTGGATAAAGAAACCATTCTGATGCGTATCCAGCGTGGCCAGCAGCCAGGCCAGTGCAATAAGCCAGAAGGTCAACAACAAGCCGACCACCGCACCCAAAAAGTCAAAGCTGCGCTTCAGGGCAACCTGGTGTGGGGTCAACACTGAACTGTCCGCCACGGAGCGCTTGCCATCATATAAGTGATCCATATTCACGGCGTTGAGAGTCTCCTATGACTGGACGGAAGCCGGTCAGATCCAGCCTCACAGGCGAAAGTTGGCGATGCCTTACCGTCAGATGAACAAAACCTTATTCTTATAAAAATACTCAACACTTGGAATGTTTTTTAATTCTTTATCCAGCAAGTTCCTAGAAGCACGCCACTTATTTCCCAACTCAATGTTTTTCTCAGCATCAAAGTCTGCAGAATGTCCAGGAATCGGGGTCATTTCACCTAAAATGACTCCTTTTTTAGTAAGGTAAAAATCCAAGCGGCAAAATGAGAGAGGGATTTTTTTTGACAACTCTTCTGCTATACTTGCAACTTGCCGTATAGAATCAGCGGGAGGAAACTGATCCAGCGGACTACTTGTATATTTCCCAATTTGGAGGGGCGCTCCAAACTTGCTAAAACAGCTGCCTTTTATGCCATCATCACGCTGCATACAGAGAACATGATCGACACCGTGGCCGTAAAAACAGTAGGCTTTATAATCCATAAGCGTATCAAAAAAATTATCTGTCAAAAGCTCCTCAACCAATATACTAGAAGCTTTATGCTCTGATTTATACCAATCCAAAAATTGTGGTATAGATAATATTTTGCCTTTAACACAGATCTTTTCTTTACTTTTTACAATAGAATAAGCACCCTTGGCTGAACTCCCTGTAATTGGCTTAATAAAGTAACTCCCATCTGGCAAACAGGAAATTCTTTCCCCCGATCCTGATATATAAGCTGTAGGAATTGGCGCATCAATCATCCGCAAAAGATTACGCTGATTGATTTTGTCATTAAAATGACCATGCGGGTGCTCAAATCCATCTATTTTTCCAAGACGATTTTTTGAATATTCATAAGCAACAAAATCATGAAAACCACCTTCCGAACGAGCGATTTTCTTTTCTAGGCGATACATTTGTATTTTATTATATATTTTGTTTCGATGAAGACTAAGAAGCACTGCCTTCTTTAAGCCCAATAACTTCATATTGATAAACCTCATATCAATAAAAGGCGTGATTATCTTTAATATGGAGCTTGGCGTTCTACCTTAAAATTTAAATACATTAAGAAAAATGCGTCAAGTTAATAGTTAGCAATTGTTTCCATAGAGCATTCAGTGTATAAATAAATATTAGGCTAAAGCGGCGAATATGTTCCAGTTTCGACGTATCTTGTTGAGACAGGTCATCTCGCGTCAGATCCACCCCCGTAGGCGATAGTAGGCGATGCCGATAAGCTCATGCATGGCACGGGTACTGCGGGACAAGGCTCCAGCACTGGGCAACAAACGATGCAACCGAAAGCCCGATTGCTTAGCGATGGAAAAGTTCGTAGCCACCGGCGTGATCTGGACTTCCAGTGCCGACAGAGCGGCCAGGGAGCGACGCATGTGCGAAGCAGAGGTGACTACCAGCAAGGAATCAATCGAGTGTTCGGCCAGCAACGGTGCCAGCTCCTCCACATGGCCGCGGGTGGTAAGCGCTGCGGTTTCCAGAATCAATGCATCTTGGGGCACGCCCATATCGCCCAGAAAAAGCGCCCCGGCCTCGGCTTCGGTCAAGCCGGCAGTGCGCTGCGGTGCTCGGCCCCCGCTAAGAATCACCCGCGGTGCGCGCCCGGCATGGTAGAGCCGTGCCGCGTGCCAGTAGCGATCAATCGCACCCCCGGCGGAGGGATAGGCCCACTGGCCATTGCCGGTGCTGAAGGCACCCCCCAGCACCAGTACCGCATCCGCCGTGGGAACTACTTCCACTGGCCGATCGGCCCAGTCACGCTCCAATGCCCATAGCAACCGATCGGCCACCGCAGGAGTGGAGAATGCCCAGAGCAGCGCCAGGCCGGAGCTAAGCGCGCCTAGGGCTATACGACGGCATTGCAAAAAAAGACACAACAGCCCCAGCACTGCCAAGCCCAGCCCAAGCCCCAGCGGATAGAACAGCAGCGAAATCGCGTTGGCCAGTTCAAACATGGTCAGGCACCACTAGCGCCAAATGCGACGCTTGATACGCCCCAAACTCGGGCGCAGCCGCGAGCGCCACAGCAGCCGGGTCAGAAAGCGCGGCGTGGCGGCGTCGGCCAGCAGCTGGCTGAACGCTTGTAGCTGTCGTTCACTCAAGCCGAGCTCCGGTGTCCTGGGTGGAAGTTCTGTCGGTGCCTCTGGAATAATCAACTTCTCCCCTTCCGGCAAGCGCTCATTCCATGCCGCCCACTCATCGGCATGGGCTGCCACCGCCCGAGCCGCCACTGCCCGAGCATAGGCTTCAAGCGCCGCACCCTGAACCTTCTCTTTGCTTGGCACCGCCGCCAGCGCATCGAATAGCGGCCCCACAAGGGCAGGCCGGGTCTCGGCCATCTGGCGAACCAGTACCAGCTCAGTAAGGCTCAGCGAAGGGTTAACGCCGCCGGGCAGCGTCACCTGAGGAGTGGAGATACCCAGCCACTCCTCGAAGAAGATCCTATCCAGCCAGCCAGGCTGATGGTCATAGCGACGCACGACCAGCTCGACACCTCTAGCATCAATCTGATCGCGCAAGCTCGCCAGATTGGCAGGCAGGCCATAACCGCCAAGTGCGACCCAGGCGTCGATATCCCCGACAGTACCCCGCTTGGCGCGGTGCTTATAAAGCGAAAGACACTGCTCCAACGGATCCCGGAGCACCAGCAGCATGGAGATCGAAGCGGCCCCCATCTCCTCAAGAAGCTCCAGGCAGTGCTGCAAATTAATCGGTTCAGCCAGTACCGATGTCAACCACTCGCACGCTAACACTACCCTATCGCTGCTGGCCTGTTGGGCATAGGCTGCCGCCTGCCCCAGCTGCAAGCGCGCCGCAGGAATATCTCTTCGCTGAAGCGCGTTGGCGAATAGCCGAGCGTTGCCAGCGGAAATCAGGCCACGCGCCATACAGTGCTCGTCGTGGACCCATCCCGGCGGAAATGCGATGCCGTTGGCCGCCAGATCCGGCCTGGCCCGTGAGAGAAGAGTCTGTAAATGGGAACTCCCGGTTTTCTCGGTGCCAATATAAAGATACCAATGCATTAATTCAGGCCTTCCCTAAAAAACGATTCCCTCGACTCTGGCATGAACTCCACCAACAAATAGTCGTTACTCAGTTCCCCCACCATACACGCATGTGGATTATTTCGGTGTGAACGAATGACCGCCTGGTTATGTTTCGAAATGGTGGTCATGCAGCGAAACCCCGACCACCAGGCCGTGTGGTACATGATCTGATTCATTACCCGTCCGATGCCCTGGCCTTCAGCGGGCTGATCGATCAACCGCCCCACAAAGCAGCGCCGATTACAGAAGCAGCGCAGGAAGAAGTAGCCCACAAGAGTGCCATTGCCATTCCACACACCAAACATTTGAAACGCCGGATTCGACAACATGGCTTCAAGGCTGGACAGCGTAAACCCATGGGGTTGAAAGTAACGCAGGCGAGACTCTTCCTGCCGCTCCAATAAAGAAACGAGTTGAGGCAGCTCTTCACGGCCAAGAGGCTTGAAGAAATAACCTTCCAGGGTGAATTCCTCAAAGGCGAGTTGCATCTGGCGCTGCATACGGCGGCCATGCAGTAGCGCATAGAGCCTGGCATTGAGCCACTCCACCCAGCACCACAGCCAAGGGATATGATGTTTGATGAACAGCATCACGCGAGCAATCATGCCGCCTCCAGCATCGCCTTGAGCCCCTTCCTAACCGGCAATTGCCACACCAGCTTGCACCAGTCGTGATTGCCCTCAATCAGACCCGGTCCCTCGGGCGTGATCACTATATCCCAGCCGATGGAGCGGTTCTCGGGGTGCTTCAGACTTGCCTGGCGCACTAATTCCAGAGCCTCTTTCCAATAGGGCACTGCAAATCCTTCGATGGGCGTGCCCGTTAGCGGGTGGACAGATTCCGTTGAGCGCGTGATATCAGAATAGACACCAGGGCCGCTCACGCTGCCAGTGGACTCGGCAATGGGTGCGGCCAGGTTGCCGGCGGCCAGGTTGTCCACGTGCGAGTTCACCGAGATGCGCAGCCGGCAGCCGAGTACCCGGTAGTTCCCCTTCTCATCCAGCAGGGTGAAGATTCGCACTGTGTTGACCCCCGAGGGCGACAGGGCCTGAAGCTGGGCATGCTGCTCCACGAAGCTCTCCACCACGTCGAAGCCTTGGCGTCTCATCCAGGTCACCAGATTGGCCGCGTGGAGTTCTGAGGTAGAGTGAACCTGCACGCTGGTTCCGCAGTTGCCAGTGGCATCCTTGAACACCAGGCGCTCATGCTCGGCCAGGATGCGCTCGGTGAGTGCCGGGCTGGCCTCCAGCTCCTCGGATGACCACAGTGAATGGCGGAAGAACTCCCGGTAGGCCTGATAGAAGCGCCGCTTGTCGTTGAGCAACTCGCGTGCCCCAAGGGGATTTACCCGCCGCTGGAACTCGTACATGGTGCCGGTACCCGCCCAGGTGGCCTTCTCGGCACCGCCCAGGCCGGCAAAACCAAACTGGTACCACTCCAGGGGAGAGATGTTGTAGCGCAGGGAATCCCCCACCAGCAATACAGACTGACGCAGCGCGCTTATGCCCTGAACCTGGCGGGTATGGCGCATGAAGCGGCGCAACAGCGGCCAGTTCATACGGCGAACATAGTAGCCCAGATAGGCCGTACGGCGTGCCAAGGGCAGCGTCATCTGATCATCCCCCTCTCTCCCTTCTCCATGATCTGCACCAGCTCATCTACGCTGACAAAGCGGATATCTGGCCAACGGCGGAGCATATCGATCAGCAGTTCATCCAGCTTGGCCAGCCCCTGCTGGCGGTTAACGGGGTTGATATGCCCTGCATAGTTGACCCGATGCGATGAAATGATCACCGGCTTGCGCCAACGAAAGGCCCTTTCCATCTCACGCAAGGCCTGGCCGACCGGGTCGGACTTGTTACCGCTGCAGGGTTCGAAGCTCAGCGTGCGCACCAGCTTGCCGGCATGCTCCCCCTTGGGGGGAGTCAAGAAGTTGATGCTGCGCCGGCTACTGCCCCCTCCCACCGGCTGCTGCCCGATCAGCGGCTTATCGATAGAGCGCACCCCAAGCCCCGCCACAAAGCTATCCAGCTTCGGGGGTAGCTTGAGGGCAGGCGGAGTAAAGGTCGTGGAGGCGAAGCCGAAGGCCGCCTCGAACATGGCCAGTCCCTCTCGAATAATCTCGCGGTGCTGGGCCAGCAGCGCTTCATCATGCAGCGAAAAGGCATGGGTGAAGGCCACCCCCGGCATGTCGGGCACCCCGGAAAGCCGGGCCATACTGGCCACCTCAAGATTAGCCTGGAGGTCCTGGTCGCCGCGCTCCAGCTTGCGCTCGATCAACGGCACGCTGAAGTGCTCGCGTCCGTGACACTGGGGGCGAATCAGGCCCTCACTCATGCCCTCCTGCCACGCCTGCCAAGTGCCTTCATAGGCCGCTGGCGCCTCTGCCGCCAAACGGGCGAAGGTTTCGCCCAGGGTCTCAAAGTCGTAGCGCCCCTCGCGGAGCATCAAGGCGGTATCCGGGTTGGCGGAAAGGGCGTAGGCGGTAAACACCGCCCGGCGGGCTTGCGCATCCCGGTGCCTCGCCAGCACCTCGTAGAGCCTATGGAGATCCTCGCGGGTCTCCACGCTATCGCAGTAGTCCATATAGCCGCCGAAGCCGCTTATCCTATCCTTGAGCGCTTCCACGGCCCGCTTGTTAGCGGTGCGTATGCTGCCGTAGTCGTCGACGGCGAAGGCGACGTATTTGGTTCCAGTGTGCCAGCCGGGGAGATGCTTGAGATTCTGGAACAGTGCCCTGTAGGCCATAAGATATCGTCCCGGCGCAGTCGGAAGGCTGTAATAGTAGAGATCGCCGTGTTACTAAAAATAGTGCTGGTAAATTCGTGACATGGCTTCAAGCGACTTTTCGAGATGAAACTTCTCCATGTTGCGACGGGCCCGCTCTCCCAGCTCCTGCCTCAATGCCGGCTGGCGCTCGAGGGCCACGATGCGGCGGCAGAAGTCGTCACGCTCCCCCTGGCGATAGAGAAAGCCGTTGGCCTCATGATCAATCAACTCGGAGTGGCCCTTGTCCAGGCTCGCCACCACCGGCACGCCGCACATCATCTGTTCCGCCACGCCCAGGCCGAGCCCCTCGTGACGGCTGGTGGAGACCCCAACATCGGCAACGGGCAGTATCTCCGGCACATCGCGACGAAAGCCCAGGAACATCACCTGCTCATCGAGCCCCAGACGGTTCGCCAGGGTACGGGTCTTCTCGAAATCCACCCCGGTGCCCACCAGAACTAGCTTGACCGAGGGAATCACCTTCTTGAGCTCGGCCAGCGCATGAAGCAGAAAGCCATGATTCTTGCGAGGAATAAACTCTGCCACATAGACCAGCACAAAATCGTTATCCGAAATCCCGAGCTGGTAGCGAAGCTCGCGACGACGCTCGGCATCGGCGCGATGAAAGCGCTCGGGTGATACACCGACCCCTGGGATCAGGTGGGTAGCACCAGCACCAAAATACCGTTTCGAGTAGTAGAAGTCGGTCTTGTTGATGCAGACGATACCGTCGGAGCGGAAACTTAGCAGATACTCTAGCGGAAAATAGACCAGCCAGCGCAGCAGACTAGCCCCTGGATAGAAGTGAAACCCATGCGCGGTATAGAGGACCCGGGGAAGTCCCTGCGCCTGGCGGGCCACCGCTAGGCGAACCAAGGCACTGGGGACTGGCGTATGGCAGTGAATCAGATCATAAGCGCCCGCATGAATAATCTCTTTGAGCTTCCTCACCGAGGCAACATGCTCGAGACTGAGCATCTTTCGAGGAAACGTGATATCAAAAAAATGATCGACATGGGGTAGCGTGATATCGGACCTTCTTTCAGCAGCGACATGTACCTTATGCCCTTCGCTGTCCAGCATGCGAAAGAAAGGCACATGAAAGGTATTGAGGTGAACATCGCTGGTAGCAACATAAAGAATACGCGCCATGAAGGCCTCTTATTTAAAATTTTTAAAAACAGCAAAATATAAATAATACTGTTATTTAAGAAGATTCTGGGCTACTCAGTGCGTTGGCCTCCATAAATCTAGAAAAGGCTTCCTGTCGTTTCCTTTCCAGATGTTCAATACTGTATTGCGTAGAGGCATTGAAATTGGCTTTCGCTTCCTTGCTCAAGTCAGCAGAGGTCATCATTTCTTCAATAATGCGAGCAGCCGCAGGAACATCACCGGGGGGAAATATTCGATTGGCCGAAAGAAGTTCGGGAATACCCCCTGTCTCTGCCCCCAGTGCCGGCATGCCACGGCTCATCGCCTCAATGACGGCACGTGGCAACCCCTCTTGCTTACTAGGCTGTACATAGATATCCATGGCATCAAGGATGGAGAATATTTTCGAATGGGGAATAGCCCCATGAAAATAAATTAGATCAGATACCCCTTCGCGAAGAGCTGACTGTTTCAACCGCTGAGGATCACCATCACCAACCAGATGGTATTCACAAGCCAGATCATTTTCTTTAAGCACTCGCAGAGCAGCGATGATATCGGCTTGGCCCTTGTAGGGAGTGGCGACGGAGGCAACCGTCACTAGCTTCATTGGAGCTGACTGCCTATTCCAGTTCACGATTTTTTCAACCCTTTTCTGCAGCACATGCTCATCTGTCTGGGCAAGCTCAACATTGGAGATTGAGAACGACTCTCCACGCGTAGGGTAGCGACGCTGCAAAAAATCCCTGGTCACATAAATAACAAAGGGAGCCTCCTTGATTACCTTGCGCTGAGCAAGAAAATAATATGGTGCCGTAGCTTTGACATACCATTTATGGTTATAAAGCGCATCCCAATTACAGGCCACGCACTCGACAATATATGGTTTCCCCATTTCTTTCGCGTAACCTACCGCCCAACGCGCAATCAAACTAGGAATTCGGGCGACTACAATATCCGCATCATCAACAGATTTACGAATCACCGCCCTAGCGCGTGCCGCATTTTTTAATCGGCCTACTGGTGAAAGTACATCGGGTACATTGGTGACTTCCAGTGAACCGCTGGTAAGTTTGGAAAACTGAAACCTGGGGTTTTCAATAGGATGGACACGCGTCATGAAGTTTACAGTATCGCCAAGAACAAGGTAGCGGTCTATTACTTTATCCGTATAATGAACGCCATAATAGTTACCAGATAAATCAGAGTAAAGAGGCCCATTATGAACAAAAAGCACCTTCTCAAATCCACCAGCCTCGCCGGTCTCATGCAGGCTCATCAAAAAACCTTACTCTGGCTGAATTTCATAGAAATCACTCCACCAAACACTCAATCACTTTTTTGAAATTTTTTTCAACATCATAATGCCGAACAGCCCACTTTCGCACATCATGCACCGAGTACGGTTTTTCTTCTAAAAAAATATTCACCAAATCAACACCTTTATCGATATCTCCTGGTGAAAACAAATAGCCATGAAGGCCATCAGGAATTGTATCCTTAATAGGAGGTATGCTGGTTGCAATGACTGGAACTTCACACAGCATGGCTTCTATCAACGCATTAGGTTGACCTTCGGTGACTGATGTAAAAACAAACAAGTCCATTGCAAGGTAAAGCCTTTCAACGTCTCCCCTCATCCCCAGACAACAACATGCATCGACAAGGCCATACTCATCAATCATATTTTTAAATTCTTGAGAATCTGTTCCAGAACCTACAACCAACAACCTAACTTTTTTTTTGCAATCCTTTACCCTCTGGACAATAGAAAAAAGGGTACGATGATCCTTGGCCGGATCAAACCGACCAACGTGACCAATAACGTAGTCATGCTCGCCTATGCCAAGCTCGATTTTCACTCTTTTCCTTTCGGATGGAAGCGGTTTGAAACGCTCTCCATCCACTCCGTTGGGAATAACTAAAAAACGATCACTCTCTCGCCAAGCATTTGGATGAAAACGGTCTAACGCGACTTCACTATTGGAAAGAATTTTGGTGCTGAAGAGGCCAAGCAACTTTAATGATAAAAAAGCATAAGCTCTCTTATGGAAGGTAGGAGAATATGCAGGCGAAGAACGGCGATGCCAGCCAATACGCTTGTTCACACCGGCCAACCAACCTAATGCAAGTGATATTCCGCCAAACACACCTATGAAAGTCATAATGACGTCAAAACGCTCTTTGACAAGAAATTTATAAAATTTTATTGCACTAGCAGGAGAGGCTACCCCTGCTGAAATACAATGAGTAACCGCTCCTGCTTTACCAAAAGCATCTCGAATATTATCCTTTTCTCCTGCCCTAGATGTCACATGCCATTCAAAGCCCAGATGATTTAAATACTGAATTAATCTAAGAGAATAATTTTCAGCGCCACCACTATCATAACTGGGGAGGACTATCAAGATCTTCAAAATAAAAACTCGCGCCAACATAAAGTATTAAGGGGCAATCAAAATATTACTAAAACACCAATTAAGCTATACAACAAATAACACATTTACTAACGAACCATCAAGCTTTAAATCTCCCATTCATCCATCATGGAAATGCCTATACTGATTTGCAAGAGACCCATAGTATTGCGCTTTATGCTTAAAACTTATCTTTTCACTAAACTCATTGCTCGAAAAAGGTTTAACTTCATTCCTCTCTAAAAACACGGACAAAGATGCCAGCCACAGGATAATCTCTAACATACGACCAGATTTTACATATTTTTTTCTGGAAACTGCGCTATGCAAATTACAAACTGCCGCCATATTGAAAAAATTTAAAGACTCAAGTTCACCAGAAAATATTTTAGATCCAATTTCATTGGAAATGTTTTTAGACCAGTCACCATAGCAATGAAAGTCCTTCGGAAGGCGATCTGGTTCAACATCATTTCTCAAATATGGTTTTCCAGTTCTGGCCCAAGGAATCTCCAACAAATTCTTATCTAACATTGATAAAATATGATAATAGACATCATCTGTACGGCAGTGAGGAGCTAAGCTCCACATATAACTGACAACTTCCCTGCTAGTGAAAGCCTGAGCCAGCGGGACATGTTCACCAATCACACTCATTGCACTACCAAGCATATTACGCATATAATGCAGCTGATAATCTAGCTCATTAATAGCCAGGTTAGGCTGAAACCCAAAACGCCTTCGATAATTTTTTATGTCAACCAATATCTGCGACTTGTTCTTGTCGAATAAAGATTGACGAATAACGCCATACCAGTTATCAAGCTTCTTCTCTATAGGCGCTAAGTTTTCCACATGAACGCGAGAATACTCACCTCGTCCAATGCTGTCTCCATAGCTCCCTGCTAGAATAACTTCTATACCAAGCACTTTGGCACGCCGTCCTACACTAGGCATTGCATGCAGATGCAATGCCGAATAAAAACATCCAGCCTCGGCTGCATACCCAATGTTCTCAAGTAACGTAGTTTCTGAAATATTAAAATACTCAAACCACCATCCATAACTCTCTGCTATTTTTCGAGCATAAACAACATCTCTAGAATCCTCTCTGCCCCAACAGAAGCAAGTGACTTGCAACGTATTATATTTTATTTGAACGACTCTTAGTACGGCAGCAAGAATTCTGCTATCCATACCACCAGAAAGAAGAATCCCAATACTCTTCTTTCCTTGAATTATAGAATACGTTTCTTTTTCTAACTTTGAAGCCAGTGTTTCAGCTATTTTTTCGCTAGACTCCACTCTTTCATGATGGCTAGGAACATGGAGAGGGCCCTCCGACAAACCTGTAACTGGTGGTGAAAAAAAGTCTGTCCTTTTGATATCCTTTAGTATCGTACGATTTCCATAAAAGGTAAATCTAGTAGGAAAGCCGCAGAGCGCAACAGGATCAAGTTCAACTGGCTTATTAAGGTCGCCTACTACACAATCGAATGCCTTGTATTTTTTATCACCACAAATTTCATTGTAAAACTCACCAGTATAATCTAGGGAGTTTTGCAAAAGCGATGTGAGCCTCGAGTGACTAGACATGGTTCTCTATCCTTTCAACGATAATAAATCATCGCTTAATCTAATAAATTTAAGCTAAGCTCATCTGAAGAAATAAACTCGACGTCTGGCCAGCGGTGCCGCATCCTTGTAAGCAGTTGATCGAGAAGAAAGAGATTGCGATCACGATGTGCCGTGCTCATGCCGCTCACATAGTTGATACGGTGGCTACATATCACGGCGGGCTTCCCCAGCAGGAAGGCCTGCTTGATCTCACTCATAGCCTGAGCGGCCCAGTCCCTGCGGCTTTCCAGGTAGGGCTCGAAGTGTACGTTCCGGACACTGTAGCGCTGCTGCAGCGCATTACGCTGGCCGGTATGGTGCCGCCGGATGCGTACTGAACCGTCGGGCTGCGGGTCCACCCTTCCACGCTGGGTCTGCAGCAAACGCACGCCCTGTTCGGCCAGCGTGCTCTCTAGCCCGGCAGGCCATACATAGTTGCAGGCGATAAAAGTGGCAGAGGCAAAACCAAACAGCTCCTTGAATTGACTCAAGCCGTCCAGGGTGATGTCCCGGATGGACTGAAACTGCTGCGGCGAGCCTGGCCAGTAAGCGGCGAGGTAGTTGCCTTGGGGCCGCGCGCCGGTTCGGGTCTTGAGGCCATAGAAGCCGTGGCTGAATGCCAGGCGTGTTTCGGCGTGGCAAGCACGCAGATCCTCCATCCATAGTGTGCTGTTAAGATGTTCACGGGCGTGGAACTGGGGCCGGATCAGCCCTCCCTCCATGCCCTGCTGCCAAAGGGGCCAGAGGTCGTCGCCGTGATACGCCCGATAGCTCTCTCGGAAGGGCTGATGTTGGAAGCGTTCGAAATCGTCCGCCTCTATAGCCGCGAAATCGGGATTACCCATGACCGTATTGAAGGTAAATATCGCGGGACGCCCCTTTCCATCACGATGCTTTCCCAGCACGTTGAACAGTGCCTCCAGGTCCTGGCGGTTCTCCAAGCAATCAAGACGGTCATAGTGAGAGCGATCAACGCGAATACCGGCATCCAGCAGGTTCTCGTAGGCCTGACGGGAGGGCATACGAATGGCCCCCCAGTCATCGCTCTCGATGACGACCAGCTTGCGGCGTGTTCTCCAGCCGCGCAGGTTGGTGGCAGTGATCAGCAGGTGCGACTTGAGTGTGGCCAGTGATGTCATGTTCAACTGGCCTCCTGTGCAGAGCGAGATGCAGCCGTGTGCTTTGGTACCTCCGCCTCAAAGAGCGTCTGCCACAGCCGACCTACCCGATTCACCTGAAAGCGCCGCACGCTTTCCAGTACTTGGCTGGACAGCGCATCACGCCCGGCGCTATCAGCAACGGCCACGATCCTGCTGGCCATGGCTTCCACATCGAAAGGCTTGATGAGATGCCCGCTCCTGCCCTCTTCCACAATCCAGCTGGCCACCGGATAGGAGTCGAACACTACCGGGATGGCACCATGGCTCTGAGCTTCGACCAGGGTATTGGGGAAGCCTTCGAAGGCAGATGTCATGAAGAAGATGGCAGCACGACGATAGTAGTCATCGGGAACCTGCCGACCGTGGAAGTGGATACGCTCCAGGCTGCGCTGTGACGCCTGTTGTCGCAGCGAATGAAGCTCTGGCCCATCGCCCACCACATCCAGCTCCCACTCCGGCAGCTCGCGGCTGACCCCCTCCCATACCGGCAATATGAGATCGGCGCGCTTCTGCTTGGTTGCCACTCGCCCCAGCCACAGCAGCCGCTTCTCCTTGACAGGCACATGCTTTGGCACGTGGGGAATCGAGTTGGGCACCAGGCGCACCCTTTCCTTATCGAAGTCGGGCACGAAGTAGCTCAGCTCCTCCAAGTTAGGTGGGCCAAACATCACGAAATAATCGTAGGTGGCCAGAATGCGTCGCAGGTCTCTGGCATGACGCTGCGTGTGGCGCATTAACAGCAGCTGGCGGCCAAGGGGGTTATGCAGCCACCTGGCTGCCGCACCGGGCACGACACTATCGATATAGCCATCCAGGTTGGTAAGCACCGAATAGAGGGTGTTGCGCAGACAGCCCAACAGCAGATACGCCTTGTTCGCCTTAAGCACGTCGCCAATGGCGTGCTCGTAGGGCATCTGGTTGATGACAATATCCGGCTGCACCCGCTTCAGCGTCTGCTCGAGATGCGCCAAGTTATGCAGTTCCCTGTGCCCGCCCTCGTGCTGGGAATGAACCAACATCATAGGCTCCTCGCTAGAGTGACCTTCATCAGCAAAGGAAAACACGGTAACCTCGTGCCCCAGCCTCAGGAAATGACGCCCCAGCTTGCAAGTACTCATCTGCACGCCACCGTTATTGGGGTGCAAAGCCTGAGTCAATACAAAGAGTATCTTGAAATGTGACTCCATTATCTCACAACCCCTATCAGCATTCTCAAGAACTCCTTGATCGACATATTTATTCCCGGATCAAACCAGACGGCAAACGGTGCTGCAAAGGCAAAGACGCTCGGGAAATCAAGCAATGTGGACAGGTTAAAAAGAAAGTAAGGAAAAAAAAGAAACAAACTAAAATTGAGCCCAACCCTATAATAGGGCTTGATACTTTTCGTAATTCTTGCTCGACTTTCTGGATCAGTATTCGCCATGATAAAAGCAGCGAAAATGAATGTGCAACCTACCAACCAGGAGCGACCACTCAGTGCAGAAATAAACCAGGTCGAGTTAGATAGCGACAGCGTCATCAGCCCGATAGAGAAGAGTGTCTTCTGACGATAGTTCATGCAACTGAAGTAGATCCCTCCGAGAAGGAGCGTATAAATGAAAATATTAAGCGCCCACTTCTGTATCCCTGCCTGGTAGTAGGTACGATACCATCTTGTTTCACCAGAGGCCTGCTGGATAACATCTTGGGCAGCTCCGACTTCTTCACGATAGTAGCTGCGAACCTGCTGGGCGCCACGGTCTGTTACTGAAAGGGCTTCTACCGCGGTGCCTGGGTTGACAATAGTCGTAAAACTGGATACTACGAAGAGCCCAGTATAAAGCAAGGGCCTGTTGCCAAAAACAAGCACTGCCAATGCGGGTAGTACCATCACGAAGTAACCAACGTGTATCAACGGTGGCATCAGCATAAGCAAAATATACCTGAGCTGCCTGGTATCATAATAGCGCAGGCAGGCATAAACCAGCACCCACATGCCCGTCCAAGTTCTCACTGTATTAACGCCCTCAATGTTCTTTATTATAAACATCAGGGCGGCAAAGCCGAGCAAAACATAATTGAGCCTGGACCACTGTGTGTGTTTGAAAATCTCCAGCAAGCTGCCGGTAAAGAAATAGCCATAGACGAAGGCAACTACCGTGAAGAATAACCACGGCATCCCCAGCACGCCACCGACGAGGTAAGATAAAATATGCTTGTAGGGATCACGTATACCAAAATTAGTTGTTTCTTTAAGTGCTATGGTATTCCATAAATCTATCAGAAAATTTTCAAAACTTAGCCCTACATAGTGCTCATAAACCAGTAGCAGGTGCCTGACACCATCGGAACCTTGCCCAGTGGGATCGTACTGGATGGCAATAGTCGACCCATAGGCGGTGACAAAGGCCGTCAGGAGGTAATGGCGATAACGAAAACTCTTCGTTTTCCAAGCTTGGACTAGCAGTAAGGCCGGGATTGTCACAAACGATAGTACAATGAAACCAGCACGCGACCAGGTGGATGATCGAATGATTTCAACATCGCGAGATTTCACACTGATGTTAAATTTCATTTTTTTTAACGTACTCGGCAAGATGGGAGAGCGGCTCATTTTGACACTTTATATCTTTACCCAGAAACTCTCTAGTGAAGTCGCTCCCTGCTCACTTCGATAGAACTCTGTGAAGAATTCACTACATAGCTTGCCGGTAGCCATAGGGTCCCGGATGATCAAATGAGCGATAGTAGTCATCCTCTGTTAGCGGCCAGAGAGAGCTTCTTCCATAGCCTCAAGGTTGAGGCTATCCATCGCGAGTAATTCGAAACCCCAGGACGCCATGCGGCGGCATGTGTTGGAGTACTTGGAGTTGGACTACAACCGGTAACGCCGGCAAAGTGCAACCGGGATGATCAGCCCAGAAGTCTTCGAGACCCGAATGACCGCTTAGATCGGCATCCAACAATGCTGGATAAGATCAGTTTCCGCATACGATCCAATCTACGCTTTCAGAGAATCCCTCTACGATGCTTCTTGGCCGAGAGTAACTTTTCCAGAGAGCTTAGTTTTTCTTCACTCACGGAAGCATCAATCGTATTAAAATTAACCATAATTTTGCAACCTACTTTCTTTTTTATTCAGGATTTTAACTTTTCTCTTGAGGGTTGCGGCGTCACCCTAAAGAACTTCAGCTAGTTTATTATAACCGTAAATAAACCCACGTCGAACTTCAAAGATTATCTCAGTAAAGCCTCACTAAGCGTAGGAGAGCTCTCACCAAAACTGTGCTTGTAACGCCGACGATGAACAAGTTTACCGAACACTGAAGTTTTTTTAATTTCAATAACCTTCCCGTCATAATTTAATACTGGAATGCCCATTCTATCTCCTTTCGTGCATATGTACCTCTGCATAAAGTCAGGTAACAAATCTGGAAAATTGACGTACTCCACTGGTTTCCCATAGCAGACCGCTGTACCAGTGGCGTCACTTCCAAAACTCCAAACTTTAGCTGCGCCTGAAATCAGAGCATTGGTCTGCCCATAGTGCCATTCAAACCCATCAAGGTATGCGACTTCCTTCCCTTCACTATTCGGATGCAACGCAAAAATAAATCGCTCCAAACCTGAATGACACTTTAACTTTACAGCAAGTTCGCATAATCTTTTGTAGAATATCTGCGGATTCATTTGCCCACAGCGAGCGATGAACTCTTTATGGAATGGAAATGAAGAATCTAGAAAAAGATTGTACTCTCCTTCGCGACTCTCGAATCTCGGTGCATCAATGTGCCTGACTTTGGTAAAATTACCGACTACAATCTTATCTGCCCAAGGGGGCAAAAAAACCCAGTCAGAATAATAGAGAGAACCTACTGGCAATCGTTTATCCCTCTTTAATTTGCTTTTTAAGCTCCTTGCAAACCACCTAGCCTTCGGGAAAGGTATTATATTTTGTGCCGAGTTTTTATTGATTGACAGATCACACTTGACATTATAATATTTTAGAATATTAAATATTGGCCTCAGTCTTTCAATGTCTTCCGGGGGAGCAAAAACGATTGCCCGCTGTGGCAACCTTTCCTTTAAAACCCTCTCTAGGTCAATGATATGGTCTGAGAATATCACATCCTGTAAGCGATCGGAAAATTCAGGGCGAAAATCATACTGCTTACGCTTGGTTGTTATTTCTGTTATGTCAATCACTGCGTCAAAGATTGACAAATCTCCCAACCCTTGAAGATACTTATAACGAGCATCAATACAGGTAAGCAACATTATCTTATCTTTTTGTTTCTTATTCGTCGCCATATTTATCACTTATCACTATATGTGTGCTGTTTTTCAAGTTTTATGATTTATCTTACTTGTCGGCGTTATGATCAATAAAAGACACCCGTCGACCTACTTATGCCGCTATCGGATCGGCGCTTTTCGTCTATTGAAATAGTTTTACGCCCTCACTAGACCATCAGTTAATCTCGGATCGAGCTCTCAAATCTTTCAGTCTGGTATGTCCCTGACACTTGATCGATCTCTTGTGGAGTGAAAAAAAACTGCCCCACTAAGGAAAGGCTAAGTTTAACCTGCTGGATTTTTACCGCCAGCGGAATAACCCGTCAGGTTACGGCTGTTGTCATATGATTTCTCCAATGTGCAAGTGCATTTTCATGCAAAAGTTCAAGTTTAGCAGGGATAACTTCCAGTTCTAATATGTTTGCTATCGCAAGCCGGTGACAACCCCCACCTGCGAAAATAATT
>JBNJLE010000001.1:0-420073 GCA_051751685.1 Pseudomonadota bacterium | reverse complement strand
ACAACTGGCGTGGCCTTACTTTCGGTTCTTGTGTTCTTGTCTTTCATGTTGGCACTGACCCCGGAAAGGGGCAATCTCACCCTCATGTCCAGGGTCATCACATGCGACATGGATGTCTCTTTGGGAAGGGCCCCGGAGTCCGGGGGCCCGAACGCCTGCTCAGGCCGCGACGCTACCGTGGGGGTCGATCACGAATTTCTTCGCCGCACCGCCATCGAAGTCGGCATAGCCCTGGGGCGCCTGGTCCAGCGTGATCATCTGGACATTCACCGCATCGGCGATCTTGACCTTGCCGAACAGGATCGCCTGCATCAGCGGACGGTGGTATTTCATCACCGGACACTGACCGGTATGAAAACTGTGGGACTTGGCCCAGCCGAGGCCGAAGCGCATGCTCAGCGCCCCCTGCTTGGCAGCTTCGTCGGCGGCACCGGGATCTTCGGTCACATAGAGGCCCGGAATGCCGATCTGGCCGCCGGCGCGGGTCAGCGACATGGCGGAGTTAAGGACGGTGGCGGGCGCCTCCTTGCCGTGGTTGCAGCCACAGGCATGGGCCTCGAAGCCGACGCAGTCGACGAAGGCATCGACTTCACGCTCGCCGAGGATCGCTTCAATCCTGTCGGCCAAGTCGCCTTCCTGGGTCAGGTCGAGAGTCTCGCAGCCGAAGCTCCTCGCCTGGGCCAGGCGCTCTTCGATCATGTCACCAACGATCACACAGGCGGCCCCCAGCAGCTGGGCGGAGACCGCCGCGGCCAGGCCCACGGGGCCAGCACCGGCGATATAGACGGTGCTGCCGGGACCAACGCCCGCGGTCACGCAGCCGTGGAAACCGGTAGGGAAGATGTCGGAAAGCAGGGTCAGATCACGGATCTTCTCCATGGCCTGGTCGGCGTCGGGGAACTTCAGCAGGTTGAAGTCCGCGTAGGGCACCATGACATACTCGGTCTGGCCGCCAACCCAGCCGCCCATGTCGACATAGCCATAGGCCGCACCGGGACGCGCCGGATTGACGTTGAGACAGATGCCGGTCCGGCCCTCCTTGCAGTTGCGGCAGCGGCCACAGGCGATATTGAACGGCACCGAGACCAGGTCGCCCGGCTGGATGAATTCGACATCGCGGCCGCACTCGACGACGCAGCCGGTGATCTCGTGTCCCAGCACCAGGCCAGACTCGGCGGTCGTGCGGCCACGCACCATGTGCTGATCGCTGCCACAGATGTTGGTGGTTACGACCTTCAGGATCACGCCGTGGTCGCATTGGCGATTGCCGAGAGCAAGTTCCGGATAGGGGATGGCTTCGACGGCGACTTGACCCGGGCCCTTGTAGACGACGCCGCGGTTGACTGCACTCATGGTGGCTCCTCGATATTGTTATTACTGACAGCGTGACAGTGGTGGACACGTCCGCTTTTCCAGCCTAAGCCCTCTCGGGCGTCCCACTTGCTTCACAGAGGCACTCGCATGCCTGTTCGAGACATCGCCTACACCTCTTCGCTCGTCGGATAACAGAAGGTCGGTTTCAGAACACCACGCCTTCTCTTTCGCACCAACAATGCTTCGGCCCCGGGCACCGATACCGGGGTTTGCCTCTGCTATTCCAACAACAACAGCGAGACCTCTCGATGCGCGACAACAGCGACGATGACGCCCTGTCCCCCGGGCAGGACAATACCCAGATACTGGGCCTGGACTTCCATAATCCCGTGTTTCCCCTCTCCGCCCTGGCCATCCTGGGCTTTATCCTCTACGCCCTGATCTATCCCGATGCCGCCAACAGTCAGTTGGGCGCTGCCCGCAGCTGGTCCATCGAATATTTCGACTGGCTGTTCATGATCACCGGCAACCTCCTCGTGTTGCTCTGCCTGGCGCTGATCGTGCTTCCGGTGGGGCGGATACGCCTGGGCGGCGACCAGGCACAGCCGGAGTACTCGCGGGTCTCCTGGTTCGCCATGCTATTTGCTGCCGGCATGGGTATCGGCCTGATGTTCTGGAGCGTAGCCGAGCCGGTTGCCTACTACACCGACTGGTACGGCACGCCACTCAATACCACCGCCGGCACACCGGAAGGGGCTCGTGCCGCCATGGGCGCCACCATGTTCCACTGGGGCCTACACCCCTGGGCGATCTACGGCGTAGTGGGTCTCTCCCTGGCCTTCTTCTCTTACAACCGCGGCCTGCCGCTGACGCTGCGCTCGGCCTTCACCCCGCTATTGGGTGACCGGGTACGCGGCTGGACCGGCCACCTGATCGACATCACCGCGGTGCTGGCGACCATCTTCGGCCTGGCCACCTCGCTGGGCTTTGGCGCCTCACAGGCAGCGGGCGGCCTCAACTACCTGTTCGACATTCCCAACACCATCGGCACTCAGCTTGCGATCATCGTCGGTGTCACAGTGGTCGCGCTGTTCTCGGTATGGCGGGGCATTGACGGGGGCGTGAAGCTGTTCTCCAACATCAATATGGTGATCGCCTTCGCCCTGCTACTCTTCGTGGTGATTACCGGCTCCACCCTGCTGTTCCTCAACGGCCTGTGGACCACCACCCTGGCCTATGTCAGCCATATCGTGCCGCTCTCCAACTGGATCGGCCGTGACGACACCACCTGGTACCACGGCTGGACGGTATTCTACTGGGCCTGGTGGATCTCCTGGTCGCCCTTCGTCGGCATGTTCATCGCCCGGATCTCGCGGGGGCGCACGGTACGCGAGTTCCTGACCGCCGTGCTGGTGGTGCCGACCCTGGTGACCATCGTCTGGATGAGCGCCTTCGGCGGCACCGCCCTGGCGCAGTCCGCGGCCGGCGTCGGCGAGCTGGCCAATGGCATCAGCGACGTCTCCCTGGCGATGTTCCACATGCTCGAGCAGCTGCCGCTGACCACCCTGACCTCCAGCCTGGCGATCCTGCTGGTGCTGATCTTCTTCGTGACCTCGTCGGATTCCGGCTCGCTGGTCATCGACAGCATCACGGCCGGCGGCAAGACCGATGCACCTCGCGGCCAGCGGGTCTTCTGGGCCACCCTGGAAGGCGTGATCGCCGCCATCCTGCTCTACGGCGGAGGCGATGCAGCACTCGGCGCCCTCCAGGCCGGCGCCGTGGCCACCGGCCTGCCTTTCACCCTGGTCCTGTTGGTGATGGCGTTCAGCCTGGTCAAGGGGCTGCACGAAGAGCAGCGCAGCCTGGTCCTGGCCGGCGTCCGCTGAATCCTCCCTGCCCCTCTACGACCCCGGCTCCGGTCGGGGTTTTTGTTGATCCATCTTCAGGTCAACCTCACTGGAAGAACCAACATGGAGTGAAACTGCACTTGTGACAGCCAACGGAGGTACCTTCCTGGAAAAGTGGATCGTCACCGGCATTGGATACAGGGACACATCAGAGACGCAGCAACCCCGACCAAGGCCGGGGTTGCTGGGCATGCGACGGCGAGCACGACGAGCGCCTATCTCAGCACACCCTCCTCGCGCAGTAGCGTGAAAATCGCCTCAGCGCCCTCCTCGCTGCTGACGCCCTGCAGCACCTGTCCGCTCCCCCCTTCGGCCTTGGCAGCGGCCGCCTTGAAACGATCCCGGGCCGAGGCGGCCTTGATGATCTTCAGACGTTTGGGGCGTTTCCGGGCCGGCACCATCGGCCATTCGGCCAGCTCATGATCGAGCTCGGCAGCCACCGGAGTGGCCTCGATCTCGGCCCGGCGGGCTGGACCAAAGGCACTCTGGCGTGCCGCCGGGGCCGCAGCATCCACGCAGACGATGGCGGGCAAACGCACCTGCAGACGCCGGCGCTGGCCGCGAGGCAGTGCCTGGAGCAAGGTCGCCACACCGTTTTCCACCTTTTCCACCGCCGCCAGGCCATTGACCAGGGGCCAGCCGAGACGTTCGGCCAGGGCATAGGGCAGCCACCCGGAGCCTTCGCCGCGTTCCGCACGGGTTCCGGTGATCACCAGCTGCGGCATGGCCGCGGCCAGGTGGTCGGCCAGGGCCGAGATGGCATCGGCTCCCTCAGACTGTTCCAGCAGCGTCAGGCTCTCCAGCCCCTGGCCGCCAGAGGCCATGCCAGCGCCTGCGGCCATACCTGCGTAGCCGCGCAGGGCCGATTCGCTCTCATCACTTCGCGGGCCGGCGTGCAGCAGGCCGATCCGGGAACCGGGCAACCGACCTTCCAGGCCCAGGGCCAACTCCAGGCCGCGGGCGTCCTGGTCGGCGCGGCGGGCACGCCCCGTGATGGGGTGTCGCCCCACGGAGACCAGAACCACCATCTCGATACCTTGCTGCTCAGGCCGCATCGCGCTGTCCTCCTCGCTGCTGTTCCACCTTTGCCACCAGGGCGGCGAGGATATCGGCGGCTTCACCGATCACCGCCAGGTCGGCGCGCTTGATCATGTCGCATCCGGGATCGAGGTTGATGGCCACCACCCTGTCGCAGCTCTGAATGCCCTGCAGGTGCTGAATGGCCCCCGAGATGCCCACCGCCAGATAGACTCGGGCAGTGACCCAGGTGCCTGAGGCCCCCACCTGACGATCGCGGGCCATGAAACCGTCATCTACCACCACCCGGGAGGCGCCCTCCGTCGCCCCGAGCACCCTGGCGGCATGATGGAATCCGTCCCAATCCTTGACGCCATTGCCCGCCGAGAGGATGAACTCCGCCTCGGCCAGGGCCACACCGGCCGGGTCCACCGCCACCTGCCCCAGGTCCTCGATGCGCGACAACGCACTGGGCACCGCTGCGCCAAGGCTCAGAGGTTCGGCCGCGTGACGGGTCTCGTCCACCGGTTCGGCACACTCGGCGAGTAGCAAGGCGACCCGCGGCAGGGGCCGCTGGATATCCAGGCGCTCCGCCGCGCCGCGGGCGGTACAGCGCCAACCCAGGGGCGCTTCGCCATCGCCCTCGATCTGCCAGACCCCGGTGGCAGGGCGTTCGCCCAGGCGCAGCGCCAGGCGCCGCCCCAGGTCGGCCCCGCCCAGAGGCGAGTCGGGCAGCAGCCAGTGACGCGGCGCCAGCTGCCGCTCCACGGCGGCCAGCGCCGCGAGGCGCGCCTCGGGGGCAAAGCCGGCGTAGGTCTCATCTTCCAGGTGCAGCACTCGATCGATGCCCGCCTCACCAAGACGCTCTTCCTTATGCTCGCCAAACACCACGGCCAGTACCGCGCCGGGACGCTCGGGATCGGCATCTGCCAGACGTCGCGCCAGGCCCAGCAGGTCCTTGTCGTGGCCGGAAAGACGTCCGCCGGTCAGGTCGGGCACCACCGCCACCAGAAAGGCGGGATCGGAAATCTCGACATGGCGGCGGCTATCCTGGACAGCCTGTCGATCGTGTCTCGACGCCGAGCCGCCCTGCTGGGCACCGCTGCGGTCGATACGCTTGACGCCATTGGGGCCAATAAAGCCGACGCCATGGGGATTTCGACGCAGCACGCCGCTGGGGCCCAACCACTCGCTGGCGGTCTCGCCGCCCCCGATGCTACCAAGGGCGGCGAGCGCGCTGGCATGCTCGGGATGCAGGCGGTTACGGGCAATCCACTCGCGACGCGGATCGCGACGACACATCTCGCTCATGACACCACCTCTTCGATCCTGGCGTCGGGAGAGCAGCGCCTATCCTGGCGCGGCCTGGCGGCAGGCACCACGATGGCGTCGGCCACCAGTTCGGCGATATCGCGAACCTCCGCCGTCTTGTCCACCACTCCCTCCAGCATGGCGGTGCACTGGGGACAGCCTACCGCCACCAGCTCGGCGCCGGTCTCCTTGACATCGTTCATGCGCATGTCGGGAATCCGCCGCTCGCCGGGGATATCGGTGATCGGCGCACCACCGCCCCCACCGCAGCAGCGCGAACGGAACCCGGAGCGCTCCATCTCGTTGAGCGAGATACCCAATGCCTCGAGAACCCGGCGCGGCGCCTCATACTCGCCGTTGTAGCGGCCGAGGTAACAGGGGTCGTGGTAAGTGACGCTGCCGCCCTTCCAGGGCGAAAATGCCAGCCGCCCGGCGTCGTAGAGCTCGGCGATATAGGTGCTGTGGTGGCGCACCTCGTAGCGGGCCGGTGCTCCGGGACCGCCCAGCTCGCTGTATTCATTGCCCAATACATGGAAGCTATGGGGGTCGCAGGTCACGATCTGCTGGAAGCGGTACTTGGCCAGGGTGGCGATATTGCGCCTGGCAAGGGACTGAAAGGTCGCCTCGTCGCCCAGACGTCTGGCCACATCGCCGCTGTCTCGCTCTTCGTTGCCGAGCACCGCGAAGTCGACCTCCGCCGCGCGAAGCACCTTGACCAACGCGCGCAGGGTACGCTGGTTGCGCATATCGAAGGCGCCATCGCCGAGCCACAGCAGAACGTCGACCTGCTGCAGGTCGGCGATCAACGGCAGGTTGAGGTCGGCGGCCCAGTTCATGCGAGACCCGGGAGCGAAACCGCCGGGATTGTCGGTGGCAATCAGATTGTCGAGCACCTCCGGGGCCTTGTTGGGCGTCTCACCACGCTCCAGAGTCAGAAATCGGCGCATGTCGACGATGGCGTCCACGTGCTCGATCATCATCGGGCACTCCTCCACGCAGGCGCGGCAGGTGGTGCAGGACCACAGGGTCTCGGCATCGACCAGCGCCGTTCCCTCGCGAGCCACAATCGGCCCATGAGGATCGCCTCGGTGCTCGCCCACCGGCTTGCCGCCAAGCCCTTGTGAAGGGTGCGGACTGCCGGCATAGCCGGCGTCGCTGCCCCCGGCCAGACCCACCACCATGTCCTGGATCAGCTTCTTCGGATTGAGGGGCTGGCCGGCGGCGAAGGCCGGGCACACCGCCTCGCAGCGGCCGCACTGCACGCAGGCATCGAAACCGAGCAACTGGTTCCAGGTAAAGTCGGCGGGAATTTCCACGCCAAGAGGCGCCGCTTCATCTTCCAGGTTGAGCGCCTTGAGGCCCGTTGACCGGCCGCCACCAAAGCGCTCGGCACGGCGATGAAAGGCCAGATGCAGGGCGCCGGCGAAGGCATGCTTCATCGGTCCGCCCCAGGTCATGCCGACGATCATCTCACCCAGACCCCAGACCACCACCGCGGCCAGCACCAGCGTCAGCAGCCAGTGGCCCGCTCCTTGAGAAAGGCCGGCAGGCAGGATGCCCACCGTCGGCAGGGTGATCAGGAAGACACCCAGCGAGAAGGCCGCGAGGCTCTTGGGCAGACGCATCCAGGGGCCCCTGGAGAGCCGGGCGGGCGGATGACGGCGGCGACGGGCCACGAAGAGGGTGCCCATGAACATGCAGGCGCTGGCCGCCAGCAGCGGCCAACCCAGGATTCCCTGCGCCAGTCCCAGTCCGTGGACCAGGATCATCAGCACGGTGGCGGCCACGAAGCCACCGGCGGTGGCCACGTGGGTGTTGGAGATCACCTTGTCGCGTCCCACCACATGATGCAGATCCACCAGGTAGCGACGTGGCAGGGCGGCCAACCCCTTGAATAGCGGCACGGCGGAGGGGCGCCCCCGGCGCCACAGGCGAATACGCCGCCAGGCGCCGATCACCGCCAGGCCCAGGGCGGTGAAGATCAGTATCGGTAGCAGGGTCTCGAGCATGGTGCTCACCTCATGTCTGGAACGACTCGCTTGAGCGACGAGGCTGCTCCGGCGACAGGCCTCTGCGAGGGCGCTGTGACCCCTTCCCTGGGCGCTACATTTGCCATCCATGGCAAATGACCCTCGCTACGGCCTGCCCCCGGCGCCTGCGTCTCTGGCTTCGCGCTCGAGTTAAAAGTCCTTGCAGATCCGCAGGGCGTCATAGATCGCCGCATGGATATTGCGTGGCGCCGTGCAGTCGCCCAGACGGAACAGCAGGAAGCCCTCACCCTCCTCGCTCAGGGAGGGTTGGGGCTGGATGGCGTAGAGCGCCTCCAGGTCCAGCTGGCCCTGGTTGCGGGACTGCGCCTTGAGGGCGAAGTAGAGGGCCTCATCGGGACGCACGCCGTTCTCCACCACCACCTGGTCGACGACCCGCTCCTCCAGGACACCGGTGTACTCGTTCTCGAGCACCGCCACCAGGCTGTCGCCCTCACGGTAGACCTTATGCAGCGCGAGGTCGGAGGTCATGATCACCTCCTTCTCGTAGAGGCTGCGGTAGTAGGTAGGAAAGGTCGTACCGCCCACTGCGGCGCCGGGCTTGATGTCGTCGGTGACGATCTCCACCTTGGCACCCTTGTCGGCCAGGTAGTCCGCTGCCGAGACGCCGGAAAACTCGCAGATGGCGTCAAAGATCAGCACGTTCTTGCCCGGTGCCACCTTGCCGGAGAGCACGTCCCAGGTGCTGACCACCAGGCTCTCTGCGGGGTCTTCCGCGTACGCCCAGCCCGGGACCTGACTCAGGAAGGGCTGACCGCCGGTGGCCAGCACCACGATATCCGGGCGCAGGTCGAGCAGCGTCGCCTCGTCGGCGCGGATGCCCAGGCGCAGGTCCACGTTCAGACGCGCCAGTTCCAGCTGGTACCAGCGGGTGATGCCGGCGATCTGATCGCGCTGCGGGGCCTGGGCAGCGATGGTGATCTGACCTCCCAGCGCCTCCGCGGCCTCGAACAGGGTCACGTCATGGCCGCGCTCGGCGGCGACGCGGGCCGCCTCCATACCGCCGGGACCGCCTCCCACTACCACCACCTTGCGCTGGAGGCCTTCGCTCTTCTCGATGATATGGGGCAGGCCCATATACTCGCGGGACGTGGCGGCATTCTGGATACACAGCACATCCAGGCCCTGGTACTGGCGATCGATGCAGTAGTTGGCGCCCACGCACTGCTTGATCTGGTCAATCTGACCCATCTTGATCTTGGCGATCAGGTGCGGATCGGCGATGTGCGCCCGGGTCATGCCCACCAGGTCCACATAACCGCCCTCGAGGATACGCTGGGCCTGGTTGGGATCCTTGATGTTCTGGGCGTGGATCACCGGCACGTTGACCACGTTCTTGATGCCCGCCGCCAGGTGCAGGAAGGGCTCCGGCGGGTAGGACATATTGGGAATGACGTTGGCGAGCGAGTTGTGAGTGTCGCAGCCGGAGCCCACCACGCCGAAAAAATCCACCTGCCCGGTGGCATCGTAGTAGGTGGCGATCTGCTTCATGTCGTCGTGGGAGAGGCCGTCCGGGTGGAACTCATCGCCGCAGATGCGCATGCCCACCACAAAGTCATCACCCACTTCGGCGCGCACCGCCTTGAGCACCTCCATGCCGAAACGCATGCGGTTCTCGAAGCTGCCGCCCCACTCATCCTCGCGCTTGTTGACCCGCGGGCTCCAGAACTGGTCGATCAGGTGCTGGTGCACGGCGGAAAGCTCGACCCCGTCGAGGCCCCCTGCCTTGGCCCGGCGGGCAGCCTGGGCGAAGTCACCGATGATGCGCCAGATCTCCTCCTCCTCGATGGTCTTGCAGGTGGAGCGGTGCACCGGCTCGCGGATACCCGAGGGCGACAGCAGGGTTGTCCAGTCGTAACCATCCCAGCGGGAGCGGCGTCCCATATGGGTGATCTGGATCATGATCTTGCCACCGTGCTTGTGGACAGCGTCCGCCAGGTTCTGGAAGTGCGGGATAATCCGGTCGGTGGCGAGGTTGACCGAGCTCCACCAGCCCTGTGGACTGTCGATGGAGACCACCGAAGAGCCACCGCAGATACACAGGCCACAGCCGCCCTTGGCCTTCTCTTCGTAGTACCTGACGTAGCGCTCGGTGGTCATGCCCCCATCGGTGGCATGCACCTCGGCGTGGGCGGTGCTGACGACCCGGTTACGGATGGTGAGCTTGCCGATCTCGATCGGCTGGAAGATCGCATCAAAAGCCATGGTGGTGTCTCCTCAGCCTCGGGGGGTGTCGAGCGGACGGGTGACGAAGCGACCCACGTCGCAGCCTTGTTCGGCGGCGCTCTGGGTCTGCTCGGCGACGGTGCGCCGCGCGCTGCCGTGCGCAGCGAGGATCTGGTCCATGGCGCCGGCGAACCAGCCGGTGAACATGTACTCCACCTTGCGATCCACCTTGCCCAGTTGGTAGACGAAGGCGCTGTGTTCGAGGCGCACCTGGCAGGTGCCAGCTTCCAGGTCGATGGCTTCCACGATGAAGTGCCCCCAGCCGCGCTGTGAGAGACGCCGCATGTAGTGTTCGAAGACGTCCACCCCCTCGAGCCCGTGCAGTTCGGCCTCCTTGTCGCACCAGTGCCAGGCACTCTTGTAGCCAGCATGGTAGAGGATATCGGCGTATCTCTCGGCGCCCAGCGCCGCCTCCACGGCCACATGGTTGTTGATAAAGAAGTGCCGCGGTACATAGAGCATGGGCAGGGCGTCGGTGGTCCAGACGCCGGTCTCGGCGTCCACCTCGATGGGCAACTCGGGGGCCAGTTTGGTCACGGTTGAATTCCTCGAAAATCGTTGTTCTTGGCAGTCGCCATCTGGCTTGGCAGTTTCGGGGCTGTGCCGGCCTTGGCTGAATCAGGCGCCCCAGACATCCTTCAGTACGCGCAACCAGTTTTCGCCCATGATCTTGCGTACCACGGGCTCGCTGAAGCCGCGACGCAGCAGCGCCTCGGTGAGATTGGGAAACTCACCGATGGTGCGAATGCCGTCGGGGTTGATGATCTCGCCGAAGCGGGTCAGGCGGCGGGCATAGCCCTTGTCGTGGGTCAGCCACTCGAAGAACTCCTCGCCGTGGCCCTGGGTGAAGTCGGTGCCGATGCCGATGGCGTCCTCGCCGACGATATTCATCACGTACTCGATGGCCTCGACGTAGTCATCGATGGTGGCGTCGATGCCGGCACGCAGGAAGGGGGTGAACATGGTCACGCCGACGAAACCGCCACGGTCGGCGATGAACTTCAGCTCCTCGTCGGACTTGTTGCGCGGGTGTTCCTTGAGCCCTGAGGGCAGGCAGTGGGAGTAGCAGACCGGCTTGCTGGACGCGAGGATCACCTCCTCGGAGGTCTTGGCGCCAACGTGGGAGAGGTCACACATGATGCCGACACGGTTCATCTCGGCGACGATCTCGCGTCCGAAGCCGGAGAGGCCGCCGTCGCGCTCGTAGCAGCCGGTGCCCACCAGGTTCTGGGTGTTGTAGCACATCTGCACGATGCCCACGCCCAACTGCTTGAAGATCTCCACGTAGCCGATCTGGTCCTCGAAGGCGTGGGCGTTCTGGAAGCCGAAAAGGATACCGGTCTTGCCCTCTTCCTTGGCTCGCGTGATATCCGCGGCGGCTCGCACCGGGCGCACCAGGTCACTGCATTCGGCCATCAGTGCATTCGATCGGACGATATTGTCCACAGTGGCCTGGAATCCTTCCCAGACGGACACCGTACAGTTGGCCGCTGTCAAACCTCCGCGGCGCATGTCCTCGAACAGCTCGCGGTTCCATTTGGCAATGATCAGGCCATCGATGACGATGGCGTCGTCGTGCAGCTCTCTTGGGGTCATGGGTGCCGCTCCGGGAGATAGGGTTACTGGACGGCAGCATAGCGCCGGCCTACCCCGGCTCGTCGCCTGGAAGCGACGACGGGAATTCCAAAAACGTCATGAGCGTTGTGCCAGCGACGCACGACAGACCACACCGACACCATGCCGTCCCGTGACGGGCCGGCATGGTGATCGATTCAGCAGAAGACGTCGGAAAGGCAGGTGTCTGACAGGCAGATGTCAGAAGCGAAGAGAAACGCTGGCGTAGGTCGGCTCACCACGTGCCTGGTCGAGGGCCATGACGGCGGAGGAGACTGGCTCGACCGGATAGGCCTCGAACGACAGCAGTTCCAGGTTGGCCCCCACCTGCTCACATGGCGGTGGCACGGGCAGCCTGACCGGACTCGTGCCCAGCCGTTCGTCTCGAGGCGGCTGACCGAAGAACTCCCGGTAGCATTTCGAGAAGTGCGGGGTAGAGACGAAACCACAGGCCGATGCCACCTCGATGATCGATATCGAGGTCTGTTTGAGCAGCTGTCGGGCGCGGGTCAGCCGCAGCTTGAGGTAGTAGCGCGACGGCGAGCAGAGCAGGTATTTCTGGAACAACCGCTCCAGTTGACGACGCGACACGCCGACATAGGCCGCCAGCTCCTCGAGCTCGATGGGCTCCTCGAGGTTGGCCTCCATCAGCGCCACGATCTCCAGTAGCTTGGGCTGGGTCGTGCCCAGGATATGCTTGAGCGGCACGCGCTGCAGATCCTGCTCCCCGCGCATGCGGTCACAGATGAACATCTCGGAAATCCCCGCCGAGAGTTCGCGGCCATGATCACGACCGATCAGCGTGAGCATCATGTCCAGGGGAGCGGTCCCGCCCGAGGCAGTCGCCCTGTCGCGGTCGATGGAGAACAACCGTGTCGTCAGCAAGGCACGGGGGAAGTGCTCCTGCATGGCGGCCAGACATTCCCAGTGGACGCTGGTCTCGTAACCATCCAGGAGCCCCGCCTTGGCCAGCGCCCAGCTACCGGTGCAAATGCCCCCCAGTCGACGAGAGAGACGCGCCTGGCCCTGCAGCCAGATGACATGCTCGCGCTGTACGGCGCGCGACGGCCCGACTCCGCCGCACACCACCACCATCTCCAGTGCCAGCGGCACCGTGGTCGCCGCATCCGGCGTGACCTTGAGGCCATCGCTGGCGGAGATCGGCTCGCCATCGATGGTCAGGGTGAACCATCGGTAGAGCTCCCGGCCGGCCAGCTGGTTGGCCATGCGCAAGGGCTCAATGGCCGAGGCCAGGGAGAAGAGGGTGAAATTTTCCAGCAGCAAAAAGCCGATGGCCTGGGGCGCGGCCGGCTTCTGCGGCACCTGGGGACGGATCATCATGTCGAGACTCCTGTACGGGCTCGTACTCAAGTTGTTGTTATGTTTGAAACTGGACGCCCGCCGGCATCTGGCTGTCGTGATCAGACAAGTCTGTTCCGATCGTCACCGCAATGCGTCGCAATTTGACATGTCACAATTGCACATTCCACGGCGGGGAGCGAATGAATCACGACCATTCCGTCGCGTTCAGAGAGGCGAGATGTCGCTCTCAGGCATGGTGGGATAACGCATTGTCGAGGGAAGCCCGCCAGGACGCCCGGGATCATCATTGAAAAGAAGACCCGGGCCTGCTAACCACCGGTCATGTTCATGAAGCGCACCACCTGGACATCGCCGTCGGTGGTGAAGTGGTGACGCTCGGGCTTCTTCGTCATGGCGGCGACGATAGTGGCCTTGAGGCGTCCGGTATCGCCGGGATAGCGGCGCAGCACGGCGCGCAGGTCCACCGAGTGCTCGTTGCCGAGGCAGAGCAACAGGCGGCCTTCGGCGGTGACCCGCACCCGATTGCAGGCGTCGCAGAAGTTGTGGCTGTGGGGCGAGATAAAACCGATCCGCGAGTCGCTGTCGGCCATACGGAAGTAGCGTGAGGGACCCAGGGTGGTCTCGGTGGTGGGGACCAGGGGGTAGCGGGACTCGATGATCGCGCGCACCTCGTCGCTTCCGCAGAAGGTGGTGGCGCGGTCGTGGCCGATGGCCTGGCCCAGCGGCATCTCCTCGATAAAGCTGATGTCCACCTGCTCGCCACGGGCAAAGTCGACCAGGTCGAGTACCTCGCCGTCGTTGCGCCCCTTGAGGATCACGGCGTTGAGCTTGATGCGCGTGAAGCCAGCCCCACGGGCGGCGCGGATGCCGTTGATGACCTTCGCCAGGTCACCGGTGCGGGTCAGCGCGCGGAAGCGTTCCGGATCCAGGGTGTCGAGGCTGATATTGAGGCGCTTGAGTCCCCCGTCGCGAAGGGCGCGGGCGTGCTTGACCAGACCGGCACCGTTGGTGGTCATGGCGAAGTCGCGCAGCCCCGGCAGGGCGCCCACCTCCGAGACCAGGGTCTCGATGCCGCGTTTGACCAGTGGCTCGCCGCCGGTGAGGCGTATCTTCTCCACGCCCAGCTCGATGAAAGCGCGACACAGTGTGGCCATCTCCTCCAGGGTGAGCACCTGGGCGCGGGGCAGAAAGGTCATCTCCTCGGCCATGCAATAGACACAGCGAAAGTCACAGCGGTCGGTGACCGAGAGGCGCAGGTAGCGGACGGTGCGGCCGAAGCCGTCGACGAGAGCGTTCATGCCCGGGCCCTGGCGGGCGCCACAGCGGCGTCGGCGTCCATCGGCAGGCGGGCGATCAGCTCGCCCACCTCAGTGGCCATCTCGGCGACGGTCGCCTTGTCATAGAACCGACCGCGTCGCTTGCGCAGACCACGCTCGTAGAGCTTCACGTGCTCGGTGGGGGTCACGCCGGCGTTGGCCAGGCAGTGGCTGGCACAGTGCATCTGGCAGCCGTCGATGGCCACGATAGGCCGGCCGGAGCGAGCAGTGCGCACAAGGCCGGGCACCCCACCACCGACGCCGGCGATGCAGGACATCTCGGCCGCACCGGAGTGATCCAGGCGCAGCGCCACGTCATTGGCCAGCTGGGCCACATCAGAGCAGCCCGAGCAGGAGTAGACCAGAGTGCGAGGCTTGCTGGTGGCTCGGGACATCTTGCCTCCCTTTTCCGGTGCGTTCCCGACATCCAATGGACGTCAGTCGTCGGTCATCATTAAGTCGCGCAGCTTCTGCTCGTCGAGCACGGTCAGCCGCTGGCGGTCGATGTTGATGGCGCCTGTGTCACGCAGCTTCCCCAGCAGCCGCGACAGGGTCTCGGGCGTCATGGCCAACTGGGCCGCCAGCCAACGCTTGGGAATGGTCAGTCGGACCACCCGAGGGACCTTCGTGCGTCCCGCTGGCAGCTGGCGAAGCACATAGCTGACGAGACGCGACATGGCGTCGCCCTGGGTGAGCAGTGCCAGATCCTCGAGACGCTCGGTGAGCTCCAGCGCCAGGCGGCTCATGAACTCGGCCCGGCAGGCCGGTTGACGGTCCATGATCTCGCGGCAGCGAGCCGCGGGAATCGACAGCACGTGGGTGCGGCGCAGCGCCTCCGAGGAGTAGAGATAGACCCCTGCGCTGGAGACCATGCTCAGCTCACCCAGGGTGCCGCCGCGCTCGGCGCAGCGGATGGTGGCCATGCGCCCGTCACCGGCAGAGCGCACCAGGCGCATGGTGCCGCTGATCACGATGTGCAGCCACTCGGCCGGCGTCTCCTGGCGAAACAACCATTCGCGAGGCGTCAGAGTGCGCAGTTCGGACGCCTCGAGCAGCGCGTCCACTTCCTCGTCAGACAACGCCGAGAGCCAGGAGACACCCAGCACCAACTCATGCAACTGCTTGGGCTTGAACAGCAACTCAGTCGAGGAACTGGACGGCGGGACAGTAACCGTAGGCATGACCTTCCTCCACGTTATTATTGGCATCGATCATCAGGTAGCCGTGGGCCTGGCTCGCCGCGCTGAGCATGTGGGAACCCTGCCCCCCGGCCAGGCGAGCCACCGGCGCGCCAGAGCACCAGTCCAGCACGACCCGCAACAGTTCACGCCGTCCCTTGGGGCCGCGCTGGGAGAAACCGGCAGCTACCCAAAAACGCTGCAGCGGCGCCGGCTCACGCCCCTGGCGAACCTGAACGAAAGGCAACGCCAGCAGCTGCCAGCCCACCAGCGAGGCCACTGGGTTGCCCGGGAGGGCGATCAGCGGCGTGCCGCCGATCAGCGAATCCCCCAGATAGCCCAGGGCGAAAGGCTTGCCGGGTTTCATGGCTACGCCATGGAAGGCGATACCGCCCAGACGTTCGATGACAGGACGCACATGGTCCTCCTCGCCTACCGAAACGCCACCGGTACACACTACCAGATCAGCCTCGGCCCGGGCCTCGGTAAAGGCCTGATGCAGGTCAAGAAAAGTGTCGGCGATCACCCCCTGATCGAGCACCTCGCAGCCGGCCTGGACCAGCAGGGCGTGCAACATGGCGCGATTGCTGTCGTAGACCTGGCCAGCCATGCGAATGGCACCAGGCTCAATCAGCTCATCGCCGGTGGAGAACAACGCCACCCTCAGGCGTCGCACCACGGTCACCGCATCGATGCCATGGCTGGCCAGCAGGGCGATGGCCGCCGCGTCCAAGCACGCCCCGGCCGGCAACAGCAGGTCGCCCTCCTGGGTCTCCTCGCCGCGGCGGCGGATATTGGCCCCCTCGGCAAGTTCGCCATCGACATGCACCCGGCCCTGCGCATCCAGGCGTACCCGCTCCTGGGGTACCACGGCATCGGCACCCAGCGGCAACGGCGCACCGGTAAAGATACGCGCGCAGCCCCCTACCGGTAATTTGAGCACACCGGCACCGGCGGGCACCCGCAGCGCCACCGGCAGGCCCTCGAGAGAAAGCTCAGCCAGGCGCAGGGCATAGCCGTCCATGGCGCTGTTGTCGACACCCGGCATGTCCAGGGTCGCGCTCACCTCTTCGGCCAGCACCCGGCGGGCGGCCGCGGCGAGCCCCACTTGTTCGCTATCGCGGAGGGGGCGCGCCGCGGCGATCATTCGCGCCCTGGCGTCGAAGAGATCGAGCAGCCCGGGGGTGATGACCTCGGCACAACCGCAGCCGCTCATGATTCCACCGTCCGGCGGGCCGCCTCGGGCTCGGGCCCCTGCCGGCTGACGCAGGGCTTGGCGTCCGGCAGCACCATGGCCACGAAGTTGCAGGGCCGGGTGCGGGCGTCGAGCTGGGCGCACAGGATGCCGTCCCAGGCGGTGGCGCAGGCCTTCGGCGAACCGGGCATGGCGAACACCAGAGTGCGGTCGATCAGTCCTGCCACGGCGCGGGATTGGATGGTGGAGGTGCCAATGCTGGCCAGCGACAGCTGACGGAACAGCTCGCCATAGCCGTCGATGGCCTTGTCAAACAAAGGCGCCAGCGCTTCGGGCGTGGTGTCGCGAGGTGTGAAGCCGGTGCCGCCATTGACCAGCACCACCTGGATGTCATCACGCACCACCCACTTCGAGACCACCGCGCGGATGCGATAGACATCGTCGGGGACGATGCACCGCTCGACCAGGGCATGGCCGGCCTCGGTAAGGCGTTCGGCAAGCAGGTCGCCGCTACCGTCCTCGTCAAATCCGCGGGTGTCGGAGACGGTTAATACGGCGATGCCCAGCGGGGCGAAGGGGGTATTGGCGTGAACGTGAGCCATGGGAGTCTCCATGCCGCCCGCAGCGCGGGCGGCAGATGCACAGGAAGATTGCGGTAGGCGAGGGCCTGACATGGCCCCCGTTTTACTGCATCAGCGAGTTGGCGCTATCGTCGTCCAGGGTGACTCCCTCGACGCCGATCTCCGCCTCCAGCATCAGCAGATAATGGCGCAACGCACGACGGGTGGACTGCTCGCGCAGGCTGTGGCGCACGCGCTCGGCGACCTGATCAAAGGGCAGCTCGCGCCCTTCGATACGCTCGTCGATGGCGACCACATGCCAGCCATAGCGCGAGGCCAGGGGGCGGTCGTGCAGGCCCTCGGGCAGATGCTGCAGGGCACGGTCCAGCTCTGGCACGGTCTGACCCGGGGCCAGCCAGCCCAGCTCACCGCCCTGCTCCTTCGAGGGGCAGGCAGAGTGGCGCATGGCAAACTCGGTAAAGCGCTCGGGGATCTCGGCGAGCGTCCTGAGCAGCTTTTCACCCTCTCGGTAACCGGCATCCCGGGCCTCGGCGTCGTCAGGTGCCGCGGCCAGCAGGATATGGCGCACCTTCACGAGGGTGGGCTCGCTGAAGCGCTCGGCGTGGGCCGCGTAGAAGCGGCGGCAGTCCTCCTCAGAAGGCTCCGGCACGTCCAGCTCCTGCTCCAGCAGGGCGGCGATGGCGGTATCGCCCTCGTCAAGTGCCTCGCCAGACGCCTCGAGCAGGCCGATGTCCGCGGCGCGCTGGCACAGCAGCTCGCGGACCACCAGCGCCCGGGCCGCCTTGAGCTGGGCCGTACCGGCGGAGTCCGCCGGATGAAACTGCATCTCCTGGGCGATGGCGGAATCCTCGATGATGGCACCGCCGACCCGGATGGGAGGGGGGCTCGCGCCCCCCGGGATCAGTTCGATATCGATCTTCTGCATGGTGATGACTCCTCAGCCCCGCTTGCGCACGAGCTGGTAGCGACGAGTGATATAGCCGAAGGGCACGCTCCACACGTGTACCAGTCGCGAGAAGGGGAACAGCAGGATGATGGTCAGACCCCAGAAGATGTGGGCACGATAGATCCATGACACACCTTCCATATGTTGAGCCGCATCACCACCAAAGAAGACAATGGCCTGAGCCCAGTTACCCAGGGTAATCATCATGTCGCCGTCCAGGTGGCCCAGCGAGAAGATGATGGTGACCATACCCAGCGCCGCCTGGGAAACGATCAGCGCCAGGATGAGCGTATCCATGATGCTGGAGGAGGCCCGAACCCTGGGGTTGGTGATGCGGCGATACAGCAGCATGGCGCCACCCACCAGGCACATGGCCCCGGCGATACCGCCCACCACGACGGCGATAAGCTGCTTGGTGCCGGCATGCAGGAAGGGCGAGTAGGCCCAGTGCGGCAACAGCAGTCCGAACAGGTGACCGAAGAAGATCACGAGGATACCGACGTGGAAGAGGTTGCTGGCCAGGCGCATGTTCTTCGACGACAGCATCTGGCTGGAGCCGGCCTTCCAGGTGAACTGGCCATGGTCATAGCGCAGCAGGCTGCCGACCAGGAAGACGGTACCGACCAGATAGGGGTAGTAGCCGTAGATCAGGTGCTCAAAATAGGTACCAATTGCGGACATGGTGATTCTCCTGTTAACGACCCTTCACCTGAGGCGCCGCCTCGGGTGAGAGAATGCGAACGGCGTCGCTCTGCACGCCCTGCTTGCGCTCGGCCAGACGACGGCCTTCGGCGGACTGCAGGGCACAGTCCTGATCAGACTCGGCGGAGAAACGCACCGCCTCCTCTTCCCAGACCGCGTCCAGCGCCTCGGGCGTGTCATCGCGCTTCTCGTTCCGCACCTCCGGACGATGGACGTCGACGTCTCCTTCGGCCCCGATCAGTGCCAGGAGTGCCAGTGGTACCAGCGCGTAGTCGGCGTTTCGCTCTTCCAAACGGGCAGTGATCAGCGCCAGGATATGGCGGATCTCGCCGAGCCAGCGGCCGATCTCGGCCTCCGAGCAGGTAGAGAGGTACTCCAGGAACAACGGCAGATAGTCGGGCAGCTCCCGGGCGTCCAGCTCGAAGCCGGCGGCCTGATACTCATCCATCAGATCGACCATGGCCTGGCCGCGGTCGCGAGACTCGCCGTGGACGTGCTCGAACAGCAGCAGCGAGGTGGCGCGTCCCTTGTCGAACAGGGCCACATACTCGGCCTGCAGCTCCAGCAGATCGGCGTCATGGCTGCGCTGGCACCAGTCCATCAGGGCGGTGCGCAGCCCCGGCGACAGGCGATGCTCCTGATCGATGATCTCGATGAGTTCGCCGGCCGCGGCCTGAAGCTCCTCGCTGGGGTAGTCGAGAAGGCGTGCCAGCACGCGCAGGCTGCGCATACCGATGGCCGGTTCGGCCATCATGAGAGCGGCATCAGTCATTGCGGGCTTCCTCGGCTTGCGGATCAAAGGATTCCACTGGCTTGACCAGGGTGGTGGTCTGAGAGCGGCCGTTGAACAGGCTCGGCTTGCTCTCGCCGTGGCAGCCGTCGCCGAAGGTGAAGCCGCAGCCGCCGCGCTCCGGGAAGGCCTCGGTGGCCATCTCGCGGTGGCTGGTGGGAATCACGAAGCGATCCTCGTAGTTGGCGATGGCCAGGTAGCGATACATCTCTTCCACCTGGGCAACGGTCAGCTCGACGTCATCCAGCACACTGGCATCGGGCTGCCCGTCGACGTGCTTGCCGCGCATATAGACGCGCATGGCCATCAGGCGCTTGAGGGCCAGCACCACGGGGGCCTCCTCACCGGCCGTGAGCATGTTGGCCAGATACCGCACCGGAATGCGCAGCGACTCGATCTTGGGCATCACGCCGTCGAACTCGATCTTGCCGGCCTCGGCGGCGGACTGGATCGGCGAGAGCGGTGGCACGTACCAGACCATCGGCAGGGTGCGGTACTCGGGGTGCAGCGGCAGTGCCAGGCCCCACTCCATGGCCATCTTGTAGACGGGCGATGCCTGGGCGGCGGCGATCACGTTGTCCTGAATGCCGTCCCGCTTTGCCTGGGCGATCACTTCCGGGTCATTGGGATCCAGGAAGATTTCGCACTGACGATGGTAGAGATCACGCTCGTCCGGGGAGCTGGCCACTTCCTCGATGCGGTCGGCATCGTAGAGCAGCACGCCGAGGTAGCGGATGCGGCCCACGCAGGTCTCCGAGCAGACGGTCGGCTGGCCGGCCTCGATGCGCGGATAGCAGAAGATGCACTTCTCGGACTTGCCGGTCTTCCAGTTGTAGTAGATCTTCTTGTACGGGCAGCCGGAGATGCACATCCGCCAGCCGCGGCACTTGTCCTGATCGATCAGGACGATGCCGTCTTCCTCGCGCTTGTAGATCGCGCCACTCGGGCACGACGCCACGCAGGTGGGATTGAGGCAGTGCTCACACAGCCGCGGCAGATACATCATGAAGGTGTTCTCGAACTGGCCATAGATATCGGCCTGCACCTTCTCGAAGTTCATGTCCTTGCGACGCTTGGCGAACTCGGTACCGAGAATCTCCTCCCAGTTGGGACCCCACTCGATCTTGTCCATGCGCTGGCCGGAAATCAGCGAGCGAGGCCGCGCGGTGGGCTGATGCTCGCTCTGCTTGGCCGTGTGCAGATGCTGGAAATCGAAGGTAAAGGGCTCATAGTAATCATCGATTTCCGGCAGATCGGGATTGGCGAAGATATTCGCCAGCACCCGCCACTTACCGCCGATGCGCGGCTCGATCTTGCCATCCTTGCGACGCATCCAGCCGCCCTTCCACTTCTTCTGGTTCTCCCACTCCTTGGGATAGCCAATGCCGGGCTTGGTCTCGACGTTGTTGAACCAGGCATACTCGACGCCTTCACGGCTGGTCCAGACGTTCTTGCAGGTCACCGAACAGGTGTGGCAACCGATGCACTTATCGAGGTTAAGGACCATGCCTACCTGGGAACGAATCTTCATTTGACGGCCTCCTGCACGGTGTCATTACCTTCGCCATCCAACCAGTCGATATGCTTCATCTTGCGTACCAGGACGAATTCGTCGCGGTTGGAGCCGACGGTGCCGTAGTAGTTGAAGCTGTAGGAGAGTTGCGCGTAGCCGCCGATCATATGGGTAGGCTTCGGGCAGATGCGGGTGACCGAGTTATGGAACCCGCCGCGCGTGCCGCTGACCTCGGAACCGGGGATATTGGTGATGCGCTCCTGGGCGTGATACATCATCACCATGCCGCTCTTGACTCGCTGACTGACCACCGCTCGCGCGGTGATCGCACCGTTAGAGTTGTAAAGCTCGATCCAGTCGTTGTCCTCGATGCCGATCGATTGCGCGTCGTCTTCCGACAGCCAGGCGATCGGGCCACCGCGTGACAATGTCAGCATCAGCAGGTTATCGCTGTAGGTGGAGTGGATACCCCATTTCTGGTGCGGGGTGATGAAGTTCAACGCCTTGGTCTTGAAGCCGTTGTCGGAGGGCAGGGTGAAGCCCTGCGCTGCCTTGGTATTGATGGGCGGCCGATAGGACAGCAAGCTCTCGCCGAAAGCGCGCATCCAGGGGTGATCCTGATAGAACTGCTGGCGACCGCTGACGGTGCGCCACGGAATCATCTCGTGGACGTTGGTATAGCCGGCGTTGTAGGAGACATGCTCGTCCTCGAGACCGGACCAGGTCGGGCTGGAAATGATCTTGCGCGGCTGGGCGACGATGTCGCTGAAGCGGATCTTCTCGTCTTCCTTGGGATGCGCCAGATGCGTGTGGTCGCGCCCGGTGATCTTGCCCAGCGCCTCCCAGGCCTTGATCGACACTTGGCCGTTGGTCTCCGGCGCCAGGGTCAGGATCATCTCGGCGGCGTCGATGGCACTCTCGATCAGCGGACGACCCTTCGAGGAGCCTTCCAGCTTGCAATGATTGAGCTTGCCGAGCAGCTCCACCTCGGAATCGGTGTTCCAGCTGATGCCCTTGCCGCCGTTACCGATGCTCTCCAGCAGCGGGCCCACTGACGTGAAGCGCTCGTAGGTCTCGGGGTAGTTACGCTTGACCTCAAGCAGCGCCGGCATGGTCTTGCCGGGGATCGGCTCACACTCGCCCTTTTTCCAGTCCTTCACCTCGACCTGGGCCAGCTCCGCAGGGGAGTCATGCTGGTGTGGCAGAGTGACCAGATCGGTCTCCTCCCCCAGGTGCCCCACGCAAACCTTGGAGAACGCCTTGGCGATGCCCTTGTAGATATCCCAGTCGCTGCGCGACTCCCATGCCGGGTCGGTGGCCGCGGTCAGCGGGTGGATGAAGGGGTGCATATCCGAGGTGTTGAGGTCGTTCTTCTCGTACCAGGTGGCCGTGGGCAACACGATGTCCGAGTAGAGACAGGTGGTGGACATGCGGAAGTCCAGGGTCACCAGCAGGTCGAGCTTGCCCTCGGGCGCCTCGTCGTGCCACTTGACCTCTTCCGGCTTCTGGCCGCCGACATCGCCCAGATCCTTGCCCTGGATGCCGTGACGCGTCCCCAGCAGGTACTTGAGCATGTACTCGTGGCCCTTGCCCGAGCTGCCCAGCAGATTGGAGCGCCAGATAAACAGGTTGCGCGGGAAGTTCTGCGGGTCGTCCGGGTCCTCGGCGGAGAAGGCGAGCTTCCCGCTCTTCAGCTGATCAACGGTGTAGTCTTTGGTGGACATGCCGGCCTGTTCAGCCGCCTTGGCCAGGCGCAGCGGATTGGTGTTCAGTTGCGGGGCGGAGGGCAGCCAGCCCATCCGCTCGGAGCGCACGTTGAAGTCGATCAGGCTCCCCGGATAGTCCTCGGCCTTGGCCAGCGGCGATAGGATCTCCTTGATCTCGAGCTTCTCGTAGCGCCACTGGGAGGAGTGGTTGTAGAAGAAGGAGGTGGAGTTCATGTGCCGCGGCGGGCGCTGCCAGTCGAGGCCGAAGGCCAGCGGCGTCCAGCCGGTCTGCGGGCGCAGCTTCTCCTGACCCACATAGTGGGCCCAGCCGCCACCGCTCTGGCCGATGCAGCCACACATGATCAGCATATTGATCAGGCCACGGTAGTTCATGTCCATGTGGTACCAGTGGTTCATGCCGGCACCCACGATGATCATGGAACGCCCTCGGGTCTTGTCGGCGTTGTCGGCGAACTCACGGGCGATACGGGTAGCCTGCTCGGCGGATACGCCGGTGATCTTCTCCTGCCAGGCCGGGGTGTAAGGACGAATCTGGTCGTAGGAGGTCGCACCGTCGTCTTCGCCTGGACCGCTGAAACCACGATCAATGCCGTAGTTGGCACACATCAGGTCGAACACGGTAACCGCCAGCATCTCGCTACCGTCGGCTTTCTTCATCCGCTTGACGGGCAGATTGTGATACAGCAGGTCATCCCCGGCGCCAACGCCTTCGCCCTTCACATGGTCGAAGTGCTCGTGTTCGATGCCGCCAAAATAGGGAAACGCCACTCTGGCAACGTCGTCATGGTGGTCAGCCAGGGTCAGCAGCGGCTTGATCTCGGTGCCCTCGGCGTCCAACGGCTCGAGATTCCACTTGCCCACCTCGTCACCGGTCTCGCCCCAGCGGAAGCCGATGGAGCCCCGCGGCACCACCAGCTGGTCGCGGGTCTCGTCCCAGGCCACGGTCTTCCACTCGGGATTGTTCTCCTGGCCCAGACTAGCGTCGAAGTCGCTGGCGCGCAGCTGCCTACCAGGCGCATAGCTGCCGTCCTCGCGGGGCTCGAGCTCGACCAGGAAGGGCATATCGCTGTACTGGCGCACATACTCGGTAAAGTAAGTGCTGGGCTTGTCGAGGTGGAACTCCTTGAGAATAACGTGCCCCATGGCCATGGCCAGGGCGGCATCGGTGCCCTGCTTGGCGGAGAGCCACTCGTCGGTGAGCTTGGAAACCTCGGCATAGTCCGGGGTGATGGAGACGGTCTTGGTCCCCTTGTAGCGCACCTCGGTAAAGAAGTGAGCATCCGGCGTCCGGGTCTGGGGCACGTTGGACCCCCAGGCGATAATGTAGCCGGAGTTGTACCAATCGGCGGACTCGGGCACGTCGGTCTGCTCGCCCCAGGTCATGGGTGAGGCCGGCGGAAGGTCGCAATAGAAGTCGTAGAAACTCATGCAGACGCCGCCGATCAGCGACAGGTAGCGGCTGCCCGCGGCGTAGCTGACCATGGACATGGCAGGGATCGGCGAGAAACCGATGATGCGGTCCGGGCCGAACTGCTTGGCGGTGTAAACGTTGGAGGCGGCGACCAGCTCATTGAGCTCGTCCCAGTTGGCGCGCACGAAGCCGCCCATCCCGCGGGCACGCTTGTACTGCTTGGTCTTGGCTGGATCTTCCACGATGGAGGCCCAGGCATCCACCGGGTCCTTCTTCTCCTTGAGAGCGTCACGCCACAGCTTGAGGAGCGGCTTTCTGATCAGCGGATACTTGAGCCGGTTGGCGCTATACAGGTACCAGGAGTAGCTGGCGCCTCGCGGGCAGCCACGCGGCTCGTGGTTGGGCAGGTCCGGGCGGGTGCGCGGGTAGTCGGTCTGCTGGGTCTCCCAGGTGACCAGACCGTTCTTGACGTAAATTTTCCAGCTGCAGGAGCCGGTGCAGTTAACGCCGTGGGTGGAACGCACGACCTTGTCATGCTGCCAGCGCTGACGGTAGCTGTCTTCCCAGCCGCGTGACTCCTCTCGCATTTCGCCATGCTCGTTGGCGAAAGGCTCGCGAGCCTTGCGGAAGAAGTTCAGCCGATCAATGAAGTGGCTCATGGACGATCTCCAGGCTTCTTGAAAAATGGGTGTGACCTCCCTTGGCCACCCGGTCTGCCGTGCGGCGTGACGCAATGAATCGCACGCCAGACAAAATCCTTGCGATTGATTCTGGGCGATAGAGCGGCGGATTACTGCCTGGTTACCTCCATATACCGGCCCTGTACCCCCAAGGTGATAGGCCCGCTGGACCGAGGAGGATAAACCCCTTGGGTCAGGCTCCGACGAGCGTCCGCTGGCATGATCCCAGACCATCACCAGCATGCAGACGATCAGCGAAGCATAGAGAAACATGAAGCCGCCGGTGCGGATGCCGAGCCACTCGTTGCCCAGCACGAAGACCAGCGGCAGCAGGGCGGCGAAGAGCCCACCGAGGGTCAGCGCCAGCCCGCCCACCAGAGGCATCTCGTTGCCGTGGTCACGATGAATCAGACGCATCAGGCTGCCCTGGCCGATGCCCATGGCCAACCCCATGGCGGTCAGCACCGACAGAAAACCCCACAGCGGCGCTTCATAGCGCAGGGCGATAATGCCGTGGACGCCCTCGATCTGCATGGCGAAAGGGGGATAGGAGAGCAGGAACAGGCAGACCAGCACAAAGCCGCTGACCCACCAGCGCAGGGCCCGAAAGTCCCGGGCATCGGCCCAGGCGCCGCCGGCTACCTGACCCAGGCCAATCGCCAGGATAAAAGGCAGGGCGGCCAGCGCCGCCTCCTGCAAGGTGAGCGGATATTGGGCGCTGAGGTAGGCGGGCAGCCACAGCGCCAGGGCCACGAAGGTGCCATAGAAGAAGCTGTAGACCAGCGCCAGGCGCCACAGCCTCCAGCGGGTCAGATGGCGCCACGGGGCCACAGGCGACGGCAGAGGCGGTGGATCCTGCAGAGTGTCCGGAGCGTCCGGAGCGTCCGGCTCGGTCTCGCGGTCATCGGCAAACAGCCAGAGCAGCAAGGCCACCAGCAGCACCAGCAGCAGATACAGCAGCGGAGCGGTACGCCAACCGTAGGCCTGGCTGACCAGCGGCAACAGCAGGTAGCTGAGTCCGGCCCCGGCCATTCCCGCTCCATAGAGTCCCAGTGCCAGACCAACGTGCCGACGCGGACAAAGCTCCGCCACATAGACCAGCCCTGCCGCGAGGGACCCGGCGCCCAGACCCAGACCCGCCCCGGCCAGCAGAAAGTGAAAATAATCGCGGGAGTGGGAGAGCCCCCAAAGGAAAGGACAGATCAACAGCAGGCAGGCGATCATCACCCGGCGCCCGCCGAAACGCTTCGCCAGGCCCGCCATGGGCAGTGAAGCCAGCGCTCCCACCGTCATGGGCATCGCCAACAGCACGGCGAAGCGCACCTCCCCGAAATCGTGCAGCGCCTTGAGCTCCAGGCCCAGCACCGCGAAGATGGTCCAGCTGGCGAACACCAGCGCAAAGGCCAGCGGCGAGAGCAGCGCCACGACCAGAGGCCGATAGCCCCCGGTCGGGTCCTGATCAATGTCCTCATCGAGGTGATTTGGGGCTGACATCATCGGGGGCCGAGAAGCGAAGGGGTTGCAGGAAAGTCTCGGGACCCCGGCTGTGGCGGTCAAAGGAGCATAGGAGGTACGCACCCTACCCCCTAGGGCGAAGTAGGTAGTAGACTGGAGCGGCTTTCTAAACGAGTATGAGACGCAATGAGACTGCTGCGACACTCCCTGGTAGCTCGGGTCATTGCCTCGCTGCTGGCCATCAGCGCCATAGCGCTGGTCAGCATTGTGGTGACCATGACCGTGGCCGCCGGCAGCCAAGGCGATGCGGCGGCCATCAACGCGGCCGGCTCGCTGCGCATGAATACCTACCAGATCGTGGCCGCCCTGCAGCGCTACGAGCACCAGCCCGACTCCGAGGCGCGTAACCGCGTCGCCGAACTCTCGGAGCGACTCGAGCAGCGCCTGGCCAGTCCTGAGCTGACCGGCGCCCTGCCTGACGCCGATGACCACGCTCTGCAGCGCCAACACCGCTTGATCCTGGCTCGCTGGAATCAGGAGCTGGCGCCGCAAGTGGCGCTGGCCATCAGCGGCAGCGGCGTGGACCCCGATGCCCTGCGCATGACCCTTGATGATCTGGTCGCCGAGATCGACGCCATGGTCACCCTGCTCGAGCAGAACAGCGAATCCAAGATACAGCTGCTCAGTGCCCTGCAGCTGCTTTTCCTGAGTCTCACCGCCGTGGTGGTGGTGATCGCCCTCTACGATATCCGCCACAACCTGGTGCTGCCGCTGCGCCAGCTGGTGGTGCTCGCCCGAGAAGCCACTCACCGCAACTTCAGCCACCGCACCCGGCTGACCGGCAACGATGAGCTGGCACTCCTCGGCCGCACCTTTGACGCCATGGCCAAGGAGCTCGGGGCCAGTTACGCCGAGCTGGAGGCGCGGGTATCGCGCAAGAAGGCCGAGCTGGAGCGCAGCAACCGCGCCATGCAGGTGCTGCATGAGGGCAGCCGCGCCCTCTACGGCGGCGGCAACGACCTCTGCGCCAGCGCCGCTCCCATGCTGCGCCGCCTGGAACAGCTGCTGGAAATCGGTCCTATCCGGCTATCGCTCCACGATCACCACGGAGACCGCGAGATCCAGATACTGGCCACCCACTCGCCGCTCCGGCCCGAATACTGCCGTGATCACGAGTGCCACGCGTGCCTGATCGACCCCCAGCCGTTGACGCTACGGGAGGACAAGACCAGCGAGCACCTGCTGCTGCCGGTCGGCGTGGGCGATATGATGCTCGGCACTCTCGAAGTCTGGTTCCACCGAGAAACGCCACCCACCGACAGCGTTAAGCGCTTGCTCAACGCCCTGGCCGATCAGCTGGCCACCGCGATCTACTTGCAGCGGCGCATCGAGGAGCAGCAGCAGATCACGCTGATGAACGAGCGCACCACCATCGCCCGGGAGCTTCATGACTCCCTGGCTCAGTCGCTTTCCTACCTGAAGATGCAGGTGGCGCGACTGGAGCGCATGCAAGCCAAGGGGGTCGCCCAGGAGACCCAGGCCGCAGTTTTCGACGAGCTGCGCACCGGACTGGACAGCGCCTACCGCCAGCTGCGCGAGCTGCTCACGACCTTTCGCCTCAAGCTCGAGGGTCCGGGGCTGGCCAGCGCCCTGCGTCAGACCGTCAAGGAGTTCGGTGAACGTCTCGGCATCCAGGTGGCGCTGAATCTCGACCTGCCGCCCCATATGCTCAATCCCAACGAGGAGATCCACGTATTGCAGGTAGTGAGGGAAGCGCTCGCCAACGTGGTCAAGCACGCCAACGCCCACTGGGCGGAGGTCACGGTGAGCTTCTCCGAAGCGCGCCTGCACGTCATCATCGAGGATGACGGCGTGGGCCTCGAGGAGGGCAGCTCGCCGCCCATGCACTACGGCCTGGTGATCATGCGTGACCGCGCCGAGACTCTCGGCGGCAAACTGGCTCTGGAAAACCGCGCAGGCGGCGGCACCCGGGTAGCGCTGGTCTTCACCCCGCAGACCGCGCGCCTGATCAGCCAGCACGTCGGGGCAGACAGCCGCCCCGCCCCCCCGTCGACACCGCGGTCGACGCCTTCATCACTGACCGTCACGGAAACAGGGAATAAGCCAGAATGACCGACAAGACCCCGGATGCTTCCGCCAGCATCCTGATCATCGACGACCACCCGTTGCTGCGCCGCGGTGTTTCCCAGCTGCTGGAACTGGAAGACGACCTCGAGCTGGTCGGCGAGGCCGGCGAGGCCGAGGCGGGGATTCGGCTGACGCTCGAGCTCGATCCGGACATGGTGCTGCTCGACCTCAACATGCCCGGCATGAACGGCATCGAGACCCTGAAGCGTCTGCGCGGAGAGGGCTTCGCCGGCCGCGTGGTGATGTTCACCGTCTCCGATCAGGAGGAGGACGTGGTGGATGCCCTCCAGGCGGGTGCCGACGGCTACCTGCTCAAGGACATGGATCCCGACGAGCTGGTGCGCCAGATGCGCCAGGTCTCGCTTGGGCGAATGGTGATCAGCGATAGCCTAACCGCCCTGCTGGCCGGGGCGCTGCGCAGTCAACGCAGCCAGCCGTCGGCACCTGACATCCACAGCCTGACCCAGCGCGAGCGGGAAATCCTATGCGAGCTGGCCGGGGGGCTCTCCAACAAGATGATCGCCCGCAGGCTGGATATCACCGAGGGCACGGTGAAGGTACACGTCAAGCACCTGCTCAAGAAGCTCAATCTGCGCTCTCGGGTGGAGGCCGCCGTCTGGGCCGTGCAGGAGGGAGTAGAGCGCTAGGCGCGGCAATTCTCTGTGGATACCTCCAAATAATCCGGAGCCGCCTGCCCTCCTCTCCCCCCTGCCCCCATTCTATTTAAAATCGTTTACAAACAAGATATTGTAATTTTTCTTCTTCTACCTCCCTGGAGGTACTTCACCGTTTTCGGAACGTTTCCCGCACGTTTCGCCCCTCCGGATACCGGCGTATCTTTCCCCCGAAGCTCTTCGCTTGATATCGGTCAACCGATGTCGGCGCCATGGGCACACCGCTGGACTTCAAGGGGATACGCCATGACCAGAAAAAATGTCGACATTGAACACTGGGATGTCGAGAACGAGGAGTTCTGGGAGCGGGAGGGCAAGAAAATCGCCACCCGCAACCTCTGGATCTCCATCCCGAGCCTACTGATGGGCTTTGCCGTCTGGCTGATGTGGGGAATGATCACCACCCAGATGCAGAACCTCGGCTTCCCGTTCACGATCGGTGAGCTATTCACCCTGACCGCGCTGGCGGGCCTCTCCGGTGCGACCCTGCGCATCCCGGCCTCGTTCATGATCCGCATCGCCGGCGGACGCAACACTGTCTTTCTGACCACTGCTCTGCTGATAATCCCGGCATTGGGTACCGGCATCGCCCTGATGAACCCGGCGACCCCGCTATGGGTGTTCCAGGCCCTGGCGCTGCTGTCGGGCATCGGCGGCGGCAACTTTGCTGCCTCCATGAGCAATATCTCCACCTTCTACCCGAAGAAGCAGCAGGGCTATGCCCTGGGCATGAACGCCGGCCTCGGCAATTTCGGCGTCACCACCATGCAGGTGCTGATCCCGCTGGTGATGACCGTGGGGATCTTCGGTGCCATCGCCGGCGGGCCGCTGGAGCTGCAGAGCGCCAGCGGCACCCTGATCGGCCGCATCGAGGCGGGCACCGACACCTGGATCCAGAACGCCGGCTTCATCTGGCTGGTGTTCCTGATCCCGCTGGCGTTTGCCAGCTGGTTCGGGATGAACAACCTGCGCACCATCACCCCGGACCCGGGTACGCCGGTACAGGCCTTTGGCAAGATCCTCGGCCTCTACGGCGTGGGTGCCGTCACCAGCGTGATCGGCATGTTTGCCCTGGTATGGCTCAACATGTGGATTGCCCTGCCGCTGACCATCCTGCTCACCGTGTTCGCGCTGCGCATGATCCCCGGCGACATCAAGCCCAATATCCAGAAACAGTTCGCGATCTTCTCGAACAAGCACACCTGGTCGATGACGATCCTCTATATCCTGACCTTCGGCTCGTTTATCGGCTTCTCCGCGGCGCTGCCGCTCTCCATCAACGTCATCTTCGGCAACATGATGGAAGTGGCCGCCGACGGCACCATCACCCGGGTAGCCAACCCCGACGCCCCCAGCGCCCTGACCTGGGCCTGGATCGGCCCCTTCGTGGGCGCTCTGATCCGTCCCATCGGCGGCTGGATCTCCGACAAGGTGGGCGGCTCCATCGTCACCCAGATCATCTCGGTGATCATGGTAGTGGCCTCTGCTGCGGCCGGCTGGGTCATGATGCAGGCCTACAATGCCACCGATCCGAACAGCTACTTCGCGGTCTTCATGATTCTGTTCGTGATCCTGTTCGCCGCCAGCGGCATCGGCAACGGCTCCACCTTCCGCACCATCGGCGTGATCTTCGACCAGCACCAGAAGGGCCCGGTACTGGGCTGGACCTCCGCCGTCGCCGCCTACGGCGCTTTCATCGCCCCGCGGGTGATGGGCGAGCAGATCCAGGCCGGTACCCCGGAGTTGGCCATGTACGGCTTCGCGATCTTCTACGCGCTCTGTTTGGTGATCAACTGGTGGTTCTATCTGCGCAAGAACGCCTACGTGAAGAATCCCTGAACCATCGCCCACTGCCCGGCGACCGGGGATAGGCTCTCAGCCAACCGGTCGCCCCGCCCCTGCTCCCTGCGTAGGAGAATCTCATGAAGATCATGGTCGCCTATGACGGCTCGCGAAACGCCAAGCTGGCCCTCGCCCAGGTCGTCACCCTGTTTCGCCCCATGTCCCCGCTGATCGTGCTCGTCGGTGTCGCCGAGAATCCAAGGGACAGCACCGATGCCAACGAGGACCTTTTCCAGGAAGAGTACCGGGAGCTCAAGGCCGACCTGGAGGAAGGGGTCGACGTCATCGTGAAGGAAGGCCTTGACGCCAATCTGATCATCGCCGAGGGAGATCCCCGAAAGATGCTGCTGGATGCCACCAAGCGCCTCACGCCGGACATCCTGGTGATTGCCCGGCACAGCCAGAAGCCTGACGGCGGATTCATCGCTCAGTCGCTCAGCTACTTTGTCGACGAGCTCGACTATATGACCTTCGGCAGCGTCAGTTCCTTCCTGGCCCGCCGCGCCGAATGTCCGCTGCTGATCCTGCCCAGCTGAACCCTGCCGCTCGCCTTGCGAAAAGGATGACATGTCCATGAAAGTCGCTGACCTCTTCAAGGTTCGCTCTCCGGAAATCAGGGCCCTGCACCTGACCTGGATCGCGTTCTTCATCACCTTCTACGTCTGGTTCAACATGGCGCCGCTGGCCACCAGCATTCTGCGCGACGTCGACTGGCTGACCCAGGACCATATTCGCCTGTTCGCCATCTGCAACGTGGCGCTGACCATCCCCGCCCGCATCATCGTCGGTATGGCGCTGGACCGCTTCGGCCCTCGCCGGGTGTTTTCCATCCTGATGGTAGTGATGGCGATTCCCGCTCTGGTATTCGCCTTCGGCAACAGCATGACCCAGATGCTGGTGGCCCGCCTGGTGCTGAGCTCCATCGGCGCCAGCTTCGTGGTCGGGATTCATATGACCTCGCTGTGGTTCAAACCCAAGCACATCGGCTTCGCCGAGGGCTTCTATGCCGGCTGGGGCAACTTCGGCTCTGCCGCCGCCGCCATGACCCTGCCCACTATCGCCATCGTCTGGTACGGCGGTGACGAGGGCTGGCGCTGGGCGATTGCCCAGAGCGCCTTTGTCATGGCCGCCTACGGCGTCTACTACTGGTTTGCCATCACCGACGGCCCCAGCGCGACCTCCCACCGCAAGACCCGCAAGGCCATGGCCATGGAGGTCAGCAGCTGGGCCGACATGTATAAGCTGATCCTGTGGACCATCCCGCTGGTGGGGGTGCTGGCGATCCTGGTGTGGCGCATCCAGAACATGGGCTTCATGTCCGTCACCGCGGCGGTGATTGCCTACCTCGCCATCGTGGCCATCGTCATCTACCAGGTGGTGCAGATCATTCGCGTCAACGTGCCGATCCTGAAGAAAGGCGTACCGGAGGACGACAAGTATCACTTCAACAGCGTGGCCGCGCTGAACACCACCTACTTTGCCAACTTCGGCGCCGAGCTGGCGGTGATCTCCATGCTGCCGATGTTCTTCGAGCAGACCTGGGGACTCTCCGCCGCGGCCGCTGGCCTGATCGCCTCCTCGTTTGCCTTCGTGAATCTGGTGGCACGTCCCATGGGCGGTGCGGTCTCAGACCGCATGGGCAACCGGCGCTTCGTGATGCTCTGCTACATGTTCGGCATCGGCATCGGCTTCACCCTGATGGCGATGATGAACTCCAGCTGGCCGCTGATCCTGGCCATCGCCATCACCATCTTCACCTCCTTCTTCGTGCAGGGCTCGGAAGGCGCCACGTTCGGCATCATTCCATCGATCAAGCGCCGCATCACCGGCCAGATCGCCGGCATGGCAGGCGCCTATGGCAACGTGGGAGCGGTGGTCTACCTGACCCTCTTCACCTTCGTCACCCCGACCCAGTTCTTCTATATCCTGGCGGCGGGCGCCTTTTTCAGCTGGGTGGTCTGCTTTATCTGGCTGAAGGAACCGGAGAGCGGCTTCGCCGACGAGTACCATATCTCCTCCGTGGACAGGATGATCGAGGAGCAGGAGCAGCTGAAGGCCAAAGGCAAGACCTGAGGTTTCCTGTATCCACCCCTCCAGCTGCGCCCGGCCCTGCCGGGCGCAGCTGCGTCAGGCCCCCAGAGGCCGCGAATTTGATTTCCGACAATGTCACTGGGGCATTCCGGAGGCATAGTAGTATTCAGGATGCATGATTAAAGGCAGCACCCGACAGGAGACGCATCGACATGTCCCATTCCGACACCACTTTGGCACCTGACACCACTCTGGCACCCGACACCCGGGGCCGCGGCCTGGCCGCGGTCATCTACGTGCTCTACCTGGGCAGCATCATGGCGGTGATCACCGCCCCCATCGGTGTATTGATCGCCCATCTGCGCCGCGGCCGGGTATCGCCCATGGCCGATACCCATCTGCAGTTCCAGATCCGTACCTTCTGGCTGGGCGCCCTGGGTGGTGCCATCGCCCTGGCGGCCTGGAACCTGCTGGGGTGGATCGGTGCCCCGCCCTGGACCTCCTGGACCCTGGGCTACGGCTTCTTTACCGCCTGCCTGATCTGGACCATTGCGCGCTGCGGCGTAGGTATCCAGAGGCTGATGTCCAGCCGTCCTGTGGATAACCCGCGCAGCCTACTGTTCGGCGGTGCTGCGGTGCGCCTGGATGACTGACGGAGAAACCGCCATGCCTCACACCGCTCTCCCCCGCTTTGGTCCGACGGTGCGCTCTACCGCTGTCTCCGGCCTGGCCTGGGGCTTCATTCTCTTCTCGCTGGCCGTGATGGGGCTACTCGCCCTGCCGCTGGCCCCCGGGGAGACCCTGGCCGCCACGCTGGGCGTCCAATCTGGCAGCGGTGGGCTGACCGGGGGGGTAGCCTGGCTGACCGAGCGTCGCAAGGGGGTCACTGTCCTGCTGATGCTGGGCTGCCTGGTCACCCTGGCCCTGGCCATCGCCCTGCTGCGTCGCCGACCCTGGGCGCGGCGCGCCTTCGTCGCGCTGATGATTGCCGGCTTTGTGGGTGTGCTGGGTGGCGCAGCGCTGACCCCGCTGACCTTCGGCCTGCTGCCCGATGCGGCGACCACCGAGGCGGTCAACGCCGAGAACCCGGTAGCCGGGCTGGTGGGGATGTTGGCCGGGATGATCCTGGCCGCCACTGTGTTCACGGCGCTGTTCGCCTGGGCCGGCTGGAAGCTGACCACCCCGGCGGTGCGCGCCGAGTTCGAAGGCACCTCCATCCCGGCAGAGGGCTGACATGGAAAGGGATGAGATGACCGAGCGCACCCTCCGCCAGGACACGGCACTGCCCAACCCCGGCTGGGGGCCACTCTCGGCGCTGCCGGGCAACCCGCTGATGTGGGTGCTGATACTGAGCGAGATGCTGGTGTTCGCTGCCTTCTTCGGCCTGTTCGCCTGGCTGCGCGCCGGCGAGCGCGACGTGTTCGATGCCTCCCAGCAGCTCCTCGACCCGGTGGCCGGTGGTCTCAATACCCTGGTATTGCTGACAAGCGGTCTGTTCGCGGCGCTCGCGGTTGAAGCCATCGGCCGTGGCGAGACGCGTCGCTGCCGCCAGTGGCTGGGCGGGGCCTTCGCGCTCGGGGTGGTGTTCTGCGTGGTCAAGGTGGTGGAGTATGCCGACAAGCTTGGTCAGGGCCTTATGCCCGAGACCAACACCTTCTTCACCTTCTATTACCTGCTGACCGGCTTCCACTTTGCCCACGTGCTCTTCGGCCTGGGGCTGATCGCCCTCGTGGCCTGGAAGATCTCCCATGACAATGTGGAGACCGCCGCCGCCTTCTGGCACATGGTCGACCTGATCTGGATTCTGCTCTATCCCCTCCTCTACCTGTTGAGGTAAGCCGATGAGCCTCGCAACGAAAGGCGCTGCAACGAAGAGGGCGGCGATGAGCGCTACCCGCCGCCTGCTGATTACCTGGGCGGTGCTGATGGGCCTGACCCTGATCACCATGGCCTCGGCCCGCCTGGGCGGCGAGGCCCGCCTCGAGGCGCTGCCGCTGTGGTCGGCGGCGCTGCTGCTTGCCACCACTTTCTTCAAGGCCCATCGGGTGCTGATGGTCTACCTGGGCCTTAGTGCCTCGACGCCAGCCTGGCGCGGCGCCTTTACCGGTCTGATGCTCTTCACCCTGCTGCTGGTAGGCGCCGGCTACCTGGTGGCACAGGCGAGCTAGCCAGCGAGAGCGTGCCCCGCACCGGGATGCCTGTTATAAGTGAAGGACTAGGCGACACCTATCCCGCCATTCGGCAAGTGACTCAAGCGAACGTGGCTTCTGCACTGGCTCAAAAGCGTCGCCGGGAGATGAACAGGTTATGGCTTCTCAACATCCAGTGACCCCCGGACGCATTGTGGCCATCGGCGGAGCCGAGGACCGGACCTCCGATCTCGAGGTCCTGAGACAGGTCTTCGCCCTGGCCCCCGAGGGCAATGGCGAGGTCGCCGTCATCGCCACGGCGAGCCGCATTCCCGACGAGGTGCTGCCCGACTACGAAGCCGCCTTCTCTCGCCTGGGCGCCAGTCGAGTCCACTCCCTGAGCATCCGCGACCGCCGCCAGGCGGCCGACGCCGACACCGTACGCCTGCTCGAGCAGAGCGGCGTCATCTTCTTCACCGGCGGCGACCAGCTCCGCCTGACCAACGTGCTGGGTGGCTCGGCGGCCATGAAGGCTATCCGCAATCGACAGAAAGAGGGCGCGGTAGTCGCCGGAACCAGTGCCGGCGCGGCGGCCATGCCGGGTACCATGATCTATAACGGTGCCGCCGCCGATGCCCTCCGCAAGGGGGCCGTCAACTTGACCTTCGGCCTCGGACTCGTGGATGGCATGATCATCGACAGTCACTTCCTCGAGCGCGGCCGCTTCACGCGCCTGATGGAGATCGGAGCGAGTAACCCGGAGCATCTGGGCGTGGGGATTGGCGAAGATGCGGCGGTGATCATTCACCCCCATGGCATTCTCGAGGCCATTGGCCCGGGCCATGTCATCCTCATCGACAGCCGCGACCTGGCGAGCTCGAACATCGCCGAGCTGTCCGTTGGCGAGCCAGTAGCCGTCGAGAACATGATTCTGCATGCGCTGGTCAGCGGCCACGGGTTCGACGTCGAAGCTCGACGTTATCTCGTTGCCGACGAACTCAGTGCCATTCTCGCGGAGGGAAGATGAACATTCTCGAGCATCGGGCCCTGCGCGGTCCGAACTACTACAGCCGCTACCCGGCGATCTACCTGCGCCTGGACATCGGTGATCTCGAGGAGCAGCCGAGCGATACCGTCCCCGGTATCGTCGAGCGCCTCACGGCCCTGCTGCCGACACTGCAGGAGCACCGTTGCTCGGTGGGCCGCCCCGGTGGCTTCCTGGAACGACTGGCGCGGGGTACCTGGGCCGGTCACGTCGTCGAACATGTGGCCATCGAGCTTCAGAACCTGATCGGCTTCTCGGTCGGCTACGGCAAGACCATCGACAGCTACGACACCGGCATCTATAACGTCGTCTATCGCTACCGGGATGAAGCCTGTGGTCTGGCCGCCGGGGTCGAGGCCGTCGACCTGGTCGAGCGACTGTTCGCCGGCGAGGCGATCGACATGCCGGCTATCATCGACCGTCTCAAGCAGGTGCGCGATGCCCACATGCTGGGGCCCTCCACCGCCGCCATCGTCGACGCCGCCGACCAGCGTGGCATTCCCCATACCCGCTTGAGCGAGGAAAACAGCTACATCCAGTTCGGCCATGGCCATCGGCAGCAACGCATCCAGGCAACGGTGACCGGCCATACGGATCTGATCAGCTTCGGCATCGCCGACGACAAGGCCTGGACCAAGCAGCTACTCGGCGATGCCGGAATCCCGGTACCTCAGGGGCAGGTATGCAACTCCTTCGACGAGGCGCTCGAGGCCGTTAGGAGCATCGGCTATCCCGTCGCGGTAAAACCTCTGATCGGCAATCATGGCCGCGGCGTGAGCACCAATATCGAGGATGAGCAGGCGCTGCGTAATGCCTTCGATATTGCCGCCCATCGCAACCCGTCGGTGATCGTGGAGCAGTACATCCGCGGCGAGGATCATCGCCTGCTGGTCATCGACGGCAAGCTGGTTGCCGCTGCGAGGCGTCGCCCGGCGCATGTCCTCGGCAACGGAACCGATACCCTGCAGGCCCTGGTCGACGAGGAGAATCGGGATCCGCGTCGAGGCATCGGCCACGAGAACCTTCTGACCCAGATTCAGATGGATGAGCAGTCGCTGCGGATGATCGGCCAGCAGAACCTGACCCCGCAGAGCGTCATCCCGGCCGGCGAGATGGTCTTCCTCAAGCCGACGGCGAACCTGAGCACCGGAGGCACGGCCACGGACGTGACCGACGACGTTCATCCCGAAGTACGCTTCGCCGCGGAACGCATCGCGCGCCTGGTCGGGCTCGACATCATCGGCATCGACCTGCTGGCCGAGACCCTGACCCGGCCGCTGGAGGAGCAGTCTGCTGCGGTCGTCGAGGTCAATGCTGGCCCCGGCTTTCGCATGCACCTCTCGCCGACCCACGGGCAGGGCCGGGATGTGGGTCGCCCAGTGATCGACATGCTGTTCCCGGACAGCGAAGCCGACGGCCGCATTCCCATCGTTGCGGTAACCGGCACCAACGGCAAGACGACCACGGTGCGCGTGATCTCACACCTGCTGCGCCAGGCGGGACGCAACGTCGGCATGGCCTGCACCGGCGCCATCGAGATCGACAACCACGTCATCATGCGTGGCGACTACAGCGGCCCGCAGGCGGCGGCCATTGTACTGCGCGAGCCCACGGCCGAGTGTGCCGTGCTCGAAGTGGCCCGCGGCGGCATCATGCGCCGCGGCCTCGGGTTCGACGAGTGCGATGTGGGCGTCTTGCTCAACATCGCCAGCGACCACCTGGGTGAACACGACATCCATACCCTCGATGAACTGGCTCGCTGCAAGACCGTGGTGATCGACGCCGTCCGCCAGGGCGGTACCGCCGTGCTCAATGCCGATGACCCCAGGGTGCTGGCCGCCCAGGAGTGGGCCCGTGGGGATATCATCTTCTTCACCCTGGACCCCGACTCGCGTCCCGTCCGCCAGCATGTCCGCGACCAAGGGGTCGCCTTCACGGTCCACAATGAGCGCATCGTGATGCGTCAGGGCCAGATCGAGGCCGAGGTGATCCCGGTGGTGGACGTTCCGATCACCTTCGAGGGACACGCCCGTTTCAATGTCGCCAACGCCCTGGCCGCCAGTGCCGCGGCCTTTGCCCTGGGGCTCTCCATCGCCGATATCCAGATGGGCCTGCAAACCTTCCATCCCACGCCGGGACAGAACCCCGGGCGCACCAACCTCATCGAAGCCGACGGCATCAAGGTCCTCATCGATTACGGGCACAACGTGCCGGCGCTCGAGGCCCTCGCCGAGCTGGTCGGCTGCATTTCAGCCCGGCGCAGGATCAGCGTGGCCAGCGCCCCGGGGAATCGTCGCGACGAAGACCTGTTCACGCTGGGCACCCTGCTCGCCCGGATGCACGATGTCGTCTACATCTACGAGACCGACCCCCGCGGACGTACCATCGGCGAAGCCGCCGGTCTGCTCCGCGACGGCGCCGAATCGGTGGGCGGCGCCTGCCGGGTGGAGATCATCATGGAGGAAGCCAGGGCCGTCGACAGGGCCTTCGATGAAGCGAGCGCAGGCGACCTGCTGGTACTGCTGATCGACGACGTCGAAGGCGCCATCGAGCGCTTCCGGGGCCGGCGCTTCACGCCACCGGCATCGACGGGTCCCACCGGCGAACCGGCATGATGCCTCTCGATGAGCGGGACGCCCCCCTGCTGACCCTGCTGCGCGTCGGGCGCATCTTCGCGCCGGAACTCCTCGAGGCCAACGAGATTCTCATCGCCGATGGTCGGATCGCGACCCTGGGTCGCGACCTCGCCATACCACAAGGTTGGCCAGTACGCCTGGTGGAGGCTCGCCACCTCACCGCCGTACCCGCCTTCATCGACCAGCATGTGCATGTGACCGGTGGCGGCGGCGAGGGGGGCTGCGGCACCCGCTGTCCGGAGATCACCGCCCGGGAGATAGCCGCCATGGGCATCGGCACCGTGGTGGGGGTGCTGGGCACCGACGGCATCAGTCGTTCGCCGGCGGACCTGCTGGCCAAGGTACGCGGGCTCAGGGCCGAGGGTATCTCGGCCTACATGTACACGGGATCCTACCGCGTGCCCCCCCCGACCCTCACCGGCGACGTACAGCGCGACCTGGCCTGGATTCCCGAGGTCATCGGCCTGGGCGAGATCGCCATCTCGGACCATCGCTCCAGCCAGCCTCGCCAGGAGGAGATCGAGCGTCTGGTCAGCGAGGTGCGGGTGGGTGCCATGCTGGCCGGCAAGCTGGGCATCTGCCACTTCCATATCGGCGATGGCAAGCGCGGCCTGGAGCCGTTGCGCCGCCTGCTCACCGAGACCGAGATCCCCGCCGAGCAGGTGATCCCGACTCACGTGAACCGCCATCGCGACCTGCTCGAGGCGGCCGCCGACTATGCGCTGACCTTCGATGCCAACGTCGATGTGACCGCCTTCGACGACGCCGACGAGGACGACCTGAGCGGCTTCGGTGCCGTGTCGCGGCTGCTCCGGCGCGGCGTCCCGTTCGAGCGCATCACCATGAGCTCCGACTGCAACGGCAGCCTGCCCGAGTTCGACGACCGGGGCGCCTATATCGGCATGCGCGTCGCGGGCAACACCACCCTGATCGCGGACTGGCAGCGGCTGGTCCGCGAGGAGGTGCTGCCACTGGAGCAGGCCCTTGGGCTGATCTCGGGGAACGTAGCACGGGTGCTCGGGCTCGATGCACGTAAGGGCCGCCTGGCCGTCGGACATGACGCCGACGTGACCCTGCTCGACGACGACCTCCAGCCGCAGCAGACCTTCGTGGCAGGGAAACGCATCTACGTCGGTGACTTTTGACTACCGAAGGTCCTCGCGCCCGGATGACGGCGGCGGCCCCACCTCGGCCCAGTCCGCCAGGCGGCGGCCCAGCCGGATCAGCCCCCAGACGGCGAAGGGCACCACGAACATCACCAGGATGCCCCAGTCGCGGGTATTGATCAGCCAGGCCAGGGGGGTGATCACCGCCAGGGTGACCAGCAGCCCAAGTGCAACGGCGATGGCGGGACGGTGGTGAGATATGCCGGCATTGCTCATGATCGTGCACTCCCAGAAGCCGATAACGTCAGTAGCCGATGATCTGGCGGTAGATGCCCGGCAGCGCCAGGGCCAGGTGCTCCGGACGATTGACGATGGCATAGCTGCCACGTCCGAACAGGTGCGAGACGTACTGATGGGCCTCACGGTCCACGGTGACGCCGAACACTCGCACCTCCTGCTGGCGCGCCTCGAGCACCGCCTTGCGGGTATCCTCGATGCCGTAGCGCCCCTCGTAGTAGTCGGTATCGTTGGGCTTGCCGTCGGTGATCACCAGCAGCAGGCGGTGACGGTTGGGGCGTTTGGAGAGCTCCTGGGTGACGTGGCGGATTGCCGGCCCCATGCGGGTATAGTGGCCAGGGCTTAGCGCCGAGATGCGCCGCGTCACCCGCTCGCTCATCGTCTCCTCGAAGGTCTTGAGGGTATTGACCCACACCTTCTGGCGGCGGTGGGAAGTGAAGCAGTGGATGGCGTAGTCGTCGCCGCAGCCGGACAGGCCGTGCCCCAGCACCAGCAGGGCCTCTTTCTCCACGTCGAGCACTCGGCGATCCTCCAGCCAGGCGTCGGTGGAGAGCGAGACATCCACCAGGATGTCCACCGCCAGATCGCGGGCCTGCTCGCGGGCCGACATGTAGAGACGGTCGCTGGCCTCGCCGGTGGCGGCGAGATCGCAGCGCGAGCGAATCACCGCGTCCATATCGAGCTCGTTGCCATCGACCTGGCCGCGGAGGATCTCACGACGCGGGCGCAGCGCCTCGAACTCCCGGCGCACCCGGCGGATCCGCCGCCGAGTGGCCTCGTCGGGCTCCCACTGCTCGCCCTCCTCGCTCTGTAGGTCGGTGATCACCTGGCAGTGGTCGGGCAGGTAGCGCTGCTTGCGGTGGTTCCACTCAGGATAAAGCTGCTTGCCACGCAGTCGCTCGCCCAGAGCCTCGTCAGGCGGCAGGTCGAGATCGATCTTGAGCCGGGTCGCCGCCCGCTGCTTGTGCGGGCTGATAACGATCTCCTCGATCTGCTCGGCAGCGCGCTTGGCCTCCTCGTCCTCGTTGTCCTCTACCAGACGATTGAGGTTCACCATCTCGGTCCAGGAGAGCATCTTCTCGAAACGGTTGGCGACCAATGGATCGTCGCGCTCGGACTGGTCCTGGTGGCGGCGCTCTGCCTTGCGCTTGCCCTCGCTGGCCTGCTGGGCGCTGTTGGCCTCGCCGTCGTGGGGATCCTCGTCGCGCTCCTCGCGGCCAAGGCCCACGCCCAGGTCGACCACTTGCCCCCAGAGTGGCACCGGCAACGGCGGCCGGTAGCCGCGCGGCGCCTGGAACGGCTCAAGCGGGATTCCCGGGTCGGCCACCGCGGCAGCCATGGAGGCAGACCAGCCCTCCAGCGGGGCGTCGTCGCCCAGCAGGGCACGCAGCGTGGCCTCCAGGGCCTGCTCCATGGGTGGCAGAGTGCGACGCACTGGACGCACCGCCAGCAGCGCCGAGCACAGCTGACGATAGCGCCCGGCAAGGCCGGGGAAGCGCACCAGGGCTTGCTCGGTGGTGTTCATGGCTTCGCGCAGCCGGGCCAGATCGTCCTGCAGCGGGTCGGCGTGGCTCGCCGGGCGGCGGGCCACCGCCAGATAGGCAGTCAGCCAGAAATAGAGGTCTCGATTGAGGCGTGTCTCGGGAAAGACGTCCAGGATCGGCGGGAGCAGCAAGTTCTCCTCATCGCGGCGGGCCTGGTCCACGGCTTCATCGTCGAAGCCGAGTCGCTGGCGCAGCGAGAGCCGGTGGGAAGAGCTGCGCGCCATGATGGCGGCGACCTCCAGACCGCATTCGCCGCCGCTGGCGCGGAAGAAGACGCCGAGCACATGGCGCAGCTCCTCCAGGGCGACGGCAGCCTCGGGATGACGACGGTAGCTGGCCGCGCTGGAGGCCCAGCGATGCCAGTGGCGGCCGACGAACTCCTCGACCTCAAGAAACTGCAGCATGACCGATCTCCGGATCAAGAAGGCATGGACGGACGCTTCTAACCAAAAGTGGCCTGAATCGCTTCGAGCAGGCCTTCCTGTACGTCCTGGTCGTCGGTCAGCGGCTCCACCAGGGTGGCGCGGGTGGCCTCGAGGATCGGCATGCCGGCGGCGATCAGGGTGGCGCAGTAGACCAGCAGGCGGGTGGAGACGCCCTCCTCCAGGTCTTGACCCTTGAGCTCGCGCATGCGGGTGGCCAGGTTCACCAGGGCAGCGCAGCGCTCGTGTGCGAGGCCGCTCTCCCGGGCCACGATGCCGCACTCCACGTCGGGCGGCGGAAAGTCGAAGGACATCGCCACAAAGCGCTGGCGGGTGCTGGGCTTGAGAGACTTGAGAATGTGCTGATAGCCGGGGTTGTAGGACACCACCAGCATGAAGTCATCGGGCGCCTCGAGCAGTTCGCCGGTACGCTCCAGAGGCAGCATGCGACGGTCGTCGGTGAGCGGATGCAGCACCACGGTGACGTCCTTGCGCGCCTCGACTACCTCGTCGAGGTAGCAGATGCCGCCCTCGCGCACGGCGCGAGTCAGCGGGCCGTCGACCCAGCGGGTCTCGCCACCCTGCAGCAGGTAGCGGCCGGTGAGGTCCGCGGCGGTGAGATCGTCGTGACATGACACGGTGAACAGCGGCCGGCCGAGCCGTGCCGCCATGTGGCTGACAAAACGGGTCTTGCCGCAGCCGGTGGGTCCCTTGAGAAGCAGCGGAAGTCGCTGCTGGTACGCGTGCTCGAAGAGGGCGCACTCGTTGCCGACCGGCTGATAGAAAGGCTGCTCCCGGCCGAGCTCGGATACCGATGCGATATGGGACATGGGTCACTCCAGACTGGGCGGGCCGCGACCGGGAGTCGCGGCCCGCCATGGGCGTTACTCGGTGGCAGCCAGCGGCCTGCTGGTGGCAGGCACCTGCTCGCGCGCCGGTCCAAAGACCGAGTAGATGAACATCACCGCGGCGATGCCGACAAAGATGCCGGTGCCGAAGCGGAACACGTAGAACAGTTCGAGCTGATCCTGGATCTGCATGAAGTTCATGCCGAGCACCCGCTGCAGGTGGGTCTGGACGACGCCGGCAAAGGTCAGGGTGAAGGTCATGAACCACATGGCGGAGGTCATGACCCAGAAGGACCACATGTTAAGCACCTGGTTGTAGGGCTGCACGCGGCGAAGCTGCGGCATGGCGTAGGTGATGACACCCATCACCAGCATCACATAGGCACCGTAGAAGGCCAGGTGGCCGTGGGCCGCAGTGATCTGGGTGCCGTGGGTGTAGTAGTTGATCCACGACAGGGTATGCATGAAGCCCCATACGCCGGCGCCGAAGAAGGCCACGGCGGCACTGCCCATGGTCCACAGCATGGCGGCCTTGTTGGGGTGGTTGCGGTTGCCCTTCCAGAACATGTAGAAGGCGAACACCACCATGGCGAAGAACGGGATCACCTCCAGGGTGGAGAAGATGCTGCCGATGGGCTGCCAGTAGCCCGGAGTACCAATCCAGTAGTAGTGGTGACCGGTACCCAGAAGGCCGGAAAACAGCGCCAGACCGACGATGACGTAGAGCCATTTCTCGATGATCTCGCGGTCGACGCCGGTCATCTTGATCAACAGGTAGCCGAGCAGGGAGGCCATGATCAGTTCCCACACACCTTCCACCCAGATGTGAACGATCCACCACCACCACAGCTTGTCCAGCGCCAGGTTATCGGGGTTGTAGAAAGCGAACAGCCAGAACACCGCGGCCAGCCAAAGGCCCAGCATGAGCACCATGTTGATGGCCGTCTTGCGACCCTTGAGCAGGGTCAAGCTGGTATTGAACAGGAACATCAGGAACGAGACCGTGATAAAGATCTTCGCCCAGAGCGGCTGCTCGAGGTAGTGACGACCCTCATGGATGCCGAACTGATAGCTGATCAAAGACCCAGCCCCGGCGATGGCGAAGATCGCCAGCTGCAGATAGGCGAGATTCGGGCTGAAGATCTCGTTCTCGGCTTCTTCAGGCATCAGGTAATAGGTGCACCCCATGAAGGAAATCAGCAGCCAAACGATCAGCAGGTTGGTGTGACTGGTCCGGGTGATATTGAAGGGCATGGCCTCGGACATGAAGTGAGGCCAGACATAGGCGGCGGCGGCGGCAAGACCGAAAACGATCTGCAGCGCGAATAGCGCCATCGCCACCATGAAGAATGGCAAGGCCACCTTCTGCGTTTCATATTTCATCGGTGAGGCTCTCCTTGATTCGGGAATCCGGTAGGTTCATGAGGACCGGATCAACCGGCCGGATGAGGCGGCCAGCCCTGGGTATCGATGGCATCTGTCCACTCGAAAAAATCGATCAGGGACTGCATCTCTTCGTCGTTGATCTCGAAGTAGGGCATCTGACGACGACCCGGTGCGCCGGTCGGCTGGGCACGCATCCAGGCCGCCAGCGCCATGCGGGCGCCCTCGGGATTCTGGTGGCCGCCGTAGCGGGTCCAGACGTTGCCGATCTCCGGCGCAAAGTAGGAGCCCTCACCGAGGATGGTGTGGCAGTTGATGCAGTTGTGCTGCTCCCACACGTGTTTACCCTGCCGCACGGAGTCCGTCAGCGGCTGGGTAGAGGTGTTGACAATGTAGTAGTGGCTGTGAGCCGTCAGCGCGGCAAACACCAGAAAGAAGAACAGCGACCCGCCGTAGAAGATGTTGCGGGCAGCCGCCTTTGTCAGGCCTTCGGTCATGGACCATACCCCCTTGCTAGTCTAGCTTTTTTGTTGAAAACGGCCGTTGGCGCATGCCGCTTCCGCCCCTTTAACATGCATTCGTTATGCATGTTAAAGGATAGCAGTCAGAGTGGGTCCATGACTTTGACGAAGGTCAATAGGGGGTGAGCGGAATGGTGCAACAAGGGCTTGCCATTTGCAGGGAACGGGGCAGGGGTGCCGGCAGCGCGCTGCCGGCGGCGACCCATCAGCTCTCGGTGAGGTCCTCGATCCAGGTCAAAGCGGCCACACCGGTGGGCAGGCCAAGGGTCGGGATGGCCAATATGGCCACCTGCTTCAACGCCTCGGGGGATTCACCCTCCTCCAGACCGCGACGGGCATGGGAGTGCACCGCGCCTTCGGAACGTGCGCCCACGGCCAGCGCCAACTTGACCAGGCGGCGGGTTCGCTCGTCCAGGGGGCCAGCCTCAGCGCAGGCCTTGCCCAATGTCGCATAGGCGTCCCACACCTCGGGGTACTGCTTGGCAACCTTGCCGGCGCCGGCGGGAAGATCCTGTTGGCTCATGGATAAGCTCCTTGTCGATGGCTGTCAGTCATTCGGTTCCAGTATAGAGAGCAACGCCCACTCGCGTCATGCCAAGTCTCAGAGGCCCGCCAGCCAGGAAAGCGGGTCATGTCGGATCGCCGCGCCCAGCATATAGAGAAAGGTCAGCACCGCCGCCAGGGCTCCCATTCCACGCACCGCGGAGCTGCGACCGCGCTTGATTGCCAGGGTGCCCAGGCCGATATAGACCAGCAGGGCGATCAGTTTGGCGGCCAGCCAGGGGTGCTGCTGTGGCCACATCGACAGCATCACCATCAGCAGCACGCCAAGCGTCAGCAGCAGGGTATCGTTGATGTGGGGCAGCACCTTGACCCAGCGGCGCTGCAGCCACGGCGATTCGCGTACCGACCACCAGGCTCTGAGCATAAAGAACAACAGGCTCAGGATGGCGGTGGTGATATGGAGATGCTTGATCAGGACGTAGTGCTCGATCATCAGGTACCTCGCCGACAGCCTAGCCGTCCTTGCCGTCCGCGCGGGTCGTCAGCAGCGGCACCGTATAGTGGAACAGGAAGATCAGGTAGGCAATACACCAGAACAGGATGCTGAGATTGTAGGTCCAGTGGGTGATCTGAGGAAACATCGCCAGCACCGGTGAACGCAATAGCGCCCCGGCAAACATCAGCATGAGCCCGATCCCGATACCCGGCAGGGTACGAATCTCCCGGCCGGTATGACCCAGCGCGACCCGGGACATCATCGCCAGCATCATGCTGGCGATGCCGCCGATGGCCAGGGCGTGCAGGGCCAGCTCAACCCGGAACAACCCGGTCTGTGCCAGCGCCCACATCACCAGCCCCAACACGATAAAGGCATAGCTGAGATGCAGCCCCCACAGCAGCGGCTCGTGCAGGGCGTGCCACCCCTTCCAGCGGACCAGACGCACGGCGTTGGCAGCGGCGGCCACCAGCATGGCCCAGCCCAGCAGACCGGGAGGTAGGGCGACCTCGAGGAGGATCGAGAGTTGCAACAGCACCACCGCGTAGATGGACCATAGCGAGAGACGCTCGAGCATCGGCCAGGCGGCAGGCTTGGGACGTCCCAGCTTGAGCGATGTGAAGAAGGGAATGACCCGGCCCCCGAGCATCACCATCAGCGTGGCGATCAGCAGCACACCAAGGTAAGCGCCCTCGCGGATCGGCGGCAGCTGACCGCGCATCACGCCCAGATGCATGGCCAGGTTGGCCACCGCCAGCAGCAGCAGGAGCGGCACAAATACCAGGTTGTGCCACTGGCGAGCATCGACCACCAGCCGTCCCATGGCCAGAGCCGCCAGGAGCAGGAAGGCCACGTCGACGGCCAGCAGCAGCCCGGCGGGCAATCCCATGGGGAAGGCGATCAGCAGACGTCCGAGCAACCAGACGCCGACCAGAGTCAGCAGTGGCCAGCCATGCAGGCTGCGCTGCCCTGTCCAGTTCTGTACCGCGGTCAGCAGGAAGCCCACCGCCACGGCGGCACCGAAGCCAAAGATCATCTCGTGCTGGTGCCACCACATCAGGCCCCCGTGGGGACGCAGCAGGATATCGCCGTGCCAGAAGGCGAACCACACCACCATGGCCAGTACGCTGAACAGCGAGGCAAGCAGGAAGAAGGGGCGGAAGGCGAGCCGGGCGATGGGCGGCCCGACTGGCTCGGGTTGGGGTAATGTCATGGCGAGAATTCCGACGGTTGCACTGATGGCTTGAGTTCAGATGTCACCCATTGTGCCCCGCCCGTAACCCGGTTCGCCATGACAGGTATCAAGAATGCTTCTTATATCGCCCTTCAGTGACTCGTGCCCTCCTCGTACTGGGTCTTGTTCCAGACGTTGTACTTGCCCGAGGGCTTCTTCATCGGCATACGGCCCAGCTCCTCCAGGGTGGTAGCGTCGAGCCACAGCAGGTAGCCATCGTCGTCCCAGATGCTCAGCAGCAGGGTCTCGCCGCGGCGATCGAACTCCACGTGGGCGGCGGTCTTGCCCGGCTCCGGGATCAGCGTCTCGACGATCTCCAGAGTCTGCTTGTCGATGACGTGAATGCGGTCGTGGTTGGGGCCAAAGAAGACGTCCACCCAGGCGTAGGGCGAATTCTCGTGGCTACGCATGAAGAAACCGGGGCCGTCGGTCTCGATATGGGTGATCAGCGACCAGTCGGTCATGTCGAACACCGAGACCTGACCCTTGTCGATGTGCGGCATTGCCATCACGCGGCGACCGTCCAGCTCCCAGGTGATGCCGGCGCCCAGGTGCGGCATGCCTTCCAGTGGCAGATCGGCGACCTTGCGCTCTTCATCCATATCGAACACCTGGCCGCCCTTCCCGCCACGGGCCGCGCCCACCACGTAGCGGTACTCCTGGTCGAAGAAGAAGTCGTCCAGGTAGTCCGGCGCCTCCATACGGTGCAAGGCGAAATCGCCGACGATGGCCTCGTCGCCTTCGGCGCGCTCCTCGGGCCAGCGGATCTCCCATACCTCGGGGATGTCACGCAAGGCGGCCACGAAGCTGTTTCTGGGAGGTGCTGCATAGACGGCGCTGACCCGCGAGGTTTCGCCGTTGAGCCCCTCCACCGGGATCACCGCGATCAGATCCAGATCACGGGCGTCGAGCAGCACCAGGCTGTGAGGCAGGTAGTTGCCGGCCAGCACAAAGCGGCCGTCGGTGGAGACGGCAATGTTGCGCATGTTGATCCCGGCGCGTACTTCGGCGGTGACCTCCAGATTGTAAATGTCATACTTGGTTACCCAGCCATCCCGGGAGCCGAAGTAGACATAGCGGCCGTCGGGGCTGTACTTGGGTCCGCCATGCAACGCATAGCGGCTGGGAAAGCGCGTGATGCGCTCGAAGGTATCGCCGTCGAGCAGGCTGACGTGGTGGTCGCCGATCTCCACGACGATAAAGAGGTTCTTGAGGTCCTCGACCTCGAACACCGGCGCGTCGGGAAGGCTGCCGAAGGGGTGGGAAACCTCGTGGCTGGCGAGGATATCGGCCTCTTCCCAGCTGGGTTCATGCTCCGGCGGCTCGAAGATCCACTCGGCCAGGGACGCCACCTCATCCTCGTCGAGCAACTCACGATAGGCCGGCATCTGGGTAGCCGGACGACCGTCCAGAATCACCGACACCGCTTCGTCGGACTTGAGCCGCGAGAGGTTGTCGGGCAGCAACGCCGGCCCGATGCCGCCCAGCCGGCTGACACCGTGACAGATGGCACAGTGGTGGTTGTAGAGAACGTGGGGGTCGGGCTCGTCGGCCAGGGCCGGCAGGGCCGGGGCCGCCATTCCCACCAGGCCGCCCAGCAGCAGGGTACGTAACGTTATCGCGGCTTGTCTCATAGCGCCACCCTGCCCGGAACAGACTCACGGGGCACCATGGCGTCATCCGGTTGACGCGCCAGCCGGGTCATGGCTGGCGCCAGGGTCTCGGCGAGGCTGACCACCTCGCCCACCACGATCAGGGTTGGTGGGCGAAACGCCTCGCGCTCGATCACCTCCACCAGGTCACCCAGGGTGGCCAGCACGTGGCGCTGTTCCGGCGTGGTGCCTCTCTCCACCAGGGCCACCGGGGTCTCGGCGGGCATGCCGTGGCGCTGCAGCTCGCGACGGATCAACTCGGCGTTGGCCAGGCCCATGTAGAACACCGTGGTGTGGTGGGGGACGGCCAGTGCGGCCCAGTTGAGTTTCAGATCCCGGTCGCCCTTGCAGTGACCGGTAACGAAGGTGACGCTCTGGGCATAGTCACGGTGGGTCAGCGGGAAGCCCGCGTAACTGGAGCAGCCCGAGGCCGAGGTGATGCCCGGCACCACCCGGAAGCCGATGCCGTGCTCGATCAGATACTCGGCCTCCTCGCCGCCGCGGCCGAAGATGAAGGGGTCACCGCCCTTGAGGCGCAGCACCCGTTTGCCCTCGCCGGCCAGCCGCACCAGCAGGGCGTTGGTCTCCTCCTGGGACAGGGCGTGACAACGCGAAGCCTTGCCCACGTAGTAGCGGTGCGCCTCGGGCCGAGCCATGGCGAGGATCTCGGCGGAGACCAGGCGATCGAACACCAGGCAGTCGGCCTGTTGCAGCAGCAACAGGGCTCGCAGGGTCAGCAGGCCCGGATCGCCGGGGCCAGCGCCGGCGATGGCGACCTCCCCTGGCGCCAGCGGCGCCTCGTCGAGGCCGAAGTGGCAGGTCTGGTTATGTCGGAATGCTGTCATGGCTCGCTCTCCCGGAGCATCACGGTCTGGGGGTCTTGCTCGGCGCTCAGAGCTCGATGGCCTGAATGGACTCATAGGGTGCCGCCACGCGTCTCTCGCCGCCGTCACTGACGCCGATCTCCTCGTTAGTGAGGTAGCAGCCGGGATCCTCTTCCCAGGGGTCGCCGGTTACCTTCCAGGCCCGCACCCGAGTGTTGCCGTTGCAGATATCGAGGAAGCGGCACTCCGCGCAGCGCCCCTTGAGGGGCCGCGGACGCTGCCGAAAGCCGGCCATCAGCGGGTCGGTGGTGTCTCGCCAGATCGCCGAGAAGGGCCGCTCGCGGACATTGCCCAGGTCGTGGTCCCACCAGAAGGTATCCGGATGGACGTTGCCAAGGTTATCGATGTTGGCGATATGCTCGCCCGAGGCGTTGCCTCCCCAGTTGACCAGCCGCTGGCGCAGGACATCAGCCTGATCGGGGAAGTGCTCGCGGGCCCACATCAGCAGGAAGGGACCGTCAGCGTCGTTGTTGCCGGTGACATACTCGCGCTCCACGCCGCGCTCAAGCTCCGCGCGGCAGTGGTCGAACAAACGGGTCATGGCATCGCGGGTCATGCGATACCAGGCATCGTGCTTGCCGTGGCGGTGGCCACGGCCGCCGTAATTGAGATGGGAGAGATAGAACTTGTCGACATCGTGCTCGTCGATCAGCGCCAGGATGTCACCGAGTTGTTGATAGTTCTGCTGGGTCAGGGTGAAGCGCAGGCCCACCTTGATGCCGCGCTCCTTGCACAGCTTCACCGCGTGCATCGACTCGCGGAAGGCACCCTTGCGCTGGCGGATGACGTCGTGGGTATCCTCGAGGCCATCGATGCTGATGCCCACGTAGTCGTAGCCGATGTCGGCGATCTCATCGATATTGGATTCATCGATCAGCGTGCCGTTGGTGGAGAGGCCGGTGTAGATGCCCAACTCCCGCGACCGCCGCGACAGCTCGAAGATGTCCGGCCGCATCAGCGGCTCGCCGCCGGAGAGGATCAACGCCGGCACCCGGAAACCATGCAGGTCGTCGAGCACGGCATGGGCCTCGGCGGTGGAGAGCTCGCCGGCGAAGTCGATATCCGCCGACGTGGTGTAGCAATGTTTGCAGGTGAGGTTGCAGCGACGGATCAGGTTCCAGATCACCACCGGGCCAGGGGGCTTGCGGGCCGGTGCTACCGGAGACGGTTCCATCAGGGTCTTGATATAGCGGGTGACGCGAAACATGGCTTACCTCCTGGGCTCGGGTTGATGCCCGGCACCGGGTCGGCCGGCCAGTCGCAGGCCGGTCTTCTTGAGAATGCGTGAACTGTAGAGGATACGGTGGTCGCGGCAGGTCTCACCGAGCAGCGCGCGCAGCTCCTCGGCCTGGCGCTCGACTTCCTCGCGGGTGTGGCCGTGAAGCATGGCGAACAGGTTGTAGGGCCACTCGGGGAGATGTCGCGGGCGACGGTAGCAATGGCTGACGCCGGGCAGGTTCCCCACCTCACGGCCCAGGCGGTCGATCTGGGCATCGTCTACATCCCACACCGTCATGCCGTTGGCCACGTAGCCGAGCCGATAGTGGTTGGGCACCGCGGCGATGCGGCGCACGATGCCCGCCTCCTGCATGCGCGCCAGGCGTCGACGCACCTCTTCCCCGGAAAGCCCCAGCGGTCGGCCCACTGCCGTCCAGGGGTCGGGGACCAGCGGCAGCCCGGCCTGGGTGGCCAGCACGATGGCGCGATCAATGGCGTCCAGTGCTGAGGGAAGCTCAGACGGGCAGGTGGAGACGGACATGGAATTCCTCCTGCTTGGGCATATCGTAGACGGGCAGCTCGGTGGCGGCTTCGAGCTCGGCGATCACCTCGCCGATGCGTTCCGGCGTCTCGGTGGCCAGCACGAACCACATGTTGAGGCGGTGCTCACGGCGATAGTTGTGGGCCACTTCGGGGAAGGCGTTGACTACCTCGCTGATCCGCTCGTAATCGGCCTCGGGCACTGCCAGGGCGGCCAGGGTCAGCCCACCGCCGAGGCGCTCCGCGTGGTACATGGGACCGAAGCGGCTGAGCACGCCCGTCTCCAGCAGCCGCTCCAGGCGATAGAGCAGCTCACCCTCCGAGAGATCCAGCTCGGCGGCCACGACAGCATAGGGCGCCTCGACCAGCGGCAGGCCATCCTGCAGGCGATTGATCAGGCGCCGATCGGCGGCGTCCAACTCGGCGGCAGATGTGGTGGCCGAAAGGTTAGCCGACTCAGTGGCGGCGACGTGTTGACGGGCAGGCATGGCGATCATGGGCGCTCCTCGGCGGTATATCGGCCGCCGCGCTGGCGGTAGGCCTTGAGGCTGAACAGCACGCGGCGGGGAATGGCCTGCAGCCCCTGGCGCTCGATGATCTCGTCGAGGGCGGTCAGCACCCGCTCACGGTGGGTGCCGTGGATCATGCAGAACAGGTTGTAGGGCCAATCCGGCAGGCGCCGTGGCCGGCGATAGCAGAGAGTAACGACGGGCTCGGCGGACAGGCATCTGCCCAGTTCGGCCACGTCGAGGTCGGGCACATCCCACACCACCATGGCGTTGGCAGTGATGCCCAGCGGTCGATGGCGCACCACCAGGCCGAGGCGCTTGATCAGCCCCTCCGCCTGCCAGCGGCGTATGCAGGCCATCACCATGTGCTCAGGCAGATCGCACTGCTCGGCCAGCGCCTGCCAGGGACGTGGCACCAGCGGGAGCCCCTGCTCGATCAGGGCACGCAGGCGGCGCTCGGCAGGCGGCTCGAGGCTAATCGGGACAGGGTGGCCGGTATTCATGGCGCCTCCAGTTCATCCCAGGGAATCGGGAAGCCCAGATCGATATGGAAGCCCTCGAGCATCGGCAGGCGCAGGATCTCGCGTCCGAGCTCGGCTTCCAGGGCGTCGAGGCGCGCCTCGAGGACGGCCTCATCCGGTGCGGTCATCACAAACCAGAGGTTGAAGTCATGCTCGCGAAGATAGTTGTGGTTGACGCCGGGGGCGCGGTTGATCACCTCTGCCACAGCGTCACGCTGTGCTTCGGGAGCCGCCACTGCCGCCAGCAAGCTGGCGCCGGCACGGGCATGGTCAAACACCGGCCCCACTCGACTGAGCACCTCGAGGCGCGCCAGCCGCGCCAGACGCTCGAGCACCTCCGCCTCGCTGCTGCCCAGGCGCGCCGCCATGACAGCGAACGGCCGCTCGCAGACGGGCAGGTCGCGCTGGTAGGCGTCGATCAGTCGACGATCCAGGGAGTCGAGTGTGACCATGGCGCTCCTCTCGGTACATCAAGATGCATTTCAATAGCATCTTACCTGCAGCCCGCCTCCCGCAAGTGGAGAACTCGGCCGTGATTGACACAAGTCAAAAGAGGTATACGGAACACACTTTAATCCGCTCTCGCCCTTCGCAATCGCTGCACGACTTGATATTCATCAACGCAGACCGACACCCGAACGGCGAGACTCGGATAGCCGTTATCCATACCTTATGCGAGCCCCGACATGCCCAAGAGAGTCCGCCCCTTGCTGCTTATCGGCCTGGCCTGGCTACTGCCCCAGGCCGCCCTGGCGGATAGTCAGGACACAGGCGCAGCGAATCCAGAGCGCCTGGAGACCCTGCTCTACCAGGACTGCGGCTCCTGTCACGGCATGACCCTGCGCGGCGGCCTGGGCCCTGCCCTGCCCCGGGACCGCATGCAGACCCTCAGCCCGGAGGCGCTGACGCACATCATCCGCTACGGCATACCCGGCACCGCCATGCCCGGCTGGGCGGCGCTGCTCAGCGAGGAGGAGGCGCGCTGGATTGCCGAGCATCTGCAGACCGACAACCGCCTGAAGACACTGGGCGACTGATTCCCCCGAGGAGAATGCCATGCCGTTGACCCGCCCCTTGAAGACCCTGCTCGCCGCCGGGGCCCTCTGCCTGCTCTCCGCCGGCCCTGCCCTCGCCGAGCCCCCCGTGGAGATTCGCGGTACCGGCGACCTGGGCGTGGTGATCGAGCGAGCCACCGGCAGCGTGGTACTGGTGGACACCACCCACAAGCGGGTGCTCAAGAATATCGAGGGTTTCGGCGACCTCTCCCACGCCTCGGTGAAGTTCACCCGCGATGCCCGCCACGCCTTCGTATTCGGCCGCGACGGCGGCCTGACCCGGCTCGATCTGCTCACCGGCGAGATCGACGGGCGTATCATCCAGAGCGGGAACAGCATTGGCGGCGCCATCTCCCAGGACGGCCGCTTCGTGGCGGTGGGCAACTACGAGCCAGGCGGCGTGAAGGTATTCGACGTCGAGACCATGGCGCTGGTGGTCGATGTGCCGGCCAGCTACGAGAAGGCCGATGGCAGCGTCGACCAGGCCAAAGTGGTGGGCGTGGTCGACGCGCCGGGCAACCTGTTCGTGTTCAGCCTGTTCGAGGCCGGCGAGATCTGGACCCTGGACATGTCCACGGAGGAACCCGAGCTGACGAAATATCGCGACGTGGGCAGCATGCCCTACGACGCCCTGATCACCGCCAACGGCCGCTACTACATTGCCGGGCTGTTCGGCGAGGACGGTATGGCACTGCTCGACCTCTGGCATCCCGAGAACGGCGTGCAGCGCATCCTGCCCGACTACGGACGCGGCGAGGAGCGCCTGCCGGTCTACAAGATGCCGCACCTGGAGGGCTGGGCGATGGCCGGCGACCAGGCCTTCTTCCCCGCCGTGGGCCGCAACGAGGTGCTGGTGGCCGATACCCGCGACTGGTCGCTGGCCGAGCGCATCGAGGTGCACGGCCAGCCGATCTTCGTGATGAGCCGCCCCGACGAGAAGCAGGTATGGGTCACCTTCGCCCACCCTGACAACGACCGGGTCCAGGTGATCGACACCCGCACCCATGAGGTGATCGAGACCCTCTCCCCCGGCGAGTCGATACTGCACAAGGAGTTCACTCCCCGTGGCGAGCACATCTGGATCTCCGCCCGGGACAGCGATCACATCGTGGTCTACGATACCCGCACCTTCGAGGAGCTGGCCCGCCTGCCGGCCGAATCGCCCAGCGGTATCTTCTTCACCCACCGGGCCCACCGCATCGGGCTCTGATCACGGTGCCGGTCAGAGCGGCCGGCACGTTTATGGCTGTGTTTCAGCAGGAAACCTCTACCGGCAGGCTGGCATAACCGCCTGCTGGATAGCGGGCCCGGGTGCCGGGATGCCCGTCAGTCACGGAAAGCCAGCGCGTCTTCTCGAACAGCGCCGCCATGAAGTGGAGCAACTCCATCCTCGCCAGCGGCGCGCCGGGGCAGACATGGATACCCGCCCCGTAGAGCAGGTTGTCATCGGGATTCCGATCCAGTCGGAACACCTCGGGGTCCTCGAAGACCGCCTCATCACGATTAGCCGCTCCCCACAGGATGGTCAGCCGTTCGCCGGCTTCGAGGTGGCGCCCGCCGATCTCTACCGGACAGGTAGCCACACGGCGATTGGACATCAGCGGCGCATCCAGCCTGAGGATCTCGTCAATGGCAGCCGGCAGCAGGCCAGCATCGTCGCGCAGGCGCTCCTGCAGCTCCGGATGCCGGGCCAGATAGCCGATCAGAATGCCGATACTGGCCGAGATGGTACCCAGCTCACCCACCGTCCAGTTACGCATGATACTGACAATTTCTTCATCGCTCAGAGGGCGGCCTTCCACGCTCTCGTTCATCAGCCGAGTGGTGACATCATCCGGTGCCTGCTCACCCGGCTCCCGGCGAGTGGCCAGCTGCTGGCGGATGACACCATCGAACTCCAGGGCCAGCTCGCTCAGCGCTTCGCGATCTCCTGCCAGGGTCGCCGCCTGCTGGCGCTGTACCCAGGCTCGCAGCGGCTCATGCAGGCTCTCGGGCCAGCCCATGAAGGCACACTGGATCTCCAGGGCAAAGTCTTGGCCCGGTACCGTCATGGCATCCACGATGCCCTTTTCCGGCAATCTGTCTACGACATCGGCGGCAATGGCACGGCACCGCGGCTCGAACGCCGCCATGGGCTCCGTGGCAAAGTAGGGCTCGATAATGCGCCGGAAGTACGTGTGATCGGGAGGATCCATGGCATTGGGCACGGAAAGGTGACGGCTCGCCGCATTGCTGAAAGTTTCATGGTCATCGAGCACACGCATCACGTCCTCATGACGAAACAGTGACCACTGCAGGTAGTCACTGAAAGCCACCGGGCAACGCTGACGCATGCGATCATAGGCGGCAAGCTGATCGGACAGGACCTCCTCGGCACGAGGGTCCCAGTCCTGCTGTCGTCGGTCGTTCATATTGGCTCCTCTGGACATAGACGGTGTGAATCAATCGCGATCCGGCCAGCCGGGCAGATGAAACTCCTCCTGAAGGTGGCGCAGCTCCGGCTGATGCAGCTCGGCGATCCGCGCGGCCAGCTCGGCGCCCTTCGGCAGCAGGTGGACCTCGATACGGCGGCGATCCTGGCGAGCCGGCCGTCGCTCCACCAGGCCCAGCTGCTCGCAGCGATCCACCAGCGCCACCGTACCGTGATGCTTGGCCTGCAGGCGCTCGGCGAGCTCCCCCACGCCGGCCCACTCGCGCCCGTCGACCCCCTTGAGGTGCAGCAGCAACTGATACTGCAGCGGGGTGACGCCATGGTGCCGGCAGATATCGTCGCTCTGTCGCAGGAAACAGCGTAGCTGATAGCGGAAGTGCGACAGCCGCTGGAAGTCCTGCTTGGTCAATCCTGTCCCCTTGTTCATGCAAGCTCCGCGGTGTTTCGACCAGCGCCTTGACAGGCATCCGAAGGAAGTCTGCAGCTGATAATATCACGACATGATATAAATCTTTCAGTACGGCGTCACCCGTTTCGAGGTGAGGGCCATGAACCATAAAGAGGAGAGCCCAAGAATCTGACCACCATCTTCCGCCTGCCCTTCAGCCGCACCACCGGTTGGTGGGAACTCCAGCAGCGACGTCCCTCCATTCCAATGCTGACCTGAACCATCGTGCTGCCCATGTCGCGGCTGCCCCCGGCGCGGCTCTACTTCGCCGGCACCCAATATGGAGACGTCTTCGTTTCAGGCTTCGCCGACCGGGAGTGGCGCTTTATCACCACCATCCTGGTCCTCGCTGAGCTGCTGACTTTTTTGTAATGGGCTGGCTGATCCACCGCGTGGTCAACGGCACCCGCGAGCTGTCGATCGACTATCAGGATGCTTACCTGCTGGCGGCCCTGGCGCTGCTGCCACTGTGGTCCTCGGCGAGCGTGCTGTTGATTCCCCGTCTGCTGCTCAACGCCCTGGCGGTGCTGGTGGCGCTCAGCATCTCCATCAGCCTGGCCTATCACGGCCTCCCAGCTCTCTGCCAGCGCCAGGCTGAAGCCGTGGAGACCATGGCGGCGACCTACACCATCATGGCCCCCGGGGTGCGAGCCTGGGGCATCTCGATGGCAATTGCCTGGGCCTACTGATGCCTGCGACAACCTGAAGCAAGGCGACGAGTGGCCCCTGGGTCGGATAAGATGTATTTTAGATGCATATTAAAAATATCATTCCCCGACGAAGGAAACCCCCATGCTCAATCGAGACCATGAGCGACTGATCGATGCCACCGCCCCGCTGGTGGCCGAGCACCTCGACGCCATCACCCAGCGTTTCTATCCGCTGATGTTCACCCGCTATCCCGAGGTAAAGGCGCTGTTCAACGAGGTCCACCAGCAGGACGGCGGGCAACCCAAGGCCCTGGCCGGCGCGGTGCTGGCCTATGTGGGGCTGCGTCAGGATCCCCAGCAGGCCCGCGGCGCTCTGGCCACGGTAGTCGGAAAGCATATCTCCCTGGGCATCCAGCCTGACCAGTACCCCATCGTCGGCGAATGCCTGATGGCCGCCATTGGCGAAGTACTGGGCGACGCCGTAACGCCGGAGGTCGCCGCGGCCTGGAGCGGCCTCTACGAGGAGCTGGCCGGACTGCTCATCGAGCTGGAAGAGCAGCGCTACCGGGAGTTCGAACAACGGCCCGGCGGCTGGCGAGGCACTCGCGAGTTTCGTATCGCCGAGACCCATCAGGAGAGCGCGGTGATCCGCTCCTTCGTGCTGGAACCCGTGGACGGCAGAGCGGTGGCCGATCACGAGCCGGGGCAGTTCATCGGTGTACGGCTGACCCTTGATGGCAAGCCTGTCTACCGCCACTACAGCCTCTCCGACGTACCCAACGGCGCCCGCTATCGGATTTCCATCAAGCGTGAGCCTGGCGGTCGCGCCAGCTGCCACTTCCATGATGTGCTGGGCGTGGGTGACACCCTGGAGCTGCTGCCGCCGGCCGGCGACCTGACGCTGGTCGACGGGGACGAACCACTGCTGCTGGCCTCGGGCGGCGTGGGCCAGACGCCGATGCTGCCCCTCGCCCGCCAGGCCCTGGCTCAGGGGCGCCGGGTGGTCTATCTGCACGCCGCCCTAGACGCCGAGCACCATGCCTTCGCCCACGAGGTGGCGGCCCTGGCTGATGCCCATCCCGAGCAGCTGCAGGCGGTGACAGTGCATGAAAGCGGCAACGGCGGCGACCATATCGGCCGGATTGATCGCGAGTTGCTGGCGCGCCTGCTGCCCGAGAAAGCACGCTGCTATTACGTCGGCCCCCAGGGTTTCATGACCGCGGTGGACCAGGCCCTTGCCGATCTCGGCGTTCCGGCCGAACGTCGCCACTACGAGCACTTTGGCCCCTCGCGCCCCCTCGACGCCGCCTGAGTCCGAGTGGATTCTGCAAGCTATTAAGCTCTTCGACACGCCCAGATATGCCCCGGACATACCGGGGCGTTGCGTTGACCAGACTGACACCGATGGCTCAGTACATGTTGAGGCGGGCGAGGTCGCGGGTCTGAAGCCTGGCCTCGGCGTCCTGCTGCTCTGCCAGGCGGGTGAAGAGCTCCGTTTCTTCGGGAATCGAGGACAGCTCGGCGCGTAGCCGATACATGTCCTTGAGGGTCTGATGGGCCATCAGCACATTGGCCAGGATGTCATGAACATCATGACAGCCCAGGCATCGGGGTATACGCTCCAGAATCTGCGGATGCCCAAACTCCTGACTGTCGATCAGCCAGGTGGTCATCAGCCCCTCATCCGCATCCCCCAGGTAGGCCATCATGCCTTCCTGCATACGTCGCTCACGGTCAGCCAGGAACACCAGGGCCATCTTCATCCGCTCGTCCTGCTGGTTATCGGCCAGGTGCACGTACTGTAAGCTCAGCTGCTCATGGAAGTCATGGATCCATGCCAGCAGGTCCTTTACCTGTCGAAATGCCATCGGATACCTCCGTGGGATTCGCGCATCCGCTCAGCTGCCGCGCGTCAGCAGCATCGCCTTGATATGGCCGATGGCGCGCATCGGATTGAGCCCCTTGGGACACACCCAGGTGCAGTTGGCGATCTGGCGGCAGCGGAACACACTGAAGGGATCATCGAGGGCAGCCAGGCGTTCATCGGTGGCGGTGTCGCGGCTGTCGATAAGGAAGCGATAGGCCTGGATCAGCCCGGCCGGACCGATGTACTTGTCCGGATTCCACCACCAGGAGGGACAGGCCGAGCTGCAGCAGGCGCAGAGGATGCACTCATAGAGACCATCGAGCTTTTCGCGATCCTCGGGGCTCTGCCGGCGCTCGATAGCCGCAGGAGGCTCGTCGTTGATCAACCAGGGGCGGATCTTCTCGAACTGGCGGAAGAACAGCGTCTGATCGACCACCAGATCGCGGATCACCGGCATGCCGGGTAGCGGGCGCAGGATCAGGGTATCCGAGCGCCCGAGCACATCTGCCACCGGCGTGATGCAGGCCAGGCCATTCTTGCCATTGATGTTCATGCCGTCGGAGCCGCAAACCCCTTCACGGCAGGAGCGCCGGTAAGCGAGGGTGGCATCCTGCTGCTTCAGGTGCTCGAGGACATCCAGCACCATGGCCCTGCGGAAGCCTTCCTCGACCTCCAGGGTCTCCATCCGCGGCCGGTCGTCCTGCTCGGGATGGTAGCGGTAGAGCCGAACCATGATCATGGTGCCCTTCTCCCGATCTCGACTGACCAATAAAATGTATTTTTTATACTTCTTAAAGGCTAGATGCTGGCATCGTTTCGTCAAGGAAGAACTCACTCCGCTGGCTGGCGATGCGGCAGCGACTCTGCCGGTGGTGCCTGGCGTATCCACCCCCAGTCATCGAACAACACATAGAGCGCTGGAATGACCAGCAGCACCAGCACAGTGGCGCTGAGCAGGCCGAACACCACCGAGATCACCAGCGGCTTGATGGCTGCGGCCTGGCTGCTGGTCTCGGCCAGCAGTGGCAGCAACCCGGCGATGGTGGTGGTGGACGAAATCAGGATGGCGCGCAGCCGGTCGCGGCTGGCCTGGCCAGCCGCCGCCACGGCGTCGAGCCCGCGCTCGCGATGGGTCTTGATGAAGTGGATCAGCAGGATGGCGTTGTTGACCACGATCCCGGCCAGAGAAGCCGCCCCGATCAGCGAGGGCATGGAGAGGTAGTAACCCATGATGACGTGCCCCCAGATGGCACCGATGAAGGCCAGGGGGATCGACAGCATGACAATCAACGGTTCCACGTAGCTGCGGAACTGGAAGGAGAGGATCACGAAGATGCCCACCAGCCCGATCAGCAGACCGCGACCGATGGAGTCGCCGGTCTCGGCGGAGCTGGCTACCTCCCCTTCAAAGGCGACCTCCACCTCGGGATGGCGGGCCCGGAAATCGTCCAGCCAGCCGCTCGCCACCAGGGCGTCGACGATGGCCTGGCCGCTGGCCTGACGGGCATCCACATTGGCCTCCACGGTCACCGTGCGCCGCCCGTCGATGCGGGTGATGCGCGCCCAGTCGCGACGCTCGGTCGCCTCGGCGACTACCTCCAGAGGCACCCTCCGCCCGTCGGGGAGAAGGATGGTCAGGTCGGCGAGATCGTCCAGTCCATCCCGGTCACTGGCGGCCTGACGCACCAGCACCTCCACGTCCTGATCGCCGATGCGCAGGGTATCGGCGATCTCGCCGAGCAGCGCGGCGCGCATCTGGCTGGCCACTTCCTCGGCGGTCAGCCCCATGCCGTGGGCGCCTTCGATCAGCGAGAAGGCACGCTGGGGCTTGCCCAGGCGCAGATCATCGATGACGTTGTAGACAGCCGCATAGCCCTCGAGATGTTCCCCAAGCTCCCTCGCCGCCACCTGCATGGCGGCCAGATCTTCGCCGACGAGACGCACCTCCACCGGCACCCCGGCAGGGCCGAAGCCTGGCTCCTGGATGATCAAGCGCTGCACCCCTTCGATCTCACCGATCGCCTCGCGCCAGGCCGCGGTAAGCTCGTCCAGGGTCACCCGCCGACGCTCGGCGGTCAGCAGGTCGACCACCAGCGTGGCCACATGGGGGCCCGCTTCCCGGGCGCTGGGGTTGTGGTTGAAACGCACCTGGATCGCCTCGACCAGACGCGCCCCGTCCGGCTGATCGGGAGAGTAGCGGGCATCGAGGGCCTGCATCGCCGCCTCGATCCGCTCGGCCACCGCCTCGGTACGCGCCAGCGGCGTGCCCTGGGGCATCAGGATGCGCGCCTCCAGCACGTCGCCATCGATGTCGGGCATCGCCTCGCTGCCGACATGCCCTCCCGCCATAAAGCCAGCGGAACCCAGAATGATCGCCAGAACGGCGCCCAATACCGCATAACGAAAGCGGATGGCGCGGTCGGCCAACCGCCCCACGCTCTCGCGGAAACGCTCGAAGCGGCGGTCGAAGGCAACGCGTAGCCGTGAGTCCCGGTCCTGCTGAAGGTGTTTCACACTACCCTTCAGATGGTGTGGCAGGATCCAGAAGGCCTCGATCAGGCTAGCCGCCAGGGCGGCGATCAGCACTATCGGCAGCACCTCGAGCACGGCGCCCAGTTCGCCGGACAGAAAGGAGAGCGGTACAAACACCGCCACCGTGGTCAGGAAGGACGACAACACCCCGGGCAGCACCTGGCGGGTACCGGCCACTACCGCCTCCAGCGGCGAGGCGTTCTCCCGAGCGTGGGAGGCGATGTTATCGGTGATGACGATGGCGTCGTCCATGACGATGCCGATGGCCATCAACAAGGCCACCAGGGTGATCATGTTCAGCGACAACCCGGTCAACGCCATGACGGTGAAGGCGCCCATGAAGGCGGCGGGCAGTCCCAATACTGCCCACAGCGCCAGCCGCGGACGAAAGAACAAGCTCATCACCAGCACGACCAGAACCAGCCCCATGATGCCGTTGCCCACCAGCATCTGCAGGCGGTCACGCACAATGCCGGTCATGTCCTGAGTCAGGGTCAGCGTCACGCCGCCATCGAAGCGCTGGCGCTCGGCCTCGATCAACTGTTCAAGGCGCGCCTTCACCGTCAGGGCATCGTCGCGCAGGCTCTTGCTCACCTCCAGCACCACCGATGGCGCGCCGTTGAAGCGGACCTGCTCCTCTTCCCTCTCACCGGTCTCGCTCAAGGTGGCGAGCTCACCCAGGGTCAGCTCACCACCCTCCGGACTGGAGACCACCACCAGCGAGGCCAGCTCCGCGAGTGAACGACGCTGGTCGGTGAAGCGCAGCAGGATATCGCGGTCGCGAGTTTCCAATGTGCCGAGCGGCAGATCGATGCTCTGGCTGGCCAACCGGCGAGCCAGATCCCGCGCGGAGAGCCCGTGCTGGCCCAGCACTTCGCGTGGCACCTCCACCTGCCACTGGCGCTGCGACATGCCGTGGATCGACACGTCCGCCACGCCCGGCAGCGCCATGATGCGTTCCTCCAGACCCAGGGCGTAATCCTCGAGCTGCCGGGTGGGCATATCCCCCGATACTGCCACCGCCACTACCGGATCGCTGCGGTGCAGCTCGCGGACCACCGGCGCCTCAGCGCGGGCCGGCAGGTCGGTGATGGCATTGACCTCGGTATCGATCTGGGTGAGGAAGCGGATGGCATCGCCGCCTGACGCCATGGTGACCGTGGCGCTGGCCAGATTGTCCTGGGCCACGCAGGCGAACTCATCGAGGAACTCCACCCCCTTGACCGCCTCATGAAGGCGCCGGCAGATAGCATCCTCGACATCGGTGGCGCTGGCGCCGCGATAGATCGCCTCCACGGCCACTTCGGTGGGGCGATAGTCGGGGAAGGTCTCACGCTTGAGGTTCGGAGCGGCGAACAGGCCAACGGCCAGCAGCAGTATCAGCAGCAGATTGGCTGCCGTGGGATGTGCAGCAAACCAGCGGATCATGGCGCCTCACTCCCGGCCGGGGCATCGCGGGTGGTTTCCCCCAGCGCCTGGGCGGCGAGGCGGGCCTCGAGCGCCGCGTCACGCCGCGGCGCCAGCATCATGCCGGCCAGGGCGGGCTGCAGGTCATCGACGATGACCCGCTCGCCCGGCGCAAGACCCGCCTCAATCACCGCCAGGTCCCCCTGCTCGAAGGCCACCGACACCTCGCGCCGCACCAGACGCGCCTCCCCGTCGGCCAGGTAGAGCTCGCCGTGATGCAAGGCCGATGCCGGCACCACCAGCCGCGGCTCGGGGCTCGGGGCCGAGAGGTGTACCCGGGTATACATGTCGCGCTGCAGTGGGGGGCGGTCCGGCGGCCGCGCATCCCGGTAGGGGTGATCGACCCGCACCACCACCCGCACGGCGCGGGTGGCCGGATCCAGGCCGCTGGCAATACGCACGACCCGCCCGCGCCAACCCACACCAGGGGCACCCACCAGCGCCAGTTCGGCCTCGATGACGCCGAGGTCGATGCGTTCGCTGAGATCCAGGGTACCGAGGGGCAGGTCATCGGGGGCCACGGTGCCCAGCAGGCGTCGCATCATGCTGAACGGGATACGCGCCTCCACCTCGGCGGCGTCCAGGCTGTCCGCTTCGAAGAGCCGCTGCCCGACGGCGACGAACTGGTGACGCTCCACCGCGACCTCTGCAAGGCGCAGGTCGTAGGGGGCGATGAAGCGGGTATCTTCCAGGTCTCGCTGGGCTTGGGACAGGTGCGTGGCAGCCCGGGCCTGCTGGGCCTCCAGCGACTGTCGCCGCGCCGGCAGCAGTGCCAGGCTGTTCTGCAGGGAAGCCACCGCCTGGCGCTGGGCCAGGGTGGCACGGCGCTGTTCGTCGAGCTGGGCGCGGGCCACGGCCCCGCTGCCGGCCAGCCTTTCAATGCGCGCCAGCTCCTGCTCGGCCAGGGCCAGACGCTCGCGCTCCAGCACCAGCAACCGGCCGGTATTCTCCTCCTCGACCTCGAGCAAGGCCCCCTCGCCGACCAGGCCGGCCAGCTCAGCCTCGGCCTCGGCGATGGCTAGCTCATAGCGACTGGGATCGAGCGCCACCAGCAAGGCGCCCTCCGGCAGCAGGGTGCCGCTCTCCAGTGCCGGATGACGCTCCACAACGCGGCCCGACACGTTGGCCACCGCTTGCCAGGTCTCGGCGGGGCGGGCCACGCCGTGGCCACGGGCCTCGAGACGCAGCTCAGTCGGCTGCACCTCGATCACCGTGACCGGCGTGTGCGCCACTACCGCCTCGAGGCGCTCCGGCACCTGGCGGTTGGCCACGAAAACAACCAGCAGCGCCGCGCCCACCCCAACGCCGACCAGCACCGCCACTCCCCGTACCAGCCGTTTGATCACAGGTCTCATGCCCCACCCCCGATATCGGCGCGGATGCTGTGTCGATAGAGATCGAAGGCCACCGGCGCCCGATCGACGATGCCCGCCACATCGTCAGTGATCAGCGACTGCAGCATCAGCCCCTGAAGGCAGCCGATGAACTGGGCCGCCACGGCGTCCAGCTCGAGTCCCGGGCGCAACCGGCCACGGCGCTGAGCCTCCTCGAGAAGCCCCACCAGAAGCAGCCGATAGCGCGCCAGCAGCTCCTTCACCAGACGGCTGGCGGGGGTGGGACGCGGATGCTGCAGCTGCCCCATCAGCAGGCGCGGCACCCCGGGGTGCTCGGCGATAAACGCCACATGGGCCAGGAACACCGCTTCCAGGGCCACCAGGGGATCCTCGACGCCGTCAGCGGCAGCACCGACCCGTCCCATCACACGCTCGGCAACCCAGGCCACCACCGCTTCCCAGATGGCGTCCTTGCTGGCGAAGTGGCGAAATAGCGCGCCCTGGGTGACACCCATTCGCTGGGCGATACGACCGGTGGTCAAGGTAGCGGGATCCTCCTCCCCGCACAGGGCGACGACGGTCTCCACGGTGCGCTCGCGGCGCGCCTCGGCACTGAGGTGCTGGCGTTGGGACATGCTCGAGCCTCAAAAGAAAGTAATTGATTACTATCTATCATGATCCGGCGGCTTGCGCCAACCAACATCATGCGGCGCTGATTTCGATCAATTCTTGACGTTTCCCGGGAGGCATTGAAGCCCCCTGCGTTAGCCCCCGCCGTCTGGCCAACTGGTGCAGTTTGCTAGAGCCAGCACCGTTTTCTCCTAGTCGAGTTGAGGGTTCAGCCGTGGATGGGTCTCTTCGCCCCAGAGCATGACCAGGGCCCCTGAGCAGAACATGGCGACGGCCACGAACCAGAAACCGGCGGTGACGGCGCCGGTCAGATGGGCCACCAGGCCGAAGCCCAGGGCGCCGATGCCATAGCCGAGGTCACGCCAGAAGCGGTAGATGCCGATGGCAGAGCTGCGCCAGTTGGGGTGAGAAATATCCGCCACCGCCGCGCTCAGGTTGGGGTAGAGCAGCGCCATGCCGAAGCCGGTAACCGCCGCAGCGAAGGACCACCAGACCACACCGCTGCCCAGCAGCGTCAGGGCCACGCCGCCACCACAGATCCACATGCCCCAGACGATGGGCTTGAGGCGGCCGATATGATCCGACAGCCGCCCGGTGACGAACTGGCCCCCCCCCCAGACGAAGCCATAGATCCCCACGATCCAGCCGATCGATCCGAGCCCCAGGCCCTGCTGGTAGAGGAACACCGGGTAGAAGACCCACACCAGGGCATCGACAAACTTCTCTACCAGGCCCGCCTGGCTGAAGGCGGCCATGCGCCGGTCGCGCCAGCTCATCAGCGCAAACATCTCACCGGTGGTGGGGGCATCCGGGACGCCCGGGAAAATCCGCGCCCGGGGGCCGTCCTGGTGGCCGCTGGCGTGGCGGGCGCTCTCCGCCTTGGCCCAGCCATGTGTCTCGCGGATCGAGGTCAGGGTCAGCACGATGGCCAGGAGGATTACCACGGCACCGAACAGAAACAGCCCCAGGCGCGGTCCCAGTCCCATGGCCAGGTAGCCGGTGACGATACCCGCCACGGCCACCCCCACATAGCCCGAGAACTCGTTCATGCCCATGGTGAAGCCGCGCTCGTCGGCCCGTGTGATATCCATCTTTGCAGTCTGGGTCATCGACCAGCAGAGGCCCTGATTGATGCCCAGCAGCACGGTGGCGGCGACGATCCAGCTCCATGACGGCGCGTACATGACCATAAACGGAATCGGGAGGGCAGCAAGCCAGCCGAGGAGCAGCACCTTCCGGCGCCCGATGCACTCGGCCAGCCGCCCGGCCACGAAATTGAGGGTGCCCTTGACGAAGCCAAAGGCGACCACGAAGGCCGTCAGCATCATGAAGGAGCCCTCGGCGACGCCGAACTCGGACTCCGCCAGTGCCGGCACCACGGTACGCATCATGCCGATGGTCAGGCCGACCAGAAACACCTGGCCCAGCTGGTGGCTGAACTGATGGAGATTCTCGCGGATACCGTGCCTATAGTGATCGTGAGACGAATCGGGGGATGCCATCTGGTCCTCCTTGGGCGCAATCCATCGTGGCTCTACGCTTATGCTGAATGTGCAGTGAACAGGGAGATGCCGACATGGACGCCAAGGGATACGACGCCTGGTACGAAACGCCGCGTGGCCGCTGGATCGGTGCTCGTGAACGCGAGATAGTAAAGCGCGCCCTGGCGCCTCGCCCCGGCGATACGCTGCTGGATGTCGGCTGCGGCACCGGCTATTTCACCCGCAGTTTGGCTAGGCAACGGGAAGGGCTCATGTCCGGCATCGATATCAACCCGGAATGGGTGGCTTACGCCGCACAGCGAGACGATCTCGATACCCACTGGCTGGTCGGCGATGCCCAGGCCCTTCCCTTCAGGGACAAGAGCGTTGATCTGGTCGTCTCGATCACCGCGTTGTGCTTCGTCGAGGATGAGCGCCTGGCCGTCAGGGAGATGGTCAGGGTGGCGCGTCGGCGCGTGGCGCTGGGGCTGCTGAATCGGCATAGCCTGCTGTGGTGGCAGAAGGGCCGGCATGGCGGCCAAGGCGCCTACTGTGGCGCTCGCTGGCATACGCCACGCGACGCACGGGCGCTGTTCGACGACCTGCCGGTTACCGGCGTCAGCGTCAGCAGCGCCATCTGGCTGCCGGGTGGCGGCTGGTTGGCCCGGCATTCCGAGGGGTTCTGGCCTGCGTGGCTGCATGGTGGTGCTTTCCTGCTGGTGGTCGCGGACCCGGTGGATCTGCGGCCCACGCCGAGGCTCATTTGATGGAGGTCGCTTCTTGCGGCTTGCCCGCCAACCCCGGCCACAGCGTCGCCAGCAGGATAACCTGGTTATGCTTTTCCCGGCGCACCGACGCCATGAGCATGTCACTCCCTATGGTGGCATATTCTCATTTGCATGGTTTTTTGCCATAACTCTATAAAACCATAGAATGATGGATAGAAATAGCGCCGGCTGTCAAGCGCCACGCTGGTGCTGCTTGCGCCCCTCGGAGAGACCCAATGACCTCGCAACGGGCCCTTCTCGATACGCTGGCCCGGGTCGCCCGCGCCTTGGGTCACGGCCATGGCCGTGACCGCAATGTCTGACTCTCGCTGTCCGCGAATCCCCCTTGCCATGACGCCAGTCAAATGGCCGCGGAGGATAGTCGACTAGCATGGTCGGGTTTTCATCGAGAGGAGGCTCACCATGGAGCTCGTCTGCCCCGCCGGCAACCTGCCCGCCCTGAAGCGCGCCGTGGACGAAGGGGCCGATGCCGTCTACTTCGGCTTCCAAAACACCACCAACGCCCGCCAGTTCGCCGGACTCAACTTCACCGACAAGCGCGCACGTGAGGGCATCGACTATGCCCACGCTCGCGGCAAGCGGGTGTTCTGCGCCATCAACACCTACCCGCAGCCGGACGGCTGGGCCATGTGGACCCGCGCCGTGGATCAGGCCGCCGAACTTGGCGTCGACGCCCTGATCATGGCCGACATGGGGCTGCTCGACTACGCCGCTCGCCGTCACCCCGACCTGGCCCGCCACCTCTCGGTGCAGGGCTCGGCGACCAGCCACGAGGCTCTCCGCTTCTACCACGAGCAGTTCGGTATCAAACGCGCCGTGTTGCCCCGGGTGCTCTCCATTACCCAGGTGCGCGACCTGGCGAAACAGAGTCCAGTGGAGCTGGAGGTGTTCGCCTTCGGCAGCCTCTGCATCATGGCCGAGGGTCGCTGCTACCTCTCGTCGTATCTCACCGGCGAATCCCCCAACACCCGCGGCGTCTGCTCGCCGGCCGCCCATGTGCGCTGGGAGGAGACACCGGAGGGCCTGGAGTCGCGCCTGAACGGCGTGCTGATCGACCGCTACGGCGAAGGCGAGAACGCCGGCTACCCCACCCTGTGCAAAGGGCGCTTCGAGGTCGGCGGCGAGACTTACCACGCCATCGAGGAGCCCACCAGCCTCAACACCCTGGAGCTGCTGCCGGAGCTCGCCGAACTGGGCATCAGCGCGGTGAAGATCGAGGGCCGCCAGCGCAGCCCGGCCTACGTGTCCAAGGTCGCCAGCATCTGGCGCCAGGCTCTGGACAGGCTGGAGCGTGCCCCTGGCCGCTTCCACGTCGAGTCCGCCTGGATGACCGGCCTCGGTGAGGTATCCGAGGGCAGCACTACCACCCTGGGCGCCTACGAGCGCCGCTGGAAATAGGAGAGCCCCCATGTCCGCCACCCCCACGCTCCAGCTGTCGCTCGGCTCGGTGCTCTTCTATTGGACCCGCGAACACTATGCCAACTTCTATCGCGAGGCCGCCGACTGGCCGGTCGATATCGTCCACCTCGGCGAGTCGGTCTGCTCGCGGCGCCGCGACATGAAGCTCGACGACTGGCTGGGGCTAGGACGCGAGCTGATCCAGAGCGGCAAGCAGGTAGTGCTGTCCAGCCAGGCCCTGATCGAGTCCGAAGCCGACCTGCGCGACCTGCGCAAACTGTGCGACAACGGTGAGTTCCTGGTCGAGGCCAACGACCAGAGCGCCCTGCAGCGCCTCTCGGCGGCAGGTCAACCCTTCGTGGCCGGCGCATCACTCAACCTCTACAACCCGGCCACACTCTCCGTACTGGCCCGCGTCGGCATGCAACGCTGGCAGGCCCCGGTGGAGATGTCGAAAGGGGATCTGACAAGGCTGCTGGCTGACTGCCGCGAGCAGGGGCTAGAGGCGCCCTGCGAGGTGTTCGCCTACGGCCACCTGCCACTGGCCTGGTCGTCGCGCTGCTTCACCGCACGCCGCTACCAGAAGCCCAAGGACCGCTGCCAGTTCGTCTGCCAGAAGCACCCTGAAGGCCTCGCCTTGCGTACCCAGGAGGCGGACCAGGTGTTCATCCTCAACGGGATCCAGACCCTCTCCGGCGCCTGCCAGGATCTGCGCCATGAGCTGGCGGGCATGGCCGAGATGGGCGTCGGAATCGCCCGGCTGAGTCCACGCCCCGAGGGCATGGCCGAGGTGGTGACCGCCTTCGATGCGGCCCGCCGCAACAAGCTCCCCGCTCCGGACCCACTCGCCCTGGTCGAGGCCGAGATCTGCGACGGCTACTGGCACGGCCGGCCCGGCATGGATCACAGCCGGGCATCCCTTTCGGGATAATCACTGCCATGATGCCGCGACTCCCCGCTTTCGAGGCCGAGGTTCGCCTACCCATCGCCGGCTTCGACGCCCGCGACGATCACGCCTTCCCGGGTAGGCGAGCCGCAGTGGTCCACCTTCAGGGCTGCCCCCTGCAGTGCGGCTACTGCGAGACCGCAAGCCGCATGGGACCGGTGCGGCGCGGCATGCCGGGAGAGTGGGCGGCCATCGAAGCGCTGCTCGCCGCCCGGGGCGGCGAGATCGATGCCGTGGTGTTCAGCGGCGGCGAGCCCACCCTGCACGCTGACCTCCCGGCTGCCGCCGACGCCTGCCGGGCGCTGGGGCTGGCAGTGGGGTTGCACACCGCCGGCTCCTACCCCAAGCGACTGGAGGCGCTGATGCCGCGGCTCGACTGGGTAGCGCTGGACGCCAAGGGGCGCGGCGCCGACTTCGACCGTATCGGCGGGCGACACGGCATCTGGCAGCGCCATGCCCGCAGCCTGTCGCTGCTGCTGGAGAGCGACATCCCCTTCGAGTGCCGTACCACCGTGCACTGGCGCGACTTCACCCTGGAGGCCCTGGAACAGCTCGCCATGACCCTGGCGGACTGCGGCGTGCGCCGCTACGCCATCCAGCTGGCCCGCCTTGAGCGCTGTCGCGACCCCGACTACTGCCGGCCGGTCGCCGATGCCCCGTCGCGGGAGGCGCTGGAGACGCTGGTGCGACGGCTCAGGCGCCACTTTGAATCCATCGAGCTACGCGGCTGACAGGCTACCCTTGAAACGCCACCGCCCCGGGCCACTCTCGTGACCCGGGGCGGTGAACTTCGCCGGTTGGCGGTCAGCCTCTCCGCGCACTTGTCACTCGGGCTATCGTTAACCGCATTTGGACCAGCCACAGCCGGCGTAGCAGGTGGGGCACCCGTCCATCATGATCAGCTCACCGCGGCACTCGGGGCAGTGGCCCACCACGGTGGGGCCGTCGCCCTTGGCGTGATCGGCATGCTGGGCCTTGCGCTCGGCCTGCTCGATCTCCTCCGCGGAGGGCGGATGCCACAGGTGGCCGCTGGCCTGGCGCTGGGCGTAACGGGCCACCAGTTGCTCCACCGGCACCTGGTTGCCATCCTGGTCGAGGAAGCCGCGGCGAAAGAGAATCTGCTGGATCGACCAGGCGATGGCCGCCACCTCGGAGTCGTGGAACATCGGCTTGCCCCAGCGGTTCATGCCGCAGCGCACCAGGCCCTTGTCCCAGGCCACCTTGCGCAGGTCGGCCACCGCTTGGGTGACATAGCCGCCCCGGGCGGCCAGCGACAGGCTTCGCATGGTGGCAGTGATCCACTGGTGCTCGCTGGAGAGCTGCCCGGAGGGGAAGAAGAACTCCACCGGCCGCTCGACCACCACCCGCTTGCCGGCCAGCACGCCCTCCACGGGCATGAACGACACCAGCAGGTAGACCTTCTTGCGCCCCTCGGCACCGATATAGGAGATCTTCTCCGACACGGCCTCCAGGGTGCCTTCGGGGCGCGAGGGAATACGCACCGTCAGCGGGTTTTCCTCGGGCAGCGGCGGCTCTTCCACTGCTTTCTTGACGCTGTAGGACACGATCTTGGACGTAATCTCGACGGCCATCAGGAGGCTCCTCCGATAAGTGGGTAATTGACGCTCAACGGCAGGTGGAACGGCTTACCACTTGCCATAGGTGCCTTCCTTCAGCGCGTCATAGAGGTTGGCCGCGTTGTGCTCTTCGCCGTCGTAGATGATCTTCTCATCACCGGCCAGCTCCACGGTCTCGCCATTCTCCAGTTCAAACACATAGGTGGTGTTCTTGAGATCGTCCTCACGCACCAGCACGCCCTGGAAGGCCTCCGGATTGAAGCGGAAGGTGGTGCAGCCCTTGAGCTGGCTCCGGTAGGCGTCCAGGTAGAGGTCCTTGAACTCCTCGAAGGGGAACTCCGTGGGCACGTTCACCGTCTTGGAGATCGCCGAATCGACCCAGGCCTGGGCGGCGGCCTGCACTGCCACATGCTGCTTCGGGCTTACCGAATCGGCGGTGATGAAGTAGTCCGGCAGATCGCTGTCGACGGCGGCGGGGGCGATGAAGTGGCGGTAGGCCGCCAGCTCGAAGGAGACTACCTCCACCTGTTCCTTGGTCTTCTTGCCCGCCTGGATCACGTTGCGGAAGTAGCGGTGGGAGAACGACGGCTCGATGCCGTTGGACGCATTGTTGCCCAGCGACAGCGAGATGGTGCCGGTGGGGGCGATGGAACTGTGGTGGGTGAAACGCGCGCCGTGCTCGGCGAGCTGGGCGACCAGCTCCGGCTCCAGCTCGGCGACCTTCTGCATGTAGCGGCTATAGCGCGCATGCAGGATGCGGCCGGGCAGCTTGTCGCCGATCTCGTAGCCGTCCTGCTTGAGCTCGGGGCGCTCGCGCATCATCTTCGGGGTGATCTCGAAGTCCTCTGCCAGCGCCGGGGCCATGCCCTTCTCGCGGGAAAGCTCCAGCGCCTGCTTCCAGCCCTCGATGGCCAGGTTGCGGCTCACCTCCTCGGTGAAGGCCAGCGACTCCGGCGAGCCGTAGGGAATCTTGAGCATGGTCATGGTCGACCCCAGCCCCAGGAAACCCATGCCGTGGCGGCGCTTGGCCTCGATCTCGCGGCGCTGGCCGGAAAGCGGCAGGCCGCTGATCTCCACCACGTTGTCGAGCATGCGGGTGAACACCGCCACCACCTCGCGGTAGCGCTCCCAGTCGAAGCGCGGCTTCTTGCCGAAGGGGTCGATGACGAAGCGGGTCAGGTTGACAGAACCCAGCAGGCAGGCACCCTCCGGAGGCAGCGGCTGCTCGCCGCAGGGGTTGGTGGCACGGATCTCCTCGCAGAACCAGTTGTTGTTCATCCGGTTGACCTGGTCAATCAGAATGAAGCCCGGCTCGGCGAAGTCGTAGGTGGAGCTCATGATGGTGTCCCAGAGCTCTCGGGCCTTGATCACTTCGACGACGCGGCAGGCCACGCGGCCCTCGGCGTCGACGGTGTAGCCCTCTTCCACCACCGGCCAGTCACGGTAGATCAGCTCGTTCTGCTCGACGTCGTCCTTCTCGCCGGCGTGCAGCGGGAAGGCCAGCGGCCAGTCGGCGTCCTGCTTTACCGCCTCCATGAACTCGTCGGTGATCAGCAGGCTGAGGTTGAACTGGCGCAGGCGGCCCGCTTCACGCTTGGCCTCGATGAACTGGCGCACGTCGGGGTGGCCGACATCAAAGGTGCCCATCTGGGCGCCGCGGCGCCCGCCGGCGGAAGCCACCGTGAAGCACATCTTGTCGTAGATATCCATGAATGCCAGGGGGCCGTTGGTGCCGGCACCGGCACCGAATACGAAGGCACCCTTGTGGCGCAGGGTAGAGAAGTCATAGCCGATGCCGCAGCCCGCCTTGAGGGTCATGCCGGCGTCCACCACGGAGTCGAGGATATCGTGCATGGAGTCACGGATGGTGCGCGAGACCGTGCAGTTGATCAGGCTCACCGCCGGCTTGTAGGCCTCGGCACCGGCGTTGGACATGATCCGCCCGGCAGGAATGGCGCCGTTCTCCAGCGCCCAGCGGAACTTCGGCAGCCACTCGTCGGCCTTGTCGCCTTCCACCACGGCCAGGGCCCGGGCCACCCGCTCCCAGGTGGCGCCCACGTCCTTGTCCACGGGCTTGCCATGACGGTCCTTGAGGCGGTACTTGGAGTCCCAGATATCGCGGGACGGCACCTGCAGAGGGACCTCGCTGGATGACTTCACGACCTTGGTGGAAGTGCTCATGCGAATGACTCCATAACATACGTTAATCAAAAAAAGGTATCAGATCTTGCGTCTCGCCAGCCGCTCCAGGCGAACCAGCCATTCACCGAAGGGACCCTGAGCCAACCCCTCCTCGCGACCATCGAGGAGGTTCTTGACCATCAGGCCCAGCTCGGTATCCCCCTCGATCAGCAGCCGGCGCTGGAAGAACAGGGCATCGGGATCTTCGCGGCGGGTGGCCAGGCAGAGAAACTCGCGCCAGCCTCCGCGGATGGTGGCCTCGCCAGGCTGGGTACACACCCTCAGACGCTCGTTCTCGAGAGTGAGGGTGAGCGCCATGCCGAGATCCTCGATGGCCAGGGTGATACGGCGCCCTTCCAGGGCATCGAACTCCCCCTCGGCGAGCGGCTCGGCGAAGGTGCGGTTTAGCAGCGGTTCCACCAGGCGGCGCTTGACGCCAACCGGTACGCGCGGATCGACGGCGCGAATCAGGCGGGCGGGGGCGGGAAGACGCGGCAGGGACAGTAACGGCAGGGACATGACAGCTCTCCTGAGGATAACCAAGCGGCCGAAGCCGGCGAACCGTTCATCCTATGCCGGTGTTCCCGGGGCTGCACTGACATGCATCATGTCGCCGGGCAGCCCTCGATCACCCGCGGCCTGACTACCATATATAGACCATATCTCCTCGGCAAGCCCTATATCTGGTGAAGACCGGAAGCATCATGACCCATTTTCATTTGACAGCGAAAGACACTCCGGCCGGCACAACGCAAGAACGCCGCTCACGTCAAAGACGAAGCGGCGTCCGGTTTATGCCGTGGCAGCGCCGCGGCAAGGGGCCGGCCCTAGACGGTGCGGGAGTAGCGACCCTGGCTCTTCGCCAGATAGGCATCGAAGGCCATGGCGGCGTTGCGCATCATCAGTCGACCGGAGGGCAGCACTTCGATCTCGCCTTCGCGGATCACCAGCAGGCCATCCGCGGCCATCTCCTCGAGCTCCTCCAGGGCATCGGCGAAGGTGTCGCGAAAGACGATGCCGTGGGCGGCCTCGATGGTGGCGAAGTCAATGTGGTTGTGGCACATCAAGGCGTTGATGACGTCGCGGCGCAAGCGGTCATCGTCGCTGAGCCGATAGCCGCGAAATACCGGAAGCTGGCCCTGTTCCAGGCGATGCTGGTACTGGGCAGTCTCCTTGACGTTCTGACTGTAGGTGTCACCGACCTTGCCGATGGAGGTGATGCCCAGGCCGATCAAGTCACAATCGGCGTGGGTGGAGTAACCCTGGAAGTTGCGCTGCAGGGTGCCATTCTCCCGGGCCAGAGCGAGCTCGTCGTCGGGCAGGGCGAAGTGGTCCATGCCGATATAGACGTAGCCGGCCTCGGTGAGGCGCCGAATGGTCAGCTCGAGCAGCTCCAGCTTGCGCTCCGGCGGCGGCATGTCCTCGGGGCGTATCAGCCGCTGGGCCTTGAACAGCTCCGGCAGGTGGGCATAGCTGTAGGTGGCGATGCGGTCCGGCGCCAGGGCGATGATCTTGGACAGGGTGGTGTCGAAGCTGGCCACGGTCTGCAGTGGCAGGCCGTAGATCAGGTCGACGCTCACCGACTGGAAGCCGGCATCCCGGGACGCCTGGACCAGCTCCACCACCTGCTCCTCACTCTGCAGGCGGTTGACCGCCTTCTGCACCTCGCGGTCGAAGTCCTGCACGCCGAAGCTGAGCCGATTGAACCCCAGGGCGTAAAGCTCGTGGATCTGCTCCGGGGTTACCGTGCGCGGATCCACCTCCAGGGAGAATTCACGCTCGACGGCCGGGGCGAAGTGGAAGGCCTCGTCCAGAGCCGCCATCAGCTCACCAAGCTGGGCGTTGCTCAGGTAGGTGGGCGTCCCCCCCCCAAGGTGCAGTTGGGTCATACGCCGCGATTCGTCGAACAGCGCCCCCTGCACGCGGATCTCCTGCTTGAGCCACTCCAGATACTCGGCGGCCCGCGCCGTATTGTGGGTGATGATCTTGTTGCAGGCACAGTAGTAGCAGAGGCTCTCGCAGAAGGGGATATGCACGTAGACCGACAGCGGCTTGGGCGTCTCGGCCCGGTTGCTGCGCTCGGCCGCAGCGCGGTAGTCGTCCTCGGCGAAGGCCGCATGGAACTGGGGCGCCGTGGGGTAGGAGGTATAGCGCGGCCCGGGTCGGTCATACTTCTCGACCAGGGGGCGGTCGAACAGCAGGTTGTCTTGCATCGTTAAGCAGCCTCTTGAAACGGATGGCGGCAACGCGGGCGCCGCCGCATGGGGCAAAGTATGCCATTCAGGGCCCGGCACGTCGGTACCCTTATCGAGGTAGCTGACCTGGATCAAGCCTTGGAGGACGGCGCACCGTGCGGCGGCACCAGTGAATCAGCCGCCAGGCGGCGAGCCCCCAGGCCAGGCTCCAGGTCAGGGCGGAAGCCCACAGGAGGGTCAGCCAGTGCTGCTCGGCATTCAGCGCAAGCAGTCGCAGCAACGCGGCCAGGGAAAAGAGCAGCGCCAGAGGCAGCAGCAGTGGCTCTGCCTCAGGCCGAGCCTTGGCGCGCAGGATCGCCTGGCGCAGCATGATGCCGGAGGCCAAAGTGCCGAGGGCGCCGATGGTAAACGCGTGCAGAGTGGCGCTGGCGTGGGGTTGCTGCCACCAGGCCCGGGCCAGCAGCAGCAGGCCAACTCCCAACCAGGCATAGCCCAGCATCAGCCCCTGCAGGTCGAGGCGTTGCCGGCAGGCCCAGGGGCGCCAGCGCCATAGCCGCAGCAGCACCAGCAGCCCGGCCACCAGTACCAGGCCCGCCGCCAGAGGGCGCAGGGGCGGCCAGAGCATCAGCAGCGGGGTGATCCCCAGCAGCACGATCAGGGCTGCCTCGATGGATGGCTGAACCCCGGCACCGGCCTGGCGCCGATCGGCCATCAGGAAACCGTTGACCGCCGGCGCCAGCACCCGCCCGCCCATGAAGACCATCAGCAGCACCAGCCACAGTACCCCCTGGTGCATCAGCGGTGCCGTGGTGGGCATGACCCCCAGATGGCGCCAGGTCAGGGTGACCAGGGCCAGCAGGCAGAATAGCCCGAGCAGCGGCGAGAGCACTCTGTTGCGCCACTTCTTGGCGGCGATGAAGCGCGGCACCAGACGCCAGGCGACGAGCAGTACGAAGCCTGCATCAGCCAGGATCACCGGCAGGGCACCGGACCAGGCCAGGCCGCCCAGGCGTGCCACCAGCCACAGGCCTATCAGCGCCAGCAGCCAGCGCGGCGACAGCGGCCCGAGCAGGTAGCCGGCGATCACCGCCAGAGCGAAGCCAAACAGCAGCTCGCGACCATGTGCCGCAGGCGAGGCCAGCAGCGCCACGCCTGCCGGGTGATAGAGTGACAGCAGGGAGAGCGGCACCAGCAGGGCAGCGTGCAGGGCAGCCAGCGGGAAGAGCCAGCGCCAGGCTGGAACGGTGATCGCAGATGAGGAACGGTCGCGGCCCATAATCTTTGCGTCATTGTTTAACATGCATGTAAAATACTGCTTAATGACTGTCGCCGCCACCGGGAGGTTTCCATGACTCGCCTGGTTTCACGTATTGCCTGGATCGGTCTGGCCTACGGCTGTGTGGGCCTGGGCACCGTCGGTCTGGTGGTGCCACTGCTGCCCACCACGCCCTTCCTGTTGGTGGCGGCCTGGGCGGCACCCAAGGGCTCGCCGCAGCTGGCACGCTGGCTGCATGAACACCCCCGCCTGGGTCCGACGCTGATCGCCTGGCGAGAAGAGCGGGCGGTGCCGCGCCGCGCCAAGCGGCTGGCACTGATGCTGTTGCTGATCAGTTGGCTGATGTTGTGGCTCGGCGGTGCGTCACCGCTTGCGCTGGCCCTGACCGCTGCCCTGTTTATCGGCGTGGCGGCCTTCCTGCTGACGCGGCCCGATGTCGCAGGAAGTTGCAGCCACGCAGCGGCGAGCGTTAAATTGATAGAATAAAAATTATCAGCTTATGAAGTTTGATCAATATCAAGCCAAGAGGCACTAGCCCTCGTATGCACCTGACCCGCTTTACCGACTACTCCCTGCGCGTGCTTATCTATCTGGCAGTGAAAGGAGAGGAGCGCTCCACGATTCAGGAGATCGCCTCCAGCTTCGACGTCTCCCGCAACCACCTGATGAAGGTGGTTCAAGACCTGAGCCACAAGGGCTACATTACCGCGTTCCGCGGCAAGAACGGCGGCCTGCTGCTCAAGAAGCCCCCCGAGACTATTCGCCTGGGCAAGCTGGTGCGCGATACCGAGAATGACCTGCAGCTGGTCGAGTGCTTCGGCGAGGATAACGAGTGCAAGATCACCCCGGCCTGCCGGCTCAAGCCGATCCTGGCCGAGGCGCTGCGCGCCTTCTTGGCCGTGCTCGACAAGTACACCCTGGCCGACATGCTGGGACCGCAGGAAGCGCAGCTGGTCCAGCTGCTCAGGATCGAGCCGTTGACCCGCAGCAAGACCGATACCGCTTCACCACTGGCCCCCTGACGCCGTCCGGCTTGCACTACCGGGCGCGGTCGGCGATGCTTGAAGATGAATTTCGCCATGACATGGGTCATGGCCTCTCACGGTCGCCTGCGCCATCATGGGACCAGACATCGGAGGCATCGGCGCCATCCGATTTTTTCACCGCCTAAAGATGCATTCTGGAGACATGTTAATGAAGCGACTGGCCATCCTGACCCTGACCGGCACCGCCGCCCTGGCCCTCTCGGCCGCCGTCCAGGCCGAGCCCGACGGCGAAGCCATCTACAATCAAGCTTGCATGGCCTGCCATATGACCGGTGCCGCCGGCGCGCCCATCAAGGGCGACGAGGCGGCCTGGGGGCCGCGTCTTGAGCAGGGCATGGAGACCCTCTATGACCACTCCATCAACGGCTTCCAGGCCATGCCCCCCAAGGGCGGCGCGTTACAGCTCAGCGATGAGGAGGTGAAGGCCGCAGTGGACTTCATGCTCGAACCGCTGCTCTGAGAGCTCGTATCCGCGGCAAGCCTCCTCTCACCGGCGTGAACGATCGCCGGAAATGATATCGCCCCGGCAGCCTGGCTGCCGGGGCGATGTATTGATAGGGAGGCAACTCTCTCCGGGCGACTCGTCTTCGGAACGGCCCCGAGCTACATGGTTCGCTGGATATGGGCCCGGGCCAGGTCATTGAGTACCTGGACGTCGATCTGCTCATAGCTGAGCAACCGACCTTCGTGCTCTGCCATGAAGGCCTGGGCTGCCTCCTCGCTGCCAAACGACGCCAGGGTTGGCCCCATGGCGCCCATCAGCGGCTGCTCGGTCACATAGAGCGCGACGTCGGCCGGGATAAAGGCGTCGTCCGAAGGACGCTCCCAGTCGGTGGCACCCATGTCGTGGACATAGGCCTGGCGCAGTTGGGGCACCGAGTCTGGCTGCAGCAGCCAGACAAACAGGTCCGAGGTGGAGCAGAAGGTCAAGAGCCGCCCATCACGCAGGCAGGCCTGAGCCTTGGGTCCCGGAAACTCGGCGATAAACATCCCGCAAACGGCGCACTCGTCGTCGTCGCGGAAAGGGCGTGTTTCGCAGGCCGCAACCGTCTCCTCTTCGCCGCCGCAGCCAGCCAGTCCCGCCAGGGTCACGCCCCCCAGCACAATAATGAATTTCCTGCGTGTCAGCATTCGTCGGTTTCCTTGTCAGATTTCACGGCGGCGGAAGATCCACAGCGCCAGGCCCAGCGGCACTGCCACCCAGGCCAGCAGCGAGCCGATCAACAGTGTCGGGTGGAAGGCTGCATCGGCGCCGATGGAGGCCAACCCGGCCTGGGTCCGCGCCGCCTCGAAGAAGGTCAGGTTGACGATGCGGAAGATGTCGGTGGGGTTGAGTAGCAGCAGATAGTGGAAGAGCCCCTCGCTGACCTGACCACCGGTCCCCACCAGCACCCCCAGCAGCGCCAGGTCATAGACGATGACAAAGAAGAACCACACCACCAGGGCGATACCCGCCGCGCGAGACTTCTCCGCCACGCTGACGCTGATCAGGTAGGCAAAGCCGATGAAGGCCCAGCCAAGTAGCATCGCCGAGAGGATGAACAGTGCCAGGGCCGCCACCAGCTCACCGAGCTGCTCCACGCTGCCGAAGGCGGCGATGATCGCCCCCGCCACGCCGAAACCCACCAGCGTGGAGACGCCGAGGATCGCCGCATGGCCCAGGAACTTGCCGGCCAGGATCTCGACCCGACTCATTGGGTAGGTGAGCAGCAGCAGCAGGGTGCCCTGCTCGTCCTCGCCGACGATGCTGTCGTAGGCCAGCATCAGCGCGATCAACGGGATCAGGAACACCGCCAGGCTGGACAGGCTGACGATGGTGGTGGACACCTGGGTAAAGCCCACCTGACCGGAGGCCGCGGCGCCGAAGTAGGCCAGCCCGATGGCCAGCAGGCCGAACACCAGGGTGATCGCCAGCACCCAACGGTTGCGCAGCCCGTCGCGGAACTCCTTGCCGGCCACGATGAACACGTTTCTCATGCGCTGACTCCCTGCTGAGCATCATGGACCGCCGCCAGGGCCGGTTCGGCCTCTACCCGGTCGCGAAGGGTGGCGTCGAAGTGGGCGTAGAGTGACTCCAGGGTCGGCGGCTCCAGGTCCAGGTCGACGGTTTCGGGGTCGGCCATCAGCTCGCGCAGTACCGCCATCTTGGCGCGTACCGGCAACGTGAGTTCGACGCGGCCGTCGCCCCCCAGGCATGCCAGTCCGCCATGGCCGCGCAGCATCTCGGCGATGCGCTCCGGCGCTCGCGAGGTGCGCAGGCGCATCTCCAGCGGCAGGTCGGCGGCCTCGCGCAGTTCATCGATACTGCCCGAGGCGAGCATGCGCCCCTGGCCCAGAATCGCTGCCCGATCGATATGGCGCTCCACCCCCGGCAGCACGTGGGAGCAGAGGATCAGGCTGACGCCGCGGTCGCGCAGCTCGTCGACCATGCCGTAGAAGTCGCGGGTCGCCATGGGGTCCAGCCCCACGGTGGGCTCGTCGAGCAGCATCAGCCGCGGCTCACCGATCAGCGCCTGGGCCAGACCGAGGCGCTGGCGCATGCCCTTGGAGTAGGTCTTCACCCGGCGGTGCATGGCGTGGCCCAGGCCAACGCGCTCCAACAGCGGCTCGACAATACCAATGCCGATACGCTTGAGCCGGGCGAAGTAATCGAGCACCTCAAAGCCGCTCAGCTGCTCGTAGAACTGCACATTCTCGGGCAGATAGCCCAGGCGTAGGCGCAGGTCGTTGGCCGCGCTGCCCCCGGGGTCGTGGCCGAACACCTTGAGCTCGCCACTGGTCGGCCGAATCAGCCCCAGGATCAGCTTCATGGACGTGGACTTGCCGGCGCCATTGTGGCCCATGAGGCCCAGTACCTCGCCCTCGCCCAGGGTCAGGCTCACCTCGTCGAGGGCCGTCAACTTGCCGTATCGCTTGCCGACCGCCTGCATCTCGATCACGGGTTGATTCATTGCACTATCTCCGCCATCCAGTCGGGAAGGGCCATCAGCGGATGGCTGTCGCGAACGCCCGGCGGACGCAGGACCGGGAACTCGCGCTGTACCCAGCGCAGCACCTTTACCGCCGGGCTGTTCATCAGGATCTTGGCCATGGGATAGGTCCAGATCAGTCGGTCCACCGAATCATTGGGTTCGTAGGGAATGTCACCCAGGCCGTCACCGCTGAGATCCCAGCCCAGGTAGTCGCTCCAGTAGTTGCCGCTGCCCTCGAAGGACCACTCCTGCTCGCGCAGAGCCACGTACTTGACCTGTGTCTCGTTGCCGACGAAGGCGTTGCCGTGGAACTCGTTGTCTTCGGAGCCAGCGGTCATGTGAATGCCGATCTCGGTGCGGGCAAAGAGGTTGTCGCGAATCTCGTTGAACAGCGAGTTGTAGACGAACAGCGCCTTGCCCTCCGTGCCGCTGATAGCGTGGCCGTCGGGGGCCGTCGCCACGTTGCCGCGTTGGGCCTCGATGGAGACGTTCTCGGCGATTACCGAGTGCACAATGAAGTTCATCAAAAAGCCGTAGTTCTGGTCGCGCTCGGAGCGGTTGCCGACCACTTCCAGGTAGCGCGACTGCATCAGCGCATAGCCCAGCCGATTGTTGCGGGTCACGTTGTCGCGCACCACGTTGTGCTGCGAGAACATGTAGTGCACCCCGTAGCGCTGGTCGCGCAGCAGGTTGCCGATCAGTTGATTGTGGTTGCTGACGTCGATATAGATACCGTCGCGAGCCTCCCACACCTCGTTGTTGCGGATCTCGGCGCCGGTAACGTTGTAGAGCTGCAGGCCATTGCCGCGGTCCTGGGAGCGCAGCGAAGTGTCGCCGCTGATGCGATTGCCGATCACCGCCACGTCGGGCGTGGCATCAAGCCAGATACCGAAACCGCGGGCCTCGATACGGTTGTTCTCGATGCGGGCGCCTGCCGCCTCGCGAACCACGAAGATGCCGCTATCCATGGCGGTGATGTCGGCGCCATCCTCACGGATATGCAGGTCACGGACCGTAGTGCCGGGAGCGGCGACGGTCAGCACGCTGCCGCTTCGCTGGCCATCGAGGATGGCACCGGTCTCGCCGACCAGGGTGATAGGTACCTCGATCACGAAATTGCCGAGGTAGACGCCTTCGGCCACTCGCACCGTGTCACCGGGGGCGGCGGCGTCAAGCACCTGCTGCAGCGGGGTCTCGCCGGATACGGCGCGCCATTCGGCGGCCATGGCGAGGCCGGGCAACAGGAGAATCAAGGGGAGTAACCATCTTGCTGGCATGGTGTTCTCTGCGTGACGAAGGAAAACTGCCGGGCCGGCAGGCTGTGCCGGCCCGGCAGATGCTACCGCGGGTCTATTCTCGCAGGGCCACAGCCACAGGCCTATGCCGGCTCGACGAGCAGTCGACCGACCATCTCCATGTGCAGGGCGTGACAGAACCAGTTGCAGTAGTACCAGAACACCCCGGGCTTATCGGCCGTGAAGGTGATCGAAGCGGTCTGCTGTGGACTGATCTCCATGCTGACCCCGTGGTCCACGACGCAGAAGCCATGGGTAAGATCCTCGATGCGATCAAGGTTGGTAATGATGACGGTGATCTCGTCGCCCACCTTGGCCGGAATCTCGGTGATGCCGAAGTTGGGCGCCACCGATGTCATGTAGACCCGTACCTTGTTGCCGTCGCGAATGATGGTGTTGTCGGTCTCCAGGGTGATGCCGTCTTCCTGAGCCATGGCCACGGTGTCGGCAAAGTAGGGGTCGTCGCGCTCCCAGAGCTGCTTGGTCTGGATCTGGTCGCGGCGGATGATCACCGCATCGTGGGGCTCGGCGAAGGTCGGGGTGTCGTGGAGCAGCACCATCTCGTCGCCGGAGATATCGAACATCTGATCGTTCTCGGGATGCAGCGGGCCCACCGGCAGGAAGCGGTCCTTTGAGAACTTGTTAAGCGAGAACAGGTACTTGCCATCGGCATCCTTGGATTCCGAGAGGGTCGCATGGTTGTGGCCCGGCTGGTAGTGGACGTCGACCTTCTGACGAATATAGTTGACGTCCTCGCCGTTGTAGTGGCGCACGGCGTCTTCCATGTTCCACTTCACCACCTGGCTGTCGATGAACAGCGTGGTGTAGGCGTTACCGCGGCCATCGTAGGTGGTGTGCAGCGGCCCGAGACCCAGCTCCGGCTCGGCGGCGATGACGTCGCGCTCATCGTCGAGGTTACCCTCGAAGAGGTCGTCGAGCTTGGCAATCTCGATCATCGACACGGTGGGCGACAGCTTGCCGGCGGCAATGAAGTACTTGCCGTCGGTGGAAGTGTTGAGGCCGTGGGGGTTCTTGGGCACCGGTACGTAGCGGGTGACGTTGAGGTCGGAGCTCTTGCGACCGTCCACCACCGGCACTTCGGAGTCGCCGATGGTCATGAAGTCACCGTTGGCCACCGCCGCCTCGATGCGTTCGATGCTGAACACGGTCACCCAGTCGCGGTCGGCGCGCATCTTGCCAGCCAGGTCCACGGCACCCTCGGAGTTGTAGCAGGTCGCCGCACAGTACTTGCCGGTGTAGTCGGCGTCCATATTGTCCAGGTTGCCGTCGACCATCACCTGCCACTTTACCTCCATGGTGTCGGCATCGATGGCATTCCACAGGGTGTAGTACTTCGACGGGTCGTTGATATCGCGGCCGTCGTTGGGCTGGGGGATCTGGTATTCACCGTTGGCAAACACATAGCCGGTGCGCGGGGCCTTCTGGAGGCGCAGGCCGTGGATCGCCTGGACGTTGGGCACCGTCACCATGGCGTCGGTCTTGAAGACGTCGAGACGGACGCGGGCCACGCGGGTGTTGGCCTTGTCATTGATAAACAGGTAGCGGCCGTCGTGGCTGCCGTCGGTATAGCTGATGTGCGGGTGGTGGGCGTCACCGTTGGTAAAGCGGTGGCTGTCGCCCATGATCCGCTTGGACTCGTTGGTCATCCCCCAGCCGGTGGCCGAACAGTGGTTGAACACCGGAATGCGCATGATCTCGCGCATGGAGGGGACACCAAAGACGCGCACCTCGCCACTATGGCCGCCGCTCCAGAAGCCGTAGTACTCATCGAGTTCACCCGGCGCTATGTGGATATTGGCAGCGCTGCCGTCGCTGGCCGCCTGGGCCGGCTGACTGCGGGTCAGTGCCCCTACGCCCGCCACGCCGGCGGCGCCGGCCATGCTGGCCGCACCCACCGCGGCGCTGCCCGCCAGAAAGCGGCGGCGCCCTTCGTTGACGGTCTTGGTGGGCTCGTCGCCCTTATGCTTGTCGCTCATGACGCTTCTCCGTTTCGTTATCACTTGCTTGCGATGCCGACTCTGCGGTCGGCCTTCTGCTTCCGTCATGCCGGTGGCCATACCCGCCGGCATGGCCGGTTCACTGCTCGGCAGCCACCTCAGGCCCCATCCCTGCCCAGCTCGGTGGCGGGAATTCGTTGGGCCTCGGCCACCTTGCTGCTCAGCCGAGTGGCCTTCTCGCGTTTCTTGCGCTGCACCACCATGGGCGGGCACTTGCGGTCGTTGTGATAGGTGATCTGGCAGTCCAGGCAGTAATGACACTCGTTGGGGTTGATCTGCCCGTTGGGGTGGATTGCCTGGATATGGCACTCATTGGCGCAGATCTGGCAGGGCTTGCCACACTCCTTGTGGCGGCGCAGCCAGTCGAACAGGCGAATACGTGCGGGGATCGCCAGGCCGGCGCCCAGCGGGCAGACATAGCGGCAGTAGAACTTGTGGTTGAAGGCGCTGATCACCAGCAGCACCACAGCGTAGAGCACGAAGCCCCACTCGCGCTGGAACTTGAGCAGCACCGCGGTCTTGAAGGGCTCCACCTCGGCGTAGATCTCGGCCTGGCCCAGCGACTGCAGGGAGAGGGCGAACAGCCCCAGCAGAATGATGTACTTGAGTGCCCAAAGCCGCTCATGCACCGCGAAGGGTAGCTCGAACTGCGGCACCTTGAGCTTGAGGGCCACCGCGCTGATCAGCTCCTGCATGGCCCCGAAGGGGCACAGCCAGCCGCAGTAGACACCGCGTCCCCACAGCAGCAGGGTGACCGCCACGAAGCTCCACAGAAGGAACATCATCGGGTCCATCAGAAAGGTGGACCACTGGAAGTCGGTGAAGAGCGCATTGGCGAAGGTGAGGATGTTGACCACCGAAAGCTGGGCCAGGGCGTACCAGCCAATGAACACGACGGTGTAGACCAGGAAGCTGTAACGCAGGGTGTGCAGCAGCCGCGGCCGCTTGGCCAGCCAGTCCTGGAACAGCAGGATAAAAGTGAGCACACCGAGGCCGGCACCCAGCACCACGATATGCGTGACGCGGTCTTCCCATACCGAGACCCACAGCGGCCGCGTCTCGTCCTCGAGCATGGCGTCGGCCACAGGTTCGGGGATCTCCAGAAAGCGCTCCGGCACCTTCACCTCGACGGCGAAGCCGACAAACTCGGTGTCCAGGGCCCCCACCTGGCGTCGCACCAGCAGCTCCAGTTCCCAGGGCTCGCCCGGGTTGAAGCGTGTCTCCTCGCGCAGGATAAAGATGTCGCGTTCCGTCAACCGAGGCGCGCCCTCGGCCTCGATGCCCCACAGGCGAAGCATGTCGGAGTCATGGAACTGATCGGTGCGTCCGCCGTGGTGGATCATGATGCGGTCATAGATGCCGCCGCGCACGAACCCGGAACCCTTGAAGGAGTAGCGCCCGTCGGCCATGATCGCCAGCGCATGCTCGTCCTCGCCCAGACTCTCCATGAGCTGCCGGTACTGGCGCTCGCCGAGCAGGTTGCGGCCGATGGTGGGCACGTTGAGGTAGGCCACGTAGAGGTCGATAAATGCCTCGTCCTCGCGCCCTTCCGGGGTGGCCTCGACCCCCTCGGCATCGGTGCCGACGAAGGCCTCATCCACTTCACCACGGGTCATGCTGAGATGGCCCACGGCGCCCTCCGCCACCAGATCATCCCAGCTCGCCTCTTCGAAGACGTCTTGACGCACGGTAGCGGGCTCGGTGACGCCCCCCTCGAGGATGCCCAACTCTCGCGCCACTCGGCGCGCCGAGCGCATGATCCCCTCGCCCATCACCACCACGGTGACGGTGGCGCCGGAAACCGCATCCACGTGCTCGTAACCCTCACGCTGCCGGCGGGACAGGCCTACCCGCACCTTCTGGCGCACCGACTTGCCAGCATACTGACCGACGAAGTCATCGAGCACCGTCTCGGGAATGCCCACCAGCATGATCGGCTCGGAGTGGTCGAGTACCTCGACCCCGGTGATGCGGCCGTCCAACGCCATGCCCACGCGCATGTTGACCGGATGGCCGGAGTAGGCGGGAATCGGCGCGATATCGTTGGTCTCGAAGACATAGCCGACCGTTTCACCGTCGCGCAGCACCGGTACCACCGGCGGCTCATCGATGGGTTCACCCACCGTATCCGCCTCGGGAAAGACCACCGGCAACCAGTCGGCCGCCATGGCCACGGTCGACAGGGCTGTCGTCGATAGAACCAGGGCCATCAGCAGGGTCACCAGCCAGGATCGCAGGACACTTGTCACGAGACACTCCACCTTCTGTTCGAATCGGCCGGACCAATAACATGCATCCGAAAAACATCTTTCGGGGTGAAGCATGGGATAGTTTGTCGCACGCGACAACATACCCAGATCAAGGTATTGGCCTTTTACCTCTCAGGGCCGGGTGCTATGTTGATCCGAACGCCCTTCCGGGCGGGCCTCGACCCTACCTCAGGAGAGCCATGCCCATGGACATCCCGGCCGCCCTTCGCCACCCCCTGATTCATCAGCAGCGATTTCTGGTGACCGAAATGATCTTCCAGCTAGGCGAGATCTCCACCCCGATCCGCATTCGCTGCTACCGAGAGGCGGGCAGCGAACGCGTTACCTGCGAGCAGAACTACTATCTGCAGACCCCGCTGCAGGCCGAGCCCTCCTTCGAGAGCAGCGATGATCATGCCAGCACCGATGAGGCCATCGCCGCCATCACCGACGAGATGGTGACCCAGTACCAGCACGCCGAGGCGGCCGGCTATCGCCCCGACGAGGGCTGGCTGCTGCCCAACCGCGACTTCGACTGAGCCTGTCCATGCCCAAGCCTGTCCTGCCGGGTGCCTTGGTCCTGCTGCTGGCCACGCTGATGTCGCCCACCATTGCCACGGCTGCCGTCTATAACACGCTCGATGCCGAGGCTCACGGGCAGTGGCAATCGCTGACCCTGGCGCTGGGCGAGGAGCGCCACTACCGCGCTCTGGAGCCCCACAGCTACAGCGACTCCCTGTTCAGCGTCAATGTCACCCCCGGGGCCTGCGAGCGGCCCTGGCTGGAACTGCGTGTGGACCTGGGCGAGCGCCAGCCGGAGAGTCGGGTGGTCAATCGCGTGCCCGCCGATCTGCGGGTGGATCATGAGACGATCCATAGCGGCGCGGCGGAGTTCATCACCGAGCGCGGCGACAGCGGCTTCTACGTGCAGTTCCTGCTCGAGGAGCAGGCGCTGCTGCTGGAGGAGATGCGTCGCGGCGAGACCCTGCGACTGCGGATGATGCGCGGCGAGAATGATCCCTGGTTCATGGTGTTCTCCCTGGCGGGTGCCGCCGAGGCCATGGCGCGCGCCCGGCGCCAGTGTCGCAGCGATAACCAGTGAGTGGCTTCTCGCGCGAAGCGGAAACGACGGCGCCCCGTCCTCTCCTCGGAGGACGGGGCGCTCGTTGCAGGCTCGGGGGGCCGAAACAGCTCGTCTAGAAGCGGGTGGTAAGGTTGGCCCAGACGATGCGGCCCGGCTCGTTGACCCGGTCGGTCGCCAGCATTTCGGTGGTGCCACGCTGGATATGCTCGGCGTAGGTGCGATCGAAGAGGTTATCGACGCCCAGGGTCAGGGTGGTATTGCCGAACAACTCGCGGCCGCCGTAGGCGGATACGGTAGCGAATCCGGGCGTTTCACCGATATCCAGGCTGTAGATGGTGCCCTGACCTTCGGCGATGCGGTCCTGACGGGCCACGCCACGCAACAGCATGCCGCCGAAGTAGGCGTTACGGGCGAAGTCCAGCCCCAGGGTCGCCTCCAGCGGCGGGGTCTGGGCCAGCGGCAGGTCGTCGGTATCGTTGTTGCTGTGCACCCAGGCCAGGGTCGAGGTCAGGTCCCAGCTGTCGGTGAGTCGCAGGCGCATATCGGCCTCGAGGCCGTAGGTCCTGGCGTCGACGTTGCGCACCTTGTCCTGCCCGTTACGCTCATCGATCAGGATATAGTCGTCATACCAGCCATGGAAGAGCGACAGATTGGCGCTCAGCCGGTCGCCGTTCCAGCTGGCCCCGGAATCGAGCTGGTTCAGGGTCTCGGTCTCCAGGTCGAAGACCCAGCGACGCTCCCAGTGGTCCCCCGCCCGCTCGGCGCGGCCCACCCCGGCGAAGAGGCTGAGGGGCTGGGGCTCCAGAGCGTACTCATAGCGGGCAAAGCCGCTCCACTGGGTCGATCGCGACGTTTCGCCCAGGTCGGCGTCACCATACAGGCCATCCTCATCATTCAGCCCATTGAGCGACTCGACCCTGGCGCGGTCGACCCGCAGGCCCAGCGTGATCCAGCTGCGCTCGGAAAGCGCCTGCTCCACCTCGGTAAAGACCCCATAGTCCTTGAACTCGGCGTTACGGCCACGCTCCTTCTCGCGGTAGTCCACACCCCCTCGGTTGCTATGGCGATTCTCGGCATAGTCCATACCCACTGCCATCTGTATGGTCGGCGCCAGCTCCAGCTCGGCGGCCAGGCGCCCGCCAATGGTTCGGCGGTCCGGGTTGCCCAGCCTCAGCATCGGCTGCCCCTGGGGGCTGGTAGGCGGCGTCCTGAGGGTAAAGTTGTCCATCACATGGTCGACATAGCTGTAGTAGATCTGCGCCTCCACTTCGCTGAGCCAGGGGGCGATGTTCCGACGGCTGGCGGTCAGGGTGTAGCCGGTGCGGTCGAACACGGTACCGTCCAGCGGACGTCCATCGTCGTAGGCCGCCTCGGCGTCACTCCGATCGTAGGCAAACTCGATGCGCGTATCGGGATCGGGGGTCCAGCCGACGATGGCGGTACCGCTCCAGCGGTTATACTCGGAACGCACCGCGTTGCCGTCCCCGTCCTCGTAGTTGTCCTGGTCGGAGAGGGTGCCGATCAGACGTACATAACCCTCCGGGTTGCCGGCGGTCATATCACCCACCAGATCGAGGCGGTCGTGGCTGCCCAGAGTGGTGCTGGCGAAACCCTCCACGGTGGACGCGATCAGCTCGGGCTTGTCGCGCTCGAAGCGCACCACACCGGCCGGGGCCACGCCGTAGCGCACGCTCTGGGGCCCCTTGATCACCTCGACCCGGTCATAGGCCTGGGGAAAGATATAGGCGGTAGGCGGATCCATGCGCCCCCCGCAGCCCCCGAGAATATTGGCGCCATCCGCCAGGATATTGAGCCGCGAGCCGCCCAGGCCGCGCAGCTCCGGATCGCCGCTGGTGCCGCCCTTGCGGCTGACGCTGAAGCCGGGAATCGACTTGAGGAAAGCACCGCCATCGACAGCAGGCATCGACAGCTGCGGCGTGCGGGTATCGGTGGAGATCGTATAGGGGTCGCTCATGGATGGCGCGGTGATGACCATGGTCGACATGGCGGGTTCGGCCGCCGCGGCTACCTGCCAGGCGGCCAGCGAGACGGCAGCGGCAAGGCCGCTGCGAAGAAAGCGAGGGGCGTGAGGCATCAATGGTATTCCCTGAAGTTCCCTGAAGACGGGGGGTTAATATGCAATTAATGTGCCAGCGGTGCTTTTCCCACGCCTCGCAGGGGGCCAGGGTAGAGCCCCGCTTTCACAAGCATCTGCAGTGGGGCATCTGCCCCACTGACTGTGGCAAATGCCACAGTCAGTCACCCCGCTCGGCCGGCACCAGGCTCCCCAGGATTTCGCTCTGCACCCGCCAGACCACGCCAGGCAAAAGAAAGCCCCCTGATCAGGGGGCGAAGTCAATCAACGAAACGGTACATTGAACTTGCATCTTTCATGCCAGGTTTTGGGGCAAGCCATGACAGAGAGCCATCTCCTTGATTCATGGCGCCCAGCCATGCATTGGCGACCTGCCCCCGGGGACCTGCCGCGACCCGGTGCGATAGAATCAGGGCATATCACCCGGTAAGCCGACGCGTTCAGGAGACCCACCCCGATGCCGGCCGAATGGACCGTGGCCTTCCTGCTCGGACTGCTGAGCAGTACCCACTGCCTGGGCATGTGTGGCGGCATCGCCGGCGCCCTGACCTTCAGCCTCTCGCCAGAAGTGCGCGAGCAGCCGCGCTGGCTGATGGCCTTCAACCTGGCCTACAACCTGGGCAGGATCACCAGTTACGTGGTAGCCGGAGCGCTGGTGGCCGCCAGCGCCGGGTGGCTGTTAGGCGTCCTGGGTGCCCCCAATCGCCTGGTGATGGGAACCCTGGGCATGCTCTTTCTGGTGGCGGTGGGGCTGCATATCGCCGGCTGGTTTCCCCGCTTTTCGCGAATCGAGGGTCTGGGGCGGCCGCTATGGTGCCACCTGGAGCCGCTGGGGCGTCGCCTGCTGCCGGTGCGGCGTCTGCCCCAGGCCTGGGGATTCGGGCTGGTGTGGGGCTGGCTGCCCTGCGGGCTGGTCTATTCGGCGCTGCTCTATGGGCTGACCACAGAAAGCGCTCTGCGTGGCGGGCTCTTCATGCTCTTCTTCGGGCTGGGTACCCTGCCCATGCTGTTCACGGTGGGGGTGATGGCGAGCCGGGTGGCGGCCACCCTGCGCCAGCCCGTCGTTCGGCGCCTGGCGGGAGTGGCGATCATGCTCCTGGCCCCGGTGCCATTGTTGATTACCCGATGGGGAATGTCATGACTCACGCTCGGGATCCCATGGAAAACCACGCCGATCTGATCGGCGAATCCCCGGCCCTGCAGGCCGTGGTACGCTCCGCCCGTCTGGTGGCGGCCACCGACGCCACGGTGCTGATCCTCGGCGAGAGCGGCACCGGCAAGGAGCTGCTGGCCCGGTTGGTGCACCACGAGAGCGGGCGTCATACCGGCCACTGGGTGACCCTCAACTGCGCCGCCATTCCGGTGGATCTGGTGGAGTCGGAGCTGTTCGGCCACCGCCGCGGCGCCTTCACCGGTGCCCAAGCCGACAAGCGCGGCCGGGTGCAGCAGGCCCATGGCGGCACCCTGTTTCTGGACGAAGTGGCGGAACTGCCGCTGGCGGCCCAGGGCAAACTGCTGCGCTTCATGGAAAACGGCGAATGTCAGGCGCTGGGGGCGAATCACGTGGAGCGGGTCGACGTCCGCATCCTGGCCGCCACCCATCAGGACCTGCGCGCACGGGTCACGGCCGGCACCTTCCGCGCCGATCTCTTCTATCGGCTGCATGTCATTCCCCTGGAGCTCCCGCCACTGCGCGAGCGAGAAGGCGACGTGGCACTGCTGGCGAGGCGGTTCTGCCGCGAACTGGCCGCTCGCCACAGGGTAGACGCCCCCGAGTTCACCCCGGCACTGCTCAAGTGCCTGGCCGCCTATTCCTGGCCCGGCAACGTGCGCGAACTGCGCAATCTGGTAGAGCGATGTGTGGTGCTGCTTCATGGCCAGCGTCTGGCACCAGACGACCTGCCCGAGGGGTGGCTCGACCCACTGTCTCCACCCACGACCAGCGATGGCTGGCGGCTGCCTTCCTGCGGGCTGAGCCTGGAGGCCCTTGAGGTCGAACTGATTCGTCAGGCGCTGGTCCGGAGCGAAGGCAACCGCACCCGGGCTGCCCGCTTGCTGGGGCTTACCCGGGATACCCTGCTCTATCGCATGAAGAAGCACGCCATCGCCTGAGCCAATGGCCACCTCAGTGGCCGATCATCTCGCGCAACCTCTCGGGCAGTTCGAGCTCGGTGTCGGCCGGCAGCCCCTCGATGGAGTCGGCATACCAGCTCATGCCCTCCTCCACTCTGCCGGTCATGGTAAAGCGGATCCGCTCACCCTCGGCCAGCGCAGGGGCCGAATCGCCCTCGGCCAGGCGCAGGTTCATGCGCATCGCGCGCATCACTCCGGGGATCTCCTCGTGGGCCACGCTGATGCGGTGCGTCTCGGCGTCATAGCCGAGATAGATGCCACGCACCGCGTGGCGGGACTCCGCCATCTCTCCCCGGGCATGACCATGGTGGCCAGACTGGCCGTGCTCAGACGCCAGTACCAGGGGAGTCGATCCCATCAGCAGGGCGGCGACCAGCAGCATAGTGCGCCTCATCTCGATACTCCTCGGAATCAGGGATTGTGGTATCAACGTGCCGTCGTGGTATCCACCTGAAAAGGCCGCCCCGCGATGGGACGGCCCGGTGCGCATCGGGGCGTGGCGTCACTCCCGCTCGGAGAACAGCCGGGTGTCCAGATACTCCACGCTGAGGTAATCCTCGAAGCGCCACAGACGCACGAAGCGGTGACGCTGCGTCTCGTCACCCCCCCAGGCGGAAAAGCCGAGCGGAGTGGCGGGCATCCCCTCTGCCAGCTGTTCCAGCCACCATTCTGCCATCTCTTCCTCCCAGGGCTGACCATAGGCTGCCTCGAGCTCAGCCTTCACCGCGGCGTGGTCGGCCACTTCAGGGTAAAAGGCCACCACCAGGGCCAACTGCTCGCTGTCCGCCGGAAAGACGTAGCGCAGGTCGGTCTCCACCGCCGGTTCGCCGGACGCAGGATCACCTTCCAGACGAGCGTCGATTATCAGGTCGCCCTCGGCGGTCTGCTCCTCACTCACCGCGACGATGTCATCATCGGCCAGGCGCTCGCGCACCTCGTCGGGGGACATGCCAAACGCCGCGCTGCGAAACCCTTCGATGCTCGGTGTTGCCATGGCGGCGCCGCTGACCAGCAGGAGGGCGCTCACCAGCCCTCCGAACCAGCTCGCGGGATGCAGCATCCCTTGTGTCATGAACCCTCCTTATCAGCGCTCGATGCGCGTGGCGTTGATCTCGACCATCTCATCGTCGAACTCCTCGGCGCCGAACATCAGGCCGTGCTGCCAGGAGACGTGATGGAACCGCGAGGCCGCATGGTCGTCGTGGAGCGCAAAGTTGATGTTGTACTTGCCGTCAAGGTCCAGCGGCTTGTCGCCGGGTGCCCCGGTGCGCAGTGCGCGGGTCATGTAGGCGGTCCAGACGCCGTCTTCCTTGGCGGCGCTGAACACGACCGCTTCGCTGTCGTCGAAGTGACGCTGCTCCAGGATGTAGCCGGACTCGGTGCGCTCGCTGCCGCTCTTGTAGCGGGCCATGTCCAGATAGACACCGCCGCCGAACAGCTCGTCGATCTCCTCGCTCTCCTTGAGCTTGTCCCAGCCACCGCGGGCGGCGCCCCGACGACCGCGAACCTCGATCTCGGTGCGGCTCTCGGTGAGGTACTTGGTCACGCCGTTCATCATCTCAAGGCGCTCAGACAGCTCGCTCTCTTCCAGGACCGCCTGCTCGGGAGCATCGGGCATGTAGGAGGAATCGTGGTGGCAGCTGGCCCAGCAGCCACCGCGGTCGGCCATGTCGACGCGGTCATCAGCAAAGCTGACCGTCAGCTTGATCTCGTTCTCGGGGTCCATCATCCCGCCGTCAACAAAGGGTAGCGGGGTGTGCTCGGCGTCCTCCCATTGGAAGCGCATATAGAGGTAGTCGTCATCGAAGGCGGTCTGCACGGCCAACGGAACATGGCCGCGTTTGTCGCCCAGGTCATAGGTCTCGATCTTCTCGGCGCTGGTGGCCAGTGCGCCGATATCGGCCTCCTCGCCCTGGTGACACCAGATGCAGCGGTCGCCGAAGCCGAAGGCGCGCCCACCACTGTGCTCGCTGCCGTCCTGGATCCACTCGATGGAGGCCTGGCCCGGCAAGAACAGGGTCACATCCAGCGTGGGCACCTCATCCCAGGCGAGACCGGAGGCGATATCACCCTCGGCGGCCACCGCCTCGCCCAGTTCCTCGGCTTCCAGCGGCAGCTCGGGCTCGCCGCGGTCCAGGTCCGCCTCGGTGTCATGCTCAAAGCGGGCGGCCCAGACGGGAGACTCGTCCCAGGCCTCGGGCAGCTCGTGGGCGATGCCCTGGTGGCACTCGATGCAGGTCTGTCCCTGCTCGAAGGCTCGGGCGTGCTCGCGAGCGGCGCGAGCGGGCTGCTGCTCGAGATCCATGGCGGACCAATCGTGGCAGTTGCGGCACTCCCGGGAGTCGGTACGCAGCATCGAGCGCCAGACGTTCTCGGCCAGATGCAAGCGCCTATCGTAAAACTCTTCCTGGGTATCCATGGTACCCAGCATCCAGTGCCACACCTCGCGGCTGGCCTGGATCTTGCGAATCATCTTCGGGCCCCAGGCGTCGGGCACGTGGCAGTCCGAGCATTCGGCACCCACACCGGACTTGTTGTGGTAGTGGGGACGCTCCTGGTACTCCTCGTAGACCCAGGTCATCTCGTGACAGGCTGAGCTACAGAACTTCATGTTGTTGGTGGCTTCCATCACCGTATTGAAGCCACCCCAGAAGATGATCCCCGCCACGAAGAAGAGCGTCACGGCCCCCAGCGACGCCCCCATGATCGTGATCTTGCGCCAGTTGCGCAGTCGCTCCCTCAGCATGTCCGTCTCCCGAAAAATGTCATGACAGCAGATGCCTGCTCTCGAGATGCCTTGCTTTCGTTATGGTGTCCGGCCCCTTGCCCAGCCGCTCCGGCGCCCTGCTCTCAGGAAGGCATGAACGGCTGGAAAAGAGGCCGGAGCACCCGCAGGTGCTCCGGCTGATCGGCTCAGCCGACGTGGTTCTTGCGGTTGTAGACGTTGAACTTGCCGGTCGGTGTGTGCAGGTTCTCGACCCGGGCCTTCTCTTCCAGGGTCTTGTCGTCGTAGATGATGATGGCGCCGTCCTCCTGGTGGCCGCGTCCACGGGCCCAGATGGAAACCCATACCTCGGTGCCGCTCTGGTCGTACTCCATGTGCACGGCCACGGCGTCATGCTCGGCGGGACGGTCGGCAACGTGGATCGGGGTCAGCTCGCGAGTCTCCTTGTTCATGACCATGACCCACTGGTTGACGTCGGCCTCGGGGTGCATGGCCTGATCGATCCAGACGTTGTTGGAGTCCGGGTGGCTGCGAACGAACAGACCGGGACCATCGGTCTCGATCTGGTCACAGATCTCCCAGGCCTGGTCGGGATGGCCCTCGGGATCGTTGCCCCAGAAGGTCATCAGGCCTTCACCCAGGTGGGTAGTGCCGGCCACCGGGCCACACTCGGAGTCCACCCAGTTGGCGCCCGGTCCCGGGTGGGGAATCTGTCCGGTCTCCAGTATCCCTACCTGCTTGCGGGTTACGGTGTCGACGAACACCATCTTGTTGCTGTAGTTGGCGGCGATCTGGAAGTAGCGCCCGGTGGGATCGAAGAAGCCATCATGCAGATATTCGGCGGTCTCCATCTGGTCGATGCGCAGGTTATCCAGGTCGCTGTAGTCGACCTGCCAAACCTGGCCGGTCTCCTTGACGTTGACCAGGAAGCTCGGCGCCTTGGGCGTGTTGTAGAGCGCCGCGACGCGTGCCTCGTGGACGTAGTTACCCTCGGTGTCGTAGCCGCGGGTGGAGACCACCTTGAGCGGCTCCATGGTTTCGGCGTCGGCGATCACGAAGTGGGGCGGCCAGTAGGCGCCGCCGATGACGTACTTGTCCTTCCACTCGCCATAGTGGGAGACCGCCACGTCACGGGCATCGATGCCGATGAACACCTCGGCAGTCACCTGGGGCGGATCCATCCACAGGTCGATCTTGGAGAGGCGACCGTCGCGGCCCTGGACATACCAGAAGCGCCCGTCGGAGGACTCCTTGGCCACGTGCACGGCATAGCCGGTCTCGGCTTCGGTGACCAGCTCCTTGGTGTCGCCGTCGATGATCCCCATGGCGCCACGGTCACGCAGAATGGTGACCATGAAGTTTTCCCAGTTGCGGTCGTGCTGGGGCTCGGTGGGCCACTCCTCCTGAGGAACGATGATCTTCCAGGTCTCGCGGATGTCGGACAGTGACATCTCCGGCGGCGCCTCGGGCTCCTGCTGGATATATTTGGCGATCAGCTCGATCTCTTCCGGCTCGAGAATGCCGTCGTGGTTGTTCATCCCACCTTCGGTACCGTAGGTGATGATGCTTTCCAGGCGGCGCTGGCCCAGATCGATGGTGCTCTCGGGCAGCAGACCGGGACCGGTGGCGCCCTTGCGCAGAGTGCCGTGACAACCGGCGCAGCGCTGGAAGTAGATATCGCCGGCGCGATCCAGTTCTTCGGCCGACATCTCGGGTGCCGACGCCTGCACGCCACCCGCCATCATGGCGGCCAGCGGGAAGCTGAGGGCGAAGATCCCCTTGCTCAGTGCTTTCTTGTGCATAACGTGCCTCGCTCTATTTTCCCCGTGGGGTAGGGTCCGGAGAGAGCCTCGCATGGCCCGGGTCGGCGATCCGACAACCCGGAGAGACACTCTCCACCTGCCAATAAGTAATAGCAGTTTTACCTCTTTGCTCACTTGATAGTGGTCAAGTGACACACCGGTGCGTTGACTTATGTCATGGGTCGTGAAGAAACGATGCCAGCAGCCCGGGTGCCATTGAGTCCCGGGCAGGCGGGAAGGGGTCGTGATTCGACGCCTCGGGCGACGGCGCACAGCGCCGGCAGATCATCGAGATGGACGCAGTTACGCTCACAGCGCACGCCAAACGCACGCAGGCGCGCCATGGCCCGGGAAAAGCTCTCCGGCTTCATCCCCAGGCGGCCGGCAATCAACATCTTGTCGCAGGGCAAACAGACCCTGGCGCTGGCGGCATCATCGGGGCACAGTGAAATCAGGAAGGCTGCCAGCCGCTGATGGGTTGACTGGTTGGTGAGCTGATCGAGCTGGACCACCATGCTCCTGAGCATGCCGGTGAGATTGGCCAGCAGATTCAGCGTCAGGCCATGATGCTCGTGCAGCGTCTCCAGGAAGTGCTCGGCCGGAAAGACCATCAGCCGAGCATCTTCGGCCACGGCGGCATTCACCGGAAAGCCCAGCCGGTCGAACATCGCCGCCTCGGCGAATGACTCGCCCTCGGTGAAGAGCCCCACCATGCACTCGCTGCCGTCGGGGCTGTCACGGTAGAGTTTCACCCAGCCGTCGAGGACCACGTAGAAGCGATCGGCGGGCTCGCCCTGGGCGAACAGCCGAGTGCCACGCGGGCAGCAGCGCTCGTGGGCGCCCCGGCCCAGCAACGCCAGGGTATCGTCGGCGAGGCCGGTAAACAGCGGCACCTGGCGCAGCGTGTTCAGGGTCTCCCGGGTGAAGCGGACTGTCATCTCGGCCTCCTGGGCTCGTTCTCGCCTAACGCAGCGTCAGTTCCGCCAGGTTGCCGCGGATCACCTCGGCCTCGGGCGATTCCGCCGGCAGTATCGCCAGCAGCCGTCCCCAGTAGTTGCGGGCCTCGTCGACGGCCTCCTGCTGGTAGGCCAGGGTGCCGGCCAACCAAAGCCCCTGGGGATGATCGGGGTCGATGGCCAGGGCCTGCTCGATCAGTGCCGCCGGCTCGCCCGCCAGGCCACCCTCGAGCTCGGCGAGCACGTCGGCGTAGCGGACCAGCACTTCGGGGTCGCGATCGCCACCGTGGCGCAGCGCTTCTCCGAAAGCCCGACCCGCTGCTTCGAATTCGTCAAGGTACGTCAGCGTACGGCCCAGCAGCACCCAGCTCTCGAGGTCGGCCGGATCCTGGGCCAGGCGCACCTGAAGCCCCTCGACCAGGCGGGTGAATTCGCGAGTCATCTCCTCGTCGCTGGGCTCCGCCTGTGGTTGCGCTGGCAGCGTCTGGCCAGCCGGCGCACGGGCAGCGAACACCTCATCGCTGTAGCCCACCGACAGATAGGTCCCGACGGCCAGGAAGGGCAGCAGCGCCATGCTGGCCAGGGCAGCGACCTGGGCCAGACGGCGCTGTCCACGATGCGCCAGGCCGGTGTTCGGGCCGATTTCCAGCACGCCGCTGTCGAGCAGTTCGCGCTCCAGATCGGCCAAGGCGCGAGCGTGGCGCTCCTTGCTCAGGGAACCCGCGGCCAGGTCCTGGTCGAGCTCGGCCATGCGGTCGCGGTGAACGATCAGCACCATTTCGCGGCGGTCAGGACCCGTGCCTGGGGGTTCACGCAGCAGTGGTATCAGCACGAAGGCTAGAGCCAGCAGGCACAGGCCCAGGGCCAGCAGCAGGAAGACGCCATTCATCTCGTCGCACCTCCGGGGTCAGTCGCCACGGCGCAGGCGCTCCAGCGCCGCACGCTCCTGGTCGGTGAATTGGGGATCGTTATCGGGTCGGGCGCGCCGGCGCATCACCTGCCACCACGCCAGCAGACCTCCGCCGAACAGCAGGAACGGGCTGGCCCACAGCAGGGCGGTGTTGGCCTGAAGTGGCGGCCGGTAGCGCACATAGTCGCCATAGCGCGCCACCATGAAGTCGACGATCGCCTCGGCGGACATGCCTTCACGGGTCATCTGGTAGACACGACGCCGCATATCGGCGGCCAGCTCCGCGTTGGACTCATGGATCGTCTCGCTCTGACACACCGTGCAGCGCAGCTCTCGAGTCAGGATCTCGTACTGCTGGCGCTGCGCCTCGCTGTCGAACACCAGCGGCTCGCCGATGGCCAGCGCCAGCGCCATCCCCGCCGGCAGCAGCCAGGCAACCAGCAGCGACAGCCAAAGCGACCAGCTGATGAGAATTCGTCTCATGACGCTCTCCTCGCCTGATCGGCTTCCGTTTGCTCCGCTCTCAACCTTTCAACCAGAGGCAGCACTTCATCGAGCAACAGTTGCCGACTGAGGGGACCGATGCGCTTGTAGCGGATCACGCCCTCAGCATCGAGCACGTAAGTCTCGGGGGTGGCATAGACGCCCCAGTCGATGCCGGCATCGCCCGCGGGATCAAAGGCGATGGTGCGATAGGGGCTCTCGGTCATCTCCAGATAGCGCAGCGCGGCGTCACGCTCGTCGCGGTAGTTGAAGGCGTGGATAGGGATGCCGCCGCGGGCCAGCTCCATCAGCAGCGGTTTCTCGGACCGGCAGGTACTGCACCAGGTGGCCCAGACGTTGACCAGCGCCACCTCGCCGATAAAGTCCTGCTCGGTGAGGATAACGTCCGCATCTTCCAGGGACTCCAGCATAAAGGCTGGCGCCGGTTGGCCGACCAGCGGCGAGGGCAGGTCGCGGGAATTGAGGCCCAGGCCCAGCAGCAGCAGGCCGAGCAGGGCCACCACCGCCACCAGCGGTATCAGCAGCTTGAGCCTCATGAGGCGATCACCTCGCGACCCGGGCCCACCGCTGGCGCCGGCTTGTGTTCACGGCGCCGTACCAGCCGGTAACGCTTGTCACTGGCTGCCAGCAATCCACCCAGGCCGAGCAGGATGGCACCGCTCCACATCCAGGCCATGTAGGGCTTGTAGTAGAGGCGGAAGCTCCAGGCATCGCCCACCAGCCGTTCACCCAGCGACACGTAGACGTCACGGGTTGCTGCGCGATGCAGCGAGGCCTGATTCATGGGGTTCTCGGGCTGAGTATCGTAGTAGCGGCGCTGGGGCAGCAGGGTGGCCACCGGGCGGCCATCTCGCGTTACCTCGACCACCGCCTGATCGGCGTCGTAGTTGGGTCCACGCACCGTTTCCATCCGTCTCAGGGTGAACTCGAAGGCTGCCGCCGAAGTGGTCTGACCAGGCTCCATGCGCACGTCGCGCTCCACCTCGTAGGTGTTAACCATGGCGATGGCGACCACAATCAGGGCCAGGCCCACATGGGCCAGATGCATGCCGAGAAAACACGGGCGCAGCACCCGGCGAACCCGAGTGGCCAGGGGCTGACGACCCGCCAGGCGCTTGCGTATGTCGAGCAGCGCGGTGAACACGATCCAGCTCCCCAGCATCAGCGACAGCGCGGTGAGCGGGTGCCAGGTCCCCATGGTCAGCGGCCACAGACCGCCGGCTATCACGCTGACCAACAGCACCCAGCGCAGCTGGCGCACCACCTCGCCGGGACTGGCCTGCTTCCACATGACGGTGGGGCCAAGGCCCATCAACAGCAGCAGCGGCAGCATCAGCGGGGCGAATACCGTATCAAAGTAGGGGGGGCCCACCGAGATCTTGCCCAGGCCGAAGGCGTCGAGCACCAGCGGGTAGAGGGTGCCGATAAACACAGCGGCGAAAGCCACGGTAAGCAGCACGTTGTTGGCCAGCAGCAGCGATTCCCGGGAGAGCCAGTGAAAGCCGCCGCCCAGGCCGACCCGCGGTGCCCGCCAGGCGTAGAGGGTCAGTGAACCGAGCAGGGTCGCCGCCAGCATGGCAAGCAGGAAGACACCGCGGTCCGGGTCGGTGGCGAAGGCATGCACCGAGGTGATGACACCGGAGCGTACGATAAAGGCCCCGAACACGGTCAGGGCGAAAGTGATGATCGCCAGCATCAGGGTCCATACCTTGAGACCGCCACGCTTCTCGGACACCGCCAGGGAGTGCAGCAGGGCGGTGGCGGTGAGCCAGGGCAGGAAAGAGGCATTCTCCACCGGATCCCAGAACCACCAGCCGCCCCAGCCCAGTTCGTAGTAGGCCCACCAGGAGCCCATGGCGATGCCCAGGGAGAGGAACACCCAGGCCACCGTGGTCCAGGGCCGCGACCAGCGCGCCCAGGCCGCATCCAGCCGGCCGCCCATCAGCGCCGCCATGGCCAGAGAAAATACCACCGCGGTCCCCACATAGCCCATGTAGAGCAGGGGCGGATGCAGGATCATCCCGGGATCCTGAAGCAGCGGGTTCATGCCGCGCCCGTCCACGGGGCCGGGCACGATGCGATCGAAGGGGTTGGAGGTGAACACCGTGAAGGCAATAAAGGCCACCGAGATCATGCCCATTACCGCCAGCACCCGGGCCAGCATCTCGCGGGGCAACGAGCGGCTGAAACGTGCCACCGCCAGGCCCCAGGCGCCGAGCAGCAGTACCCACAGCAGCAGCGACCCTTCGTGGCCGCCCCACACCGCCGTGACCTTGTACATCGTCGGCTGGGCCAGACTGGAGTGGCTGGCCACATAGCGCACGCTGAAGTCGCTGACCAGGAAGGCCCAGGTAAGCACCCCGTAGGCGATCGCCAGGAAGACGAACTGACCGCTGGCCAGGAAGCGTCCCGTGCGCATCAGCCGCAGGCTACCCGTCTGTGCGCCCACCAGGGGCAGCACGCTCTGGACAAGCGCCAGACAGAGCGCCAGGATCAGCGCAAAGTTACCGAGTTCCGCTACCATCTGCTGCACCCTCCCGCCGCGGGTGACACCCGACCACCCGGCCGGGCCTGAATTCATTGGGCCGGCGGCATACGCCGACTCCCATGCAGCGAATGGTCAGGCAATCTCTCCATAAGATCCATACTCGATGCCTCTTTTCGAGCCGGCCTGTGACCCATGTCAAACATTGCCAAACGCTGCCGCGACGCCCCCCATCAGACAGACGCTGACAGGGCAGCAGCGGGGCCTTATGCTGGGGCCTGCATTCCTGACCCTGGTGACCCATCCCGTGAAACGTCCGCTGATTTCCACCCTGCTGCTTGCCGCCGCCCTGCCCTTCGTCCATGCCTTCACCGCAGCTCAGGCCGAGGAAGGCACCCCCGATGTCATCCTGCACACCAGCCACGGTGCCATCGGCATCGAGCTGTTCCAGGCCGAGGCCCCCGTGAGCGTCAACAACTTCCTCACCTATGTGCAGGATGGCCACTACGACGGCACCATCTTCCACCGGGTGATCGACGGCTTCATGGTCCAGGGCGGCGGCTTCGACGAGGAGATGCGTCAAAAATCGACCCGTGACCCGATCACCAACGAGGCCGATAACGGCTTGAAGAACCGCCGCGGCACTCTGGCCATGGCGCGCACCGGCGCCCCGCACTCCGCCACCGCTCAGTTCTTTATCAACGTGGGCGACAACGGCTTCCTGGATCACGTCAGCCCCCAGTCCGGCCAGACCTGGGGCTATGCGGTGTTCGGCCAGGTCGTGGAGGGCATGGAGGTCGTCGATGCCATCCGTCGCGTGCCTACCGGCAGCCGCGGTCCCTTCCAGGACGTGCCCCGGGAACCGGTGATCATCGAGCGCGCCGAGCTGCCCTGAACCTCCCGCGCAAGGAGCAAGACGTGGCAAGACTGCTGTTCCGGCTGAGCAATGTCCCCGACGCCGAGGCTGAGGAAGTCCGCGAGCTGTTCGAGGCCCGCGGCTTCGACACCTACGAGACCCGAGCCGGCTTCTGGGGACTCGGCGTGGCGGCCATCTGGCTTCGCGATGAGAGCCAATACGAGGCGGCTCGGGAAGCGCTGGACGCCTACCAACAGGGGCTCCGCGAGCGGATGCGCCACGCACACAGTGGCCTGGCCGAGCGCGGTGAAGCGCCAACCCTGTGGAAGCGCCTGGTGAACCATCCCGTGCGGATGCTGCTGGTCGCCGTGGCGGTGGGGGTGATCCTCGTCGTTACCCTGCTGCCGTTCCTTGGGCTGATCGGCTGACACGGCGATCGCACGCCTCCCGGCCGGTCGACCGAGACGACAACGCCCCCGCCGGCACTGCCGGCGGGGGCGTCTCGAGAGGCGTGGGCCGAGCCCGCGCCGATCAGCTGCGGATCAGGTGGTCGAAGGCACCCAGGGCGGCCTTGGCCCCCTCGCCCATGGCGATAATGATCTGCTTGTAGGGCACGGTGGTCACGTCACCGGCGGCGAAGATACCCGGCACGCTGGTCGTGCCGTGAGCGTCGGTGATGATCTCACCGCGCTCGGACATCTCCACCAGGGAACCCCTGAGCCACTCGGTGTTGGGGATCAGGCCGATCTGCACGAAGATCCCTTCCAAATCGAGGCGCTTGTTCTCACCGCTGGCACGCTCCTCATAGGTGAGGCCGTTGACTCGGGTGCCGTCGCCGTTTACCTCGGTGGTACGGGCGCCGAGGATGATGTCGACGTTGGGCAGGCTCTTCAGCTTCTTCTGTAGCACGGCGTCGGCGCGCATCTCGTCCATGAACTCGATCAGCGTCACGCGGCCGACGAGGCCGGCCAGGTCGATGGCCGCTTCGACACCGGAGTTGCCGCCACCGATCACCGCCACGCGCTTGCCCTTGAACAGCGGGCCGTCGCAGTGGGGGCAGTAGGCCACGCCCTTGTTGCGGTACTCCGCCTCCCCGGGCACGTTCATCTCGCGCCAGCGGGCGCCGGTGGCCAGAATCAGCGTCTTGCTCTTGAGGCTCGCCCCGGACTCGAACTTCACCTCGTGCTCGCCGCCCGGCTGGGCCGCCGGCACCAGCTTGACCGCCCGCTGCAGGTTCATGATGTCAACCTCATACTCCTTGACGTGCTCCTCCAACGCCGCGGCCATCTTGGGGCCCTCGGTGTGAGGCACGGAGATGAAGTTCTCGATGGCCATGGTATCCAACACCTGGCCGCCGAAACGCTCGGCGGCAACGCCGGTGCGGATACCCTTGCGAGCGGCATAGACCGCCGCCGCGGCGCCAGCCGGGCCACCGCCTACCACCAGCACATCGAAGGGGGTCTTGCCGTTGAGCTCGGCGGCCTCACGCCTGGCGGCACCGGTGTCCACCTTGGCGAGGATTTGTGCCAGGCTCATGCGACCCTGATCGAAGAGCTGACCATTGAGGTAGATGCTGGGCACCGACATCACCTGGCGCTCCTCGACCTCGTCCTGGAACAGAGCGCCGTCGATGGCCGCGTGGGTGACGTTGCGGTTGAGCACCGCCATCAGGTTGAGCGCCTGGACCACATCCGGGCAGTTCTGGCAGGAGAGCGAATAGTAGGTCTCGAAGTGCAGCGCGTCATCGAGGCCCTTGATCTGTTCGATCACTTCGTCGCCGACCTTGGGCGGATGGCCGCCCACCTGCAGCAGCGCCAGCACCAGGGAGGTGAACTCGTGGCCCATGGGGATGCCGGCGAAGACGATGCCCGTCCCCTGATCGGGGCGATTCAGCGCGAACGACGGCCGCCGCGCGTCATGCCCATCGGTGCGCAGGGAAATCTTGTCGCACAGGCCGGCAATGTCGGTCAGCAGGCCGTGCAGCTCCTGAGACTTGGCGCCGTCATCGAGGGAGGCGACGATCTCGAACGGCTGAGTGACCTTTTTCAGATAGGCATTGAGCTGGCTTTTCAGAGTGTCGTCCAACATGACAGCGGATTCCTTCATGTTCGCAAAACGGGGCCACAAGAAAACCGAGCGAGCGCCACCAGGCGTCACCGAAGCCAATCTTGCGAGGGGGTTGCAACACCCGGACAGGACTGCCCGGGCGGGGCCTTGCGGCAGAAGCAGGTCGCTTAGATCTTGCCGACCAGGTCCAGGGACGGGGAAAGGGTCTCTTCGCCTTCTTCCCACTTGGCCGGGCAGACTTCGTTCGGATTCGCACGCACGTACTGGGCGGCCTTGACCTTGCGCAGCAGTTCCTCGGCGTTACGACCGATGTTGCCGGCGTTCAGCTCGACGAGCTGGATCTTGCCATCCGGGTCGACCACGAAGGTGCCACGGTCGGCCAGACCGGCTTCCTCGATCAGCACTTCGAAGTTGCGCGAGATGCGCAGGGTCGGGTCGGCCAGCATCGGATAGGTCAGCTTGCCGATGGTCTCGGAGCTGTCATGCCAGGCCTTATGGGTGAAGTGGGTGTCGGTGGAGACGCTGTAGACCTCGACGCCCATCTTCTTGAGCTCTGCGTACTTGTCCTGCAGATCGCCCAGCTCGGTGGGGCAGACAAAGGTGAAGTCCGCCGGGTAGAAAAAGAAGATGTTCCACTGCCCCTTCAGGCTCTCCTCAGTGACGTCAACGAACTCACCGTTGTGATAGGCGGTGGCCTTGAACGGCTTGACTTCAGTATTCAGCAGGGACATTCGGTCATGCTCCTTTCAACTTTAGTATAAGGAATAGCGCGTATGCGGTGCGATGGTAGCCGACATTACCCAATAGCGTGAATTGAATGATGGCATGACCCCGATAACTTTTACCTATCACTTGAGTCCTGGCGCCAGAATCGGCAGCGTCAGCCGATCTGTACAGCATCCCCGCTGGGGTCGAGGGCAAGAAAGGCGTCCACGTTGCCCATCTTCAGCGACTCCACCATGCGCTCGAGCTGCGCCTCGGCCTGCTCCGCGCTCGGCGCCTCACTGCCTCGGCCGGAGAGAGCGCCGACGAAGACGATGTCCCACTCGATTCCCGTCTCCCTGGACTCCGCGACCAGAGTGGCCATGTCGCTGAGCTCCTCGGGCGCCTTGTCGACGCACAGCGCCGGCGTCAGCACGCCGCCCTCGCCCTGCTCGAAGTTGCGACGCTGCTCCGGCGTGGGATGATCCGGCAGCTCGGCGCGGGTGAAGACGAAAAGCAGCCGCTGGGCGTCTGGCTGCAGGCGGGACTCGTTAAGCAGGTCGGCAAAGTTGGTGATGGCCAAGGGGCACCTCTGTCATGGAAAAAGGATGGGAAGGAAAGAAGAGCGGCAAGAAAAGAAAGAATGAGCGCCAGCCTGCCCCCTTTCGCGTTGGCGCTCAAGGGGCAGGCTGGCGAACGGGCCGAGTCAAGCGGGTCGGGACAAGCCTCAGCTTCGACGGGCGGTGAGAATGTGATGCAGGCCGTCGCACTCGACCAGGGGGTCGTCGCAGTTGACCACCACCTCGGTGTGACCGAGCACATAGGCCTTGCCGGTGATGGTGTTCTCCACCACGGTATGGGGCCCCTCCTGGCGGGCGCCGGTGAAAGTGCCGATGAAGCCGGTCTCGCGCAGGGAGACGGTCTCCAGCCGGTCGCCTGGCCGGATGCGACCCTCGTGATTCATCAGCGCCAGGCGCGCCGAGGTGCCGGTGCCGGTGGTACTGCGGCAGATCACCCCGGGGTGCACGTAGGTGGCAGAGCGCGAGCGATAGAAGCCATCGGCTACCTGTTCCACCGGGCCCATGAAGTGCAGGAAGGGCAGCGGGCCGACGTCACCCAGGGTGTAATGGGAGAAGCCGCGCTCGGCCTGGATCGCCTCGACGATCCGGTGAGCGCAGTCGGCCAGCCGGCGTTCCTCATCCAAAGTCAGCTCAACGCCCAGCTCGGTGGCGTCCACCAGGGCATAGAAGCCGCCGCTGTAGGCCACCGAGTAGGAGATATCCCCGAGCCCCGGCACCCGGATGGAGGCCCGGTGCGTGTCAATGTAGCTGGGCAGCCCCTCGCAGGTGATCGCCTCCACCACCCCGTCTTCCACCCGGGCCTCGATCTTCACCCGCCCCGCCGGGGCTTCCAGGGTGAAGTGCTGCACCCCTTCCCGCTTGGGCACGATGCCGGCCTCCAGCACCGCGGTGGCGGTGCAGATGGTGTTGGAGCCCGAGTAGATGGGGTAGCCCATCACCTCCATGATGATATAGCCCGCCGCGGCCTCGGGGTCGGTCGCCGGCACCACCAGGTCCACGGACATCTCGGGGATGCCGTAGGGCTCGAACAGCAGCAGCTTGCGCAGGCCGTCGGCGTCGTCGCGCAGATACTCCATTTGCGCCCGCACGGTGTCACCGGGCAGCGGCGCGATGCCCCCGAGCACGATGCGGCTGACGTCGCCGCCGGCGTGGGTGTCCATCATCCTGAAGGTCAGCGGCGGATTCATGAGCGCGGCTCCTGCTCGATAAGGGCGAAGGGCGCACCGTGCTCCTCCCACTGGCTATCGGGAACGATCACGATCTTGCCCAGGAAGTTGCTGCCGCGGCTGACGAAGTAGCGCTCCGCCGCGTGCAGCTCGGAGAGCCTGAAGGCGGCGTGGAGCACCGGCCTGAGCTGCCCCGAGCGAATCCAGTCGATCAGCTGCTCGGCCTCCTCGCGAGTGCCATGGGAAACACCGAAGATCTGCACCTGGTAGAGGTAGATACGCGTCCACAGGATCTCCGAGATATTGCCGCCGCTGGCCCCGGCGATGGAGAGCCGCGGATAGGTAGCGCGAGCCTTCATGTCGTGGATCATGGTGTCGATGAAGAGATCCGTCATCTCGCCGCCGACCAGGTCCATCACCGCGTCGATGGGCGCGCCGCCGGTGGCGTCGAGCACCCGCTCGACGAAACTTCCGAGATCGCCGCGGTCGATGACCCTTTCGGCCCCCAGGGCCTCAAGCGCCAAGGCCTTGTCTGGCTGGCTCACCGCGTAGGGAATCGCCCCGACGATGCGGCAGAGCTGGATCAGCGCCGTGCCCACTCCGCCGCTGGCGCCGGTGACCAGCACCCGCTCACCGGCTTTCACCCCAGCGGCGGTCATCATATGGTAGCCGGTCTGGTAGGAGCACATGCCCATGGCGGCCAGTTCCACATCGTGCAGTTCGGGATTCGGCACGCAGTGGAACTGATCGGACGGCACGGCGACATAGTCGGCGAAGCCGCCGTCGGCGCCGTGGCCAAAGTAGTCGGGGGTCAGGTTGATGTCGCGGCGCGCATCGGCATAGAGGTTGAAGTCGAGCAGGCCGCGCTCGCCGATCCGCGCCGGATCGACGCCCTCGCCCACGGCGGCCACGCGCCCGGCGATGTCGGCCCCCTGGATGCGCGGGAAGGTCAGGGTCGGCTCGCCGGCCATGGCAAACGACGTCACCTGGCCCTTCTTGACCGGATAGAGCCCCTCGCGAGCCTTGCGGTCGGTGTTGTTCTTGGCGGTGGCGGTAATACGTACCAGTACCTCGCCCGGCCCCGGCCGCGGCGTCGCCACATCGTCACGGTAGACCAGCTTATCGATGTCGCCATGGCCGGTCAGCAGCATCGCCGACATGGTGGAGGGAACGGTCAGATCAGGAGTATCGCTTGCCATCTGCTGTCTACTTTTGCGGAGCTCCCGGCAACATGCCAGGCGCATGAATGCTGAAAGGGACAATACCAGAGGGGAGGCGAACTGACCGAGAGCCTTGTTCAACTACGCTGACCGTAAATCCCGGATATCGACAGGCGCGTTGGCCGCTTCGGCGATGGCGGCATTCCAAGGGGCCACACTGGCATACCCACAGATGCCGGGGCCTGGGCCCCAGCGTGTTGGCTGCCAACGCTTTATTCTGCTTGACGGTCCCGCCAGGCAGAGCCGTCGAATTTACTCGGCCGTCGCCAGCAGGCTGGCGTTGCCACCCGCCGCGGTGGTGTCGATGCACAGATGGCGTTCCACCACGTAGCGTTCCGGCCAGATGGTCTGGGTCTCGAGCGCCACGATGGCACCATCGCGCTCAGCGAGGGCGATGCGCAGCTTGCGGGTCCAGTCGCTGTCGCCGGCCGCCGCCACGGTCTCGATACCCTTGATCGTCGTCAGGGTGTCGGCCTCGATGCTGCCGTCGAGCCCGGCTACCGGCACCCCGGCATCGATCAGCGGCTTCACGGCCTGCACCGCCCCCGGGGCGACAAGCACCGCCGGAGCGCCCGCTCCCAGCGCCTGCACCGCCTGGGCGACGGCGATATCCAGGGTCGGACCCAGGCAGAGTGCCGGCCCCTTCGGATACATGGCCAGCCGGTTGCTTTCCCCCGTCGGCCCCGGCAGCGTCTGCGGCGTCATATCCAGAGCCGCGGTCTCGGCGAGCGCCTTGCGGACCACGCCGCTCTTGCCCGAGAGCGCCTTGCGCAGCACCTCGACCCGATCGCGACGCGCCGCCCAATTGCGGGCATCCAGCCCGTCGAGGGTCGACTGCAGGTCGTTTTGTGTCACCGACTTCCCGGTCGGCGCCTCATGGCGCTCCGCGCTTGCGGTACGCCGGAAACGTGACACATAGAGCGGACCGCCGGCCTTGGGTCCGGTGCCCGACAGGCCCTCGCCCCCGAACGGCTGGGAGCCGACGATGGCGCCGATCTGGTTGCGGTTGACGTAGACGTTGCCGACGTGGAGTCGCTCGACGATCTGCTGTACGCGGTCGTCGATCCGGGTATGCAGGCCGAAGGTCAGCCCGTAGCCCTTGTCATTGATGGCGTCGACCACCTTGTCGATGTCCCGCGCCTTGAAGGTGGCCACGTGCAGGACCGGGCCGAAGATTTCACGCTCGAGGTCCTCGATCCCCTTGACCTCGACCACCGCCGGGGTGACGAAGGTGCCCACCTCGGGCGCGGGCAACTTCTTCAGCACCTTGCCGGCCTTCTCATGCGCTGCGACATAGTCGCTGATCTCGGTCTGGGCGTCGGCGTCGATCACCGGCGAGACGTCGGTGTCGGTATTCCAGGGATCACCGATGGTGAGGGCGTCCATGGCACCGTCGAGCATGTGGAGCAGCCGGTCGCGCGCCTCTTCCTGGACATACAACATCCGCAGCGCCGAACAGCGCTGGCCGGCCGACTGGAAGGAGGAGATCAGGATGTCGCGCACCGCCTGCTCGGTCAGCGCGGTGGAGTCCACGATCATGGAATTGAGTCCGCCGGTCTCGGCGATCAGTACCGCATCCGGGCCCGCGTTCTGGGCCAGGGCCTTGTGGATGAGCTGCGCGACAGGGGTCGAGCCGGTAAAGCAGACACCGGCGATTCGCGGATCGCTGGTCAGCGGACCGCCGACCGTCGGCCCATCGCCGGGCAGCAGCTGCAACGCCGCCTCCGGCAGGCCGGCTTCGCGCATCAGCTCGACGGCACGGGCGGCAATCAGTGGCGTCTGCTCGGCGGGCTTGGCGAGCACCGCGTTGCCGGCCACCAGTGCGGCGGCGATCTGCCCGGTGGTGATGGCCAGGGGGAAGTTCCAGGGGCTGATGCAGACGAAGATGCCGCGGGCACTGCCGGGCTCTTCCGCTTCCAGCCGCTCGCCTTCATTGGCGTAGAAGCGCAGGAAATCCACCGCCTCACGCACCTCGGCGATACCATCGAACATCATCTTGCCGGCTTCACGGGTACAGATCACCGTCAACTCGGCGATGTGCTTTTCATAGAGATCGGCGGTGCGGCGCAGCACCTCGGCCCGTTCCGACACCGGACGTGCCGACCACTCGCGAAAGCCCTCCTCGGCGGCGTCAAGGGCGGTCGCTACCTCCTCCGGCGTCGCCTCATGCACGGCGCCGACCACCCGCGAGCCATCGGCGGGAGAGACAGCATCACGAGCCGGTCCCTGGGGCGCCGGATTCCCGGCCAGCATGGGGCCGGCGGTCCAGGTAGTATCGGAAAACGCCTCTCGCGCCTTCAGCAGCGGCAGGATCGAGGCGGGTTCATTGATCCGATAGCCGCGGGAGTTCTTGCGATCGGGCGCGAACAGCTCGCCGGGCTGGCGGATCAAGGGGCTGGAAATGGCGTCGCCGAGTTGCTCAAACCCGGCCACCGGATCCTTCGAGACCTCACTCGGGGGGATCGTGTCGTCCACCACCTGGTTCACGAAGGAGGAGTTCGCACCGTTCTCCAGCAGGCGGCGTACCAGATAGGCCAGCAGGTCACGGTGCGCCCCCACCGGGGCATAGAGACGGCAGTGCGTGCCCTCCGACTGCTTGACGATCTGGTGCAACGATTCCCCCATGCCGTGCAGGCGCTGGAACTCGTAGCTGTCCTTGTCATCGCCCGCCATGGCCACCACAGCGGCACAGGTGTGGGCGTTGTGGGTCGCAAACTGCGGATAGATGCGGTCGCGCCGGTCGAGCAGCATCTGGGCGCAAGCCATGTAGCTGACATCGGTGTTGACCTTGCGAGTAAAGACCGGAAAGGTCTTGACCCCCATCTCCTGGGATAGCTTGATCTCGGTATCCCAGTAGGCGCCCTTCACCAGGCGCACCATGATCTTGCGATTGAATCGCTCGGCAAGGTCGTAGAGTGTCTCGATCATCGGCGCGGCGCGACGCCCGTAGGCCTGCACCACCACCCCGAAACCGTCCCATCCATCGAGGCTGGGGTCTGACATCAATGCCTCGATCACATCAAGCGACAGATCAAGCCGATCCTGTTCTTCGGCGTCGATGTTGAAACCGATATTGGCCTTTGCCGCCTGCCGCACCAGCTCCTTGGCTCGCGGCAGAAGTTCTGCCATCACCGTGTCGCGATGGGTAGTTTCATAACGCGGATGCAGCGCCGAGAGCTTTACCGAGATACCCGGGCTTCCACGCACGTCGCCCTTGGCCTGCTTGGCGATCGCGGTGATCGCCTTGGCGTAGGCCTGGTGATAGCGCACCGCATCTTCATCGGTGCGCGCCGCCTCACCGAGCATATCGTAGGAATACGTGTAGCCCTGCTTCTCGAGCTCGCGGGCATTCTTCATGCCCTCCTCGATGGTCTGGCCGAGCACGAACTGACGCCCGAGGATCTTCATCGACTGGCCGACCGCCGTACGTACGACCGGCTCGCCCATCCGGCGTACCAGGCCACGCAGCGCCCTTGCCGGGCCCTTGGGATCGTCATCCAGTACCTTGCCGGTCAGCATCAGCGCCCAGGTCGAGGCGTTGACCATCGACGATGATGACTTGCCCAGATGCGCGCCCCAGTCGGACGGCTCAATCTTGTCATGGATCAGATCGTCGATGGTCTCGGCATCGGGCACGCGCAGCAGCGCTTCCGCCAGGCACATGAGCCCCACGCCCTCGGCGGTCGAGAGCCCGTATTCGGCCAGGAACGCCTCCATCATCGAGGGTGACTTTTCCTTGCGCACACGCTCCACGTAGTTGGCGCCAACGGCGGCCACCTTGCGTCGATCATCTTCTGACAGCTTGAGCCGTTCGATGAGCCCGCGCAGAACATCTGCCTCATCGGCGTCGTAGTTGGCGCGGATGCGTGAGCGCAGCTCACTCATATCATCCTGCAGATGAAGGTTGGCGTCGTTCATGTTCGATTTCTCCTGGCTACCCGACACAACGTGTTTGGTGCGTCGGCTCAGATGATGTTCTTTTTTAGTAAATACTGATTATCACGAATCAATTAAGGCCTCGAAAAAATGCTGACCCATAAAGTGGCCTATGACGATGAAATATGCATTCCTCAAGGCAGTGTGGACTATTGGACGTTGAAGTGATTCCACGGTTGATCAGGTCTTTTCTTCATGCCATATGCTCAATGCGAATACTAGAACAGACGATCAGACCCAACGGTAGAACGTCGCCCGAGAAAGGGCTCCCGAAGGAGCCCTGTAACGACGTCGAGCGAGTCATACGCGCTCATGTCAGCGCGTGATATGCTGATATTCACCGGCATCGGCAGTAACGCTGCTCACCACCACGATCGCGATCATTGAGGCAATGAAACCGGGGATAATCTCGTACACACCGGGACCACCCATGAACTCGCCGTTCCAGCCCAGCGTAATCCAGATCATGACAGTGACAGCACCGACCACCATGCCCGCGATGGCGCCAGCACCGTTCGTGCGGGACCACATGAGAGACAGGATAATCAGCGGGCCAAATGCGGCGCCGAAGCCTGCCCAGGCGTTACTCACCAGCCCGAGAACCTGGGAGTCAGGATCCGACGCAATGACGGCGGCGACCAGACCCACCAGCACGACGCAGACCCGGCCTACGGCGACGGTCTCCTTGTCCGAGGCTTCCTTGCGCAGAAAGAGACGATAAAAGTCCTCGGTAAGGGAGGAAGACGACACAAGCAGCTGGCTGGAGATGGTACTCATTATTGCCGCCAACAGGGCCGCATAGAGGAAACCGGTCACCAGCGGATGGAACAGCAGGTTCGCCAGAATGATAAAGATGGTTTCCGGATCCTGGACATCCATACCATTCCGGACCGCAAAGGCCCGGCCGAATATACCCAGAGAGATGGCACCGATCAGGGAGATGAGCATCCAGCTCATGCCGATATTACGAGCAACTGGAACATCCTTCAGCGTCCGAATCGCCATGAAGCGCACAATGATGTGCGGCTGACCGAAATACCCCAGCCCCCACGTCACTGCGGACAGCCATCCAACGAAGGTCAGCCCCGCCGTCCAGGACAACAGCGTCGGGTCCACTTCATTCAGGGTCTGCGACGCTTGGGAATATCCGCCACCGCCCTCGCCGAAGAGCACAACCGCCGGCATGATCACCAGTGCCAGCATCATGATGCAGCCTTGCACGAAGTCCGTCATGCTGACGGCGAGAAAGCCGCCGACAACGGTGTAGATCAGTACAACGCCCAGCGTAATAATGATGCCCATGGCGTAGTCGCTCATGCCACCGACGTTGATAATGCCGGAAAACGCACTTTCAAACAGCTTGCCGCCCGCCACCAGACCTGACGCCGTGTAAACCGCAAAGAATATGACGATAACGATGGCGGATACCGTTCTCAGCGACATCGCGCGAGTGGGAAACCGGTTGGCCAGAAATTCCGGAATGGTAATCGCATTACCGTAATGGACCGTCTGTTCGCGGAGGCGAGGAGCGACCAGCGTCCAGTTGAAGAAGGCACCCACGAGCAGGCCGATACCGATCCAGGCCGAACCCAGACCAGAGACAAACATTGCGCCGGGCAGACCCAGCAGCAGCCAGCCGCTCATGTCCGAAGCACCGGCCGACAGGGCCGCCACTTGTGGACTGAGCGCTCGCCCACCCAGCATATAATCTTCAGATGTCGACGTAGATTTGCGCATGGCATAGACGCCGATGGCGATCATGAGCGCAAAGTAGCCAACAAGACTGATCCAAACACCAATAGCCATGAAAATTCTCCAGCTTGTCAGGAGGGGACTAGCTCCGACAGGTTAGCGCGCTCACCATGCAGCTATCGGCAGTGGCACGCATTATTGTTAACTTCGCTTTTTCTTCACGTAACAAGGCGCTCCCGCCTGTGACGCCAGCCTTCCCATCTCAATGGCATCCTCCTCTCACGCAGTTGTCTTGACGCACACCTTACACACGTTTTTTGTTTCATTATTTTTATTACTTTATGATGAAATCATACTGCTCTGATCGAGGATTCAACGTTCATTACTCGCTTTGCTTCGTTTCCGTGAGGCTGGTGTGAACCGTGAGGTGGGCTCGCCATGGACGCGTGATGCCTGCCAGATCGCAGGACGACAAACGCAGGAAACTCGCGACGGATCGAAAGTCCCTGACATATGGGGACATGGTGGGCTCCTGGCAGAGCGCCAACAAAAAACGGCCACCGCCGCAATGGGCTAAGTGACCGTATTTACACGTGTTCTTGGCGCGCCCAGTAGGATTCGAACCTACGACCCCTGCCTTCGGAGGGCAGTACTCTATCCAGCTGAGCTATGGGCGCGCATCGCCGGGTGCGAACACCAGGCGGTCGACATCCTAACCGCCATGCCGGCACCTGTCCAGCACGGGCCCGGCGCCGCTCTGAGCCTTCTCATGCCAATGGCGGGGGGCTGGGCATTTTCCTGCCGCCGGAGATGCCGGTATACTGACTGGCACTTTGTGCGTTACGGCGTCATCGGGTCTTCGGCAAACAGGCCAACGCCCCGCGTATGATCCATTACAGGACCGTCAAGAGGTGGTGAGAGTGAAATCCAGCAAGCTGATCATGGGGTGCCTGGCCACCCTCGGCCTGACCGCCGGCATGGCAACCGCCCAGGCCAATGTCGACCGTGACGCCATCGCCGAGCGTCTGAAGCCAGCAGGACAGCTCTGTCTGCAGGGCGAAGACTGCGGCACCGCGGCATCTGCCAGCGCCGCGCCTGCTGCGGCCAACGGAAACGGCAGCGACATCGACGGCGCTGCCATCTACGACAGTGTCTGCATGGCCTGCCACGAGACAGGCGCCGCCGGTGCTCCGGTGCGCAGCGATGAAGCGGCCTGGGCAGATCGCGTCGGGCAGGGCTTCGCCACCCTGCTGGATCACTCCATCAACGGCATCGGGGCCATGCCAGCCCGCGGTGGCAACCCCAACCTCTCCGATGCAGAAATGGAAGCGGCCACTGCTTATCTGGTGGAACCGGTCATGGACGTCCCGGAACTGGGCAGCACCGATGAGGCGCCCGTCGAGGCAACCACGGCCGAAGAAGAAGCCCCGGCCGAAACTGCCGCTGCCGAGGACACTGCCGCTGCCGAGGACACTGCCGCTGCCGAGGACACTGCCGCTGCCGAGGACACTGCCGCTGCCGAGGACACTGCCGCTGCCGAGGACACTGCCGCTGCCGAGGACACTGCCGCTGCCGAGGAAACCGCCGCTGCCGACAGCGAGCCCTCCCACGCCGGAATCGACGGCGAGGCAATCTATAACCAGGCCTGCATGGCCTGCCACATGACCGGTGCCGCCGGCGCACCGATCAAGGGCGACGCCGACGCCTGGGGAGCCCGCCTCGAGCAGGGCATGGAAACCCTCTACGATCACTCCATCAACGGCTTCAACGCCATGCCGGCCAAGGGCGGCAACATGAGCCTCTCGGATGATGATGTTAAGGCCGCTGTAGACTTCATGGTCGACGCGGTGCAGTAAACGTTACCTTCCGGGCACTACCTGCGGGGCGCCTCATGGCGCCCCGCTTGCGTCTGGTGATTCATTTCACGCTCTATCCGCTCTATCGTGCAGCAAGGCTTCCACGTCCCCCCACAAGCACATTAGAAGCCTTCAACCCAGCAAAGAGCGCAGTCCGGCGATGGCGTCCTTGCCGCGGGCCTGTTTCTTTTCCGGATCTTCCCTGTCGGGACGTCCTTCCCACTCCAGGTCCGCCGCCGGCAATTCATCCAGAAAGCGGCTGGCCGCACAGTCCATCAGCTCACCATAGGCCTTGCGCTGCCTTGCCAGGGTCAGGGTCAGGGTACGACGCGCCCGGGTGATACCCACATAGGCCAGGCGACGTTCCTCCTCCACGGTGCCCGCCTCGATGGCGTTGCGGTGGGGCAGCAGCTCCTCCTCCAGCCCCATCAGGTAGACATGGGGGAACTCGAGGCCCTTGGAGGCGTGCATGGTCAGCAGCTGGACGCGGTCGGAATCATCCTCCTCGGCCTGCTGCTCGAGGATATCGCGCAGCACCAGCCGGGAGATAGCGGCCTCCACGCTGTCGGTTTCTGTCTCCTCGGAGGCCGTGCTCTCCTCCGGACTCGCGTCTTCAGGATCAGCCTGCATCGACTTCTCGAGCTGGTCGATCAGGATCCAGACGTTGGCCATGCGTCGCTCGGCGATGGTGGGTGCGCTGGCGTTCTGGTAAAGCCAGGCCTCGTAGTCCATCTCGCGCAGCATGTCGCGGATAGCGGCGATGGCATCGCCTTGATCCATGCGCCGCCTCACTCCGTCAATAAAGTGGGTAAACCTTCCCAACCGCTCTACCGCACGCGTCGGCAGCTGCTGTTCGAGCCCCAACTCATGACAGGCGGCAAACAGCGAGATACCCCGGCCGGTGGCCGGATCATTGGCATAGTTGGCCAGCTTCTCCAGGGTGCCAGGGCCGATCTCGCGGCGCGGCACATTGACGATACGCAGGAAGGCATTGTCGTCGGCCGGATTGATCAGCAGGCGCAGGTAGGCCATGGCATCCTTGATCTCGTTGCGCGAAAAGAAGGAGGTGCCACCCGACAGCTTGTAGGGGATCTGATAGTGCTGCAGCTTGAGCTCCAGCAGCCTGGCCTGGAAGTTGCCGCGGTAGAGCACCGCGAAATCGCGCCACTCGCCACGCTCCTTGATGCGCCGGGTGAGGATTTCGCTGGCCACACGGTCCGCCTCGGCTTCCTCGTGGCGATTGACCACCACACGGATCGGCGCACCGTCGCCCATGTCCGACCACAGGGTCTTCTCGTAGACATGGGGGTTGTTGGCGATCAGGGTGTTGGCGGCACGCAGGATGGTGCCGGTGGAGCGGTAGTTCTGCTCCAGCTTGACCACCTTCAGGCGCGGGAAGTCCTCTCCCAGGGTCACCAGGTTCTCCGGGCGCGCCCCGCGCCAGGCGTAGATCGACTGGTCATCATCGCCCACCACGGTAAAGGTCTGCCGCTCGCCCATCAGCAGCTGGACCAGCTGGTACTGGCTGACGTTGGTGTCCTGGTACTCGTCCACCAGCATGTAGTGAATTCGCTTGCGCCAGCGGGCCAGGGCCTCGGAATCGTCGCGCAGCAGCACCACCGGCAGCAGGATCAGATCATCGAAATCCACGGCATTGTAGGCCTTGAGGTGGCGGTTGTAGGCCTCATAGACCCGCGCAGCGAACAGCTCGTCATCATCCGCGGCGTGGGACATCGCCTGACCGGGCAGCACCAGATCGTTCTTCCACGCCGAGATCTGGTGCTGCACCGAGTTGATCGCCTCGGCGTCTACCTGGGCATCCTTCTGCATCAGGTCACGCAGCAATGCCTTGGCGTCCTCTGGATCGAACAGCGAGAAACCGGGCCGGTAGCCCAGCGCCTTGAGCTCGCGACGGATGATATTGAGCCCCAGGGTGTGGAAAGTAGAAACGGTCAGACCGTGCCCCTCGCGCCCCTTGAGCATGGCACCGACCCGCTCCTTCATCTCCCGGGCGGCCTTGTTGGTGAAGGTCACCGCGGCAATACGCCGAGCACTCATGCCACAGGCCTGCACCAGATAGGCGATCTTGGTGGTAATCACGCTGGTCTTGCCGGAGCCGGCGCCAGCCAGCACCAGACAGGGGCCATCGATGTAACGCGCCGCCTCCTGCTGGCGGGGATTGAGCCGAGCCAGGCGCTGCTGAATGGTGGAAGGGGTGGAGGGAAGCGTCATCGAGCGGGCCTCGCGGGGTTCATCGTTGCCGCGCCGGCGAAGTCCAGCTGTCGCCAGGCCTCATAGACCAGCACCGCACAGGCATTGGAAAGATTCAGGCTGCGGCTACCCTCGCGCATGGGAATGCGCAGCCGCTGGGTCTCGGGCAACGCATCGAGTAGCGCCTGGGGCAGGCCGCGGGTCTCCGGGCCGAACACCAGGGCGTCGCCACCACCATAGGTCGGCTCATGGTAGCCAGTCCGCCCGCGAGTCGACACGGCGAAGATTCGCTCGGGTGTTGCGGTCTCGAGATAGGCCTCCCAGTCGCGATGCACGCTCACCATCGCCCACTCATGATAGTCAAGCCCGGCCCGGCGCAGGCGCTTGTCATCAAGCACAAAGCCCAGCGGTTCAATCAGATGCAGGCGAAAGCCGGTGTTGGCGCACAGCCGGATCAGGTTACCGGTATTGGGCGGGATCTCGGGCTGGTAGAGCACGACGTCGAGCATGGCAGATTCCGGCAGAAGCCCTTGCGCAAGGCCCGAGTGTAACGCAGACGGGCCCCTTGACGGGGCCCGCGATCATCGGCGGCTGGAGTGCGCCGGGGGTAATCAGAAGCGTAGTCGCACGCCAACCTGGGCACCGCGATCCAGGGTGCGAGAGCCGCCGTCGTCGTCGAAGTCGGCGCCCAATTGACGCAGGCCCAGGTAGCCATCCACGTTGGGAGCGAAGGCATAGCGGGCACGAACCCCGACTTCGTACCCGTCCACCAGATCACGGGTGGCGATCACGTTGGGGGTATAGAAACCGTAGCCGCCCAGGGAGACCTCGGGCAGATTGGGCAGATAGACATAGCCGTATCCGCCCAGACCGAGGCCACCCCCCTTGCCGACATCGGTATCGTACTGGGTCCAACGCGCACCCACGCCTACCTCGCGATCACGGGTGTGATTGGTACCCATCAGCTGAGCATTGAACACCGTAGCGTCCTCGCGATACTCGCTGTGAACCACCCCTCCCCCCAGGCTGATGCCGTCCACGACCTCGCCGGTGGCCTCGAACTGCACGGCATCTGATCCCAGATTGAGGTCCAGGCTGGCCGCCTGAGCCAGGCCCGCAGCGCCCAGCAGGGCAAGACCGGCCAGCAATGTCAGTGTCGGTTTCATCTCGCTCTCCTCGACCTTTGCGATCGGCTCAACGTGTACGTTATTTGTATAGCTTTACTTGAGTGTAGCGCAACGTGCCGTCACGCTGAAGGAGACGCGCCGTATCTCGCACGATAGGCACGTATGGCCGCGGCATATTGGCGTAGCGTATCGCCACCATGCGCTTCAAGATAGGCCAAGATCATATCCAGGGTCACAATACTGACCACTGGCATGGCGTACCACGCCTCCACCTCCTGAATGGCGCTCAGGCCCCGGCCTTCAACGTCAGCGCTGCCGCGTTCCTGACGATCCAAGGCGATAATCACACCGGTAGCGCGAGCACCGGCCGTCTCGATCAGCCCCATCGCCTCGCGGATGGCGGTGCCGGCCGTGATCACGTCGTCGATGATCAGAACACTTCCGTCAAGCTCGGCGCCGACGATGTTGCCGCCCTCACCGTGGGCCTTGGCTTCCTTGCGATTGAAAGCGTAAGGCATGTCGCGGCCGTGGTGGTCGGCCAGCGCTACCGCTGCCGTGACCGCCAGGGGGATACCCTTGTAGGCAGGGCCAAAGAGCATATCGAAAGCCGGCGCGCGGTCGACGATGGCGCGGGCGTAGAACCGGCCCATGCGCGCCAATGCACCGCCGGTGCGAAACAACCCGGCATTGAAGAAATAGGGGCTGACCCGGCCCGATTTCAGGGTGAACTCGCCAAAGCGCAGCACCCCCTGTTCGATGGCGAACTCGATGAATTCACGCTGGTAATCCTGCAGCGCAGGCGTGCCGGAGTGCTCCACTGATGGCTCCTGTCATCTTAATTGGCGCGGGCCTTTTACCCAAACGTCGAAACGTCGGGTATCATACACGCGCGACGGTAAAGGGACTACGTATGAAAATTGCCACTATTAATGTCAACGGTATCCGGGAGGCGGTCGGCCGGGGATTTCTCGGCTGGCTGGCCAGCCAGGATGCCGATGTTGTCTGCGTCCAGAATCTCAAGGCCAAGAGCTTCGAGCTGGACGACAGCATCCTCTATCCGGAAGGCTATGAGGGCTACTTCCTCGATGCCGAGCAGGACGGCTTCTCCGGGGTGGGACTCTACTGCCGGAAGATTCCCAAGGCCATCATGTACGGGCTGGGTTTCCCCCAGTGTGACAATGAGGCTCGCTTCCTGCAGGCCGACTACGACCGCTTCAGCATCGTCAGCTTCCTGATGCCCGACGGCAGCGACGTCGCCGCCAAGCAGGCCTTTATGGCCCAGTATCAGGAATACCTGAGCAAGATGGCCCGCAAGCGTCGCGAGTACATCATCTGCGGCACCTGGCACATTGCTCACAAGACCATCGACCTGGAGAACTGGGCCGACAATCAGGACACTCCCGGCTTCAAACCCGAAGAGCGCGCCTGGATGGATCAGGTATTCGGCCCCACCGGTTTCATCGACTGCTTTCGCGAGATCAACCGCGACGCCGGCGAGTCCACCTGGTGGCCAAAGCTTGACCAGGAGGTACCGCGCTCCCGCCAGGAGGGATGGCGCATCGATTACCAGGTGGTAGGCCCCGAGTTCCGCCGCCATGTGGTCGATGCCTGGATCGACTATGACGCCACCTTCTCCGAGTTCGCACCGCTGATCGTCGAGTACGACTTACCGCTCTGAGTCACCTCCCTTCGTCGCCGTTCCGGTCCGCCGGAACGCAGAACGCCGGCCACGTGGGCCGGCGTTCTGCGTCTGGGAAGTTTAGAAATCGGGCAACCCTGTTGTCAGACGCTTGCCTTAGCGTGGAATGCCCAGCGACTCGCGCTGGTGGTCGAACAGCTGGTAGCCAGCGTTCTCGGCCAGCTCCAGCATGGCATTGAGCTCGGCACGGCTGAAACTGCCCTTCTCGGCAGTGCCCTGCACCTCGATAAGACTGCCGTCCTCGGCCATGACCACGTTCATGTCGGTATCTGCGCCGCTATCCTCGGGATAGTCCAGATCCACCACCGGCACCCCCTTGAACAGGCCCACCGAAACCGAACTCACCAGCTGCTTGAAGGGGTCGCCCTTGATCAGCTTTTTGCGTTGCAGGTAGCGAACAGCGTCCATCAGCGCCACGCAGCCGCCGGTGATGGAGGCGGTGCGAGTACCGCCGTCGGCCTGGATCACGTCGCAGTCCACGGTGATGGTGAACTCGCCGAGCTTCTTGAGGTTCAGGGAAGCGCGCAACGAGCGGCCGATCAGGCGCTGGATCTCGAGCGTGCGCCCCCCCTGCTTGCCGCTGGCCGCCTCACGGCCGCTGCGGGTATGGGTGGCGCGGGGCAGCATGCCATACTCGGCGGTCACCCAGCCCTGACCCTTGCCGCGCAGCCAGCGCGGCACGCCGGGCTCGACGCTGGCGTTGCACAGCACCTTGGTATCGCCGAACTCCACCAGTACCGAGCCCTCGGCGTGGCGGGTGTAATCCCGGGTCAGGCGAATCTCGCGGGGCTGGTCGGGCGCACGGCCGCTGGGGCGTCGAAACGGAGTGGACATATCACCTCATCTGGATCAAGTAGGGTCTGAAACGCATGCGAATCATGGCTGGCGGCCATTCTACACCCTTGGGCCAGCCTTGCCGGCGAATCGGGTACACTGCGCCACATCCGTGAGATCCTTCACGTTACCCCCGGGAGCCTTCGCCATGGTGCACAGCATGACCGCCTTCGCCCGCCAGGAGCACATCGCCGACTGGGGCAGCCTGCAGCTCGAGCTGCGCTCGGTGAACCAGCGCTACCTGGAGCCCCACTTCCGCCTGCCGGAGAGTCTGCGCGATCTGGAGCCGGCCTTACGCGAGGCGCTGCGCCACCGCCTGGCTCGCGGCAAGGTGGAGTGCACCCTGCGCTTCGAGCCCGCCGGCGCGGCCGAGGGCCTCAGCGTCAACGCCGCTCGGCTGGCCGAGCTGGCCCGTGTCCTAGGCGAAGTGCGCCAGGCCGTGGCTGACGCCGCACCAGCCGACGCCCTGACACTGCTCGCTTATCCCGGCGTGCTGGAAAGCCACGGCCCGGACCCGGAGGTTGTCAAGGCCCAGGCGCTGGCGCTCTTCGAACAGAGCCTGGATGACCTGGTGGCCGGCCGCGCCCGGGAAGGGGAGAAACTTGCCGCGCTGATCCGCGACCGTCTCGTCGCCATTGAAGCGCAGGTGGCCGAGGTGCGAACGCTGATGCCGCAGATTCTGGAGCGCCAGCGCAGCCTGCTGCTGGAGCGCCTGGACGCGGTGAAGAGCGAGCTCGACCCCCAACGCCTGGAGGCCGAGCTGGCCGTGCTGGCCCAGAAGGCCGACGTGGACGAGGAGCTCGACCGCCTGGCCACCCATGCCGCCGAGGTCGGGCGTCAGCTGACGCAGAAGGGCCCGGTAGGTCGGCGCCTCGACTTCCTGATGCAGGAACTCAATCGTGAGGCCAATACCCTCTCCTCGAAGTCGGCCGTGGCCAGCACCACCCGCTGCGCGGTGGAGCTCAAGGTGCTGATCGAGCAGATGCGGGAGCAGATCCAGAACATCGAGTGAAGTCCACGCTCATCCACAAGAATCCACAACCCTATATTTTTAAAGCAAAATAATGCATCCACTGTCTACGGTCGTCTACGAAGATCTCGCTTAAGCCCGCGCCAAATGGGGAGTACAATGGGGAGTACACTGGGGTACTCCCCACAAAAAGGTGAAATTCCCCCATGGGTACTCCCCACTTCAAACGCTCATTCCAGGGCATGGCCATCCTTTCCAGTAACAGCCCTCCCCTGCAAGCCAGGCGCCAAAGGCTGTCTAATCATGTAGTTGATGAGCGACACCCAACCTTGGCTGCCAAGAACTCAAACATTCGTTTCAAATTTTTGATAGCACTTGCCAGGAGGGGATGATGGGGAGTTTCACAACCAAGAAGGTCCAGTCCCTGATCAAGGACGGTGAGCCTGGCCGCTACAGCGATGGAAGCGGCCTGTACCTGATGATCCCCAAAAAGGGCGCTCCCTACTGGATGCATCGGTACACGCTCGCTGGAAAGCGCCGTGAGCTGACGCTGGACAAGTGCGGTGACCTTTCCTTGGCTGATGCCCGCCTGAAGGCTGCAGAGGCCCAGAAAGCCATCCGCGACGGCGTCGACCCCGTAGAGGAACGCAGGCGAGAAGAGCAGATCCTGATCCACACCGTCAGGGAACTGTTCGACGACTGGTACCACGACTTGGAGAAGCGCCTGAAGCACCCGCGCATCCCGAAGCGTATCTTCGAAAAGGAGGTCGCCCCGTCCATTGGGCACCAGGCCATAGAGAAGGTCACCCCCATGGACGTGCGCGGCATCATCCGCAAGGTTGCCAGCAGCGGGCGTCCGGCCATCGCCAACGACACCCTGATGTACCTGAAGCAGCTGTTCAATCACTCCATCAAGCTGGGGCTACTCACCTACAACCCGGCAGCAGCCTTCAGCGTCAACGATGCCGGCGGCATCGAGAAAAGCCGTGACCGCGCCCTCACCGTCGATGAGATCCACCAAGTCTTTCAAATCTTCAGGGACAACCGGGAGAGCTTCACCCGCGAAAACTACCTCGCCTGCGCACTGCTGCTCGTCCTGGGGGTGCGCAAGACCGAGCTGACCGAGGCCCAGTGGTCAGAATTTGACCTGAACGGTAAGCGATGGAACCTGTCAGGTGAGCGAATCAAGACAGGCCGGGGCATCGCCATCCCCCTGCCTACACAAGCAGTCAGCTGGCTTGAAGAGCTCAAGATCCGCGCTTGTGGCTCGCCCTACGTCTTTCCCAGCCGCCGCAGCAGCAAGCGGCCACACATGGGCAAGGACACCCTGAATCGCGCCATTGCCAAGCTGTACGGCAAGGAGCCCGGCAAGAAGCAGCAGCCGGAAAACAGGATGGGGGGCATCGCCGAGTTCACAGTGCATGACCTGCGCCGCACCTGCCGCAGCTTGCTAGCTGCAGCAGGCGTCCCGGGACATGTCGCAGAGCGCTGCCTGAATCACAAGCTCAAGGGCATCGAAGGCATCTACGACCGTCACGACTATTTTGACGAGCGGAAAAAGGCCTTGGCCAAGGTGGCAGCGCTGGTTGAGCCTGCGATCAATTGCAACCCTAGGTAACCCTTCAGCTCTACCATGCCCGTGTCGCCATGCATGCGTACTGCGCCCATTTTGTGGCTCCAGCGGCCTGAGCGGTTTGGCTCGAGGCTACTAAATGACCAGCGCCTGCATTTTTTCCATCCCTTACCATGGATCATCATGAACACAGGCAAAGTGTAAGGTTGTGACACGACGCTCCTTCTTTCTGCCATCAGGACATCGTGTCACAGGTCGGTGATTACACAACCTATGGGTGCCCACCACTCAGTTGGTCGTTGATACTTTTTTGGATCTTCGGCCAAAGCTCGTGGAACTGATCGGTTGAGAGCCCATACATGATGGCGTGGCCATGCTTCTCCAGGGCATTGTGGGCAAGACTGAGCACCTTCACCACTTGACGGAAATTGTATCGACTTGTGGACCAGTTGCGGTACTTCTTGCTATATGCCCCTTCAAGCTGCCCTCTGGATATCAGATCAAGAAATTTACCCGCCCACGGAGAGTGGCACGGCCACATAGTAACGAATCCATCATATTTCCTAACCCAAATTTTTGCTGTGAGCAACGGGAGAACTTCTAGGCTATCCTCAAGCGGCTCCGCCCATTCCTTCTCGCAAACTACTACCGGCCCTGAGCTGTCCGCCACAGGAATTAAAGGTTCCTGTGTGAAATCGGAAATCCAAGACTTGTTGTTCACCTCATGAATCACAGACTCCTCAATTTTCTCCCAATCCCACTCTTCATGATCGCCTGCGTTGATGTGAACTTCCAGCATGGGTACACCAGAATTTTCTGCCCGCTGCGCTTTAGATGCCGAGACCTTGTTAGTCACATGGATCTCGATATGGATAGGCTGCGTGCCGTCAAATGCAAAAGCCGAGAGGTCGGGGCGATAGCCATAGTGGCTCTGGATTTTAGGTTCAAGCTCAATGCCGCTAAGATGAAGCATTTGGGTCTGTCGGAATGCTGCAAGTCGAAATGAGCTAGGCGTGCGGACCTCAGATTTCTTGAGTATAATTTCCTTTGCTGCCAAGTGGAGGCCACTTTCTCCGCTACCAGGGCACTCCTCATCACTGTTGTGGTGGGCGAAGTGCCATGCATTTTTCTCGCCTTTCCTCGCTTGGAGCGGGGAACTGCACTGCGGGCAAGCTGCGTTACAGCGGAGTCCGCGCTCGACGTCATTGATGTGCACGATGTCGCCTTTACCAGAAAGGGCGAAGACAAGGGGGACAGTATGAGTATTCAAGGTTCATCTCCTGAGCTGGTCGGTAACGGCTCTAAGAGTGTTTCTTCGGGTGAGCCAACGCCAGACTTTAAGGTAGCGGATGATCAACCGGATACCTTAGAATACCTTTCCTATCTTATTGATTACTTGAAAGAAAGTAGTGGAGGGCGCATCACGTCGCCATACCAAGTGCTACTAGCCTCACTAGCCAAATTAAAAGTCGAGTGTGAGATTAGCCATGAGTTTGACAACCTTGATATCTTAAAGAAGGCAAAAGACGATTTTTCAGCTTGGGAAAAATGTAGATACGCGGAGTCCTCAAAAAACTCGACTATGCTTAATGCGGCGTACAGGGCTTTTGAGAAGAACCGTGATGACCTAGAAAAAGATTTTAGCAAATACCTCCTGGTAAAAAAAAGAGTGATAAAAAAATACTCTATACTGGTGAAAAAGCAGCCAGGAGGCCGTGGCCCGGGGGACCGCACCAAGTGGACAATAATGCTAACGGTGAAACCTAAAAAGGATTTAAAGCAAGAGACCATAGAGGGTGCTGTGGGCAGAGTAGATAACTCAGAAAATGAAAGTCAGCCAATCGGAGTGATTAGCTACTACCCCGCAGCCCCCAATGACGGAAGAATATCCCGAGCACTCTTCAAGCTCTCTAGTTACCCACTGCTTGGCTGGAGGCGAGCATTACTTCGATCGGTAGTAATTTCAACTATTGTTATCGGCATCGTATTGCTCTGGCTATCATTCATGTACTACTTTTCATGGGCCGGCGATTTCAATACAGCGTTCATGGTAGTGGTGGTTGTTGCCATTATCGGGTTTGAGGTATCGCCATTTTACAGGGTGTTTTTCTGGAAAGTTGTCAAAGCCCCTGGAATTTTTGAGTTCTTGGACCCCTACTCGACCCATCAGGGGGCTTTGCTTCTGGTTTTGAAGAAACATGAGGAAAAGGACGGCGTTCGGGAGATACGTGCTAAGAAATACTCCGGAGTGTGCCCCCGCTGCAAAGGGGATGTCGTAGTGGTGGGCGGAGGGTTTGAGTTCCCTCGGAGGTTGGTGGGTCGTTGCTTGAACTCTCCAGCCGAGCACATATATTCCTTCGATATTTCAAGTGAACAGGGGGCTCCCCTCCGCTAATGCTGTCGTTTATCACCGAAAACCGATCCCACCCATTTTGAGATCTATATCACTCCTGTGAGTTGAGCCCTTCCGGGGCTCGTGTCACCAGCACAGGAGATCCGATATGCCCCCACCCTGCTCGCGCTGTGACTTGCAGCGCGTCATCAACCTCGAGACTGCCCGCAAGCTGGGAACGGCCGCCGGAGCGCTGGCAGGCTCCCTCAAGGGCGCTTATACGTCGCTCTACTCCCCGGGTCGGCTACTGACCAGCTCCATTCCCCTCACCCGCATCGCCGCCGCCGTGATTGCGGCTGCGTCAGGCGGTATCGCCGGAGCAGCCGCCGGCCAGCAGATGGTGCAGTATCTTTTCCCGCCCGGTGAAGGCACGCCCTGGCTGTGCCTGGGCTGTGGCCACAGCTTCCGCCTCCTGGACTGAGCCGTTCCACTCACCACTTCTCTCTTTCACACCCCCGCCGGCGCTCTGCCGGCTTTTTTTCGTCAAGGAGCTTTCCCATGGCACATCTGATTGAGCAAATGGCCTACGTCGGCGACACCCCCTGGCATGGCCTGGGGCAGCAACTTTCGCGTCATCAACCGCTGGAGGTTTGGCGGCAGCAGGCCGGTATGGACTGGCACATCGAAGCATCCCCCGTGCGTTTCATCGCCGATGGCGCCGGGCACCTGGGCAGCATCCACTCCTTCCCGGAACAGAAGGTGCTCTACCGCTCGGATACCCGGGCACCGCTGTCGGTGGTCTCCCAACGCTACAAGGTGGTGCAGCCCGAGGAGGTGCTGGAGTTCTACCGCGACCTGACCGAGTACGCCGGCTATGAGCTGGAGACGGCCGGGGTGCTCAAGGGCGGCCGCAAGTTCTGGGCGCTGGCCCGCAGCGGCCTGGGCACGGCGCTGAAGGGGCAGGACCAGGTCAACGCCTACCTGCTGCTGGCGACCTCCTGTGATGGGTCGCTTGCCACGGTGGCCACGCCCACCTCGGTGCGGGTGGTCTGCAACAACACCCTGACCATCGCCGTGGATGGCATGAGTCAGGGCGTGAAGGTGCCCCACAGCACCGAGTTCCGTCCGCAGTTGGTCAAGCAGCAGCTGGGCATCTCGGTCGCCCAGTGGGACGACTTCATGTATCGAATGAAGACGCTGGCGGAGCGCAAGGTCAGCCAGGAGGAAGTGAAGAGCTACTTCCAGTCGGTGGTCTGCAATACCGAGGAGCCGCTGGACGATCCCTCCAAGCTGCCCCACTACCGGGCGCTGAACCGCGTTCAGAAGCTCTATCACGGGGAAGGGCGGGGCTCTCAGCTGTGTACCGCGCAGGGCACCGCCTGGGGGCTGCTCAATGCCATCACCGAGTACGTCGACCATGAGAAGCGAGCGCGCAGCAACGACTACCGCATGGACTCAGCCTGGTTCGGCCAGGGGGCAAGCCTCAAGGATAAGGCCCTGGAGTCCGCCATGGCGCTGGTGACCTGATCGGCCCCCGGCTTGGCGACCCGCTCACGATCCACCCCAACACACTCACTTATCCCTTCCACGGCATATCGCCCGGCCCCGACAAGGCCGGGCGTTGTCGTGTCTGGAGGTACCCATGCAACCGCCCATGACCTTCGAGATCTGCCGTGCCCTGACCCAGCTGACTCGAGAGCTGTTGGTGGCCGGCGAGCAACACGCCCAGACCCACGTGCTGGCCCAAGGCCAGGTCTATCGCGTGGACGTGACCCTGGAGCCGGTCCCTGCCGACCAGCTGCAGGACGTCATCAACCGCTATCGCTAAGGAGAGATCCCCATGGCAACCCCGATTCATCCTCAACACCCCCAGTCAGCCAAGACCAACGTCCAACATTCCAACCCCCCGGCGACTCAGTCGCTTCAGGAAAGCTCGGCGATCATTCAGGTGATCGAGCGTGCCGCCCTCAACCCCCAGGTCGACATCGACAAGATGGAGCGCCTGTTGCAAATGCAGGAGCGCGTGCTCGACCGCCAGGCGCTGATGGCCTACAGCGCTGCCATGGCGGCGATGCAGACGGAGTTACCGAGCATTGCCGAGCGTGGCCAGGGCAACAACGGGGCCTACGCCACCCTGGAGGATATTGTCGACACCGTGCGACCGATCCTGCAGAAGCACGGCTTCGCGGTGAGCTTCCGGATTCAGACCCAGGAGCGTGGCATTCAGATCACCGGCGTGCTGATGCACCAGGAGGGCCACCGGGAAGAGACCAGCATGCTGCTGCCGGCCGATACCAGCGGCAGCAAGAACGCGGTGCAGGCCTTCGGCTCTTCCACCAGCTACGGCAAGCGCTATGTGCTGTGCGCCCTGCTCAACATCACCACCCGCGGCCAGGACGACAACGGCCATGCCGCCGCTCCGGTCAAGCTCGTCACTCCCTTCCAGGCCGGGCAGCTCAAGCAGCTGATCGCGGCCTGTCCTTCCACCACCCAGGAATGGTTCGTCGGCAAGTACGGCGAGGCCGAGCGGGTGCCGCGCAGCGATTTCGACAAGCTGCGCGCCTCACTGCACAAGCGGGCACTGCCCAACCGTCAACGTCACTGAGCCATCGGCGAGGGGTAAGTCCCTCGCCGCTATGCCGTCATGTCACCAAGGAGATCGTCATGCAGATCCTGACACTGGAACAGGGCACGCCCGAGTGGCATGCCGCCCGTATCGGCATCATCACCATGTCCGAGCTGAAGACCCTGCTGGTCAAGGGCAAGGGGCCGGCGGGCTTCGGCGCCGGGGCGCTGAGCTACATGCATCAGCTGATCGGCGAGCGTATTACCGGGGAACCCTCGGATGCTTTCCAGGGCAACGCTCACACTCAGAGGGGCCATGAACTGGAGCCCATGGCCAGGGAACTCTACCAGGAGGCCACCGGACTGCCTCGTCTCGAGCAGGTCGGAATCATCCTTAACCACGGGGTGGGCTATTCACCGGACTGCCTGGTGGACAGCCGAGGGCTGGCCGAGATCAAGACCAAGCTGCCCAAGTACCAGATCGAGCTGCTGCTCGAGGGTGAGCTGCCCCAGGAGCATGTCGCCCAGTGCCAGGGTGGCCTGTGGGTCAGCGAGCGGGAGTGGATCGACTTTGTCAGCTACTGGCCGGGCATGCCGCTGTTTGTGAAGCGGGCCTACCGAGACGAAGCGCTGATCTGCACCATCGCCGAGCGGGTCGAGGCGTTCTACGAAGAAATGGAGCGCCGCATGGCGCTGGTGATGGCCGCCTGAGGAGGACCACCATGACCCATCCCAAGCTGGTGGCCGGCGAAGTCGCCGGCACCTATTACGTCATTGATGCGGTGACAGAAGGTGAGCTGCTGCAGATCGCCAAGCGCTTTGCCAAACGAAAGCTGGCCAGGGGACGCAAGATCACCCAGCCGCCGCTGGCCTTTGAGTACCTGCAGGTGCTGCTGCAGGACTACGAGCACGAGGTATTCAGTGCGCTGTTCCTCGACAACAGGCACCGCGTCATCCGCTTCGAGGAGCTGTTCCGCGGCACCATCGACTCAGCCAGCGTCTACCCCCGTGAGGTGGTCAAGCAGGCCCTGGCCTGCAACGCTGCTGCCGTCATCCTGGTCCACAACCATCCCGCCGGTGATCCTGCCCCCAGCGATGCCGACCGGCGCATCACCCAACGGTTGAAGGAGGCGCTGGGCCTGGTCGATATCCGCGTGATCGACCATGTCGTGGTCGGGAGTGAAGGGTGCGCGTCCTTTGCGGAGTTGGGGCATCTCTGAACGTAAACCATGACATAACTTCGGTGTCGCCCTTTGGGGTGGCACCGGGTGCTTTGTATTTCTTTTTTGGTTTATCGCACTTTGCCAGGAAGTTCAACCTCAGCAAGAGCTCAGCGCAAGTCGGAAATGAAGAACGTACGAGACTCAGTAGGCCCGGGGGTGCATGAAGCAGTTGTAACGCAAGAGCGTGAGGGATGCACAGGGTGGCGAAAGCCAGCCAATAGAGCTCGGGCATCACACATTGTCCTCGTGCCCTCCCATCCCTTTTCTCCAGCGCCGAACCTGTGCGCTCACCTTGCCCTACCGGGCCTTTTGTTTGCTAGCCGTTTCCCAGAACGGGCCGGCCAGACCGCCCACCTGGTAGGTCAGGTCGTGGCACCATTTGCTGGGCTGGGCTGGTCGGGGATGGTCTGGGCTGGTCGGGGATGGTCGGGGATGGTCGGGGATGGTCGGCGAACTCGTAAACGCCGCAGGTACGGTGCTGCCAGCTTCTTGAGCACCGTGTGACTGCGCAAGCGGCACCGCTCAACCCCTCATTGCCTGCCTGGAGTAAAATATTGCCGCTGGCCACACGCAGAGTGCTGGAGATGGCAAGCTGTGCGCCTACCGCTGGTACGGGGAGGGTGAACTGACGAAAGACCGATTCGTATGGGTGACCGACTAGGCTTTGTCCGAAAAGTCTAATGTGCTAATTTTTCCTATGTCGCAGCTGCATAGGTGACTTATGGCAGGACGCTACGAGATCTCCGACCACGATTGGGACCTGATCGAAGATATCGTCTCCCCGCCTCAACCGATGGGGCGCCCACGCCGTGATGACCGGCAGGTGTTGAACGGGATCTTCCGGACCCTATGCTCAGGGGCCAAAAGGCGCGATCTGCCCGAGCGTTATGGCCCTTGGCAGACGGTCTATGACCGCTTCCGGCAATGGCGCGACGTTGGCACTTTCGAAGCCATCCTGGCTCGGCTCCATCTGCGACTCCGCGAGGACGGTTTGATGGATCTTGATACATGGATGATCGACTCCGAGGGGGTTTGAAAAGCCTCGCTATCGAGAAAGGAATATTATCGAGCGCTGCCTCGGCTGGGACAAAGAACTGCGCCGCGTCTGCACTCGCTACGATAAGCTGGCCAGCAGCTTCAAGGCCATGGCATGCCTGGCGTGCATAGACAGCTGCCTGCGTGCGGAATTTTAAGAAAGAATTTTAATATCAATGCTTTAAAAGGAAGCGCCAGTATGTCAGAGCTGAAAAAATTCCAAGTCCAAACCGCCCGCCCGCTTCCAATCATAGTGCTGGCCGATACCAGTGGCAGCATGTCTGTCGATGGCAAGATCGAAGCCCTGAATAAGGGGCTCAAGGACATGATCCAGAGCTTTGCCAGTGAAAGCCGCCTGCGTGCTGAGATCCAGGTTAGTCTTATCATCTTTGGTGGCGACCGGGCAGCGCTAAATCTGCCGTTGACCCCGGCGCATGAGTTGACCGGTTTCACGCCGCTGACAGCTGACGGCATGACCCCGCTGGGCGGTGCACTGACGCTGCTCTGCGACATGATTGAAGACAAGGATTGCATTCCCTCGCGTGCCTACAGGCCGGTCGTAGTACTGGTCTCGGACGGCTATCCGAATGATGAATGGCAAGGGCCTTTCCAGCGAATGGCCAAGGGGGTGCGATCCGCCAAGGCGACGCGCTTTGCCATGGCCATCGGCGCCGATGCGGATGAAGAGATGCTCAGTGCCTTTGCCAACGACCCCGAAGCTCCGTTGTTTCACGCCGAAAATGCCGGAGACATCCACCGTTTCTTCCGTGCAGTGACCATGAGCGTCAGTGCGCGGAGTCAGTCGGCAGCCCCTAACCAGTCAATCCCCCTGCAGATTCAAAGTGGCGAAGACCAAGACTGGGAATTCTGATGCGCCTGTTGGCAGGTGGGGCCTCAGTACCTGGGCCGGCGCATATCCAGGAGGGTACACCCAATCAGGATGCGCTCTGCGTCAGCGGCTGCAACGAAGGTTGGTGCATTGCCGTAGCTGATGGCCTGGGTAGCCGTCCGTTGAGTCACTTAGGCTCACGCAAGGCCGTACAACTGTTCAGGCGCCTTGCCCGCGAGCAAGCAAGCATTCTGCCCGACAGGGTAGGCCCTGCTCTGCGCGCAGACTGGCTGGCGCATTTTGATTCGAGCTTCAGCCGCTACGAGACGACCTGCCTATGGGCCAGAGTCGATGCCGATGGGCGGGGTCTGGCTGGCCAGGTGGGGGATGGGTTGGTGCTGATCATGAGTCACGGAGAGTTTCGGGTTATTACCGGGCAGCGTCAGGGCTTCGGCAACCAGACAAATACCCTGGCCCAGGCCGATACCGAGACCGTCAGCAGTAATGAATTTGAGCTGGTGTGCCCTGGCGATGGGGTTCTGCTGATGACAGATGGCATCTCCGATGACCTGGTGCCCGAGCAGCTGGAATCTTTTTTTCAGGCGATTTACCGGCGCCAGCGACGTTCGAGCAAGCGCCAGATGCGTCAATGGCTGACGCGCGAACTGAACGGATGGTTGACACCCAAGCATGGCGATGACAAGACCATGGCCGGCATCTTTAGAATAGGGTGATAACGATGAGCGAAAACACAAACGCGAACAGTAAACGCACGGTGCGGGATACCAAGGGTTCGGTTTACGAACTGCGCGAGGAGCTTAACCGGGGCGGGCAAGGCGTCGTTTACCGTACCCAATACCCCCAGGTCCTGATCAAGGGGTTCACCAATAAGGACCTACAGGCTCGTCAACGCTGGCAACAGCATATCGCCTGGTTGATTCGACAAGATATCGCTGGCCTCAAATTGGCTCGCCCCCTCATATTGCTGGCCGAGCCGCGTTGTGGTTATGTAATGGAGTTGATGGATGGGCTGGTGCCCCTGCAAAGCCTTCTGGAAAGTTTCGTCCAGGCTGGTGATGAAGCGCCTGCCGATTATCTGCGCCATGGTGGCTTGCGCCGCCGCATCCGTATTCTCTGCCAGTTGGCCAGAACACTGAACCAGCTACACGCCCGTGGCATGTTGTATGGCGACTTGTCACCAAGCAATATCTTTGTCTCGGATGATCCGGCCCATGCCGAAACTTGGCTGATCGACTGTGACAACATTAGCCTGGAATCCCATAGCGGCCTGTCGCTGCATACTGCTGACTATGGCGCACCCGAGGTGGTGCGGGGCGATTCTTTGCTGTCCAGCCTTACTGACGCCTGGAGCTTTTCTGTCATTGCTTATCAGTTGCTGACCCATAACCACCCGTTCAAGGGTGAGCTGGTCAACGATGGCGAGCCAGAGGAGGAAGATGCCGCGCTGCGTGGTGAACGCCCGTGGATTTGTGATGCGCAGGACGATGCCAATTCCTGCCATGCCAATCTGCCAATCCAGTTGGTTGAACAAAGCACATTGCCTGCACTGTTTGCCCGTTGCTTTGAACAGGGGCGTTACAAGGCTGTCGAGCGGCCGGGTATGGCGGAATGGTTAGAAGCACTCAGCGAGGTAGATGAGCGTTTGATCGAGTGCGCTGATTGCGGCGGAACTACTTTGATATCGCAGGCACTTGACTCGCTGGATGATGAGCTGTGTTTCTTTTGTGATATGTCTCTGGATAGCGGCGCTGTCCTGTTTGAAGAGTTTATTGCTCAGGCTGCAGATAAGGACGACAAGACGAAAACGGAGGATCAGTCGCTGGCTACTGGTCGCAAGGTATGGCTGCAGCCTGGAAAAAGTCTGGAGCTTAAACGTCTAATGCCAACTTTCAGCTATGACCGTTGGCCTTCTGACCATATCCGCATCGATTACAGCGAGAAGGGATTGGGCATTCACCCCCTGCCTGAAAGCCAGATACACCTGCAGCGCGGCGGGGCAAAAAAACGCCTGGAACGCTACCAGGGGCTCAAGGAAAGTTTGCGCGCCCAATATGCCGAGCCTTATCGAATTCATGTGGGCGATCTGCAAGCAGCCCATGTCTTCTGGCAGTTCAGCTGGTAACGCCCTATGGAATTCAAAGACTTTCCCATGCTGTCCATGGATCTGCTTGCGCTGAGCACAGACGAATCCATCGATAGTTTCAAGGCTGGGCAGGCGATCTACCTGCAGGCTTATCAGGATGAATGGCTGGCTGTGCAAAATGGTCAGCGGATTCGGGTCAAATGTGCGGCTACCGATCATGGTCTGTTCAGTCGCCTGGTGCTGCGTGACCAGACCCGTTGGCTGCTGACCACCAAGCAAACCGGCAAGTTGCTGGTGCAGTACTGCGCACCAGTTGAGCTGTCGGCCATGCAATGTGAGCTTGGTGTTGATGAGCTCATAGCTGAAGACCTCTACAACAAGCAGGAGATCACCGATCAGCGCACCGATCTGGCTTGCCAGTGGCTGGCAAATGCCTTTCTGGTGAGCGGCGTTGAGGAGGGTGACTGCCTTGCGGTGTCACGTTTCAGTAATAGCAATGCGCGTGGTGGCTTTCAGTTACTTGGCAAGGGCTGGCGGGCAGATGTGGAGCAAGGCGCTGACCGTAGTTTGCTGATCAAGCGAATTACCCGTCATACGCCACGTGATGGCGCCTTTTCCCTGCTGGTTGGTCAGTTCGCGTTTCGTGATGCATCAGTTGCTACGGTTATAGCCAGTGCCAGTCAGCAGGCCATGCTGGAGGCTGCGCTGCGCGACAACGCCCATTACCTTGAGCTGTGGAACCTGTACAACGACAAAGAATGGCAGGCTGCTTTATCTCAGGCGGAAACTCTGCGCGCATTGCGTTTTGTGCAATGGCAAAGCGCGGAGGAAGGACGCGACAACGTCTGGCGACTGACACCCAAGTCGCAGGACGATTACAAGGAGTTCCGTGACCGCTGGCGTGACCTTGACTTGAACGCAGACACCCAGGTTGATCTTGGCATGGATCGCCCGGACTGGGCAGAAGAACTCACGGTGAATGAGGCCAGGGCTGGGCAGGAAACTCCACGCGGCACCCTGCGCTTTGAGCATGACTGTGTGGTTTTCAAACCGGCATCCAACCGTCGCGGGGTTCGCCCGAAAAAACCTGACGGTTGGATATACCTGTCGCTAGCAGGACACAGAACCGTGGGTAGAAGGCGCCTTGCGGCCAAACAGTCGATTGATTCGGGCAAGCGCTTGCCGCAATTGAAATGGTTGTTGGAGGGGGTGGCTGTGCCGGCAGCAAGGCGCCGACAAGTGAAGGGGCTGACGCCCTATGCGCTGGAAACATTCAAGGGGGGCAAACCGACCGAGAAGCAGGCGCTGGCGTTGGATACTGCTCTCAATACGCCGGACATGGTGATCATCATCGGCCCGCCTGGAACCGGCAAAACCCAGGTGATTGCCGCATTGCAGAGGCGCCTGGGCGAGGAGGCCAGGGACAGTCATATTGCGGCGCAGGTGCTGATCAGCAGTTTCCAGCACGACGCTGTGGACAATGCACTGGATCGCAGCGATGTGTTCGGTTTGCCCGGCGCGCGCGTGGGTGGCAAGCGTGGCATGCAGGATGATGGCTTGGTGATTGATCCCTGGCTGGACCGCCAGGTGACCCACTTGAAAACCAAGATCGCCGAGCAATACCAGAAATACCCTGAACTGGAGCGCGTGCGGGATCTATCAATACGGCTGGCACTAGCCAGGGTTGCTGGCAGCCCTCCAGATCGTCAGGCCGAGACCTTTGCCGGTATTCTAGGCAAATTGCGTGAGCTGGATGGCGCGGGTTTGATTTTGCCGCCAAAGCTGGAGAGTGAGATTGAGGAATATATCGATCAGCTACAACAGCAGGTGCCGGTAACCGCGGCGGATGATCAGAATACCCAGGCACTGAAGCGGGTCTGGGCGTTGCGGATCGATCGGGCTGCATTCGCTGATGACGGCGCTGACCGTGCTTGGGACTTGCTCAGCTGGTTGAAGCGCCATGACACGCACGTCAGTCCAGACCTACTTGCTTGGCTGCAGGATGCAGCGGACAGCACGCAACTGCCGGATGCCTCACTGCATGTCCTCGCAGACTGGAAAGTCCGGCTGCTGGATAGATTCCTGCCGGACTACCGACCCGCTGACCTGAAGCAGCAGGCAGATCCAGAGGGTTTAACAATACTGGACGCTATCGATCGTCACCTTGAGGGTCGGCTGCGTCAACGAAAGCAAGGCGTGGCCTGGGTGCTGGAGCAGCTTGCAGACAGTCTGGCGGTTGACCGTGCCGCAGCGCAGGCAGTGGTGCATGAGTACTCCATGGTGGTGGGTGCCACCTGTCAGCAGGCCGCTGGCCGGCAGATGGCAAACCTTAAAGAGGTGTCGAGCCTGGATAGCACCGATATCGAGTTCGATACCGTTGTGATCGATGAGGCGGCACGAGCCAATCCGCTGGATCTGTTTGTCCCCATGGCCATGGCCAAGCGTCGTGTGGTGCTGGTGGGTGATGACCGGCAATTGCCACATATGCTGGAGCCGGATATCGAAGGACTGCTTCAGAAGGAGCACCAACTGACCGAGCTGCAGATGGAAGCGTTTCGCGCCAGCCTTTTCGAGCGGATGCGCCTCAAACTGATGGAGCTTGAGAAAAAGGACAATATCCGACGTGTAGTGATGCTGGATACCCAATTCCGTATGCATCCTGTGCTTGGGGACTTCGTCAGCAAGCAGTTTTATGAAGCGGTCGGCCTTGAGCGAATCAAGTCTGTGAAGAGCGCGGATGAGTTCGCATTTCCCAAGGCCTTTCTCGCAGCCCTCGGGCCGCAGTCACCCCATTACCGAGACCGTGTTTGCCAGTGGATCAATGTACCTGCGGCCCAAGGTGCCGATCAGCGCAAGGGCACAAGCCGGGTACGGGAGGCTGAGGCGCAGTGCATCGCCGACGAGGTGGTGAGTTTGTTGCAGGCCGGTGGCGAAAGTCTGTCGATCGGGGTCATTACTTTCTACGCGGCGCAGCGTGAGCTGATCATGGAGAAACTTGCCGAGCAGCGCATGGATGGGGTGCCGCTGATGGAAATGCGTAACGGCAGTTATGAACCCCATGAGCATCTCAAGTGGACGAGAAAAATGCGGGGAGACGGTTCCGTGAGTCTGGAAGAGCGCCTGCGAGTTGGCTCTGTCGACGCCTTTCAGGGCAAGGAGTTCGATGTGGTGTTGTTGTCCTGTGTTCGAGTCTACACGCCGGCAAGACCTCTACAGGATCCTGAGGATTTGGCGGAGCGCGAGAAACAGCTGAACCGGCAGTTTGGATTCTTGAGGTTGCCCAACCGGATGAACGTGGCGATGAGTCGCCAGCGTCAAATGCTTATATGTGTTGGGGACGCAGCCTTGGCTACCGCTCCTGAAGCGCATGAGGCGGTACCTGCGCTGGCGGCCTTCCATCAGCTGTGTGGAGGTGCGTGTGGCAGCCTTCGTTGAGTCCGGATTGTATCTGGGGTTTGGCGAAAAACCCCCGGGCAAGAAAAAGTCATTGCTCTGGCCTGTTCTGTTGCATCGGGTTTTATATCCTGACCCTAGGCGCGCGCAGTTGAACCTGTTGCAACGGGCCATTCTTGGGTTGGTTTATGCACGAACCGTGCGCGCGGAAGACATTGCGGCATTGACTGGTCTCCACATGGATCTGATCAGGTTGATATTGGCGCAGGGAGTGAGCAACGGCTGGCTGGTTGACAACGCCGATGCTCTTACCCCCAAAGGCGAGGCCCTGTTGGATGACGAGGACGTTGCCGAAGCCGATATGAAGTCCGGTTATTTACTGCAGGATGCGTTTACCGGCCAATTCTGGCCCCGGCTGGTTGTTCAACTAAGTCACATGGAGCCACTGGATCCTTTGGCCCGTTATCCCGAGTTCCGTCTGAACAGGAAAACCGGCAAATCCACCCGCCCGTTTGTGCTATCAGCTACGCGCACAGAGCTGCCGGCGCTCGACCATGAGGCCTTAAGGCTGGCCTACCGGGATTACTGTGAGGACTATCGCGCCAGTCAGCAACTCGGGCGTTCGACAGGGCTGCCCGAGCAGGTTCGTTTGCAAGGTGTGCAGCGCCTGGATGATGCCGCGCAATCGGCCCGTGTGCTCGTCTGGGTGACAGCCGCTGAGCGGGGACTGGATCTCTGGGCCGTCAAGGACTCCTTGGCATTACGTGAAAACGCCTGGTGGTTGCAGGAGCCGCTTCAGCAGGCCATTGAGCAGGATGCTAATCTGCTCTCGCAACTGGCGCCATTGGTGAGTATTCCACGGGCGGACAACCAGAGCGTTGAACAGTGGCTGGAATCAATTCGTAAGCAGTCGGAAGTGCAGGTGTTGATTGAATATCCCTGGGTGGAACAGCAGCCAGATATAAGACGCCACCTAGCCGCTTTGCTGGTGCGCCGGGAAAAGCTGCAGCAGGGCGATACAAGCCCACAGGAACTGGATGCGGCCTTGGTGGAAAGCCAGAAGCTGCTGGAAGTGGTTATGCAGTGGCTGATTCGCACTTATCCGGCAGATGTTGGGCAGTTGCCAAGTCGGCAAAGAACCGATTTCAGATTGAATCATCGAGTCTTATCTGCCTTGCAGCTCCCTTCATTGACAGAAACCGTCATCAATTTGCTTGCACGGCAGAAACTTGATCAGGTGATTCGAGCCTGCTCCAGGCCTGATTCATCGCTCAAGGCACTGCTGTTTGCGGCTTCAATGGGCACGCTTAGTGATTCGTGCCACCCACTGAAGACGCTTGGCGCTGCTGAGCTGCAGCTGGAGACGCTGCTGGAGTTGGCAGATCTGCGAAATAAAAGCAGCCATGCTCAGAGCCGCTTCACTGGAAAAGAACCCATTCAACTCACACCTTCTATGGCACGGAACAGTATCCAGTACGCGCTGAACTTCACCTCATGTTTTAAGGAATGTATGTAATGGGGAAGAGAAATTCGAACAGGCATGCCCAGCAACAGGCCAACTCTACCGCGGCAGCAAATATGGCTCGCCCTTCGCTTGAAAGATTGCTACCTGTATGGTCTGCCTCCTTTGAAAACGCCTCCAAGGTCTACCAGTCGTTTGATATGAGCATGGATATCCAGGTCGATCAGGACTGGTTGCGCAGCGTGATTGACAGGTGTCAGTCGGATGGTGATACAGACCTTGGTCGCTGGATTGAACGCTTTGCAGATTTTTGCAAGGAGCTGGTCAAGTTTAAGGACCGTTTACAGGATGAGTATGTCGGGCGATGGGAACAGGCAAATAAGCTGGTCGCCGGTATCGAAGAACGGGAAGAGACCCTAGCTCAGCAACTGGAAGCATTTGAGGCAGAAAAAAAAGCGCTCGACGATGCTAGTTCGGCCTTGGTTGATCAGCAGTCACTGGTTGCACGACAGAAGTCAGAGTTATTAAACTTGGAACGTTCACTGGGCCTGCGTGAAGCTAACGCGCAGGCAGAGTTTGCGGAACAAAACGAACAGGCTCTGCGTCAGCTTGAAGATCGTCAACAGCAGTTGCTTAAGCAGCAGGCCGGCATTCTAAGCGAAAGGCAGGATGAAAAGCGTAAGCTTGATGCCGAGCTGACTGAGGCTGAACGCCTTCTAGCGGAAATCAAATTTAGCTGCTCAGACGAAGAGGCTGAGCGCATCAGGCGGCTGGATGAGCGCGAGCAGGAAATAAAGCAAAGCAAGATGGATCTTGATCGTGCGCGAGGCCGGCAGGATCGTGAGTGGGCTGACATCAAAACTGCGGAGGCCGCCCTAGAACAGCGTATTGCTGCGGAAATGGAAGCAGAGCGAGCCAGCCATGAGCATGCGCTGGCAAGGCTTGAGCGCCAGCGTGACATAGCCTGGAGCAAGGCTGAAGCGTTGAAAGAGAAGCTGTCAGATATGCAGGAGCTGGAACAGGCGCTAGGCGAGCAGTCGGCAGCCAATTTTCTAGAGCAGCTAGATAATCTGCGGCATGAAAATATCAGCCTCAAGCGTAGGCTGGAGCAGTCAGACACGGTAGATTTGCAGCATGAACTTGATTATCTGCGTAAGGCAAAAGCCGATCTAGAGCATGAGCTAGCAATACTTCGGCCAGAGTTGGATGAGAAACGTCGTGAACTGAGCATGAAGAGAGTGGCCGCAACTGAACTTGAGGCAGTGGGCCGGGAAAAACGCGTCCTTGAACTGCACAAGAATACACTGGGTGCCCACATTGACGATTTACAAAGTCGAATCGACCAGCTAACTAATGCTCAGAAAACCCAGACACCATTCCCGGCTATGACGCTGATGGACACTGAAAGGGAGTATCGGGCGAGTATGCAGCTTGAGCCGGTGCCGGACCTGAAGCAATTTTCTGAAGAGCTTCAGCATCGAATTGCTCTGGCGGAGGAAAATGTCGAACTTTTTTATACGGAAGAAGATATCCGTATGCTGCTTGGCGGTCTAGCGATGAGTCAGCTGCATGTATTCCAGGGCATCAGCGGAACCGGTAAAACCAGTCTGGCTAAGGCCTTTGCCAAGGCGGTGGGTGGATTTTGTACTGATATCGCGGTACAGGCCGGCTGGCGTGACCGGGATGATCTGCTTGGCCATTACAACGCTTTTGAGCGGCGTTTTTATGAAAAAGATTGCTTGCAGGCGCTTTATCAGGCCCAGACGCCACGCTGGAGAGATAGTTGTAATGTGATTTTGCTCGATGAGATGAACCTCTCTCGGCCTGAGCAGTATTTCGCTGAGTTTCTCTCTGCGCTGGAGAAAAACAACCAAAGTGAGCGTTTGATCAGCCTGGCAGAAACCGCTATGCCAAACGCTCCAACAATGCTGCGGGATGGGCGAAAAATACTTGTGCCCGGCAATGTCTGGTTTATCGGAACAGCAAATCATGATGAAACCACCAATGAGCTGGCCGACAAGACCTATGACCGAGCTCATGTGATGACATTGCCGAAGCAGGATCACCGTTTCGACATCAAGTACTACGATCCTGCTGGCTTCTCTTATAGCTCTTTGAACAAGTCCTTTGATCAGGCGTGCAACAAATACCAGAAGGAGATTTCTGAGTTGCTGACCTGGCTCAGTAATGATCCGTTGAGCAACCAACTGGAAAAGAACTTTGGACTTGGCTGGGGAAACCGTTTCGAGAAGCAGGCGCTGAGATTCATCCCCGTCGTTAGAGCTGCTGGTGGGAATGATAGTGAGGCTCTGGATCAACTGTTGTCCACGCGCGTTATGCGCAAGGGCAAGGTCACTGGACGCTACGATGTGAGCCTCGATGCGTTGGTAGCGCTGCAGAATGCAGTGGAAGCCTTCTGGGTTGAAGCTGGCCTCGATGGCGAACCGCAAAAGTGCAATCAGCTGCTGGAGGCAGACATTCGCCGATTGGAAGGTGCCACTTGATGTGGGTGGACAGGCTGACAGGTGAGCAGCTCTGGCAGCTACCTTCACAGATAGAGCCCGGTCGCTATTGGACAGCGGCGACCGGGCTGATGCTGAATGGCCATACACTCAATTTTTCCGGGCTCCTGGTGGATGATGAAAGCCAGCGATGCCAGCTTGGAGATCAATTGAGGTCTTTTATCCTACCGCGTCAGACCGATGCAGCCAGCGCCGAGCTGTTGTTCAAAGCTATTACCACCATTGATGCCGACCTCCGACAGGATGACAAGCTGATTTCTCCGTTGATGCCGGCGGCGATTGTCGATAGTCAGGGGCACTTGCAGTTGTTCGAGGAACAGCTGTTGGAGGTTGTTGAGGCAGGCCACCTGCATCACATTTCTTTGCGGCCTCAGTTAGATATGCACTATAAGGATGAAGTCACAGATATAGCCCGTGCGCGCAAGCTGTCGAAAGGGGCACTGGTACATCTTGCGTCCCATTCAGAGTGCTGGCAGCGGCAAACACTGAGTGGTGTTATCCCAAGAAAAATCATGGCCCGCTTCAGTGAAGATGATTACGGCATCTACGAAAATCGCGTGTATGCCCGGTTGCTGGACAAGATTGATCGATATTTGCGTGCGAGACTGTCAACCCTTAACAGTTTAAGGGCAAGCCTTGAGCAGGCGATGGAGTTTTACCAGTCACCAGATATTGACCATAGGCTTGCACACGCGGTGTGTGACATGTGGGGCATGACCTTTGACCAGAATGCTACCAGCAAGGTGACTGAGCTTTTGAGGGGCACCCTCAAGAGGCTGCAGGGATTGCACAAAACCATCCGGGAGCTTCAACAAAGCGGTCTGTATACACGGCTTGATCGTAACGCTCGGGTTGACAGTAGATTGCACCGTACGAACGTTCTCAGTCATGACCCACATTACCAACACCTGGCGACGCTTTGGGAGCTTTTGGGAAGAACTCAGACAGGTGCCAAAATAACTGCAGAAGAACGCTTCAAGCGGAACCAGTATCGTGCCGCGGCTTACTCACGCTATGCTGGTCTCGTGCTGCGCAGGGCTCTACAGCCGTATTTGGGTGGGAAGGTCGAGGGGATATGGGCAGGCAGAACCCTTGAGCTTCGGCAGCAAGGCCTTGAGTGGGAGCTGGTAACCAAGGTGCCTACTTCCACTGAGGAATCAGTTTTGCTGACAGTGGTTCCATGGCTGACTTCGTGGGCAGTCTCTGAGCAAGTACTGCCTGCGAACCGTTTCATTGCTTGGCCAGCGATTGGACAGGAACTGCCAGAAGACCCCTTTTCAGAACAATGGATAGCTTTGTCGCCTTCAGACATGTACTGCGAGGAGCGGTTTGGCTTGCTGGTAGACCGCACCTTGCAAGGACTGCTGCTGGAGCACTACTGCCAGCCGCTGGAGAAGGTTCCGGCAGCTGTGCTGAGCCGAGCTAAGGCCTCATCCGCTTTGCATGTAGACCTGCATGGAAACAGATTGCAACTCAGGGAAGTGCTGCCCGAGGCTCTTATGGAAGAGCTGAAAACGGCATTGCACACCGCAAATGCATTACGCCTTGGCAGTGACCTGCTGCAACGAAATGAGGAAATCAAGGCGCTGCAGATCTGTCCGGTCTGTAGAGGTAAGGTTCGTCTGTTTTTCCAGAGCCCGTCTGGCTTCAAGGCAAACTGCGCAGGTTGCGGAATCGACCGATATCTGCGTGACAAGAATGGTGCACGAGAGTTTGAGCAGCTTGTCGCAGGGATACGCGATTTTCGGACTGTGGGCAGAAGGGGATGGTGCTTGAACCTAGACGACTGATTTTTTCTAGAATTACGCAGACAACCGATGTCGCGCTGCACGAGGTGTTGCGCGAAAGGTGGTGATGCGACATGAGGTGTCGCATGGGGGGGTGCCATGCTGAGGCTTCACGCTGCCCCCCGAATTGACAAGGAGCCAGACCATGGCTGACAACCCCACCCTGCAAGATCGTTTCACCGGCTGTCTGCTGGGGGGCGCCGTGGGCGATGCCCTGGGCGCGTCGGTAGAATTCATGAGCCGCCAACGGATTCTCGAACGCTTCGGCCCTCAAGGCATCAGTGAGTATTCGCCGGCTTTCGGGGGACTCGAGCGGATCACCGACGACACCCAGATTACGCTGTTCACCGCCGAGGGTCTGTTGCGCGCCGATGTGCGCGGCAGCATGCGAGGCATGTGCCATCCACCTTCCATCATTGCCCATGCCTACCTGCGCTGGCTGGTGACACAAGGGGGAGAGCCTAGCGCAGAGATGCGCCGCCTCCTGGATACCAGTCTCGAGGACGCGCCAGGCTGGCTGATCCAGCATCGCGACCTGCACCATCGTCGTGCCCCGGACAATACCTGCCTATCGGCGCTTCAATCCATGCAAAGCCTTGGGGAAAAAGCGGTCAACAACAGCAAGGGCTGCGGCGGGGTGATTCGGGTCGCGCCGGTGAGCCTGTACCTCTGGCCCATGAGCGACGTCGGCTGCGCCTTCGAGCTGACGTGTGAAGCGGCTGCCATTACCCATTGTCAACCATCGGGGATCCTGCCGGCCGGTGTGCTGGCGGAAGTGATCCTCCATCTGCTTCACGGCGAAACGCTGCCCAAGGCCCTCGAGCTCGCTAAAGCTGAACTGCTGAATCATGACGACCATCTGGAAACTCTGCAGTTTCTCGCCACTGCCATTGAACTGGCCAATTCAGACCTCTCCCCACCTTACCTGTGCATTGGGCCAAGTGTCCAGGAGATTAAATGGAACTTCAAGATCACCTGCTGTATATCGATATCACCCAGACCTGTGGTATCGGGTGTGCATTCTGCATGTACGCCGACAAGCACAAAATAGGAGTGAACATGGAGTTGTCGCCACTGGCACGAGATAACCTCGGCGTATTGATCAATGCGCCGTCAGTGAAGCGTATTTCCATCAGCGGTGAGGGTGAGCCGCTAAACAATGCCAAAGTGTTCCACGAAATCCTTGGCCTCTCCAACGGTGGCAAGTGCTTCGAGTTCATCACCAGCGGGTTTTTACCGCACGCCAAAATGGCCGAGTTCTACGATGAGACTAGTCGCATCGTGACAGCCAACGGCGACACCTGCAACATCCGTCTGAGTGCCGACAGCCACCATATCGAGAAGATCAAATGGCGCGCCCACGGGTTCAGCATCGACTACCTTCAGCGCAGTCGGTCCTCGGGCCTTAGCTTCTCGTTCCGCTCCATTGATACCGATAGGCACTTCACGCGCCAATACCTCACACAGGAACTGCAACGCTGGGGGATCGAAGTCGATATCACCGAGATTGGGCCCTTAGAGGACTTGTTGGTAGTTGGGGAGCAGCACTTTGGCATCGATTACAAGAACATAGTGCACCCGGCGGCGGGCACATCTGAGGATTATCTCGACATGCACGGCTACATTGCAGCCATAGAGGCTAAGGTCAATAAGCCCTTCACCTTCGGCAGCCTGAACAAGTCGCCTCATGCCAATGGCATGGATGTCACCATCAAGCCGAATGGTGACATGTACTTGTACGGCATCGAGACCCTGCGCCTGGGTAATATCCATTCCGACCTGATGGACTGGAGCAGACTGCAGGCTCAGCTGTTTCGTAACCCACTAGCTCGGACACTCTACAGTCAGCCACTGACCGAGCTGCTATCACGGCTGGAGAAAACCGAGCTGTTACACTCGATCATTACTAGGGTGAATAACCCCTACTGGCTGGTCAAAGAAATGGCCAGACACGACGGCATGCTTCAGGTATGGGAGTCAGCATGATCGATTCACACAGCCATACCTTATACTCCAAGCACGCCACCGGCTCGGTCGATGAGCTGGTGCGAGCCTCGATCTCAGCCGGTGTCACAATCCTCACCATTACCGACCACGCGCCGTTCCTCGTGGATGCAAACAACCGGCTGCTGGCGAGCGAGCTTGACCGCTACTTTGTCGACATCGAGCGGGCGCGTATGGTCTACGAGGGGCAGATTACGATCCTGCAGGGCTTGGAGTTCGACTACATGCCTGGTGTCGAAGAATCCACCAATGATCTCCTGACACGCTATCCGCTGGACTTCGCCATCGGCTCGGTCCACTACGTGGAGGTGCCAGGGGAGCCCATGGTTAAGGTCTGGGAACTGCCACGACTGGCATCTCAAGCTTTCCTCGACCGCTACTTCGCCAATCTTGAAGAACTTATAGCATGCGGTCTATTCGACGCCGTAGGGCATGCCGATACCCTGCTGCGCGCCTTGCCAGAGGAGGTCATCGTGCGCCGCTTCGAACCCTTGCTGGCACCGCTGGCTCGTAGCGGCATCGCGTTCGAGCTCAATTCCTCGGGGCTGCGCAAGTCGAGCTTAGCCTTGCCGGTAGGACAGGAAGTCCAGGGGCTGTGGTCGTACCCGTCTAAGCGCCTCCTTCCCCAGCTCATCGCCCACGATGTGCCATTCACTATCGGATCGGATACCCACTCCCCCGAGGATGCTGGCGCGGGCCTGGTTGAGCTGATGACGGCGCTCCGGCCGCAGGGCCTTAGACGCATCAGTTACTATCAGGGCCACAGACGAATCGATGTCGAAATCGATACATTGCTACCAGAGAGTGAATTCCCCGTATTGAATCAAGCGGCCGTACAGTCATGACTCAGCTTTCTTCATTTGTCGCGCGTTCTTGGTCCGAGGTGCTGAAAGCTCCGAACGATGTTCAGCTGAGTCTGTTTCATCAGGCAGTGGCACGACCTAACAGTGACGATGTTAAGACCGGTTTTCGGACATTCGCCGCCGACCTGATGGCGCGTGGCCTGATCGACATGGGTGAGTACGTCGCAACCCTAGGTGGAACAGCGCTGGCCTATTTAACACCTGGCCCGCAAGGCCGATTCTACGACATGCGCACCGGCCACGATGCAGGTGAACTGGCAGCTATCTACAGCCGTGCAAAGTATGGCGGCGTGGACGAAATCCTCTACTTGGCCCGCGGCCTGATCGACTACTTACACGCCGAACTCGATGACCCAAGCTCGAAATGGACGGAGTTATTTCAAGAAGCAAAAGCTAGCGGCGATTGCGTGGTGATGATGACAACCGGGTGGCGCAACGTGCCATCCGCTGCCAACGTGCTTTTTGACATAGTGGTCGAGGCGGTCAATCTCAAACTAGCGCAACAAGCCTTACCTACCATCATCAATGTCAAGCTGCCTAGGCTTGCACCACCGTGCGAGCACTATGCGAAACTGAGCCTAGAGGAGCGCGCACAGGTTAACTTGGTACAGGACCATGTCATTCCTTCAGAGAACTTCTATCGCTGGAGCGGGGTGCATGTCATCTTTGGTGATGACGTGCTGGTCACGGGCTCAACAGCCGACAAGGTGCTGCGGGAGTCCTTGCACAATGGCGCCAAGTCATTTCGCGCCCTCTATCCGGTGGCGATAGATCCTAGGGTGGCGCTTACAGATGCCACGGTTGAGGAACGCCTAAACAGCGTGGTGGTCTCCCACCATTTGGATGATGCACTGGCGCAACTACTGTCCGCTCAGGGCTATCAGCCGATTTTGCGCACGCTGCGCCTGTTGTTTGGTGAGGGTAACCGAGAGGCGCTTGAAGCCTTTCTGCCCAAGGTGCCAGCGCCGGCATGGCTTGAGCTATACAAAGCCGCCTTAGGCAATGAGTTTATGGCCCAGACGAGTTGCGTGCCTTCGCTTGTGTTACTTCGGTCGTACCTAACTAGACTCGATTTGTTAGACGATGCGGGCAGGGTGGTCTTTTGATGGGCTATTCCAGCGTGCCGTATGTCACTTATTGGGAGCATGCGCCCGGGCAACCCATGCCGCCCTATGTCGCTCTGGCCTTGGTGTCGATTCGCAGAGTGCTGGGGGGTCGCCTGCTGCTGCTGACCCCGCGCATAGTTGACCGCTATTTGGGGCCGGATGTTATTGACAGGGCTTGGGGCTTTGAGCCGTTGGCCTTCACCTTAAATGAAGGTGTCGAGGCCATCGTCGCCAAGAGCGATTTCATCCGCATGGCGTTTGTACACCGGTATGGCGGTATCTGGGTGGACGCTGATACCTTATTCCTGCGCGACCCAACCGATGTGGTCTTCCCTTACGGTGTGAGCACCAATCTGCACTGGTACGACGAGTGCCTGTTCGCCTCTCTGCCGGGCAATCCGCTGCTTGCTCAGGCGCTGCACCAAGGCATTTACACTTCCGCCCATCCTTGGGGAAATCCCGGCTTCATAAAGGACATAGTCGCTCTCGCGTGCGACGACGTGGTAGTTATCCCTGGTGAGGTCGTCGACCCTGGGTACCAGCCGAGATACAGCTTCGCCAATTGCGAGGTAATGAGACGCCGGGACGTTAGCGTCACCGACTTTCTGCAACGAGATGTCGCCTTAATCAAGCTCTACAACACCTACTTCAGGCGTACCTGCACACGGCAAGAGACGGTGGCGGAGTTCCTGGCCGGCGGCACACTACTGGCCAATCTGTTCCTGCACTTGGAGGAGGACCGAGGCTACTGGTTGGCACAGGTCGAGCAGTTGATGGCCGATATCGGCTAATCAGCAGCCGGCAGCGCCACCGCATCTGCGCGTATGTGCAGGCGACAGTGACTCACGCCAGCCAGGTCCAGAGGATGAGCGATTAGTTCGTGCACTGACGGTGTGCCGCGATGCGGGGAATCATGGGCGACATACAGCCAGGCAGGTAAGCGAGCAGGCGACGAAATCAGCTCAAGTTCCACACGTAGCAGGTCAAACACTTCGGTGGTTCGTCCGCTGGGTGTCCAGGCCAAAGGTGCGGTTCGATGGTCTGGTACTGTCAGCAACAAAGGTTGATCGAGCGCGATGTTAATGGTCCCCGGATGGCATTCCGCGACTTCTGGAAAATGCTGGCTGATCAAAGGCAACTGGCGGGCGATCGATCTGCTGGCCACTCCCATGCCTGGTACGATACGGGCGTCCAGCGACAAGGTGGTGCCCGGATGCAGCAGCGCGTGCAGCGCATCGATGACCTCTCGGGTCGGGAATGTGTTCATGTTTCTAATGGAGCCAGGCAACTGTCGGCTATAGATCACGTGGGTCTGCGGGCTGGGCGGGGGTAGCCAAGGATTGATTGTGCCTTCCTGCACCGGGTATAAGGCCACCAGGAGGGTGCCGAGGCCGACCGCCATGTGTACGATCGCCGTGTCAACACTGACTACTGCCTGTGCTCGACATAAGTAGCCGGCGACATCCTTTGGCGACGACACGCCGCCCAACACCAGTACGTTGGCTCGTCCAACCCCGAGCTCAATACGTTGAGCGTCTTTCAGAGTGGCGGGGCTACTCAGGATCCCAACGGTGTGTGAGGGAAAGGCCATGGAAATCGCCTGCAACACGTCGATGGAACGATCGCTGGACAAACACTTTTCGGCCCTGCTGGCGTATGGATTGAACAATATCATGGGGTCCAGTGCGGCATCGGGCAGCTTGGCGGGCAGCGGAACAATGTATGTGCTTTGTACCTCTTTTGCCCCAAGGTCGAATAATACATGGCGATATCTCGCGGCCGTGTCCAGCTCTTGGGTGGCGGCGCCGAACTTTCGATTGACGCATTTCAGGCTGTCATCGAGGGAGTACACCAACGCAGGGCGGAGTAATCTGAGGAAGACAATTTCCGCAGGCTGGATCCTGCCGACCAGATGTACCACAGCATCGACCCTGTCCAGTTGCCAAGCTAGCCAACAGAGCTTGGCAAGACCTGGCGTTGTATCGGTTACTACTACCTGATCCGCTGTAAAATCTAATGCATGCAGTTCGGAAAGTTCGGCAACGGTGATCACGGTGGTGCGGGCGTTGACCTTGCGGGCTTCGCGGTAGAAGAAGGATGACACGATGGCGTCGCCAAGTTTTGCATCCCATCGCAACACCAAAATATGCGGATTATCGGACGCAGCGGTTGCCGATAGTGGGCGGTCCGCAAGCAGGCGGGCGAGCCGGTGAGCGCAACGTTTGAATAAAGCGTTCAGGCGTGACATAAGGGTGAAGACTTGCATAGCTCAGAACTCAATCATACGGGACCCCACATGTAGCCACCTAAACAGGTTGTTGATATTAGAATATCAATCTCATTCTAGATGTGAAAGTGGAGGCAGAGCAATCGAGCGCCCGGCATGAGCTGCATTGATCAGAGCCTCCAGATGCTATAGTTTGAAACGTTTAGAATTGAAGACTTCCAGCAACCAGTCAGTGTCCTCTTCCAAGCGGTCGATAGAGACCTGCAGAGTTTGGCCATTGCAAGTGATAACCTGGCTGAGGGGACTCTGGATCATTCGGCCCGGTGCTGATGAATCGTTGAGCTTGTAGGTCATGTCCAGTGTCGCTAAGCGCTGCGGCTGGTTATTCCTCGATGTAGGCGCTGAAGACGGGCTGGAAGATGGTTCCTGCGCTGAGGTGCTCTTCCAGCTGTCCGGCGCCGAGAAACTCTCTCCGCGAGGGGTCGAGAATCTCTCTCCGTTCGGGGTAATGTCGCAGCAGCCGCTTGGCCTTCCTGCGGATGGATTCTGTGAGGGAAAGATCTTTGCTGAGCTCTTCTCGAAACTCTTCAGCCTGAATCACCGAACGCGTCCGCGCGCATGGCATGGTCATCGTTTTTTCCTCCTATCAGACGTTGCCCGGCGGCGATACTTTGCTCACTCCACCCCCAGCGCCTTGACCGCCGCATCCACCGGTTCGGCATAGAAACTGGTCTGAAACTTGGTGAACAGCTCGGCGGGGATGGTGGGGATGTCCATGGCGCTGCTCATGGGCAGGGTGACGCGCTTGCCGCCGGCATCAAACGCCACCTGCAGGCATTCGGCGAGGCTCTCCACGGGCTTGAGGCTGCCGCCCAGGCTCATGTCGCCCAGCACCACCATCTGGCTCTGGGTCGGTTTCTTCAGCAGCCCTGAGGCGAAGGCCACCAGGCTGGCCAGGGCGAGATCACGCAGCACGCCGGTGTTCTGCAGGTCGACCACATGCAGGTGGAAGTCATGGTCCAGCACCTTGCTGGAAGCACTGATCCGGCTGGCGTTGGCCTTGAAATAGTCGAAGGCCATCTTGACCTGCTCCTTGGCATGGGTGGAATTTCCCAGGCCCGACATGGCCAGCTTGCCGCTGCCGGCGGTGACCTGAAGCTCGATGCGGTAGACCCCCGGCATGCCCTTGTCACTGAGGCCGATGGTATGCACCACGCCCGGCTTGCCGAGCCCTTCGGGGATCAGCCCGCCGCCGCCTTGCTCCTTGACCGAGACGAAGTGCTCCTCCAGCGTCTCCTTGTCGATGTAGCTGAAGTGGACGTCGTAGAATTCCATGCCGCCGATCTTCTTGAGCTGCTCCTTCACCCGACGGCGCACCTGCAGGGCGTACTCCAGGCCCTGGCGTACGTCTTCCTTCTGATACTCCCCGTGGGGATAGAGCAGCTTTAGCAGACCGGAGACGGTCTTGCGCACGGCGATCACGTCGCGCTGGTTGAGGTTATCGCCCAGGCGGAAGTGCTGGTCGATGGCGTCGGCGAAGCTGCGCTTGCGCATCTCGCGGAAGAACTCGGCCAGGTAGTCGACGATGAAGCCATAGCGCTGGGTGAAGAACGACGGCCGCATCTTGGGGATCTCCCAGCCCGGGATATAGGCGTGGAAGCGATCGAAGAAGGCGGCGTCGATCATGGCGTCGGGGAACGGGGTCAGAAGGTGGCTGGTCTTCACCATCGACTCGACGCTCTGGTTGATGTTGCCGATAAACACCATGGAGGCGGAGGCCTCCATCTGCTCGCGCCCGCGGGCGAAGGAACCAGAGGCCATGTAGTCCTTCATGATCTGCACGCCATCCTTGTCCTTGAACGAGATGCCGGCCACCTCGTCGAAGGCCACCAGGTCCCACATGCCGACCAGGCCGATGCGCCGCGAGCTCATGTTGTAGAACAGGTTGGCCACGGTGGTCTGGCCACCGGAGACGAGAATACTGTTGGGCGAGCACTCCTTGTAGATATGGCTCTTGCCAGTGCCGCGGGGGCCCAGCTCGCAGACGTTATAGTTGTTCTCGACGAAGGGAATCATGCGGGCCAAAAGATGCCACTGCACCTCGGCGTCCAGCTCGGCGGGCTCCATGCCGATGGAGCGCACCAGCACCTCACGCCACTGATCCGTGGTAAAGCCACGCCGCCCCTCGAACAGCGCCTCCATGTCCATGTGCGGCATCTGGATCGGTTTGAGCTGGCTGACGCCGAACGGTGAGCCTCGCTGACCCTCCTCGTGGTAGTAGCTCAGGGTGGCGATGACCCAGATCCCGCCCACCAGCAGCTTCTCGTGCTGCTTGACGATCTCCGCTGAGATCTCGGCATCCTTGATGCCCAGGTTGCTGAATGCCGCCTCGTAACAGTCCTGCTTCTCGTTGAGGCGCACCGTCACCCGGTCGATCACCTTGAAGCTGCCGCGCTCGCGGACCAGCGACTTGACCTTCTCGGCCTCGTCGGGGCGGACGTAGTTGTCGGCAAGGATCGTCTTGACGTTCTTCAGGCCCTCGTCGATCACCTCCTGGTCATCGGTGGCGCAGTACATGCCGAGCAGATACTCCAGCACGTAGACCGGCACATTGGCGCCTTCCTTGACCCGCTGGGTCAGGTCCTTACGCACTACCCTGCCGGCGAAGTGGGCGTTGAGCAGTGTGTCGAGGTCACTCTCCTGTTCCGCGGCAGGCTGAGGTGGATTATGAGGCTGTGGCTCGTTGTCCATCGAGAATGTCACGCATGGGCTCCAGAAAACTATGATGGTTCAGCGTAGTAAAGCAGATCACTAAGGTGACAATAAACCACCTTGTGGGCAAACATTCTAGACGAATGATAAACTGGTAGCGTCACTCTATAAAATTACTAGGCTTTTTCCTATTGACTCGAAAGATGTTTCTGCCTTAAAAAATTGGAGCTTCATATTTCTCATAATTTCCCGCCATACCCCTACCATCAACTGCTTAACCGTAGAGGCGATCATACAGGTTTGGAAGCCCAATCTGATTATTAAAGTAATCACTTGATTTTTTATCACCATACAACTTTAGCAAATTGCCATACATAGTTGCCATGACCTCGGTCACAAACTTACACCTCTGGTCTTCTTTTTTAATTGACAGTAATATTAACTCCAGATCATCCGCAACATCTTTCTCTCTAATAAAAAACATTTCCTCTTCAGATGAAGGCGAGGGGAAATCTCCTTGGCCTACGAGGTTTTTTAGCAGATGGGAAATCTCTCGGGAAGCTAAAAATATGCCTACAAATCCTTCTAGCTCTAGAGGCAATTGCCTGAACTTTCGATAATATGAAAGCACAAACTCATGCAATCTAGCCTCTACTTCATTTCTTTCGAAAAGATACAAGATGTACGATGTTAGCAGCTTTTCCTTAATAAAAACTTCGGGGCTATTTATGGTACTTTTGCGACTGGAAGCATCATTTTTATACTGTAGAAAATGAATATGCTCGTGAGATAGTACAGCTGAGATATCAACTTTTCTTTTTCTAGCGAGATCGGGCCTTACAATAACAACCTCCTGGCCTTCAATTAAAGGCAAAAAAGCACCTAGATTTCCAAGAGTATTTTTGTTTATTCTTAATAGTACAACACCAAACCTTATGGTGAAATAAAAAATCGACATCAATAATGCGATGACTATAATAGGGCTTAAAATAATCAGAGATCCAAACACAAGTATGCGCTTAAGGAAGATTTGCTTTTCGAATTCTTTTTTCATGTTAGAAAAAGCTTCTTTTGCTTGAGATAAATTCTCTCGAGTATTCCTCTGCATATCCATTAACACAGAAGAATCGCTAAAGTTTTTATTTATCGCATACCCTCTTTTAAACAAAAAGTTGTAGAACATTTTCAAATAGTAAAACAATCTTCCTATGCCGTATACTTTGACGACGGTAAACTCGCTTGTCAGCAAGCTATTTTGCAGTGGGAAAGGCGGAAACTCAAGAAAGTCATTCTCAAGCTGTGTTGTTGATTTAACTTTGTTATCTTGGTAGAGCTTTGATTTTAAAAAGTGAATAATTTTCATTTGTTAGATTCTTAAGCCTAATTTCAGATGGCGCGACTGAGGCCGTTTAATATACTTGTTCATAACAATAGCTGTTGCTCAATTGAGTCTTGATTATCAATTTTTGACTTTCTGACGAAGCCAAAAATCTTTTCTAGAGTATTTATACCAATGCCCTGAACCCTTCCAATTTGATTTAATTGGCAGATATCCTTCGACTGCATTGCATCCAATACCTTAATTACATAATCTTTCCTCAGACCTGTCGATTTCGATATATAATCAATTTCTTGTGATAAAAGCCAAGCTTTAATTTCACTGTACAGGTCGTCTTCAGCATCAGGCGAGTATTTATATACTTCAACATCTATGTCCAAGTCAGCCAAATAACTCTCCATTATTTCAAGACTTTCTTCCTGAGGAATCCCCCCTTTATCGGCGCCAAGCAAAGGAAATGCTATCGATATTATGCCCTTGTCCTTATAGGTTGCCACAAATTTATTGAGACCTGCGTGCAAGTATGCGTGTTTCGATGGATACTTCCAGTGTTTTTTTGTTGGAAAATTCAAGATCCAGCGGTCAGGCGACTTATATATCCATAACATACCAATGTTTATTCTGTTCTCCTCACAAAGCTTAGTGTATTTTTTATACATGTCTGGATAGCGCAGACGATATTCAAGTGCAATACCTGCACCCATAGCACCAACACAATTAACTGTGTTTACTATGGTCTGGCAGTTGCTTGTGAATATATTACCTCTGATTATATTCAAGCTCATGAACTAGGCCTAGAAAGGTCTTTCATCATAGTAGTCTTCTACAGGAAAAGTATAGGATGGATAGGCTATGCTGCTGCTCCCAAAAAATAACTCACCAGATATTTGCGCAGGAAAATTAAATTTTTGGACATGATTTAAGGTTTCAACAGACCTGCAATGTATTTTTAATATATAGTGAGATTCGATCAATGGGTAGATCAGCACCTCAGCACACCTCTTCCTTTTACCATCAGGAAAATCATTCCAATAAGATGCATTTAACACATCCCACGGCAACTTCGTTAAGTCATTTACGTTACGAAAAAAATTCGTATTACGGGCCGCAGCATTTCCATCAGTAAAAATAAACTCATGCCTTGACAAAACAGCTAGTGATATTTCAACGAGACATAACTCATCATGTATATCTTGTTTAACAAATAACATGGGGTTTTTAATGTTAAGATAAGTAGGCGCATATTCATGTATTGTACGGCCGCATATCGGCTCTTTTCTTTCTCGCCATCTTTGCGCCCCTTTATTAGAGATATCTATCGGCTTTTCACTTTGATACGCGAGGCTATTGCTTAGGATTCCTTTATTAAGTATTTCTTCAATGTTGTTTCTATGAGTTATGTGCCAGATAGAGGATATTCCATACTCTTTAAGTTTGTCAGCAAAGCCACTGCTTTCTTCAGCCCAAAGAAAACCATCGCTAAGCATTTCATTTACTAGCCATGGTGGAATTTCTGTTGCCCAAGATTGGCTTTCATCGAGCCAAGGTGGGATTTCATCCAGCCAAGGTGGGATTTCATCCAGCCATGATGGGGGCTCTTCAAGGAAATATTCATTGGTATTTTTATTATCTATATAGTCATTTCGGGGAGTGATATCATCAGCATGATGTGTGTTTTTTAATACCTCTTCATCTGATGTTTTTAACTCATCTAATATTTTCAATGACTTTTTTAATCTTTCATTTCTCTCGCTTCTCGCTCTAAGGTCTTTTTCTTCTTGTTTTTTTTCTAAGTCCCGCTGGATTTCATCATTGAAATCTTCCAGAGATTTGTTGATTTCAGATGCTGATGTACTTACAGCCTTGGCTGCTTTTTTAATAGATTTTCCTGCAACTTCATTACTACCCCACCCATTTTTTTTGTTTAACCACGTGCCTATTATTACAGTGATAAACAATACATGTGGCATTGCAGCAATCAAACAGACAGGATTTAAGCAAAAACCAAAAAAGAGCAGCTGATTTAAGATCATCACAACCACGAATGTACCTGTGTACATTGTAGCTACTTCTTTAGTTCTCTTCCAAAGTTTTTGTAACATTGATTGCTCACTTGGTAGGCGGTAGGATTATATTTAAATATAGGTTGGCTGCATTTTTCAGTGCATGCTGCCAGTCAGCCATCAATGAATACTAAAAAGATTAAACTTTTTCTCAAAAGAAATCATCGGTGAACGCCAGGTCGATGACCACCCGGTAACGCTCAAGCTCGGTGCCCAGGTCCTTGTCGCGAAGCACCAGGAAGTAGTCGCGCTTGCGGTCGAAGTCGGTACCGGACAGCGACAGGCGCACAGACTTCATACGGTCATCCATGTTGTTACTTGTGCTGTCGAAGGTCACCGTCTCCTCGCTGGAGACTGCTTCGGTGCCCTCGAAGATGGTCACCGCCAGAGTGATGGGCTTGAGCTGTTCGCTGACTGCCTCGGTCTGCATCAGATCGAAGCGCTGGATGTTGTTGACCATCTTCAGCGAGGCCTTGGGCGAGATCACGTCCACCTTGCGGCGGGTGCGCTTCTCGACCTTCTCGCCGCGCAGCTGCTTGACGGTGAGCACCGGCACCGCGATCTCCTGGGGCATGATGCCGCCATGCACGAAGCGGGCGCCGCCGACGAAGTGGAAGCGGTGCGCGCCCTTGGGAATCCAGAACTCGGTAGCGCAGGTGGTGCCGGCGGTCTCGCGGGTGTGGCCGTGCCACACGCTGGGGTTGTCGGGGAGGCTCGTCCCGAGCACGTAGCGCTTCTTGCTCTTGAAGGCCCCGGCTGGCTTCTCGGCCAGGCTGGTGCGGTCGGTGGCGTCCAGCTTGCTGCGCTGGAACAGGAAGCCGTGATCGGCGGTGACCAGCACGGTGCTGGTGTTGAGGTGCATGAGGATCTTGCGGGTCAGCGTATCGAGCTCCTCGATGGCGTCCTCCACCGCGGCGAAGGTCTCGCTCTCGGTGCTGGCGGTATCGCCCCGGGCGTCCACCACGTTGTGATAGACGTAGACCAGCTGCATGCCCTTGATCGCCTCGCGGCCCTGATCGCGGGACCAGCCCTTCACTTCATCGGCGGTGACCGCCATGGCCTGCCCGCCCAGCGCATCGCTGAGCAGCTTGCTGCGGTTGGCGGTGCCCTGGCTGGACTGTCCGTTGATCAGCACAGTGTCATTGCCTGGCTGGTAGCTTAGCTCACGGTGGGGCAGCAGCGAGGCCATCCCCAGGGTGGTGTAGCTGGGCACCACGCCGAGCTGACTGCCCAGGGTGGCCTCGCTGTAACGCTTGGCGTTGATGCGCTCGCGCAGCTCCTCGGCCGCTTCATAGCGGAAGGCGTCGCTGATGATCACCACCAGGCGCTTGTTGCGGTGGGCGTCCAGGTGCGTGCGTACCACGTCGCGGAAGAAGTGCTGCTGGTTGGGGAGGCGCGGCAGCTTCCAGTCGTGCAGGCGCCCCTCGGCGTCGATGCGCTCGCTCCAGTTGCGGGTGAGCTGGCCCAGGAACCACTCGTCATAGCAGCGCTCCACCGCCTCATCGAGTTTCTTGAGCAGCTCCACGCTCGTGCTGTCGGAGGCCACCGCATAGTGGCGGTAGGCGGTATCGAAGCGGTAGAGCTCAGTGCAGTAGGCGTGGTAGAGCGCCTCGACGCTCTCGTAATGAAAGCCGTTGAGGTGCTGCTGCCGCAGGGCGAACAGGTCGATGGCAGCGTGCAGCGCGGCGTAGAGCCGGCGATAGAAGGCCCGGCGCTCGTCGTTCTTGTGGCGTGAGGCCCAGTAGCCGTCCAGGCGTTCGGCGATGATGCCACGGAACATTTCCAGGTCGCGAACATCGGCCTCGGGGATCGCCTGGCACAGGTCGACGATAATCTGCTTCTCGACAACCTCGAAGGTCGCCACGTTGGCCAGTCGCTCCAGCGGCACATCGCGGATCTTGTCCTCGATGCGCAGCGCCTCGGCCACCCAGCCGGAGATCACATCGAAGGCCGGGTAGAAGCGCGAGCTGTCCCGCCAGCGCGAGAGCAGCGCCCGGGAGGTGGCCCGCGCGTTCACCGAGGCGATGGCATGGCTCTGCGCCCAGTCGGGGATTTCTGAGATGCTCTCGCAGTAGCCGGTGGTCAGCAGGCGCAACATCAGCTGGCCAAACGGCAGCGGTGCCTCGCCGCTGAGCTCCGCCTGAGTGGCGGGGTACCCGACTTCCAACTGCAGGGCCCGCACAAGGCTCGGCACCAGGGCATACTTGGCCATCTCCTCAAGCGACGAGGGATTCCCTTCCAGCCCTGTCTCCTCGGCCACCGCCTCATCGGCTAGATGGAACAGCAGGGTGGCAATATCGCCGGCGGGAGCTCCCACCACGGCAGCGCACATCGCCTGATCCAAACCTTCCTCGTCCATCTCCGGCGTGACCAGGCGCTTGAGCGCCTCGATGCGCTTGCGACTCCCCAGGAACGCCTGTCGCTGGGCCAGATGCTCACGCAGCACATGCCGAGTGAGGCCCAGCTCGTTAAAGGTCATCGAGAGCTGATCGGCATAGAAGCGTCCGGAGTAGAGCTTGATGTCCAGCAGCCAGTCATCCTCTGGCGCCGGCTCGGCGTAGGGGAAGTAGAGCAGCGTCGGCGTCTCGGGCTCGTCCAGCTCCAGGCGCAGCTTCACGCCGAAGGTAGACTGCCCCGCCATGTTGAGGATCTGCACGCCATCGAATGACAGCTCATCCAACGCATCGGCAAAGTTCCCGGGCGAGTCGTACCAGAAGACGAGGCGGTGGCCTTCAGTGAAGAAGGCGTTTTGAAGCCCCTGCTGGAGTTGGTCGAGCTGCATCTAGCCTCCTTGCGATTGAATATAGTGGGTGGATATCGACCGCTAGTATCGCGAATATTTGGGGTGTGGTACCTGAAAGCAGACTACCGCCGTGGCTCAGGTGCGGGCCGATCGCGCGGATCGAGGCCTATCGCCTTTAGCCACTTACTTATGCAAGACTTTTACCAAATTCTTGCACCCACTGTTTATTGACCTTCTGGACATCTAATGTCGGCGCCCAGTGCGTCCTGCCAAAGGAGTCTTTGATGCCAATGTGCGTTGGGGCGTGAGAGCATAGATTCTCCTCATCCCATGGGAACACAAGATCAACGCTCTCCCCCACATCAAGGGTGACGGGTAACTGACCAGACATGGGGTTCTTATAGTCATGGATTATGAACCCATGCGTCCAGTTACGAAGTAGCCGTGCGAGTGGGGACCTATGCATGAAACGAATAATACTGAGCCGGATCTTTCCTGGCCCAAAATTGACAGCAGAGATCATTAGCTTACTCTCCGGCTTCATTACTTCCGAGACGATAGTGCCCTTCGCAACCGCAACCTTCGCCCGGGGCTTCAGGACAATGTCTCGATAGATGTTCCAACCGAGCGAGAATGCCGCGATGAGCAGAGATGCCACACTGATGACTATAGCTATTTTGTCCACGAGGTATCCTCACGTTCAGCGCTTTTTCACCGAAAATAAATAACGTAGCGAATGTTTTTTACTTTTTAAAAAGATTTTTGATATTATTAATTTATAGTTTCACGATCTTTTGTAGCTCTTTTTTAAGTTCAGAATCGTTTAGATGAATGGGGTCAGAAAACCTGTTGACTGATCTATGATTTCTGATTGTATTTTTCCTTTTTTTTCCAAAGCAGAAATTATGCCAGACTAAACTTTCCCGCTTTCCTGAATGCTTTCCTTTTACGATTTTCTCTAGCAAACCACCTCGAATTGGAACGCTGAACCGATCATCATTTTTAAGGGCACGGTTAAGCTTTTCAACTTGAACTCCATCTATAGGTGATATTAATACATCCCCATTTCTCACTAATTCTGGCCTAAGCTGTCTGCAATATCGTCTAATTTGCCAAACGGTCCTATCAAGATAAAGAATATCGTCACCTTCCATAAAATGTTCTTTTTCGAAATATCGGTTCATACCCTGCCGGTCCAAGTATTCGATGTATTTCTCAACTTCCTCCGTCAATAGAAATTCTAGACCGTCAATTTTGCTAATATTTTTCATCAATTTTTGTAAATTATGGCTATAGCATTTTGTGTTACGTCTACTATAAAGAAGAATGCCTTTTAGATATTTTTCAACAGATTGCTGGGCAAGCCAAAGATACTGAATAAAAAGCTCACGCCTATAACACTCTCGTGCCGCTATATAATCAAGATCTGCCATGTCCCGAAAGCACTGGTCTATAAATTTATCAATTTTCCCTTGGATATAGATCATACATTTCCCTGAGAATATTAATAGATGCTACTTTGGAAGCCGTATTATTAAATTATGATGCTGATAAATTTATCCAAAAATGCACAATTTTTAAAGCAAATATAAGATTTTAATATTTAACCTTTGTTAATCTATGCATGCAGATTTCGCGCACCAAAAAACTTTCCTTTCAGGCTCCGGCCCTACGGCTTAGCATTTTGGTTTCATTCGGCCTTCTCCCCCGTCACCGCCTTCACCTCCGCTAACAAATCCCCGAACTTCCCGTAGTTCACTTTTACCCCATCATCTAGATCCAGCGAGATCCGCTGGTCAGCGTAGTGGCGCAGCTTCTCATCGAAGGCGTTGAGCTCGGCTTGCTGCTTGTAGAGCTTGCTGAGATCCTTTTCGATGCGTTTGGCTTCGGCGGCGGAGGCGCTGGCTTCCTTGTCCTGCTCCAGCTTCTCGACGTAGCTGCCGAGCTTGGTGGTGAGTGGAATCACGTAGTCGGTGCGCATTTCGGCCAGTGTGCTTTCGTTGTAACGGTGCAGGTAGACCAGACACTCGAAGGCTTTCTGCTTGCCTGACGAAAACAGCCAGTAGATAGGGCGTTTCTTATAGGTGCGCAGATGGTCCTTGTAGAATTGCGTGCTCAGGTAACGACGGATGGTTTCCAGCGCGGCCTCACCCTTCTTGGGCTTGATAGCGTGCAGGCAAAGGCTGTTGGCGACGAAGTCGAGGTTTTCCTGAAGGTGTTCCTCGCCCCAGACGGTGCGGACAAAGTCGCGGAAGCGGTTGGTGGCGTCGTCGGGGAACCACTCCTGGTCAGTGAGCGGAATGATGGCGTTTTGATCTGGCGCGAAGCTCGGCTCGGGGATCTGGGCGAGATAATCGCGAACGGTTTCTCCTTGGCTGGCGAGGATCAAGCCAGGTTTGTCCAGCGAGTAGCGGCCCAACAGGCATCCCATGCAATAGCTTATCAGCTCATAATTGTAATCTGAACAAAACCTTTTCCATTTTTCATCTATATTTCCGGATGTATAGCAATAGACAGGGTTGCACTCTAAAGATATTAGCTCCCTTTCAACATCGAGCGTGGGTCTGTCATTAATAGAGAATGCCTCCATCACTTTCTTAAGTATTTCACGCTCTGCCTCATGAACTAATTGCGTTAGTTCATTAGATTTTTCTACAAACGAATTATAGGAACCCGTTAGGGTTTGACTTAAGAAAAAACGTTCCGGATGGAAAAAATCAGCAGATACTTCTTTTGAGTCCCAGTCCCTCTTAGATACTTCAACAAGATTTTTTGAGCTTTTCGCCAGTAAATTCCTGCAGTTAGAAGGTGGGAAAGGGAGTTTTTTATAATCGCCTGCTTGAAAATGCAAAGTTGTATTCAGCACCTTTGACCATTCATCTGCAAGGGGAGTGTTAACTACAGATAAAGCCGAGAAAAGATCTTCTTCATTGTAAAAATACGCACAAGGTCCAGCATGATCTGACAACACTTTATTTGGCAAGAAGCGGCCTGAAAGTCGCCATGTGACGTCCGTCCAAGTCAACGACTCTCTTGATAGTAAATGTGCAGGACCGACTCCCGAATTTTTTTCATTTTTTATTCTTTCTCCATCATTCTCCCAGTTTACCACATTACTAACATTGCCGTACCATTTACGGTATGGTCCTCCTTTGTTATACAAGACCCATTTCTTTCCTATGCCAGAGTAATTTACTTCCCACCACTGTCTAACATACTTTTCGTTATTGCCTGTCTGAATACCATTCGATGTTATGCATTTTTTTGAATTCAGCTCAAACTCTCTGAATGCTTTTCTTTCCGACTCAGTAATCCAGAATGCAATTGGATTACCAGGTACGGATAACAAGCTTTCTTGAGTGACTATATGGTCAAATTCGACCCCTCTATTTTTAAATCCTTTCAACTTGTCAGATGACGGGCTTAGTGAATTGAGCCCTGTATACAATGCTTTACTGTTTATAACTCTCTCCCTACGAATCACAAACGCACAAGCTTGCGCAACTTTGCTGTTCATTTCAGGGAAGCTATTATAGCCTACATGAATAAAACATTGTACGCTATTATTAGATAAAACACTGTATCTCAGTTTAGAAAATGCAGATAAGAACATCCACGACTGCATATTGATCTGGGCATTGTAGCCGAGCGGGGCCAGCAGGCTGAAAGCGTGTTCCATGAAAATGGCAAATAGATCTGACTTACTGTTGGGGTAAGATTTTTTAGCAAAGTCCTTCAGCGCCTTGTTCATCCCTTTGCTACCCATATAAGGCGGATTAGCAATCACCGCATCATACCTCTGCGCCAGTGCCCACGCCTGCTGCACAATAGGTTTCAACTGCCTGGCAGCAGTCTTCTGTATGATATCGCCGCTGTAAGCGAGCTCAATCAGCTCATCCAGCAGGGTCTTGAGCGGAGCCTCAAAGCTATTGGGCACCTCGATCAGCGAGCCGAAGGTCTTGGCGTCCTGGAAGCGCTCGATCAGGTCAACGATGGCCTTGTAGGTGTTGTCGTTGCTGGAGAGCGGCTTCTGCTCGCTCTCGAATAGGCTCTGGGATTGGCCCTGATGCCAGTCACCGGTCAGGTTGAGGTCGCGCCACAGGGTGCCGGCATCCAGGTGCTGGGTGCTCTGCAGGGCCATCACGTTGAGGCGGACACCCCTTGTGAAGATGCGGCGGTCGTCTTCCCGAGCCTTCATCAGCAGCGCGAAGCCGGCGAGCTGGGCGGCGCGGTCGTCGATATCCAGGCCGAACAGGTTGTTCTCCAGGACCAGCTTGGGGATGTCCCGGGAGCGGTAGCCGCGCTCCTCGTAGATGGCCTTCAGCACGTTGTAGGCCTCGACCAGGATATGGCCAGAGCCACAGGCGGGGTCGAGTACCTTGATGGTCTCGGGGTCGATGCTCGCCGGCGTGATGGCGTCCAACTGGGCCTGCACCTCGGGCTCCTGCTCGGCGGGCTCGATGTAGTACGGCATCTCGCCCTTGAGGGGGGAGTCCGGGTAGGTCTGCAGCCACTGGCGGCCCACGGAGTTCTGCACCAGGTACTGGACGATCCAGTTGGGGGTGAACAGCTGGGTGGCGGCGGGAATGTCCTCGCTCTTCACCACCTTGCCGATCACCTGGTCCTTCTTCTCGGCGATGTAGAACTGGTAGAGCCAGCCGATCACCTCGACGTCCTGCCAATCTTCCTCGGGAATCGCCTCGACCAGCTCACGGATCAGCGAGTCGGTCTTGGTCAGGTTGTCCGGCAGCAGCAGCTCGCTGGCGTCGTCCAGCGGCTCGAACAGGAACGGCATGGCCTCGTGCAGGGCGTGGCACTGGGCCAGCAGCAGCTCGCGGTAGAGCACCTCGTCCTGGGTGCCGTCGAGCTTTAGCTCGCGCACCCGGGCGGTATCCAGGCTCTTGTCCAGGGCAGAAAGATCGATCTCCAGGCAGTCATCGAGGATCTGCAAGCCGCCTTCGTGGTCCGGGTGGGAGAGCACCCGCCGGCCATGATCCAGATAGCCCTTGAGCTCCATGAAGCGGATCGCACACAGGCGGTTGAACCAGCTGTACGCGGCCTGCTCCATGGCCTGCTCGAAGCCTAGCTGGGTCACCCACTTGGCCAGCGCCTCGCGGGGGCCACGCAGGGCCTTGGGAAAACTGTGGGTCTGGCCATCCAGGGCGCTGATCAGCATCACGTCGCCACGCACCTCGGCGGGCGCCACGTGGCCCTCGCCCTTGTGACCAGCGCTGATTCCATAACGGGCGGCCTGGCGGGTCATGGTCTCGATGAAGCGGGTACGCGCCTTGGGGGCGTACTTCTTGATATTCCCTGTGTTCATGCCGGATTCCTGATCGTGCGGGTTGCCGTTGGCAGGCAAGCTGTTCTCGGTTGTCCAGTGTCTTGGAACACGGGACAGGCCTGAAAGCTATTTGAGGGTGGTGTCAAGCGGAGAGATTGAGTGGCAAACGCCCCGATTAAGTTGTCTCGAAGGCGCGAGGAGCGCGGAGGGAGCGCACCAGACGCTCAATGTCGTCATCTACGACAGGAGGCTCCTCGGAATCTGCTGAAATCGCCTGGTAACGAACCGGCCTGCTCAGCTTCTTTAGCCGCCCTTCCTCAACGGCCTGCTTCAACCAGGCATTTACCTGAGTTTTGTGCAGGCCTGTTGCAGAAGTGATTTCAGCGGGGGTTCTGGGCTTCTGAGCCAGGCGGTGCAACTCGGCAAGGAACAGCTGGTAGAAGTCGATCCCTTCAAGTGGCCTCGCGGCCTCGCTTTCCAGCGCAGCAGAATCCGACTGTGGTGCTTCAGGCTCGCTGGGGGCATCGAGCTTATCCGTGCCTGGTTCAGTTGCATTCGTCGTTGCAGCATCTGCTTCTGAGGTTTCATCTCTAGCGGTACTGGCGGTAATGTCACCAAACAGATCCGCCTGAGGGATGCCTGCAGGCTTCAAGGTGCCCTCCTGGTGGCCTTCAGGATACGTCTCTTCAAAGGAAGTGAGGGCTTCGGACTCTTCGGCTGCCACTTCCGGCTGAGATTCGGTTATTTCAGGATTGACATCTTCGGCCTCGCCTACAGCCTCGTGTGAGGCCTCTGCTTCCCCTTCTTTCGGGTCGGTGTCGACCTCTTGAAGCGGCAGAGCAGCTGTCAGATTTGCGGCCTTCCCGATGGGCAGCGTTTCGAAAGGTGCAGACAGGGAAACGATATCCAGCTGTTCGATATCGTCTGCGCACCAAACACCACCGGCGTCTACCAGGGCCTGGTTGCCAGCCTCCGGATCTTGAGTAGGCTTCACCCAGAGCGGCACCCAGCCTTTCTTGAGGTTCTCTTCGGCACCCGCCTTGGTGCCACCGCTGCTACCGGAATGCACTACCACGGCGGCATCTGCGAGGCAGTAGATATACTTGTTGCGCCCCATGGCGTTGCCGGTATTGAAACCCGCTTCTGGGTAGTAGGGTGATACCAGTACTAGGCCACCGCTCATCAGCCCCTGGCGCCACTGGCTGGACGTCGCCGCCTTGAGAAGGCCTTCACTCAGGACTCCAATGACAGGCCCACCCTCTTGGACGGCTCCCTGCATGGCGGCTTCGTCGATACCACGCGCCCCACCGGAAACGATGCCAACAGCTGCCTGATTAGCTTTGGCTCCGAGCATGCGAGCATATTTGAGATCCTCATCCCCTGCCTTACGCGAGCCCACCACGGCAAGACCGCCGGCATTGAGCAGTTCAGCGTTACCACAGCCGTACAGTACGGGCGGAGCAACATGCTTTAGGCGCTTTTTCAATCGCTTAGGGTATTCCGGGTCTGAACGGGTGATGATCCACAAGCCCGAGCGCTGCCACTTCTCCAGAGCCAGTGCCATGCTGCTACCACGCTGCAAAAGAGCCTCCAGTCGCTCACGGGGAATCTTGTCATCACTCCACTTGTCCAGCACCCAAGGTGTGGCATGGCTCAGCAGGTCTCCCGGTGTGTGGTTTATTTCATGAAGCCATTGGGCAAAACGTCCCCACTCGGTCGGCGTCAAGGGTTTGGCTGCCCCCTTAGCAGGCTTGCTGAAATAGCTGGTAAGCAGGAGAGTTGCCTGTGCGGCTGTCGAAAGGGTCATCAGTCATTCACCGAGCTGGATGCCAGAGCTACAGGGTAGACAGGCCCCGTGCCAGCACGTTGCAAAAGCGCGGCAAGCACGGTCAAGGTCCAGCCTGAGTCCACGATGTCATCGATCAGAAACACCGCTTCCTTCGGGAGCCCATTAGCAACCTCAAAAACACCGTCCAGGTTGCGGCACTGATGGAAGCGATTTTGCTGGCCTTTCTGGGGCTCATTGTGCCTGATCTTTCGTACAGCATCGACGTAAGGTAGCCCCAGCCGGTTGGCCAGCCGCCAGGCGAACTCCGGCACCAGGTGCGGGTGATTGAGAGATGGCACGGCACATACCCAGCCGGGACAGGGCTGTAGCTGCCAGCGGTGTTCGATCATCTCGGCCATGGCTTCGACCAGTTCGTCGCTGAACCGGCCCTGATGCTTGTCCTGCTTGACCAGCCTGCCCCATCCACCATCGTTCCAGCGCGACAGTACGCGCCCCTCCTGCGCCTGCAGGCCTGGGGGAAGATTGCCTCGAAAGCCGTAGTGCTGGAATGCATTGGCGGCAACTTGCTTTCGTGGCTTGATGGCCATCTCGGCGTGGCGTTGGTAAGTCGCTGCCTGGTGAGTCAGCTGCGGATCGACCTCAGTTGGCACCAGTGGATGCCCCAGGCAATTCGCACATCGGCCACAGGACTCGCTCTGCGGATCGTCCAGGGCAAGGCGCAGGAAGTTCATCAGGCAGCCCGGAGTAGTGATGTAGTCGTTGACCTGCTGCCACTCCCGCTGACGGATCTCAGTCAGATGCTGAATACGTTGATGGTCTGGCTGATAAGCTACCGGTGTCCGTCGCCACAGACTGCCATCCTTCACCACCGGAGCGGGCGACTCCACGCTGAGGATCTTCAGGGTCTTGTCGATCTGGCTGCGTCGCAGGTTGGCATGCTGTTCAATCCCAGTAACCGGCAATCCATCAAAACGCGCCAGGGTATCGAGAACCGTATTGATCTCGTGATCCGATGGAAACGCCGAGCGACGAAAATACTCGTGAATATCGTCGTCTTCGTGACCGGCAATCAGCACGCCAAGTGCGGAGTCGATGGCCCGCCCGGCGCGCCCTACCTGCTGGTAGTAGGCAACGATGGAGCCAGGTGCCTGGTAGTGGATGACAAAGCTGAGATCCGGCTTGTCGTAGCCCATACCCAGCGCTCCGGTGGCCACTAGCACCTTGAGCTCATTGCGCAGCAGTCGATCTTCCAGGTACTCGCGATAGCGGTTGTTATCGGTCACCCCTTGCGCCTGAAGCCTTTCGGGCGGGCTAACATCGCCGTAGTAGGCGCTGGCCTCGATGCCACGGCGCTGCAGCCAGTCGGCTACCTGCTCGGCGTCTCGGGTGGTGAGGGTATAGATGATGCCGGTGCCCGGAAGCGTCGGGACCACCTGAGCCAGCCAGGCGAGGCGAGAGGCCTGATCCGGTAACATCATCGCCTGCAGTGCCAGGCTCTCACGCCCCAGCGGGCCACGCTGGATCAGAATATCTCCCATCTGGGTACGAATGTCGTCGATGACCCGGTCATTCGCGGTCGCTGTGGTGCCCAATACCGGCACTCCGGGCGGGAGCTGTCGCAAGATCCCCACAATACGCCGATAGTCGGGACGGAAGTCATGGCCCCAGTCGGAGATGCAGTGCGCTTCATCGACCACCAGCAGCCCGATACGATCAGCAATCGGCATCAGCACGGTTCGAACGAAAGTATCGTTGGCCAGCCGCTCCGGAGATATCAGCAGACAGTCAACCTGGCCGGCAAGCAGGGCCCTCTTGACGACCTCAACTTCTTCACGGTTATTGGTAGAGTTGATGGTCTCCGCACGTATGCCAAGGCGTTTAGCCGACTCGATCTGGTTACGCATAAGGGCCAGCAGCGGCGAGATGATAATTGTGACCCCAAAGCCACGGTCACGGAGGATTCGCGTGCTGATGAAATAGACCGAGCTTTTGCCCCACCCGGTACGCTGCACTACCAGCAGCTTGCGGCGCTGATTGACCAGCGCATCTATGGCTTCCCACTGGCCAAAGCGAAATACGGCGGAATCATCACCCAGCGCGGTCTTGAGTAACTGTTCGGCTTGTTGCCTGTCCATGACATTTATTCCTTGAGGTCGCATTTGTCAGCGCAGGCGAATCCGCTTGTTGGCCTGGATGGCGTCTTCGAGCTCGCGCTTGAGGGCGTCGAGGAAGGCATCGACCTCCTGCTGGCTCTCCAGGTAGACGCCTTCATGGGTGCGGCTGAGTACCTGGCTGACGTTGACCTCCGCCACCGCCTTGGGGGCGGCCACCGGGCCGCGTTCGCGCACTTCGCTGGGGGGCGTGTCGGTATCGGCGCTGCCGTCGCCTTTAGGTGAGACGTTGCCTCCGGTGGGCTTGGCGTCCGGGTCCGGCTTGCCGGCGTTATCCACTGCCTTACGTGCGGCTCGCTGGCGTTCGGCCTCGGCTTGCTGTTCACGGTGGAGCTGGTCGAGGCTCTCCTGCTCGCGGTCATTGGCGGTATCGCCCTGCAGCAGGTAGATCTGCGCGATGCTGGGCGCGGCGTCGATATCCTGCTTGAGCACCTGCAGCGGGCGCAGCAGGCGGTTACTGAGCTCCGAAGTGCCGATGCCGCTCTTGTGTATCTCGGCGGTGACCCGGGCGATGCGCTTGTCGATCAGGCCAATGGCGTGCGCGCGCTTGTGCTCCAGCAGCCGGCGGTTGATCCCCTCGACGGTCTGGATCAGCCCGGCGACCTTTTGCAGCATGCCGTAGGGCTCATCAGAGACGTAGATACGGTCCAGCTCGGCCAGAGCTGCCTTCGCCTCGGGCGCCTTCTCCAGCGCCGGGCGGTTGGGCTGGAAGCGGGTCAATGCCTGGTCCAGCTGCTTCCAGGTGGTGAGCTGCTTGGTGAAGAACTCATGGAGGTCACGGTACTGCTCTTCGAGATCCAGCAGGTGTTCCTGCTGCTCGGCCACCGCGTTAAAGAAGTCGAAGCTGTCGTCGATGCGCAGCAGACGCTCGACCTCCTTGAGGGTGCTGTCGATGGCGGCACGGCCGGGGAAGCGGCCCACCTCGGTCTTGCTGCGGTAGGCTTCCAGGTGCTTGCGCCACTCGCTGAACTGGTCGACGTAGAAGGCGTAGAGCTCTGTCTCGCTGGAGGGGCCGAGCTTGGTGAACAGGTCCTTGGTGAGGTTGCGCACCTGGCTCAGCACGGCGTCGTCGGTCTGGCGCTTCTTCTGGATGCGCACTTCGCTGCGCCGACGGCTGTTGTCGAGCAGTTCGAAGGCCTCCTTGCCGGGCAGCGCCGGGCCGGCGGTGTGGAAGGTCAGGCGCCCCACGGCATAAAGCCGCCCGAGGATCAGCAGGGTCTCCTCCACCGGCCAGCCGAAGGGACGGTTGCTGAAGCGCTCCAGAAGCGGGTTGAGCGGCACCGGTTCGCCACCGTGAAGGCCTATGTACTGCTCCACCTCGCGCACCGCCTGGGGGTTGCCCTGCTCGCCGTCGAGATCGATGCCGAGCTGGCCGACGTCGTCGGCGGTCATCACGGCGAGCAGCTCACGAATGGGGTCAGGGGTGAGCACCTGCAGGTAGCCGAGCTTGCTGTAGGTGTTCTTCAACAGGTATTGGCAAGCGTCGTCGAGGCGCGTGCCGAGCTGGCTACGATTGAGGTCGAGCTTCTGGCCCAGGGCGTAGACGTCGGCGTCGAGTAACATCTCCTCCAGGCGCACCAGCAGGTGCTTGCGGCGCACCTGGTTCTCACGGCCACGGTCGGCGAGGATGCGCTCCACGCTGCTGTCACCGGAGGCGGCATTCAACCGCATGAACTTCTCGGTCTTGAGGTAGGTGCGCAGGTCATCGAAGAAGGCCTTGTTGTCGCCGAGGCGGATCAGGACCTGGCCCTGGTTCTCGTTGCTGCGGTGGATGCAGCCGGCCTCGCCGTTCTGGGCGGCGTAGCTCTGGGTGTAATCGATATCCAGCGGCGAGACCACCTCGACGCGCAGCTGGCTCTGGAAGCGGCCGTCGATGGTGTGGCCGTCCAGGTAGCGGCCGATGGTGTAGTCGGTCTTGTTGAGCGGGTAACGGTACTTGTTTCGGTCGCGCAGGCGGTCCTTGTAGATCATCTCGGCCAGCAGCTTGTTCTCGTCGCTGCTGGTGATCTCGGTGGCCTTGATCTTGCGCGTGATGTCGCGCTCCTCGTTGGTGAGGAACAGGTACTCCTCGCCATTGCGGGTGACCAGACTCTCCTTCTCCAGGCGAGCCAGGGTGCCCTCCAGGCGCTCGCGGATCGCCAGGCGATCGTCGTCGATGCGGGTGATGGAGAGCGTTACCAGGTTGTCGAGGGTGCCCTTGACCAGATCCACGTAGCGGATCATGAACAGGGTGCGCAGGATCTCCACATCGAAGGCATCCAGGGCGGCGTTCTCGCCGGCCTGGTCGATGGTGCGCTTGACCGCGGTATCGAGAAAGCCCTCCACGGCGCGGTAGAAACTGTGCATAGGCACCAGGGCGCCGACCTCCTGCCCCCCCACTGCCTTGGCGGCCATCTGGAAGGCGTCGAGCATGGAGCGCTCACCGTAGGCCAGGTGGGCCCCGGTGGCGCCGACCTTGCGGATCTCCTCGAAGACCTTCTGGACCAGCTGGAAGTGGTACGGCACGAAGGGGTAGTTGGCGACGAAGCTTTCCACGCCGTCGACGTTTCTGAGCGTGGGGCCGGAGCGGTCGAAGGTGAGCTGATTGCGCAAGATCGAGCCCTTGGCCTCAAACACGCCGGCCAGCTCGTCGCGGGCTTCCGGTTTCTTGGCCAGCAGGCGCTTGCGGATCACCTCGTCGGAGTTGGAGCTGGAGAGCGACAGGCGGGTCTTGAAGCGCCCGGCGATCTTGGAGAAGTCGTTGGCCTTGGCGGCGGTCATCTCGCTGAGCACGGCGTCCATGTCGGCCTGGGAGGTCACCACGATCCATGCGCGGCCGCCGCAGATGGTGCCGAGGTTCTCGGTCAGTGTCTGGAGAGTCAGCATCAGCCGGGTATTGCTGCCGATGAACTGGCCCACCTCGTCGACCATGAATACGATGCGTTGGGTCGGGGATTTAGCGTCGAGATACTCCTTCACCCAGCGGCAGAAGTTCTCCACTGAGACGCTGAAGGTCTCTTCGGCGTCCTCGAACCACTTGTGGGCCGCCTCCGGGGAGAGGTCCAGCGCCTGGCTGATCGCCTGCTCGATATCGTCCTGATAGAACTGGAAGCCGTCGCGCTCCGCCTCCCAGTCCATGCCGCTGGCCGCCTGGAACGCTGCCTTGAAGCGCTCCAGCACGCCTCGCTGGGCCAGGTGGCGCTCCATGTGGGCGATATGCGGGTGGTCGCCGCTGAAACCCTGGTACTCGTTGAACACGCGCAGGAAGACGTTGAGGATCGGGTTGCCGCCGTCGTTTGAGCTCGCCTTGCTGTCGATGTTGAACAGGATGACATCGGCCGGTTGCTGCACCGCCTTTGTCACGTCGGCGCGGATCATCGGGTCGTGGAGCTTGTGCTCGTCGAAGAACTCGGCGGCGCGGCGGCGGTTGCCGGCTTCATCTTCGGCCTCGATGTTGGCCAGCAGGTATGACAGCGCCTTGAGGAAGTGCGACTTACCGGAGCCGAAGAACCCCGAGATCCAGACCCCGACCCGGTTGGCGATCGAGGGATCGCTGAGCGGCGTGGCGTAAGACTCGAAGAAGGCGCGGAAGTGCGTCTCCAGCTCGTTGGTCACGACGTACTCGTCGAGCTCCTGATAGACCGTCTCGCGGTCCTTCTGGTCGGCCTTCACCACCCCGTTGATGGGACGGTTAAGGGGTTTCTGAAAGAGGTCCTGGATACGCATGTCCAATCGATTCCTTAACGGGCAACGCCTCGCCCTGAAAGCGGGGCAAGGCGGTCAACAAAACGGGCGATGATGGAGAAGCAGCGGTTCCGCCGACGAGCCTAACAGTGCTCAGGAGATCAGGGCACCAGCGAGAAAGCGCGGTAGTAGTGGTTGCTGGCTATCTGATCGAACAGGGTCAGGCTCTGGCCGTCGAAGCTGCCGGGATAGAAGAGCACCAGCGGCTTGTGGCCGAGCCTGCCGTGCAGCGCATTGAGCAAACTGTGGGCACGCATTACCGGCCAGACGTTACCCACGCCTGACAGAAGAACGATATCGGGGTCTTCCGACAGAGCTTGTCGGATAAGGAAGGGGGCGAACTTGTCCATGTGCAGCGGGCCGCGCAGCGCCTTGAGTAGCGCCGCATCGCCCTTGGTCTGCTGCATGGCGATGGCCTTGTCGAGAAAGCCACGCTCTTGGAGATAGTCGCGCATCACGCGCAGCAGGTTGACGTGGTCAATCGTCAGTTCACTGTGCTGACGTGACAGGACACCTTCCAGGAAGGTGAGGTACTCACGTACCTGCAGCTCGTGCTCGGGGGGATAGTCGAAGATCCAGAAGCCGATCTCATTGCCCAGCCCCTGGCCGGAGAGAAAGGCCTCGCTGGTAATCTTCTCGGCAATCTGGTTGAGGCGATCCTTTAGCTGGGGATCGTCTCGGCGGGCATGACCCTGCGTCGGTTCTGCCATACGGTTCTCATCCTTGCGTACGGAGTCCTTGTTTTCATTCTAATAATTCTATGTGCCACTCTCTTACATGGCGATGGCTGCCGGTTTGGCACGCTACCGCCAACCCGACCCCGTTGCGACTTACCGCGGGCGCAGGCCAGTGAGGCAGTCCTGTAGCCGGATCAAGTGGTGGCGTTCCAGCAGATCGTCCACCTCCGGTCGCATCAGGAGCGGTCGTAACTTTCGGTTACGACTGTCCGTCATTAAGCCTACTTCGCAAAGCATGCGAAAGACTACCTGGCCCATCTTTCGTCTAGAGGAGGCAGTCCACCCGGCGATGGCGGGGTCACGATGTGCGCGCTCGGAAAGGAAGTCGTCCCACTGGTAGGGTTCGAGACGCTCGGCCTGGGTCACGACGGCATCGGCCACCACCGTCTCCAGGAATTCCACCAGGAGCAGGTTGCGGGCCAGCGCCGCGCAGAACGCCACCTGGGTGGCCAGCGGGTCATCCCCTTCACTCAGCACCTGCCAGAACGGCGCAGGAAGCCGCACAAGCCGCTTGCGGATCGCCTGGGCCATGCGTTTGGCCGTGGCCGGCCGCGCCTTCTGGAGGCTATTCTCGTCGAGAATGGCCGCCTTCCAGGCCGCGTCATCGACGCCGGCCAGCAGCAGCTCCGCCACGATGCGGCTCTCGCGCACCATCAGCGAACCGCCGATGAGGTCGGAGTCGTAGTGGAAGGTAGATGAGATCGAGGGCATTGGGATGCACCTCATGCGGTAAGCAACAAGAGCTCATATGGTGGCGTTCTGACATACCAAGCGCAACGCGCATTGCCAGAAACAAATACCCCAACCCAATCACAATAACGCTGGCTGTGTTGAAGTAGTAAGGTCAGATCGAGCGAAATGAATCGCTCCGGGTTTCGTAGACACCTCCCAGCCGGCATGAAAGGCGTGTTGAGATAACAGGGGCTAGTTTTGGCGCCACCTCTCCTTGATACTGTACGAATTGACAGTATTTTGAGGAGACCCCCGATGACGCCCGACTCGCTGATCCCTGCCCATCTGGCTCCGCCCGCCTTGCGGCTCCCCCATCCTCTGGCGCTGACGCGCGCCGGCCTGTCGGGCTTCCCGAGTCCGGCTCAGGATTACGAGGGCCGCACCCTGGACCTCAACGAGCGGCTCGTGAAGCGACCCTCGGCCAGCTTCTTCATGACCGTCACAGGCGACAGCATGGAGACCCTGGGCATTCAGGATGGTGACCTGCTGCTGATCGACCGCTCCATTGAGCCGCGCCCGGGCCACATCCTGGTGGCGCTGGTGGAGGGGGAGATCACCGTGAAGCGCTACCAGCTGATCGACAAGCGCCCTTACCTCTGCTCGGCCAACCCCGACTATCCGCCGATCCTGGTGGAGGATCTCGACTGCCAGGTCTGGGGCGTGGTGCGCTCGGTCATCCACGACTACCCGGTGTAGCCATGATCGGACTGATTGATTGCAATAACTTCTACGTCAGCTGCGAGCGCGTCTTCCAACCGCGACTCGAGGGGCAGCCGGTAGGGGTGCTGTCGAACAACGACGGCTGCGTGATCGCCCGCTCCAACGAGATCAAGGCGCTGGGCGTGGAGATGGGCACGCCAGCCTTCGAGCTCAAGGCGCTGCTGAGGCGCGGCCAGATCCGCCTGCTGTCCTCGAACTACGAGCTCTATGGCGACATGTCGGCCAGGGTCCAGTCGGTGCTGGAGGAGTTCTCTGCCGGAGTGGAGCCCTACTCCATCGATGAGATGTTCGTGCGCTTCGACGGCTTCGCGCACGACCAGCTGCTGGCCCACTGTCGTGACCTCCACCACAAGGTGCGTCAGTACACCGGCATCCCGGTATGCGTGGGCGTGGCGCCGACCCGGACCCTGGCCAAGCTGGCCAACCGGGCGGCCAAGAAGAGTCCCGGTTACCGAGGTGTCTGTGTCTTGCCGCCAGGTGACCCCGAGACCGCCGGGCTGCTGCAGCGCACCGAGCTGGGCGATGTGTGGGGCGTGGGGCGCCGGCTGGTGGAACGCCTGGCGCTGATGGGGATTCGTTCGGCGTGGGATCTGTCCCAGGCCGACCCCAAGGAGATCCGTCGGCGCTTCTCGGTCACCCTGGAGCGCACCGTGCTGGAACTGCGCGGCATCCCCTGCATCGAGATGAACGACACCGACGAGCCCCGCCAGCGCATCATGACCTCTCGCTCCTTCGGCAAGCTGACCGATGACCGCGGCGAGATCCACGAGGCGCTACGCCAGTTCGGGCAGCGCAGCGCCGAGAAGCTCCGCGCCCAGGACAGCCTGGCCCGCGCCGTCTACGTGTTCCTCAAGACCAACCGGCACCGGCCCGACCTGCCGCAGTATTCGCCGGGTGCCGTGGTCGAGCTGGCTCAGCCGACCGACGATAGCCGGGAGATCCTGCAAGCCGTCGCCCAGGCCTTCGATGCCATCTACCGCCCGCACTATCGGTTCATGAAGGCGGGCGTGATGCTGATCGACCTGATCGACGCCAACCGCCAGCAGATGTTACTGCTCGAGTCACCCCAGGGCGAAGCAGAACGGGAGCGCAGCGAGCGACTGATGGCGACTCTGGACGCCCTCAATCAGCGCATGGGTCGCGGCACCGTCAAGCTGGGTGTGCCCACGCCCAACGCCGCCTGGCACCTGCGCTGTGCCAATCGCTCGCCGAGGTGGACGACGAGATGGGACGAGCTGCCTGCCGTGCACATGGGGTAAAGATCAGCCGCGGCCAAGACGAGTCTGCACTATGCTCCACAGCAAGTGGACTTACGGGAGGGCGCCATGGACAAGGCCGTGATCGATGCCATTCGGAAAACAGAGCAGCTACCTGACAGCATGACGGATAGCGACATAGCTCGGGAATACAAAGGGACCTATACCGCAGCAAGAGCCGCGGTGAGCCTGGACCATAAACCACTCGACCAGGTGCTCGCGGATGCCATGGGTAAAATATTCCCTTTCATGAAGAAGAAAAAGTAACGCTGTCAGGCAGGGTTGATCAGCTCGGCACCTTGGCCCTCCCCAGGCTTATTGACCGCCTGGCTCACCGGCCAGTGCGTGATCAGCTCCACATCCAGATGATGCACCACACTGCGAATCGTCTCGCGGTCGGTCAGGTGCAGGTCGAGCCACGACTCGAGGCTCTCGGCATCCAGGGCCAACGGCATGCGCGAGTGGATCTCCTTGGCCGCGCCACGCGCCGGCTCGGTGATGATTGCGCACCCCGGCGTGCCATCCGCCCGCTCGGTCCATATCCCTGCCAGCCAGAGTGGCTCGCGATCCTCGCGGCATAGAAAATGCGGCTGCTTCTTACCATCGATTGGCACCCACTCAAACCACCCATCAGCCGGCACCAGGCAGCGGTGATGGGCGAACGCGCCCTTGAAATAGTTGGAAGTCGCCACCTTCTCGACGGTGGCGTTGATAGGCTGCGGCGCCTTTTCCCCCGCCCAGTGGGGGCGATAGCCCCACCACAGCTCATCCATTGCCAACGGGGCTTCGTCATCGGAGCGTCGCACTACCGTGATGAAGGTGCCCGGCGGCACGTTGTATCGTGGAGTCAGAGGCTGCTCAGGCTCCTCTAGCGGTAGTTTCAGAGAAGCCGAGAGCTTGGGGTAATCACTGTAGAGAGCGAAGCGGCCACACATGTAAGACCTCCTCAGGCGGGTTCGTGGGCGGCTGTCGCAGCCGCCGCACTCACCTGCCGGTCCTGCCACTCACCATAGCTCAGACCACTGCCCTCGGCCTTCCAGGAAGTTCTGCCATTGGCGCTGCGGCCTGAGATCACCGCCGCCGCGGCGCTGGGGCTGCTGAAGCTCTGGTCCTCGCTGAACACGCGGGTGCTGTTGCTGCCTTCCACCAGCACCTCATCCTCGCAGAGCTGGTTGTAGAGGTTCTGATAGCCGCGCTCGGTGCCTACCCAACTGCCCCGGGCGAGGGAGCCTTTGAAGACGTAGAACTCGCCGTCGATCTCCTGGCCGGTGGCGCGGATGCCGTGCCGCGGCACTTCCAGGTTAAAGAGCGGTGAAGCCTCGGGCTCGGCAGTCGGGACTGCATCGGGCGCCCGCGAGGGGCGCGAGGTCTCGCGCAGGAAGTCAAAGCCCAGCACCGGCAACACGGTGCGGATCTGTTATACAAAGAATGCCATGTCGGCGCGATCCGACTCGGGCAGGTTGATGTAATCGTGGGCGGTGCCATTGATCAGCTTGCAACGCCCCACCTGGCCGGCGTTCTGAATCAGCAGGCTCTCCAGGTACTTCACGTGGGCCTTGGTGAGGTTCTGGTCCTTGCTGGTGATCAGGCAGACCTTCTCCCAGAAGTCCTTGCCACCACGGTCCTCGGTCCGGTTGTGCTGCTTGAGTCGGGTGCCGACGTCATCGCTCTCGCCGATATAGACTAGCGGGCGCAGGCTGTTCTCGGGATCGGGGCCAACCAGGAAGTAAATCCCTGTGCGACCGCACTCCGGTCGCTGCACCAACTCGCTGAGCTTGCTGTGCGGCCCGGTGAGTACATGGCCGGTCCAGTTCATGATCTCGGCGGTGAGGAGGCCGTTGGGCGTGCCGTCCACCAGAAAGAGCCGAATACTGCGTCCCTGTGTCATACCGCCTCCGTTTGGGTGGCCTCGCTGAGGCTCGATGTCTCAACCAGCAGCCTCGCTGACCGCCACCGATCACTTCATTAGAAAAGGTGCTTTCACAAGCGTACCGTCTAACGCCCATGATTTCCTCTTGGGGCCAGAAGCGTTGATGTCGGACTGATGCCCTGTCAGGTGAGTCCAGCGGTTCAGTTGCCACTGGTACCGAGTTCTCGCGTCACCTCGCCATGCTGCTTCACTTTAGTCTTGCCGAGTTGGGTATCTGGATTGAATTCCCTTTGGGTGCTCTTCAGGAAAGGCAGACAGCTTCTCCGCTCTGTCAGCATCCAGGATGGCAAACAGCAGCCGAGCTGTGGCCCGCGCCCCGTCATCCGCGGCGACCTTAATCCCCTTAACCAACAGTTCGCCATTCGACACGCGGCCGCAGGCTTTGCACACTTGGAACTCGAGTCGCGCCTCCAGCTTGCCTTTGACCGCTTCATTCAGTCGCGTCTCACTTCCGCACTTGCATTGCATGATCATTCTCCTATTCGTCGATCAGCAGTAGCGCCATACAGCGCTACTGCTGTGTCTTCACAGCCCCCGAGGTGCTTGTAGGGGGCTTACTCGCATCAAAGATGGCTTTTATCGAAAGCCCGTAACCCAAGGCCGTACTGCTTCGTACCGGCCTTGCACAGGTACGACGCACGGTAGAAGGCCTGCTGGAAGCTCTCGGCATCACCTCGGTTGATCCAGTACACCGGGTTCTGAGGAACATGAATCCAGGGCTCCTGTGGGTTCCACTCCACCCCCAGCGCGCTGTACCAGGCCCGGGAGACTCGACTGAAGAGGTTTTCATTGGGAGAGCCCACCCTGCCAGGCAGGTGGTAGGCATCGCGGTTGAGGATCAGGAAGAAGTGATAGTGCGGCTTGCCATTAGTGCCGACCTCACGGCACCAGACGTAGCGGACCCTGGTACCCGGCACCCAGCCGCTCCGCCCCCTGCGCTTCAGGTCGTGCTTGATGATGGCCTTGAGGGAAGCAATGAATTTACGAATCAGCAACTGATGGTCCTGCAGCGTCATGTTGTCGCTGATCGCGGTAGGGATGACCGGGTCGACCCGGAAGGCCAACACTCGAGGGTAGTCGTTGATGGCATGCTCCAGCGTAACCTGGAGGTCCTGCAGGTATTCACTCACCATTGGCAAGGATTCCTGCTGGACCTCCAACCCGTTGAACGAGGTGCTGTGGCTCAGATTCAGGTTGGGGTTGGTGGGGTGTCTCGTTGTCATTTCATATCTCCGGTGACATGGGTAAACGCCCATGCCTTGTCGGTCATGGGCGCAGATAGCAGGCACAGTGAATTCTCCAGCTGGCTGCTGGATTCAGGGTTGGTAGGTGGGTGGATGCTGCTATTGCTCTTCTTGCTAGATTGGGCTCGGGGCTGCAGGCCCCTCCCCTGTTCCCTTGATTAGGGTAATAACAATTAAACAAGGGTCGGAAATGCTGATTCCGTGATCAGCGATGCAGGTGGGCCCTGGTAGACATGAGGGGTAGCGGTTGAATCTCCGCTCTTTCATTAAATCAGAAATATCTAAATTTCTGCGTTCTAGTGGGACTCGTGGTCTCGGCGCTCGATCCCGCTCTGAATCCACGCCTCGACCTCACTCTCGACCCAGGCAACCGCCCGAGTGGTGAGCTTGACGGACTTGGGGAACAGCCCGAGGTTCATGTACTTGTAGACCGTGGACCTGCCAAGGCCGGTGAGGCCCATGACGTCTTTGATGCGAATCAGTTTCTTGCTCATGACGAACTCCTGTCATTCGTTCATGAGATGAGGGCGGCCAGTATTTTTTAATTTGCGAACAGAACCACTGTCCTGGCTTGGCACCACCACTGTCTTGTCGTGGTGCCGCCAGCCGTCAGCCCACGCCCAGTCCCCGGCCTCCAAAGCTCCCACTAAGGGCAGTAGGACCAAGAATCCCTTCTCCACGGTGCCAGACCACTGAGCATCGCGGACTTATTGAAGGCGGGACGAAACCGGCGCCCGAACCGCTTGCGACGGACTGGAACCTGTGGGGGCGAGTCCCCGAGCTCACGTAAGCCATGTCGTCATGTCACTCCTGACGGCGGGGTCCAGCGGGACAAAAGCAGAGATAGGTCGACGCTGGTCAGAGCTTCGCTTACCAAACCCCTGCACCCTCACGAGGGAAAGACCGCGTAGAGGATCTGGTGTCAAACTGAAGCTCAGCTCCTGCAGGCGCACACCGCCCTTCTCGCGCGTTGTCTGGATCAACCAGGGCTGGAGCTGGACGGCAAGGTGATGCGCCAGAGCGTAGAGCAGGATGACATGGGGGGCGTGAGAATCGTCGGCCTCCGTGACGCTATCGGCTTGAATAAGCCCGGCATCACTCTGTGCGCTCGCCGCGCCCTCTGAGATAGGCTCTGAACTGCCTTGCTGGTTGGGGGATTCAGGCCTCTCAGGGAAATCCCTGGCTATTGCATCGATCACCTTGCCGACAGGGTGACCGGGACCACCCTGTCCCGCACTCAGCGCATCCCAGCCATGTGAAAGCAGCTGCTCAGCGTAACCGTGCAGGCGGACCTGTAGCCAGTTGGCAGAGTCAGCGTCATAGGCCCTGGCCAGTTGTCTAGCCAGTGGCCCCGGATCGAAGGCTTTCGGTAACAGGGCACGTGCATCCGCAACCGTCCTCTCATCCTGCTCCAACGCTTCAAGGCTTTCCGCTCGACGGGCCGTGTCCGTCGCTTGCACCTGATAGCGAGCCACCACGAACAGCGCCTCCACCAAGCTGTTAACTACGGTGCGCAATTGCTGTTTCCCATTGCGCGCCGAGTACATCGTAACGCTCACCTCTGCGCGGCTTTCAGGCCTGATGAGGCGATGGTCCAGGTCAAGAACGAAGATCGAGGTCATCTGACAGCCGCACAGGCGCCCCAACCGGCCCGGCTGGTGGTAAGCCAGAACGCCTTGAGATCGAAGTTTGGGGATCTGGCTCTGCAGCTGGCTGCGACTCATGCCGGTGAGGTGTCCCAGGCGGGTGTAGCTCAGGCCGGTCACTCGTCCCACATCATCGGCATGAGCGAGGAGAACGGCTATGAGCCAGCGATTGGCCGGGGTCAACCGAGACCGCCGCTCATCAGGCGAGAGAAGGTTGGGGTTACTGGCATCGCAAGGCGGTTGCGACTCTGACGCTGAGGGAGAGGGAGCACTACCTCCCAGCACGTGCTCTATCTCGCGATCGTGAAGTGTGCCCAACACAGCCAGGCGCCCCAGGTCATATCGCAAGTCAGCGGCAGTGCGGTACTCGGTGAGGGGTCTTCCACGCTTCTGAGGCACTGGGCAGGTCACCATCACGCCACTGGCTTTGAGCATTCCCATCATTCGGCCCCACTGATGCGGCGTCGTGCCAAGACGCTGGCAGAGTGTTTGCACGTGAGAAGTGGGGTGCTCGGCCAGGCCGATAGCCCGCGACCATTGCCAGAGCAGCCAGCGCGCCTCAGGGGGGAGCGGCCTGCTTGGCTTAGGGCGCCTTCTCACATCCATCTGGGAAGGCGGTTCAGGAGGCAGCCAGTAATCCGCAAAGGAGTAATGCAGTAGGGAGATAGTCACCGCCCTAGCATAGCAGATGCTCCCTTTATTCTCCGATAAAAATACAATATAGGTAGAAAACTGTCACATTGTGACGTTACGGCGTGACGCTATGTGGTGACGATACGTTGTGATGCCATGTTGTGGCGCCACATTGTGATTACATACTCCAACACCTATCCTTGTCCTCATGTATCAGCATTGGGCTGGGCTTGGCCTAGACCCCAAAGCTTCCGGCATCCCGCAGAGGTCAACACAATGCGTCCGAGATGGTTAACTTGGTTCAATCCTGACAACTATGAACAGCGCGCCTGGGTCGCACGGTATTTGACTGCAAGAGGGTTTACTGACTTTGGCCAGCCGCTTGGTGACGTCGCCTTCATCGCTGCCATGGAGCGACGTGAGACTGACATGGCATTTCGCTACACGGTGGACAAGATGCGTGCTGCCTTGCGGCAGAAGCGGTATCGCAAAGCAAACGGGCAGCAGGTTGCCTTTCAACTCCCCGACCAGGTGCGAAAGGACCTGACCCGCTTGTCCAAAGCGCGTGGACAGACGAAGGTTGAGACCCTGAGGCAGGTGATCAGTGACGCGGCAGGCCATCAAGAACAGGAGAAAGAGGCGGTCAGAAAAGCCAAGGAGGATTGCCGGGAGCTGAAGGCCAAGCATGAAGAGATGGCTGCGGTGTACCGTCGTGCTATCAACTATCTACTGGAGACCCTGGCCGAGGAGCTACATCAGCGGTCCCGAATAGAAGCACTTGTCGGCGAGTGGGGTGACTCGACGCTTGACGAAGAATCAAGGCCTACATACGACGCCTTGATCGCGAAGCGGGTGGCAGAGCTTGAGGCCGCTCAGCCAGACTTGAAGCTCATGCGCCGCAGCCTCTCCGTTTTTAACAAACGGCTGGAAACCCTTGCCGACAAGCTGGACCCTGAGCGCCCAACACGTCCCATGCAGGACCTGAGGTAGGAAACTCCAACGTAGGTGGCTATCGATCAGGCCCAGGGGCATGATCGAGAGTAGATAGGCGGCATGCTCACCAGCCACCCGGCATCGTCTTCGGTTGAGAACAATGCTAGGCAGCCGACGCCAAGTGGGGAGTACATTGGGGGGTATCCCTAGCCCACCATCACGGCTATAGAGCTTAAAATATTGATATTTAATTACTTTTCCCAGGCTTTCGATTTTAAGATCCAGAACATCGAGTAGGCCTGCAGCGCCACGTAAATTCGTGCGATACTGCGCGCTTTACTTCGGCCCATGCCGCCTCATCCAGCCGTCATACAGGGATGTCGACCATGCCCCAGGGTACTCTCTTCATCGTTTCCGCCCCCTCAGGCGCCGGCAAGACCAGCCTGGTGCGCGAGCTGATCGAGAGCCTCGACGGCATCCGGGTGTCGGTATCGCACACCACCCGCGATCGCCGCAACGGCGAAGTGGATGGCGTGAACTATCATTTTGTGGACCTGCCAGCCTTCGAGGCGATGATCGAGCGTGGTGAATTTTTCGAGTACGCCCGGGTCTTCGACAACTATTACGGCACCTCACGCCCCGCGGTGCAGGCTGCCCTGGACGTCGGCCAGGATGTGATTCTGGAGATCGACTGGCAGGGCGCGCGTCAGGTCCGCCGACAGCTCCCCGACGCGGTGTCGATTTTCATCCTGCCCCCCTCTCGGGAAGAGCTGGAGCACCGCCTGGCCAGCCGCGGTACCGACGAGCACGCGGTAATCGAACGGCGCATGCAGGATGCGGTGAGTGAGATGTCACACCACGACGAATATGACTACCTGGTGATCAACGACGACTTCACCACCGCCCTTCGCGAGCTTCAGGCGCTGGTGATCGCCCAGCGCCTGAGTTTCGAGCGTGCCGGCAAGGCTCACGCCCCACTGCTGCAGGCGCTGCTCTCTTGATCCTCACGGGCGCTGCACTGCAGCGCTTGTCACGACAACCGGGCGTCGAGTAACCTAGCAGGTCTATCCATAAGTGGAATCCGCCCATACGCGCACCGCGTGTGCTCCTGCGGGTTCCCGCTAGCTTTCAGGAAGGCATCCCATGGCACGAGTCACGGTTGAAGATTGTCTGGAAAATGTCGAGAACCGCTTCCAGCTGGTGATGATTTCCACTGCGCGAGCACGCCAGTTGGCCCGCGGCTCTCGCGATGCCCTGGTGCCCTGGGAGAACGACAAGCCCACCGTTGTGGCGCTGCGAGAGATCGCCGCCGGCCTGGTTGACTCGAGCGTTCTCGACGAGCCCGTGGAAGCTGCCGTGCGTCCGGTACGCGAGCCCTTCTTCGGCGGCGCCGGCGAGGAGTGATCACGACGGCGCTGAGGCGCCGTCATCCTTCCCAGGACGCTAACGCAGGAATCAGGGCGCGCCGCATGTTCACCATCGATGACCTGGCCGACCGTCTCGGCAGCTACCTTCCCCAAAGCGAGATCCAGCAGGTCAAGCGCGCCTTCTACTACGCCGAGCAGGCCCACGACGGGCAGCGCCGGCGTTCCGGCGAGCCCTATGTCACCCATCCACTCGCCGTCGCCAACATCCTCGCCAACATGCACATGGACCATCAGAGCCTGATGGCGGCCATGCTGCACGACGTCATCGAGGATACCGGGGTCGGCAAGGAGGCGCTGGCCAAGCAGTTCGGCAAGCCGGTGGCGGAGTTGGTGGACGGGGTCTCCAAGCTGACCCAGATCGCCTTCGAGGACAAGGCGGTCGCCCAGGCCGAGAACTTTCAGAAGATGGTGCTGGCGATGTCCCGGGATATCCGGGTGATTATCGTCAAGCTGGCCGACCGGCTGCACAACATGCGCACGCTGGGCGCCCTGCGCCCGGAGAAGAAGCGACGCATCGCCCGCGAGACGCTGGAAATCTATGCCCGCATCGCCAGCCGGCTGGGCATCAACACCATCCGGGTGGAACTCGAGGACCTCTCCTTCCAGGCCCTGCACCCGATGCGCGCCGAGCGCATCAAGCGCGCCGTTTCCAGCGCTCGAGGGCACCGCCGTTCGGCGATTCGCCAGATCCAGACCACCCTTCAGCAGAGTCTCGACGACGAAGCGCTCTCGGGCACGGTGGTCGGCCGCCAGAAGCATCTGCTGTCCATCTACAAGAAGATGCGTGACCAGCGCAAGTCGTTCACCGAGATCATGGATGTCTTCGGTTTTCGCATCATTACCGAGGACGTCGACAGCTGCTACCGCATCCTCGGCGTGGTGCATAACCTCTACAAGCCAGTGCCTGGACGGTTCAAGGACTACATCGCCATCCCCAAGGCCAACGGCTATCAGAGTCTGCACACGTCTCTGTTCGGCAGCGGCGGCATGCCCATCGAGGTGCAGATCCGCACCCGGGAGATGGAGGCCATGGCCAACAACGGCATCGCCGCTCACTGGCTCTACAAGGCCGGCCAGACCCGGCATCCCATCGCCGAGGGTAGCCATGCCCGGGCCCGATCCTGGATCAAGGGCCTGCTGGAGATGCAACGTCACGCCGGTGACTCGCTGGAGTTTATTGAGCACGTCAAGAACGACCTCTTCCCGGACGATATCTACGTATTCACTTCCAAGGGCGACATCATGGAGCTGCCTCAAGGCGCCACGGTGATCGACTTCGCCTACGCGGTGCATACCGATATCGGCAACGGCACCATCGCCTGCCGCATCGATCGCCACCTGGCCCCGCTATCCACCCGCCTGGAAAGCGGCCAGACCCTGGATATCATTACTGCCCCCGGGGCAAGACCCAATCTGGCCTGGCTCAACTTTGTGGCCACCGCCAAGGCGCGCTCGGCGATTCGCCATGCGCTGAAGCACCAGAAGCATACCGAGGCGGTCCAGCTCGGCCGGCGACTGCTCAACAAGTCCCTGGCGGAGTTCGAGACCAGCCTGGAGGAGCTGCCCGAGGGGCCGCTCGCCGCCCTGCTGGCCGAGCTCGGCCTGAAAAACGACGAAGCCCTGCTGGAGTCCATTGGACTGGGCACTCGGATCGCCCATGTAGTGGGCCGTCGCCTGCTCGACCTGCAGCATGGCGAATCGCCTTCGGACAAGGTCGAATCCCGCGCCCATGGTCCCATCCTGATCAGCGGCGCCGAAGGCATGGTGATCAAGTTTGCCCGCTGCTGCCACCCGCTGCCCGGCGACCCGGTCATCGGCCATCTCTCGGTAGGCAAGGGGATTGTGGTGCACCGCGCCGAGTGCCGTAACCTGGGCGAACTCAGGAACGACCCGGACAAGCTGTTCGCCCTTGAGTGGTCCGACGACATTGCCGAGGATTTCCCGGTGGCACTGCGCCTGGAAGTGGAGAGCCGTCGTGGCCTGGTGGCCGAACTGGCCGGCCTGGTCACCGATGCCGAGGCCAATATCGAGCGGATCGGCATCGAGGAGCGCGATGCCCGTCTGGTCACCGTTAATCTGACCCTGTCGGTGCGCAATCGCGTCCATCTGGCGCGTATCATCAAACGACTGCGCAATCTCCCCCACGTCGAGCGTATCACCCGACTCGGCAACTGAGTGTCCCACGCCGGCCCGGCAGCGCCCCGATGGGGCGGCCGGGCCGCTTTGCATTATCCAAAGCAGCGACCAACCCAACGGAGCACACCATGAGCAACAAGGCCGTGATCAACACCGACAAGGCGCCCGCCGCCATCGGCCCTTACTCCCAGGCCATCAAGGCCGGCAACACCATCTATCTTTCAGGTCAGATTCCCCTGGACCCGGCGACCATGGAACTGGTCTCCGACGACTTCGAGGTGCAGGCCCGTCAGGTCTTCACCAACCTGAAGGCCGTCTGTGAGGAAGCCGCCGGCTCGCTGGGCGAAATCGTCAAGCTCAACCTCTACCTGGTCGACCTGGGCAACTTCGCCATCGTCAACAAGGTGATGGAAGAGGTCTTCGACAAGCCCTACCCGGCCCGCGCTGCGGTAGGCGTCAAAGCACTGCCCAAGGGCGCCCAGTTCGAGGCGGAAGCCGTGATGGTCATCGGGGACTGACAGACCCATGAGGCTCTTTCTCGCGTTGGTGCCGTCCCACGAGCTGCGGCTCCGGCTCGGTGAACTGGCCGATGTCGCCCACGCCAACTGCGGCGGGCGTCGCCTGCCGGACGAGAGCCTGCACCTGACTCTGGCCTTCCTCGGCGAGGTGAGCGATGAACAGGCCGCCGAACTGGCGGAGTGGGTGAATCTTCTGGCCGTGCCATCCGGAGAATGGCGGCTGGACGCCTGGGGACACTTTCGACGGCCGGGCATCCTCTGGGTGGGCGGGCAATCGCCGGACCCGGCGCTCGGCCGTCTCCAGAGGCGACTCTGGGATGCATTGGAGGGTGTCGGTATCACAGGGCGCCCCTCGCGCTTCGTGCCCCACGTCACCCTGCTGCGCCGAGCCGAGCGGCTCGACGCGCACGGACTGCCTCCCCCGGATCTTGTCTGGGTCTATAATCGCCTTGATCTGATCCAGTCGATCACCCATGACCGGGGCAGCCGCTACGTCAGCCTGGCCCGCTCCCCGGAAAGCTGAGCCACACTCGAATGTCGGGAGCAGGGAATGTTTCGTTCAGCGTTCAGTAAGACCCTCTTCGCCGTCACCTTGCTCGCCAGCCCAATATTCGGCGCTCGGCTCACAGGCCAGTTGGCCGCCGCCGACGTCAAGGTCTCTGTCGGCGTCACCAGCGAATATACCGCCGCTGTCAAGGCAACGCTGGACCGCCAATGGACACCGGAGCACTTCCACGCGCCGCTGTCGCTGCGCCTTTCGGCGGGTCTGCTGCTGCTCTCCAGCGAGAAACAGGATGGCAATGCCGCCCTGCTGCTGTCACCGGCACTGCGCTGGACATTGGCCGGGGAGCGGAGCCTGTTCTTGGAGGGGGGTATCGGCGCCGCGATATTCATCAAGACCCGCGTCGACGCCAGGGAACTCTCCACCGCCTTCCAGTTCGAGGATCGTCTGGCGCTGGGTCTACCCTGGGCCAGCGGCGAACTCTCCCTGGCGCTGACCCACTACTCCAACGCCGGTATCAAGCGGCCGAATGATGGCTTCGAGACCCTGATGCTGGGCTACCGGTTCCCACTCTGAGCCCGAATCGCCGCCAAGGGCATCAGGCGACAGCTCCGCCCCCCCTGGGGCGATCAGGCCTTAGCGGGCAGGAAACCACCCTCCTTGAGCACCTGGGCGTAGCCTTCGCGGTAGCTGGGGTAGCGGAACGCGTAGCCGCTGGCCAGCAGGCGTGCGTTTTGGCAGCGCTTGCTGGCTCGGCGACGCAGTGGAGACTGAATGGTCTCGGTGGCTTCCACCTTGAGCTGCTTGGCCAGCCAACTCATCACTTCGTGGAGCGGTGCCGGCTCGCAGTCGCTGGCCAGATAGAGGTCGTCCACCGCATCATTGGCCAGGGTGCGCTCGATCAGGTGGGCCAGGACCCCCGCACAGTCGTCACGGTGGATGCGGTTGGTATACATGGCAGGGCTCGACGGCGCGATGCGTCCCTCGCTTACCTGGCGAATCAGGCGGTCCCGGCCGGGGCCGTAAATCCCCGAGAAGCGCACCACGGTGCCGGGCAGCTCGTGGCCGAGCAGCGCTTGTTCAGCTTCACGCATCAGTCCCCCGGCGAAGCCGGTGGGTTCAGCGGGGCTCGCCTCATCGACCTCCTCGCCGGCCTGCTGGGCATAGACGCTGGTGGAGGAGACGAAGAAGACCCGCTTCGGCACCCGCTTGCGCGCGCCGAACTCGGCCAGCACTGCCTTGAGTCCCTCCGGGTAGGCGGCGCGGTAGGCCTCCTCCTCGAAGCGGTCGGCGCTGGCCACGTAGACCAGTATGTCGGCGTCTGGCAGGCCGGCCAGGCTGGCGGGATCGGTGAGGTCCGCGCCGGCGGCCTCAAGGCCACTGTCCGCCAGCGCCTCCGCGTTGCGGCGCACACCCACTACCCGCTGGCCATCCGCCTGCAAACGCTGGCCAAGCCCAATCCCGATATCCCCACAGCCCAGAATCAACGTTGTTGTCTTCACCTTTTCCCTGCCCCCTGATAAAAAGTCCCTATTGGAATTTCAAGAGGATGCCTGCAAGGCAACCAGAATGACTCTAACAGAACTCCGCTATATCGTGACACTGGCTCAGGAGCGCCACTTCGGACGCGCCGCCGAGCGCTGCTTCGTCTCCCAGCCAACCCTCTCCGTGGCGGTCAAGAAACTCGAGGAGGAGCTGGGCATCGCCCTGTTCGAACGTTCCAAATCCACCGTCCAGGTCACACCGCTGGGCGAGAAGATTGTCGAGCAGGCCCAGCGAGTGCTGGAACAGACCAGCGTGATCAAGGAGCTGGCCAATGCCGGCAAGGATCAGCTGGCCAGTCCCCTGCGTCTCGGCGCCATCTACACCATTGGACCCTACCTGTTTCCCCATCTGATACCCGAGTTGCGCCGCGGCGCGCCGCAGATGCCGCTCTACATCGAGGAGGGCTTTACCGGCAGCCTGCGCCGCAAGCTGAGAAGCGGGGAGCTGGACGCCATCATCATTGCCCTCCCGTTCACCGAGACCGACGTGGTCACCAAGGCCTTGTACGCAGAAGCGTTCGAGGTGCTGATGCCCGCCGACCATCCCTGGGCCGAGCGCGAAGTCATCCACAAGGAGGAACTGCTCAAGGAACGACTGCTGCTGCTCGGTGAGGGCCACTGCTTCCGGGACCAGATCCTCGAAGCGTGTCCTGCCATCAGCCAGAAGCTCAACAGTCCGCACAACACCCTTACCGCTGAGGGAGGGTCGCTGGAAACCATCCGTCACATGGTGGCCTCCAAGCTGGGGATCACCGTGCTGCCGAGCTCGGCGATCGGCACCGTCCACTATGAGAGCGGCCTGCTGGTCAGCCGTCCCTTCGCCCCGCCCGCCCCTGCGCGCACCGTGGCCATCGCTTGGCGCGCCAGCTTTCCGCGGCCCAAGGCGATCGACGCCGTGACCGAGGCCATTGCCCGCTGCCGCGAGGCCGAACCCGTGACGACATGAATGCACTCGACTCGCCGGTGACGTCGCTCAAGGGCGTCGGCGACGCCCTGGCGCTGAAGCTTGCCCGGCTGCGTATCGAGAGCGTGGCCGACCTGCTCTTCCATCTGCCGCTGCGCTACCAGGACCGCACCCGTATCACCCCCATCGGCACCCTGCGCGCCGGTCACGAAGCCGTCGTGGAGGGCGAAGTGGTGGCCGCCGAGGTGGTGCGGGGGCGGCGGCGCAGCCTGCTGGTTCGGCTCCGGGACGGCTCGGGCCTGCTCAGTCTGCGCTTCTTCCACTTTTCACCGGTCCAGCAGCAGCAGTTCCAGCCCGGCACCTGGTTGCGCGGCTTCGGCGAGGCGCGCGCCGGCGCCACAGGGCTGGAGATCTATCACCCCGAGTATCGGCTGCTCAAGGCCGATGCTCCGCCGGTGGAAGACCACCTGACGCCCATCTATCCCGCCACCGAGGGGCTGCACCAGACCCGCCTGCGGGCACTGATCGAACAGGCCCTGGCGCTTCTGGAGAGACACCCCGAGGCGCTGCCGGACTGGATCAGCGAGGACCTGCGCATCCGCTTTCGCCTGCCCGAGCTCCATCACTGCCTGCATGTACTTCACCTGCCGCCGCCGGAAGTGAACCCCGAGCAGTTGGCCAGCGGCCGCCATCCGGCCAGCCGCCGCCTGGCCCTGGAGGAGCTACTGGCGCACCGTCTCAGCCTTCAGGAAGTTCGCCAGCGTATTCAGGAGGATGGTGCCCCGGCGCTGCCCTCCGGGCGCGGCTTGCAGGCACGCTTCCTTACCCAGTTGCCCTTCTCGCTGACCGGCGCTCAGCGCCGGGTGCTGGATGAGATCGGTGCCGACCTCGCTCGGGAAGTGCCCATGCTGCGCCTGGTGCAAGGCGATGTGGGCTCCGGCAAGACGGTAGTGGCAGCCATGGCAGCCCTGGCCGCCATCGCCGGCAACTGCCAGGCGGCGATGATGGCGCCCACCGAGATCCTTGCCGAGCAGCACTATCGCGCCTTCCGGGCCTGGTTCGAACCGCTCGGCATCGAGGTGGCCTGGCTCTCCGGCAAGCTCAAGGGCAAGGGACGCCTGGATACCAAGGCGGCTATCCAAGACGGCCGCGCGCGCATGGTGGTCGGCACCCATGCCCTGTTCCAGGGCGACGTGCACTTTCAGCGCCTGGGTCTGGCGATCATCGACGAACAGCACCGCTTCGGGGTGCACCAGCGCCTGGCCCTGCGCGAGAAGGGCGAGGCTGCGGGCCTGACGCCCCATCAACTGGTGATGACCGCCACCCCCATTCCCCGCACCCTGGCGATGAGCGCCTATGCCGATCTGGACGTCTCGGTAATCGACGAGCTGCCTCCCGGACGCACCCCGGTCAAGACGGTGGCACTGCCTGACGAGCGGCGTCCCGAAGTGGTGGCACGCATCCGCCACGCCTGCGCAGAGGGGCGACAGGCCTACTGGGTCTGCACCCTGATCGAGGAGTCCGAGGTGCTGGAGTGTCAGGCCGCCGAGGCGACCCGCGACGAGCTTACCGAGGCGCTGCCGGAGTTTGCTATTGGACTGGTTCACGGGCGTATGAAGCCCGCTGAGAAGGCCGCGGTAATGGACGCCTTCAAGGCCGGCGAACTGGATCTGCTGGTGGCCACCACGGTAATCGAGGTGGGGGTCGACGTACCCAACGCCAGCCTGATGATCATCGAGAACCCGGAGCGGCTGGGGCTCTCCCAGCTGCATCAACTGCGTGGGCGCGTGGGCCGCGGCTCCACGGTGAGCTTCTGCGTGCTGCTCTACCATCCCCCGCTGTCGGCCCACTCGAAGCAGCGCCTGGCGGTGATGCGCGAGACCAACGATGGTTTTCGCATCGCCGAGAAGGACCTGGAACTGCGCGGACCCGGTGAGGTGCTGGGAACCCGTCAGACCGGCCTGGCCCAGATGAAGATCGCCGACCTGGAACGCGACGCCGACCTGCTGGAACGAGTCGCGCCCCTGGCCGAGGCGCTGCTCGCCACTCACCCGGAGGCGAGCCGGCCACTGGTCAGACGCTGGCTGGGGGAGGAGGCAGGCCGCTACGGGCAGGTATAGCCGCCTGGATATGCTCGGTTTCGGTGTGCCTGTCTTAGATGTGCCTGAGGAGTTTCTGCAGCTTCTGCAGGTCGGAGGAGTCGCCGACCAGGCGTACAGTGCCCTCCATCATGCCGTCGAGGAAGGCCTGCTGGGTGGGTTTCTTGAGCACCTTGAGGGCGGTGGTTTCGTCCTCGAAGCGCAGTTCCAGGTCGAGATCCACCGGCAGGCCGCGCCCGCTCTGAATACCCGTGGGGGACATGCGATAGTGGCGAGCGATAGCGAGATCTTCAGTGGCGATCCCCCAATCGAGGCCGCGCATCTCGGTCAGCAACTCCCGGAAGCGCGCCTTGCGGCGCAGGGCTCGTTTAAGCAGGAAAGTCAGCAGCCAGAGCATCAGTCGCAGCTTCATGTCGATCTCGCCACCGAATCCATGGAGGAAAAGCCACTGCGGCCCACCGACGCGGGCCGCCTGGCGCATTGCGTTACCTTACTTGGCCACGGCGTCCTTGAGGCCCTTACCCGGCTTGAAGGCCACGGTCTTGCTGGCCGGGATGGTCAGGGGCTGACCGGTCTGAGGATTCTTGCCGGTGCGCGCCGCACGCTCGCGCACGGTGAAGGTACCGAAGCCGATCAGCGACACGTCCTGCCCCTGGGCCACGCTCCCGGTGATCTCATCGAGGATCACGTTGAGCACCTGGCTCGCCTTGTCCTTGGAAAGATCGGCATTCTCGGCAATCGCCGCGGCGAGTTCTGGCTTACGCATGTTGCCCTCCTGATATTGGCAGTCTACCCGGGCGCCTGTCGCCGAGGTCTTGTTGTCGAAGATCTAGCCTAGCAACGGCGGCGTAACCCGCGCCAGTTCAACTTTCCGACGGACACAGGCTCCCGTCAACGCAAACCCGATCAAACGTCCATCTTCCGCTTCCGCCAGGGCAGAGAAGTCGCCGGCCTCTCCCTCAATGCGCCAGCGCGCCGGGGGACTGGACGGGGGCAGGGCCACCACCGGCAGCAGTGGCGTCTTGACCACCACCGGCCAGGGGCCGAAAACGACAGACGTGGGCGTACCGGTCAGGGTGCGAGCCAGCGCCTTGGCGCTGGCCTGCAGGGGCTGGACGTACATGGCGTTAACGCCGTCCACACAGGCCACGTCACCCAGGGCGTAAACGCCGGGCGCCGAGGTGGCCAGCCGGCGGTCGGTGTGGATACCCGCGTCGCTAACCACCAGGCCAGCCGCCGCGGCCAGCAGCGTGCGCGGCCTGAGCCCCGTGGCCATCAGCACCAGGTCGGCTTCGAGCCGACTGCCATCGTCCAGGACCAGGCCCACGCCGGCATCGGCCACTTCCAGCGCCGTCACCCCGACGCCCAGCGCCATCAGCATGCCGGCCTCATCAAACGCCTCGCCCAGCGCCCGTCCCAGGGGCGCCGGCAGCAGCCGCGGCAGGGGAGCAGCCTCGGGGGCTATCAGGCTCACCTCATGACCCCCGGCGATCAGGTCGTTAGCGAACTCGCAGCCCACCAGCCCAGCGCCGACGATGGCCACCCGACCCGGCCGTCCCAGCGCCTCCAGTGCGCCATGGAAGGCACGGTAATCGTCCAGATCATTGATGGTGAAGACCCTGGCCGCCAACGTGCCAGAGACCGCGAAGGGCACCGCCGGCGCCGCGCCGGTGGCCAACACCAGCTCGCTCCAGGGCAGCCGCTCGGTACCGAGCTGCAGGGTGCGTGCCACCGTGTCGATAGCCTCGACCCGAGTGTGGGTGCGCACCACGACGCCCAGTTCCTCCGCCACCCGCAAGGCGTTACGCGCCGCCAGCCGATCCGGCGGCAGGCGCTTGGCAAAACCGGTAGAAAGCAGCGGTTTGGCATAGTCGTCGCCGCCATCGGCGGTGATCAGGGTGACGGGGCGTTCGGCATCGATGGCGCGCAGGGCCCGCAGCAGGCCGAGGCCCGCCATGCCGGAGCCGATGATGGTCAGGGGAGCGCTCATGGAACTCCTCGGTCAGGGTGGAGATGACACCGCATGTTACACTACCAGCCCCTGAACCGATGCGGAGCCTGACGGTGTCCGACCTGCCGCCTGCCGACACCTGCACCCCGACGCGCTGGATCCCCCTGGCCGCCGCCCGGCCCGCCATGAGCCCCGCCTGGCGCCGCTGGGTCGGCTCCCGAGACTCTCTTACCCTGCGCCTCACCGAGGCCGGCGCCCCGCGCGCCTTTCGCGTTCAACTGCTCGACCAGCGCCTCGGGACCCCGCGCCGCGACGAGGCTAGGGCGCTGGGCATCGCCCATGGCCAGCGTGCCTGGCTGCGCGAGGTGGCGCTCTGCCTAGGTGAGCGCCCCTGGGTAGTGGCACGCTCGGTGGCGCCGCTGGCGGGCCTGCCCGAGCACGAGCTGGCACGCCTCGGTGAGCGCTCCCTGGGCAGCTGGCTGTTCCGCCAGCCGGATCTCGAGCGCGGCGATATCGAGGTGACCTCGACCCCTGCTGGTTTCCATCCGGCCGTTGGACCCTGGGGTCGGCGCTCGGTGTTCCGCCACGGCGGCTTCAGGGTGCTGGTGCAGGAGTGGTTCCTGGACGCCATGGCGGATGACCTCGGCCTCCCTTCGCGCTAGGCTCTTGGCCGGTAAACGCCGACTTTCGTGAGGTAGAGATGGATCGCTCCCTGATGCACCCCAAGGGACTTGCCCGGGTGCCCGACTTCCTTCAGCTGATGCGCCTGAACCGTCCCATCGGCACCTGGCTGCTGATGTGGCCCACCCTCTGGGCGCTATGGGTGGCCGCCGAGGGCATCCCTGGCCGAAACGTGCTGCTGATCTTTATCGCCGGGGTCTACCTGATGCGCGCTGCCGGCTGCGTGGTCAACGACTACGCCGACCGCCACTTCGATGGTCATGTCAAACGCACCCGTCATCGCCCCCTCGCCACCGGCCGCATCAGCGAGGGTGAGGCCCAAGCGCTGTTCCTGATCCTGGTAATGGCCGCCTTCGTGCTGGTCTGCTTTACCAACCTCTTCACCGTAATGCTCTCACTGGTGGGCGTGGCGCTGGCCTTTATCTACCCCTTCATGAAGCGCTACACCCACCTGCCACAGCTGTTCCTCGGCGCCGCCTTCTCCTGGGCCATCCCCATGGCCTTCGGTGCGGTGCTGGGCCATATCCCCGCCGAAGCATGGCTGCTGTTCCTGGCCAATATGGCCTGGACCGTGGCCTACGACACCCAGTACGCCATGGTGGACCGCGACGACGACCTGAGGATCGGCATCAAGTCCACCGCAGTGCTGTTCGGTCGTGCCGATCGGCTGATGATCGGCCTGCTGCAAGGTCTGACGCTGCTGCTGCTGGCCTGGGTGGGGCTGCGTCTGGGGTTGGGCGGCCTCTTCTGGCTGGGCCTGGCGGCCATGGCGGCCACCTTCGGGCACCAGCAGTTCCTGATCCGCCACCGCGAGCGCGACGCCTGCTTCCAGGCCTTCCTGAACAACCACTGGTCGGGGCTACTGGTATTCGCCGGCATCGCCCTCAGCCTGTGGCCGACCTCCGGCACATGAGGCGCGGGCGGCATTGTCATGCGAGTGTCATACTAGCGTGGTGAGATCGTCATCGATCCGTCACTGCTCCGAGGCCTCCGGATGACCGCCAAGACCGTTTTGATCGTCGATGATGAAGCGCCGATCCGCGAGATGATCGCGGTGGCGCTGGAAATGGCCGACTACCGCGTGCTCGAAGCCGACAACGCCCAGGCCGCCCACGCCATGATCGTCGACCACCAGCCCGACCTGGTACTGCTCGACTGGATGATGCCCGGCACCAGCGGCATCGAACTGGCCCGGCGCCTCAAACGCGAACCGACCACCGCCGAGCTGCCGATCATCATGCTCACTGCCAAGGGCGAGGAGGACAACAAGATCCAGGGCCTCGAGGCCGGGGCCGACGACTACATCACCAAGCCCTTCTCGCCCCGTGAACTGGTCGCCCGTCTCAAGGCGGTGCTGCGACGCGCCACACCCCAGGGCATCGAGGAGGCCGTGGAGGTGGACGGCCTGCTGCTTGACCCGGTGAGTCACCGAGTCATCGCCAGCGGCAAGGCCGTTGAGATGGGCCCCACGGAGTATCGCCTGCTGCAGTTCTTCATGACTCACCAGGAACGTGCCTACACCCGCAGCCAACTGCTGGATCAGGTGTGGGGTGGCAATGTCTACGTAGAGGAGCGCACCGTGGACGTGCATATCCGCCGCCTGCGGAAGGCGCTGGGCGAGCGTCACCAACATCTGGTACAGACGGTGCGCGGCACCGGCTACCGGTTCTCTGCCAAGGGTTGACGTGGGACTCTGGAAGCGAGAAGTATGGCGTCTCCTGCTGCTGTCGGGCAGCGGCCTGCTGGTCGGCTGGCTGCTGTCCGACGTCTGGTTAGGGCTGGCCATTGGGTTAGCCGCCTGTCTGGTCTTTCATCTCCAACGGCTCTACCGGCTTCACCGCTGGCTGACCCTCACGCCCCAGGCCGAACCCCCCGCCGCCACAGGGCTGTGGGGTGAACTCTTCGACCGCCTCTATCGCTACCAGAAGGGGCAGCGTCATACTCAGGAGCGGCTGCTGGGCATCATCAAACGCATCCAGGAATCCTCCGAGGCGATGCGCGACAGCGTGGTGATGCTCGACCGCCATGGCGACATGGAGTGGTGGAACAGCGCTGCCGAACGGATGTTGGGACTGCGAACCACCCATGACCGCGGCCACCACATCACCAATCTGCTGCGCGACCCTCGCTTTATCGACTACTTTCACACGCGCGACTACCGGGAGCCGCTGACCCTGCGGTCGCCCATCGATGAGCAGATGGTGCTGCAGTTCCAGATCACCCTCTATGGCGATGACGAACGGCTGCTGATGGCTCGCGACATCACCCGCCTGCACCGCCTGGAGGAGATGCGCCGCGACTTTGTGGGCAATGTCTCCCACGAGCTGCGTACCCCGCTCACCGTGTTGGCCGGCTACCTGGAGACCTATGCCACTTATGCCGACCAGCTCCCGCCGCGCTTCGCCCGGGGCTTGCCCCAGATGCAGGAGCAAACCCAGCGCATGCAGAATCTGGTGAGCGACCTGCTGCTGCTGTCGCGACTGGAAATTGATCGTGGCGGCGAGGACCACGCTCCCCTGGCGATGGCGTCACTGCTGGAAAGCGTGCAGCGCGACGCTGCAGCGCTCTCCGCCGGCCGCCACACCATCGAGGTGGAGCTGATGGAGCCCAGGACGCTGCTCGGTAGCGAGCAGGAGATCCGCAGCGCCCTCTCCAACCTGGCCTTCAATGCGGTCCGCTACACCCCCGAGGGCAGCCGCATCGTGCTGCGCTGGGTCCCCAGCAGTGAGGGCGCCAGCCTCGAGGTCGAGGATAACGGCAAGGGGATCGACCCGCTGCACCTGCCGCGACTCACCGAGCGCTTCTACCGGGTGGACAAGGGACGCAGCGCCGCCACCGGCGGCACCGGTCTGGGACTGGCCATCGTCAAGCACGTGCTGCTGCGCCACGATGCCCGCCTGGAAATCGACTCCCACCCCGGCCAGGGCGCTCGCTTCTGCTGCCTGTTTCCCACCGAACGGCTCAGGCCAGGGACAATTTAGCGGGCCTCAACGAGCGGCTGGGGCAGCCAGCCCACGATAATGCTGATCCCACATCAGGACGCCAGCAGAAACAGCCCCCGGCAGCAGGAAAAGGTTGGCCAGCGGAATCCAGGTCACCAGGGTCACACAGCCGCCAAAGGTAAGGCTTTGCCACCAGCGCGCCGCCAGCCGACGGCGCATATCCGTGAAGCCCACCTTGTTGTTATCCATGGCATAGTCCAGGTACGTAATGGCCATCACCCAGGCCGAGAACAACGCCCAGAGCAGCGGCGCGATCAGGTTGAGGCCGGGAATCCAGCTCACCACCAGCAGCAGCAGTGCCCGAGGCGCGATATAGGCCAGCTTGACCAGCTCGCGTCCCAGGGCATCCGCCGCCGTCCTTATAAAGCCGCGATCATCCAGGGGTGGCCGCCCGGTCGCCACTACCTCGACCTTGGCTGCCAGAAAGCCATAGAAGGGCGCGGCGATCAGATGGGTCAACAGAGTGAAGGTGAAGAGCACGATCACCACCAGGCTGATCACGAACAGCGGCCAGATCAGCCACTCGAGCCAGGCGAGCCAGCCAGGCACCAACGTCATCCAGCCATCCAACCAGCCACCAAAGTTGGCCAGCACCACGCGCAGCATGGCGCTGTACACCAGCAGATTGACGACGATGGGCGCAAAGACATAGCGCCGCAGGCCAGGGGAGTAGGCCAGGCGGGTACCCCGAGCCAGTGCGGTGATGGCATCGAGCATGGTGATTCCTTCAGACGATAGAACACAGGCCACCGGGGGCGGTAGCCTGCGTTATTGACGGCCAATGACCGAGTCAGGTCAATCCTGGCGGGTGATGGCCTTCTCGTCCAGATCCTCGAGATCGGTGTGGCGGATATCGAGGCCCTTGACCAGATAGACCACGTACTCGGCCAGGTTGTTGGCGTGGTCGCCGATGCGCTCCAGGGCGCGCAGAATCCACATCAGGTTGAGGATCGGCGTGATCGAGCGAGCGTCCTCCATCATGAAGGTCATCAGCGAACGCATGGCGCTGCGGTACTCCTCATCCACCTTTTCGTCCTCATGAACCAGCTCCAGCGCCAGTTCGATGTCGAAGCGAGCAAACGAGGTCAGCGCGTCACGCACCATGCGACGGACGTGCTCACTGATCATTCGTACCTCAACGAAGCCGCGAGTCCCGTTGTCGACCTTGATGAGATCACCGGCGTTGCGGGCGATCTTGCTCGCTTCATCACCGATGCGTTCCAGGTCGGAGGCGCCTCGCATTACTGCCAGCACCAGACGCAGATCGGAAGCCGCAGGCTGTCGACGCGCCAGTACCTGGGTGCACTCCTCATCGATCTTCATCTGCATGTCGTTGACCGCACGGTCGTTTTCCACCACGCGCTCAGCCAGCTCGGAGTCCCCTGCGAGCAGTGCCTCCACGGCCTCCTGAACCTGTCTCTCCACCAGACCGCCCATGGCCATCAGGTGGGTCTTGAGCTCCTCGAGCTCATGATTGAACTGCCGCGAGATATGGCGGCTGTGGATATCGCTGGTAATGTCCATGGTGATCCTCTCCTGGGAATGGGCCTGGGGGTTTGGGTCTGGGAGCCCCGCCGTCAGGCCATGCGCCCGGTGATGTAGTTCTCGGTTCGCGCGAGGCGCGGGTTGGTGAACAGGGTGTCGGTGGTGCCATACTCCACCAGTTCTCCCTCCTGCAGGAAGGCGGTGTAGTCGGAGACCCGCGCCGCCTGCTGCATGTTGTGGGTGACCAGCACCAGCGTCAGCTGCGACTTCAGGTTGCGGATCAGCTCCTCGATCTTCAGCGTCGAGATGGGGTCCAGCGCCGATGCCGGCTCGTCCAGCAGCAGCACGTCGGGGCGCACCGCCAGGGTACGCGCGATCACCAACCGCTGCTGCTGGCCGCCGGAGAGCGCCCAGGCAGAGCTCTTCAGACGATCTTTCACCTCATCCCACAGTGCGGACGAACGCAGCGCCCACTCGACGATGTCGTCCAGCTGCCGCTTGCGAATCCCGCCCTGCAATCGCAACCCGAATGCCACGTTGTCATAGATCGACATGGGGAAGGGGTTGGGCGCCTGGAAGACCATTCCCACGCGCCGACGCAGCTTCGCCACCTCAACCTCCGGGGCATGGATATCCTGCCCTTCGAGACGAATCCTGCCACTCAGGTGCACGTCATCGTTGAGGTCGTGTAGCCGGTTCAAGGCGCGCAGTAGCGTCGACTTTCCGCAGCCGGATGGTCCGATAAAGGCCGTGACCCGATGACGCGGCACGCGCAGCGTCAGCTCGCGCAGGGCCCGTGTCTCTCCATAGGCCAGACACAGTCCCTCGATCTCCAGGCAGCAGGCGGCTGGGTCGAAGTCAATGATCGGGCCGCCGGTGACAGGCCGTGGCGACGGGAAGACGGACATCGGATTCACACTCCTCGGTCGCTGCCGCTAGCGGCGCGGCCGCGCTCCATGACGCGCCCTCAGATGATGGCGCAGAAATATTGCAGTCAGGTTAAGCACCAGGATGACCAGCACCAGCAGCAGCGCGGTGGCATAGACCAGCGGCAGCGCCGCCTGAACATCGTCGCCGTGGAAAGCCACATCGTAGATGTGGTAGCCCAGGTGCATGAACTTCCGCTCAAGATGAATATAGGGAAATTCGCCGTCCACCGGCACCTGAGGCGCCAACTTGGCGACCCCCACCAGCATCAGCGGCGCCACTTCACCAGCAGCTCGAGCCACTGCCAGTATAACCCCGGTAAGCATGGCGGGTGCGGTCATGGGCAGCACCACTCGGGTCAACATCTCCACTCGGGTGGCGCCCAACGCCAGGGCTCCCTCGCGCTGGTTGTCCGGTACCCGGGCCAGCCCCTCCTCGGTGGCGACGATCACCACCGGTAGCGTCAGCAGCGCCAGGGTCAGTGAGGCCCACAGCAATCCACCGGTCCCGAAGGTAGGTGAAGGCAGCTGATCGGCGAAAAACCACTCGTCCAGGCTGCCGCCGATGCCGTACACGAATACTCCCAGCCCGAACACGCCGTAAACGATGGAGGGCACCCCCGCCAGGTTGCGTACCGCGATCCGCACCAGATGAGTCAAGCGACCCTGGTGGGCAACCTCGTTGAGATAGATGCCCGCCAGCACGCCGAAGGGAGTCACCACCACCGACATCAGCAGCACCATCAGCACGGTACCGAAGATTGCCGGCCATACCCCGCCGGCGCTGTTGGCGGCACGGGGACCCTCCGCAAGAAAGCGCCATACACCGCGGGCCCAGGCGGCTATCTTCGCCGGCGGCGACATGGCGTTGGGGCGCCAGGCGCGCAGCACCTGTTCCAGCGGCTGCTCGAGGCGGCGGCCGTCGACACTCTCCAGCAGCAGACTCCCGCCAGTGATGCGCGCCTGCAGCACACGGATCCTGGCGCTGACGCGCGACAGCTCGGTCTCGGCGCTGGAGTCCTGCTCCAGATGCCTCACCAGCGGCACCACCACTTCGTCGCGCAGGCGGTCACGCTCCTCCCTGAGTGCCGTAAGCGCCTCCAGGCGCGCCTGAAGCGCCGCCCAGGCGGCTTCGCCCTCGACCCGACCCGCCGCCTCCTCCAGCGCCAGCAAGCGGCCGTGGAAATTTCCCCAGCGGGTACGCTCCAGCACCACCAGGTCGCGTGGATGGCTCTGGACGACGATGTCATCCACTGCCACCCAGCGCCAGATGGCACCGTCCAGATCGCGGTTACCGGTCAGGTAGAGCCGTTCGCGCCCCGCCGCATTGGGCAGGCGCTCCTCGCGCACCGCCTGCCCGGCCAGCTGGTGACCATTTCCCAATGTCACCAGGGTGAGCGGCGCCGGCCAGAAGTGGCCCATTCCACGCACCGCCAGCAGAGACAGTAGACCGGCCAGCATCAGCAACGACAGGGCCACGCTTCCGGCGGCGAGCCAGGGCATCGCTCCCTCGACACCGGGCAGCCGGGCGCGACCGAGGCGTATCATGACATCCCGCCCAGGCGGCGATAGCGGCTGCGCAGGCGCGCATGCACAAGTTCTGCCAGGGTGTTGACCAGGAAAGTGAAGACGAACAGCGCCAGGGCCACCAGGAACAGCAGCCGATAGTGGATCCCGCCAGGCACCGCTTCGGGAAGCTCAATGGCGATGGTAGCGGCCATGGAGCGCATACCCTCCAGAGGGTTCAGGGTCATCAGCGCCGTGTTGCCGCTGGCCATCAGCACGATCATCGTCTCGCCCACGGCGCGACCGGCGCCGATCATCACCGCGCTCAGCACGCCCGGAGCCGCCGCTGGCAGCACGACCTTCCACAGGCTCTGCCAGCGGGTCGCCCCCAGCGCCTGAGCCCCCTCGCCCAGATTCGGCGGCACGCCGAAGAGGGCATCCTCGGCCAGGGCATAGATGCCGGGAATGACCGCAAAGCCCATGGCCAAGCCCACGATCAGCGCATTGCGCGAGGAAACGCCCAGGCCGAAGTTCGCTTCCAGCCAGCCCCGCAGATCACCGCCGAAGAGCAGCGCCTCGAACCAGGGGGAGAGCCAGAGCGCCGATCCCACCAGCAATGCCAGCCAGGGTATCAACCATAGTCCTGCCCAGCCCAGGGGAAATCGACGCTGCCAGGCCGGCGGCAGCCGCATCCAGGCCAGGCCGGCCAGCAGCATGCCCGCCGGCAGCCCAAGCAGCAGCGCCAGGGCACCGGCGAGGTGGCGATCCACCCAGGGCGCCAGCACCAGGCCTGCCACGAAGCCCACCACGACGCCAGGCATCGCTTCCATCAGCTCCAGGGTGGGCTTGAGGCGGCTGCGCAGGCGCGGCGGCATGTAGAGCGCCGAGTGAACAGCCGCTCCCAGCGCCAGGGGTATGGCAAAGAGAAGCGCCCAGAAAGCGGCTTTGAGCGTCCCCCAGGCCAGAGGCTGGAGCCCATAGTGGGGAATCTCCCCGGGCAGGGTGCCAGGCTGCCAGCGGGGCTGCCACAGCTCGCGCCAACCCACGCCGTGGCCCACCTCCAGAAACAGCGGTGCCACTTCCAGAACCAGGAAGACGCCAATCGCCAGCATCGCCACCACCACGCCTATTCCGCCGGCCGTCAGCAGCAGGGTGGCCAGACGGTCCCGCAGGCGTCGCCACCACTGGTGGCGCGGTTGGGTCCTGGGCGGCAAAGGGTCCATCATGGCCGCTCCCGGTGGCTCATCGGCAAGGGTAGGATAGGCAATTTACGACATCCTGGTGACAATTCGGTGACAGCCTCAGCGGTCACCATTGCCTTCCAGCCTGAGGCGCTGTCGGGCACGCTCTTCCCTCGTCAGAGGCGCGAAGCCGATCTCCTCCACCACCGCCTGGCCGGCGTCGGAGAGCACCAGCTCGAGGAAGGCACGCTCTGGCCCCGGCAGCGGAATCCCCGGCGGCCGATTCACATAGAGATAGAGGCTGCGGGACAGCGGATAGTCGCCGCGAGCCACCGCCTCGCCGGCCGGTGGATAAAGCCGCCCGCTTGTGGCGTCGCGCCGGGCAATGGCTTTGACCGCAGGTGTCAGATGGTTGAGCCCAGCGTAGCCCATGCCGGTAGGCTCAGCCGCCACCGCGGCCACCACGGCGGCCGAACCGGGATGTTCATTGACGTCCCGCCGAAAGCGACCACCGCACATCCCGCGCAGACGGAAGAGATCGTGGGTGCCGGAAGCCACGTTGCGGCCATGCAGGGACACTCGCCCCTTTAGCCGGTCGACGCCGAGCTGCGACCAGCGCTCGATGGGAGTCGTGGCGCCGCAGTAAAGGGTCTGCGAGAAGAGGGCATCCAGCTCTGCCCGGGTCAGGCTCTCCAGCGGATTATGGCGATGCACCACCACTGCCAGGGCGTCCCGGGCCACCTCAAGCGCCAACGGCGGATAGCCATGGCGCTGAGTGAAGGCACCACGCTCGGCCTCGTTCATGGGACGCGACATGGGCCCGAGAAGGGTGGTACCGGCGATCAGCGCCGTGGGAGCACTCGCCGAGCCGGTGGCCTGCAGCTGCAGACGCACCGCGGGGTGCTGCTCGGTCAGCGCCTCACCCCAGCGCAGCATCAGTCCCGCCATGGTGTCGGAACCTACCGCTCCCAGGGTACCGGCCACTTCGTCGGCGTCGACCTGGGCCAGGCCCGGCATCACCAGCATCAACAGCAGGGCCAACCAGCATGTCGCGGACCGGCGTCGCGTCGCCAAGTGCTTCATTTCGCCCGGTCTACCGACGCTGCGCGACCCCTGGCCGCAGGCCGAGGGGCAGCGCTGGTGACCAGCGTTGACTGCATATACCATGGCCACCGATTCAGACATCCGTATGCCTCTTGTCGCTTACGGCCACAATAACAAGCCAGGATGATGACATCTCCATGACAGACCTCGACGATATCCCCGCCCCCAGGGGTGATCTCACCCTGAAATTGCAAGCCAGCCGTCAAGATACCAATCTGCACGGCGATATTGCCGGCGGCTGGCTGGTGGCCCAGATGGACCAGGCCGCCGAGTTGGCCGCCGGCCGTGAGGCCCATGGCCGCACCGCCACCGTGGCCATCGAGGCCATGGACTTCCTGTGTCCGGTGCGCGTGGGCTCGATGGTCAATATCTATACCACCCTACGTGAAATAGGGCACAGTTCGATCCGGATCGACGCGGAGGTGTGGATCCACCAACCTCAGGAGCGTGACCCTCGAGAGCTGCACAAGGTGACCGAGGCGAGTTTCGTGATGGTGGCCCTGGACGACAAGGGGCGTATCCGCGCCGTACGCGAGTAGACGACCCTCCTCCACAAGCACCGGGGGCGCCCATGGGCGCCCCCGTTGTTCATTCACCCGGCAAGTCGTATCAGGCCCCAACCGCCGCACGGGCCCTGAGGTACTCGAACTCACCAGCGTCGCTGAAGGGGCGAACCAGCGTCTGGAAGGCCTGGTAGGACGCATAGGCCTTGGCGGAATCGGGATCATTCGCCACCTGCTCCTGGATGACTTCCTCGGAGGCACCGAAGAGCGCGACCATGACATCCTCCGGGAAGGTGCGCAGCTGCACACCGTGCTCGTCCACCAGCGTCTCCAGGGCCTGGGCGTTGCGGTAGGTGAACTCGCTGATCATCGCCAGGTTTGAGGCGCGAGCGGCTTCTGTCACTACCCCCTTGAGGTCGTCCGGCAGAGCGTTCCAGGCATCCAGGTTGACGGTGCCCTCGAGAATGGCAGAGGGCTCGTTCCAGGCCGAGGTGTAGTAGTAGTCCGCCACCTGGTGCAGGCCGAAGGCCAGGTCGTTGTAGGGACCCACCCAGTCGGCGGCGTCGAGCACCCCGGTCTGCATGGAGGTGAAGATCTCGGAACCCGGCATATTCACGGTAGTGACGCCGATGCGGTTCATCGCCTCACCGGCCAGCCCGGGGAGACGCAGCTTGAGCCCCTGCATATCGGCAAGGGAGTTGATCTCTTTCTTGAACCAGCCGGCCATCTGCGCACCAGTGTTGCCCACCGCGAAGGGCTTGAGGTTGTGCTTGGCGTAGATCTCGTCCCACAGCGCCTGGCCGCCGCCGTAATAGATCCAGGCATTGGTCTCGGTGGTGTTCATGCCGAAAGGCACCGCAGTGAAGAACTGAGCCGCAGCGACCTTGCCCCGCCAATAGTAGGAGGCGGAGTGACCCATCTCGGCGGTGCCGGCGGCTACCGCATCGAAGACCTCCAGGGCCGGCACCAGCTCGCCGGCACCGTGCACCCGGATGCGCATGCGCCCGTGGGAGAGCGCCTCGACGCGCTGGGCAAACTCGTTGGCGCCGGTACCCAGCGCCGGGAAGTTCTTGGGCCAGGAGGTCACCATGTCCCAGGTGATTGTCTCCTGGGCGCTAGCGGTAGACACGAAGGGGGCAGCGACGACGCCGGCGGCACCGGCACCCAGGGTCTTCAGACTGTTCTTGAGAAAGCGACGGCGTTGCATGGGCGTGACTCCGAAAAGCATGTTATTTGAAGCCGCGCGGCATGACAGCGTGCGGCAATGTCCGCTGGGCAGTATGCGCCAAAGCTGAATTGGCCCACAAGGCAGGGGCCTGACGGAAACGTCAACGGAAAGCCGCCGAACGTCCTTGATCAGAGCGGCGTCAGCTTGGCGAAACCCAGCACCAGCCACTTGTCGCCTTCCCCTTCAAAGCTGACATGGACCCGGGCGCGCTCCCCTTCCCCCTCGGCGTTGAGAATCACGCCCTCGCCGAATACCGGATGGTGCACTCGCTGGCCCAACGACAGGGTAGGCAGGTCGCCGCCGCCCTCCACCGAGGTCTGGCGCAGACCGGGAATCGGCCGACTCGCGGTCACGGGGCGCGATATCTGACCGCGCAGTCGCACCTCTTCCAGGTACTGCTCCGGGATCTCGCGCAGGAAGCGCGAGGCGCGCTGGAAGGTCTCCTTGCCATGCAGGCGGCGGATCTCGGCATGAGTCAGGTAGAGCTTCTGCATGGCGCGGGTCAGGCCCACGTAGCAGAGCCGGCGCTCCTCCTCCAGACGGCTCGGTTCCTCCGCCGACATGCGGTGGGGGAAGAGTCCCTCCTCCACCCCGGAGATGAATACCACCGGGAACTCCAGGCCCTTGGCGGCGTGAAGGGTCATCAGTTGCACGCTGTCCTCGAATTCGTCGGCCTCATGCTCGCCGGCGTTGAGCGCCGCCTCAGAGAGGAAGGCTTCCAGCGCCGCGGCACCTTCGCCAGCCACAGGAGGATCAAAGGATTCCCCCTGGGTGAAGGCTCGAGCGGCGTTGACCAGCTCTTCCAGATTCTCGACCCGCATCTCTCCTTTATTGCTGCCCTTCTCGCCCTTCTCGTTGCGGTGGTGCTCGACCAACCCCGAGACCTCGAGCGCCTGGTCGATGATCTCGTGGAGCGCCAACCCGGCGGTGTCGTTGTCGAGCCGCTCGATCATCTCGGCGAAGCCCTGCACGGCGCTGCCTGCACGACCCTTGAGTGAGCCGTCAGCCAGGCCATCATGGAGTGCCTGCCAAAGCGAGACGCCGCTTTCCCGGGCCCGGATGCGCAGTATCTCCACGGTGCGGGTACCGATGCCTCGAGCCGGTACGTTGATCACCCGCTCCAGGGAGGCATCATCGTCGCGGTTGAGCAGCAGCCGCAGGTAGGCCAGGGCGTTCTTGATTTCCAGGCGTTCGTAGAATCGGTGCCCGCCGTAGATACGATAGGGCACCCCCTGACGAATCAGGGACTCCTCGATGACCCGGGACTGAGCGTTGGAGCGATAGAGAATGGCGATCTCGCGGCGATTGACCCCCTCCTCGACCTTCTCGCGAATGGTATCGACGATAAAACGGGCCTCATCCAGATCATTGAACCCGCTGAATACCGAGATTGGCTCGCCGCGGGAACCGGCGGTCCAGAGATCCTTGCCCATGCGCTCGGTATTGTGGCTGATCAGGGCGTTGGCAGCCTCCAGAATGGCGCTGGTGGAGCGATAGTTCTGCTCCAGACGCACCGTCTTCGTTTCCGCAAACTCGCGCTCGAAGCGGCGGATGTTCTCCACCCGGGCACCACGCCAGCCGTAGATCGACTGGTCATCGTCGCCCACCACTGTCATCGGCGTGCGCATGCCGGTAAGCAGCTTCAACCAGGCGTACTGCAGGGTATTGGTGTCCTGGAACTCGTCCACCAGCACATGGGCGAAGCGTTCCTGGTAATGAGCCAGCAGGGCGGGATTGTCGCGCAGCAGTTCGAGGCTTCTCAGCAGCAGCTCGCCGAAGTCCACCAGGCCACCGCGCTCGCAGGTGAGCTGGTAGCGCTCATAGAGCTCGACCATCTGGCCCAGATAGGCATCGCCGTGGACATCGACCTGATGGGGGCGCAGCCCCTCTTCCTTGCAGCCGGAGATAAAGGTCTGGACCTGTCGGGGCGGAAAGCGCTCGTCATCGACGTTGTGGTCCTTGATCAGCCGCTTGATGAGGCGCAGCTGGTCGTCGGAATCGATGATCTGGAAATGCTGAGGCAAGCGGGCATCCTGCCAGTGGGTGCGCAACAGGCGGTGGGCCGTGGAGTGAAAGGTGCCCACCCAGACGTGGCGCAGCGAGAGGCCGAGCAGCGCCTCCAGGCGAGTGCGCATCTCACGAGCCGCCTTGTTGGTGAAGGTCACGGCAAGCACGGCGTAGGGAGAGAGCCCCTCGGCCTGCATCAGCCAGGCGATGCGATGAACCAGTACCCGGGTCTTGCCGGAGCCTGCTCCGGCCAGCACCAGCATGTTGCCCTGGGGAGCACTGACCGCCTCGCGTTGAGCGGTATTCAGATGGTCAAGGATCGCCGTGACGTCGTCCATGGAGAGGGCATCGCTGCTCGGAAAATGGGCGAACAGCTTAGCATATCGTCGCCCCGAAGCCGGACAGGCAGGGAAGCAGTCACTCGAGTCTGTTCCGGCGACAGGTCTACGAGGGGGCGCTGTGCATACCTCCCTGTACGCTACCTCCGCCATCCCCGGTCTCCGGACCCCCTCTTCTTACCTGTCCCCGGCGCCTCTCGTCACCGAGGGACCTGAACGCTTCCTTAAGACTCCTGCTCCGGGAAGCGCAGCGGCGTCAGGCTCTTCTTCACTTCCCTGAGCTGCTCGGCCAGCTTGGGCCCGCGTGTCTTGGCCACGCCTACCGCCAGCACATCAACCAGCACCAGATGGGCGATGCGTGAACTCATGGGGGTATAGATCTCGGTGTCTTCATGAACATCGATGTAGAGCGGCAGCGTCACCTCCTCGGCCAGTGGCGTACCGCTGGGACAGAGGCCAATCACCGTGGCCCCGGCTTCCCTGGCCAGGCGCACGCTGGCGACCAGCGCCCGGGTGCGCCCGGTCTGGGAAATGGCCACCACCACGTCGCCCTCCTTGAGGGTCACCGCCGACATGTTCTGCATGTGGGGGTCGGCATAGGCCGCGGTAGAGATCTGCAGACGGAAGAACTTGTGCTGAGCGTCAAAGGCCACTGCACCGGACGCGCCGAAGCCATAGAACTCCACCCGGTTGGCCATGGCCAGAACGTTGATCGCCTGGCTCACCGCCTCATTGTCGAGGCGGTCACGCACCGACAGCAAGGTACCCACGGTAGAATCGAAGATGCTCTGGGAAAATTCCGCCACCGAGTCGCTGTCGTTCATGGAGAACTGGGCGAACTGACTGCCAGTGGCCAGCATCTGGGCCAGCTTGAGCTTGAAGTCCTGGAAGCCGTTGCAGCCCAGGGCGCGGCAGAAGCGCACTACCGTGGGCTCGCTGACCTTGGCCTCGGTGGCCAGGTCGACGATGCGCATGTGGATCACTTCCTCGGGATTGCGCAGCACAAAGCGCGCCACCTTCTGCTCGGAGCGGCGGAAGTGCTCCATGCGGCGTCTCATCTCATCGAATAGAGCGCTGCTCACTGGCAACTCCTTGACTGGGGTATCGCCCCGGGCAGCGACGATACAGGGAAACGGTGTCGATACAGTATGCCCAAGGAGCCGGGCGTTGTGCAGCGCAAGATGTCGGTACGCCTTTCAAGGCCAGCGTTTATTCTGCGTTGTCGCGAAAAACTCTCAACGTCATCATTCTGTCAAGTGCCCTATAGTACTAATTACAGTGTGGCGTAGTGACCAAGGAGAGTCGATCATGCGTAATGTCGAACGGTTAACCTCCCTGAAGAGTGAGCTTCTCGACATCTTCATGAGCATGGAAGTCGTCGAACACGAGCAACGAAGCCGCACCGCCGCCCAGCGCAATCTGCGGGCCCGGCGGGGCATCGAGCTCCACGAGGAGTTCAAGCAGCTGTCTCGTGACATCGCCGAGCTACCCGAGGACGAGCTCGACGAAATGCACTGAACCCCGGCCCGGCGGCCAGGCCCCATACAACGAAGAGAGCCCCGCCGAAGCGAGGCTCACGGAGGCGCTGGCCCTACCTCGGCCCATACGCTGGAGCAGGCGCCTAGAGCAGGCCGGTGACGAACACCACGATAACGCCGATCGGGGCCACATAGCGCGCCACCAGGTGCCACAGCCGCTGCTTGCCGCCGGCAAGATTGAGCTCGTCTGCGACGCTGGTGCGCTCCAAGCACCAGGCCACGAAGAGGATGGCCCCCAGGCCGGTCAAGGGCAGCAGTACCTTGCTGGTGAAGGTATCCAGCAGATCGAAGATGTTCATACCGAAGATCAGGAAGCCCTCCCAGACGTTGAACGACATCAGCGCCGCAATGCCCAGTGCCCACACCGCCACGCCGCCCAGCAGCGTGGCCGCGACGCGGGAGAGCGGGGTGCGCTCCTCCACCAATTCCACCACCGGCTCCAGCAGCGAGATCGCCGAGGTGAGTGCCGCGAAGGTGAGCAGCAGGAAGAACATCAAGCCCAGGATGGTACCGCCGGTCATGTTGCCGAAGGCCACCGGCAGACTGACGAAGATCAGGCCGGGACCCTCACCCGGGCTCATGCCGTTGGCGAAGACGATGGGGAAGATCGCCATGCCCGCCAGCAGCGCAATAACCGTATCGAGGATGATGACGGTTCGGGCGGTGCTGATCAGGTTGACCTCCTGACCCAGATAGGAGCCGTAGGCCATCATGATGCCCATGCCCAGCGACAGGGTAAAAAAGGCCTGTCCCATGGCGGCCAGCACCACGCCGCCGGTTACCGCACTCCAGTCCGGACGGAACATGAACGCCAGCGCCTCGACGAAGTGCCCGGTGGTCATGCCGTAGCCAACCAGCACCAGCATCAGGATAACCAGGGCCGGCATCATGGTGCGTACGGCGCCTTCGAGCCCCTTGGTAACGCCGCGCGCAACGATGAAGACCACCAACGCCATGAAGGCGGTGTGCCACAGGGTCAGGGTGACGGGGCTGCCGAGCAGGCCATTGAAGAGAGCGCCGATGCCGTCGGCGTCCTGTCCGGAAAAAGCGCCGGATACTGAGCTAAGCGTGTAGGAGAGCGACCAGCCGCCGATCACGCTGTAGAAGGAGAGAATCAGGAAGGCCGCCAGCACACCACTGACACCCACCAGGGCCCAGGCCTGCGGCTTGCCGTTCTTGCGCGCCAGGTCGGCCATGGCATTGATAGGATTCTTCTGGCCACGTCGGCCGATCAGCCATTCAGCCACCAGGATTGGCAAGCCTACCAGGGCCACACAGGCCAGGTAGATGAGCACGAAGGCCGCGCCCCCGCTATCGCCTACCATGTAGGAAAAACGCCAGATATTGCCCAGCCCCACCGCGGAACCCGCGGCGGCGAGCACGAAGGTCATCTTCGACGACCACTGCGCATGTAGTTGTTTAGACATGAAGTATCCTGATTTTTACGTGTCGCCATCGACCGATCGGGTGCGATGACAGCTTATGCTTGTTTTTGCCACATCAGGGTGCCGTGGATGTCACGACACGAACCAGAGCATGACAGGATCCAGGCAGGGTCGCTGCCGAGTTATGTTCCCATGAGCCCGACGCCCGGTGGCATCGCGACCAGAAACGTTGGGTGCCGAAGATTGGCGGAAAATGTGCGGCTCAGGCGCAGAATCCGGGAATATCTAAGGTGAACGGCACACCGAAACGTAAAACTATCCGATCAAGCCGTCCATGGCCAGTCGAAACCGTCATAAGAGATACCTGGAGATTTTCGGACTTCGAGAGGCTCAGAAAAGTGACGCCTGGGCCTCGCCCGGGAAATCATCCAGGGGCGTCAGAGAACAGGCCTCCGCGAGCCGTGCATGGAGGGATCTTGCCAGCGCTGGCGCCTGGCGATTGTCCGGAGTATGCACCATCAGATAAGAGGTTTTCCCCTGATTTATCCACAGGGCAAGGCGCGGAATCCAGGCGGCAAAATAACGTTCGTTGATCACCGGATCGCGGTGGCCGATGAAGCGTACCAACGGCCGATTTGCCGTGGAAAGCACGTGTAAAGGGCGTTTCGGCTTTTCCCGCTGAGCCTTTAACAGCCCGGGGTGATCGCCGGGAGGGGTCGAGAAGAGCGCACGGACATCGAGCATCACCCGGTCGACGCCGTGACTTATCAACAATCGGTTGAGGGCGATCTCGGCGGCCCCCTTGTGGAAGAATTCACTGTGGCGTACCTCCACCGCACAGGGAATTCCCGCGGGCCAGCGAGACAGCAGGGCATCCAGCCGGGGGAGCTCCTCGGCACCGAAATCCCTGGGCAGTTGCACCATGAGCGGACCCAGGCGGTCGTGAAGCGGTGCCAGGGCCTCGAGGAAATCATCCAGCCCTGCCTCGATGCCCACCAGCCGCCGATCGTGGGTCAGCGCTGCCGGCAGCTTGAAGCAGAAGCGGAAATCCGACGGTGTCTGACGCGCCCAGGCCGCGACCGTCTCGGACCAGGGGGCACCGCTGTAGAAGGTGGTATTGCCCTCCACGCTGTTGAATACCCGCGCATACTCTTCCAGGCCGCCGCCGTGGGGCGGATAGAGACTGCCGCGCCAGTCGGGATTGGCCCACATGGCCAACCCCAGATGCAGGCGAGGCACTCCGGCGACCCTTGGCGTCACTCCACCGTCACGCTCTTGGCCAGGTTGCGGGGCTGATCCACGTCGGTGCCCTTGAGCACCGCCACATGGTAGCTGAGCAGCTGCAGCGGCAGGGTATAGAGGATCGGCGCCAGCGCTTCGTGTACATGGGGCAGGCGCAGTACCCTCACGCCCTCCTCCTCGGCCATCGCCACTCCCTCGTCGGCGAAGACGAACAACTCGCCACCGCGGGCGCGCACCTCCTGGAGGTTGGACTTGAGCTTATCGAGCAGTTCATCGTTGGGGGCCACGGAGACGACCGGCATCTCGCTGTCCACCAGCGCCAGGGGGCCATGCTTGAGTTCCCCGGCCGGGTAGGCCTCGGCGTGGATGTAGGAGATCTCCTTGAGCTTGAGCGCGCCTTCCAGGGCGATGGGGAAGTGAGCACCGCGGCCCAGGAAAAGGGCGTGGTGCTTCTCGGCGAAGGCCATGGAGAGCGCTTCGATCTCGGGGTCCAGCGCCAGCACCCGCTCGACCAGCCGCGGCAGGCCGCGCAGGGCCGCCACCAGCTCCGCCTGAACGGCCTCGTCGAGCCCCTTCACCCGGCCCAATGCCAGGGTAAAGAGCATCAGCGCGGTCAGTTGAGTCGTAAACGCCTTGGTGGAAGCCACGCCAATCTCGGGACCCGCCTGGGTCATCAGGGTGAGATCGGACTCACGTACCAGGGAACTGCCCGGCACGTTGCAGATCGCCAGGCTGGCCAGGTAGCCTCGCGCCCGGGCAAAGCGCAGCGCCGCCAGGGTGTCGGCGGTCTCGCCGGACTGGGAGAGGGTGACGAACAGCGTACCCTCGGGCACCACCACGTGGCGATAGCGATATTCGGAGGCCACCTCCACCTGCACCGGCACCCCGGCGAAGCGCTCCAGCCAGTAGCGAGCCACCATCCCGGCATGATAGCTGGTGCCGCAGGCAACGATATGGATCTGGCGGACGCGACCGAACAGTTCTTCGGCATCCGGGCCGAAGCTCTCCACCAGCACCGACCGCTCGCCCAGGCGACCCTCCAGCGCCGCGGCGATCACCGCCGGCTGCTCATGAATCTCCTTGAGCATGAAGTGGCGATAGTCGCCCTTGCTGGCCGCGCCATCACCGTGCTCGAAGATCTGCACCTCACGCTCCACCGGAGTCCCGGCGGCATCAAAGACCTCGATGCGTCCGGCAGCAGAGAGACGCACCATATCGCCCTCCTCCAGGTAGATGAAGCGATCGGTGACCTGCAACAGTGCCAGCGGATCAGAACCAAGGAATGCCTCGCCGATCCCGACGCCCACCACCAGCGGACTGCCCTTGCGGGCGCCAACGATCACGTCGGGCTCGTCGGCGCTGACCACCCCCAGCGCATAGGCGCCATCGAGCCGAGCCAGCACACGCCTTACCGCGGCCAGCAGGTCTCCCGCCTTGCGGCTCTCGCGCTCCAGCAGGTGGGCAACCACTTCGGTATCGGTCTCAGAGGTGAAGTCGTAGCCGGCCGCCTTGAGTTCCCGGCGCAGGGTCTCGTGGTTCTCGATGATGCCGTTGTGCACCACTGCCAGGCGTTCACCGGACTGGTGCGGATGGGCATTGACTTCGGTAGGACGGCCATGGGTGGCCCAGCGGGTGTGGGCGATACCACAGTGTCCCGGCAGCGGCTCTGCCTTCAGGCGCGCGGCCAGGGCGGCTACCTTGCCCACTGCCCGACACCGCTGCAGGTGCCCTTGTGGCGACAGCACCGCCATGCCGGCAGAGTCATAGCCGCGGTACTCGAGTCTTTTCAGACCTTCGAGAAGGATGCCTTCCACATTGCGTTCGGCAACGGCCCCGACGATTCCACACATACTGTCTCTCCTTACTTGTCCTTCCTGGGGCGCAGCCAGTCGGCCTTGCTGATCTGGCGTCCGCGGGAGACGGCCAGGGCATTGTCCGGCACATCCTTGCTGATGGTAGAACCGGCACCCACCGTCGCGTTGCTGCCCACGCTCACCGGTGCCACCAGCGCCGTATTGGACCCGATGAAGGCACCATCGCCGATCTCGGTACGGTGCTTATTTACGCCATCGTAGTTGCAGGTGATAGTGCCAGCGCCAACGTTGACGTCGCGGCCCAGGCGGGCATCACCAACGTAACTCAGGTGATTGATCTTGCTGCCCTCGCCCACCACGGCGTTCTTGGTCTCGACAAAGTTGCCCACCTTGGCGCCCACCGCCAGACGGGTGCCGGGACGCAGGCGTGCAAAGGGGCCGACCTGGCCGCGACCGGCGATGACAGTCCCCTCGATCACACTGTGGGACTCGATCCGGGTGCCAGCACCGATATGGCTATCGCGGATAACGCAGTGAGGACCAATTTTTACCCCCTCGCCGAGTTCCACCTCGCCCTCGAAGACACAGCCTACGTCGATCTCCACATCATGGCCGCAGATCATGGTGCCGCGAATATCGAGCCGCGCCGGATCGAGCAGGGCCACGCCGTCGGCCATCAGCCGCTCGGCGATAGAAAGCTGGTAGGCGCGTTCCAGACGTGCCATCTGGGCCCGATTGTTGACCCCCTCAACCTCGAGCGGATCGGCGGGCTGGGCAGTGATGATCTTCACCCCTTCGGCGGCGGCCATGGCGATGATATCTGTCAGGTAGTACTCGCCCTGGGCATTGTCAGCGGAGAGGCTCGGCAGCCAGCGGCGCAGTTGGGGAGCAGTCATTGCCATGATGCCGGTGTTGCACTCGTTGATCATCCGCTCACTTTCGGCGGCATCCTTGTGTTCGACAATGGCCACCGCCTGCCCCTGGGCATTGCGCAGAATGCGCCCATAGCCGGAGGGGTCCGCCAGGGTCACGGTCAGCAGCCCCATGTGGTTGTCATCGACGCCCGCAAGGAGTCCCGTCAGGGTCGCGCGGCGAATCAACGGTACATCGCCGTAGAGCACCAGCACCTTGCCCTCGCCGAGCCCCTCCAGAGCCTGGGCCACAGCGTGGCCGGTGCCCTTCTGTTCGGCCTGCAGTGCGTAGCGCACCTGACAATCGGAAAGCGCCTCGCGAACCCGCTCAGCACCGTGCCCCACCACGACATGGGTGCGCTCGGCGTGCAGGCCTGTGGCGGTATCGATCACATGGCGAACCATCGGCTTGCCGGCCAGGCGGTGCAGCACCTTGGGGAGGGTCGAGCGCATGCGGGTACCCTGACCCGCTGCGAGAATAATCACGTCCAGCGTCATCATGACTCCTTGTCAAGGTTCGTCGATCTCTTCATTCCAGCGCTCGGTATATTCTAGGGCTCAGTGGACCTCCAGGCCCAATTCAGCCACCAGCGTCTCACCGAAAACGTCGACGAAGGCGGTGCTGACGCGGCTCGACCAGCCGCCCTCTTCCTCGCGGACGATCATCAACACGCTGAGACCCTGCTCATCGGCCAGGGCCATGCCCTCTTCCTCGCCAAGTACCATCAGCGCGGTGGCCCAGGCATCTGCCCAGGCATTGGAAGGATGAGCCACGGTTACCGAGGCCAGGCGGTGGGTGATCGGCCGACCGCTGCGCGGATCCAGGGTATGGGAGAAACGCTGCCCTGCCTCCTCGAAGTAGTTGCGGTAATCACCGGAAGTGGCCACCGAGATGTCGTGCATCGGGAGAACATGACGGGCCTCCTGCCGATCCTCCAGCGGCGCCTCGATGCCGATCCGCCAAGGCTCGGCATCGTCGGCACTCACATCGCTGCCGTCACGATAACCGCTGGCGATCAGATCGCCGCCAAGGTTGACCAGATAGTGCTCGATACCTTCGCGATCGAGGAGGGCGGCGACCCGATCCGACGCGTGGCCCTTGGCCACGCCGCTCAAGTCGACGAAGACCTCCCGCGTGCGACGCGCCTGCAGCGCCGAGAGATCGAGTTCCACGGCATCGAAGCCGACCACTTCGAGACGCCCGGCCAGATCGGCTTCTCCCGGCACCTCACGGGGGCGCGCCTCGGCGCCGAAACTCCACAGGTTGACCAGCCCGCCGACGGTCACATCGAAGGCCCCATCGCTCTTCTCGGCTACCGACTGGGCGATCGCCAGCACCGCCATCAGCTCATCGGAGAGCGGCTGCCATTCGCCCACCGGCATCTGGTTGAAGATCGAGAGCTCGGAGTCGTCGATATAGGTCGACATGGAGACATCCACCGCCTCGAGCACCTCGAGGATGCCCGCCTCCAGCGCCCGGGCCTGGCCCTGAGTGAGGGGGTCGGCGATGGTCACCTGATAGAAGCTACCAAACACGCCACCCTCGAAGCGCACCGGCGAGTCGAGGGGACGATCGCGCTCCGAGCAGCCGGCCAGTAGAACCAGCCCGCACAGGAGCCACAAGGGGTGGAGACGCAGCGACTTCATGACGACAGACACTCCCATGACGTATCAGGGACGGATATTACCAGAACAGCCACAGCAGCCAGCCTCCGAGCAGCAACCGATAGACCACGAAGGGCTGCATCCCGACGCGCTTGATGAAGATCAGAAAATAATGGATGCACAGGTAGGCACTGATACCGGAGAGGATGGCACCGATCGCTACTGCTGCCCAGTCCACCTCATGAGACTTGCCAATCAGGCCGACAATCTCCAGGCCGCCGGCCAGCACGATCACCGGGATCGAGAGCAGGAAGGAGAAGCGTGCCGCCCCCTCGCGGCTCATGCCGAGCAGCAACGCTGCGGTGATGGTGATGCCAGAGCGCGAGGTGCCAGGGATTAGCGCCAGCGCCTGGGCCAGACCGATCAGCAGGGCGTCACGCAGGGTCAGCTGATACTCGTCGCGAGTGCCACGATGGCGCAGGTCCGCGTAGGCCAGCAAGAGTCCGAAGGCGATCAGGCCGAAGGCAATGATCCGCGGCGAGCGCATGCTTACCGCGATGGCATCATGGAAGGCCAGACCTACCAGACACACGGGTATGGTCGCCAGCACCACCCACCAGGCCAGGCGTGCCTCTTCATCCACGCCGCGGCCAACCAGGGAGCCGCTCCAGCTGATCGCCATGCGCACAAGCTCCTGGCGGAAGTAGAGCACCACCGCGGAGAGACTGCCGATATGCAGCGCCACATCGAATGCCAGTCCCTGATCCTTCCAGTCGGTCAGCACCGACACCAGAATCAGGTGGGCAGAACTGGAGACCGGCAGGAACTCGGTAACGCCCTGAACGATGGAGAGCAGAATAACCTGCAACCAATCCATGCTAGCTCCCCGACAGGATGGCCGTGGCGATGCTGAAATAGATCAGTACCCCCGAAGCGTCAATCAGGGTCGTCACCAGCGGCGCCGAGGCAGTGGCCGGGTCCCAGCCCAACCGGTCGAGAAGGAAAGGCAGACACATTCCCAGCAGGCTGCCGAACAACACGATGATCACCATGCTCATGGCTACCACCATGGCCACCGCTTCGCCACCGCGCATCACTCCGATGGGAGCCACCGCCAGCGCCATGGTCAGACCCAGTGATCCAGCCACCAACAGCTCCCGCCCCAGCAGCTTGCTCCAGTCCTTGACCCCGACGTCACCGGTGGCCATACCGCGCACCATCAGAGTAGCGGCCTGGGCACCGGCGTTGCCGCCGCTGCCGATCAGCAGCGGCAGGAAGAACACCAGCGCCACCTGGGCGGCAATGGTCTCCTCGAAGTAGGCGATACCGGCACCGGAGAAGAGATTGGCAAACACCAGCAGTACCAGCCAGGTCACGCGCTTGCGATAAAGGCTCCACAGCGGCACCCGACTGACCCCGTCTTCAAGCGCACCGATGGACATCCCCTTGTGGAAATCCTCGGTGGCCTCCGATTCTGCCACGTCCATGGCGTCGTCATGGGTGACGATGCCCACCAGACGCTCGTCGGCATCGAGCACCGGCAACGCCAGCAGGTCGTAGCGGGCCACGACCCGGGCGACCTCCTCCTGCTCCTCGTCGACCGCCATGCTGATCACATCCTTGATCATGATGTCGTCGACCTTCGCCCCCGGCCGCGCCACCATCAGCTGGCGCAGCGACAGCGTGCCGGCCAGGCGGCCATCGGCGTCGATGATATAGAGCTGATAGACCGTTTCGGCATCCGGGGCTGTCTGGCGCACCCGCATCATTGCCTGGGAGACGGTCATGCCGGTAGGGATAGCCACATAGTCCGAGGTCATGATGGCCCCGGCGGTCCCCTCCTCGTAGCTGGCGAGGCGTTTGAGATCCTCTCGCTCCTGACTCGCCATGAGCCTCAGCAGTGCCTCGCGACGGTCTTCACCGAGCAGGTTGAAAAGGTCGGCGCGCTCGTCGGAGCCCATCTCCTCGAGTAGCGTGAGCAGCGTTTCGTCGGACATGGCCGCAGTGATCTCGACCTGCTCCTCACCCGGCAGATAGCCCAGTACGTTAGCCCGCCGCTCCAGCGGCAAGCGCCCGAGCAGGCCCACTGCCACCGGCAGGTCGTCGTCCTCCTCGAGGATCTCCTCGAGAATCTCGGCAATGTCCGCGGAACGCAGCTCCGACAACATTTCGCCAAGGCGCTCGTAAGCCTCCTCGGCCAAAGCCGCCAACAACACTTCCTTCTGTTGCTGCAGGCTATTGTTCAGTGACATGGCGTCCTCCTGACAGACAAAAACGCCCCCCGAACCCGTTGTTAAACAGGATCAGGGGGCGCCTGAGAGGCTCGACCGGGGATCAGCCCTTGCCGGCCTTCTTGCGCAGCTGCTGAATGGTTCTCAGCTGAGCCACGGCTTCAGCGAGTTCGGCGGCAGCGCGAGTGTAATCCAGCTCTGCCGACTTGTCGCTGAATGCCTTCAGCGCATGCTGGCGAGCCTCCTCGGCGGAGGCCTCGTCGAGGTCACCGGCCCGGGATGCGGCATCGGCAAGGATCGTCACCACACCGGGCTGCACTTCCAGGAACCCCCCTGACACGTAGAAGTTCTCCTCACGCCCGCCGTCATGAATCACGCGAACCGGGCCCGGCTGAAGTTCGGTCAGCAGCGGAGCATGGCCGGGCAGGATGCCCAGATCTCCCATCATGCCTGACGCGATCAGTTGCTCGATCTCGCCGGAAAAGACCGACGCCTCGGCGCTGACGATATTGCATGTGAAGCTGTTCGCCATAGCGAATCCCCCTGATGGACGGGATTACTTCATCTGGTTGGCTTTCTCGACAGCCTCGTCGATAGTACCGACCATGTAGAAGGCCTGCTCCGGCAACTCGTCGTGCTCGCCGTTGAGGATACCCTGGAAGCCACGGATCGTGTCCTTCAGGGACACATACTTGCCGGGCGAACCGGTGAAAACCTCGGCGACAAAGAACGGCTGCGACAGGAAGCGCTGGATCTTGCGCGCCCGGGACACGGCCAACTTGTCCTCATCGGACAGCTCGTCCATGCCAAGGATCGCGATGATGTCCTTGAGCTCCTTGTAGCGCTGCAGCACGTTCTGTACGCCGCGAGCGGTATCGTAGTGCTCCTCGCCGACGACCAGCGGATCCAGCTGACGCGAAGTGGAATCCAGCGGGTCGATGGCTGGGTAGATGCCCAGTTCGGCGATGGAGCGCGCCAGTACCACGGTGGCATCCAGGTGCGAGAAGGTGGTCGCCGGAGACGGATCGGTCAGGTCATCCGCGGGCACGTAGACGGCCTGCACGGAGGTGATCGAGCCGGTCTTGGTGGAGGTGATGCGCTCCTGAAGCACGCCCATCTCCTCGGCCAGGGTCGGCTGGTAGCCCACCGCAGAGGGCATGCGACCCAGAAGTGCGGACACCTCGGTACCGGCCAGGGTGTAGCGGTAGATGTTGTCAACGAACAACAGCACGTCGCGACCTTCATCACGAAACTTCTCGGCGATGGTCAGGCCTGTCAGTGCCACGCGCAGGCGGTTTCCAGGCGGCTCGTTCATCTGACCGTAGACCAGTGCCACCTTGTCGATAACATTGGATTCGGTCATCTCGTGATAGAAGTCGTTACCCTCACGAGTCCGCTCACCGACGCCCGCAAACACCGAGTAACCGCTGTGCTCGGTGGCGATGTTGCGGATCAGTTCCATCATGTTGACGGTCTTGCCCACGCCGGCGCCGCCGAACAGGCCGACCTTGCCACCCTTGGCGAACGGACAGACCAGGTCGATGACCTTGATGCCGGTCTCGAGCAGCTCATTGGACGCTGCCTGATCCGCGTAGCCCGGTGCCTTGCGGTGAATCGGCATGCGCTCCTGCTCGCCGATGTCGCCAGCCTCGTCGATCGGCTCACCGAGCACGTTCATGATGCGACCCAGCGTCTCCTTGCCTACCGGTACGGAGATAGCCGCACCGGTGTTGGTGACATCCATGCCGCGTTTGAGCCCTTCAGTGGAGCCCATGGCGATGGTGCGCACCACGCCGTCACCCAGCTGTTGCTGAGTTTCGAGCACGGTCTCGACATCCGAGACCTTCAGCGCGTCGTAGACCTTGGGAACATCGTCCCGCGGAAACTCTACGTCAATCACCGCGCCGATGATTTGTACGATACGTCCGCTCATCTTGCGATCCTCTAAAAAACCTGCAAATGAAGCCTGTATGCCGGGAGGGCCGCGCCCTCCCCGGCGCTATACGGCGGCGGCGCCCCCGACGATCTCGGAGATCTCCTGAGTGATGGCGGCCTGGCGGGCCTTGTTGTAGACCATCTCCAGATCATCAATCAGGCCGCCGGCGTTGTCGGTGGCGCTCTTCATGGCGATCATTCGCGCGGCCTGCTCGCAGGCCGCGTTCTCGACCACCGCCTGGTACACCTGGGATTCGATGAAACGAACCAGCAGGCTGTCCAGCAGCGCCTTGGCATCCGGCTCATACAGGTAGTCCCAGCTACCGGGACGTTGATCCTCTTCGTCATGCGCCTCCAGCCCCATGTCCGGCGACAGGGGCAGAAGTTGCCTGACCACCGGCTTCTGGGTCATGGTGTTGACGAACTCGTTATACACCACGTAAAGCCTATCCAGACGGCCCTCATCAAACGCGTCCAGCATGACCTTCACGCTGCCGATCAGATCCTCAACCTCGGGCGACTCGCCCAGGCCGCTCTTTGCCGCCACGAGGTTGCCCCCGTACTTGCGAAAGAAGCCGCCAGCCTTGTTGCCCAGGGCGCAGAAATCCAGCTCGGCGCCCTCTTCACGATGCGCCATCGAGTTCTTGAGCACTGCCTTGAACAGGTTGACGTTCAAGCCTCCGCACAGACCGCGGTCGGTGGAGACCACGATGTAGCCCACCCGCCTGACCTCGCGATCGATCATATAGTCGTGCTTGTACTCAGGGTTGGCATCGGCGATATGGGCAACGACGTTGCGTATCTGACGCGCATAGGGCTGACTGGCCCTCATCAGGTCCTGAGCCCGACGCATCTTCGATGCAGCCACCATTTCCATGGCGCTGGTGATCTTCTGCGTGTTCTTGATGCTCCCGATCTGGGTGCGTATCTCTTTTGCAGCTGCCATAGCGATCTACTCCGTTCGTGGCCCTCAGAAAGCTCCTGGGCCCGCCCCAAAGGCGGGACGGGCCAGCGGGATTACCAGCTCTGAGTGGCCTTGAACTTCTCGAGACCCACCTTCAAACCGCTCTGAATCTCGTCGCTGTAGTCGCCAGTCGCCTCGATCTTGTCGAGAAGCTCGGCGTGCTCGGACTTCATGTAGTCATGCAAGGCACGTTCGAAGTCCAGCACCTTGCTGACGTCGACATCATCCAGGAAGCCTTCGTTGGCGGCGTATAGAGACACGCCCATCTCGGCTACCGACATCGGCGAATACTGCTTCTGCTTCATCAGCTCGGTGACCCGCTGACCGTGCTCCAGCTGCTTGCGGGTGGCTTCGTCCAGATCGGAAGCAAACTGGGAGAAGGCCGCCAGCTCGCGGTACTGGGCCAGGGCCAGGCGCACGCCACCGCCCAGCTTCTTGATGATCTTGGTCTGGGCCGAACCGCCTACGCGAGACACCGACAAGCCGGCGTTGATGGCCGGACGAATGCCCGAGTTGAACAGATCGGTCTCGAGGAAGATCTGACCATCGGTGATGGAGATCACGTTGGTCGGAACGAAGGCGGAAACGTCGCCACCCTGGGTCTCGATAATGGGCAGAGCGGTCAGTGAACCGGTCTTGCCCGTCACTTCACCGTTGGTGAATTTCTCGACGTAATCGACGTTGACCCGAGCCGCCCGCTCCAGCAGACGGGAGTGCAGGTAGAAGACGTCACCCGGGTAGGCTTCACGACCCGGCGGGCGACGCAGCAGCAGGGAGACCTGACGATAGGCCACGGCCTGCTTTGACAGGTCATCATAGACGATCAGGGCGTCTTCGCCGCGGTCACGGAAGTATTCGCCCATGGTGCAGCCGGAATAGGCCGCGAGGAACTGCATCGGGGCCGGATCGGCAGCGCCGGCGGCGACCACAATGGTATGTTCCATGGCGCCATGCTCTTCCAGCTTGCGCACCACGTTGGCAATGGTGGACTGCTTCTGGCCGATAGCGACGTAGACACAGGTGACGCCCTTGCCCTTCTGGTTGATGATGGCGTCGATGGCGATGGCCGACTTGCCGATCTGACGATCACCGATAATCAACTCACGCTGACCACGACCGATTGGCACCATGGCATCGATGGACTTGAAGCCGGTCTGGATCGGCTGGTCGACCGATTGGCGAGTGATAACACCCGGGGCGACCTTTTCGACGGCATCGGTCATCTTGGCGTTGATATCGCCCTTGCCATCAATGGGGTTGCCCAGGGCATCGACCACACGGCCTTTCAGCTCGGGGCCCACCGGGACCTCGAGGATACGACCGGTACACTGAGCGGTCATGCCCTCTTCAAGCTGCTGGTAGTCGCCGAGGATGACAGCACCCACGGAGTCGCGCTCGAGGTTGAGCACCATGCCGAAGATGCTGCCGGGAAATTCGATCATCTCACCGAACATCGCTTCCTCGAGACCGTGAATCTTCACGATGCCGTCGGAAACGCTGACGATGGTGCCCTGGTTGCGGGCTTCAGATGCGACATCAAGCTTCTCGATCCGCTGCTTGATGATGTCGCTGATCTCGGAAGGATTCAGTTGCTGCATGCCATGTCCCTCAGACTCAGGCGGAAAGGGCTTCAGAAAGGCGGTTCAATCGACCGCGTACCGACCCGTCGATGACGGTATCACCGGCACGCAGGATGACACCGCCAAGAAGCATCGGGTCCACCTGAGTGGTAATGGAGATTTCGCGATTCAGGCGCTTCTTGAGCGCGCCGACGAGCTTCTGTTGCTGCTTCTCGTCGAGCTCGAAGGCCGAGACCACGGTGACGTCGACGCGCTTTTCATGCTCGGCGCGCAGCCGCTCAAACTGCTCGGCGATGGCCGGCAGGGCTACCAGGCGACGCTTGTCGCTCAGCGCATCGAGGAAGCGGCGTGCCGCATCATCAACGCTGGCGTCAGCTACCTCAAGGATCAGAGTCACCTTGCGCTCTTCGTTCAGCTTGGGGCTGGAGAGGAGCTTCTGCATATCCTGGCTAGCCACGACCATACCAGCCTTGCCCAGCCAATCGGACCAGGTATCCAGCGCCTTGTGATCGCGTGCATACTCGAACGCCGCCTTGGCGTAGGGTCGAGCGACGGTTGACGTTTCCGCCATGGATCACCTCCTCAAAGTTCGGCAGCAAGCTTATCAAGCAGCTTGCGATGGGCCTTCTCGTCGATAGAGGCTTCCAGGACACGCTCGGCACCAGCGACCGCGAGAGTCGACACCTGGGCACGTAGCTCATCCTTGGCGCGATTGATTTCCTGCTCGATCTCGGCACGTGCGTTAGCTACCAGGCGTTCACCCTCGGCGCGAGCCTGGTCGCGAGCTTCCTCGATCATCTGGGAAGAGCGCTTATGAGCCTGCTCGAGAATCTGGGAGGCCTGCTCCTTGCTTTCGTGCAGGGTAGCTTCCGCCCTTTCCTGAGCAAGTTCGAGATCACGAGAGGCACGGCTTGCCGCATCAAGACCATCAGCGATCTTTTTCTGACGCTCGTGGAGCGCATTGCTGATCGGAGGCCACACATATTTAATGCAAAACCAGACAAAGATCGCGAAGGCGATCGTCTGCCCGATAAGCGTCATGTTGATATTCACAGGGATATACCTCTGACTGATTCGTGGCGACCGGTAACAAGCAAACCGAGCGCTAAGCGCTCGGTGCTGTCATTAACCGGCGACGACGAAGATCAGGTACATCGCGATACCAACACCGATCATGGGAACGGCATCGAGCAGGCCCGCCATGATGAAGGTCTTGGTCTGCAGCTGGTCGCCCAGCTCCGGCTGACGAGCGGTGGACTCGAGGAGCTTGCCGCCCAGGATAGCGAAGCCGATACCGGTGGCCAGAGCGCCCAGACCGATGATGATGGCAGCAGCAATGTAGACCATTTCCATGATAGTACTCCTGATTTCAAGTTTTAGTTCAAGGGGTTACGGGTTAATGGAATTGCAAGCGTTGCGCGGTTCTCAGTGGTGCTCGTGCGCGGCACTCAGATACACGATGGAAAGCACCGTGAAAATGAAGGCCTGCAGAGTCACTACCAGGATGTGGAAGATCGCCCACGGCACGTCCAGCAGCCAGATGGCCCAGAAGGGCAGCAGGGCAATCAGGATGAAGATGACCTCACCGGCAAACATGTTACCGAAGAGACGCAGGCCGAGGCCCAACGGCTTGACCAGCAGGCCGATGACCTCAAGAACCAGGTTGAAGGGGATCAACGACCAGTGATTGAAGGGCGTCAGCGAGAGCTCCTTGGCGAAGCCGCCGGCTCCCTTGACCTTGATGCTGTAAAAGATGATCAGAAAGAAGACGCCCAGCGCCATGCCCAGGGTCGCATTGGGATCGGTGGTCGGCACAATCTTCATGTACTCGACCCCCAGGCGGGCGAAGAGCTCAGGAAAATAATCGACCGGAATGATCTTGAGGCTGTTCATCAGCAGGATCCACATGAACAGCGTCAGCGCTAGCGGCGCAATGGCCGGGTTCCTGCCTTGAAAGGCGGAGCGAGTCAGGTTCTCGATAAACTCGACCACCATCTCGACGGCATTCTGCAAGCCGCCCGGCACGCCGGTCGTCGCCATCTTGCCCGCCTTGCGGAACAACCAGATGAACAGCATCCCCATGGCGATGGACCAGCCCATGGTATCCAGATGGATCGCCCAGAACCCCATCTCGGTGGCCTCGGCAGAAGTGCCAGCCAAGGACCAACCGTTCTGCGGATGGTAGCCAAAGGTCAGGTTCTGGAGGTGGTGCTGTATGTAATACGTCGCCGTGACTTCATTGCCTGCTGCCATGCGGAGCTTACCTCGGTTCAGGGGGTCGGCCGCTCAAGCAGCAGCCAGGGAGCCAGCCAGTGCATGAGTTGAGCCGCCACATATGCGCTGAAGAAAAAAATCGGGTTTGAGGGGGGTACTGTGACGAACACCATCACGAACAGTGCCACCGTCAAACCGAACTTTCCCGCCTCAGCGCGATAAAAATTCACGACATGCTGTCTTGCCTGCCTGCCGCCATGAATACCCACTAGCCGCCAAACAAAATAGGCCTGGGGAAGCAGACAGATCAGCCCTCCGGTCAGCGCAGACATCATCGCAGCGCTTCCTGAAATCATCCCAGCCACGAGGGCCACCGCAAGAACCATCCCCCCCTGTACCCCCAGGAGACGACGAAACATCGGTCGCCGCCGAGCGGCAGACATTTTGCGCTTGTTGCTGATTCCGCTATCCACTGCCGTCTACCCGCCTTGTCGAATCCCGAAAGGCACAGGCAAACCACCGCGGATTATAGGGAAGCCCCCCCGGGCCTTCAACCGACGTCATGCCTATTTGGGACCCATAGCGGTCACCTTTCGACCAAAGGTGCAGATGTTTTGGACAATCAACGCAATGCACAACCGTCACTGGATATGCTCGAGAATGCCATCGAGCTCATCGAGACTGGTGTAGCGAATGGTCAAACGCCCCTTGCCACCCCGGCCGTGCTGGATTTTCACCGGTGCACCAAGCAGCTCACCCAGCCGTGTCTCGAGACGGGCCACATCGGGGCTTGAAACCGGCTTCTCGACCTTCTCCGGCTCTCCAGCGACCAGGCGCTTGACCAGCGCTTCGGTATCGCGAACGGTCAAGTCCTTATTGACTACCTCGTGGGCGGCCTTGCGCTGCTTGGCCCCGGAGAGTGCCAACAGCGCTCTAGCGTGGCCCATATCCAGGTCGCCGCGTTCCAGCAAGGTCTGTACCTCGGGGTCCAACGCCAGCAGCCGCAGCAGGTTGGCCACCTGAGCGCGAGACTTGCCCACCGCGTCGGCGACCTGCTGCTGGGTCAGCTCGAACTCCACCAGCAGGCGCTTCAACGCCATCGCCTCTTCAACCGGATTGAGATTCTCGCGCTGGATGTTCTCGATCAGGGCCAGGGCCAGGGCCACCTCGTCGCTGACGTCGCGAATGACCGCAGGTATCACGTCGAGCTCGGCCAACTGAGCGGCCCGCCAGCGACGTTCGCCGGCGATGATCTCATAACGATCGACGCCGGCGGGACGGACCACGATGGGCTGCATCACCCCCTGTGCGCGAATGGAATCAGCCAGCTCTTCAAGGGCTTCGGGCTGGATATCCCGGCGAGGCTGATATTTGCCGCGGATCAGCTGACCCAGCGGCAGGCGCTCGAGGCGATCTTCCGCATCCGGCAAAGGGGCTGGCGTCGCGATATCCTCCGCCTCGATGCCCACCTCGGGAAGATCGAGGCTCTCACGGCGGCGAGCGCCGGCCCCGATCAGGGCATCCAGTCCTCGACCCAGGGCGCGTTTACGCGTCATCGACACTCCCTCATCACAGCGGTTACGGCATGGGATCGTTGCGCCATCATCACAACGACAGCCGACGGATCAATTCCTTGGCCAGCACCCGATGGGCTTGGCTGCCCCGCGAGAAGCGGGCGTACTTGGTCACCGGCAGGCCATGACTAGGCGCCTCAGCGACCCGCACGTTGCGAGGAATGGTGGCCTTGAGCAGGGTATCGCCAAAATAGTCGCGCAGCTGCTTGGTCACATCCCGGGTCAGGCTGTTACGAGCATCGAACATCGTGCGCAGGATGCCGTAGACCTCGAGCCCTGGATTCACGTTGTCCTTGATCTGCTCGACGGTGTCGAGGAGTGCCGAGAGCCCTTCCAGCGCATAGAATTCGCATTGCAGCGGAATAAGCACGCCGTTGGCGGCGGTCAGGGCATTGACGGTGAGCATGTTGAGTGAGGGTGGGCAGTCGATCAGCACCACATCGTATTCGCCGGCCACATCGGCCAGGGCTCGATCCAGGCAGCGCTCTCGGCCGGCCTCGCGATCCAGCAGCGCTACCTCGGCGGCGGTGAGGTCGCCGTTACCCGGCAACAGCGTGTAGCCGGCCTCGGGACAGTCGACGATTACCTCCGCGGCAGTGCGATCCCCCATGAGTACGTCCAGTACGCTTCCCTCGAGTTCGTGCTTATCCACCCCGCTGCCCATGGTGGCATGTCCCTGGGGGTCAAGGTCCACCAGGAGCACCCGGCGATCCAGCGCTGCCAGGCTGGCGGCGAGGTTGACCGCCGTGGTGGTCTTGCCGACACCCCCTTTCTGGTTGGTCAAGGCGATGATATGGGTCACGGGCAACTCCCTTGCTGGGAAACGCGGATTATCATGGGCACGAGCCAATTGCCTGGCGTTCGAGGACTACCAGCAGCCGGCTACCGACATCGAAAGGCACCTCCAGCGGGTACCTGGCCACCGACGCCACACCGGCCGGCACGCCGGCCATTTCGTCGTCCACGCCCGGGCCCTTCATGGCGAGCCACTGGCCACCCGGGGCCACCAGAGGCAGCGTCAGGCTGACGAAATCACCCAGGCTGGCGAAGGCGCGTGAAACCACCTGGTCGAAGTGACCCTCGAAGGCCTCGACCCGCGCCTGCACCGGGGTCACATTGACCAGGCCCAGTTCCATTACCGCCTGGCGCTGGAAGCGCACCTTCTTGCCGTTGCTGTCCAGCAGGCTGACGGCGAGCTCGGGTATGAGGATCGCCAGCACCAGGCCTGGGAAACCGGGGCCTGCCCCCACGTCGAGCAGGGTGGGGCCCTTGACGAAAGGCAATATCGCCGCGCTGTCCAGCAGGTGGCGAGCCACCATTTCCTCGGGCGAGCGTATCGCGGTGAGGTTATAGGCGCGGTTCCACTTGTGCAACAGCCCGACCAGGGCCAGCAGGCGCTGCCGCTGGTCGGGGTGCACAATGATACCAAGACGATCGAGCCCCTGGTCGAGGCGTGCCTCGACCCTCTGATCCTCGGCGGTCATGCGCTGACCGCCCGGTTTTCATCGAGGAGGCGGCGTTTCTTGAGATGAACCAGCAGGATTGACACCGCTGCTGGCGTTACCCCCGAGATTCGGGAGGCCTGAGCCAGGGTCTCGGGGCGCACGTCGGCGAGTTTTTGACGGATCTCGTTGGAGAGACCCTCGACACGCGCATAATCCAGATCCACAGGCAGCGGTGTTGCCTCGTGGCGCTTGAGCTTGTCGATCTCGCTCTGCTGGCGGTCGATATAGCCCTGATACTTGGCCTGGATCTGAACCTGCTCGGCCACGATATCATCGGCTACCGCTTCCCCCTCGATACCGGGCAGTCCGGCCAGATCGGCGTAGCCAAGCTCCGGACGCCTGAGCAAGTCCATCAGGCTGTACTCCCGTGCCAGCGGTTTGCCGATTTTTTCGGCTACCGCCTGGGCGGCGGCGGTGCCGGGCTGCACCCAGCAGGCCTTGAGTCGTGCGTTCTCACGTTCTATCGCCTCGCGCTTTTCACTGAAGGCCGCCCAACGGACATCGTCCACCAGGCCCAGCTCGCGACCCGCTTCGGTAAGGCGGAGGTCAGCGTTATCCTCGCGCAGCAGCAGGCGGTATTCGGCCCGCGAGGTAAACATGCGGTACGGCTCTTTGGTGCCCAGGGTGATCAGGTCATCGACCAGTACGCCCAGGTAGGCTTCGTCGCGGCGCGGTGCCCAGGCCTCCAGGTCCTTGGCCCGACGGGCGGCGTTAAGCCCTGCCAGCAGCCCCTGGGCACCTGCCTCCTCGTAGCCGGTGGTGCCGTTGATCTGTCCGGCGAAGAACAGGTTGTGGATGAACTTCGTCTCCAACGAGTGCTTCAGGTCCCGCGGATCAAAGAAGTCGTATTCGATGGCATAGCCGGGTCGAGTGATATGGGCGTTTTCCAGCCCGCGAATCGAGCGCACCACCTTCAGCTGGATATCGAAGGGCAGGGAGGTGGAAATACCGTTGGGGTAGAGCTCATGAGTGTCCAGACCCTCTGGTTCGATAAACACCTGATGGCTGGCCTTGTCGGCGAAGCGGTGAACCTTGTCCTCGATGGAGGGACAGTAACGGGGTCCGACGCCTTCGATCACTCCGGAGTACATCGGCGAACGATCGAGGTTGGCGAGGATGATCTCATGGGTGCGTTCGTTGGTATGGGCGATATAGCAGCTCACCTGGCGTGGATGCTGCTCACGACTGCCCAGAAAGGACATCACCGGAGTAGGGACATCGCCGGGCTGCTCTTCGAGCGCCGAGAAGTCGAGGCTCCTCGCATCCAGCCTTGGCGGGGTGCCGGTCTTGAGTCGGTCGACCCGGAACGGCAGAGCTCGCAGACGCTCGGCGAGGCGATTCGAAGGCGGATCGCCGGCGCGACCACCAAGACTCTGGTCGAGGCCGATATGAATCACGCCACCGAGGAAGGTTCCCGTGGACAAGACCACGGTCTCGGCGTGAAAGCGGATACCGGTTTCGGTGACGACGCCGCGTACGGTGTCGCCGTCCACGATCAGATCGCCGGCGGCCTGCTGAAAGAGCGTCAGATTGGTCTGGTTCTCCAATATGCCGCGAATGGCCGCCTTGTAACGGATGCGGTCAGCCTGGGCACGAGTTGCCCTCACAGCAGGCCCTTTTCGAGCATTGAGAACACGAAACTGAATACCGCCAAGGTCGGTTGCCGTGGCCATGGCACCGCCCAGTGCATCGATCTCCTTGACCAGGTGGCTCTTGCCGATCCCGCCAATGGCGGGGTTACAGGACATCTGGCCCAGAGTCTCGATGTTATGGGTCAACAGCAGAGTTTGACAGCCCATGCGAGCGGAGGCCAAAGCGGCTTCTGTTCCCGCATGGCCACCGCCGATGACGATGACGTCAAAGCGGTCGGGGTAATCCAAGTTGCACCTCGTTGGCGCCGTGGCGCCGTCTTGCTGTCTGGGGATGAAATCCGCCCGGCAGTATAAACCCCTTGTGGGTAATCGTCAGGGTTTTCCACACCGCTTTCGCCTTTCCACCATCCTTGGGCCTTCCTAACATTAAATATCAATATATATAGAGAGAAGTTCTATTGTGGTAGTAACTACTGGTGTGGACAAAATCCGTGGATAACAGGTAAAACTGGATGTGTATCAGAGTGATAAATTGTTGACCAACAGCGGGACAACGGGCTTACTGCCTGAGCATAGCGCGGCATGAGCCTGTGGACGAAAGCTCGCGTTATCCACAACCCAAGTGATGCACCGTTTATCCACCACTGAATACCTGGCTTGTGCCCGCGACTGTGAACAACCAGTGCGGTTAGGCCCTAACCCCTCTAGCAAAGGGCTGACAGAAGAGAATGTCGCCGCTAGCGAAATTTTTATCCACAGGCAAAAAACCCTCCTATCGCGGACGATAGGAGGGTTTTTTTTACTTCCGGGATAGCGATATCAGTGCTTGAGCACTCGAGCCAGGAAGCTACGAGTGCGCTCATCGGTGGGGCTGTCGAAGATCTGCTCCGGTGGTGCCTGTTCGGCGATCTCCCCCTGGTGGATGTAGATCACCCGATCGGCCACTTCCCGTGCAAAGCCCATCTCGTGAGTGACGATGATCATGGTCATGCCCTCCCGTGCCAGCTCCCGCATGGCATCGAGCACTTCACCGATCATCTCCGGATCCAGCGCCGAGGTAGGCTCATCGAAAAGCATCAACCGTGGCTCCATGGCCAGAGCGCGTGCCAGGGCAACGCGTTGCTGCTGGCCGCCAGAGAGCTGGTTGGGATGCTTGGTGGCCTGATCGCTGATACCGACCCTTGCCAACAGCCGCTCCGCGGTCTCCAGGGCGTCTGCCCGGCTCCAGCCGCGCACCTTCATCGGGGCCAGGATAACGTTGTCCAGCACGCTAAGATGGGGAAACAGGTTGAACTGCTGAAACACCATGCCCACTTCGGTGCGAATCTTCTGCAATGCTTTGCCACTCTTGCCGTGAGGCGTGAGCTCATTGCTGTCGACATCGATATGACCGGCCTGGAACTCTTCCAGCCCGTTGATGCAGCGAATCAGCGTCGACTTGCCCGAACCGCTGGCCCCGATGACCACCACTACCTCCCCGGGGGCCACCTCCAGGTCAATCTCCTTGAGCACGTGCAGACTGCCGAAATGCTTGTTGACCTTCTCCATCCGCACGATGGGGGCGGTCGTATTCTCGTTCTGTATCATGCGTGGGCTCCCCTTGCTTGTCATTAACCCCTTCACTGGCCGACAAGGCCGCGTTTCTCAAGCTGGCGCAGCAGCAGCGACAGGGTCCAGGTGATGGCCAGGTACATCAGGGCCACCATGAAGTAGACCTCCAGGGCGGTGAAGGTGGTGGCGATGTAGATCTGCCCTTGCCGAACCAGTTCGCCGACGCCGATCACAGAGAACAGCGAGGTGTCCTTGATGCTGATGATGCCCTGGTTGCCCAGCGGCGGAATCATGCGACGGAAGGCCTGGGGCCAGATCACGTAGCGGAAGGCTTGAGTACGAGAGAGTCCCAGCGACAGGGAAGCCTCTCGCTGGCCACGTTCGATGGACTGTACGCCGCCGCGAACCACTTCCGAGATATAGGCGCCGGAGTTGACCGCGATGGCGGCAATGCCCGCGGTCAGGGCATTGATGGGACTACCCAGTAGCTGAGGGAGGCCATAGAAGATGAACAGCACCTGTACCAGAATGGGGGTGCCACGAAATACTTCGATATAGACGATCGCTGGCCAGCGCATGAGGCGCGACGGACTGATGCGCATCAGCCCGAAAACGATGCCGATGATGAAGCCGATGGCCAGCCCGCCGAACGAGATCAGCAGGGTCCAGGGGATGCCCGGCAGCAGGTGCGGGATGGAGCGGAACGCCGCCGCCCAGTCAAATTGAAAGGTCACTTCCACGGGCGTTTCTCCGGGATGGCTGGATACGAGGCGGGGCCGGGAGGTATGACCGCCCGGCCCCGCAGGTTAGCTCGTCCTTGTGACACGACGAGGGTTCAGGGCGCGCTCGGTTTACTCCTCCGAGGGGGCTTCGCCGAACCACTTCTCGTAGATCTCGGCGTAGGTGCCGTCCTCCCGCATCTCGGCCAGCGCCTGGTTGACCGGTTCGACCCACTGGCTGCCCTTGTGGAAAACGATGCCATACTGCTGGCCCGCGTACAGCGGCCCGACCACCTTGGTCCGTCCTTCGCCTCGGGTCTCGGAGAAGTAGGCGACGTTGGGGGCGTCGTAGAAGGCGGCATCGACGTTACGGCCGAGCAGCGCCATGTACATGTCGCTGTTGCCCGGGTAGGGGGTGATGTCGGCACTGTCGCCCAGATGTTCCTGAAGGAAGTCATAGCTGGTGGAGCCGATGCGGGTGGCCACGGTCATGCCTTCGAGGTCCTCGATGGCTTCAACGCTGTCATTGTCGGCACGCACGATAATTCGCAGACCTGAATCGTAGTAGGGGTCCGAGAAGTCGACGATCTGAGCGCGCTCTTCAGTGATGGTCACGCCGGCCACAGCGATTTCCTGACTACCCGTCTGCACCGCCGGGATGATGCCAGCGAACTCCATGGTGGTCAGGTTGATCTCGAAGCCCGCGCGTTCACCGAGTTCGTTGATCATGTCCATGTCAAACCCGATCATCTCGCCGGTTTCGGGATCGAGCATTTCGAAGGGCACGAAGCTGGGATCGGTGACCACGTTGACGATCGGCGTGTCGGCCAGCGTGGAACCCGCCATGCCAAGGCCCATCGCCAGGGCGGTGGCCAGTGTGGTTTGCTTCAGGAAAGGCGAAGCGGAAGTGGATCTTGTCATGAGGTTCCCCGTACTTGAGTCTTTTCTGGAAGGTATCGCCTGTTCAACATTGGCGAGAATGCTCCAGAGCGTCAAGTCGGGGACTTTCACGGTGGTTTACACCATAAAGGAGGCGCCACAGCCGCAGGTGGTGGTGGCGTTGGGGTTCTTAACCAGGAAACGGGCGCCGGCAAGGCCCTCGTCGAAGTCCACGGTAGAACCCACCAGGTATTGGTAGGATAGCGGGTCGACCACCAGTGCCACGCCACCGAACTCGATGACGGAGTCGTCTTCGGCGACGTCCTCGGCGAAGTCGAAGCCGTACTGGAAGCCCGAGCATCCACCGCCGGTTACGTAGACCCGCAGCTTGAGATGGCTGTTGCCCTCTTCCTCGACCAGCGACTTGAGCCGTGCCCGGGCGCTGTCGGACAGCAGCAGTGGGGTGGGAACAAAGGATTCGGCACCGCTCATGGAGAACTCCCTGGAGGGAAATGGATAATTCAGCCGGTCATTATCCGCAATCCCCAGCAATTTGGTCAACTTTATGCGAAGGGACTTTCCCCCAGCGTCTCTCAATGTATCGCTTGATAGTATCAGGGCATCAGCGCCGGGGCGGTGAGGCCGGCATTCTCGGTGAGGCCGAACATCAGGTTGAGGTTCTGGATCGCCTGGCCGGAAGCGCCTTTTACCAGATTGTCGATCACCGCCAGTACCACCACGGTGTCGCCGTTGCCTGGGCGATGCACTGCGATGCGGCAGAGGTTGGCCCCCTTGACGCTGCGGGTTTCCGGGTGGCTTCCGGCGGGCATCACGTCGATGAAGGGTTCGTCGACAAAACGTGCCTCGAACAGCGTCTGAAGATCCCCCGGCTCGCCTGTGAGACGACCATAGAGCGTGGCGTGAATGCCGCGAATCATCGGCGCCAGATGCGGCACGAAGGTCAGTCCCACTGCGCGGCCCGCGGCGTCGCCCAAGCCTTGGCGGATCTCCGGCAGGTGGCGGTGGCCGCTGGCGCCGTAGGCCTTCATGGACTCGCTGGCCTCGGCCATCAGGGAGGGTACCTTGGCGCCGCGGCCGGCGCCGGTGACGCCGGACTTGCAGTCGGCGATGACATGATCGGCATCAATCAGACCCGATTCGAGCAGTGGTAGCAGGCCAAGCTGTACGGCGGTGGGGTAGCAGCCGGGCACGGCGATCAACCTTGCCTGGCGAATCTTGTCGCGGTTGACCTCGGGCAGGCCGTAGACCGCCTCACCGAGCAGTTCAGGCGCGCCGTGGGGCTGGCCGTACCACTCTGCCCACTCCACAGCGTCGCGCAGCCGGAAATCCGCGGAGAGGTCAATGACACGAGTGCCGCGCTCGAGCAGATCACCGGCCAGAGCGTGGGCTACGCCGTGGGGAGTGGCGAAGAACACGGCATCGCAGTTGCCGAGGCGGTCGGCATCCGGCTCACCGAAGGCCAGGGTGTCATAGTGACCGCGCAGGTTGGGGTACATGTCGCAGACGCGCACACCCGCCTCTGAGCGGGAAGTGATGGTTTCCACTTCCACTTCGGGGTGCTGGGCCAGCAGCCTGAGCAATTCGACGCCGGTGTATCCGGTGCCGCCGACGATTCCGACCTTGATCACATTGCACTCCTTCCGCTTGGCCTTGGGCTGGGCTCGGTTGTCATGAATATGATACACAAGAAGACGGAGGCCTACCCATCAGGCTCCAAGCTGGACACCCTCTGGTGACTGCCCTGACGATGCAATCGGTCTAACAGGAATCACGCCGTGCCGCGCTTCTCACTGCCAGATTTTAATCTGGAGGGCTTCCGCCAGCGCCTGGCCAGCGTCGATGCCCTGCCTCAACTCTGTGTGCTCGGGGTGGTGTCGGGGCTGATCACCGGCGGCTTCATGGTTGGCTTCCGGCTGCTGATCGACCTCGGCGCGCTCGCCTTTATGCCGGGCGGCGACCACGAAGCCTTCGAGGAGCTTACCCCCCTGGTGCGTTCCCTGTTGCCGATCCTCGCGGTCGCCATCATCGGGATGCTGCTGTGGCGCCAGCCCGAGAAGGCCCGCAAGCTGGGCGTTGGCCATGTGATGGAGCGGTTGACCTACCATCAAGGTCGCTTTCCTATGCGCAATTGGCTCAATCAATGGTGGGTCGGGGTGGTCACGGTCCTCGGTGGCCTTTCCGCCGGCCGCGAGGGTCCCGCGATTCATCTGGGTGCGGCGGCCTCCAGTGGCCTCGGTCAACAGTTGCGGTTGCCTCATAACAGCCTGCGGGTGCTGGTCGCCTGTGGCACCGCCGCGGGCATCTCCGCTTCCTTCAATACGCCCATCGCCGGGGTCATCTTCGCCATGGAGGTGGTGATGATGGAGTACACCATCGCCGGGTTTATGCCGGTGATCCTGGCCTCCACCATGGGCGCCATGGTGGCCCAACTGGTCTATGGCTCCGAACCGGCCTTCCAGGTGCCCACGGTGAGTCTTGGATCCTTTTCCAACCTGCCCTGGCTGGTGGTGACGGCGCTGATGATCGGACTGCTGGCGGGCCTCTTTATCCACGTGGCAAGAAGTGATTGGATCAAGGGACGACCGTTATGGCTGCGTCTGGGACTGGTGGCAGTGGCCACCGCTGCGGTGGCCTGGTGGTACCCGGAGGTGCAGGGCATTGGCTATGACAGCCTGAGTGCTGCGCTGACGGGTGACCTGGCAGTGGACGTGCTGCTGGCGCTGGTGGTGGCGAAGCTGCTGCTTACGGCGCTCACCGTGGCCAGTGGTATTCCCATCGGCATCATCGGTCCGGTGCTGGTGATCGGCGCGGCGGCGGGGGCGCTGATGGGGCTGTTTGGCGGTTGGATATGGCCCGAGCTGGCCGCGGAACCTGGGGTCTATGCCATGCTCGGCATGGCGGCTATGATGGGCGCTGTGCTGCAGGCGCCGCTGGCGGCGCTGATGGCCCTGCTGGAGCTGACCCACAACCCCAACATCATTCTGCCAGGCATGTTGGCGGTCGTGGTTTCCTGCCTCACCTCCCGACAGCTATGCCGCTGCGATGGCTTCTTCATCAGTGCGACTCGCCATGGCCTTCATCCCCTGCAGCAGCCGCTGATGCAGGCGCTTTCGAGGGTCTCGGTACCGGCGGTGATGGAACGTAGCCTGGAACGCACGCCGCGCATGGTGACGCGTGAGCGCGCTCGTTCGCTGCTGACGCGCAATCCGATATGGATCCTGATTGAACGCTCCAATGACGACAAGCCAACGCTGGCGCTCAAGGCGGCTGATCTGGCGCGCTGGTTGATGGAGGCTGATTCCAGCGAACAGGAGGCTGTTGACGAGCGGGAGGGACAGGAAGAGGAGATGATCGATCTGCTGGAAATTCCTGGCCTGCGGCTGGAGCTGGCGCCCATCCATTTACAGGCAACGCTATCCGAGGCCTTCGAGCGGCTCAACGACCAGGCAGTGGATGCTCTCTATGTGGAACACGGCAACCGTCCGAAACAGAAGCGGATTTCCGGTATTATCACGCGTGGTGCCATCGAACGTTATTATGCGTTTAATGACTCTTCTTCAAAGGACCAGTGACGCCACGCACGGCGCTCGCTGCATCCAACCCACTCTCCACGAGGAGTTTTCATGTATCTGTGGATCAAGGCCCTGCACCTGATTGCCATGGTGACCTGGTTCGCCGCTCTCTTCTATTTGCCGCGCCTCTACGTCTACCACGCCATGGCACGTGACCGCGGCGAGCAGCAGGCGATCGATCACTTTCTGGTCATGGAGCGCAAGCTTTATCGAGGGATCATGACGCCTTCGATGATCGCGGTGTTGATATTTGGCGGTTGGATGCTCTATCTGATGCCTTTCTGGCTCAGCCAGGGTTGGCTGCATGCCAAGCTGTTGCTGGTGGCGCTGTTGGTGGCCTACCACCATGTCTGCCTGATCTATCTCAAGCAGCTTCGCGACGGGCGCTGTACAAAGAGTCATGTGTTCTTTCGCTGGTTCAACGAACTGCCGGTGATCATCCTGCTGATCATCGTCTTCCTCGCCGTGCTCAAGCCGTTCTGATGGTGATGAACAACAGCACGACACCCCATCTGCCGGTGGTACTGGTGCTGGGCGGCCACGATCCCACCGGGGGCGCCGGGCTGATGGCAGATGCCGAGGCGATCGCCGCCTGCGGCGGCTGGGCGCTGACCATTCCCACGGCATTGACGGTACAGAACTGCCATGATGTTCGGGCGGTGATGCCCTGCGATCCCGATGCCATGCGAGCCATGACGGCGGTGCTCGACGAGTTCGAGATCACCGCCATCAAGGTGGGCCTGGTGGCCGACCTGGCCACCCTGGATGCGGTGACCGATATTGTGCGTCGCTTTCCGGGTGTGCCGCTGGTGGTAGACCCGGTACTCAGGGCCGGCGGTGGACAAGAGTTGTCCACCGCCGAGCTGGTGGATGCGTTCCGAGAGCGACTGCTTCCCCTGGTGGATATTCTGACGCCCAATCGAGATGAGCTGGCAAGGCTTTCCGCCCAGGCCGGCGAGGATACCGAGCGTGCGGTGGAATTGATGACTCTTGGCTGTCAGGCGGTGCTGGTCACCGGTACCGATGCACCGGCTGTCGGCACTCCAACTGAACGTGTGACCCATACGCTGCATACGCCCGATCAGAGTCGGCAGTGGAGTTGGCCTCGCCTCGTGGGCCGCTACCACGGTTCGGGCTGTACCCTGGCCTCGGCCATGGCGGCGCGGCTGGCAGCCGGTGAATCGCTGATAACTGCCTGTGAGCAGGCCCAGGCCTTTACCTGGCATGCCCTGGTTCACGCCTGGCAACCCGGCATGGGTCAGGCATTGCCGCGTCGCCTGTGGCGCCTGCCCGTGACGCCTGTCAAAGGCGTGGACGAAGCGGCGGCTCAGGGTTGAGTCGAAGGCTGGCCATCCTCTCCTCGAACACAGAGAATGGGAGCAGTCGGGTGGCCATGATCGGGTTATCCAGAGAATTATCCACAGCTTTTTAGGACGAGACACACCATGACCACATCCGCCGAACTTTTCGAACGGGCCTGCCGCCATATCCCCGGCGGCGTCAATTCACCAGTGCGCGCCTTCAAGGGCATGCAGCGTCCGCCGGTGTTCATGGAGCGCGCCCGAGGCGCCTACCTGTTTGACGTGGAGGGCACGCGCTATGTCGACTACGTGGGCTCATGGGGGCCGATGATCACCGGCCATGCCGACCCGGACGTGCTGGGGGCAGTTCGCGAGCGATTGGACAATGGGTTGTCGTTCGGCACCCCTACCGCTATCGAAACCACGATGGCGGAGCTGATCTGCGGGATAATCCCCTCGATGGAGATGGTTCGGATGACTAGTTCCGGCACCGAGGCCACCATGTCGGCGATTCGGCTGGCTCGAGGGGTTACCGGCCGAGACAAGATCGTCAAGTTCGAGGGCAACTACCACGGGCACTCCGATTCACTGCTGGTCAAGGCGGGTTCCGGTGCCCTGACCCACGGTGAGCCCAGTTCGCCCGGCGTGCCAGCCTCGCTGGCCGAGCACACGGTGACGCTGCCCTACAACGATATCGACGCCGTGGAACAGTGCTTCGAGGAGATTGGTGACCAGATCGCCTGTATCATCGTCGAGCCTGTCGCCGGCAACATGAACTGCATCCCACCCCAGCCAGGCTTCCTCGAGTGCCTGCGACGGGCCTGTGATGCTCACGATAGCGTGCTGATCTTCGACGAGGTCATGACCGGTTTCCGTGTGGCACTGGGCGGTGCCCAGGTCCATTACGGTATCCACCCGGATCTCACCTGTCTGGGCAAGATCGTCGGTGGCGGGATGCCGGTGGGTGCCTTTGGCGGCAGCGAGACGATCATGTCCAATATCTCGCCGCTGGGCCCGGTTTATCAGGCGGGCACGCTCTCCGGCAACCCGCTGGCCATGGCAGCCGGTATTGCCTTGCTGACCAAGCTGCGCGAACCGGGCTTCCATGATGCCTTGACCCAGCGGGTCGAGACCCTGTGCCATGGTCTCGAGGAGCGCGCCGCCGGTGCCGGCGTGGAGATGATCACTCAGCATGCAGGCGGCATGTTCGGCCTCTTCTTCACCGGTCAGAGTCGTGTCGACAACTTTGCCCAGGCCACTGCCTGTGATGCCGGTGCCTTCCGTCGCTTCTTTACCGCCATGCTGGATGATGGTGTTTACCTGGCCCCCTCGGCCTACGAGGCAGGTTTCATGTCCAGCGCCCACACGCCGGAGGATATTCAGCATACTCTCGACGCTGCCGAGAAGGCCTTCGCGATCATGCGGCAGGGGTAAGGCCGCCGGCCACAGCCTCTGTGTTTTCATCGTCGTGTTTATCACCACGTTATCAGGAGACTCGTGATGTCCCACTCCTCTTCTGTGCCTCTCGAGGCCTGCGACACCAACGAGAGCCTGGAATCGCTGGTGGACTCCCTGGTGTCTTATCACCGCTTGCCCCAGAACGTCGTAATGGATAGTGATCCCACACGGCTATTGGCGCAGATGGCGCAGGAGGAACTGGCGGCCATTCGCATGAGCCTTCTGGATGCAGAGGAGTGCTGTCGACTCGATCAGCTCGGCGAATGGCTGGAGCAGGATCTGGTGCGTCTCAAGCCTCTGCTCGACGACCGGCGCAATCACCGGGTGCCTAGCTGGGCCATGGCCCATTCTGGTAGCCGTCTGTGCCACGAGGGGCGTACCTTGCTGACAAACGCCATCGGCCGTGACCTTGAAGCCCCCTGCAGTGACCAGCCCGCTGATCCCGCTAATGATCTCGCAGCACTTCTTGTGGGACTGGAGGCGCGTGGAGAGTCGGCGTTGACGCGACTGGCGCTTGACCGCTACTTGCGTCTGTCGGGCGATTACCCCCAGGCGCGACTACTTTCCCTGTTCGGCACCTGCCATGCGCTGAGTGGTGCCCGGAGGGCCCTGCAGAGACTTCCGACACCCGATCAGGACCCTGAGCACCCTGCAAGGTTGGCCGAGAGCATGGCCGAGTGTCGGCACTACCTGGCACTGGCTGAGCGAATCGCCGAATTTCGTTTCCCGCCGCTGGTGATCGCTGTGGGCGTATCGGGCAGCGGCAAGAGCCGCTTCACTTCGGGGTTGGTCAGTCGTCTGGGGGCTATCCGAGTCTGCTCGGATGCGGAGCGACGACGGCTCCACGACTTGCCTCAGGAAATGGCCTATCCGCAGGCCAAGGCGGTGCCACCAGCTGTGGATATCTTTAGTGAGGAGGCCACCGAACGAACTTATCGTCACCTGGCCAGCTGCGCGGGAACCCTGCTGGATGCCGGCATCCCGGCCTGTGTGGACGCCACTTGCCTGAAACGCTGGCAGAGAGACCTGCTTCGCCATCAAGCAGAGGCCCGGGGCCTGCCCTGTCTCATGGTCAGCTTCGAGGCCGATGAGGCTACCCTGAGACGTCGCGTCGAGAAGCGAGCTCTCCGCCAGGGTGTCAAAGTGGCCAATAGCCTGGCGCTGCTCGATCATCAGCTTGCCGATCTGGAGCCCTTTGGAGACGAGGAGCGCCTCCATCTGGTTCACCTGGACACCACTGCGAAAAACGCGGCAGAAACGCTGGTCGACCTCATCGAAGAGCACGTGAAGCTGGTCTGAGGTGCTCCGTGTCTTCAGCTTTGATCTCTGTTCTGTCCGACTTCGCGCCGAGGGTGGTTTCGATCGGGGGGAGGTGGCACACCAAGGTTATGGCGTGCCCAGTTGACGGCCTGAATACGGTTGTGAACGTCAATCTTGCGAAAAATATTGTAAAGATGTGATTTTACGGTGTGTTCACTGACGAAAAGACGATCGGCAATCTCGCCGTTGGAGGCACCCGAGCCGAGCAGGCCAATGATTTCCAATTCCCGGTGGGTAAGCCCGCAGACAGGGCGGTAGGAATTGAGCTGCTGGCGCCGCAGGAAGGAGATCATGCGAGTCATCAGCGAGCGCGACATCCACAGCTCGCCGGCTATCAGCGCCTGTAGCCCCTTGCAGATCATGTCCAGACTGTCGCTGCGGTAAAAAACACCCTGCAGGTGCAGGGCAGAGAGAGTTTGTATCGCGTGATCCTCGTCCTTGAGATTGAAGGCGGCTAACGAGAGACGCTCGTCCTCCATGGTTCGAGCATGCCACTTCTGCATCAGATCTTCGCTGATATGGTCTACATCCAGCAGAATCAATGTGGGCTGTATCTCTCGGGGTTTCCACTCGCTGCCAGGCGGCAATACGGTGATTGCGCAATCCACATGCTGGTGCAGGTAGTCGATGAAAAGCTGGCACTGGGGGCTGTTGGCCGTGACCAGCAGTAGCAGGTTCCTGCTATGATCCATGTTCGCCCTCCTTGAAAAATGGCCAGGGGGTTCAGTTCCGGGGCATGAAATGGGTAATGTCGATTAGTCAGCCTTAAGTCTTGGCCATTTTGTAATTTTTCGTTACTATCGATAAGTTATAAAGAAATTATTTTTAATTCTTTTTAGGTGGTAACTGCCGGCGCCCAGAGGAAAATCAATTACTTGTCTATATCGATGCGCGCCGGATTAGTCTTTATGCAAGGAAAAACCAGCCTTTCACTATGACATACGTCATACCCTTACTCGCAGGGAAGTTGAGAATGGGCCGACGATCCGGCCCAGTCGTTTCCTGACTCTCTTTACTGACCCTAGAATGGCAGGCCGGGAATCCCCAGGCCAGGAGTGCCCGTCATGAGCTCGACCCCTCTGATCCTCGCCAGCGGCAACGCCGGTAAGCTGCGCGAGTTCCATCAGCTGTTGGCGCCGTTGGGCTTCGATGTCATGCCCCAGGCGGAGTATAACGTCCCCGAGGTGGAGGAGACGGGCCTGACCTTCGTCGAAAATGCCCTGCTCAAGGCGCGTGAGGCGAGTCGCGTCAGCGGCCTACCGGCGCTGGCCGATGATTCGGGGCTGGAGGTCGATGCCCTGCACGGAGCTCCCGGGATCTACTCGGCGCGTTTCGGCGGTGAGCCGAAGAGCGATGTGCGTAACAACGCTCGACTGCTGGAAGCTCTGGTCGACGTGCCTGAGGGTCAGCGTAGCGGGCGTTACTGGTGTGTTCTGGTCTATCTGCGTCATGTCGAGGATCCGGTGCCGCTGATCGTGCAGCGTAGCTGGGAAGGTGAGATCCTGGCCCATCCGCGTGGCGTTGGTGGTTTCGGCTACGACTCGCTGTTCTGGTTGCCAGAACAGGCGATGAGCGTTGCCGAACTCCCAGCCGTGGAGAAGAATCGTCTCAGCCACCGAGGGCGTGCACTCCAGGCACTGGTCGAGGCGCTGGGCGGGGGGCCCGAGCCGCGATGAGCTCTCTGCCGCCGCTTGGCCTCTACGTGCATGTCCCCTGGTGCGTGCGCAAGTGCCCCTATTGTGACTTCAACTCCCACGGTGTCGGCCGTGACGCTTCGCTACCCGAAGCCGCCTACCTGAAGGCCCTGCTAGCCGACCTCGATGCAGACCTTCCCCTGGCCCAAGGTCGAGAATTGGCCTGTCTCTTTATCGGCGGTGGCACTCCGAGTTTGATGTCCGCCGGGTTTTACAAGCAGCTATTGGCCGGTGTCGCTGCGCGGCTGCCCATGGTCCGTGATATCGAGATCACCCTGGAGGCCAACCCAGGGACTCTGGAGCGTGGCCGCTTCGCTGGCTATCGGGAAGCGGGCATCAACCGACTTTCGCTGGGGGTGCAGAGCTTTCAGGATGCCCAACTCGAGGCTCTGGGTCGGATTCACTCGGGTAGAGATGCCGAGACCGCCGTTGTCGAAGCGCGCGAAGCGGGTTTCGACAACCTCAATCTTGACATGATGCATGGTCTGCCGGGGCAGACCCCGGCGTTGGCTCTGGAGGACCTTGAGCGAGCCCTGTCGCTCTCTCCAGAGCACCTCTCCTGGTACCAGCTCACCCTGGAGCCAAACACCGAGTTTCATTCGCGGCCACCGCAATTGCCCGAGGAAGAAGTGCTCTGGGATATCCAGGATCTGGGACACGAGCGTCTTGAGGGTGCTGGTCTGGCCCGCTACGAGATCTCTGCCTACGCTCGCCACGATCGGCGCTCACGGCATAACCTCAATTATTGGCGTTTCGGTGACTATCTGGGCATCGGGGCTGGCGCCCATGGCAAGTTGAGCGCTGGAGAAGGTAGCGCCGGCTTGATGATCGAGCGGCGTTGGAAGGTTCGACAGCCGGAGGCTTACCTCCGCCGGCAGCGCGACCCCCGAGGCTTTCTGGCCGGTCGCGGTCGGATCGAGGAGAGCGATCTTGCGCTCGAATTCGCCATGAATGCGCTTCGCCTGGTCGAAGGTGTGTCACTCGCCGGATGGCGAACCACGACAGGTCGGTCCATCGCCATGCTTGAGGCTCGCCTGTCCAGTGCCCGGAAAAAAGGACTTCTCGTGGAAGATGCCAATCGACTGCAAGCATCGCCTCAAGGTCTATTATTCTTGAATGACCTGTTGGCGCTGATCGGCATGGAGTGACCGGTCCGCCAGGCTCATCGCAGCCAGTCTAAATGATGAACTGCTCGGCAGGGATGCCTTCCGGGCCAACTGATGTTTTAAAGGAGAGTTGATTACATGATCAAGCCCATCCGCTTTTTCGTTCCCCTTGCCGCTGCCGCCTTGCTGGTAGGCTGTGCCACGACGGATCCCTATTCCGGCCAGACCCAGCGTTCAACGACAGGTACGAGTGCCGCCATCGGTGCCGCCGTAGGGGCCGCCGCGGGTGCACTGAGCGGTGACGGGAGTACCAGCCGCCGCGATCGGGCCCTGATCGGTGCCGCTGTAGGTGCCGCTGCAGGTGCCGGCGTCGGTGCCTATATGGATCGACAGGAGGAGGAACTTCGCCAGAGCACACGGGGTACCGGCATCGAGGTCGATCGCCGTGGCGACGATATCGTTCTCAACATGCCGAGCAGTGTCACCTTCGGTTTCGATTCCAGTGAACTCACCAATAGCGCTCGCAACGCCCTCAACGATGTGGCGCAAATCCTTTCTCAGTACACCGATACCCGGGTCAATATCGCCGGCCATACCGACAGTACCGGTAATGCCGACTACAATCAGCGCCTCTCCGAGCGTCGTGCCGACGCCGTCGGCAACTACCTGGCCCAGTCAGGTGTCTCGCGTAATCGTCTCTACATGAGTGGCTATGGTCAGACCCAACCTGTCGCCAGCAACGCCACCGAGGATGGGCGCGCCCAGAACCGTCGCGTCGAGATCACCCTTACGCCTATCGAGAGCCAGTTCCAGTGATCTTCGGATAGCGCCCACACCAACGGCATCAGGGGCCCTCCACTTTCCAGTGGTGGGCCCCTTTCATTGTCGATTGCCTTGCCGATTCACGGACCGTCTTCCATGCTTTCCTATCAGCACGCCTATCACGCCGGCAATTTCGCTGACGTTCACAAGCACTTGACCCTGCATGCGGTCATCGAATATTTATTACGTAAAAAATCTTCAATTACATATGTAGACACTCACGCCGGTCGCGGCCTCTACCCCCTGGAAGCCGCAGAGGCCACTCGACTGCAGGAGTATCGGGACGGTGTCATCCCGCTCTGGATGTCCCGCAGGACGTTGACGAATGAACCGTTGCTGAGCGACTGGCTGGCGGCCTTGGCAAGTGTTCAGCCAGCTTCCTCGCATCTGACTCATTACCCCGGCTCGCCCTGGTGGATGGGCCATCGGCTGCGACAGGGAGATCGTCAGTGGCTGTATGAGCTGCATCCCGGGGAGCACCAGCTGCTGGCGCAGCAGCCGTTTCAGGAGGCGGTGGAACGCATTCACGGCGATGGCCTAAAGGGGTTGATGCAGCGGTTGCCGGTGAAGACGCCACGGCTCTGTGTGTTGATCGACCCCAGCTATGAGCGCAAAGCGGAGTATCTCGAAGTGGCCGAGACGTTGCTGGCCGCGATGCAAAAGGTGCGCCATGCAGTGGCGCTGGTGTGGTATCCGCTGTTGCCGGCGGGACGCCATCGTGAGCTGCTGGAACTACTGCGCGATAGTGGACTGCGCAAGATCTGGTACGGCGAATTCATCCGCCAGTTGCCGGGTGAGGGGGAGCGTGGCATGTATGGCAGTGGCATGCTGGTGGTCAACCCCCCCTGGGGATTCGATGAGCGCCTGGCAGCGGCGATGGCGCCGGTAGTAGATCACCTGGGGGCGCCGGGAGTCTATCGCAGCGGCTGGTGGGTAGAGGAGTAAGCCCCCTATTTGCCGATGCAGAAGCTGCCGAAGATCTCGCCGAGGAGGTCGTCCGCCGAGAACTCCCCGGTGATCTCGCCCAGCGCCTGCTGGGCGTCTCGCAGGTCTTCCGCCAGCAGTTCTCCGGCACCGTAGCCGGTGAGCTGAGATTCGCCATTTTCCAGGGCTTGTCTGGCCCGGTCCAGAGCGTCCAGGTGGCGACGTCGTGCCGAAAAGCGGCCTTCCGCCGTGCCGGTGTAGCCCATCACGTCCTTGAGATGCGCCTTCAAGTGATCCACACCCGCGCCGGTTCTGGCGGAGAGGCGTACCACCGGTGTTTCTGTGGATAACTCGATTCCAGGCGCATCCTCTGTCGTGTCTATCTTGTTGCTGACCAATGTCAGCCGTGTCGGGTCAGGCAGCTTTGCCACGAACTCGGGCCAGATCGTCATCGGGTCGCAGGAAGCCGTGGTGGCGGCATCCACCAGGAGCAGCACCCGGTCGGCTTTCTCGATTTCGGTCCAGGCCCGCGCGACACCGATCTGTTCCACGGCGTCCGGTGTGTCGCGCAGACCGGCAGTATCGATCACGTGCAGCGGCATGCCGTCGATGTGGATGTGTTCTCGCAGCACGTCCCGAGTGGTGCCGGCGATGTCGGTGACAATGGCCGTTTCCTGTTCGGTGAGGGCGTTGAGCAGGCTTGATTTGCCGGCGTTGGGCCGCCCAGCGATCACCACGTTCATGCCTTCGCGCATGAGCGCGCCCTGGCCAGCAGCGGCACGCACCGCCGCCAGTTCCGCCATAACGCCGGCGAGGCGCTCGGCCACCTTGCCATCGGCCAGGAAGTCGATCTCCTCCTCTGGAAAATCGATGGCCGCTTCCACGTAGATACGCAACTCGATGAGTCGCTGCACCAGCGCCTCGACTCGCCGCGAGAAGTCTCCCTGAAGAGAACGCAGGGCATTCTCTGCGGCGGCCCGGGAACTGGCGTCGATCAGGTCGGCGATCGCCTCGGCCTGGGTCAGGTCGAGTTTGTCATTGAGAAAGGCGCGCTCGGAGAATTCCCCGGGGCGGGCCAGACGCGCGCCTAGCGCCACGCAGCGCGCCAGCAGCAGATCCATGATGACCGGGCCGCCGTGGCCCTGTAACTCCAGCACGTTTTCGCCGGTGAAGGAGTTGGGCCCTTCGAAGTAAAGAGCGATGCCTTCATCGATCACCTGCTCTTCGCCGCTAAAGGCGCCGTAGTGAGCGTGGCGGGGGGGAGGGCATTGGCCGACTACCGCCTTGGCGATCGCCACGCACAGGGGCCCAGAGACACGGATGATGCCGACACCGCCTCGGCCGGGCGGCGTGGCGAGAGCGGCGATGGTGTCCTGGTCGTGGAGGCTGGCCATGGGAATCTCCTGATGGTGGCGGAGTCATTGTCGGTTTCGAGTCCTACAAACGCCAGACCCCCGCACGAGGCGGGGGTCTGGCGAGGCAGGTCGCAGAGCGCGTGTTACCTGATGGTTACGCTGTCGCTACCTGGTCTTCACGCTGCCGCTACTTGGTCTTCATCCCCTTGCCGATACTCGGATCGTTCTCGATCTTGCGGGTGATGGCGTACTGCTGGGCGATGGAGATGATGTTGTTGACCACCCAATAGATCACCAGACCGGCCGGGAACCAGAGAAAGAAGAAGGTGAAGACAATGGGCAGCATGCGCATGATCTTCGCCTGCATGGGATCCGGGGGTGTCGGATTGAGCAGTTGTTGCACGAACATCGAGGCGCCCATCAGGATCGGCAGTATGAAGAAGGGATCCTTCACTGATAGATCCTGAATCCAGAACATGAAAGGGGCATGACGCAGTTCCACGGACTCCAGCAGCATCCAGTAGAGGGCGATGAACACCGGCATCTGGACCAGGATTGGCAAACAGCCGCCCAGAGGATTGATCTTCTCCTTCTGGTAGAACTTCATCATTTCCTGGGACATCTTCTGGCGATCGTCGCCGTACTGCTCCTTGAGGCGTTGCATCTCCGGGCCCAGCTTGCGCATGCGAGCCATGGACTTGTAAGCCTTGGCGGAGAGCGGCCACAGTACAAGCTTGACCGAGATGGTCAGCAGTACGATGGACCAGCCCCAATTACCGATCAGGCTGTGGATCTGGTCGAGCAGCCAGAAAAGCGGATTGGCGATAAACCACAGCCATCCAAAGTCAACGGTGAGGCGCAGGTTGGGGGCCACGGTCTCGAGGTAATCCTGCACCTTGGGCCCCATGTAGAGGGTCGCACCCAGGCGCGCCTCGCCTCCGGGTGCCAGAGTGCTGACTGGACCAGCAAAAGCGGCGACATTGCGATTCTGCGAATCGGTGGTGGCGTAGTAGAGATTCTGCTGGTTCTGGGACGGGGCCCAGGCTGACACGAAATAGTGCTGGATGATTGCCACCCAGCCGCCCTGAGCGTCCACGTTTTCGAAATTACCGCTCTGGATATCGTCGAAGTCGACCTTTTCATAGCGACTCTCCGGCGTGGAGTAGGCCGCGCCCAGATAGGACTGCATGCCAAGGGCCGGCCCACTGGAGGGATCGCTGCTGTTGTCGCGAGCCAGCTGGCCAATGAAGCGGGCGGTGACAGGCGTCTCGCTGCTGTTGGTCAGGTAATAGTTGACGTCTACGGCGTAGTTGCCACGCTCGAAGGTGAAGCGCTTGATGATATCGATGCCGTTGACTTCGGCCCGCAGATCGACCTCGAGACGGTTATCGTCTTCGGCCAGACGGTGTTCTGTCTGCTCCGGGGTGAAGGCGATGCGGCCGGCCTGACCGTCGAGCTGGAGGCCGGAGCGAGCCACGTAGCTGCGACTCTCGCTATCCGAGAGCAGTACGTAGGGTCTGTCTGAGTTGAGCGTCAGTCTGTGTTGTGGCAGCGCCGCGTAGACGATGTCGCCGCCCTGGGGATCGATTCGCAGGTCGAGTACATCGGTCACTACGGCAATCAGGTCACGACCGCTGGCGGGCAAGGCTGACGTGTCTGGCATCGCCTGACTGACGTCGCCTGACGCGCTGCGCGTCGCCGGGACAGCCAGGCCATCCGGGTCTGTCTGCTGGGCCTCGCCATTGGCTGAGCTGCTGGTGAAGGAAGGCGCCTCGGGCTCAGGGGATACCTGGCTATAGTCCTGATTCCACTGCACAACGATCAGGTAGGCGAGCACCGCCAGAGGGATCAGCAAGAGGAGTCGTTTTACGTCCATGAAGGTTCTGCCCGATGGGTGGTGAACTTGCCGAAGGCGAGATGGAAAACATCTGCCCGAGATAGACAAAAGCCTGCCAAGGGCAGGCTGGATGCCAAACACGGACTATCGGCGGTAGTACCGACAAACTCAGTGAGTACCATGAATGAAGATATTGACATGGTGATGACTCCTGGCTGACCGGTCATTCGCCCTGACTGTCGTTCGCGCTGGCGGTCTCGACCTCAGGCGGGACCTCGCCTGCGGATTTTCGTGCCTCACGCTCCAGGCGACGCCACATCCCGTGCAGCTGGCGATGCAGGATCCTGTTGTCCAGATCCCCCACGCCTCGTCTGGCCATCAGCACGATATCGACGTCCGGCAGTCGTTGCTGCTGGAGGCGGATGGATTCTCGAGCGATGCGTTTGAGTCGGTTGCGGTCGACGGCGCGACGAAGGTTCTTCTTGCTGACGATCAGCCCAAGACGAGGGTGTCCACGTTCGTTGGGTGTCGCCAGAATCATGAGGCCTTTGCCGTGAATCTTGAAAACCGCGTTCTCGAAGACCTGCCGATAGTCCCCTGCCGTCAGCAGGCGCAGACGGCGGGGGTAGTCCTGACGGGACATGTGCAGTCCGTGTTCAGGCGCTCAGGCGCTTGCGACCCTTGGCACGACGGCGTGCCAGGACGGCGCGGCCGTTCTTGGTTGCCATACGGGCACGGAAGCCGTGCACGCGCTTACGCTTCAGAACGCTGGGCTGAAAAGTGCGTTTCATAACTCGTTATTCCCACGTGGTTTTCTGGAAGAATGGACAATTTCGAGGCGCTCGGATGACGCAGCGAAACCCGAGTGTATTCGGCTCAAGACCGGAAATTGTAGAGATATCGCGGCTCGGGTGCAATTTTTCCGTCGCGTCTGTCGATTCAGGTGGCAACGAGAATGACTTGCTGCTGACGGCGAGCAGCATCGAATAGATCCTCTCTCATGATTATTAGGGGTTAAGACCTTAGTGATAAAACCTGTTATTAATACTGGGGACGGTACCTGTAGACAACCCATATTTATTCATATTAACCAATAAGTTGCGTCCATATAACTGCTGTGGATATCCGGTGGGGAAGCATGGGAGGACGTGTGAACAAGCAGGGCATGAGGTGATCGATTGTCCACAGCCAGACGCTGCTTCCACGCTTGGGCAGTGCCACACACAGGGCATAGGGAAAGTTTTCCACAGCCATTGTGTGGTCGTCACGGGGTGTGGATAACTGCTCCTCGGAGCGATACAATATGCGACCGTTTTCCAACCGATGGTGATGTCGCGTGGCGCTAGCTCTCTGGCAACAGTGTCTGGACACTCTCCAGGACGAGCTGAATTCTCAACAGTTCAACACCTGGATCCGCCCGCTCCAGGCGGAAGAGGGGGAGTCGGGTGAACTATGTCTGCTGGCACCCAACCGCTTCGTACGCGACTGGGTCAGTGACAAGTTCGCCAAGCGGATCGGCGAGTTGATGCGTGAACTTTCGCCGGCCAAGCCGCCCAAGATAGTGTTGTCGGTGGGCAGTCGACGCTCGACGCTCCAGCCTCAGCCTCGTGATCTGGGTAATCCGGTATCGGCCGCGCCTCGCCGTCCTTCAGCCCCTGCTGTACATACCCAGCCGCGAGGCGACGTGGGCGAGGACCGTGAACTCGACGCCCAGCGCGAAGATGGTGCTGGCCGACGCGCCCCTCAAGGGCGCCAGGTGCAGGTCGAAGGTAGCCTCAAGCACAATAGCTGCTTGAACCCCAATTTCACCTTCGACACTTTCGTCGAGGGCAAGTCCAACCAACTGGCCAGAGCTGCCTCTCGTCAGGTCTCCGAGAATCCTGGAGGCGCCTACAACCCGCTGTTCCTCTACGGGGGAGTTGGCCTCGGCAAGACCCACCTCATGCACGCGGTGGGCAACGCTCTGGCAACACGGCGGCAGAATGCCCGTGTGGTCTATTTGCATTCCGAGCGCTTCGTGGCCGACATGGTAAAGGCGCTGCAGCTCAACGCGATCAATGATTTCAAGCGCTTTTATCGCAGTGTTGATGCGCTGCTGATCGACGACATTCAGTTCTTCGCCGGCAAAGAGCGCTCCCAGGAGGAGTTCTTCCACACCTTCAATGCACTGCTCGAGGGCGGTCAACAGATGATCCTCACCTCGGATCGCTACCCCAAGGAGATCAGCGGGGTCGAAGAGCGTCTCAAGTCGCGGTTTGGTTGGGGGTTGACGGTGGCGATCGAGCCGCCGGAGTTGGAGACCCGGGTGGCGATCCTGATGAAGAAGGCCGACCAAGCCAAGGTCGACTTGCCCCATGACGCAGCCTTCTTCATTGCCCAGAAGATTCGTTCCAACGTGCGTGAGCTGGAAGGAGCCTTGAAGAAGGTGATCGCCGACTCTCACTTCATGGGCAAGACGATTACCCAGGACTTCATTCGCGAATCGCTGAAGGACCTGCTGGCCCTGCAGGACAAGCAGGTTGGGGTGGATAACATTCAGCGTACGGTGGCCGAGTACTACAAGCTCAAGCTGACCGATCTGCTTTCCAAGCGGCGCTCGCGGTCTGTGGCTCGTCCTCGCCAGGTGGCCATGGCCCTGGCCAAGGAACTCACCAACCACAGTCTGCCCGAGATCGGCGATGCTTTTGGTGGGCGCGATCACACCACGGTGCTGCACGCCTGCCGCAAGGTAAAGTCGTTGCAGGAGGAGAGCTCAGACATTCGAGAGGACTACAAGAACCTGCTGCGGCTGCTGACCAGCTGACCGGTCAATCTCCAATGCTCCGGGCGAGGGATATCGGACCGTGCTCTGGCAGAGATGCCAGCTACCTCTGCTCCATGCCTTCGCACACTTCCCCCGGGCCAGCTGTGGTTAAATGATCGACTAGCCGTTCGGTTCGGGCCGCGCGAGCTGCAATTCTTCAGGACTAGACGTGGAGTCGACATGAAATTTTCCATCTCCCGCGAAGCGCTGCTGCGTCCGCTGACGCTGGTGGCCGGTGTGGTGGAGAGACGCCAGACCTTGCCGGTACTCTCCAATGTGTTGATCCAGGTTGATCAGGATCAGGTCGCGCTGACCGGCACCGACCTCGAAGTGGAGCTGATTGGGCGGACTGTGGCTAGCCAGGTGGAACAGCCAGGATCGGCTACGGTACCGGCGCGCAAACTGATGGACATCTGCAAGTCTCTCCCCGATCAAGCCGAGATTCAGCTCTCTTTGGAAGAGGGCAGAGCGGTATTGCGTAGCGGTCGATCGCGCTTCACGCTTTCTACCTTGCCGGTTGCCGAGTTTCCCAACATTGAAGATAGTCAGGGCAGCGTCGAGCTGGCTCTTCCTCGAGGCGTATTGAAGCAGTTGATCGACTCCACTGCCTTCGCCATGGCTCAGCAGGATGTTCGCTACTACTTGAACGGCATGCTGCTTGAGATGCGCTCAGGATTGGTGCGTGCCGTAGCCACCGACGGTCACCGTCTGGCGGTCTGTTCGCGTCCCGTCGAGATCCAAGTGGAACCGGCGCAAAAACTCATCGTTCCGCGCAAGGGGATTATGGAGCTGGTGCGCTTGCTGGACGACGGCGAGGAGCCGGTCAGTCTGACCCTGGGGGCAAGCCATATGCGGGCCCATACGGGCGACTTTACCTTCACCTCCAAACTGGTGGACGGCAAGTTTCCCGACTACGAGCGGGTGGTACCGCGAGGAGGGGACAAGGTCTTTATCGCCGAGCGTGCCGAGCTGCGCCAGGTGCTTTCGCGTACCGCGATCCTTTCCAATGAAAAGTACCGCGGCGTGCGCCTGCATTTATCTGAAGGCAATCTCAAGGTCATGGCGAATAACCCCGAGCAGGAAGAAGCCGAAGCAAATATTGCTATTGAGTACAGCGGGCCGGGGCTGGAGATTGGCTTCAACGTTGGCTACTTGATCGACGTGCTCAACGCCCTGGATGAAGATCGTGTGCAGATGACCCTGGCCGATCCCAACAGCAGTGCGCTAATGGAGGAGCCTGGGGGTGGCGACGCCCTCTATGTTGTCATGCCCATGCGTCTCTAGTGATGATCACCGGCGGCACACCCGGTGCCGCCCAGCCTGTGCGTACCAATGCCTCTAGATCGACTCGCCTTTCAAGGTCTGAGAAACCTTCAAGCTGTTGATTTCAAACCAGGAAGTCGGATCAACCTGGTAACGGGAGACAATGGCAGCGGTAAGACGAGTCTGCTCGAGGGGATTCATGTTCTCGGCATGGGGCGTTCATTCCGCACTCGCCATATGCGCCACGTCATTGCTCATGATGCGGACGGTCTGGTCCTGCATGGTCGATTGGCAGGCGACCCTCCACTTGCCTTTGGCGTCCGCCGTTTCCGCCATGAAAGCGAACTGGAAATCCGTCTAGCCGGGGAGCGCGTCAATCGCCTCTCTCGACTGGTTGAGACACTGCCGTTACAGCTCATCAATCCTGATGCCTTCCGCCTACTCGAGGGCCCCCCGGGGGGGCGGAGAGAGTTCCTTGACTGGGGGGTGTTTCACGTGAAACATGAGTTTTTCGAGGCGTGGCAGCGCGCTCGTCGGGCGTTGAAACATCGGAATGCTCTCCTCAGACATGGTAGAATAGATGAAAATTCCATGTCGGCCTGGGAGTTTGAATTCGTCCATTGGAGTGAGCGTATCGACACGATGCGTAGCGCTTGGATCGACGCTTTCCTTCCCGTGTTCGAGGAGACCCTGGCCGGCTTGATACCGCTGCCGGGCTTGCAGCTGCGCTACTCACGCGGCTGGGATAAGCGTCGTGATCTCAGTGAGATACTGAGGCAGGGAAGAGACGTGGATAGGCAGATGGGTTTTACCCAGCAGGGGCCTCAGCGGGCAGACCTGGCCATTAAGCTCCATCGTCGCCCGGCGGTGGAGGTCCTCTCCCGGGGACAGCAGAAGCTGGTGGTGAGTGCGCTCAAGCTTGCCCAGGGACGACTGCTGGAGGCAACCACCGCAAGGCAGTGCCTTTATTTGATTGACGATCTCCCGGCAGAGCTGGATAGCGCCCACCGGCAGGTGTTCTGCCAGTGGTTGGAAAGCATGCACTGCCAGGCATTCATCACCAGCGTTGATCACGACGCCCTGGCAGAACTGTGGCAGCCCGCAACCCCCGTAGCGATGTTTCACGTGAAACGTTCATCTTCGGGAGAGGGGCAGCTGACACCACTGGAACGACAGATTTCATGATGGAGCAGTCAATGAGCGAGCAGGCCTACGACTCATCGAGCATCAAGGTACTCAAGGGACTGGATGCCGTACGCAAGAGACCCGGCATGTACATCGGTGATACCGATGACGGCACAGGGCTGCATCACATGGTGTTCGAACTGGTAGATAACTCCATTGACGAAGCACTGGCAGGGCACTGTAGCGAAATTCGCGTGGTTATCCATCCCGACGAGTCTGTCACCGTCAGCGACAACGGTCGCGGGGTACCTACCGGCATCCACGAAGGCGAAGGAATTTCTGCTGCAGAAGTCATCATGACGGTGCTCCACGCAGGCGGAAAATTCGACGACAACTCCTACAAGGTTTCCGGTGGTCTGCACGGCGTCGGGGTGTCGGTGGTCAACGCGCTGTCAGAGGAGCTGAAGCTGACCATCTGGCGTGGCGGTGAGGTTTTCGAGCAGAACTATTGCCACGGGGTACCTCAGTCCCCCCTGGCAGTGGTTGGGAAAACCGAGAAGACCGGCACGCGGGTCCATTTTCGGCCCTCTCCCCAAACGTTCACCAGTATTGAGTTCCACTACGACATCCTCGCCAAGCGATTGCGTGAGCTCTCCTTTTTGAACTCTGGCGTAGCCATTCGTTTGATCGACGAACGCAGTGGGAAGGAAGAGGTGTTCCACTATGAGGGGGGCCTAAAGGCATTTGTCGACCACCTCAATACCAATAAGAGCGTGCTCAACCCGGTATTTCATTTCAACGCCGAGCGTGAAGACGGCGTTGGTGTGGAAGTGGCGATGCAGTGGAATGACTCTTATAACGAGAACATCTTCTGCTACACCAACAACATTCCTCAGCGAGATGGTGGTGCACATCTGGCAGGCTTTCGTGCGGCGCTGACCCGGACCCTGAACGCTTACATCGAGTCCGAGGGCCTGCTCAAGAAGTCCAAGATCAATACCTCAGGTGACGACGCTCGAGAGGGCCTGACGGCGATTGTCTCCGTCAAGGTGCCTGATCCCAAGTTCTCGTCCCAAACCAAGGACAAGCTGGTCTCGTCCGAGGTCAAGACAGCGGTGGAGCAGGAGATGGGTCGGCTGTTTTCCGACTATCTGATCGAGAAGCCCAGCGAAGCCAAGTCGATCGTCAATAAAATGCTTGACGCCGCCCGTGCCCGGGAGGCGGCGCGTAAAGCACGCGACATGACGCGCCGCAAGGGGGCACTGGATATCGCGGGCCTGCCCGGGAAACTGGCCGACTGTCAGGAAAAGGATCCCAGCCTTTCCGAAATCTTCCTGGTAGAGGGTGACTCTGCCGGCGGCAGTGCCAAGCAGGGGCGGGATCGCCGCACCCAGGCTATCCTGCCCCTCAAGGGCAAGATTCTGAACGTGGAAAAAGCGCGATTTGACAAGATGCTCTCCTCCGCTGAGGTCGGTACGCTCATCACTGCCCTGGGCTGTGGTATCGGGCGTGAGGAATTTAATCCCGACAAGTTGCGCTACCATTCGATCATCATCATGACCGACGCAGACGTTGATGGTTCTCATATTCGAACCTTGCTGCTGACTTTCTTCTTCCGGCAGATGTCTTCGTTGATCGAGCGTGGTCATGTCTTTATTGCTCAACCGCCGCTCTACAAGATCAAACGTGGTAAGCAGGAGCTCTATCTCAAGGATGAGCAGGCGATGACCGACTATCTGACCGCCACCGCTCTGGATGGCGCTCGGCTTTACGTCAACGCAGATGCGCCGGGTATCAGCGGATCTCAGCTCGAGGGTCTCGTGAATCAGTACCGCGAAGTTGTGCGTCGTATCGATCGCCTCTCGAGAGTGTATCCGAATGAAGTGCTGAAGCGGATCGTTCATGCCGCACGCCTGGAGGGAGAAGTCAGCCTGCGTGATCGGGGAACCATGCAGAACTGGATCGACCATCTACAGAACGAGATGGATGAGGTAGTCGCTTATGAAGGGGGCCCGCGCTACACCTTTCGGCTCGAGGAAGACACCGAGCGTAGCTTCTATCTGCCGGCAGTTACCCTCACTGCGCACGGCGTTTCCACTGACTACGTCTGGGGCATCGAATTCTTTACCAGCGCCGACTATCGTGGCATGGCAGATCTTGGCGAGACCTTGGATGGTTTGTTGGAGGAGGGCGCCCATGTGGCCCGTGGGGAGCGCCAGAAGCGTGTGAGCTCTTTCTATGAGGCTCTCGACTGGTTGATGGCCGAGGCCCAGCGCGGTCTGTCGATCCAGCGCTACAAGGGCTTGGGAGAGATGAATCCTGATCAGCTGTGGGATACTACGATGAATCCTGAGACTCGCCGAATGCTGCGGGTCACCATCGAAGATGCGGTCGGCGCCGACATGATGTTCAACACTCTGATGGGTGATGAGGTAGAGCCGCGCCGTGACTTCATTGAACGCTATGCCCTCGTGGCCAATCTGGATGTCTGAGGGAGTGTTCCACGTGAAACATTGCTGGACGATGCGTTAGTGGCGAGCCCTGCAGGAGAGAAGAGCCCCGCTGTCATTCATGACAGCGGGGCTCTTCTCTATGTGGCGGAAAAGGGCAGGCAGCATCTTTATGTGGTGAAAACAGCTTAACACTTCTGCTCAAGTAGCCAATCAGCGAACTGGGCCAAGTCGTCGAAGATGCGCGTCACGTGAGGAGAGTCGGCCAACTCGGGGTGCTTGTCCAGGGTGTGTTTCCCCTTGCCGGTCAAGACGAGTACGGGATGAGCACCCACAGCGTTACCGGCTTGAAGGTCTCTCATGCTGTCACCTATCATCCAGCTCCCCTTCAGGTCTCTCATTCCAAGCCTCACACGGATCTGCTCAAGCAGACCTGGCAGTGGTTTACGGCAGTGGCATTCATCATCGGGGCCGTGTGGGCACCAGGCGATATAAGCGATTCGCCCGCCGTCATCATTCACCAGGCGGTTCAACTCGGCATGCATCCTGTTCAGAGTCGTTTCGTCAAAGTAGCCTCGGGCGATCCCGGACTGGTTGGTGGCCACCGCCACCGTCCAGCCGGCTCGACTCAGCCGGGCAATGGCGTGGATGGCGGACGGGTAGGGAACCCATTCGGCCAGCGATTTGATGTACTCGTCGGAGTCGAGGTTGATGACGCCGTCACGATCTAGAATCACCAGGCGGTCAGGAGAAGGCATCCGGACGGCTCCTTTGTCGGGTCGAGAGGTGGCAGAGTGTTTCACGTGGAACACCATCTGCCAAGCGGCCAAGCGGCCAAGCGGCCAAGCGGCCAAGCGGCCAAGCGGCCAAGCGGCCAAGCGGCCAAGCGGCCAAGCGGCCAAGCGGCCAAGCGGCCAAGCGGCCAAGCGAATGTTCCATGTGAAACATGCCGGAGCCGGGTATGAAAAGGCCGGCAGCCACAAGGGCTGCCGGCCTTCTGAGATGCCAGTCGCGCCGCTCTACTGCTGCAGCTGAGCGATGTCGGCCACTTTCAGGAAGAGGGCGCGCAGACTTGCCAGCAATGCCAGACGGTTGGCGCGAATGGATGGGTCGTCGTCCATCACCATCACCTTGTCAAAGAAGGCGTCAACCGGTTCGCGCAGAGTGGCCAGGATGTCCAGCGCCTCGGCATAGCGTCCCTCGGCGAACAGGGGCAAAACCTGTTTGCGATGGCTGCTGACCGCTTCGTGGAGAGCCTGCTCGGCGACCTCTTTCAGCAGGTGGGGATCGATCTGAAGGGCAATATCGCCTCCCTGCTTGGCCAGGATATTGGAGACCCGTTTATTGGCCGCAGCCAGAGCGGTGGCTTCTTCGCGACCGGAGAACGCCTGAACGGCCCGCAGGCGCCGGGCGAAGTCCAGCGGACGCGTTACCGGGCGGGCACGCACTGCCAGGTAGGCCTCGGCGGTGATTCCCTCGTCCTGGCCCCAGGCGCGGATGCGGTCGAGCGTATAGGTCAGCACCTCGTCCACCAGATTCTCAGCGTAGGGTAGCTCCTGGTGCTGAGCGGCGGCCAGCTCAAGCAGTTCGCGAAGGTCCAGATTGAGCTCACCCTTGATCAGGATGTTCAACACTCCGATAGCGGCGCGACGCAGGGCAAAGGGGTCCTTGGTGCCGGTGGGGCGGGCGCCTATGCCGAAGATGCCGATCAGCGTGTCGAGGCGGTCGGCCAAGGCCAGGGCCAGCCCGGTCCGGCTGTGCGGAATGGCATCCGAGGCGAAGCGGGGGAGATACTGCTCCTCGATCGCTTGGGCAACCTCGTAAGACTCGCCGTCGTGTTCGGCATAATAGCGGCCCATGATGCCCTGCAACTCGGGAAACTCCAGCACCATCTCGGTAACGAGGTCACACTTGGCCAGCTCTGCGGCACGGCGCGCGTGGGCCACATCGCCGCCAATGCGGCCAGCGATAAAGGCGGCCACGGCGGCGCTGCGATGCGCCTTGTCGGCAAGGGTCCCGAGTTGTTTCTGGAACACGACCCCGGAAAGCTCACTGATACGCGAGTCGAGCGGACGCTTGCGGTCGGTATCGTAGAAGAACGCGGCATCCGCCAGACGTGGGCGGATCACTTTCTCATTGCCATCGATCACCCGCTGAGGGTCAGTGCTGTCGATGTTGGCAATGGTGATGAACAGCGGTTTGAGACGACCCTCGTCATCAAGCAGGTGAAAGTACTTCTGGTTGGCCTTCATGGAGGAAATCAGGCATTCGGCCGGCACTTCCAGAAAGCGCCTGTCAAAGCTCCCGGCCAGAGCTACCGGCCACTCCACCAGGCCGCTGACCTCAACCAGCAGCGTTTCGTCGATCACCGCAGTGGCTTCCTGAGCCTCGGCTTCGGAGAGCACCTGTTCGCGGATGCGTTCGCGACGCTGCTTGCGGTCGGCCAGCACCCAGGCCTGCTCCAGCACGGCGAGGTAGCCGTCGGCCTGGGTCAACTCGATGGCCTGCGGGGCATGGAATCGGTGGCCATAGGTCGTGCGGCCGGCCTTGAGTCCCAGTGCCTCGGCGTCGACGACGTCGCTGCCGTAGAGCATGACCAGCCAGTGCACCGGACGGGAGAACTCTACCCGAGAAGCGCCCCAGCGCATGTTCTTGGGCACCGGCAGGGCGGCGATGGCCTTCTGCAGGACGCCGGGTAGCAGGGTCCTAGTGCCTTCACCGCGTTGCCGTTCGCGGTAGCCGAGCCAAGTGCCCTTGTCGGTCTCCAGGTGGATCAGCTCGTCGACGCTGACACCGCAGGAACGCGCAAAGCCCTCGGCGGCTTTGGTGGGTCGGCCATCCTTGAAGGCGGCGGCAATCGCAGGACCACGTTTCTCCACCTCGCGGTCGGGCTGGCTGTCGGCCAGGGCTTCGACCTGAACCGCCAGGCGACGGGGGGTGGCATAGGCGAGCACTTCGCCATGCGGCACCTCAGCATCGGCCAGTCCGCGGTGGATACCGGCGGCAAGGGCATCGGAAAGGGCATCAATGGCGCTGGGCGGAAGTTCTTCGACGCCCAGTTCGATCAGTAACGTATTGACGGCCATTCTCAAGCGTCTCCCTGTTCAAGCAGTTCGCGGCGCAGGGCCTCGGGGGCCAGCGGGAAACCGGCGGCCTTGCGTGATTCGAAGTAGGCGTTGGCCACGTCACGGGCCATGGTGCGCACGCGCAGGATAAAGCGCTGACGCTCGGTGACCGAGATGGCATGGCGCGCATCGAGCAGGTTGAAGGTGTGGGATGCCTTGAGCACCTGCTCGTAGGCAGGCAGCGGAAGACCTGCCTCGAGCAGTCGGGTGCAGTCTCGCTCCTGCTGGTCGAACGCACCAAAGAGAAAGTCGATGTCGGCATGCTCGAAGTTGTAGGCTGACTGCTCACGCTCGTTTTGCAGGTAGACATCACCGTAGGTGACCTTCGAACCGTCGGGGGCGACTGTCCATACCAGGTCATAGACGCTATCGACGTCCTGCAGGTACATAGCGATTCGCTCCAGGCCGTAGGTAAGCTCGCCGGTGACGGGGTAGCACTCGATGCCACCGGCCTGCTGGAAGTAGGTGAACTGAGTAACTTCCATGCCGTTGAGCCAGATCTCCCAGCCCAGGCCCCAGGCGCCGAGGGTGGGTGACTCCCAGTTGTCCTCGACGAACCGAATGTCATGCACCAGGGGATCGAGGCCAAGGCGCTCCAGTGAACCGAGGTAGAGTGCCTGGAAATCGGCAGGCGAAGGCTTCATCACTACCTGGAACTGGTAGTAGTGCTGCAGGCGATTGGGGTTCTCGCCATAGCGGCCGTCGGTGGGACGCCGGGACGGCTGTACGTAGGCAGCGTTCCAGGTCTCGGGGCCGATGGCACGGAGGAAGGTGGCCGGGTGGAAGGTGCCGGCTCCGACCTCCATGTCGAGGGGCTGCAGGACCACGCAGCCCTGTTCGGCCCAGTACTGCTGCAGAGCCAGGATCAACCCCTGAAAGGTCGAGGCATCGGACGCCGACCCGTAGGTCGAGGTCGACGCGGGTGTCGAGGACGAGAGAGTCATTGCGTAAAGCACCGTTGGCCATGAATTCACAGGTCGTCAAGTATACAATCACCGGAAGATCGGTTATAGGCGCACGCCCAGAGACGGAGGATTCATCCCATGATCGTAGTGACAGGCGGTGCCGGTTTCATCGGCGCCAATCTGGTCAAGGCACTCAATGCCCGCGGCCGTCAGGATGTGATGGTGGTGGATGATCTTTCCGACGGCACCAAGTTCATCAACCTGGCCGACTGCACCGTTGGCGACTATCTGGACAAGGATGACTTCCGCCGTCGAGCGGAGGCAGAGCTCCGCGGAGACGTATCGGGGCTGCCCGAGATCGACGCCATTTTCCATGAGGGAGCTTGTTCGGATACCACCGAGTGGGATGGACGCTTTATGCTCGACAACAACTTCGAGTATTCGAAGGTGCTGCTGCACTTCTGCCAGCGCCGCGGCATTCCCTTCCTCTACGCTTCCTCGGCGGCTACCTATGGCGGCAGCGAAGTCTTTGTGGAAGCGCCTGAATATGAAAAGCCTCTCAATGTCTATGGCTACTCCAAGCTGCTCTTTGATCAGTACGTGCGCGCACGCTGGAACGAGTTCCAGAGTCAGGTGGTCGGCTTTCGCTACTTCAACGTCTATGGTCCTCGTGAGCAGCACAAGGGCAAGATGGCCAGTGTTGCCTATCACCACCACACTCAGATCAGCGCCGGCCAGGACCTCAAGCTGTTCGGCGCCTGGGATGGTTACGAGGCTGGGATGCAGAGCCGTGATTTTGTTTATGTGGGCGACGTGGTGAGCGTCAATCTGTGGTTCCTCGATAACCCCGGCGTATCCGGCATTTTCAATCTTGGCAGCGGGCGCGCTGAGCCTTTCAGGGCAATCGGCGAAGCAGTGATCGACTACTACGACCGGGGCAACATCGAGTTCGTCGACTTTCCCGAGGAGCTCAAGGGCCGTTACCAGAGCTACACTCGCGCCGATATCGGTAGCCTGCGTCAGGCAGGTTACGACCGCGATTTCCGCACCGTGGCCCAGGGCGTGCGTGAGTATCTGGAGTGGCTGAATGCGTGAGCCGTCCGAGACAGGTGCCGGTGAAAGGATCCTGGTTGTCGGCCCCTCCTGGGTCGGCGACATGGTCATGGCCCAGAGCCTGTTTATGACGCTGAAGGCACGGTATCCCGGCTGTCGCATCGCCGTGATGGCCCCCGCCTGGTCGCTGCCGATCCTCGAGCGCATGGCGGAGGTAGACGAGGGGGTGGCCCTGGACGTCGGTCATGGCGAATTCGGCTGGCATACCCGTCATCGGGTTGCGCGCGCGCTGCGCGGCCGCTTTGATCGCGCCATCGTACTGCCGCGCTCCTGGAAGTCGGCCCTGGTGCCCTTCCTGGCGCGCATTCCACAGCGCATCGGCTTTACCGGCGAACAGCGCTATGGCGTGTTGAACGATCGCCGGCGGCTCGACAAGGCCGTCCTTGATCAGACGGTGAAGCGCTTCGTGGCGCTGGGGCTGCCCGCCGAGAAGGCGGTGAAAGGAAACTTCCCGATTCCGCGCCCCCACCTCGCCGTAGACGCCGACAACCTGGCTGAGCTGCGCGGCGTTCATGGGCTGTCAACTCGCCCCGGCATCGGCATGATGCCGGGTGCCGAGTACGGTCCGGCCAAACAGTGGCCGCTGGCGCATTTTCGTGCGCTGGCCAAGGCGTTGGTGGCGGAGGGGTTTGCGGTGCGTGTGCTGGGCGGCCCTGGGGATAGCGAGGCCGGCGAGACCATCGCCCGGGGACTGGGGCACGTGCACAACCTCTGTGGACGGACACGCCTGGCCGATGCCGTGGATCTGCTCGCCGACTGCCGCCAGGTTGTCACCAACGATTCGGGACTGATGCACGTGGCTGCAGCGGCGGGCACCTGGGTGCATGCCCTCTACGGCTCCTCCTCCCCGGCCTACACACCGCCATTGACCGACAGCGCCGACATTCACACCCTGGCGCTCGAGTGCTCCCCCTGTTTCGCGCGCACCTGCCCGCTGGGCCACACCCGCTGCCTCACCGAGCTTTCGCCTGAGCGGCTGCTGACGGCAGTGCTGGACGCGGAGCGACACCTCGCTGTCGAGAACTAGCCTGACCTACTGGACGCTGGCAGGCGCCTCTCCGGTAGCGTCGAGGGGGTTCTCTATCACCTGCTCATCGGCCGGTGGCACTTCCTGCGCCTCGCGTCCCTGTGACTGGTTCGGCACCAGACCTTCCCAGAGCCGCTGTTGCAGGGCATTCTCCGCCCGCATGCGCGCGTTGAGCGGCACCAGGCCATGGCGTTCCACCAGCGTCTGCTGGTCAGGCTCGGCCAACAGGGAGGCGCCGAGTCCGGCGCGGTGACCCTGGATGGTGAACCCCATGGCCTCCAGCAGGGTCGGGAAGAGATCGACCATGGAGGCTTCCCGCCGGGTGCGAGTGCCGCTCTCGATGCCGGAACCCAGCATCATGAAGGTGTTGTCGCGTTCGCCTGCGGTGAGCTGATCCCAGGCTGAAACCCGCATGGTCAGGTGGTCGCTGGCAATCACCACCAGTGTGTTCTCCAGCAGCCCCTCTTGCTCCAGGCGTTCCACCAGGTCACGCGCGAGCCAGGCGGAGCAGGTCACCGAATAGAGGATGTCCTCACCGTCAAATTCGCCCTGGCGCTCCAGGCAGGTCCGGGCCGGGTAACCGTTGGGGGCATGGCCGGTGATGGAGAGGCTGACTACCCCCCAGGGGCCGTCGTCCTTGGCCTCCAGGCGGCGGATCTCTTCTGCGGTGAAATCGTAGAGAGAATCATCGAAGAGCCCCCAGTTGTTGACGTAGTCGGGATCATCGAGTCGAGGAACCAACTCCTCGCGCCCCATCACGCTGTCGAAGCCATGGCCCTGGTAGAAGAGGCCCTTGCCGGCAAAGGCGGTGCTTGCGCCACCCAGGTAGCTGAGCCGGTAGCCATGCTCAGACAGTAGGTCACCCAGGCAGTCAACGCCGGGAACGACATGCTCCAGCGGCTCGAACTGGCGGTCGTGGAGAAGGCCGGCGGGCATCAGCGGCGTGCCGCACTGGCTGGCAATCATTCCGGCCATGGTCCAGCCGGTGTTGTCGAGCTGGCGTACCCCTTCGAAGACGTGGCCCCTCGCGCCGAGCGCGTCGAGGTCGGCGTAGGCGTCTCCGAAACGTTCGCGGTCCGCATAGGTGTGCTCGATGCTTTCGAGGTAGAGCAGCAGCAGGTTGGGAGGTGACTCGGGGACCGCGAGGATTTCGGGCTCGATATATCGGCGGTCCAGCCAGGCACCGTCTTCGGTGATGATGGCCGCGCCGCGCTGGGTCATGCCGTAGAGCAACGGGTTGCTGGCGAGCAGTATCAGGGCCAGAAGACGTTCGCCATATCGCCAGCGGTGATCGACGCGTACCAGCCAGGTGAAAGCCGCCAGCAAGGCCAGCATGCTGAGGGTATAGAGCACAGCAGCCACCAGGCGTTCGCCACCGCCATGGTCGGATATCCCTGCCTGAAGATGGAAGAAGATCGCCCCCAGGTCGACGATACCGAAGCTGTCGTTGAGATAGACATAGAGGCCCAGTAGCGCCATGGGCAGCAGCGACCAGGGCCATACTCTGGCCCTGGGGCGAGGCCGGAGAGGGGCCCCCCAGCGTAGCAGCCAGCCGACACCAAGCCATGCGCCAGCGATGGCCGGCAGGGCCCAGACGGGCAGCCGGCTCACAGCAACGATGGCATAGCCGAGGCATAGCCCGATGGCGAGCAGCGCCCACCAGCGGGGGTAGCGGAGTAGCGGTGAGGAGAGAACGGGAAGCATGGTGAATCAGGGTCCTCGCGATGTCGCGGCATAACAAGGCAGACGCATCGCCCAGGCTTGGAATGGGTTATGGCTGCCGTTCGTTCTCATGAAGTTCATTGAGTTTTGCGTACTTCATATAGGCGTGAAAGGCAGTCGTCATGGCGACCGTCAGGCCATCGCTTCCCTGCAGCAGACCACCCTTCAGGACCAGCTTGCGGACCATCGCACTCATCGCATGCAGGGTCGGCCGAAATACAGAGGGCGAAACGCCTTTCTCTTTCATGGCCCAGGCGTCGCGTGTCGAGAGCTGATCGATGCGCTGAATCCAGTGAGACAGGTTTTCATAGGTGAAATGGCGGATATGAGCGTCGGTACTCTCAACTTTCGGCGCCTCTACCGAGGAGTGAGCCTTTTTGGGGAGATATCCCGATGTCGTTCGGTTGTAGAGCCTTACCACCTCGTCGGGATAAAAGCCCGCGGCCTTGATCCAGTGGTTGCCACAGAAGTTCCGTCTTCGGAAGCTGTAGGCCACCGATGGGTTATCCAGCGAGAGGTGTCGAATGGCAAGAATCGCATCGTCATCCAGCCGCTCGTCAGCATCCAGAGCAAGGATCCAGTCGTGACGGGCATGGGGTACCCCGAACGCCTTCTGTGGACCATCCCCCAGGTACGTCTGCAGCAGGACCGTGGCTCCCTTGCCTTGAGCGACCCTTGCGGTGTCGTCCTGGCTGAGAGAATCAACCACAATGACCTCGTCGCAAACCGTCTTGAGGGAATCGATGCAGTCACCGATGCGAGTCTCTTCATTCAGAGTGATGACGATGCCGGTGATAGGATTCATGGTGAAGTCTCTCGGCGGTTGTACGAGGTGAGAAAGCCGGTGATCTGGTCAGCCGCCGCCGTGATATCAATGCGCGTCATATCCTGCTCGCCGGCACTCTCGGGCGGGCAGAACGCCAGGCGGTGCTCGGCACGGTTGCAGGTCTGCCAGCGTAGCGGGGTGGCAGAGCGGCGTGCCGGATAGAAACCGGCGGTGGCGATATCCAGGCAGCCGGCGATATGCAGCGGTCCGGTGGAGCCGGCAATGAACAGGTCCGCCGCAGAAAGGCTTCTGGCAAAGTCGGCGAGTCCCTCGCGGATCGGCAGGCGATGTACCGACACATCGGCGTCGAGCAACGGGACATGAATTGCCTCGGCGGTGGCGTCTTCTCCGGGTCCAGCGGTCAGGACCCACTGTGGCTGTCTCTCGCCCGCAAGGCGCCTGTCCACGTCCAGCACCAGACGGGCGTACTGCTCGGGAGTGAGGTTAACCGCCGAGCCGCCACTGCCGCCATGCAGAAAACACCATGGTCGGGTGGGATCCAGGCCGAGTTTAGCGGTGAGGCGGTGCCGCTCGGCCTGGCGTGTGTATCCCGGTAGCGGCCAGTAGGGAGGTTCGGGTGCGATACCGGGAGTCAGATCCAGCGCGGCCAGCAGTGTCTCGGCCAACTCCTGATTGTAGCGGTATTCGGGCTTTGCCGAGCGCGACCTGCGCTGCACCACTCTTCGGTTGTAGAATATCTGCGCCCACTGGGTGGCGGGCGCCAGACGCAGCGGAATACCCGCGCGCCAACCGAGCCAGCCGATGCGTGGGGTGGAGAAGAGTGTGAGCAGCGCATCGAAACGCGCCGCCTTCACCTTGGCGAGCAGGCGGCGACGGGCGGTTCTGTCGGCACCCTCGCCGGGATCGATCAGCACCTCGTCGATCCATGGGCATAGCCTCGCCATGGGGGCCGTATAGGCCGGCACCAGGACGCTGATGTGAGGCGTGGGACGGGCTGCTTTCAGGCAGGCCAGTGCCGGCCATGCCAGCATAAAATCGCCAAGCTTGTCGTTGCGAACCACCAGCAGGCGCGAAGACGCGCCCGGGGCAGCGGAAGTAGCAGTCATCCGGGCTCCCGAGCCCCGAGATACCGAAGGAGTCAGCCTTGTCGAGCAAGGTCCTGCATATCTGCCTCTCCCGCGGCTGGGGCGGACTGGAAATGTATCCGTCAAGGATTATACCTGAGCTGGCCCGGCAGGGGTGGCAGAGCCACGGATTGGCCCTGGCCGGCTCCCGGGTCGCCGAGAGCTTTCGTTTTACCGGTGTAGAGCCGCTTGAACTGCCCTCTCCGGGGCGGGCGTTGTTGTCCGTTGGGCGCATACTCGGCTACCTGAAGGCACAAGGCATCGGTGTGGTGCACTGCCACAAGTCCAGCGACCTGCGCCTTGGCGCATTGCTGGTGAGTCTCAGGCCGTCGCTCAGACTCTTCTTCACCGACCACATGGGCGTGACCCGACCCAAGAAGGATCCTTACCACCGCTGGGCCTACGGGCGGGTCACGCGGCTATTTTCCATCAGTGAGGTGACCCGGCAGCGCAATCTGGCGGCCTTCCCGTTGCCGCCCGAGCGCATTCGCCGCCTCTATCTTGGCATCGACCCGGCTCCCTATGCGCCACGTCTCGGTGACCAGGAACGAGCCGCGCTGCGCCATGAACTTTGCGTGCCTGAGGGGGCGGCGGCGATTGGTCTGCCGGGACGGCTGACGCCGGGCAAGGGCCAAGACGTGTGGGTCGAGGCCCTGGCGCTTCTGGCCGAGGCGCAGCCGAGTCTGGCATGGCAGGGAGTCCTCATCGGCGGACTGACGGCAGGAGAGGGCAGTAACGAGGCGCATGTGGCGACGCTGAGACAGCGCATTGCGTCGCTGGGACTCGAATCGCGTATCACCGTTACCGGTTTCCGAAGAGATCTGCCGCGATTGTTCGAGGCGCTGGATGTCGTCTGCGTGCCCTCGCGCAACGAGGCCTTCGGTCTGACGGTGATCGAGGCCATGGCGGCCTGCAAGGCGGTGATCGGCAGCGATAGCGGGGCGATTCCCGAGTTGCTCAATGATGATACCGGCCGCCTGGCGGCACCCGAGGATGCTTCGGCCTGGGCCGAAGCACTGGCCGAACTGACCGCAGACGCCTCACTGCGCCGGCGCCTGGGCCAGGCGGCACGCGCCAGCGTACTGGCGAACTTTACCCTGTCGACCCATGTGGCCAGCCTGATCGAGGAGTACGCTGTCTCGGCTATGCCGGGTCAGCGCTCCTTGTAGCCCTGGTGAATCAGTACCATGGCGTCCCGGGCGCCGAATCTGGTGAGGGAGCGCTCGAGGCGTGCCAGGTTGGCAGCTTCCCAGTTGCCCGGTCGACGCAGCCGACAGCGATCGAGGTCGATCAGCCAGACGCGATCTGTGTCGTCTACCAGCAGGTTGCGGGCGTTGAGGTCCACGTGATCGAGGCCGGCGTTATGGAAGCGACGGATCGTTCTGCCCACTTCTCTGAGCAGAGTCTCGTCGGTTTCGTCGCTTTCCAGCCGGTTGGCCAGGGCCCGGGCGCCGGGGATACGCTCGGTGATCAGGGCGGCTTCGTAGGTGAGTCCATGGCGGGTGACGGCGGCGGCCACCGGCGGGGGGACCGGCAGACCGCGCTGGTGCAGGTCGGCGGTCAGGCGCAGTTCGCGGAAGGCGCGAGTGCGTTCCCGGCCGGTCCACAGGTAGTGCGTCTCGCTGACCCGAGCGATGAGGCCGCCGCGACGGTAGGGCCGCAGCACCCACTCGCGGTCGCCGCCGGCCGCCAGGAACAGAGTGGCTCCCCGGCCCGGGGCCTCGCCGGTGATTCGCCGCTGGTCCCGCCAGTGCCCGGGGTCGAAGAGCCCCGGGCCGGGAGGCACTTCGGCAGCGGCGTCACATAAACGCTCTGCATCATATAGAATGAAAATCTTTCCCGCTCGACACGTTGCCAACCCCATGAAGCATCCTCTGCCTGCACACCCCCGGCACATCGGGGTGCTGAGACTCTCCGCCCTGGGCGATGTCTGCAATCTGGTGCCGACAGTTCGCGCCCTGCAGCGCCAGTGGCCCGAGGCGCGCATCACCTGGATCATCGGCAAGGGCGAGCACAGTCTACTGGCCGGCCTCTCCGGGGTCGAGTTCGTGGTCTACGACAAGGCCAGCGGGATTGCCGGCATGCGAGCGCTATGGCGCGAGCTGGCCGGCACCCGCTTCGACGTGCTCCTGCATATGCAGCAGGCGCTGCGCGCCAGCGTTCTTTCCCTGGGCCTCAAGGCCGACCTGCGAGTGGGCTATGACAAGGCCCGCGCCAAGGATGCACAGCACTGGTTCACCCACCGCCAGCTGGCCCCCCATCCCCGCTCCCACGTGCTGGAGTCCTTCCTGGATTTTGCTCGCCTGCTGGGGGTGGAGGACCTCTCCCTGACGTGGGACATGCCGGTGCCCGATATCGCCTTCGACGAGGCCCATGCGCTGACCGGCAAGGCGCCCTACCTGCTGATGAGCCCCTGCGCCAACCCGCGGCTGCGTAACTTCCGCAACTGGTCTGCCGAAGGCTATGCGGCGGTGATCCAGCACGCCTGGCATCGGCATGGCCTGCGTACCCTGCTTACCGGGGGCGGCAGCACCCAGGAGCGCGAGATGGGCGAGCGAATTCAGTCGCTCTGCGAACCCGACTCGGTGATCGACGCCATTGGTGGTACGTCGTTGAAGGGGCTGCTGGCGATGATCGCACGGGCAAGAGCCGTTATCGCTCCGGATTCGGGGCCCGTCCACATGGCCAACGCCCTGGGTACGCCGACAGTGGGACTCTATGCGACCACCAATCCCGACCGTGCCGCCCCCTATTGCTGGCGAGAGTTTGTGGTTAACCGCTACCCGGACGCGGTGGACACCTATTTGCACAAGTCTCTGGAAGAGATCGCCTGGGGACAGCGAGTGCGCCATCCCGATGCCATGTCGTTGATTCACGCCGAGGACGTCATCGAGCGCCTGGAGGCCCTGTTCGATTATACCGCCGCTACCCACCCGGAAAGGGAGCTTCCCGACGATGAAACTTGATCTGACCGCCCTTGAACGTTCCCGCCTGCTGGTAGTGGGTGACGTCATGCTCGACCGCTACTGGCACGGCGGCACCTCGCGGATATCCCCCGAGGCACCGGTGCCGGTGGTGCGAGTCGAGCAGAGCGAGGACCGCCCCGGCGGCGCCGCCAACGTGGCGCTCAACATCGCCTCTCTGGGCGCCCGGGCTGCCCTGGCCGGACTGGTGGGTGATGACGACAATGCCGACCGCCTGGTCTCACGTCTCGAAGATGCCGGAGTGGGCACTCACTTCGCTCGCAGCCCAGGGATTCCGACCATCACCAAGCTGCGGGTGATGAGTCGCAACCAGCAGCTGATCCGCCTCGATTTCGAGGAGGGGCTCGGTGAGGTGGATACCTCGGCCCTGCTCGAACGGGTCCAGGCAGCACTGCCCGAAGCCGATCTGGTGATCCTCTCCGACTACGGCAAGGGCACCCTGAATCGCGTCGAGGAGCTGATTCGCCTGGTGCGAGCCAGCGGCAAGCGGGTACTGGTAGATCCCAAGGGGAGTGACTTCTCCCGCTACCACGGGGCCAGCGTGATCACCCCCAACCTGGCGGAATTCGAAGCGGTGGTAGGCCACTGCCGCGACGACGCCGAACTGTCGACGCGGGGCCAGGCGCTGTGTGCCGAGCTGGAACTGGAGGCGCTGCTGATCACCCGCAGCGAGAAGGGCATGACCCTGATCCGTGAGGGCCACGAGCCGCTGCATCTGCCGACACGGGCTCGGGAGGTCTACGACGTGACCGGCGCCGGCGACACGGTGATCGGCGTGCTGGGCCTGGCGCTCGCTGCCGGCCATGGCTTTCCCGAGGCGATGACACTCTCCAACCTGGCCGCCGGTCTGGTGGTGGCCAAGCAGGGTACCGCGACCCTCTCCATCGCCGAGCTCTATACTGCCCTGCACGGCGACAAGCTGGCCGAGTTCGGGGTCATCGAGGAGGCGCCGCTGATCGAGGCGGTGCGCGCTGCCCAGGCGCGTGGAGAGCGGGTAGTGATGACCAACGGCTGCTTCGATATCCTGCATGCCGGCCATGTCGCCTATCTCGAGCAGGCCCGCAAGCTTGGCGACCGGCTGATCGTGGCGGTCAATGACGACGCCTCGATCGCCCGCCTCAAGGGGCCCAAGCGCCCCATCAATCCCCTGATGCGCCGCATGCAGGTGCTGGCGGGCCTGGGCGCCGTGGACTGGGTGGTGCCCTTCGCCGAAGATACCCCCCAGCGGCTGATCGAGGCCGTGCTGCCCGACGTGCTGGTCAAGGGCGGCGACTATCGTCCCGAGCAGATCGCCGGTGGTAAGGCAGTGCGCGAAGCCGGTGGCGAGGTCCGGGTGCTGGGCTTCGAAGATGGCGTCTCCACCACGGCGATGATCTCCACCATCCTTGATCGCGAGGCCTGATGGGCTGGCCCCGCGGCCTCTACTCGGGGCTGTTGCTGGCCCTGACGCCGCTGATCTGGCGGCGTATACGCCGTGAGCATGCGCTGACTGACTCTCGCCAGTCACTCCGCGAGCTGCGCCTGGGACGCATCCTCGAGACACCCTGTAGCGAGCGGATGCTGTGGCTGCACTGCGCCTCGGTGGGCGAGGTGTTGGCGGCTCGTCCGCTGATCGAGGCACTGCTGATGCGCTACCCCGAGCACCGCCTTACCCTTACCACCATGACCGCCACTGGGGCGGAGAGGGCGCGTGCCCTGTCGACATCTCGTGATGACGGGCGCCTTGTTCACCACTTCATACCGTTGGATTTCTCCCGGGCCGCAGCACGCTTTGTCCAGCGCCTGCGCCCGGAGCTGGCGCTTTTCTTCGAGACCGAGCTGTGGCCCAACCTGTTGCATGCCTGTTGCAGCCGCGGCGTGCCGGTGGCGGTGATCAATGGTCGCCTCTCACCGCGAGCCTTTCGCCACTATCGTCGGCTGCGACCGCTGATGCGTGAGGCGCTGGCCTGCGTGGACTGGCTGGCCGCCAAGTCGGCTGCCGACGCTGAACGCTTCGCACGGCTTGGCATGGCAGACGAGCGTATCGACGTGGTGGGGTCGCTCAAGTTCGATATTACATGGGATGCCGGCGCCCTTGCGGTAAGTAAGCACTTGCGTACCCGGTTCGGTGAGCGTCCGGTCTGGGTGGCCGGCTCCACCCATGAGGGCGAGGAAACCGTGCTGCTGGGTGCCCATGCCCGTCTGCGTGAACGCCTTCCCGAAGCGCTGCTGGTGCTGGTGCCGCGCCATCCCCAGCGCTTCGATGCCGTGGCGGCGCTGTGCGAGCAGGTGAGCATGCCCGTGGCGCGCCGCTCTCGCGATGAGTGGCCGGAGGCGGCGACGGCCGTCTATCTGGGCGACACCATGGGGGAGCTGCTCACCCTCTACGGTGCTGCCGATCTGGCCTTCGTGGGGGGCAGCCTGGTGCCGATCGGCGGCCACAATCTGCTGGAGCCCGCGGCGCTGGGGAGACCGGTAGTAACTGGCCCCGAGCTCGCCAACTTCGAGGAGGTGGCCGAGGTGATGCGCGGGGCCGATGCTCTGGTGGAGGTAATCGATGGGAGAGCGCTGGCTGCCGTTCTGGCGAAGCTCTTCTCCAACCCTGCCGAACGGCGCCGCCTGGGCGAGGCGGGTCGCGCCGTGGTGGCGGCTAATCGAGGTGCGCTTGCGCGAACCCTGGAGGGCCTGGCGTGGCTGCTGCCGCCGAAGTGAGTCTTCACTTCGGCGGACAGGCCGAGATCAGGCGGAGGTTAGTCGCTCCACGCCACTTTCCGCTCCCAACAGCAGCACGTCGGCGCCGCGGGCGGCGAACAGACCGTTAGTGACCACCCCGACGATAGCGTTGAGGCGCGCCTCCATGGCCACCGGGTCGTCGATCATGAATTCGTAACAATCGATGATCTGGTTGCCGTTGTCGGTAACCACTCCCTCGCGATAGACCGGGTCGGCGCCAAGCTTGACCAGTTCCCGAGCGACGTAGGAGCGTGCCATGGGAATTACCTCCACCGGCAGCGGAAACTCGCCCAGCCGATCGACACGCTTGGAGGCGTCGGCGATGCAGATAAATCTTTCGGCGCAGGCGGCAACGATCTTCTCCCGGGTCAGGGCGGCGCCCCCTCCCTTGATCATATGCAAGTGAGCGTTCACTTCGTCTGCACCATCGATATAGAAGGGCACGGTGCCCACGCTGTTAAGTTCGAATACCTCGATGCCGTGGCCGCGCAGCCGATCGGCGCTGGCCTGTGAGCTGGCCACTGCCCCCTTGAAGTCGTCGCGAAGCCTGGCCAGGCGATCGATGAACCGATTGGCAGTAGAGCCGGTCCCGATACCGAGCACGGTGTCGCGTTCGAGCCAGGGCTTGATCTCGTTGATGGCGGCCTCGGCCACGGCATCCTTCAATTGGTCCTGGGACAGGCCGTCCTGGGTCATGGTCGCTCTCCGGTAGTGGCATGGGGGGACAGTCATATGGGACATGAAGCCGGAGCCATTATAGGGCAGGGGCCTCTCCCTGCCGATGCTGGCTGGACTCGAAGCCACCACAATGCTACCAATGGTAGCCCTCCGCAGTGCAGCACAGAACGTTGCACGACTCGCGTTTCGCGTTTCCCCTTGGGACATCAGGATGCTTGAATCAATCGTCAAGAAGATACTCCAGGCCCGCGTCTACGAAGCGGCTGTGGAAACCCCCATCTCACCTGCGCCCTTCCTCTCCCGCCGTTTCAACAACACCATCCTGATCAAGCGTGAAGACCTCCAGCCGGTCTACTCCTTCAAGATTCGCGGGGCCTACAACAAGATGGCCCAGCTGAGCGAGGAGCAGAAGGCCAAGGGTGTGATCGCGGCGTCTGCCGGTAACCATGCCCAGGGTCTGGCCATGGCGGCGAAGCAGATGGGCGTCAAGGCGGTGATCGTCATGCCGAGGATCACTCCGGACATCAAGGTCCAGGGCGTGCGTTCGCGAGGCGCTCGTGTGGTCCTCAAGGGCGACTCCTTCGCCGAGGCCGCCACCCATGCCCAGGAGTTGATCAAGGAGCATGGCTATATCTACATCCCCCCCTTCGATGACATCGACATCATCGCCGGGCAGGGCACCATCGCCATGGAGATCCTTCGCCAGCACAGCGGTCCTATTGATACCATCTTCGTTCCTGTGGGCGGCGGTGGCCTGATGGCCGGCATGCTGGCCTACATCAAGTATCTGCGCCCGGATATCAAGGTGATTGGCGTGGAATCCGAGGACAGCGCCTGTCTCCAGGCCGCCCTGAAGGCCGGCGAACGGGTGGTGCTCGATCAGGTCGGCGTCTTCGCCGAAGGAGTGGCGGTGGCGCAGATCGGCGAGCTGCCCTTCTCGATCATTCGCGACCTCATCGATGACGTCATCACCGTCAATACCGACGAGATATGCGCCGCGGTGAAGGATATCTTCGAGGATACCCGGGCAGTCGCGGAGACGTCCGGGGCCCTGTCGCTGGCGGGCCTCAAGAAGTATGTGCAGCAGACCGGTGTCGAGGGCAAGACCCTGATCTGCATCAACTGTGGCGCCAATATCAACTTCGACCGCCTTCAGCACATCGCCGAACGTACCGAACTGGGCGAACAGCGTGAGGCGATTCTTGCCGTGACCATCCCCGAAAAGCCCGGCAGCTTCAAGAAGTTCTGCAAGACCATCGGCAAGCGCATGGTGACCGAGTTCAACTACCGCTACGCGGACCCGGAGAACGCCCATATCTTCGTCGGCGTCCAGGTCAAGCCGGGTGGAGAGGATCGCCAGGCGGTGATCGACAAGCTGCGCGAGGCCGGTTATTCGGTAGAGGATCTCACCGACAACGAACTGGCCAAGCTGCATATCCGTCACCTGGGGGGCGGTCGCCCCAAGGAGCACTTTGACGAAGAAGTCTACCGCTTCGAGTTCCCGGAGCGGCCGGGGGCACTGATGAATTTCCTCACCCACCTGCCCCACGACTGGAGCATCTCCCTGTTTCACTATCGCAACCACGGTGCCGCCTACGGCCGGGTTCTGGTGGGTATGCAGATTCCCAACGGCGACCGTGCCCACGTCGAAGAGTACTTTGACGATATCGGCTATCGCTACTGGAAGGAAACCGACAACGCCGCCTATCGGTTGTTCATGGCCTGAGTGGCCTTCTCGAGCAGGGGAGTAAGTGCTGACTCGCGTCTTGCGCCCCGTCTGCGGGGTATTTCAGTCTGTTAACGGTGATGAGGGTGGTTGTCGAGGACGTCGATTGGCCCTATAGTCTCGATCAGTTCTCCCCCCTACGGAGTCGATAATGAAGCGCAAGCCCGATCTGGTCATGGCATTGGTACTGTTGTTCGGCATCGGCCTGGTGGCAACTGGTTACGCTCAGGCGCTGGCGGGTAGCTGAGCCGATAACCGGGTCCACTCATCGGTGCCAGGACATAGACCGTCAGTAAACGGGGCGATGCCATCAGGCATCGCCCCGTTTACGTGTCAGCGATGGTGGGCCTTGTCAGGGACGGACGATCCGAGTATCGCTGACGATGGCATCCAGGGGAACGTCCCAGGGCTCAATCGGCAGTGCCTCGACCCGCTGACACTCGTGCGCTAGACCCATCAGACGTGGCCGTGGACCGGGATGACGCGTGAAGGCCAGGGTTCGGTCGTAGAATCCCCCTCCCATGCCCATTCGCTGGCCGGCGTCGTCGAAGCCCACCAGGGGCAGCAGAATCAGGTCCAGGGCCCAGGCGGGTTGGCGTCGGGCGCGATGGGCACCATGCCGGGTCTGGGGTTCGGGGATACCGTAACGGTTGGTCACCATGGGTGTGTCGGCGTGGTAGTGGACGAACCAGAGTCGGTTGCGTGAAAGCGGTCGGAGCACCGGGAGGTACACGCGGGCACCACGACGACGGAGCCAGTCGATCAGCGGTGTAGGGTCAATCTCGCCGTCGTTGGGCAGGTAGAGCGCCACGCGGCGGGCACGCTGAACCTCGGGAAGGCGGCGCAGCCTGAGGCACAGGCGATTACTGGCATTTCGGCGCTGTCGCGGGGTAAGGGCTCGTCGACGGCGACGAAGCTCGCGGCGCAGGGACCGGCGAGAGCCGTCGAAGTCATCGAGTAAAAGGGGTGCGGCGGGTGTCGGCATGAGGTGGATCATGGCAGACGAGGTTCCCCAGAGTGCCGCTGTCATTCTGGCCCTGAACCCAGTGGTTCAAGGTGGGTGGCCGCAGCCGGACCGTCAGGCTTTCCGACGCGCGGACATGCACACGGGTCCGACTAGCATATGGCCCCCTGGGTAATGCGCATAGGCTCGAGGGACGATAATGACTGGCAAACACCCCAGGGAACGCATCTATCCTACCAGAGCCAAAGTGCCCTTCCAACGCATTCTGCTGGGGGGTGAGGTGTGCTCGCGGTGGGAGTGGTCGGGACAGTCAGCGCTGGGGGGTATCAGCCAGGGCGCGCTCCAGGCGAGTGCTGAGAGCGTCAAGGCTGGTTTCCCCTTCGCGTTGGGCGTCCAATGCCTCAAGCAGTTCATGGGCGATGTTGAGGGCCGCCATGATGGCGATGCGTTCGGTGCCCATCAGGTTGTTCTGAGAATGAATGCCTCCCATCGCGCGGTCCAGATAGCGGGCGGCGCGCTCGAGCTTGTCCTGCTCCTCGGGGGAGCAGGCAATCACATAGCCGCGCCCCAACAGGGTAATTTCGGTGGTCGGACGCGTGGCGTCGGTCATCGGAAGACTCCGGGTCGGCCTGCCGGGAGAGCTGCCGCGCGCCCCGGTGGCCCGATGCGTTAACATCCATGGAAGGAAAGGTTTCGGACCTCACTATAAGAGAGCCCTTCCGGGGCGGTCAACGCGCCGCCCCCGGCGAGGCTCGATCTTGCTCGCACACGTCACGGATTTTCGCATGTCACTGATCAACGAACGCCAGGATTTCTCCACCATCGCCGACCTCTTTCTGCTTCATGGCAGTATGCAGTCACCGGCCTTTCTCGATGGCCGCTTGTGCGCTGGCCTGGCCATGCATGACCTCACCGCCGAAGCATGGCTCGAGGAAGTCTGCCTGGCGCTTGGCGTCGAGCAGCCCCGCGACGAGCCCTCTGCCGAACGCTTTCTGGGTTGGCGACGTCAGACGCAAGATGTTCTCTCCGGCAGCGAGCTCACTTTCGAGCCGCTGCTGCCCGACGACCTTTTTTCTCTGGCCGAACGCGCCCGGGGACTCAAGGAGTGGACCTTGGGCTTCCTTGAGGTAGTAGAGGACGCCGGTAGTGCTCCACGAGAAGGCTGGTCGCCGGCTCTGCGCGAGGCGCTGGGGGACCTGGAAGGGATCGCCGCCATGGAGGCCGAGATCGAGGAGAGCGCCGAGAACGAGGGGGATCTCTTTGCTCTTGCCGAACATGTGCGGATGGCCGCCATGTTGCTTTACACCGAGCAGCACCCTGGCCTGCCCCAGGTCGAGGATGCCGGGAACGATACCCGCCACTGATGCTGTCCCAGTTGCCGCCTCTATTATCTCCTACTCAGCCTAGCCCCACCCCCCTTAGAGGAGCCCCCATGTTACCCGAGATCCTGCCTCGCCCTGCTCCCATTACCCAGCATGAGTACCTGTCCCGACGTCTAGCGCTGATGGCGGGGCTGCCCGCGGATAGTGCCGTGCTGCTACCCGGCGCCTCCCTGGTTACCCGCTCCCGAGACAGTGAGTTTCCGTTTCGTCAGGATAGCGATTTCCACTACCTGACCGGTTTTCCGGAGCCCGATGCCCTGCTGCTGCTGCTGCCCGGGCGGCCAGAAGGCGAGTGCGTGCTGTTCTGTCAGGACCGCAACCCGCTGATGGAGGCGTGGACGGGGTACCGACTGGGCGCCGAGGGGGCCGTGCGTGAGCATGGGGCGGACCAGGCCTTCGAGAATGCCGAGCGCGGCGAGCGCCTCGAGGCACTGCTCGACGGCCGTCACACCCTCTACCTGTCCTTGGACAGCCCCGAGGCCATGGCTATCGCCGATGAGGTACGCAGCGCCCTGTTGGCCAGGGCGCGCCGTGGAGCCCGTCCCCCGGAGGTACTGGCGGACGTGTCGACGCTGCTGCATGAGGCGCGACTGATCAAGAGCGAATCGGAGCTGGGGCTGCTACGCCATGCGGCAACGATCTCTGCCAGAGCCCATGTGCGCGCCATGCGATCGGCTCGCCCGGGACTTGCCGAGTACCATCTCCAGGCCGAACTGGAGCACGAGTTTCACTGGCAGGGCGGTGCAGGCCCCGCCTACGCCAGCATCGTCGGTGGCGGCGCCAATGCCTGTGTGCTGCACTATGTCGAGAATCGCTGCCCGCTTCGGGACGGCGATCTGGTGCTGATCGATGCCGGCGCTGAATTTGACCTCTATGCCGGCGACATCACCCGCACCTTCCCGGTCAACGGCCACTTCAGCGATGCCCAGCGGGCGCTATATACGCTGGTGCTCGAGGTTCAGGAGCGGGCCATCGCCGCCATCAAGCCGGGTGCGACCCTGATCGAGCTCCATGACGGCGTGGTGCGGGGTCTTACCGAAGGGCTGATCGGTCTGGGGCTGCTAGAAGGCGAGGTGCAGGGGTGCATCGACGACGAACGTTACCGGCGCTTCTATCTCCATTCCACCTCGCACTGGCTGGGGCTTGACGTCCACGATGTGGGCGCTTACCGCAAGGGCGGAGCGCCGCGCGTTCTGGCGCCGGGCATGGTGCTCACCGTGGAGCCGGGTCTCTATATTCCTGCCGACGCCGACATCCCCGAGGCGTTTCGCGGTATCGGTATCCGCATCGAGGATGATGTCGCCGTCACCGCCACTGGCGCTGAGGTGCTAACCGCCGGTGTTCCCAAGCGGATAGAGCAAATAGAGGCGCTGATGGCCGATAAGTCGCCAGTCTCGGGGTAATCAATCTATTCATTATGTAACGTACATTACGATATGCGCTGCCCGGAGATGCCGTGAACAATACCCACTCCCTTTCCCGCTCTCTTGCGTCAGAGGCCTTGCCGGCTAGCGGCAAGGCCGCTCGCCATGTTGATGTCGCTATCGTCGGCGGTGGCCTGGTGGGGTCCAGCCTGGCCTGTGCCTTGGTGCCGTTGATTGAACAGGCGGGGCTTACGGTGGCGGTCATCGAGGCCGCCCCCATCCTCAAGATGGCTGACACACCCTTCCAGCCCAGCTTCGACGCCCGGGCCAGCGCCATCGCCCAGGGATCGGCAGCCCTCTTTGCCGAGATGGGGCTGTGGGACGCCTTGGCCGAGCATGCGAACCCGATTCGGCACATTCATATCAGCGAGCGCGGCCGCTTCGGTGCCACACGGCTCTCAAGCGACGAACTGGGTGTGATGGCTCTGGGACATGTCATCCCCAACGCCTGGATGGGCCGGGTATTGCATCGTTGGCTGGCCGAGATGGCAATTGAGTGGCACTGCCCCGCCAGGGTGGAGGAGATCGTGCCGGTAGCGGGTGGCCACGTGCTTACCCTGACGGAGGGAAGGCAACTCAAGGCAGGGCTTACAGTGCTGGCCGACGGCGGGCGATCGGGGCTCAAGGAGCAGCTTGGCATCGACAGCGACAGCCACCCCTATAATCAGGTGGCGCTGATCGCCAACGTCGAGCTGAGCCGGCCCCACGACGGCAAGGCATGGGAGCGTTTCACCACCGAGGGGCCTATCGCCCTGCTGCCGCTGCGCGGCCAGGCCATGGAACTGGTCTGGACTCACCCGCTGGGTACGGAGCATCGCCGCCTCGCGCTTTCCGACGGAGACTTCCTGGCCGAGCTGCAGCGCGCTTTCGGCGACCGCATGGGGCGTTTTCGCCGAGTGGGACGCCGCCACACCTACCCACTCAGTCTGGTCACCGCTCGGGAAACAACCCGTCCGGGTCTGGCGGTAATCGGCAACGCCGCCCACGCGCTGCATCCGGTCGCGGGTCAGGGGTTCAACCTGGCGCTGCGCGGTGTGATGGACCTGGTGAGCGCCATGGCGGCGGGCCAGGTGCGAGGCGAGGCTCCCGGCAGCGTCGCGGTGCTGGCGGATTTCGAGGCCCGCCGTCATGCCGATCGCCACAACGTGGTGCGATTCAGTGACGGCCTGGTGCGGCTGTTCGGTATCGACAGCGTGCTGCTCTCCCATGCTCGAGCGGCGGGGCTGATCGGCCTCAACCTGGCCGGTCCACTGCGCAGAGGACTGGCTCGCCGGGCCATGGGCCTGGAACGCTAGGAGGGTCGCCATACGCGTTCCGGACCAGGAGGCAGTTAAGGAGATAACAATGGACGTACCGATGGGGAGTGCCGTAAATGCGCCATACCGAGCGGCCATGGAAGAGGTCGCTGACGTAGTGATCGTCGGCGCCGGCATGGTAGGGACGGCACTGGCTTGCCTGCTGGGCAAGGCAGGCGTCAAGGTGGCGCTGCTGGATGCCCGTGAGACACTGCTTGACCCTGAAGCGGTGGGGCGAGGACCAGCCGACATGCGGGTCAGCGCACTGACGCCGGTCTCTCGCAAGTTGCTGGAGGGACTGGGCGCCTGGGAATGGATGGCGGGTCGTCGCGTCAGTCCCTACCGCTTTATGCAAGTGTGGGACATCGAAGGGACGGGTGAAATCAGCTTCTCCGCCGAGCAGGCCGGCGTCGCCAAGCTGGGTTATATCGTCGAGAACGCGGTGACCCAGGCGGCCCTGGAGCGAGGTCTGAAAGCGCTGGCATCGGTCAGACTGATACTGGGCGCCAGGGTGACCGGGCTGGTGGCATCGTCCGATGGCGATCGGTGCGTCCACCTGGCGGATGGCCGCCGGTTGGTGGCGCCGCTGGTGGTGGCTGCCGACGGGGCCCGCTCGCCGCTGCGCGAGCTGGCAGGCATCGGCGTCGACGCTCACGAAACCGGCCATATGGCCGTGGTGACAACGGTAAGGGTAGAGCGTGCTCACGGCGAGGTGGCTCGCCAGGCCTTCCTGCCGACTGGCCCCCTGGCCTTTCTGCCGCTGCGCCTGGACCGTGAGCGTCACCACTGCTCGATCGTCTGGTCTACCTCGCAGGAAGAGGCCGAGCGGCTTCAGGCGCTGTCAGCCGAGGCGCTGGGCGATGAGCTGGCGGCGGCCGTCGGCCAACGACTCGGAGAGGTAACGGTGGTGGACAGGACGCTGGTTTTCCCGCTGGTGCAGCGCCATGCACAGCGCTACGTGCTGCCGGGCCTGGCGCTGGTCGGGGATGCCGCCCACAGCATTCACCCCCTGGCCGGACAGGGCGTGAATCTGGGGCTGATGGATGCAGCCGTGCTGGCCGAGGAGCTGCTGTTGGCGCGCCGCCGCGGTGTAGCGCTGGGCGATGAACGCTGGCTGTCCCGTTACGCGCGTCGCCGGCGTGGTGACAATGCCGGCATGCTGGCGCTGATGGATGGCTTCCGGCTGCTGTTTGGTACGCACCATCCCGCGCTGACCCTGGCGCGCAACCTGGGGCTGGGCACCGTGGACCGGCTCACCCCGCTTAAGCGATTGCTGCTGCAGCAGGCCATTGGGAAGCGGGGACGGCTGCCGGCTTCCTGCCGCTGATGGCTGCCGGCGCCGGGTCGCGTCAGCGTCGGCTGAGCACGTTGAGCGCCTTGAGCAGGTTGAGAGCCTCGCCGAGCTGATAGTCCTCGCGCAGTCGCTCACTCAGCTCGTTGCGCTCCCGCGGGGCCTCCTGGGAGCGCAGGTGGCCCTCCAGGTCTGCCTCGCGTAGCTGGCGGCCGCTCTCCGTCACCTCTACCCGACCGCGCACCACCTCCACGTCGGGTTCGATGCCCTGGGCCTGGATAGAGCGGCCGTTGGGGGTGTAGTAGAGTGCCGTGGTGAGCTTGAGCCCCTCGCCGTTGCCCAGGGGCATGATCTGCTGCACTGAGCCCTTGCCGAAGCTTTCGGTGCCCATCACCACTGCACGACGCTGGTCCTGCAGGGCGCCGGCGACGATCTCCGCCGCCGAGGCGCTGCCGCCGTTGATCAGCACCACCAGCGGCACGCTGGGTGCGGCGGTTTCGAGGGTAGCGCGAAACTGCATCTCGGTGTCCGCCAGGCGCCCCTCGGTGTAGACGATCAAGCCATCGTCGAGAAAGGCGTCTGCCACGCCTACCGCCGCCTGCAGCACCCCGCCGGGGTTGTTACGCAAGTCGAGCACCAGGCCCGACAGCGGAGCGTCGCGTTCCAGTCGGCGGAGCTGCTCGCCGACCTGATCGCCGGTGCGGCTCTGGAACTGACTGATTCGCAGATAGCCGTAGCCCGGTTCCAGCAGTTCGCTGCGTACGCTCTCGGTGCGGATCACCTCCCGGATGAGGGTGACGGTGCGAGGTGCGCTCTCGCCGCGGCGCTGGACGGTTAACTCGATGCGGGTGCCCGGCTCACCGCGCATCAGGTTGACCGCTTCCTGAAGCGACAGGCGCTCGGTGGGCGTGTCGTCGATACGCAGAATCTGGTCGCGGGCCTGCAGTCCAGCGCGGGAAGCCGGGGTATCGTCGATGGGAGTGATCACCATCAGCTGGCCGTCATCCACGCCCACCTCGATGCCGATCCCGCCAAACTCGCCCTGGGTCGACTCGCGCAGGCTCTGGAACTCTTCGCGATCCAGGTAGGCGGAGTGGGGGTCGAGCTCGCTGAGCATGCCTCGCATGGCGTTGCGCAGCAGGGTGGCGTCGCCCACTTCCTCCACGTAGGCACGCTTGATGCGCTCGAACACCTCGGCGAAGGTCTGGATCTCCTCCACTGGCAGGTCATCGTTCACTGCGCTGGCGGCAGGAAGAGGGAGCGCCAGCAGGGCGATGGGAAGTAGCGAGGCCAGCAGGCGTCGCGGCGATAGGGCGAGGCCGGCCCTGCCAGGCATGGGAAGCGCTGGGGTCATGCGATCTCCGCTGTTCCGGGACGGTAAGGACCCAGCATAGCCCGCCGGCCCCGGGCAGGGAAATAGGGTGCTGCTCAGCGCGAGGCGATCCATGACTGGGGGTCGATGGGATCGCCGCCGCGGCGCACCTCGAAGTAGAGGGCCGGGCGATGGTGGCCGCCGCTGTTCCCTACCGCCCCCAGCACGTCGCCCCGGGAGACCGCCTGGCCCACCTGCACGCCAAAGTGCTGCAGGTGGGCGTGCAGGGTCATCACCTGGTCACCATGGTCGACAATCAGCAGGTTACCGAAGCCGCGCATCCAGTCGGCGAAGACGACGCGACCGGCATGCACGACCTGGACCGGGGTACCCTCTGCGGCCTGGATCAGGATGCCGTTGCGGTGCACGCCGCCGCTGGCCCGGAAGCGGGAAGCAACGCTACCCTGCACGGGCCAGGGCAGGTCACCCCGGGTCTGCTCGATGGCAGTGGAAGGGGGAGGGCGATCGAGCCGCGCGAGTTCCTCCTGTACCTGACGCAGCACTCGCTCGGCGTGGGCCCTGTCCTGCTCCAGTTCCGCGAGTCGAGCCTGCTCGCTGACGTAGCGACCATCGAGTTCGGCCACCAGCTCGGCGCGCTCGCGTATCTGATTCGCCAGATCGCTGGAGCGGGTAGCGAGCTCCGACGCGAGAGCGTCCAGGCGCTCCCCGCGGGCCTCGAGCTCGCGGCGGGTCTCGCCCAGGGCAGCATTCAACCGGGACAGTTCATCCAGGCGCGCGTTGCGGGCCCGGGCCAGCTGGTTGAGGTAGTGCTGCAGGCGGTCGAGGCGGGCGGGGTCGTCCTGATTGAGCAGCAGCTTCAGCTGAGGGCTGCGGCCCAGGCGATAGAGAGCGTCGAGCTGAATATTGAGAGCGGCGACCTGATCGGCTCGCTCCGCCTCCAGCAGGTCGCGTCGACGCTCGAGCGTGATGATCTCATCGCCGAGGGTGTGTCGCTCGCCCTGCAGAGCATCGAGGCGGCGATGGGTGTCGGCCAGGACCGTCTCCACACGGCGAAGCTCCTGGCTGGCTTCCGCCTGGGCCTCGCGCGTGGTGGAAAGGCGCTGCGAGGCGCCCTGGATCTCGCTGCCGATGGCATCGAGACGCTCCCGCGCCGCCTGTTCGCTGGGCTGGGCGGCCAGCGGCTCGGCCAGGCAGAGGGCCAGCAGTGCCGCAGCGAACCGTCCTGCTCGCCGCGGCAGGCAGGGGGGGCTGGTCATGGGCGGGCCGGCCCTCTTCAGGAGACCGTATCGACGTCGATCAGCACCCGACCGGTCATCTCCTCGGGCACCGGCTGGTTCATCAGGCTCAGCAGGGTCGGGGCGATGTCGCACAGGCTGCCATCACTCTTCAGCCGGGCCGGGCGCGGGCCCACGTAGATCAGCGGCACCTCGAAGGTGGTGTGGGCGGTCTGGGGGTTGCCGGTCTCGGGGTTGACCATCTGCTCGGCGTTGCCGTGGTCGGCGGTGACCAGGCAGGCGCCGCCCACCTTCTCGATGGCCTCGACGACTCGGCCCACGCAGCCGTCCACCGTCTCGATGGCCTTCACGGCGGCATCGAAGTCGCCGGTGTGGCCGACCATGTCACCGTTGGCGTAGTTGCAGACGATCAGATCAAAGTCGCGAGACTCGATGGCCGCCACCAGCCGGTCGGTGACCTCGGCGGCGCTCATCTCGGGTTTCTCATCGTAGGTCTTCACGTCCCGTGGCGATGGCACCAGAATCCGGGTCTCGCCGGGGTACTCGGCTTCGCGGCCGCCGGAGAAGAAGAAGGTGACGTGGGGGTATTTCTCGGTCTCGGCGATGCGCAGCTGGGTCAGGCCGCGGTTGGCTACCACCTCGCCCAGGGTGTTGGTCAGCCCGGCTGGCGGAAAGGCGGCCGGTGCGGGGATGTCGGCAGCATACTGGGTCAGCATTACCAGGCCGTCGCCGGCGAGCCTCGGGCAGGCGCGACGCTCGAAGCCGTCGAAGGCCTCCTCGACGAAGGCGCGGGTCAACTCCCTGGCACGATCGGCGCGGAAATTCATGAAAATGGCGGCGTCGCCATCCTCCAGTATCACCGGGGTGCCGGCGGGACGAATGCTGGTGGCAGCGACGAACTCATCGGTCTCGCCCCGCTCGTAGGCAGCACGCAGTCCCTCCTCGGCGCTAGGCGCCTCGAACTCGCCGACGCCCTCGGTGAGGAGGCGATAGGCTTTCTCGACGCGGTCCCAGCGGTTGTCGCGGTCCATGGCGTAGTAGCGGCCGATGATGGAGGCGACAAAGCCGTGGTCGGCACCGACCAGTTCGGAGAGCCGCTGATTGGCCCGCTCGAGGGAGGCCAGTGCACTCTTGGGGGGCATGTCGCGGCCGTCCAGAAAGCCGTGGACGTAAATACGCAGCGCGCCACGGCGGGCGGCCAGTTCGGCCATGGCGATGACATGATCATCGTGGCTGTGCACGCCGCCCGGGGAGAGCAGCCCCAACAGGTGCACCGCGCGGCCCGCCGCGATGGCGGCATCGATAGGCGCGGTCAGGGCGGCAATGGTGTCCAGGTCGCCGTCCTCGACCGCTTTGGTAATGCGGGTGAAGTCCTGGTACACCACGCGTCCGGCGCCCAGGTTCATGTGGCCCACCTCGGAGTTACCCATCTGGCCCTCTGGCAGGCCCACATGGCGACCATCAGTATGGATCAGGGTGGCGGGGCAATCTCGCTGCAGGCGGTCCATTACCGGAGTGCGGGCGGCCAACACGGCGTTGTGGGCGGCGTCGGGGTTGTGGCCATAGCCGTCCAGGATGATCAGGGCGACAGGGCGAGGTATGCTCTGGCTTGTGGATTGGGTCATGGGGCTGTCCTCTAATGTTGCTGGCGACACCTCCATGCCCTGGGCGGCTCTCGGCGCAGGCGCCTTGCCGTGGTCTGCCCGAGAGGGCGGACAACATAAGGGTGGGGTCGCGGCAGATGGCGGATTACGGCATCATATCGCATGGCGCCGCCGGGCGTCATTGCTGGCCGCACCCCGCAGGACGTCGTGTATACTGATCGCCGTTCATTCGTCGGGCCCTTATGGCCCCGGCCTTTCCCTTCGTGCACCGAGACAAGAGTTATCTGGACCCATGATCGATCAGCTGTTTGAATTCGTTCAGAATCACCCGCTGCTGGTGGGCGCCTTCCTGTTGGTGCTGACCGCCTGGATCCTCTATGAGGTTCGCAACAGCAGCGCCAACGGCGTGACCTCCCTCGAGGCGACTCAGCTGATCAACCGCGAGGATGCCGTCGTGGTAGATACCCGCGATGCCGACGCCTTCAAGGCCGGCCATATCGCCGGGGCCCGCAACATCCCCCAGAGCCGCATCGACGAGCGCATGGGTGAACTCCAGAAGGTCAAGGAGAAGCCGATCATTGTGGTCTGCAAGTCCGGCCAGACGGCGGGGACGACCGTGGCCAAGCTGCTCAAGGGCGGCTATCCTCGCGTCCTCAAGCTCAAGGGCGGCATGATGCAGTGGCAGGCCGACAGCCTGCCGGTCGTGCGCAAGTAACCTCACTTATCGCTCCAACTTCGTTTATCGAGTCAAAGGACCTTTCCCATGGCGGAAGAGAACAACCAGAGCGCCGCTGCCGGCAACCCGGCGGCCGATCAGCAGGACAAGCCCCAGCTGCAGTTCTCCGTGCAGCGGATCTACGTAAAGGACCTCTCCTTCGAGGCGCCCAATTCGCCAGCGGTCTTTCAGCAGCCCTTCAAGCCCAAGGTCGGCCTGGATCTCAACACGTCCAGTCAACAGGTGGGGGAGGGCCTCTATGAGGTGGTGATCAAGGTGACCGCCCAGGTGACCCACAGCGAGGAGGGCACCACCTCCTTCCTGGCCGAGATCGAGCAGGCGGGCTTGTTCCGCATCGCCGGGATCGAGGGCGCCCAGCTGGATCACACCCTGGGTGCCTTCTGCCCCAACGTGCTGTTCCCTTATGCCCGTGAGTGTGTCGACAATCTGGTCAACCGTGGTGGCTTTCCGCCCCTGATGCTGGCGCCGGTCAACTTCGAGGCGATCTACGCTCAGAAGAAGAAGCGTGAGGCCGAGCAGGCCCAGCAGCAGGGTGCCCAGACTACCCAGTAACGAATCGCCGGTGATCCCGTGGTGATGCTAAAGAAAGCACCGCGCATCCACGTCGCCGCCGACTTTATTGTCGGCGGCGACGTCGTCCTGCCCGAGGGTCCGGCTCGCCATGTGGCGCGGGTTCTGCGGCTGGGTGAGGGCGCGCCACTGTGCTTGTTCGACGGCAGTGGGCGGGAGGCCAGTGCCGTGCTGGTGGAGGCCGGTCGCAAGCGAGTGGTAGCACGTATCCAGTCGGTTGCGACCGGCCAAGGCGAGTCTCCTCTGACCGTCCACCTGGGCCAGGCGATCTCCAAGGGCGATCGCATGGACTACGCCATTCAGAAAGCCGTCGAGCTCGGGGTGGCGGCTATCACGCCCCTCTACACCGAGCATGGCGACGTGCGCCTCAGGGGTGAGCGCGAGGCCAAGAAACTCGCTCACTGGCGGGCCGTGGCGATCAGCGCCTGCGAGCAGTGCGGTCGCGCCAGAGTGCCGCCGGTGCATCTCCCCATGGCGCTGGCCGACTGGTTGGCCGAGCGCGACGAAGCGCTGCGTCTTGTGCTGCATCCGGCCACTGATTCCCAGCCCCAGGCCCAGGCTCTGGTGGAGCGCGAGGCCGTTCCCGCCAGCGTGGCCCTGGTGATCGGCCCCGAAGGGGGGCTGGCCGAGGCCGAGGTCGAGGCCGCCCGAGCCCGGGGATTTGCGCCGCTTTCGCTGGGACCGCGTATCCTGCGTACCGAGACCGCCCCGGTGGTGGCACTCAGCCTGCTGCAGCACCGCTTCGGCGACCTTTGAGCATCTCAGCCGCGTGCGCCACAGCCGCCACGGGGTCAGCCCCCGGCGGCGTCTACAAGCCTGGTGGAGTGCACGATGATGGGCCTGGTAGTTTGGCCGGGGTCTGACCCCCTAGAAGCCACTTGCCCCAGTCCTTCCCACCTCTTCAGGGAGCCTTCCTTATGTCCGATTCACGCGATCCGCGCCCTCCGCGCCCCGCCGCCGGCCGGCGCTACCGTGCCCCCAAGTGTGCGGTGGGCGAGGTAGCCTACCTGGAGGTGGTCACCGTCAACGAGACCGGCGCCTTCCTCGACTGGGGGTATCCCAAGGACCTGCTGCTACCCTATGGCGAGCAGCGCTTCCGTCCCAGCGTGGGCAAGCGGGTGCTGGTGAGGATCTATGAGGATCAGCAGGGCCGGCCGGTGGCTTCCCAGAAACTCGATCGTTTTGTTTCCGACGAGGCCGAAGGCCTGGCGGCAGGCGACGAGGTGGTCCTGATAATCGCCGATCAGACCGACCTTGGCCTCAAGGTGGTGGTGGACCATCGCTGCTGGGGATTGCTCTTTCGCGATGACATCACCCGCCCGCTGCGCCGCGGCCAGCGCCTGACCGGCTATGTGAAGCGTTTGCGTGAGGATGGCCGCCTGGACCTCTCGCTGCTGCCGCCGGGGTCGGCACGCCTGGACGTGGTGGGCGAAACGGTGCTCAAGGTGCTGCGCGAGAGCGGTGGCTACCTGCCCCTGGGCGACAAGAGCGACGCCGCCGAGATCAAGGCCCGGTTGGGGGTGAGCAAGAGCGCCTTCAAGCAGGCTATCGGCCGGCTCTACAAGCAGCGACTGATTACCTTGACGCCCACCGGCATCCGGCTGGTGCCGGGCAGCGAGTAGCCGAAGGCAGCCTCGAGCGTTACTGCCATGGGCACTCGTCCTTGGTGACCAGGCTGACCCCTTGGTGGACGTGATCCCCCTGCGGCATACTGACCCCATCCATACTCTCGACCGGAAACACGACCTCATGAGCGAACGCGCCCTGAAGATCGGTGTGGTGATGGACCCCATCGCCGATATCGCCTACAAGAAGGACACCACCCTGGCCATGCTGTGGGCCGCCCAGGAGCGCGGCGCCTCGCTGCATTATCTGGAGCAGGAGGACCTCTTCCTGCGCGATGGTCGGTCCTTCGGTCGGCTGCGTGACCTGACCGTGCATCGCGACCCGGCCCACTGGTTCGACCTCGGTGAGCCCGAGGCGCGACCCCTGGTCGAGCTCGATGTGATCCTGATGCGCAAGGATCCGCCGGTGAATGCCCATTTCCTCAATGCCGTCTACCTTCTGGGCTTCGCCGAGCGCGAAGGGGTATTGGTGGTCAATCCCACCCAGGCACTGCTCGAGTGCAACGAGAAGCTCTTCGCCCAGCAGTTTCCCCAGTGCTGCACGCCGACCCTGGTTGCCTGCAGTGAACCCGAGCTGCGCGCCTTCCACGCTGACCACCAGGACGTGATCTTCAAGCCCCTGGACGGCATGGGCGGCACCGGGATCTTTCATGTGAACCCCGACGGTCGCAATATCGGCGCCATCATCGAGACCCTCACCGAGCGCGGTCGCCGCCAGATCATGGCCCAGCGCTATATCCCCGAGATCACCGAGGGCGATACCCGTATTCTGCTGGTGGAGGGTGAGCCAGTGCCCTATGGCCTGGCCAGGGTGCCCATGGCCGGCGAGACCCGCGGCAACCTGGCCGCCGGCGGCACCGGCGTCAGCCGCGAGCTCACCGAGCGCGACCACTGGCTGATCGGCCAGGTACAGCCGATGATCCGCGACAAGGGGCTGATGTTCGTCGGCCTCGACGTGATCGGTGACTACATCACCGAGATCAACGTCACCAGCCCCACCTGCGTGCGCGAGATCGACGACCAGCGCGGTACCGATATTGCCGGGCTGTTGCTCGACGCCATCGAGCGCCGGCTCGCCGCTCCGCGGGTGGCTGGACAGCGGGTATAAGGGCCGGGAGACCGTCCATGATCCTTCATGTCAGCGATCCCATCCAGTACGCGCCCGTCACCCGGCCTTACCGACGCTGGCTGGCCTGGTCGCTGGCGCTGCTGCTGCATCTGGCCGTGATCGGGGTGGTGGCCAGTTGGCAGTTCGCTGCACCTCCTGCCCCGCGCTCGAGCCTCGACGTGGTGCTGGTGACCCGCTCTGCTGAGGCGCCGGTGACAGCCGACGCCATCGCTGAAGCCGACCAGCAGGCTGCTGGTGAACAGCCGGAGGAGGCGCCGGCGGAGTCTCTCGCGGCGCCCATGGAGGAGTTGCCGCCGGTGCAGGAGAGCGTCAGCGACGTGGATCCGGCCACCCCGGCCGAGCCGGAACAGGCGCGGGTCGAGCCCGAGGCACGCTCCGACGAACAGTCGCCGCCCGCCGCCGAGTCCGAGCAGGCGCTCGAGACCCCTCCTGAGCCCCGCGAGAGTGCCCCTCAGGCGGCGGACGCCGCCGCCCCGCCCAGCGTCACGGCGCCCTCGGCGTCGGGCCGCGACCTGCTGGCCCAGGCCACCCGCAGCATCCGCAAGCAGGGTCTCAGCTTGGAGGCGCCAGGTCCCGCCGGCGATGGCCCGCAGCTGGCCGCCCAGCGTGCCGCCGAGGCCCGCTATATCGACGACTGGACCCGTCGAGTGGAAGACTACGGCAACCGCGTGCATCCGGCGCCGCGCCACCTCCAGGGACAGCTGCGCATCCGCGTGGTGATCGGCCGTGACGGCGGGCTTCGCCAGGCGGAGGTGGTACAATCCTCGGGACATGCCGAACTCGACCAGGCCGCGCTGGATACCGTGCGCGGGGCCTCACCCTATCGCCCCTTCGATGCGGGCATGGGCAACCTGGACAGCCTCTCGATCACCCGCGTCTGGCGGTTCGGCCAAGGCAATCACTACGGCGTGCGATAGGACCCGCCGGGGAGTCTTATGCAACATTTCGGTTTGAAGGACCACTTCCTGCTGGCGATGCCGCATCTGGAAGACCCCAACTTCGCCGGTAGTCTCAGCTACCTGTGTGACCATGACGAGAACGGCACCATGGGGGTCATCGTCAACCGGCCGCTGGAGCTGACACTGGAGGCGCTCTTCGAGCAGTTGGAGCTGGGCGGTGAGGAGAGTTCGCATCGCCATGCACCGGTCTACTACGGTGGCCCGGTTCACAAGGACCGCGGCTTCATCCTGCATCGCGGTGCCAGCACCCCCTGGGACTCCAGTATCCAGGTCACCGAGGAGCTGGCACTTACCACCTCCATGGACATGCTCCAGGCCCTGGCCGAGGGCAAGGGCCCCGCGGACTTTCTGGTCTGCCTGGGCTGTGCCGGCTGGGAGGCTGGCCAACTGGAGGAAGAGATACTCAATAACGCCTGGCTCACCGTGGAGGGGCGCCCCGATATTCTCTTCGAAGTGCCGCCGGAGCAGCGCCTGCTCGCGGCTGCCGGTATTCTCGGTGTCGACCTTAACCTGATGACCCGCGAAGCGGGGCACTCCTGATGCGGTTACGGTTGGTGTCAGGGCGAAGGTGATGGCCAGAGCAGGCGAGCGGCTGGTGCTGGGATTCGACTTCGGCACCCGGCGCATCGGGGTGGCGGTGGGCAATGAGCTGCTGGCCAGTGCCCGCGAGCTCGACCCGCTCACGGCCCGTGACGGTATCCCCGACTGGGCCCGGGTGACTCGGCTGGTGGAAGAGTGGCAGCCCGACCTCTTCGTGGTGGGACTGCCGCTGACCGCCGCGGGCGAGGAGCAGCTGATGAGCACCCGAGCCCGCAAGTTCGGGAAACGCCTGTACGGGCGCTTCGGCGTCCCCTGCGAGATGGTCGACGAGCGAGGGTCCACCGGTGAGGCCAAGGTGATCGCTCGGGAACTCGGACATCGTGGCAACTATCGGAAGGAGAGCGTCGACGGGATCAGCGCGGTGCTGATTGTTGAACGCTGGTTCGCCGCCCAGTTGGGGCTGCGTAGGCCGGAGTGATGCCAACGTCTCGTCCCTGATCCGGCAATTGACCCTCGAGGAGGCGATGTGAATCCCCATCGCCTCTTACTGAGCCGTCAAGAACGCTTATGCTGCATCGGGATGTCTGAAGTCGTTCACCGAGAGGCCGGTAAATTTCTCCAGAAAGAACACCAGAGTGGCCGGGTGGTGGAAGCGCTCCTCGAAGCTCTCCTGCTGCCCGTCATGACGGCGCGTCACGCTGGCCCGATACTCGCTGCCCATCTTGACTACCTGAGCACTGGCTTCCCGGCCGTCCTCGTGCTTGCGCGCCTCGAGACGCGGCTGACCCTCCAGCAGTGTCTCCAGGCGCAGCCCGGCTTCGAGCTCCTCAGGGGTGGCCCAGAGTGCCTGGTCGCGGTCACCGTAGTAGTAGAGAAGCACCGCCAGCAGCACCGCGAAGACGGCGCTGGTCAGCATCCAGGTCAGCGTGATGCCATCCAGTGAGATCGACAGCAGCGCGACGAGCTGCACCGTTGCGCCCACGGCCAGTATGCCGGCCAGCGGCCGCCACATTCGCGGCCCCATGAAACCACGCCCCAGGATGTACCCCCACAGCCCCACTACCGCCAGGCCCCCCACCACCAGGTGCACCAGGGCCAGAGCAGTGCCGCCTCCGGCAAGCAGGGCAATCACCCCGATCAGCAGCAGCAAGGTGTAGAATACCGCCAGAAGGCGATAGGCGCGTTGCAGGTTCATGGGTCTCTCCTCTCGGGTTGATGTTAGACATCAAGCATAGGCCAAGCGCGCCGAAGCGCCTCTCGTCAGAACTCGCGGTCGTCAACGCCCGTGCGAGTCGGCACGAACCAGCGCACGGGACGCAGGTCCTGTTCGATCAGGTCATCGACCTCTAGCAGAGTGGCGAAGATTGCCATGCGCACGGGGATGCCGTTGTCGGTCTGTCGGAAGATTGCCAGGCGCCGGTCGCCGTTGAGGTCGACATCCAGGTCGTTGGCATCCGGGCGGCTGTCTCGGGGCAGCGGATGCATGACCAGGGTGTCGCGGCCGCAGCGCCGATCCAGAAAGGCGCGGTCCACGGTGAAGTCCCGCGACAGGCTGAAGCCTTCGCTCATCTCGGCGGTGAAGCGCTCTTTCTGGATGCGGGTGGTATAGACCACATCCACGTCGCTGAAGTCGTTGGCCAGGCTGTCGTGCTGCTCCACGCGGTGGCCGCGAGAGGTGACCAGATCGATCAGGTGGCTCGGCATTTCCAGCCCCGGTGGGGCCACCAGGGTGATTCGCAGCGGCTCATAGAGAGAGAGCAGCTTGATCAGGGAGTGCACCGTGCGGCCGAATTTCAGGTCGCCGGTCATCAGCACATGAGCACCGGAAAGCGATCTGCCCAGCCGGGTGAACTCCTTGTCGATGGTGTAGAAGTCGAGCAGCGCCTGGCTGGGATGTTCTCCGGGGCCATCCCCGCCGTTGATCACCGGCACGTTGGTGGCCGCGGCGAATTCCGCCACCGAGCCGAGCTCGGGATGGCGCATCACGATGGCGTCGCAGTAGCCGCTCATCACCCGGCTGGTATCGTAGAGCGACTCGCCCTTGGCCATGGAGGAGAAGGTGAAGCCGGTGGTGTCGCAGACGCTGCCGCCCAGCCGGCAGAAGGCCGCGTTGAAACTGACCCGGGTGCGAGTGCTGGCTTCGAAGAAGAGATTGCCCAGCACGGCGCCTTCCAGCACCCGAGTAACCTGGCGACGCTGGGCGATGGGCTCCATGCGGGCCGCGACCCGCATCAGATGGTCGACGTGGTCACGGGTCAGGGAATCGACGGAGAGCAGGTGGGAACTCATCGGCGCGGCCTCGGCTGGCGGAAAATGGACGGCACACAGTGTACTCCGCCGAGGCATCGGGTTCACGGGGCGGTGGCGCCTGCAGGCGGGATGCACTGGTCGAGGGCGCTTAACGGCATGACCAGCCTGAGATGGAAGGCACCGCCCATGTTGCAGCGTGTTCTGCCCATTCCTTCGAAGTCCACGAAGCAATCTTGCTGAGAGTGGCCGCCGGCGCTTGCCTGATTCCAGTACCAGCCTGGTGGCGTGTCCGGAAAGGCGAAAGTGTCCAATGCGAGTCCCTGCTCGGAACGGTCTGGCAGCAGCAGGGCACTCAGCTCATGGAAGCGGGGCAGCCGCCAAGGGCATTGTTGGCTCTGCTGGGCCCTGGCTTCGGCCTGGGCCTCCAGGAAGCTCACTTGTTTGGCCGTCCCAGCGCAGCGTTCATCGGTATAGGTTTGTCCCCGACTGCAACGTTGCCATACCAGTGACTGATCCGTGTCGATGACCCACTCTCCCTGTGGGATCAAGTCGCCGCTGGCTGAGGTGGTGAGCGTTACGGCCACGGCCAGCGTGGAAAGCCAACAGGCGATGTATGTCATGAATCTGTCGTAGAAGAGTGTACCGGCACTCGTCCACCCAGCCGGGTGGTGATCTCAGCGGCGGTCTCGCGCACCAGCGCGCCCAACTCCAGCAGGCGCGCCTCGGGGACGCGGGCTACCGGGCCGGAGACCGAGATAGCGGCCAGCGGGGTGCCGTGCTCGTCGTGGAGACAGGCGGCCACGCATTGCAGGCCGATGGCGTGCTCTTCGCGGTCGCAGGCGAAGCCCTGACGGCGAATCTCGGTCAGCCCGGCGCGCAGCGACTCGGGGGTGTGAAGGGTGTTCTCGGTAACGCGGGCCAGGCCACGCTCGGCAAGGATGCGCGCGAGCTCTTCGTCGGGCAGCCAGGCCATCAGCGCCTTGCCGATGCCGGAGGCGTGCAGCGGGGCCCGGGAGCCGAGCCGGGTGATCATGCGCATCATCTGCGATGACTCGCTCTGGGCCAGGAACACCGCCGTGCCATCGTCGCGGATGCCCAGGTTGGCCGTCTCGCCGGTCAAGGCGGTGAGGCGACGAAGGAAGGGGCGGCTGGTGGCCACAAAGTCGCGGGCTTCGAGAAAGCTGTTGCCGATTCGGAAGGTCTTGACGTCAATCTTCCACACCCCGAGTTCGCTATCCTGGGCGACAAAGCCCTGGCCCTGGAGGGCCTGCAGCAGACGGTGGGTGGTGGAGGGAGCAAGGTCGGCCTGTTCGGCCAGCTCCGAGAGTGCCAGACCTCCGGGGCTCGTCGAGAGGCGCTCGAGCAGATTGAGCCCGCGGACCAATGACTGGCTGTGGCCGCCGGTGGCCTTTCCCGATCCGGCGGGGCGTCCCGCCGTCCTTCGTTTGACCTCACTCACCCTCGACTCTCCTTGTGTCGCCAGCAGTTATTGGTCACAGGATACCGTGTCGGCCGCGGGCTGTCGCGGCTGCGGAAATCGCTTCCATTCTCCTTGGACGGCTCAGCGATGCCGCCATTCGGGGGCTCGCTTCTCGATAAAGGCGTCGATACCCTCACCAGCGTCCTCGGCCATCATGTTGCAAGCCATCACCTCACCGGCAAAGGTGTAGGCTTCCTTCAGGGGCATCTGCAGCTGGCGCTGGAACATCGCCTTGCCGGTGCGCACCGCTACCGCACTCTTCGCGCAAATGCTGGCAGTGAGCTCGGCCACGGCGGTCTCGAGGGCATCATCATCGGCAACCCGGTTGACCAGTCCCCAGTCTTTGGCGGTGTCGGCGTCGATGAACTCGCCAGTGAGCAGCATCTCCATGGCGCGCTTGCGCGCGATGTTGCGCGACAGCGCCACCGCCGGGGTAGAGCAGAAGAGCCCGGCGTTGATGCCGGAGACGGCGAAACGCGCCGAGCGTGCGGCCACGGCCAGATCGCAGCTGGCCACCAGCTGGCAGCCGGCGGCGGTGGCGATGCCCTGTACCTGAGCGATTACCGGCACCGGCAGCTCGACGATGGCCTGCATCACCTGGCCACAGCGGGCAAAAAGCGCCTGGTAGTAGGCCTTGTCGGGGTGGGCGCGCATCTGCTTGAGGTCGTGGCCGGCACAGAAGGCGCGCCCCTCGGCGGTGATCACCACGCAGCGCACCTGGTCGTTATTGGCAAGCTTGCCGAGTTCTTCTTTAAGCGCTGCCAGCATCTCCTCGGAGAGGGCGTTGAAACTTCCAGGGCGGTTGAGTGCCAGGGTGGTCACGCCGGCGGTGTCGCGGCGCAGCAGGGGCGGTGTCGAGTCGCTCATCATGGTCTCCAGTGGGTTGTCGATGAGAAGGCGTTACCTGTCAGGCTAGCGTGCTCGGGAGGTGTCGTGCACTTCGACCAAGGATACCGGGCGCGGCTGGCGTGCCTATCAACAAAAAACCGCCACGTCGTCTCGACGCAGCGGCTGGTCAGCGGAAAGAAGCGAAAGCGGTCAGGCGTCCTGGCCGGTCTCTGAGTAGAGGACCCGTACCTTGAGGGTGTGCTCCACCTGGCGCAGGGCGTCCAGCGCCTGAGGGCCGTAGGCCTTGTCGACGTCGATCACCACATAGCCGACCTTTTCGTTGGTCTGCAGGTACTGACCGGCGATGTTGATGCCGTTCTCCGATAGCACTCGGTTGATCTCGAAGAGCACGCCCGGCACGTTGTCGTGAATGTGCAGCAGACGGTGCTTGTCCGGGTGAGCCGGCAAGGCGACTTCGGGAAAGTTGACCGAGGTGACGGTGGTGCCGTTGTCGGAGTAGGTAATCAGCTTTTCGGAGACTTCGATACCGATGTTCTCCTGGGCCTCCAGGGTCGAGCCGCCGATATGCGGGGTGAGGATCACGTTGTCCAGACCGCGCAGCGGGCTCTGAAACTCATCGTTGTTGCCCTTGGGCTCCACCGGGAAGACGTCTACGGCGGCACCGTTGAGCTTGCCGCCCTGGATCGCCTCGGCCAGGGCCTCGATCACCACCACCGTGCCTCGAGAAGCGTTGATCAGTATGCCACCGGGCTTCATGCGGGCGATCTGTTCGGCGCCGATCATCCACTTGGTCGAGGGTAGCTCCGGCACATGCAGGCTGACCACGTCGGCGAGGCCCAGCAGCTCGTCGAGGCTGGCGACCTGGCGGGCGTTGCCCATCCCCAGCTTGGTCACCACGTCATAAAAGATGACGTCGAAGCCCAGCGACTCAGCGAGCACCGAAAGCTGCGAACCGATGCTGCCGTAGCCGACGATGCCCAGGGTCTTGCTGCGGGCCTCGTGGGAGTTTCTGGCGCTTTTCTGCCAGCCGCCGCGATGGGCCAGGGCATTCTTTTCGGGGATGCCGCGCAGCAGCATGATCGCCTCGGCCAGCACCAACTCGGCGACCGAGCGAGTATTGGAGTAAGGGGCGTTGAACACCGGGATGCCGCGAATCAGCGCCGCATTGAGGTCGACCTGGTTGGTACCGATGCAGAAGCAGCCCACGGCTACCAGTTTCTCGGCGGCGGCGAAGACTCGCTCGTTGAGCTGGGTGCGCGAGCGAATGCCAATGAAATGCACGTCGTGGATCTTCTCGATCAGCGACGCCTCATCCAGCGAAGTGGGCAGGTTCTCGATGTTCCAGTACCCGGCGTTGCGCAGATTGTCTACCGCGCTCTGGTGTACCCCCTCGAGTAGCAGGATCTTGATCTTGCTCTTGTCCAGGGACGTCTTGGCCATGGTCGAATCAACCTCTTCCGGCGCGAGCCGCATGCAGTGTCAGATAGGGTAAAGAGGCCGTATCCTAGCACACGCCGACTGTGTGCCAGGATGAATATGCTGCGGTGCCATGATGAACGCCACGCAAGTCAATGGCCTCTCAGCGCCGGGGCAGACGACCCCGGGGGGTGAGCGTGTATACTGTCTTTTTTCACGGTGCCGTATCAGGCTTTAGCGGACGAGGACAGCGATGGCGCAGCGCAGGCAGAGGCCTGATGGGCAGCAGAGCGAAGAGACGGAAGCGGTCGACTTCGCTACCACCGTCGAGTGTCTGGAACGGCTGGTGGAGCGACTCGAGTCCGGCGAACTTTCGCTGGAGTCTTCCCTGGCTGCCTTCGAGGAGGGCATTCGCCTGACCCGTGATGCTCAGCGTCGCCTCGACGAGGCCGAGCTCAGGGTGCGAACCTTGACCGAAGGTGAAGAGGGTGGCATGGCTCTGGCACCCTTCTCGGGGCCCGCGGAGGAAGATTGTGAACGCTGAGACCCTGGCGGCCGGCTTGGCCGCAGATCGCGCCCGGGTGGATGAGCGGCTCGAGGCGCTGTTTTGCGAACGAGACGCTGCGGTGCCTCGGTTGGATGCCGCCATGCGCCACGGGGTGCTGGTGGGTGGAAAGCGTCTGCGTCCGGTGCTGGTTTACGCCGCCGGCCGCGCCCTCGGCGCAGGCGATGCCAGCCTGGACGCCCCGGCCATGGCCATCGAGCTGATGCACGCCTACTCCCTTGTTCATGATGATCTGCCGGCCATGGACGACGACGATCTGCGCCGCGGCCAGCCTACGGTGCATCGGGCGTTTGACGAGGCCACGGCGATCCTGGCCGGCGATGCCCTTCAGGTACTGGCCTTCGAGGTGCTGGCGCGCACTCCGCATCCGCGGCTGCCGGCCATGCTGTTGACGTTAGCGGAAGCGGCGGGTCGTGACGGCATGGTGGCCGGCCAGGCGTTGGATCTAGCCGCCGTGGGCGGCCACCCTGACGCTGATGCCCTGGCGGCCATGCACTGCCACAAGACCGGTGCGTTGATTCGCGCGGCGGTCCGCCTGGGCGGTCTGGCGGCCGTGACAGAGGATGATCCGCGCCTGGGCGCCCTCGACACTTACGCCCGGGCCATCGGCCTGGCGTTCCAGATACACGACGATGTGCTCGACGTCACCGGCGATACCAAGACCCTGGGCAAGGCGTCCGGAGCGGACGCCGCTCGCGACAAGCCCACCTACCCGAGTCTGCTGGGGCTTGCCGGCGCTCGCGCCCGAGCCGGCGAATTGGTAGAGGAGGCCTCGGCCGCCCTCGCCCCGCTGGGTGAAGGCGCCGCCTCCCTTACGGCCCTGGCTCGCTACATGATCGAGCGCGACCACTGACACGACAGATGATCCCATGAAGCTGTTCTACGAGATTCCTGCCGAGCGTCCGGCCACGCCGCTGCTCGACACCCTTGACACCCCTGCCGCATTGCGCGCCATGTCCACCGCGCAGCTTGTCCAGGTGGCCGATGAGTTGCGCGCCTATCTGCTCTATAGCGTGGGGGTCTCCGGGGGGCACTTCGGGGCCGGCCTCGGCGTCGTGGAGCTCACTGTGGCCCTGCATCAGGCGCTGGAGACCCCCCGCGACCGGCTGGTGTGGGACGTGGGCCACCAGGCCTATCCCCACAAGATCCTCACCGGTCGTCGCGAGGCCATGCCGAATATCCGCCACTACGGCGGCCTGGCGGCCTTTCCACGCCGCGCCGAGTCGGAATATGACACCTTCGGCGTGGGCCACTCGAGTACCTCCATCTCGGCGGCGCTGGGCATGGCGCTGGCCGCCCGTGCCAAGGGGGAGACCCGGCGCACCTGCGCGGTAATCGGCGATGGCGCCCTGACCGCGGGGATGGCCTTCGAGGCTCTGGCCCATGCCGGCCACGTGGATGCCAACCTGCTGGTGGTGCTCAACGACAACGAGATGTCGATCTCCGAGAACGTCGGCGGCATCGCCAGCTACCTGGCGCGGATCCTGGTCAGCAAGCCCTACACCACCATGCGCGAGGGTGGCAAGAAGGTGCTCTCTCACCTCCCGGGCGCGTTGGAGCTGGCGCGGCGCACCGAGGAGCACATGAAGGGTATGGTCAGCCCGGCCACGTTGTTCGAGGAGATGGGCTTCAACTATATCGGTCCCATCGACGGCCATGATCTGCCGCTGCTGGTGCAGACCCTGCGCAACATGCGCGATCTCGATGGGCCCCAGTTTCTCCACGTTCGCACCTGCAAGGGACGCGGTTTCCTGCCCGCCGAGGCCGATCCCATTGGCTACCATGCCATCACCAAGCTGGAGAAGAACGGCGAGACACCGCCGCCCGCGCCGGTCAAGAAGAGCAAACCCGACGATCTGTTGCACCCGACGCCGCGCAAGTATTGCAACGTGTTTGGCGACTGGCTGTGCGACATGGCCGCCGCCGACGCGCGGCTGATCGGTATCACCCCGGCCATGCGCGAGGGGTCGGACCTGCTGCGCTTCTCGCGAGAGTACCCGGAGCGCTACTTTGACGTGGCCATCGCCGAGCAGCATGCGGTGACCCTGGCCGGTGGCATGGCCTGCGAAGCGATGAAGCCGGTGGTGGCGATCTACTCCACCTTCCTGCAGCGCGGTTACGACCAGCTGATCCACGATGTGGCGGTACAGGCGCTCGACGTCACCTTTGCCATCGACCGCGCCGGCCTGGTGGGCGAGGATGGCCCCACCCACCACGGCAGTCTGGATCTCTCCTACCTGCGCTGCATACCAGGGATGGTGGTGCTGGCGCCGGCCGACGAGGCCGAGTGCCGCGCCATGCTGAGTGCCGCCTATCACTACCCGGGCCCCGCCGCCGTGCGCTATCCGCGCGGCAGCGGCCCCGGTGTCGAGATCCCCGCTCACCTGGAGCCTCTCGCTATTGGGCGGGCAGAGCGGCGCCGCGAGAGCGGCGCCGAGACTGGGGGGCGAATCGCCCTGCTGGCCTTCGGCAGCCTCAATACGCCGGCCGCCGTCGTGGCCGAAACGCTGAATGCCAGCCATCTCAATATGCGCAGCATCAAGCCGCTGGACCGTGACGCCGTGCTGGCGGCCGCCGCTGACCATGATCTGCTGGTGACCCTGGAGGAGAACGTGGTGGCCGGCGGGGCGGGCAGCGCGGTCAACGAACTGCTGCTGGCTGAGGGTGTACAGGTGGCGGTGCTTAACCTGGGCCTCCCCGACGCCTTCGTCGAACACGGCAAGCCTGCCGAACTGCTCGCCGAGTGCGGTCTGGACGCGCAAGGCATCGAAGCGTCGATCCGCGCCCGGCTGCCCTGAACCGTCACGTTTTTTCACGAGGTTGCGATGCTGTTTCTGATATTGATCGGTGCCCTGCTGGGGTTGGCCATCGGCGGCCCTATTGGCCTTCTGATGGGCGCGGTCTTGGGCTACGGGCTGGGTAAAGGCCTGAAAAATCGGCTGATGAAGAAGCTGGTGGGCGTCCAGTCGCAGTTTCTGGAAGCCACTTTTGCTGTTATGGGGTGCCTGTGCAAGGCCGATGGCCAGGTCTCCGAGGACGAGTTGGAAGCGTCCCGTCAGCTATGGGATCGGCTGCGGCTCAACGAGTCTCAGCGCACACAGGCTCGCGCTGACTTTAATCGCGGAAAGGGCGCCGACTTCGACCTGGACGCCGAGTTGGCCAAGATTCGCCACATTGCGGCCAATCAGCCCGCCTTGCGTCAGGTTTTCCTGCAGGTACAGCTAGCCGCGGTCGCCGCCGATGGCAAGCTGCACCCCGCCGAGCACGAGATGCTGATGCGAGTCGTGCGAGGCCTGGGCTGTTCGGAGGCCGAGATTGCTCAGATCGAAGCCATGCTGCGCGGTGGTCCTGGAGGGGCGAATGAACAGGGTCCGACGCTGGAGGATGCTTACAGGGTGTTGGGCGTTGAGCCCGATGCCAGCGATGCCGAGGTCAAGAAAGCCTATCGCCGTTTGATGAGCGAGAATCATCCTGACAAGCTCGCCGCCAAGGGCCTGCCCGACAGCATGCGCGAGGTTGCCAAGGAACGCACCAGCGAGATTGGCAGCGCCTACGAGCGTATCCGCAAGGCTCGCGATGCGTGACGATGGTCAGGCGGTGAAGGGCAGCACAGAGGTGTAGACAGCGAAATAGTGGCAAGTGCTGCCGACCACGACGAACAGGTGCCAGATCGCGTGGTTGAAGGGGATAGCGCTGATGGCATAGAAGGCCACGCCCAGGGTGTACGTCACCCCGCCAGCTACCAGCAGCGTGAGCCCGGTATCTGACAGGCGTGCGACTAGTTCGTCGCCGGCAAAGAGGATCAGCCAGCCCATCACCAAGTAGATGCTGACCCGCAGCGCGGTGAAGCGGTGTGGCCAGGCTAGCTTGCAGGCGATGCCAGCCAGGGCCAGAGACCAGATTACCGCGAACAGAGTCCAGCCGGTGGGTCCGCGCAGATTGACCAGCAGGAAGGGCGTGTAGGTGCCGGCGATCAGCAGGTAGATGGCGCAATGGTCCAGTAGCTGGAGCAGCCGTTTGCGGCGTGGATGGCGGACGCTGTGGTAAAGCGTCGATGCGGTATAGAGCAGCACCAGGGTGGTGCTGTAGAGGCCGATACCGGCAAGCTTCCAGGGGTCAATATGGGTTGCCAGGCTGGCCAGTACCAGTAGCACGGCGGCTCCGGCCAGGCTCAGCACCGCACCGATCCCATGGCTGAGGCTGTGCAGCCACTCCTCGGCGTCGCTGAAGGGGATATCCGGTTCGGGGGATGGGTGGTTCATGGGGTTTCCTCCCCGGTCAGGCAGCCCCCCGACGAAAAGGGGGCGTGCTTACGGCTTGCGTTCGATGTCCACGTCGCTGGCTGGGGTGAAGTCGCCCAGCGCCATCAAATGGCCTAGCTTGCCGGCCTTGGTGGAGAGATAGTGCTCATTGTGGGGGTTCAGGCCGGTGGTCAGCGGGACCCTCTCCACGACGCGCACGCCGGCGCTGGTCAGCGCCTCGACCTTGCGCGGGTTGTTGGTCATCAGTCTAAGCGATGCCACGTTCAGGTGCTCGAGCATCGGGACGCAGAGGTCGTAGCGGCGGAGATCAGCGCCGAAGCCGAGTTGCTCGTTGGCCTCCACGGTGTCGGCACCCTGGTCCTGCAGGTGGTAGGCGCGGATCTTGTTGAGCAGACCGATGCCGCGGCCCTCCTGGCGCAGGTAGAGCAGCACGCCGCGGCCCTCCTCGGCGATGCGCTTGAGCGCTTCCTGGAGCTGGAAACCGCAATCGCAGCGCATGGAGAACAGTGCGTCGCCGGTCAGGCACTCGGAGTGGACTCTTCCCAGCACTGGCTCGCCGTCAGTCAGGTCGCCCAGCGTCAGGGCGATATGGTCCTTGCCGGTCGCCTCGTCTTCGAAGCCATACATGGTGAAGGTGGCCCACGGGGTAGGCAGCAGGGAGGCGGCGATGAAGCGAATCGTCACGGGGTACCTCGGTATCAGACCACAGCGGAGCCGGTGGGTGGGGCCTCATTCTAGCAGGAAGCCGGGCGCGGCTCACGACCGCAGCCCCAAGCGTGCCAATCGGGTACAATATGACCCACATTTCTCGTGGATGACCGCCTGCATGGAACTCAAGAACGATCGCTTTCTGCGCGCCCTGGCGCGTCAGCCTGTCGACCGCACCCCGGTGTGGATGATGCGTCAGGCCGGCCGCTACCTGCCGGAATATCGCGCTAGCCGCGCCAAGGCTGGCGATTTCATGAGCCTTTGTCGCAACCAGGATCTGGCCTGCGAGGTCACCCTGCAGCCTTTGGAGCGCTATCCGCTGGATGCGGCGATCCTGTTCTCGGATATCCTCACCATTCCCGATGCCATGGGGCTTGGGCTTTATTTCGAGACCGGCGAGGGCCCCAAGTTTCGCAAGCCAGTGCGGACCGCAGCCGAAGTCGAGGCGCTCAAGGCGCCGGATGCCGAGCGCGACCTGGACTATGTGATGCGTGCGGTCTCCACCATCCGCCGCGAGTTGAACGGCCAAGTGCCGCTGATCGGTTTCTCCGGCAGCCCCTGGACCCTGGCCACCTACATGGTAGAGGGAAGCTCGAGCAAGGACTTCCGCCATGTCAAGACCATGCTCTACGACACGCCCAGCGTGATGCATGACCTGCTCGATACCCTGGCCACGGCGGTCACCGACTATCTCAACGCCCAGATCCGCGCTGGCGCCCAGGCGGTGCAGATCTTCGATACTTGGGGCGGTGCACTCTCCACCCCGGCCTATCTGGAGTTCTCGCTGCGCTACATGGAACAGATCGTCGCCGGCCTGATCCGCGAGCACGAGGGTCGCCCCGTGCCGGTGATCCTGTTCACCAAGAACGGGGGGCAATGGCTCGAGGACATCGCCCTGGCGGGCTCCGATGCCGTAGGCCTGGACTGGTCCACCGAGCTCTCCAGTGCCCGCGCTCGGGTTGGTCACAAGGTCGCTCTGCAGGGCAACCTGGACCCCAATGTACTGTTCGCTCGCCCCGCAGCCATCCGTGCCGAGGTAGCGCGCATTCTTGACAGCTACGGCACGGGCCCCGGCCATATCTTCAACCTGGGCCATGGCATCAGCCAGTTCACCAATCCGGACAACGTCACCGCCTTCATGGAGGCACTCCACGAGCTGAGCCCGGCTTACCATCGCCAGATTCAGCATGGCTGAACGGTGCTGGCTCCAGAACCTGCACGATCGACGCCGCCTGTGGGCGGGGCTGGCGGTCCTGGCCGCCTTGGTCATCGCCCTGGGTAGCCTGATGCCGGGAAGTGAGATGCCCAGCAACCTGCCGTGGGACAAGGCTAACCACTTCGTTGGCTATGCAGGTCTTGCGGGTCTGATTGGTCTGGCCGGTGTGCGTCTGCCGTTCACCCTCCTGGTTGCCGTGCTCTTCGGTATCGCAATCGAAGTCGCCCAGATCCCGGTACCGGGACGCAGCGGCGGCGATTGGGCCGACATCCTGGCCAATTCCCTGGGCGCCGCCTTTGCGGTGGTGCTGCTCTTCGGGCTTCGGCGAGGACTGCTGCGGCCTGGCTAAGCCAGAAAGCGAGTTCCCGGGGCCCCAGCACCCTCAGCGCACCACGGATATGCGACGTGTCGTCTCGGTGGCACCGCGATGGTGCGGGACGGTCACCGTGGCCTGCGTTCGAACGTTGAAAGTTGACCTGCCGCGGCAGACTGCTGAATTGGAACGATCCTTGCTAATGTCTTGGGTATGCTGCGGCATGACACGATACCCAAAAGACCTATCATCTATGCGAGGGAAAATTCCCATGCTGAATAATAACAAACTGCTCCTGCTGGCCTCTGCCGGTGCCCTGGCTTTCACGGCCTCCTCGATTGTCCAGGCCTCCACGCTGGAGGAGACCCGCGATCGAGGTGCCGTCCAGTGCGGCGTCAGCGACGGCTTGCCTGGCTTTTCGGCGCCGGACGACGCTGGCGAGTGGCAGGGCCTGGATGTCGACGTCTGTCGCGCCGTCGCGGCCGCCGTGTTCGGTGATGCCGAGGCGGTTCGCTTCGTGTCGCTCAACGCGGTGGAGCGCTTTACCGCGTTGCAGTCCGGCGAAGCGGACGTCCTGTCACGCAACACCACCTGGACGACCACTCGCGACACCACCTTGGGCCTCAACTTCACCGGCGTGACCTTCTACGACGGTATCGGTTTCATGGTCCATCGTGATCTGGGCCTCACCAGTGCCAAGGAGCTCAGCGGCGCAGCGATCTGCATCCAGTCCGGCACCACCACCGAGCTCAACGTAGCCGACTACTTCCGCGCCAACGACATGACGTTCGATCCCATCGTCTTCGATACCTCCGAGCAGACCGTGGGCGGCTACGAGGCTGGCCGCTGCGACGTGTTGACCTCCGATACCTCCCAGTTGGCGGCACTTCGCATCCAACTTGCCGAGCCGGACGCCTCCATGATCCTGCCGGAAATCATTTCCAAGGAGCCGTTGGGGCCCGTCGTACGCCAAGGCGACGACCAGTGGTTCAATGTCGTCAAGTGGACGCTGTTCGCCATGATCAACGCCGAGGAGATGGGCATCACCCGCGACAACGTCGATGAGATGCTGGAGTCGGAGGATCCTGATATTGCACGTCTGCTTGGCCAGGATGGCAACTACGGCGAGGGCATGGGCCTCTCGGCCGACTGGGCGTACCAGATCATCAAGCAGGTGGGTAACTACGGCGAGAGCTTCGACCGCAACGTCGGGATGGGCTCACCCCTGGAGATCGAGCGCGGCATCAATGCCCTGTGGACCGAGGGCGGTATCCAATACGCTCCGCCGATTCGCTGAGTGGCCTGCCCTGGCGTCGATCGGCACCAGGGCAACCGATCTGACTACCGTCCCGGAGATCCCGGGGCGGTAGTTCGGCATGATGCTTGAAGGATCCAGGCGGAGACCCTCCCCATGTCCACAAGACCCCATGCCCGTCCGGCGGGCTCCAAGACGCCGTTCTGGCGCGATCGCGCCAAGCGAGCGCTGATCTTTCAACTGCTGCTGGTGGCCGCCGTGGCCGCCTTCCTGATCTTCATTATTGGCAATACCCAGGCGAACCTCGCCCAGCGGGGGATCACCACCGGCTTTGGTTTTCTCAACAACACCGCGGGCTTCGGCATTGTCCAGAGCCTGGTCGACTATTCATCACAGAGCACCTACGGCCGTACTTTTCTGGTGGGTCTGCTCAATACCCTGCTGGTCTCGGCCCTCGGCGTACTGGCGGCGACGGTCATCGGCTTCACCGTGGGGATCGCCCGGCTGTCGCCCAACTGGCTGATCGCCCGGCTGGCCAGTGGTTATATCGAGATTTTCCGAAACATCCCGCTGCTGCTGCAGATCTTCTTCTGGTACTTCGCCGTATTGCGTACCCTGCCCAGCCCCCGGGACAGCATCTCGCTGGGCGAGGCGGTGTTTATCAACGTGCGCGGTCTGTTCCTGCCGGAGCCGCTCTTCGAATCCGGCTTCGGCCTGATCCCGCTGACGCTGGCCGTTGCCGTGTTGGCCAGTATTGCCCTGATCGTCTGGAACAAGCGACGTCACGAGGCGACCGGTCGGCGCATACCGGCGGGCTGGATGGCGCTGGCGATGATCGTTGGACTGCCGTTGGCAGTGCTGATAGTGACAGGAGTGCCGGTGACCTGGGAAATACCTGAGCTGCGCGGCTTCAACTTCAGTGGGGGCATCACGGTAATTCCGGAATTCCTGGCCCTGTGGCTGGCACTCTCCATTTACACGGCCTCGTTCATTGCCGAGATCGTACGTTCAGGGATCCAGGCGGTTCCCCATGGTCAGACCGAGGCGGCCCAGGCGCTGAGCCTGCCCCAGGGACTGGTGTTGCGGCTGGTGGTGGTTCCCCAGGCCCTGCGGGTGATCATTCCGCCGCTCACCAGCCAGTACCTGAACCTGATCAAGAACTCCTCTCTGGCCACTGCTATCGGCTATCCAGACCTGGTCTCTGTCTTTGCCGGCACGACGCTCAATCAGACGGGGCAGGCCATCGAGGTGATCGCCATGACCATGGCGGTCTATCTCACGATCAGTCTGCTGGTGTCGACATTCATGAACTGGTTCAACGCCCGCGTGGCGCTGGTAGAACGCTAGGAGAGGCGCCATGACGATTCGAGACACGATGATCGAGGCGCGTCCGGCGCCTGGCCTCAGCATCGGCCCATTGGCCTGGCTGCGTGCCAATCTGTTCAGCGGACCGATGAATACGGTATTCACCCTGCTGGGCTTCTACCTGCTTTATGTGTTGCTGACGCCGACGATCCAATGGGCCTTCATCAACGCCGACTGGATCGGTACCAGCCGCGACGACTGCTCCCGGGAGGGAGCCTGCTGGGTGTTCGTCAACGCCCGCCTGACCCAGTTCATCTATGGACTCTACCCCCGCGATGAGCTATGGCGGGTCAATCTCGTCTTCGCCAGCTTTGCGGTGCTGATCGCCTGGCTGGCGATCCCACGGCTGCTCTTCAAGCGCTGGGTGGCCATCGCCACGCTACTGGTCTTTCCGGTGGTCGCCTACGTGATGCTCTACGGCGGCTATTTTGGCCTGCAACTGGTAGAGACCCATCGCTGGGGCGGGTTGATGCTGACCCTGATCCTGGCCGTGGTGGGGATGGTGGCGGCCCTGCCTATCGGTATCCTGCTGGCCCTTGGCCGCCGCTCGGACATGCCGATCGTCAAGAGCTTCTGCGTGGTGTTCATCGAGTTCTGGCGCGGTGTGCCGTTGATTACCATCCTCTTCATGGCTTCGGTGATGCTGCCGCTGTTCCTGCCCACCGGCGTTAGCGTCGACCGGCTGGTGCGGGCGCTGATCGGCATTACCCTGTTTCAGAGCGCCTATATGGCGGAGGTGATACGTGGCGGCCTGCAGGCGATCCCCCGGGGCCAGGAGGAGGCGGCGGCGGCACTGGGCATGACCTACTGGAAGCGTATGGGGCTGATCGTGCTGCCCCAGGCGCTGAAGATGATGATCCCGGGCATCGTCAACACCTTCATCTCGCTGTTCAAGGACACCACCCTGGTAATGATCATCGGGCTCTTCGACCTGCTGGGCATTGTCCAGGCGGCGCTGTCGGACTCTCGCTGGCTGGGTTTTGCCTTGGAAGGCTACGTGTTTGCGGCGTTCATGTTCTGGCTCTTCTGCTTCAGCATGTCGCGCTACAGCCAGTATCTGGAAAAGAAACTGCATACCGGCCATAAGAAGTAGCGACCGGCGCCACCTGAATCGAGGAATAACGACAATGAGTGATCAGGCAACCCAGTCCCCCGCCGGTGCCGAGACCCCCATGGTCGAGATGCGCGGCGTCAACAAGTGGTTCGGCGACTTCCATGTCCTGCGCGACATCGACCTGGAAGTCAGGCGCGGCGAGCGCATCGTCATCTGCGGCCCCTCGGGGTCGGGTAAATCGACGCTGATCCGCTGCATCAACCACCTGGAGGAGCACCAGCAGGGCGAGATCGTGGTGGGCGGCGTGGCGCTGACCCAGGACGTCAAGCGCATCGAGCAGATCCGCCGCAGCGTCGGTATGGTCTTCCAGCACTTCAATCTCTTCCCCCACCTGACGGTGCTGGAGAACTGCTGTCTGTCGCCCATGTGGGTGCAGAAGAAGCCCCGCCGTGAGGCCGAGGCCCAGGCGATGCAGTACCTGGAACGGGTGCAGATCGCCGAGCAGGCGCTCAAGTATCCAGGTCAGCTCTCCGGCGGCCAGCAGCAGCGGGTGGCCATTGCCCGTTCGCTGTGTATGCACCCCGAGGTGATGCTTTTCGACGAGCCGACTTCGGCGCTGGATCCGGAGATGATCAAGGAGGTGCTTGACGTCATGGTCGAACTGGCCCACGAAGGGATGACCATGCTCTGCGTGACCCACGAGATGGGCTTCGCCAAGACCGTGGCTGACCGGGTGATCTTTATGGATCAGGGTCAGATCATCGAGGAGAATGCCCCGGAGTCCTTCTTCAACGATCCCCAGTCCGAGCGTACCCAGCTATTCCTTAGTCAGATCCTTGGCCACTGAGCGTCGCTGCCGGACTAGCGTTCGGTTTGCATCATGCGGGCCTTCGACTGGCGTGTCACACGGGCCTTACGGGAGCGGTACGATGCCGGCAGGGAGCAGCGGCTCGCGGTTGCGATGAGTGCTCAGCGGGCGCTCCTCCACGGCCGTGAGCAGAATCTGTAACGGATCGCCGTGACTCACGAGCAGAATGGTTTCACTGTGCGCCTCGGCTTCCAGGGCCGCGATTACCGCAAGCATGCGATCTGCCACGCTGGTCACGCTTTCGACGCCGAAGACCTGATGTTCGGGGTCATCGACGTCCAGGGTCCAGACATCGGGATAGTGGCAGTCCGACAGGCCTTCGAGTTCGCCGAAATTGCGTTCGCGAAGCCCGACATCAGCGCTCAGCGGAAGGCCGAAGTGTCGGGCGATCCATCCGGCTGTTTCGGTTGTGCGGCGAAAATCGGAGTGCACCAGACGGTCGGGTGGCGGCCAGGGCCAATCTGCCAGCAGGGCTTTCAGCTGGGCATGGCCCCGCGGCGAGAGCCCGAAACCTGACAGGCCCCGTTCCGGGCGGCTGATGATACGTCCAGCGGCGTTGGCTTCGCTGTGACCGTGGCGCATCAGCAGGTAGCGGTTGCGGCGGGGAAGCCGCAGGGTGGGGGGTGTGTTCGCCATGGGGGGCTCGGTCGATAGATACCTTGCGGATGCTACCCCAGATCAAGTACCGGTGCAGTTCCTGCCGTCGGGTGTGCCTGTCAGGTTGACCGGGCCCGGGTCGCTTGCCAATGTTGAGTGAGAAGTGCGGCCGGGGTGAGTGGTCCCGGTATCGAAAGAACCTGCATCTAGGAGTGGCTATGACGACATATATCGTGGTGGCAGACGCAGCAAGGGCGCGGATTTTCACCCGCGATGCGCTCAAGCTGGTCGAGCAGGATAGCCTGGTGCATGCGGCCAGCCGGTTGCATGAGGGCGATCTGGTAACGGACCGCGGCGCCGATGTGCATGAATCGACCTCGAATTCGGCGCGCTCCTCGGCCGGCGAAAGCACCGCTCGCACCCATGAGGAGACGATCTTTGCCAAGGAGGTGGCTGAGCGAATCTACCGGGCCCGGGTCGACAACACCCTTGAAAAGCTGATTCTGGTGGCGCCGCCGCGCTTTCTGGGGCAGCTGCGCGAGAAGCTCGACGGCCCCACGGCGAAGCTGGTCATCCACTCACTGGCCAAGGACCTCTCCAAGTCCAGCCTCGAGGACATCCAGGAAGCGGTCAGCGATATGCGTTGACCCCTCACCGGTGCGCTTCACAGTCGCAACGGGCCCGGCAACTGCCGGGCCCGTTGGGACTGCGGCGTCGCTATCCGGTGGTTCAGGGCACCGTGGGCAGAGCAATCTGGTCGCTGCGAGTGATGCCCGCTGTCATCTGTCGGCACAGCTTGAGAAATTCGCGCATGCCGGTGGCCAGGTATTTATGTCGGTGCCAGATAAAGGCGAACTGGCGGCTCAGATCGAGCTCTGGCGTCGAAATCGGCACCAGGCTGCCACGTCGGAAGGCGTCGCGCAGCGCCAGTTTCGATACGCAGCCGATGCCCAGCCCCGATTCCACGGCGCGCTTGATGCCCTCGGTGTGCTCCAACTCCAGCAGCACGTTGAAGCGGCCGCGGCGATGGCGGGCCGCCTGCTCCAGGGTCAGGCGGGTGCCTGAGCCCTGCTCGCGCATGATCCAGGCCTCGCGCATCAGCCTCTCAAGCTCCACCGGACCCTTGTTGGCCAAGGGGTGGCGCGGAGAGCAGAACACCGCCAACTCGTCTTCTACCCAGGGCTGGGTGATGACGTCGTCCGCTTCGCAGTGCCCCTCGATCAGTCCCAGGTCCAGTTCATGGTGGCGCACCCCCTCGATGATGGCGCGAGTATTGCGCACCGACAGATGCACCCGACTGCCGGGGAAGCGCTGCATGAAGTCGCCGATCAGCAGGGTGGCCAGGTAGTTGCCGATGGTCAGGGTGGCCCCGACATCCAGGGTGCCGATGCCTTGGCGACCTCGCAGCAGCTCCTCCACTTCCTCAGCGCGGTCGAGCAGGGCCACCGCCTTTGGCAGCAGCTGGAAGCCCAGGGCGTTGAGCTTCAGACGCTTGCCGATGCGGTCCAGCAACTGGCAGTCGAACTGGCGCTCCAGTTCGGCCAGGGCCGTGCTGGCTGCGGACTGGGATAGTGCCAGGACTCGGGCCGCCCGGGAGACGCTCTCGTGCTGGGCCACGGCGACGAAGACTTCCAGCTGCCGCAAGGTGAAACGCATGATGCAAGGCTCCGATGATCTATATCAAAGCGATAGATAAGGGTTATCCATACAATTCATTTAACAGATAACGCTATTTCCCTTAGAATTCAAATTAAATATTCACCGGTTATTTATTCTTTTTTAGAATAAACAGCCTTTTTTGATATCGAGGAGTCGGCATGAGCAAGTTTGCTCTGGAAGAGGTGCTCAGCGTCCACCACTGGAATGACACCCTGTTCAGCTTCCGCACCACCCGCGAGCGCAGCCTGCGCTTCAAGAACGGTCAGTTCGTGATGATCGGCCTGGAGGTCAATGGCAAGCCGCTGATGCGCGCCTACTCCGTTGCCAGCCCCAACTACGAGGACCACCTGGAGTTCTTTAGCATCAAGGTGCCGGATGGCCCGCTCACCTCGCGGCTGCAGCACCTGAAGGTGGGCGACCAGATCATGGTCAGCCGCAAGCCTACCGGCACGCTGGTCACGGACGACCTGCTGCCGGGTCGCAACCTCTATTTTCTCTCCACCGGTACCGGTCTGGCCCCCTTCATGAGCCTGATTCAGGATCCGGAAGTCTACGAGCGCTTCGAGAAGGTGGTGCTGGTCCACGGCGTGCGCAGCGTCAGTGAGCTGGCCTATGCCGATTTCATTCAGAAGGAGCTGCCGGCCCACGAGTACCTGGGTGAAGAGATCAAGGAGAAGCTGGTCTACTACCCCACGGTCACCCGTGAGGCATTCCCCACCATGGGGCGTCTCACCGACCATATTCGCAGTGGCAAGCTGTTCGAGGATACGGCTCTTCCGCCCATGGACCCCAAGCAGGACCGCGCCATGATCTGCGGCAGTCCGGCGATGCTCGACGAGACCAGCGCGCTGCTCGACGACCTGGGCTTCAAGATCTCCCCGCGCATGGGCGAGCCCGGCGACTACGTGATCGAACGAGCCTTCGTGGAGAAGTGACCCGACTTCTCCTGAAACGACACCGCCTCCGTGGTCAGATCCACGGAGGCGGTGTCGTTTCAGGCTGGCTTGCCGCGTGCTGGGCTCAGACGGCATCCCTCCCCGTTTCGCCGGGACGGATGCGAAGGTGCGGCTTCCCGCTCACCTGCTCGAGGGGCGTCACGAAGATCTTGCCGTCGCCGATCTTGTCAGGTGGTGTGGCGCGACGCTGGTGACGGCGATTAAACGGCATCTTTCCCCGTTTCGCCGGTACGGATGCGAATCACCTGCTCGAGGGGCGTCACGAAGATCTTGCCGTCGCCGATCTTCCCGGTGTTGGCGACGCTGGTAATGGCGTCGATCACTTTCTCGGCCATGTCGTCATCAACGGCGACTTCCAGCTTCACCTTGGGCAGGAAGTCCACGACGTATTCGGCGCCACGATAGAGCTCGGTGTGGCCCTTCTGGCGTCCGAACCCCTTCACTTCTGTCACGGTAATGCCCTGTACGCCGATCTCCGAGAGGGACTCTCTCACGTCGTCGAGCTTGAAGGGTTTGATGATGGCGGTCACCAGTTTCATGGTTGGACTCCTCGTCTGTTCGGTGCGATGGCCGAGCCACCTGCGTGCGCCTGGTTGCTCTCTAGCATACACCGCAGCGGGCGGGATGAAAAAAGGCCCCCGAAGGGGCCAGGAGCACGCCAGCTCACTCGGTGGGCGCCGCCATCATTTCTTGGCGACGCTGAACTCGGGATAGGCCTCCATGCCGCACTCGGCCAGGTCGACGCCCTCGTACTCTTCTTCCTCGCTGACACGGATCCCCATCACCGCCTTGAGGATGCCCCAGACGATCAGGCTGGCGATAAAGACCCAGGCGAAGATGCCAACGATGCCCAGCAGCTGCGCACCGAAGGTGGCGTCGCTGTTGGTCAGCGGCACCGCCAGCAGGCCCCAGATGCCGACCACACCGTGCACCGAGATAGCACCCACCGGGTCATCGATCTTCAACTTGTCCAGGCTTACGATGGCCACCACCACGATGATGCCACCCACGGCACCGATCAGTGCGGCGCTCAGCGCTGAAGGAGCCAGCGGTTCGGCGGTGATGGCCACCAGGCCGGCCAGGGCACCGTTGAGCGTCATGGTCAGGTCGGCCTTGCGGAACCACAGCTTGGCCAGGATCAGGGCGGCGATTACACCGCCGGCGGCCGCGGCGTTGGTGTTGACCAGCACCTGGGCGACGTTATTGGCAGAATCGACGTCGGAGACCTTGAGCTCGGAGCCGCCGTTGAAGCCGAACCAGCCCATCCACAGGATCAGAGTGCCTAGGGTAGCCAGCGGCAGGTTGGCGCCGGGGATGGCGTAGATGCTGCCGTCCTTACCGTACTTGCCCTTGCGCGGGCCCAGGAGCAGTACACCGGCCAGGGCTGCCGCGGCGCCTGCCATATGCACGATGCCGGAGCCAGCGAAGTCGGAGAAGCCGGCGGCGGCGAGCCAGCCACCGCCCCAGGTCCAGAAGCCTGAGACCGGATAGATGACGGCGGTCATCACTACGGCGAAGGCCAGGAAGGCCCACAGCTTCATGCGTTCGGCCACGGCGCCTGAAACGATGGACATGGCGGTGGCGACGAACACTACCTGGAAGAAGTAGTCGGCGCGCATGGAGTAGTAGGGAGCGTCATCGCCGCCGGCCAGCACCGCATCGACGCTGTTCTCGGCGCCCAGCAGGAAGCCCAGGTTGGGCAGGATCCCGCCCTCGGAGCTGGAGTACATGATGTAATAGCCCACCAGCAGGTACATGGTGCAGGCGATGGCGAACAGGGCCACGTTCTTGATAAGGATCTCGGCGGTATTCTTGGAGCGCACCAGGCCAGCCTCAAGCATCGAGAAGCCGGCGGCCATCCACATCACCAGAATGCCGCAGATCAGGAAATAGAAGGTATCGAGGGCGTAGCTCAGCTCTGTCAGTTCACTCATTGCAATCTCTCCAGGCAGTGGGCAATCAAACGGCGTCGGGACCGCGTTCACCGGTGCGGATACGAATGACGTCCTCCAGCGGTGTGACGAAGACCTTGCCGTCGCCGATCTTGCCGCTGTTGGCGGCGCTGCAGATGGCATCGAGGACGGTCTCCAGGCGGCTGTCGTCCACGGCCACCTCCACCTTGACCTTGGGCAGGAAGTCGACGACGTACTCGGCGCCACGGTAGAGCTCGGTGTGGCCCTTCTGGCGGCCGAATCCCTTGACCTCGGTGACGGTGATGCCCTGGACGCCGTTGTCGGCCAGTGCCTCGCGGACGTCATCCAACTTGAATGGCTTGATGATGGCGGTGATGAGTTTCATCCCTTGTCTCCCCGGTTGCGTTGGATATCGGCACGGCGGCCGCATGCTACGATACTGCGCAAAACGTGCCATTTCGCATTAAATTCCTTTTAAAACAATCTATTAATTCTGGTTCTCGGTCTGTCGGACAGTGCCTCGGATAATAGGGCGAGAGCTAGTGCACATTTTTGGTGCAGTGTCCTGGTGCATGGGCGCCATGCTGGCGCACTGGCAGGGCATGCGTTTGCGTCGGGCGATGGGTATCCTGTAGGAGGCATTTCACACGTTGAGGAGAGACCCATGGTGAGCCATGACCGTATCGGCCGACTGGCCCAGCAGATCGGCGAGCGCCTGCAGGGCGCGTCCCAGGCGCCGGAAGAGGTGCAGAAAGGCATTCAGCAGGTGGTGAAGGGCGCCTTCGATCGCCTGGAGCTGGTCTCCCGGGAGGATTTCGACATCCTGATGGATGTGCTGCAGCGCACCCGTGCCCGAGTGGAGGCACTGGAGCATCAGGTGGCGGCGCTCGAGACGTTGATCGAGGAGCGCACCGCCGAGGTGTCGGGGGCGTTAGAGGACGTCTCCGACATCGAGACTCCCGAGGAGGATGCCGGCGGGGGTGAGGCCGGCCGCTGAGCCTTGCGGGCAGGGCGGCGAGCGCTGGGCTAGCCTGAAGGCAATACCCTTGGCGAGGGAACGCCCATGACGCTGGCGATTGTCCATACCCGTGCGGGCCTCGGCCTCGAGGCACCCGAGGTGCAGGTGGAGGTGCACCTGGCCAACGGTCTGCCGGGGATGACCTTGGTAGGCTTGCCCGAGACAGCGGTGAAGGAGAGCCGCGAGCGGGTGCGCAGCGCCCTGGTCAACGCCGGGTTCGATTATCCCCTGCGCCGTATCACGCTCAATCTGGCGCCCGCCGATCTGCCCAAAGAGGGCGGTCGCTTCGATCTGCCCATTGCCCTGGGGCTGTTGCTGGCCTCGGGGCAGCTTCCCCCGACTGCCCTGCAGGACACCGAGTGCGTCGGCGAATTGGCTCTGGACGGTGGGCTGCGCCCTATCTCTGGCGTGTTGCCCCTGGCCCTGGCCACTCGACAGGCCGGGCGCCGTCTGATCGTGCCCCGGGCCAATGCCGATGAGGCGGCGCTCGCCGGCGATCTCGAGGTGCTGCCCGCCGACCATCTGCTCGAGGTGGTCGCGCACCTGCTGGGACAGACGCTTATCGCACCCCATCGTCTGTCGCGTCCGCCGGAGGTGGCCACATCGTTGCCCGACCTCGCCGAAGTGCGTGGCCAGTATCAGGCCCGCCGCGCGTTGGAGGTCGCCGCCGCGGGATCTCACAACCTGCTGTTCGCCGGGCCGCCGGGCACCGGCAAGACCATGCTGGCAAGCCGTCTGCCGGGCATCCTTCCGCCGCTTACCGAGGAGGAAGCCCTGGAGGTGGCGGCGGTGCGTTCGGTGAGTGGACTGCCGCTGGCCGCCGAGTGGGGGCGGCGGCCCTTCCGTGCACCTCACCATACGGCCAGCGCTGTGGCCCTGGTAGGGGGCGGTTCGAAGCCTCGTCCCGGGGAGATTTCGCTGGCCCACCACGGGGTATTGTTTCTCGACGAGCTGCCGGAGTTCTCGCGTCACGTGCTGGAGGTCATGCGCGAGCCCATGGAGTCGGGCCAGATCCATATCGCCCGTGCCAGTCATCAGCGCCGTTTCCCGGCCCGCTTTCAGCTGGTGGCGGCCATGAACCCCTGCCCCTGCGGCCACCTGGGGGATCCGCGTCAGGCTTGCCACTGCACCGCGGCCCAGATACAGCGCTATCAGGCGAGGCTCTCGGGGCCGCTGCTCGACCGTATCGACCTGCAGGTGGAGGTGCCGGCGCTGCCGCCGGAGCAGCTTACCGCGGCCACCACCGGCGAGTCCTCGGCGATAGTGCGCAGGCGAGTGGTGTCGGCGCGAGAGCGTCAGCTGGCGCGTGGGGCGCTCAACGCTCACCTGGCGGGGCGGGAACTGGAGGCGGCCTGCGATCTGTGCGTCGCCGATCGTGCCTGGTTGGCGCAGGTGCTGGAGCGGCTAAGGCTCTCGGCGCGGGCCTACCACCGGGTGCTGCGGGTCGCGCTGACCCTGGCCGATCTGGTGGGTGAGCCGAAACCGGCCCGTGACCAGTTGATCGAGGCGATCGGCTATCGCCAGCTGGATCGACTGCTCAAGGGGTAAATGGCAAGTCGCCGGCCGGAGCTAGAGCGCCGTGGCGTCCAAGGCACCCTGAAGGCTCTCTTCCCATATCACCGACGCTCCGTCCGGGCGACGCAGCACCAGGGTCAACCGGTAGGGCACAAGCTCCCGGTCCGATAGCCGCAGCCGGGGTCCGTCGGCCAGCAGGCGGCTCTCCAGGCGCCATTGATTGGCGCCCCCCCCTGTGCCCATGCTTGGTGTCCAATCCAGCACCTGGGGACCATCGCTCACCGCCAGCAGGGCTCGGCTGAGGCTCTCGCGGAAGCGTTCCTGTCCGATGCCGAGTTCGCCGTTCACTTCCGGATTGGCCAGCAGCAGCACCTGGTTGCCGGGTGGGTGCGGCAGCGCGGACGCCTGCATCACACGGCTGGCGGCACGCTCGCCCAGGTTGAGCAGGGCCTGGCGCAGGGTTTCGGGCCGGTCGGGGGCGGCGGCGCAGCCGACCAGCAGTAGCGGCAGCAGCAGGGCCAGCGGAGTAAGGCGGCGAGCGTTCATGGTCTGTCGGTCTCCTGACGGGGGACGGCGGGCTCCAGGGAGTCGATGAAGTGGTCGAGAGTCTCGAAGAGTGCCTGGCGGATCGGTTCGGCTTCATTGACCAGGTGGTGGCGCGCCTCAGGATGGCGATGGATCTCGGCATTGGGGAATTTGCGCTCCAGTACGGCCAGGTTCCACTCCCAATCGACCGTCAGGTCCTGTTCGCCTTGCAGGATCAGGGTCTTCACCGGATTGGGGGGCATGGCGAGCAGTCGCGGCATCCAGCGGCGCATGGCGCTGACCCAGCCGATGGCGACGCGGTCGGCCTGTAATGGGTCACCATCGCGAAGGAAGTCGGCGAAGTCGTTATCGGTGGAGTTGGCGCGGAACTTGCGAGGGATGGAGCGTACGAAGGGGCCCACCAGAAGGTGCAGCCAGCTTGACTGGTTCCACCCCCAGGGTCGCACCAGCGGTGCCAGCAGAGCCAGGCCAGCCCAGTGGCCGTCGTCACCGCGGGTCAGTGCATCGGTGGCCAGTATCGCCGCCCCGGTGCTCTGACCCACGCCGATCCAGGGGCGTGGGGCCAGGTTTCTCTCCTCCAGATGCTGCTGAAGGGCGCGCAGGCAGCCGCCGTAGTCATCGAAGTCGTCAATGGAGGCACGAGCCCCGCTGGAGAGACCGTGGCCGGGCAGGTCCCACAGCACCACCCGCCAGTTGCGGTCGAGCAGGCGCTCCAGCAGGTGGCGATAGAGCCCCAGGTGATCGAAGTAGCCGTGCACCACGAAGGCAGTGCCGACCGGCGCGGCAGGGCTCCATATCTGAGTCCAGAGGCGGAAGTCGTGAGCATCCACATAGCCTGCGTGCAGCACCACATGCTCGACGAGCAGGGGTGTCAGGCCGTAGTGGCCCAGGTAGCGTTCAAGATGATCGTCGCCGAGTTCTGCCGCGGCCGGTGTGATCAGGCGGACGGGACCCAGCGCCTGCAGTGGGGTGAAGTCGCTCATCGTATCCTCCGCGGCGCCCTGCAATGCTAGACCCAAGCGTGAGCTGACACCATGTAAAGCGAGCGCCTTGTCGCCCCCTGCCTTATCTTTTGGTCTAGCGGCGTGCGATCCCGGCGCTTTGCGGGTTTACATGTGGAAGTATTTTCCACAAAATTGGAGCCACGTAGTGACTCCACCCCTTTCACGGCAGCCCGGCATGCGTTGCGTCGGCTGCCAAGCACGAGGAGATCCACCATGACCGAACGTGTGACTCGCCATCGCCTCCAGGTGGCCGCAGAGCTTGACCGCTTCATCAGTGAGCAGGCGCTCCCGGGCACTGGCATTGATGCCGACGCGTTTTGGGCCGGCGTCGATGCCGTCTTTCATGATTTGACCCCGAAGAATCGCGAACTGCTCGTCGAGCGTGATCGCCTGCAGGAGCGGCTCGACGCCTGGCATTGCGAGAATCCCGGTCCAGTGGGCGATATGGCTGCCTATCGTGGCTTCCTCAAGGAGATCGGCTACCTGGTCGATGCACCAGCCAAGGTCGCGGTGACCACCGCCAATGTGGATCGTGAGATCGCCGTCCAGGCTGGCCCTCAGCTGGTGGTGCCGGTGAATAACGCCCGTTATGCCCTGAACGCCGCCAACGCACGCTGGGGCAGCCTCTACGACGCTCTTTATGGCACTGATGCCATCTCCGAGAAGGACGGCGCCGAAAAGGGGGCTCGCTTCAACCCCAAGCGTGGCGAGAAGGTGATCGCCTATGCTCGCGGCCTGCTGGATCGCGCCGCTCCGCTGGCGACCGGCTCTCACCGCGATGCCGTCAGGTATGTCCTGCGGGACGGCCATCTGGTGGTTAGCCTGGAGGGGGGGCGCGAGACAGGCCTCAAGGATTCCGGCAAGCTGGTGGGCTTCACCGGCGAGGCGAGTAGCCCCGCGTCGGTGCTGCTGGTCAATCACGGCCTGCACCTGGAGATCCAGATCGACCCGACCCACCCGATCGGCAAGACCGACCCGGCCGGCGTCAAGGATGTTGTGGTCGAGGCGGCACTGACCACCATCATGGACTGTGAGGACTCCGTGGCCGCGGTAGACGCCGAGGACAAGGTGGGCGTCTACGGCAACTGGCTGGGCCTGATGAAGGGCGACCTGCAAGAGCCGGTGGAGAAGGGCGGCAAGACCATCACGCGACGCCTGCATGGCGACCGCGCCTTCACCACCACGGATGGCGGTACGCTGACATTGCCGGGCCGCTCGCTGATGTTCGTGCGCAACGTCGGTCACCTGATGACCACTCCGGCGGTGCTCGACGCCGAAGGCAACGAGCTGCCTGAGGGCATCCTCGACGCCATCGTCACCGGTCTGCTCGCCCTGCATGATCTCAACAAGGACGAGGGGGAGCCGCGCAACTCCCGCCAAGGCTCCATGTACATCGTCAAGCCCAAGATGCACGGACCGAAGGAGGTCGCCTTCTCCAACGAGCTGTTCGGCCGCGTCGAGGACCTGCTGGGCATGGCCCGCAACACTCTCAAGATGGGCATCATGGACGAGGAACGCCGTACCACGGTGAACCTCAAGGCGTGCATCAATGAGGCGGCCTCGCGGGTGGTGTTCATCAACACCGGCTTCCTCGACCGCACCGGCGACGAGATGCACACCGCCATGGAAGCGGGTCCGATGATCCGCAAGGGCGATATGAAGGGTGCCGCCTGGATCCAGGCCTACGAGAAGAACAACGTCCAGGTCGGTCTGGCCTGTGGCCTGCGCGGACGTGCCCAGATCGGCAAGGGTATGTGGGCCATGCCCGATCTGATGGCCGCCATGCTGGAGCAGAAAATTGGCCATCCGAAGGCCGGGGCCAATACCGCCTGGGTCCCGTCGCCCACCGCCGCCACGCTGCATGCGTTGCACTACCATCAGGTGGACGTGACCGGTATCCAGCGAGAACTCGAAGCCAAGGGCGAACCGGATTACCTGGATGACCTGCTCAGCGTGCCGGTGGCCGCGGAGGCCAACTGGTCAGAGGAGGAGATCCAGCAGGAGCTCGACAACAACTGCCAGGGTATCCTCGGGTACGTGGTGCGCTGGGTCGAACATGGCGTGGGCTGCTCCAAGGTGCCGGATATCCACGACGTAGGCCTGATGGAGGATCGCGCGACGCTGCGGATTTCCAGCCAGCATATCGCCAACTGGCTGCACCATGGCGTGGTGGACGCCGCGCGTGTGCAGGAGACCCTGGAGCGCATGGCCAAGGTGGTTGATCAGCAGAATGCGGACGACCCGACCTACACCCCGATGAGCGCGAATTACGAGGGCTCCAGCGCCTTCCAGGCGGCCAGCGATCTGATCTTCAAGGGCCGCGTGCAGCCCGCCGGCTATACCGAGCCGCTGCTTCACCACTGGCGCGCCGTGCACAAGGCAAAGTAAGGCGCCATGTTCGGGCCTTCGGGCCTTGGTGTCGAGCGCCCCCGCGGTAACGCCGCGGGGGCGCTGTCATTGGGGCGTTGTCATTGAGGGGGTAGAGATGCGCTATGTTCGAGCACTGTCATGGGCGCTGCCGGTCGGCTATGGTGGAGCCAGTCTTAATTCAGCTACCGCAGGGAGGCCAGCCATGACCGTGATGACCGCCGCCACCATCGAGGATTTCCTCGACGAGGTATTTCCCCAGCGTATCGGGACCATTGAGGCCGTCGATCACATGCGCGCCACCATGAGTCTGGCCATCGATGACGAACACCTGCGCCCCGGCGCCAGCGTTTCCGGCCCGACCCTGATGGGCCTGGCCGATGTCTGTCTCTATGTGGCGATCCTGGCTCAGATCGGCCCCGAGCCCATGGCGGTCACCAGCGACCTGCACTGCCGCTTCCTGCGCCGCCCGCGGGGGGATCGCGACATTATCGCCACCGCGCGCATTCTCAAGCTGGGCCGCCGCCTGGCGGTGGGAGAAGTGCAGCTTTTCTCTGCAGGCGACGAGGCGCCAGTGGCGCTGGTCACCGCCACCTATGCCCTGCCGGACCCGGAGTGATCAGCTGCGAGGCGCCCTGACCACGCAGAATGCCAGCGCTAGCCAGCCGGCGATCATCAGCACCCCACCTAGAGGGGTGATCATACCCAGCCCGCCAAGACCGGTCAGTGCCATGGCGTAGAGCGATCCCGAAAAAAGCAGCATGCCGGCCGCCCAGAGGCCCATGGCCAGGCGCTGTCCCGATAGGGGCACGGAAGCGCGCCAGGCCAGCATGGCCAGCAGGGCCAGGGTGTGCCAGGCCTGGTAGCGCACCCCGGTCTGGAAGGCTGCTGCCAGCCGAGGTGACAGCTGCCCTTCCAGGGCGTGGGCGCCAAAGGCCCCCGCCATCACCACGACAGCGCCCGATAGGGCTGCGCCCAGCCACCAGCCTCGATCCTGCATCGCGTTTTCCTCAAGTTGCGTCAGGCCTGCCACCGTACCCCGCATGGGCGGACTCGGCTACAATAATGCCCCGTGATATCCCCTTGCCAGGCTGGTTTGGCGGTCGGCAAGACAACGAAAGTAACGATAGCAACCGAAGCGCAGAGAGGGCGCCATGCAGATCCAACTCAATGGCGAGGCATACACCCTGGCGTCGAACCTTACGGTAGCGTCGCTGGTCGAGTCCCTGGGACTCGCCGGTCGGCGCATTGCGGTGGAGGTGAACGAAGAGATCGTGCCTCGCAGCGAGCATGCTGCGACCCCCCTGGTCGATGGCGACCGGGTCGAGGTGGTGCACGCTATCGGCGGCGGTTAACCGCTACCCGGGCCCCACAGCGAAGACAATCACAGAAGGCAAACTCGATGACAGACTTCTTTCAGGACCAGCCGCTGCGCATCGCCGGGCGCGAGTTCACTTCCCGCCTGCTGGTCGGGACCGGCAAGTACAAGGACTTCGATGAGACCGCCGAAGCGATCGCCGCCTCCGGCGCCGAGGTGGTCACTTTCGCTGTTCGCCGCACCAACCTGGGGCAGGACGCGGGACAGCCCAACCTGCTTGACGCGGTGTCCCCGGCGCGCTATACCCTGCTGCCCAATACGGCCGGCTGCTACACCGCGAAGGATGCGGTGCGCACCTGCAAGCTGGCCCGGGAGCTTCTCGACGGCCACCGCCTGGTGAAGCTCGAGGTGCTCGGCGACGACTCGACCCTCTATCCCAACGTGGTCGAGACCCTGGCCGCCGCCGAGACGCTGATAGCGGACGGCTTCGATGTCATGGTCTACACCAGCGACGACCCCATCATCGCCCGTGAGCTGGAGCGCCTGGGCTGCTGCGCCATCATGCCGCTGGGCTCCCTGATCGGCTCAGGACACGGCATCCAGAATCCCCACAATATTCGCCTGATCATCGAGCAGGCCAGCGTGCCGGTGCTGGTGGACGCCGGGATCGGTACCGCCTCCGATGCGGCCATGGCCATGGAGCTGGGTTGTGACGGCGTGTTGATGAACACAGCCATTGCCCATGCCCGCCAGCCTGTGCTGATGGCCAGCGCCATGCAGAAGGCCGTGGAGGCCGGCCGCGAGGCCTTCCTGGCCGGGCGCATGCCCCGCCGCCAGAGCGCCGATCCCTCTTCGCCCTTTGCCGGCCGTATCAACGGCTGAATGTTGGCCTATCGATAGCGCGATAGGCCGACACAGCAGTTCGACAAGACAGTTCGACAAGACAGTTCGACAAGACAGTTCGACACTGCAGCCTGAAACGTCAGCCCGATACCTGAGTCCAGAACGAGAGCACTTAACCTCCATGAGTGATCAATTCAGCGGTGATACCGCCATGACCGGGCTGGAAGGCCCGGACGCTCCCCTGCACCGCCGTGGCATCAAGAGCTATGTGCTGCGCGCCGGTCGCATGACCCAAGCTCAGACCCGTGGCCTCGAGGAGGTGTGGCCGCGGCTGGGCCTGACCCTGGCCGACGGCCGCCAGGATCTAGACGTCCTCTTCGGTCGCCATGCGCCACGGGTGGTGGAGATCGGCTTCGGCATGGGGGCTTCGCTGATCGAGCAGGCCGAGCGCCACCCGGACACCGACTTCATCGGCATCGAGGTGCACGCTCCGGGCGTTGGCAAGCTGCTCGACGAGGCCGACAAGCGGGGGCTGAGCAATCTTCGCCTCTACCGCGAGGACGCCTTGTCGGTGCTTGAGCAATGCCTGCCCGAGGCCAGCCTAGATACCCTGCAACTTTTCTTTCCCGACCCCTGGCCGAAGAAGAAACACCACAAGCGGCGGATCGTGCAGCCGGCCTTTATTGAGCTGGTACGCAGCCGGCTCAAGGTCGGTGGCACCTTCCACCTGGCCACCGACTGGGAGGCCTACGCCGAGTGGATGGCCGAGGTGATGGACGCCGCTCCCGGCTATGCCAACACCGCTACGCCGGAGACCGCCCCCTACGTGCCCCGGCCTGAGTTTCGGCCGTTGACCAAGTTCGAGGCCCGCGGCGAGAAGCTGGGCCACGGCGTCTGGGACCTGATCTACCGCCGCGTCGACTGATTTTTTCACTGTCAGCCACGATGCCCCTGCCTCGGTGGGGGCATCGTCGTCTCTGGGAGCAACGAAAAAAGCCGCCCCCGGAAGGGCGGCGGCAAGACCGTGACTAGCATTAATGAGAAGGGAGAAACCCTGGCAGGAGACTGGCGGGTCCTGCCCTGGCAGTGGCGCCTCATCAACGCCACTGGAAGCAACAATAACCATTCTCATTGCCGATGTCAATAATAATGAGAACCCTTCCTGTTTGTGTCTCTTGCCGGCTTGCGCTAACCCGCCAGCCTCAACCAGAGGGGCAGGGTGGCCATGGCCAACAAGGTCTGGGCAGTGATCAACGCCGCCATCATCTCGGCGTCGCCGCCCAACTGGCGAGCCAGAATATAGGCGGAGGTGGCCGTGGGCAGGGCGGCGAATAGCAGTACCACGTCGCGGCTTACCGGGTCGAGGCCCAGCGTGACGGCGAGTGCCAGGACGAGTGCCGGCATCAGCCCCAGCTTGATGAGGTTGGTGGCCCAGACGCCCCGGTCCAGCCGCAACAGAGCTTCGGGGCGCAGGGCAACGCCCACTGCCACCAGGCCCAGCGGCAGGGCAGCGCGGCCGAGCAACTCCACCGTGGCAGCGCTCCAGCCCGGCAGGCCGATACCGCTGATGTTCAGGCCGATACCGATCAGACAGCCGAGAATCAGCGGGTTGCGCCCCAGGGCGGCGAGGCTCTTGCCGAGGCTGCCGGTACCGAGCGTTCCTGCGGCGATAAAGCTGGTCACGCACAGCACATTGACTACCGGCACCATCAAGGCCACCGCCACGGCGGCTACGGTGGCGCCGGGCGCCCCGTGGAGGGCGACGGCGCCGGCCACCCCCACGTAGGTATTGAAGCGCAGGGCTCCCTGGAAGGCGGAGGTAAAGGCCGGCGGGTCAAGGCCTAACCAGCCGCGCAGTGCCCACAGCAGAGCGCCAAAGAGGCTCATGGCGCCCAGCAAGGCCACGGCCACCCGCCCCACTGGCACCTGGCTGACGTCAGCGGTGGCCAGGGTTGATACCAGCATGGCGGGAAACAGCAGGAAGTAGATCAGCCGCTCCAACTGGGGCCAGAAGTCGCCGCCTGGCTGGCGCAGCCGGCCCAGCACGGCACCCAGCAGGATCAGCAGGAATAGAGGCCCCAGCGCATTTGCCACTCCCGTCATCTTGATCTCCTTGGTCGGGTTGCCCTGCGACATCCTTGCGCAGTCTGCCACAGGCAAATGCTGATAAGCTTACCTCGACATTTCCTGCCGTGAGCGCTTTCTCTCGTTACCATGTCGACTTCTGATTCCACCGACCCGGCTGTCTCTCGTCCTCCACTGCTCCGGCTGCTGGTTCTCTTCACCCTTGGGACCGTGGCCGTGGCACTCTGGTACCTGACCAGCTACAGTCTTCGCGGCAGCGACGACGTGCGCTGGTTTCCAGAGGAAGCTGGCTGCGAGCTGAGCGTAGGTGCTTGCCGGGCGACGCTGGGCGACGCTGGCAGCCTGATGCTGGATCTGGGCGCCGACGGCGGGATCCGTGCCCTGGAGATCCTGTCGATGACGGTCGTCCTGGAGGGCGTCGAGGCCGAGTCCGTGGTGGTGGACTTCATCGGTCGAGATATGGACATGGGGCTACACCGCTATCCGCTGACCCGGCAGGGGGATGGCATCTTCCACGGCCAAGGGCAGATCCCGATCTGTACCGAGACGGTGATGCCCTGGCGGGCGAGGGTGATCGTCACCAGCGATGATCGTCGAGTGGGCACTGGATTCAACTTCGAGGTGGAGAGAAGCCGATTATGAAACGACAGGGTCTATGGGCAGGTATCGCGCTGATCGTACTGATGTTGGGTGTAGGTGGCTACGGCTGGATCCAGCAGCAGCTCGGTGCCAGCGGGGCTGGGAATGGTCTCGCGGGCGGCCCCATCGAGCTGCCCTCGACCCAGGGTGACTTCTCCCTGGCCCAGCTCGAGGAGGATCAGCTGGCGGTGGTCTTTTTCGGCTATACCTACTGCCCCGATGTCTGTCCCATGAGCCTCGCCGTCGTGCGCCAGGCACTGGCTGAGCTGGACGCCCCCGACCGGGGACGGGTGGTGCCGCTGATGATCTCGGTGGATCCTGAGCGTGACACCCTGGAGCGCCTGGCGGAGTACACCGGCTTTTTTGGCGACGCCTTCATCGGGGCTACCGGCAGCGAGGCTCAGCTCAAGGAGCTCGCAGAGCGCTACGGGGTGATCTGGCGGCGGGTCGAGACCCCGGAGTCGGCCATGGCCTACACCATCGATCACAGTTCCTCCCTCTACCTGGTGGATCGGGACGGCACCATCCTGCGGCGAGTGCTCTACTCGCCGGCGCCCCATGGACTGCTCTCCGCCCTCGGCGACACGCTCTGACGGCAAGGCCTTCGAGGCGTCTGTTGACGCTTGTTTCAACCGGCCAGCCAACGCTTCAGTTCGCGTCCGGAGCTTCCTGTAGACGCTCTACCATGGCGATCAGCGCACGGATCTGGGTACCATCCCGGGTATCGTGGAGAGGATCGAGCTGCCAGGTACTCTCGGCAAAACCCCACCAGTCCCAGCACCCCTTGGGGTTGGCCATGCTGGTCTCGGCCTGGGGATAGAGCACCACGCGGTTGTGGGCAGACGCCCACTCGTTGAGGCCACTGTGGCGCACGAAAGTCTCACCAATCTGTTCAGCGCCCATGGCGCAACCGTGGAGTGCCACCGTCAGGCCGCAGCCGCCTGCGCCGCACTCGTCCGGGACGAACAGATAGCCCGACGAGTCGAGACCCTTGACAGCGAAGTCATCCTGATCGAAGTGCAGCAGATGGCCGGACAGCGTATCTGCCCCGCCAGCACTCCCCATGCCTGGAGGGGTGTCGTGGAGCCAGTCCATTACTTCGCCGGCAAGGTCCTTGTCGCAGGCCAGGAGATGGGTGCCCCCGCCCTTTTGGCAGTCGCCCAGCTCGGTGGCCGGAAGTGGGATCGCCTCTCGCTCGATGGGCCAGCCATGCCCGATGTTGTCGCTCTGCACAAAGCGCAGCTGTGTCTGCGGATCCGCCAGCCAATTGGCGAGCTGCTCAGCCAGGACTGAACCCAGGGACGGGTCGACGGTCTTGTCCGCTCCACCGTGCCAGACGAAGGCACGTAGCTGAGCCAGGGCCTCGGCGCTGCCTACCCGCTCCACCTCACGGTAGTCAGTCAGGCGCTGTTCCAGCTCACCGAGCTGGGGTGGGCCAAGCCGGGTGGTCATGCACTGACCCAGGGCGAGGCCTAGGCTACCTTGGGCGCAGGACCAGGGGCCGGCACCGAGCACACCGAGGGCCTGAAAGCGCTCGGGCCAGGCCACTGCCAGTTGAGTGGCCATATAACCACCTGAGGAGATGCCGATGACGCTGGTGTCGGTTTCCTTCAGCCCCAGCCGGGGCAGGTCGGGAAGGCGGTCGGCAGCGGCTGGGGTGGCGACAAGAACCGCCAGCACGAGGCCGGCGGCGGGAAGGCGAGGTGAGGTCATGGGGCTCAGTCGTTGATCACGTCGAGTAACTCGACGTGAAAGATAAGGGTCTCATGAGGGCCTATGGGGCCCTGGCCCTGAGCGCCATAGGCCAGCTCGGCGGGGATCACGATCTCCCAATTGTCGCCGACGCTCATCAGCTGCAGTGCTTCTTGCCAGCCGTCGATCACCTGATCGACCCGAAAGCTCACCGGCTCGCCCCGCTCGAGAGAGCTGTCGAAGACGGTTCCGTCGATCAGGGTGCCTTCATAGTGAACCTCAACGCTATCTTCGGGGCCTGGGGTGGCCCCGTCACCGCTCTCCAGCACGCGATACTGCAGGCCAGAGGCGGTGACCTCGACGCCCGCCACCTCGGCGTTGGCGGCCAGGAAGGTCTCGCTCTCGGTGCGGTTGTTCTCGGCCAGCTGCTCGGCTTCGGCCTGGCGAGCCGCCATCGCCTCCTGCTGGAAGTGCATCAGCGTCTCGGCCATCTCTTCGTCACTCATCGCCAGTTCGCCGCCGGCGAAGACGTCCCGTATCGCCTGGATGAAGGCATCGACTTCCAGGTCGGGCACGTCCTGCTGGATGCTTTGACCCAGTGTCACGCCCAGGCTGTAACCGAGGCGGCCCTCGTCGGTATCCGGCGCGGCCAGCGCCAGTGGCGCAGCGCCAAGCAGGGCAATCAGGGAAGCGGTGGTTAGCAGTCTTTTCATGAAGTGGCCTTGTGGTTGGGCGCCTGGCGCCATGACATGAGATATCCGACGCAGGCGCACCGTGAAAGATAGGAGGTCATGGGACTCCGCGGAGGCGGGCCGGTTCCGTACGGTGGCGGTAATAAGCTGGCCCGGCCGAGGGCATCCTACCATGGGGTCAGACCACCAGGATGGGGCAGTGGGCAGAGCCGGCCACCCGCTGGGCCACGCTGCCCAGCAGCAGGCTCTTGTCGCCGTTGGTGCCCTGAGAGCCGATCACGATCAGGTCACATTCACGCTTTCGAGCGAAGCGTACGATGATGCGTGACGGGCGTCCTCCCTTGACAAAGGCCCGCAGCTTCTCTGGCGGTACGCCCATCTCGATGGCCTGGGTCTTGGCATGCACGGCGATCTCGGTGGCGTACTCCTTGAGGGCGTCGTCGGGTATCTCCAGCTTGTCCGGGCGTACCATGGAGAGCGAGGCCTCCAGCAGGCTGTGGTGCTTGAAGACGCACAGGATGTAGAGCTCGGCGCCGGTCAGCAGCTGCAGGCCGACGCCCTTTTGCAGGGCCTTCAGCGCCCCCTTGGAACCGTCCACCGGGACCAGTATCCGGTTGAACATGGCGTATCTCCCTGGGAATGATTGGATCTGGGGTCAGTGGATCAACGGAACGCCAGGTCGCGCAGGAACAGGGCGATCTGCGGGAACATGATGATCAGTGCAGCCGCCAGCACCAGCATGAAGATGAAGGGCGGGGTGCCGCGGATGACCTCCCAGTAGGGCCGCTTGAAGATGGCAATGGCGGTAAATATGTCACAGCCGAAGGGTGGCGTCGCCGAGCCTATCGCGACCTGCAAGGTGATCAACACGCCAACATGGACCGGATCGAGGCCCGAGGCGGCAATGGCCGGTGCAAAGATCGGCGTCAGCACCAGGATTACCACGATGGGGTCCACGAACATGCAGGCCACGAAAAAGGCAATGGAGATCGCGATCAGCACGCCTACCGGGCCGGCCTCATTGACGCCCACTGCGGCGAGTATTTCCTGGGGAATCTGGGCAAAGGAGATGATCCAGGAGAACCCGTTGCCTACTGCCACCAGGATGAAGACCACGGCGGTAATCAGACCGGTGGACTTGGCGATGGCGTAGATGTGATGCAGTTTCAGCGAGCGGAATATCACGAACTCGAGGAGCACTGCATAGAGTACGCAGGCAGCCGCGGCCTCGGTGGGGCTGAAGATGCCTCCGTAGATGCCGCCAACGATCAGCACCGGGAAGCCGAGCGGCCAGAGGGCTTCCTTGACCGAAACGGCGCGCTCCTTCCAGGTCGATCTCGGCTCGGTAGGCACCTTGTTGATAGTGGCGTACAGGATGCAGTAAGCCGAGAACATGACCAGAATCAGCAGCCCCGGGCCGATGCCGGCGATGAAAAGTTCGCCGATGGAGGTGCCGGAGATGACGCCATAGATGATCATGCCGATGCTCGGCGGAATCAGGAAGGCGATGTCGCTGGAGTTGATGATCAACGCCAGGGTGAAGGGGTCCTTGTAGCCTGCCTTGAGCATACGCGGGCGCAGCGGAGAACCCACCGCCACCACAGTCGCCTGGGTGGAACCGGAGACCGCACCGAACAAGGTGCAAGAGGCGGCGGTGGAAACGGCCAGGCCACCCTTGATGTGGCCGACGAAGGCCATGACCATATTGATCAGTCGGTTGGCCGACTGGCCGCGAGTCATGATATCGGCGGCCAGAATAAACATCGGTACGGCGATCAGCGCCGTGGGGCGTATGCCACCCATCATCTGTTGGATGAGGGTTTCCATCTGGCCGGTGCCGCCGAAGGTCATATAAAACCCGACGAAGGCCGCCGTGACCAGGGGGATCATCATCGGGAACCCGAGCAACAGGAGCACGATCATGATGGAGACGATGATGGTTGTCATTGGGGTGTCCCTCGCTCGGAGTCAGACTTCCGTTTCCGTGTCCTTGTAGCCGTCCACTACGTGGGTCGAGAGGTAGACGTCATGTGAGGTCATGTTCTTGATGGCAGTCAGCAGATACTGAATGCCAGTGATGGCGAAGCCTAACGGAACCCAGATGTACATGATCCATACCGGGATGCTCAGCGACGGCAGCACGCGCCCACGGCTATAGAGGGTGGAAATGTAGCCGATCGAGTAGTAGCAGAGCATGAACATCACCAGGGCGGTGAACAGGGAGATGATGATCATCATCCAGCGCCTGCCGCCGGTGGGCACGGCATCGTAGATGGCTGACATGCGGATATGCCGGCCATGGCGTGCCGCATAGCCGATGCCGGCGAAGGTGATCATCACGATCAGGATGCGGTTGACCTCCTCGGAGAAGTGCAGACTCTCACCGAGGATGAACCGGCTCAGCACATTGGCGATGGTGTTGACGGCCATGAGGATCACCCCCATCGCTAGAATCACTGCCTCTGCACGGCTGATCCATGTGTCGATGGGCCCCAGTGGGCCAGGCAACGTCGAGCGGTAGTTCTTCTCGGCAATGTCGTCTTCGTTCATTTCCATGTCGGCGGGCTCCTGTCGATTCCCAACGCACGATTATCACAGTCGTTCTTCGAGATTACGCTCTCAGGCTTCGTCATGCCGTTGAGACTTCAACGCTGAATGGCCGTGATACCCCAAAAAAGGGTGCCAAGGCGGTAAAGGAAAAGGGGCAGCCTGTCGGCCACCCCCTTGCGTCAGCGGTGATGACGAGTTGATGGTCGGATCAATCGTCGGCCCTTACGGCTTCCAGATCGGCGTGGAACTGCTCGATCAACTCGCGGCCACGCTCGCCTGTCATCTCGATGAACTCCTCCTCGACCTGGGGCGCTCGGGCGCGGAAGGCCTCGATCTGCTCCTCGGTGAGGCGAGTCACGGTGACCTCGTCGGAGGCCGCCTGGATCTTGGCCAGGGATTCTTCGGCCAGCCCGGAGATGTGATCGATGATGATATCGTAGGCGTGATCACTGGCGTCACGCACCATCTGCTGCTCATCCTCGGAGAGGCCGTCGAAGAAGTTCTGGTTGGCCATCATGGCGGTGGTGAACCAGCCGTGGCCGGTGTAGACCAGGTGCGGAGAGACTTCGTAGAGACCGCCAGACTCAATCCAGAAGATCGGATTCTCCTGGCCCTGCAGGATACCGGTTTGCAGACCGCCGTAGACCTCGCCCCACGGCAACGGCGTCGGGCTGGCACCGAAGGCTTGGTAGGTGGCGGAGAGCAGCGGGTTGGTCATGATACGGATGTTCTTGCCGCGCAGCTCTTCCGGGGTCGTGAAGGGCTCATCCAGAGTGACGATCATCTCGCCTTCCGGATACATCTTGAGCAATTCCAGGCCCTGCTCGGCGTAGAGCTCCGGGAACATCTCGTTGATGGCCACGCTGGTGTTGAAGAACTCGATGACGGTCTCTTCGTCGGTGGGCAGCAGGTAGGGAACGAAGAAGATCTGCGCCTCGGGAATCAGCGCGCCGGTGAAGCCTGGCGACTGGTTGACGAACTGCAGGATGCCGGCCTGGGTCTGCTCCATGATGTCGTCGGACTCGCCCAGCTCGCCAAAGCGATAGACCTGGACGGTATGGTCGGAGTTCTCCTCGATATACTCCTTGAACGCCATGGCGAAAACGTCCTGAACATCACCCTCGAACTCTTCGTGGGCGTAACGCCAGTTGGCAGAATGGGCCGCCGCGGACATCCCAAAAAGCAGGGCGCCGACGGTAGCCGTGGTGATCAGTTTAGTTGCCTTCATTCTTGTAATCCCTTTACCGGTTGGGTAGTCATGTTCTTGCGAAAATAACAGGCAAGACGCGGACCTAGAGCCCGCACATGTACTTTCAGGCTAGCGTGGCGTGGTAGGAGGGTCAAGAGAGGCGACCAGCGTATGCAGCGTTGAAAGGTGGGTTTTTTTCTGCAAACAGAGGGCGTTCGCCAGCAATTTTTCGGCGGCCTCGGCACCCACTGATGGGGCCGGTATCAGGGCCGACGGTGAGGCTGTAAGGGCCAGGCGCTCGAGTCGGCCGAGTGTCTCTCGTTCGGCCTTAAGCTCTGCGAGCTTCAGCGTCTTGCGCAGTGCGGCGACTCCTGGCTGGACTTCTGCTTCGGGTTTTAGCTGGCGGCGTAGCCGGCGCAGTGGGGCGGTGACCTCGCGCTGCCAGCGAAGCACTTCTACCAGGCCCTTCTCTGACCTTGGCCCGGGCACGGCGCCATGGCGCAGCAGCCAGCAGCGCCACAGCAGTTCGCAGACGTCGACCAGGGCCTGATCCTGCAGCGCCAGGCAAGCCTGTTCGACTTCCGGCTGGCCATAGAGCACCAAGGCAAACTCCCATAGGGGTTGCTGAGTCAGCCGAGCCCGCAGGATGGCCGTCATTTCGGTAGAATCATGGTTTGTTCCCTCGGCCGTCGCCGGCATGGCGGCGGCTATCAACCACTGTCCGTGGAGCCCGTATGATCGCACTGCGCCAAGTTTCCCTGCAACGCGGCACCCAGGCCCTGCTGGAAGGGGCCGATCTGACCCTGCATGCCGGCCACAAGGCGGGCATCGTTGGTGCCAACGGCGCCGGCAAATCGAGCCTGTTCAAGCTGCTGCTCGGCGAACTGGCCCCGGATCGCGGAGCAGTCGAGATGAGCGGGGGCCAGCGCATCGCCCATATGGCTCAGGAGGTGGAGGCCCTGGACCGGGCCATCATCGACTACGTGCTGGACGGCGACCACGAACTGCGCAAGACAGAGGCGGCGCTGACGGCCGCCCGGGAGTCTGATCATGCCCACCGCGAGGCGGAGCTGCACGGTGCCATCGAGGCCCTGGACGGTTACAGCGCGCCGGCTCGGGCGGCGCAGCTGCTGGTGGGGCTCGGCTTCAGCCAGCAAGACCTGGTGCGCCCGCTGTCGGACTTCTCCGGCGGCTGGCGGATGCGCGTCAACCTGGCGCGCACCCTGTTCATGCCCTCGGATGTGCTGCTGCTCGACGAGCCCACCAACCATCTGGATCTTGACGCCCTGCTGTGGCTCGAACAGTGGCTGATGCGCTACCCCGGTACCCTGCTGCTGATCTCCCACGATCGCGATTTCCTCGACGCGGTATGTGATCACATCGTGCACTTCGACCGCCATACGCTGGTGATCTACCGGGGGAACTATTCCACGTTCGAGCGCACCCGGGCCGAGAAGCTTGCCCTGCAGCAGGCCGAGGCGGTCAAGCAGCTGGCGCGGCGTGAGGAGATCGAACGCTTCGTGGCGCGCTTCCGTTATCAGGCCAACAAGGCACGCCAGGCCCAGAGCCGCCTGAAGATGCTGGAGCGGATGGGTGACATCGCCATGGCTCACGCCGATTCTCCCTTCCATTTCAGCATTCCCGCGGCGGACAAGACGTCTCATCCGCTGCTGGTGCTGGACGAGGCTCGGCTGGGCTATCGCGATGCCGCGGGAAACGAGACGGCACAACTTGATAACGTGAAGCTGACGCTGCTGCCTGGACAGCGAATCGGGCTGCTGGGTCCCAACGGAGCCGGCAAGTCGACCCTGATCAAGTCGCTCACCGGCGAGCTGCCTCTGTTGGCCGGCAAGCGGGTGCCCGGCGAACACCTGGCCATCGGCTATTTTGCCCAGCACCAGTTAGAGGGGTTGGATCTCGCCTCGACCCCTTTCATGCACGTGCAGCGGCTTTCACCCAATGCCGCGGATCTGGATATCCGCAAGTTCCTGGGGGGCTTCGGCTTCCAGGGTGACGACGCCTTTGGTGAGGTGGGGCGATTCTCTGGCGGCGAAAAAGCACGGCTGGCTCTGGCTCTGGTGGCCTGGCAGAAGCCCAACCTGCTGCTGCTTGACGAGCCCACCAACCACCTGGACCTGGAGATGCGTGAGGCGCTTACCGAGGCGCTGGCGGCCTTCGAGGGCACGGTGATCATCGTCTCCCACGACCGTCATCTGCTGCGCGCCACGGTGGACGAGTTCTGGCGGGTCGCCGACCACCGGGTCGAGCCCTTCGATGGTGATCTCGAAGACTACCGTGCCTGGCTCAAGGTGCGGCTCGAGGGGGAGCGCCGCGAGGCGCGAGTCGAGAAGGGCGAGCGTCAGGCGGAGAGTGCTGCCCCCAAGGAGGATCGCAAGGCGAGCCGGCGTGCCGCCGCCGAGCTTCGCGAGAAGCTGCGTCCGCTGAAACAGAGTCGCGACCGTGCCGAGCAGGCCATGGAGAGGGTCCAGGCGGAGCTGGCCAAGGTGGAAGAAGCCCTGGGCGATGCCGAGCTCTACACCGACCCCGGGCGCAAGGAGGAGCTGACCGCCACCCTGGCCCGTCAGGGTGAGCTCAAGTCGCGCCTGGACGGTCTCGAGGCCGAGTGGCTGGCGGCCGAGGAGGAGCTGGAGGCCATGGAAGCCGAGCTCAGTGGGAGCTGAGGAGCCTGCGGGAGAGCGGCCGGTTGCAGCGGGGAAGCGCGAGTCGCGACCCCGAGGTTGCAACTCTGGCACTGCGCTGTCAGCTCTCCAGCAAAAAAGTCACCGGCCCGTCGTTGACCAGTGAGACCTCCATGTTGGCGGCGAACTCGCCGCTTTCTACCTTGGGCCAGGCTGCCTCGGCCTGCTGCAGCAGGTAGTGGAACAGCCGGTGGCCCTCATCGGGTGGGGCGGCGCTGGAGAAGCTGGGCCGCAGCCCCTTGCGGGTATCCGCCGCCAGGGTGAACTGGGAGACCAGCAACAGGCCGCCGTCGACCTGCTGCAGGTCGAGGTTCATCTTGTCGTCAGCGTCGCTGAACACTCGAAAGCGAAGCAGCTTGTGAAGTAGACGGTCCGCCGCGGCCTCGTCGTCGCCCTTCTCCACCCCGACCAGCGCCAGCAGGCCATGGCCGATGGCGCCCACGGTGCGGCCCTCTACGGCGACGCTGGCCCGGGTGACTCGCTGAAGCAGTGCCTTCATCGTCGTCCTCTCCTCCAACCCACTGAATTTGAGCGTCAATGCTAGCACGCGCCGGTTCAGCGGCGGCCCAGCAGGGCATCGCGGAAATCGTCCCGCAGGGGACTGTCACCGAGCCAGATGCCGAAGAGTGCGCTGGCAAGTGCCGGATCGTCACCGCGATAGAGCCTCTCGCCGTTAAGGGCCAGGGACAGAGCCTCTCCATCCCAGGTCAGGGCATAACGGTCACCGGGTTCGACGCGGCGATAGGCACGGTTAAAGGCGTTCAGGCCCGGAAGCAGATCGCGATAGGTCGGTTCGCCCAGGCGTTCACGCACGCTATCGCGAGTGGCGGCGGCAAAGTCGTCCGCCTCGATGGCGTGGAAGTACTCGAGCTCCAGCCGGCGCGGCACGGCTGACAGCGGTGCCGGCTCCGGCCGGTCATCGGCCTGGTAGTAGGCGCCCGCATAGGCGGTCCAGATCATGTAGCGAAACAGGCCGTGGCCGATCAGTCGATAGGCCTGGCCGGTTTCTTCCAGTTCGGTGGCAAACGTCACTCCCTTGATCTCCACCGTCTCTGTGGCATCGGCTTGTCTCGGCAAACAGGCCATTAGCAGGGCGAGCAGTAGGGCGGGCAGAAAGATAGAAGTATCAGGGAGGGCAGGATGAGCAGGTCGATGCACAGGGAATCTCCGACGGTTATGACGGCAGTCATGTACAGACTTTATCATCGCGTAGAGGTTCTGTACCGAGTCCCGATTACCAGGCGCGGCAGAGCATGATGTCGCAGTGGGGCTCGGCCAGTAACTGCTCGGTGATATGGCTCTGGCGGCCCAGTTGACCGCGGCTGCCCAGGGCCAGCAGATCCGGGGGTTGACGGCGCAGTCGAGTCATCAGTACCTCCAGCGGGTCCCCCTGCTCGAGCACCAGCTCCAGCTCCGGTACGTTGTCCAGCTCACCCATCAGCTGCTCGGTTTCGCGCTCGAGCTGGGTGCGCAGCCTGGCAACCTCGCGATCCCGCCAGCGTGCATAGTCGCCTTGGGAGCCGAGCTCGCGCTCCCCGGGGATGTCCCAGGCGTGAAGCAGGGTCAGGCGTGCCTCGGGGAAGCGCTTGAGGGTCTCGCGCAAGGTGTGCCGCGAGGTCAGAGAGAAGTCCACCGGGACCAGGATGTCCCGCCACTCCTGGCTGGCCAGGTGGCTCACCGTGAGCACCGGGCAGGGAGCGCTGCGCAGCACCCGGGCCAGGGTGGTGCCGGCGACCAGATCCGGCTGTCCCCGCTTGCGATGGGCGCCGAGAATGATCATGTCCACCTCTCGCTCGTGGGCCTCGCGGATGATCTCGGCATAGGGAGAGCCGGTTACCGTCTGCAGCAGTACCTGGGGCTCGGGCAAGGCATAGTCCTCGCGGATATCGGTCAGGGTGGCCTGCATGTCCGCTACCACCGCCGTCTCCAGGTCGCGGAGTGCGCGCCGCGGCAGGTAGGGATCGAGCACATGGATCACATCCAGACGTGCCCCCTGTTCACCGGCCAGGCGCAGGGCACGGGCAAAGGCGGCGCGGTTCTCGGCAGAGAGGTCGCAGGCGAACAGTAGAGTCTGGGTCATGGTGGCGCGCTCCGCTTCCCGGGAGGTGAGACCTTCAGCATGGAAGGCCGTTGTCACCCCTGCAAGGGACAAAACACCGGAATGGCGCTACCACCAGGCGTGGAAGTGGTGCACCGGGCCGCTTCCTTGGCCTACATCAAGCCGGTGGCTGGCGGCGAGCGCCTCGCCCAGCCAGGCCTTGGCCGCCGCCACTGCCTTATGCAGCGAGTCACCTTGAGCCAGGTGCGCGGTGATAGCCGAGGAGAGGGTACAGCCGGTGCCGTGCAGGTTGGCGGTGTCGACTCTGGCACCTTCGACCCAGACGGCGGCATCGGCGCCAATCAGCAGGTCGGGACACTCCCCACCGCTCAGATGGCCGCCCTTGAGCAGGGTGCCACCGGCGCCCAACGCACGCAGCGCCGGGGCCATGGCCTGCATCTCATCCCGGGTGACGGGAGCTGGTAGACCCAGCAGCACCGCGGCTTCGGGCAGGTTAGGGGTGATAAGGTCGGCCAACGGCACCAGCACTTCGCGAACCGCGCGAATGCCGATAGCGTCCACCAGGATGTCGCCGCTCTTGGCCACCATCACCGGGTCGAGCACCACCCAGCGTGGACGGCGTCGGGTCAACGCCTCGCGGATCACCTCCGCTACCTCCAGGCTCGCCACCATCCCGATCTTGACCGCATCGATGCGCACGTCGTCGAGCAGGGTCTCGAGCTGGGTGGCGATGAAGTCGGCTGGCACCGGGTGTACGCCATTGACGCCGCGGGTGTTCTGGGCGGTCAAGGCGGTGATCACGCTGGTACCATAGGCACCCAGGGCAGAGAAGGTCTTGAGGTCGGCCTGGATGCCGGCACCGCCACTGGGGTCGGAGCCGGCGATGGTCAGCACGTTGGGAATCGAGCGTTTGGGAGTCGAGCGTTTGGGAATCGAGGATGAGTCGGTCATGCGGTCACCTGGCAATAAAAGAGCATGCTGAGCCTGTTTGCGGTGGCCTTGGTCAGCGCCACCCTGCTGCCCGGCGGTTCGGAGGTGTGGCTGGCCCGGCTTTGGTGCCTGGGCGAACCGGCCCTGATGCTGTGGGCGGTGGCTACTGCCGGCAATACGCTGGGCAGCCTGATCAACGTCTGGATGGGCCGATACGCGCGCCGCTTCCAGGATCGCCGCTGGTTTCCCGCGTCGCCGGCGGGGCTGGCCCGTGCCGAGCGCTGGTATCTGCGTTTCGGCGAATGGAGCCTGCTGGCCTCCTGGGCGCCGGTGGTGGGCGACCCGCTCACCGTGCTGGCCGGCATCTTCCGGCTGCCCTGGTGGCGGGCGGTCCTGCTGATCACCCTGGCCAAGGCGACGCGCTATGCCGTGGTACTGCTCCTGGCTCAGCAGTGGCTCGCCCCTCTGTGCCAATAGTCTTCCGCCAGGGCGCTACAGCACCGAGGGTAGCCAGGTGGCCAACGCCGGAAAGAGCGCCAGCGCCAGCAGCATGCAGAGCTGCAGGGCGATAAAGGGGACCACTCCTCGGTAGATTGCCGAGGTGGGCACCGACGCCGGCGTCACTCCGCGCAGGTAGAATAGCGCGAAGCCGAAGGGTGGCGTTAAAAAGGACGTCTGAAGGTTAACGGCGATCATGATCCCTAGCCAGATCGGGTCGATGCCCATGGCCAGCAGCACCGGGCCGACGATGGGTACCACCACGAAGGTGATCTCGATGAAGTCGAGGATAAAGCCCAGCAGGAAGATCACCAGCATCACCACGAGGGTGGCCCCTACCACCCCACCGGGCAGCGCCTCGAACAGCTCGATGACGAGCTCCTCTCCCCCAAAGGCGCGGAACACCAGCGAGAAAAGCGCCGCGCCGATCAGGATCAGGAACACCATGCTGGTGACCTGAGTCGTGGACTGCACCACTTCGCGCAGGATGGGCAGGGTCAGCCGCCGGTTGGCCAGGGCCAGCATGAAGGCCCCGAAGGCGCCCACCGCCGAGGCCTCGGTGGGCGTGGCGAAGCCGCCTAGGATCGACCCCAGCACGGCGACGATCAGCAGAACCGGCGGCAGCAGCCCCTTGAGAAGAAGTGGCCAGATGCTGCCGGTGTGGCCCAGCTCGTCCATCAGTCCCTGGCGGTCCGCGGCCGGGGCCGTCTCCGGCTTCAGCCAGGCGGTGATCAGCAGGTAGACAATATAGGCGACCACCAGCAGCAGGCCGGGAACCAGCGCCCCGATAAACAGATCGCCGACCGAGAGGGTCTGTGGGCTCCACACCCCCATGGCCAGCTGGGCTTGCTGGTAGGCGTTGTTGAGCACATCGCCCAGCAGCACGAGGGCAATGGAGGGGGGAATGATCTGGCCCAAGGTACCGGTGGCACAAATGGTGCCAGTGGCCAGGGAAGGGGAGTAGCCGCGCTTGATCATGGTGGGCAGCGAGAGCAGCCCCATGGTCACCACGGTGGCGCCAACGATGCCGGTGGAGGCGGCCAGCAGCATGCCTACCAGCACCACGGCGATGCCCAGGCCACCGCGCAAGGCGCCGAAGGCCAGCGACATCGCATCGAGCAGGGTCTCGGCGATGCGCGACTTTTCCAGCAGCACTCCCATCAGCACGAACAGTGGCACCGCCAACAGCGTCTGGTTGTTCATGATGCCGTAGAGGCGGTTGGGCATGGCGCTCATGTAGCGCGATTCGAAGGGCACCGGCACGCCCAGCTGCACCATGACATACCCAAGGCCGGCGAAGATCAGCGCGGTGCCCGCCAGCGACAGTGCAACCGGATAGCCCAGCATCAGTACGCTACACACGGCAGCGAACATCACCAGCGGCATGAACTCGAGGAGAGTGGCCAGCATCACACGAGCTCCTCGTGGTCCGGGGTCTTGCCGGGTAATCGATGGCGGATCACCAGCACCTGGCGGATCAGCTGGGCGATGCCCTGCACCAGTAGCAGCAGCATCATGATCAGGATCAGGCTCTTGAGCAGAAAGACCCCGGGAATGCCGCCGTCCGGTGAGCGTTCCAGGATCGCCCAGCTGCTGCGCACATAGCCGTAGCTGCCGATGCCGATGAACAGCACCACCGGGATCAGCAGGAAGAGGGTACCGCAGAGGTCGATCCAGGCGCGTCCCCGGGCGGAGAGTCGCCGATAGAAGATGTCCACGCGCACATGACCGTCACGGCGCAGGGTCCAGGCAGCGCCGAGCATGAACACGGCGGCGTGCATGTACATCACCGACTCCTGCATCACGGTATTGTGAATGTTGAGCGCATAGCGCATGACCACGATGGCGAATTGTACCGCCATCATGAGGATGACGAGCCAGGCGACGCCTCGGCCGATGCGATCGGTGAAGGCATCCAGGCCGCGCAGCAGGGCAGGTTCGCGGGCGGGAGGTGTCATGATAGGTCTCGCGCGGAAGCGGAAAAGACGCGCATCATCGCCGATTAGACGATGATCGTCATCCCCGAGTCTCAACCCTTTGGGCGAACATCGCGTCTCAGCTGCGCTCGGCCTTGCGCCGCACGGTCAACGTCTGGAGGCAAGCCGCCGGCAGCTCGACATCCACGGCGATCGGCAGATGGTCGGAGAAGAGGTGGTCCAGCACCCGCACGTCGGCGGCCTGCAGCGAGTTAGACAGCAGGATATGGTCCAGGGCCCGGCGCGGCTGCCAGGAGGGGTAGCTGAGCGGAGGCCGCACCGGATGCAGTGGCAGCGAAGCGCAGAAGCGCTGGTGGCCGTGGAGCTGTTCCGGCGTGCAGTTGAGGTCGCCCATCACCACCACATGGCGCAGCGGTTGGATGATCTCGGAGAGATAGTCGAGCTGGCGGACCCGGCCACGATGACTGAGCGCCAGATGGGCGACAAACAGATGCAAGGCATCGGGCCCTTCACCGAAGCGCGCGTGGATGGCACCACGCCCGGGCAGTGTGCCGGGCAGGCGATACTCCTCGATTCGACTGGGAGTCAGCCGCGACAGCAGCCCGTTGCTGTGCTGGGCAATACGGCCCAAATTGCGGTTGAGCTGCTGGAAGTGGTGAGGAAAGCCGCCGCGACTGGCGAGGTATTCCACCTGGTTGACGTTGCTGGAGCGGAAACTGCCCCCGTCGGCCTCCTGAAGGCCGACGATGTCGAAGCGGCCCAGCACCTCGCTGACCATATCCAGGCGCCGCTGGCGCTTGGGGTGGGGTAGCAGGTGCTGCCAGCTGCGAGTCAGGTAGTGATGATAGGCCGAAGTCTGAATGCCCACCTGCATGTTAAAGGTGAGCAGCTTCAGGTGACCGCCCTCCAGGGGCGGTGTGCGTGCCTCGGCCAGGTGCGACATATCAGCTGTCACCACGCTCTTCGCGCACCTTTTCGATCAGTGCGCCGGCGATTTGCGGCATGTTGGAAAGACTGCCGGCGCTGGTGGGAGTGACCAGATAGCGTCCGTCGATGATCAACGCGGGTACGCTCATCAATCGCATGGTACGTAGCCGAGAATGGGCCTGATTGACGCGACTCTTTACTGCGAAGGAGTTCAGCGCCTGGCGGGCCTCTTCGACGTCGACGCCGTAGTCGCTGAAGAAGTCGGCCACGTCGTCGACCTCGGTGAGGCGACGGTTCTGCTGATGGATGGCGTCAAAGAAATCGGCGTGGACCACCTCGATGATGCCCAGTGATTCCGCAGCGTAGAAAGCCGCTGCGTGCTTGTTCCAGTCGCCGCCCATGGTGCCGGGCAGGTGAACCACGCTGACGTCTTCGTTCAGCGTCTCATACCAGGCCGTGACGTGCTCCTGCAGGTTGTAGCAGTGCGGGCAGCCGTACCAGAACGCCTCGGTAACCTCGATCTGGCCTTCGTCGACGCGGGTCTCGACGGGTTGGGGCAGCACCTCATAGTGCTGGCCCTCGACCAGCGGCGAGGCGGTGGCCAGGCTCGACAGACCGAGGCCGGCGAGGGCAAACATCAGTGGCTTGAACATCAGGAACTCTCTCTTTGGTTGATCCGGTCCGGGCCGGCGTCGCTGCCTTTGAGCACTTGCTGCGCCGAGGGTTCCATGGCGCAGACGGCGGGGCCGGTGAAATACGACCAGGGCGGCCCTTAGGCCGCCCTGTCGCGCTGAGCGTCGCATCCCTGCTTGGCTGAGTCGGTGTGAACCGACTCAGCGCAGATCGATTCAGTGCAAACCAAGCACGTAGTTGGCCACGGCTTCCATGTCGTCATCGCTCATCTTGGCAGCGATGTCGCGCATGATGTTGGCCGGATCGTTGGCGCGGGCGCCGGCGGCAAAGTCCTGCAAGGTGGAGGCCGTGTACTCCGCGAACTGGCCGGAGAGAGCCGGATAGACGGCGCTGCCGATCCCTTCCCCCGTGGGAGTGTGGCAGGCAGCGCAGGCCGGAATGCCTCTTGACATGTCGCCGGCGCGGTAAAGTTCCTCGCCACGCTCCAGCAGAGCGCTGTCAGGGTCTGCCTGGCCCAGGTTGGCGTCCTGCTGGGCGAAGTACTTGGCCACGTCCCAGGCGTCCTGATCCGAAAAGTTGTCCACCTGGCCAGCCATCTCCGGCACCATGCGGTTGCCGTCACGGATGTCCATGATCTGCTTGGCGGTATAGGACATCTGCTGGCCGGCGAGATGCGGGAAGGCCGACGTCGGGCTGACGCCCGTCTGGCCGTGACAGGCGGCGCAGCTCTGCGCTTTCTCACGACCCGCTGCCGCATCAGCGTCAGACTCCAGGTCGGCGTGGGCGGCGCCGACGGCGCCCATGGTAATTGCCAGGCTTGCCAGTAACTTTCTCATCGCTGATCCACTATGCCGTTACGTTGTTGACCGGTACGTACCCTGGGTGCCGCCCGGTTCGCGAGGAGAACCAGAGTCGAGCCATCCTGATGCTCTAGACCTGCTGGTTCGCGGACGTCGAGGGCGCGGTGGTACACTAGCTTGCCCCGGGTCGCAGACAAAAGACACTGTATTATACCGAATCACCCCGGCGGCGGGAATGCAAGCCGCGCCCCGTCTCTCTTCGACCATCGTCAGGATGTCATCGCCATGGCGCGACTCAACTATCAGACTGCCCAATTCCTCACCAGCGCCCCCACCCTGGCCCAGTGTCCGCCCGACAGCGGTGCCGAAGTAGCCTTCGCTGGTCGCTCCAACGCCGGAAAGTCCAGCGCCATCAATACGCTGACCCGCCAGAAAGCCCTAGCGCGCATCTCCAAGACGCCCGGTCGTACCCAGCTGATCAACTTCTTTACCCTGGGCGATGATACCGAACGGCGGCTGGTGGATCTGCCGGGTTATGGCTTTGCCAAGGTACCCGAACAGGTCAAGCTGGAGTGGCAGCGCCATCTCTCCGACTATCTGCAGCGCAGAGCCTCTCTGCGTGGCCTGGTGCTGGTGATGGACGTGCGTCATCCCCTCACGGAGTTCGACCAGACCCTGCTGGGCTGGGCGGATGACAAGTCGATGCGAGTGCATATCCTGCTCACCAAGGCCGACAAGCTCAAGCGCGGCCCGGCCGCGAGCGCCCTGCAGCAGGTGCGCTCGCGGCTGCGCGAGTGGGAGGATCTGGTCAGCATTCAGCTCTTCTCGTCACTCAAGGGGCAAGGTATCGAGGAGGCGCATGCGCGCCTCGACGACTGGCTGCAGGACACTCCCGAGGCGTAATCCCGCCGCTGACCAGCCAGCTCCACCCCCGGCCTGTCACCGTTGCCGTCTGTGTCAACGCCGCCGGACCAGCCAGGCAACCAGCTCGGGCAGCTCGCGCACATGGTCCAGACGGTGGATGCCGGGGGGAAGTACCCGGTCATCGGGGCCGATCCACGCGGCCTGCATGCCCAGGCGCCGCGCCGGCAGGGCGTCCTCGGCCCAGGAGTCACCTACATGGAGTGCCCGCGAGGGCATCGCCCCGAGCCGGGCCAGGGCGGCCAGGAAGGGTCGTGGGTCTGGCTTGGGGGCCAGCAGCTCGCCGGCGGCAATGATCACCGGGAAGTGGCGCCCCAGGGCCAGACGGGTGACGTCCACGTTGCCGTTGGTGATGCTGGCCAGCCCGTAGCGCTCCCCCAGTCCCTCGAGCAGGGTCTCCACCTCCTTATGGGGCGTCACGTCATGTCTCAGCGCCATGAAGCGCTCCATGGCCCGCATGGCCCAGTGTTCGGCGTGTTCTGTCCCCAGCCCATACTCGCCTAGCAGCTCGGCCAGCGCCCGGCGGCGCAGCCAGGTGAAGTCGCCGCGGCGCAAGGGGTGTTCGCTCGCCAGGTGCAGGCGGCGCGCGGTAAAGGCCTCAAGCGGAAAGCGTGCGGCGAAGCGACCGCGCTCGTCTGTCGGGCGTGCCCCTTCGTCGTGCGCCGCCAGCCAGTCGGCCAGCGCCTCGTCCAGCCAGGCGTAGTGGCCGGTCTCGGTACGCTGCATCACCCCGCCGTTGTCCCACAGGGTGTCGTCCAGATCGAAAGTGATGGCCTCCAGCTTCACGACGGCTCCTCGTCACGGTCCCGGGCGGGACGGCGTCTCGCCCGCGGGTGGGCGGCGTCGTAGCTGGCCGCCAGGTGCTGCCAGTCCAGCCGGGTATAGACCTGGGTGGTGGCCAGATTGGCGTGCCCCAACAGTTCCTGGACGGCGCGTAGGTCCTGGCTCGACTCCAGCAGATGGCTGGCAAAGGAGTGGCGCAGGCGGTGGGGATGAAGGTGTTCGTCTAGCCCGCGGCGGCGGGCGATCAGCGCCAGGCGCTGCTGGATGGCGCGGTGGCCCAGCCGAGCGCCACGGTTGCCCACAAAGAGTGCCGTCTCCCCCGGGGCCGCCAGTGTGTCCCGCAGGGCCAGCCAGGAATCCAGCGCGCCACGCGCGTGGCGACCCACCGGGACCTGGCGGGGCTTGCCGCCCTTGCCCAGCACCCGCACCCGTTCCGGCTGTAGATCGACAGGATCGAGCCCAGCCAGTTCGGCCAGGCGCAGACCGCTGGAGTAGAAAAGTTCCAGCATGGCCTGGTCGCGCACCGCCAGCGGTGAGCCGTCGTGGGGGGTCTCCAGGAAATGCTTCAGACGATCGACGTCCACCGGGCGCGGCAGGTGGCGGGGTTGGCGGGGGGCGCGGGTCAGGGCCACCGGATTATGGTCGAGTCGGCCCAGGGTGACGAGGTGATCGGCCAATCGCGAAATGGCGGAACGGCGCCGGGCCAGGCTTCGCGGCGCCAGCCCCCTGGCGCGCTCGCCTCCCAGGAAGCGACGCAGCAGGGCAACATCCAGCTGTCGCCAGTCATCGATCGCATGCTCGGCCAGGAAGGCGATCAGCGCAGTGAGGTCGCGGCGATAAGCATCCAGAGTGGCGGGGCTGGCGGTGCGCCTGAGCCCGGCCAGGAAGGCTTCGACCTCCCCGGTCAGGGGGCCTTTCGGGGTGGGATGCTCAGCCATAACGCGTCGAGTGGCGCACCAGCAGTCGGGCCACCACGTCGCCCACATATTCGGCGAACAGGGTGTCCATGCTGGCGCGAAAGTGATCGGCGTCGGGGCTGGCGAGTATCAGATAGCCCAGCGGTTCGCCAAGGGTCAGCCGCGTGATGACGCAGGAGCCGGAGCGTCGCGGTGCCGCGGTGTGTGGCAGCAGCCGTTTCCAGTCGGTGGGGGTAAGACGGGTACAGCGGCTGCTGCGGCCGTCGAGGAGTGCGGCCAGGCGTGAACCAGCGTGTTCGTCGAGCACTTGTCGCGGCGCCTGGGGCGGACGAGGGTCGGCATCGGTCAGGCTGGCCGGGCACCAGAGCGCCACCGCCGGCGTGGAGAAGCATTCACTGAGCTGAGTGGCAAGGGCCTGGCCCAGGGCGTCGCCGTCCTCGGCCTCCAGCAGCGCCAGGACCAGCTCCCGAGTGCGCCGGTACTGGCCCTCGTTGTGGCGGGCCGATTCGAGCAGCTGTTCCAGACGCCCCTCGGCCTGTTCGGCGCGGGTACGCAGATCGTGGACCAGGCGCTCCAGCAGCGAGATAGCGCCGCGGGCCTCCGGATGCGGCACGCGCAGCTGCTGCAGCAGCCCCTCACGGCCGACAAAGAAGTCCGGGTGGGTGGCCAGCCACTCGGCTACCCGGTCCGGGTCGAGGGTCTTGCGCGGTTCGGGGACGGCTCGTGTCATACCAACTCCTCGGCGATGGGCCTTGTCGGCCTCAGATCAGGATGATGCGGCCGTCATAGACGCGTTCAGCGGGGCCACTCATGGCCAGCGAGGTGCCGGGGCCTTCCCATTCGATGGTCAGGTCGCCGCCAGGCAGATGCACGGTGACCGGACTCGTCAGCAGCCCCTGGCGAATGCCGGTGGCGACCGCGGCGCAGGCCCCGGTGCCGCAGGCCAGGGTCTCGCCGCTGCCCCGCTCATAGACCCGCAGGCGTATCTCATGCTCGGACACCACCTGCATAAAGCCCGCGTTGACTCGTTTTGGAAAGCGCGGGTGGGACTCGATGGCGGGGCCCAGGTGTTCCACCGGGGCGAGGTCGACGTCGTCGACCCGCAGCACCGCATGGGGGTTGCCCATGGAAACCACGCCGATATCGAGGCGCCGGCCGTCCACTTCCAGGGTATGCAGCGGGCGGTCCTCGGCGGCATCGAAGGGCAGTGTCTCGGGGGCGAAGCGCGGCGCGCCCATGTCGACGCGCACCCGACCGTCGTCCTCGACACGCAGGACCAGTGGCCCGCCGGCGGTCTCTACATGGATCTCGTGCTTGTGGGTCAGCCGCTGGTCACGCACAAAGCGGGCGAAACAGCGGGCGCCGTTGCCGCAGTTCTCCACTTCGCTGCCGTCGGCGTTGAAGATCCGGTAGCGGAAATCCATATCCGGGTCCCGGGGGGGCTCGACGATCAGCAACTGATCGAAGCCGACGCCGAAGCGGCGGTCAGCCAGGCGGCGGATCTGATCGTCCTGTAATCGGGCCCGCTGGGTGACCAGATCGATCACCATAAAGTCGTTGCCCAGGCCGTGCATCTTGGTGAAGTGCAGCAGCATCAGCTGGCGTCCTCCGGCAGGGGGCCTTCCGATAGCGCCGCTTCCGGAAGCAGGGCCTCGCCGGCCCATAGCTCCTCGAGACGCTCTCGGCGTCGCACCAGGTGGGCAATCTCGCCATCCACCATCACCTCGGCGGGGCGCGTGCGGCTGTTGTAGTTCGATGCCATCACGAAGCCGTAGGCCCCGGCCGAGCGCACCGCCAGCAGGTCGCCGGCGGCAATGGCCAGTTCGCGATCCTTGCCCAGGAAGTCGCCGGTCTCGCACACCGGACCCACCACATCATAGGTAGCGACTTCACGGGCGCGGCGAGTGTCCACCGGCAGAATGGTTTGCCACGCCTGATAGAGTGCCGGGCGAATGAGATCGTTCATGCCGGCGTCGACGATGGCGAAGTTCTTCGTCTCGCCGGGCTTGAGAAATTCGACTCGGGTCAGCAGCACCCCCGCGTTGGCGGCAATCGAGCGGCCCGGCTCGAAGAGCAGGGTAAGCCGCTCGCTGCCTTCCCATCGGGAGAGGCGCTCCAGCAGGGCCGAGGCGTAGTCGAAGGGGGCCGGCGGGTGTTCGTGGCGATAGGGCACACCCAGGCCGCCACCCAGATCCAGATGCTGTACCTCGATGCCGCGCTTGCGCAGAGTCTCGAGCAGCATTAGCAAGCGATCCAGGGCGTCCAGGAAGGGGGAGAGCTCGGTGAGCTGGGAACCGATATGGCAGTCCAGGCCCGTGACCTTGACGTGGGGCAGGCTCGCGGCCAGTTCATAGACCGCCAGCGCCTCGTCTACCGGGATCCCGAACTTGTTGTCCTTCAGCCCGGTAGAGATGTAGGGATGGGTGCCGGCGTCCACGTCCGGGTTGACCCGCAGCGATATCGGCGCGACCTTGCCGAGCCTGCTCGCCACCGCGTTGAGGCGCTCGAGCTCAGGACGCGACTCCACGTTGAAGCACTTGATGCCCACCTCCAGCGCCCGGGCCATCTCGGCCTCCTGCTTGGCCACGCCAGAGAACACCACCTTGGCGGGGTCACCGCCGGCGGCCAGCACCCGCTCGAGCTCGCCTAGCGATACGATGTCGAAGCCGGCGCCCAGACGGGCCAGCAAGCCCAGCACGGCGAGGTTGGAGTTGGCCTTCACCGCGTAGCAGATCAGGTGGGGGTGGCCGCCCAGGGCCTCGGTGTAGGCGCGGAAGTGTCGGGCCAGAGTGGCCTTGGAATAGACGTAACAGGGCGTGCCGAACTGCTCGGCGATGCGGGTCAGCGGGACCTCCTCGCCGTAGAGCACACCGTCGCGGTATTCGAAGTGATCCATGCTAGCTCTCGCTGTCGTCAGGGGCATTGGCGGCGTCACGGGCGCCGTCTTGCTGGGTCGCCGGTTCGTCGTCGGGCAGGTAGAGCGGCCCCTTCTGGCCACAGCCTGCCAGCCCGACGAGTAGCGCCAGGACCAGAATGGGAAGCGCGAGACGCCCCATCAGCTGGCCGCCTGCAGGACGGTGAGAGCGTCGCGGGCGCGCTGGGCGGCGGCGCGCACCTGGTCGGGGGCGGTGCCACCGATATGGTTGCGGGCGGCCACCGAGCCCTCCAGGGTCAGCACCTCGAAGACATCACCCTCGATGACATCGGAGAACTGGCGCAGCTCCTCGAGGCTCATTACCGAGAGATCCTTGTTGTGTTTCAGGCCGTAGGCCACCGAGAGGCCGACGATCTCGTGAGCATCGCGGAAGGCGACGCCCTTGCGGACCAGATAATCGGCCAGATCGGTGGCGGTGGAAAAACCGCGCCGGGCCGCCTCGGTCATCTGTGCCTTCTTCGGCTCGATGGCCGGCACCATGTCGGCGAACGCCTTGAGGCAGTCCTTGACGGTATCCACGGTGTCGAACAGCGGCTCCTTGTCCTCCTGGTTGTCCTTGTTATAGGCCAGCGGCTGGGACTTCATCAGGGTCAGCAGGGCCATCAGATGGCCATAGACGCGACCGGTCTTGCCGCGCACCAGTTCCGGGACGTCGGGGTTCTTCTTCTGCGGCATGATCGAGGAGCCGGTGCAGAAACGGTCGGGCAGGTCGATGAAGTCGAACTGGGCGCTGGTCCACAGCACCAGCTCCTCGCTCATCCGTGACAGGTGCATCAGCAGGAGGCTTGCGAAGCTGGTGAACTCGATGGCGAAGTCGCGATCGCTGACCGCATCCAGACTGTTCTCGGCGGGGCGCTCAAAGCCCAGCAGCTCGGCGCTGACGTGGCGATCGATGGGATAGGTGGTGCCGGCCAGAGCCGCGGCGCCCAGCGGCATCACATTGACACGCTTGCGGCAGTCGAGCAGTCGCTCGTGGTCCCGGGCCAGCATCTCGTGCCAGGCCAGCAGGTGGTGACCGAAGGTGACCGGTTGGGCCGTCTGCAGGTGGGTAAAGCCGGGCATGATGGTGTCAGCCTCGCGATCGGCCAGTTCAATCAGACCGTGGCGCAGGCGGGAGAGCTCGGCGGCAATCCGGTCGATCTCGTCACGCAAAAACAGGCGAATATCGGTGGCCACCTGATCATTGCGGGAGCGGCCGGTATGCAGCTTCTTGCCGGTGATGCCGATGGCATCGGTGAGCCGCGCCTCGATGTTCATGTGCACGTCTTCCAGCGCCACGGACCACTGGAACTCGCCGCGCGTGATCTCTCCCTGTATCTCGGTCAGTCCGGCGATGATGGCGTCGCGCTCGGCCTCGCTGAGCACGCCGACCCGGGCCAGCATGGTGGCGTGGGCAATGGAGCCCTGGATATCGTGGAAGGCGAGGCGCTGGTCGAAGTCGACCGAGGCCGTGAAGCGGGCAACGAAGGCGTCGGTAGGCTCGTTGAAGCGGCCGCCCCAGGACTGGTTGGTGCCGGCGGTGGTGGAATCTGCGCTCATCGGGCTGGGCATCCTGCGTAACGGGTTGCGGTGAGGCGGGGCCACAGGGCCCCGGCGCCGTCGCGGCGGCGCTGGCTGGACATGTCGGGCAGTGTACCAGAGTCCGTCCGGGTGGCGAGGGGCCGCCTGGGGCATTGATTTCTCCTGCCCTGCCGGGTGCTTTATGATGAGAGCCTATATGCTGTAAGCAATACTCATACCTTCGGAAGCCGGTGCTGCTGGACGCCGGCAGGGGAACCGAGACAGGGAGAACTTCGTGCAATCCATCACCAAGCTGCGTATTGCCACTCGCAAGAGTCAACTGGCCATGTGGCAGGCCGAACATGTCCGCGACCGCCTACTGGCCGCCCATCCAGGGCTCGAGGTGGAACTGGTGGCCATGTCTACTCGGGGCGACAAGATCCTCGACACGCCGCTGGCCAAGGTGGGGGGAAAGGGGCTCTTCGTGAAGGAGCTCGAGGAGTCGATGCTCGATGGTCGTGCCGATATCGCCGTGCACTCCATGAAGGACGTGCCCATGCACTTCCCCGAAGGGCTGGGGCTCTCGGTGATTCTGGAGGGGGCCGAGGCGACCGATGCTTTCGTTTCCAACCACTATGCCAGCCTGGATGCGCTGCCCGAGGGGGCGCGTATCGGGACCTCGAGCCTGCGCCGCGGCCTGCAGATGCAGGAGGCGCGGCCCGATCTGGAGGTGCTCAGCCTGCGCGGCAACGTGCAGACGCGTCTGGGCAAACTCGACGCCGGCGAGTTCGATGCCATTCTGCTGGCCACTTCCGGCCTGCGCCGCCTGGGCCTCGACGAGCGTATCGCCATGGAGCTGCCCCCCGAGGTGTGCTTGCCGGCCTGCGGGCAGGGCGCGCTGGGGATCGAGTGCCGCCTGCATGACCCCGAGCTGATTTCGCTGCTGGCGCCGCTGGACGACCCGGCCACGGCGACGCGGGTGCGCGCCGAGCGGGCCATGAATACTCGCCTGGAGGGCGGCTGTCAGGTGCCGATCGGCGGTCATGCGATGTTCGAGAACGACGGCCAGACCCTTTGGCTGCGTGCCCTGGTGGGCACGCCGGACGGCAGCCGAGTGCTGCGCGCCGAGGGACGCGGCTCGATCCACGAGCCGGAGGCGCTGGGCATCCGGGTGGCCGAGGAACTGCTCGATCAGGGTGCCGGCGAGATTCTCGCCGAGGTGTACGGCGCCGGCTGATGGAAGACCAACCGGTCGTCATCACCCGACCCGGCGAGCGGGGCGACGTGCTGGCCGCGGCTATCGAAGCCAGCGGGCTGCCGGTGATACGCCTCGAGGCGCTGCGGCTCGAGGTGCTGCCCGAGTCCCCGGAACAGCGCGCCGCCTGGCTCGATCTGGACCAGTTCCGTCGGATAGTGGTGGTCAGCCCCTTTGCCGCCGAGTGCTTCGCCGAAGCGTTGGATCGCTACTGGCCTCAGCTGCCGGTGGGCATCGACTACTACGCCGTGGGGGCGGCTACTGCCGACACACTGCATCAGCGTCTCGGCGTGCGGGTCCATATTCCGCCTGCCGCGGCCGGCGAGGATACCAGCGAGGCGCTGCTGCGATTGGGGTCTCTGCAACGCCTGGCAGGCGAAAAAATCCTGCTGGTGGCCGGCGAAGGGGGGCGCCCCCTGTTGGCCGAAACCCTCACCGCACGCGGGGCCCGGGTCACCCGGCTGGCGGTCTATTGCCGCACCCCGCTCCCTCCTTCTCTCGACATGCAGTACCGCCTGTCACAGGGTAACTTTCGTGCCCTGGTGGTCAGCAGCGGAGAAATCCTCGAACATCTGGCAAGATGGTGTCAGGGCGCCGCGTTGAACCAACCGCTAATCGTTTCCAGCACCCGGTTGGCTACACTGGCCAGCAAGCTGGGGTTCCATGCCCCTGTCGTGGCGTCCGGCGCCACGCCAACCGCATTGACGGTGGCGCTGACCGCCGCCTGCCACCCGCAGGAAGCCGATGTCGATCAAGACGATCTCGAAAAGGGCTAGCGACAAGATGAGCAAGCAACCACACGAGCAGGATGAACAGAAGGCGCCGGATGGCGCACAAGCGGCAACCTCGGGCGGCGACCCCGGCAAGGGTAACCCTCAGAGCCGACGACGTTCCCGGCGTTATGACAGCAAGGCCAGCCAGAACGCTGCCTCCCAGGGTTCGTCAGAGTCCGTCAAGGAGCGGGAAAAGTCGACGCCGTCTGCCCCCGGCGATACCCAGGGCAAGAGCGATGCGTCGCCCCAGGCTGCCGGCATGTCTGACGCCACTGCTGTCGGCCAGCCAGACGCCACTGCCGCCGGCAATACGTCCGCGGCGGCTGCCCCCAAGGGTAAGCCGACAGCGTCATCTTCCCAGTCCGCCAGCGGCGATGGCGATAAGGCCTCATCCAACAGGCCCTCCGGCGCTGCCGACAAGAGTAAGCCCGTCGAACCCAAAGCGGCTGCCGGCGGCAGCGGAGGTGCGACGCGCCCGGCCGGCGGCGGTGACGGCAAGGGAGGCAAAGGAGGCAAGGCGGGCCTCGCCGCGATCGTGCTGGTGATCCTGCTTGCCATTGCCGTGGCGCTATTCGGCTGGCAAGCGTGGCAGAAGCTCGATGCTCAGCAGGCGCGTATCGCCGAACTCGAGTCCGCCTCCGGCCAGTTTGCCAGCGCCGAGGCGCTGGCAAACCTGGAAAGCCGCCTGGACCAGGGCGAGAGTGAGCGTGACGCCGCCATCAACGGCGCCATCGAGGCCCTGCAGGGGGAGTTCGCCAGCTACCGCGGTGAGGTCAACGAGACCCTGGACCAGGTGCTGGCCGAGTTGTCCAGCGAGCAGGAGACCGACGAGCGCGACTGGCTCCATGCCGAGGCGGCCTACCTCTTGCGCCTGGCCAACCAGCGCCTGCAGCTGGAGCGCGACGTGACCGGTGCCGCGGCCCTGCTGCGCACCGCCGATGATCGCCTGCGTGAGGCAGACAATCCCGCCCTGGTGCCGATTCGCCGAGAGATCGCCAGTGAACTGGCCGCCCTGGATGCCGTGCCGCGGGTCGACCGCACCGGCCTCTGGCTGTCGCTCAATGCCCAGCAGCAGCAGATTGCCCGCCAGCCGCTTTCCCAGGAGATCGAGGAGATCACCGTGCGCTCCGGCATGGAAGAGGCACCGACCGGCAGCTGGCAGAATCAGCTCTCGCGCTTCGGTCAGGAGCTCAAGGAGCTGGTCACTATCCGCCACCACGATGCGGAGCTGGAGGCGCTGATCACCCCCGAGCAGGAGTCCTATCTGCGGCAGAGCGTTCGTCTGGTCCTCGAGCAGTCGCAGCTGGCGCTGCTCAAGGAGGAGCAGGGGCTCTATGAGGCTAGCCTCGACAAGGCCCTGACCCTGATCGAGGGGTATTACGACACCTCTGCCTCCGGCGTGCAGTCGGTTGTCGAACGTCTGGGTGAACTCAAGGCCCAGGCAATTCGCCCGGAGCTGCCGGACATCAGCGGTTCCCAGCAGGCTCTGGCCACCTTCATCGAGCGCCGGTTTGAATCGCGCCGGGGAGATGACGCATGAGAAAGCTGATCCTGATCGTCGTCCTCGGCCTGGCGCTGGGCGCGCTGTTCGGCCAGCTGATGATGTCGGTGCCCGGCTACTGGTTGGTGCGGGTGGGTGACGTCTCCTTCCAGACCTCCTTCTGGTTTGGCCTGGTGATCCTGTTGACAGGCTTCCTGGTCCTGCACTTCGCGCTGCGCGTGCTGATGCGCCTGACCCGACCCGTCTCGCGCTTCAAGGTGTGGAACAGTCGCACCCGCAATCGCAACGCGATGAAGCGCACCGTCCGCGGCCTGGTGGCGCTGGCCGAGGGGCGCTGGAAGAAGGCCGAGAAGGCGCTGGTCAAGGCGGCGGACGATTCCAGCACCCCGCTGGTCAACTACCTCTCCGCCGCCCTGGCGGCCCACTACCAGGGCCGCTTTGAGCAGGCCGACACCCTGCTCAAACGGGCTCACCTGAGCACCGAAGGCGCCGATACCGCGGTGGGCATGATGCAGGCCCAGCTGATGCTGGATCGCCAGCAGTATGAAGAAGCGCTGGCCATCCTTACTCGCCTGGACCGTCAGTTGCCCAACCACCCACAAGTGCTCAAGCAGCTCAAGCAGGCCTATTTGAGCGTCAGCGACTGGGACGGGTTGCGCCGGCTGATGCCGCGGCTGGGCGCTCAGCAGCTGATTTCGAAGGAAGAGCGCGACCAGCTGGAGCAGCGTGCCTATCGCGAGCTGATCGTGCGCGAGGCTCGCGAGGGCAGCGACATCGAGAAAGTCCGCGGCCTGTGGGCCGATATGCCTGACCACCTGCGCGACAATATCGATCTGATTGTGCTCTACGCCGAGGCGCTGGTGCGCGGCCGACAGGAGCCCATTGCCGAGCGGCTGCTGCGGCACTCGCTCAAGGAGAACTGGGACAGTCGACTGGTGCTGCGCTACGGGCTGCTTGATGTGGATGCCGCTCGCCAGCTGGTCACCGCCGAGAAGTGGTTGCAGGAACGCCCCAACGATCCGGATCTGCTGCTCACTCTGGGCCGCCTGGCCCTGCGCAATGCCTACTGGGGCAAGGCACAGGAGTACTTCGAGGCGAGCCAGCGCCAGCGACCCAGCGGTGTGGTGTGTGCCGAGCTGGCAAGGCTCTATGCCAACCTGGGCGAGCACAACAAGAGTCAGCTCTACTATCGCCAGAGCGTGGAGCTGCTCGACAAGTCGCTGCCCTCGCTGCCCCAGCCCCGCGAGGACAAGGACGTGCTCACCGAGGACAAGGGAAAGGGTAAGGGCAGCAAGGGTGCCGAGGCCAAGGCCTGACCCGCCCGCGGCCATCTTGTCTGCTATTTCAGGCAACACCTTCAGGGGGCGCTTAGGCGCCCCCTTCTCGTGGGGGCATTGCGAAGAAGCCAGGCAAACGTTACCGCTGCCGGCAAGACATCGGGCCGGGCCTGGCCGGTTCGGCAGGCCTGCCATGGGACAGATGGGGTCGCACGACGTTGACAGCAAGGGCTGCCGAGGTGGAAACAGAAAGGCGGGGCTGCCGGTGCAGCCCCGCCGTCGACGGGTGAGGAGGGAGCGGCGATTCAGTCCTCGTCGAAGTCGCCCTTGAACTCGGGGTTGGGCGTCGAGCGGGGGTCCTCCTCGCCAGCCCGGCTGCTCTCGCCTGAGCGGGGCTGGCCGCCGGGGCGTCCGTCGATATCGAAGGGCTGCTGCATGACCCGCAGGTTGGCGGGAGGCGCCTCGCCCTCCTTGCCGACCCCGAAGTAGAGGGTGGTGTGCGGGAAGGGGATCTCGATGCCCTTGGCGTCGAAGTGCAGCTTGACCAGGCGGTTGTAGGCACGGCCGGTGGACCACTGGGTGCCGGGCGTGGTCTTGATGCGCACGCGAATATTCACCGAGCTGTCGGCCAGGGCAATGACGCCGGCCACCTCCAGCGGGGCGAGAATGTTCATCTTGTGCTCTTCGTCGGCCGCCAGCTCGTCGAACGCCTCGCGCAAGGCGATGATGGCGTCGTCGATGCTCTCCCGATAAGCGATCCCGTACTCGCCCACATGGTAGCCGAATTCGCGCATATAGTTGGAGACGGTATCCACGCTGGAGAAGGGCACGATGTGGTAGGTGCCGTTGAGGTCACGGATGCCTACCGAACGGATGCTCAGGCGCTCCGCGGTGCCGGTGATGCCGCCAACGGTCACCACGTCGCCGGTGTTCATGGCGTTCTCCACCTGGATGAAGACACCGGTGATGATGTCCTGGACCAGTTTCTGGGCGCCGAAGCCGATGGCCAGGCCCAGCACACCGGCACCGGCGATCAGCGGGCCGATGTTGATGCCGATCTCGGCCAGCACAATCATCAAGGTGATGGTCACCAGGGCGATGGCCAGCGCATTGCGGAACAGCGTGAGCAGGGTCATGGCTCGGGCCGAGGGCGTTCCACTGCCTGTCTCGGGATTGAGCTTGTGCTCGATCAGACTGGCCAGTGCCAGCCATACGCCGATGGCGAAGACCAGAATCACGGCCACACTGATCAGCTTGCCGACCAGATTGCTGCCCGACTCCGAGGCGTACCAGGCCGCCAGATCGAAAGCACCCCAGGCGTTGAGCACCAGCATGACCACGAGTGCCAGGATGACGGTACGGATCACCCGCAGGGCGTTGGGCACGTAGCTGTTAAGGCGCGATTCGAGCATCGGCAGCTTGTGACGCAGATCATCGGAAAGGGTGATGCGCCGGCCGATCGTCTGGGTCAGGAAGCTGGAGAGCAGCAGGCCCACCACCACGGCGGCGATGGTCTTGAGGGTGGCAGTGAGCACGAAGGGTAGGGCATCCACCGGACGCGTCAGGGTCACCACCAGCACCATGACGAAGTAGGCCAGGGCGAACAGGTGCCAGGTGCGGGCGAACAGCTGCAGTGAGACGCGACTGGCGGCCATGGAGGCCTTGCGGGCCTTGTTGTCGATGGCGTCGCGCAGGCGCAGGCGATTCTTCATGACCACGACCACGGCATAGATGAAGGCGCCGAACATGATCAAGGTGCCAACGCTCTGACCCAGGGCGGGCGAGACATAGACGTTGATCAGAGGCACCACCACCATCAGGCCGTAGCCGATCAGGCCGATCAGTCGAGCAATCCAGCGATTCCAGTAGGCGGCCTCGTCGGAGGAAATCGGCAGCAGGCGCAGCCCCTCGTAGCGGGAGGCGAACAGCATACGCACCCCCGCTTTGAGCAGCTCGATGACGAGAAAGGCGTTCAGGAACAGCGAGGCGCGGGTGGAGAGCTCGCCGGTCTCGCCGATGGCAAAGGTGGCCAGCAGGTTGCCGCCCAGGTAGGCAAGGGCCACGATCAGCACGTCGACGAGCGCCGCCAGGGCCACGCAAATGATCAGCCTCAGCACCGGGGTGAGCCCCTCGCCGTTCAGCGACCACTGGCTGATATTGGTGAACAGCGGCTTGGCCGTGCGGCGGAAAGCGAGGAAGAGCACCAGGGTCGCCAGAATGACCAGGCCCAGGTTGATGGTGGCGCTGGTGAAGGCCTCCATGTCAAAGGTGCTGTCCAGATCACCGCTTCCCATGGTGCGCAGCACGTCCAGGGCGTTGCCTAGCTGACCGCCGATGTCGTTGGCCACCCGGCTGGTGATCTCTGCCAGCTGGCGGGGCAGAGAGGCTGTCGGGGCCTCCTCCGGTGGCGGCTCGGCAGCGGACGCTTCGGCCACGCCCCGCAGTTGCTCGATCAGCTGCTGGCGGGTCTCTTCGTTCTCGAGCAGATTGGCCAAGGTGGCATTCGCCGTCTGGCCGTCTGTCTCGGCCGGCTGAGCCTGTGCCGGTCCGGCGAACGCCAGCAGAACTACCAGTAGCCAGCCGAGCATCAGGGGTAGAGCTCGCATGGAATTCACGCTATGACCTCCGTCTCTTGCGTGTGATGTGTCATGTTGAGTCGGTCCAGGGGTAACGCATAAAGGGGCATGATACGGTCTTTGGGGCGAGACCTCGAGCCGCCCTGTTGCGGTGCGCAACGCGGCACAAGCCGCGTATGCCAGCGGTGACGCGGTGGTCCAATCAGAAGAAAGGGAGAGCGGCGATGGCAGTCAGTCTGCTGTTGGTGGCGGCCGGAGGGGGCCTGGGGGGGATGGTGCGTCTGGCGGTGGGCAATGGGGTGAGCCGACGACTCGGCGTCGCCTTCCCCTGGGGAACCCTGGCGGTCAACCTCAGCGGCTCCCTGATGATCGGCCTGGTGGCCGGCCTCTTGGGGCCACCGCTACCCGGCGAGGAGGACAGCATCTGGTCGCTGCTGGCCATTGGCCTGCTGGGTGGCTACACCACGGTGTCGTCCTTCAGCCTGCAGACCCTCACGCTGTGGCAGGAGGGGCGCCCGCGTATGGCCCTGGCCAATGTGGCAGCGACCCTGCTGCCTGGCCTCTCCGCAGTGGCTGCCGGCGCCTGGCTGGTGGGAGGCCTGGCATGACCAATTGGCGGGTCTACGGCGCGGTCGGGGCCGGCAGTGCCCTGGGCACTTCTCTGCGCTATCAGCTCAGCCTGTCGCTGCTGGGCCTGCCGGGTCCCTGGTTTCCCTGGGCAACCCTGGCGGTCAATATGCTCGGCTCCTGGCTGATCGCGCTTTTTGCTGCCGTGGCTGCCGCCCGACTGCAGGGCTGGGTGGCGCACTGGCAGCCCTTCCTGTTGGCCGGCTTCTGCGGTGGTTTCACCACCTTCTCACTGTTCGGTCTGGAGGTGATGCTGCTGCTGGCCCAGGGGCGTCTGTTCACCGCTTTCTGCTATGGCCTGGCCAGCCTGATGCTGTGGCTGGCCGCTGCCTGGCATGGTCATGGGGTAGGTCGGCGACTGGCCGCGTCCTGAGTCAGTCAGGGAGCCGCCAGCTGTCAGAGCACTCGGCGGCGAGGTAGAGACGCTGGGCGGTGGTGGCATTGCGTTGCTCGGCCACTCGGGTACGGCCACCCTCCAGGGCGTCCAGCAGGGCATCGTCGGGATGACGAACGGTGAGCAGTACCAGGTCATCCCGGCGGGCCACCGAGAAGTGCGCTTCCAGCGCCTCCAGCGCGGGGGCGAGTCTCTCCGGCTGGTTGTTGACTGCCAGGCGTAGGCGCAACGCCTCGACATCGATCAGGTTGGCATGGAGTCCAGCTTCGGCGAATCGTGTCAGCACCTTGGCCATCAGCGCCTCGTCGACGAAGCTGCCATCGGTTTGGCTTATCTCCAGCAGCAGCTGGTCGTCGCGCAGCATGCAGGCGGGCAGGGTGTCACCTTCACCCGACTCGGGCCCGATGATGCTGGGTGCCGCCTCGGGCTCGAGAAAGGAGCGCACCGTCAGCGGGATCCCCCGGCGTTGCAGCGGGGCCAGGGTACGGGGATGGATCACCTTGGCGCCGTGCCAAGTCTGCTCGAGGGCCTCCGCATAGCTGAGCCGGGCAATCTGCCGCGCATTGGTGAAGCGCCGCGGGTCGGCGTTGAACAGTCCCGGCACATCCTTCCAGATGGTCAGCTCGTCGGCGTCCAGCGCCTCGGCGAGGATTGCCGCGCTGAAGTCTGAGCCCTCGCGCCCCAGGGTGGTCATAACGCCATCCGCGGTGGCGCCGATAAATCCCTGGGTCAGCAGCACCTCGTCGCCGGCCTGCGCGAGCGAGGTGATGCGCTCCCGGGTCGCCACCCAGTCGATGTTGGCCGCCTGATGGCAGTCGTCGGTGATGATCAGTTGCCTGGCATCGCACCAGCGAGTGGCCACGCCGATCTCGTTCAGCCAGGCGGCCACCAACGTGGTGGAGAGCAACTCGCCGACACCCACCGTCTGGTCATAGTGGAAGGGGAAAGCGGTGTCCCGATAGGCGTGATGCGCGTCATTCAGCTCGGCCAGCCACTGTTCCAGTTCGTCGGCCACGGCAGACTCTGGCCCGAACAGCGCCTCGACCACCGTCAGATGGTCGTTCCGGATCGCCGCCAGCCGACGACGGTAGAGCGTCTCATCACTCTGGCGGGCCGCCTGCAGTAGCGCCTCCAGGGCGTTGGTGGTCTTGCCCATGGCAGAGGCGACCATGGCCCCTGGCCTCGGCGCCTTCTCGGCCAGCAGCTCGCCCAGATGGCGAATGGCCTCGGCGTCCCGGATCGAGGCGCCGCCGAACTTGTAGACTCTGAGCATCGCAGGCTCCCTGTGGCAGTGGCTTTCCTCCACCATAGAGGCCCGGAGCGTAACGGTGAAGTACCTAAGGAGCCTGGGTGAACACTCGGGGCCAGAAAGGAACGAAGCCCCGCGAGGGGGCTTCAATCCAGTGCATGACGTCGGTCTGGTGTGTCATCCGTGGTGCGGTTGGCTCAGCTCAGCCGCTGCATGTAGTCCACGAAGCCGAAGGATCGTACCGTGCGCACCGCGCGGGTCGCCTCATCAACCCGGCAGATCGACGGCAGGCGGATGCCGTTGAAGGTGGTGGTCTTGACCATGGTGTAGTGGGCCATGTCGGTGAAGACCAGGCGGTCGCCGATGGCCAGCGGCGCATCGAACGAGTAATTGCCGATGACGTCGCCGGCCAGGCAGGTCAAGCCGCCCAGGCGGTAGGTGTAGGCCTTTTCGCCCGGCTCGCCGCCACCGAGGATCTGCGGTCGATAGGGCATCTCCAGCACGTCGGGCATGTGCGCCGTGGCGGAGGTGTCGAGGATGGCGATGGGGCCGTCATTCTCCACGATATCCAGCACCGAGCAGACCAGATAGCCGGTGTTCAGGGCGATCGCCTCGCCCGGCTCCAGATAGACTGTCAGGTGTGGGTGGCGCGCCTTGAAGTCCTTGATGACTCGCACCAGCCGCTCGACGTCGTAGTCCTCGCGGGTGATATGGTGGCCACCCCCCAGGTTCATCCACTTCATGCGACCCAGGTGCTGACCAAACTTGGCCTCGAAGGCTGCCAGGGTCGCTTCCAGGGCGTCGCTGTTCTGCTCGCACAGGGTGTGGAAGTGCAGCCCCTCTAGGCCTTCCAGATCGGCGTCGGCCAGGTCCGCGGCCCGAGCGCCGAGGCGCGACCCCGGCGCGCAGGGGTCATAGATCGGCACCGCGCCGGTGGAGTGCTCCGGGTTGATCCGCATGCCGCAGGAGACCCGACGCGGGGCGGCCGCGACGATATCGCGGAAATGCCGCCACTGGCTCGGGGAGTTGAAACTTAGGTGGTCGGCATAGCGCAGCACCACCTGCATCTCTTTCTCGGTGAAGGCCGGCGAATAGCAATGCACCTCGCCGCCGAAGGTCTCGGCGCCGAGGCGTGCTTCGTCCTGGCCGCTGGCCGTGGTGCCCACCAGGTACTGGCGCACCAGCGGGAAGGTATCCCACATGGCGAAGCCCTTGAGCGCCAGCAGTATCCTGGCGCCGGTGCGCACCTGGATCTGACCCAGCAATTCCAGGTTGCGGCGCAGCAGGGCGTCATCCACCACATAGGCCGGCGAGGGACAGGCCCGAACATCAAAATCCATCCCGACGTTCGGGCCGACGTTCAGCGGCGAGTCGTGTGCGTTAGCCATGGATCAGGCCAGCGGGTCGTGGTCGGGGTCCAGCTCGACCACCTGCCAGGGCAGGCCCATCTTGCCGATACGCTCCATGAAGGGGGTCGGGTCGAGCTGCTCGACATTGAACACGCCCTCTCCTTTCCAGAGACCTTCCAGCATCAGCATGGCGCCGGTCACCGCCGGCACGCCGGTGGTGTAGGAGATCGCCTGGGACTTGACCTCTTCAAAGCATTTCTCGTGGTCGCAGATATTGTAGATATGCACCTTGCGACGCTTGCCATCCTTGATGCCGTCGAGGATCACGCCGATGTTGGTCTTGCCCTTGGTGCGAGGGCCCAGCGATGCGGGATCCGGGAGTACGGCCTTGAGGAACTGCAACGGAGAGATCTCGCAGCCGTCGACCTTGATCGGTTCGATGCTGGTCATGCCGACGTTCTCCAGCACCTTGAGGTGGGTGATGTACTTGTCGGAGAAGGTCATCCAGAAGCGGATGCGCTCCAGGCCCTTGATGTTCTGGACCAGGGACTCGAGCTCCTCGTGGTAGAGCAGATAGAGGTCCTTCTCGCCGATGCCGTCGAAGTCGAACTTGCGCTTCTCGGCCAGCGGCGGAGTCTCCTTCCACTCCCCCTTCTCCCAGTAACGACCGTTCGCGGTGATCTCGCGAATATTGATCTCGGGGTTGAAGTTGGTGGCGAAGGGATAGCCATGATCGCCGCCGTTGGCATCCAGGATATCGATGCGGTGGATCTCGTCGAACAGGTTCTTCTGGCCGTAAGCGCAGTAGATGTTGGTCATGCCGGGATCGAAGCCGCAGCCCAGGGTGGCCATGTTGCCCGCCTTGGCAAAGCGATCCTGGAAGGCCCACTGCTCCTTGTACTCGAACTTGGCCTCGTCGGGATGCTCGTAGTTGGCAGTGTCGAGATAGGGCACGCCGGTGCGCAGGCACGCCTCCATGATGGTCAGGTCCTGATAGGGCAGGGCCACGTGGATCAACAGGTCCGGCTTGAACGACTCGATCAGCTTGACCAACTCATCGACGTTGTCGGCGTCCACCCGGGCGGTCTGGATGGGACGATCCAGTTGGGCGGCGATCGCCTGGCACTTGGCCTCGTTGCGGCTGGCCAGCAGGATCTCGCTGAAGACCTCGGGGTGCTGGGCGGACTTGTGGGTAACAACGCCGCCGACGCCGCCGGCGCCGATAATCAGGACTTTGCTCATGGGGGTTCGAATCCAGATCGGGGAAAATGGAAGTGTCTTGGCCTCGCCCGACACCCCGACAGGGGAAGACGAGTGGGCGCTGATAATGGCGCTCCCCGAGGCTGCTATCAAGTGCTTTTCGCGTCAAGTGTGAGACAAAAGTCGCATGCCGGGTTCGCTTCCATCGGGGTGGAAGGGAGGGGGTGGCGACCCGGGGTGGGGCTATTCCGTGCCAGCCGGGCTAGAGTGAGAGACCTCACGATCAAGGTATCGCCATTGGAGAGGGTTGGCCGACATGGAAAACACTTTCTGGACGGCGCTGGGAGCCAGTGGTGCCGCCGCTGTGGTGACTTCGCTCGGCATCTTCACGATACGCCACTTCGCCGATTGGGGGCAGCGCAACACCCCTTACTTCATGTGCTTCGCAGCCGGGGTGCTGATCGCCGCCCCCTTTCTTCACATCGTGCCCCAATCCATGGTCATGACGTCCCAGGCACCTGCCTGGCTGCTGGTCGGCTTCATGGGACTGCACCTGTTCAATCGCTTCGTCACTGCCTTCGTTTGCGAGCGGGACCCGGGTGGGGAAGCCTATGCCGTGGGCCTGGTCTCCCTGCTGGGCATCGGCTTCCACTCCTTCCTCGACGGGGTTATCTACTCCATCACGTTTACCGTCAGCCTGCTGACCGGTTCCCTGGCGGCCCTGGGCATGGTGCTTCACGAGTTTCCCGAAGGAATCATTACCTACCTGCTGCTGGTGCGCGGCGGTCTCGCAGCCCGCAAGGCCATCTGGCTGGCCTTCCTGGCCGCAGCGCTGACCACGCCGCTTGGCATGCTGGTGTCCTGGCCGCTGATCAGCGTGATCGATCCGCCGGGGCTTGGCACCCTGTTGGCCCTCTCCGCCGGGGCGCTGATCTATGTCGGGGCGACCCACCTATTGCCCAGGGCGGAGCAGGAGGGCAAACCGTTCAGTCTGGTCGCCCTGGCGGGTGGCGTGCTGGTCGCGGTGATCATCGTAATGTCGAAGGGATAGTGGTCAGAAACGGAAAAAGCGTACGAAGACGCTTGAATCCGCGACTTCAGCAGTGCGCGTCATGCCCTGATGCATGGTTATAAGCGGGTCAATCCAGCACGATCAGGTGGTTGGGCAGTTCGTTGCGCTCGTGGGTGGCCGGTACCTGGTCCTTGAGATGTTCGCCACAGGCCTCGATGCACTCGAGGAAACCTTGCAGGGTCTCGCCGGCTTTCACTCGCTGGGTGAACGTTGCCACGATGGATTGCCAGGTCTCGTCGCTGATACGTGCCGAGATGCCCCGATCGACCAGGATTTCCACATAGCGTTCGGCTTCAGAGACGAAGATCAGCATCCCTGTACCGCCCTCGGTATGGTGCAGGTCCTGTTCGAGGAACTGACGCCGTGCGAGGTTGGCCGCCCGCCAGTGGCGAACCGAGCGCGGGATCAGCCGGGTGGTGATGCTGGGGATGCGGAACATCAGCCCCAGCGCGATGAAGGTCGCCCACTGCACCAGCGTCAGCTCGTAGGCCGTCAACCAGCCGGGAAAGTAATTGACCGCCCCGGGCACCACCAGAGCCAGCAAGCCGGCCCAGAGCAGCGGGATATAGGCATAGTTGTCTGCACTTGGAGCCAGCACGGTAACCAGCTCGGCATCGGTATCGCGTTCGACCCGATGAATCGCTTCAGCTACCTGGCGTTGCTCGTTTTCACTCAATAAAGCCATGGGGGTCGTGATCTCCGAATCCTGATTGTCATGTCGGTGTCGCCACCGGCCGGAATGCTGGATTACCAGCCGCCAGAAGCGCCGCCGCCACCAAAGCCGCCGCCGCCACCGCCGAAACCGCCCCCGCCGCCGAAGCCGCCGCCACCGCGCGACCGGCCGCCAAGCGCACCGCCCAGCAACATGCCGGTCAACAGGCCGCCGCGACCGCCGCGCACCAGGGTCATGACGACGACGAACATCAAGAAAAAGAGAATCGATGCCGGTCCCTTGGGCCCCTGCTCCCCAGCCGGAGCGCTGGATATGGCGCTGGTGTCCGTGGGCTCGCCACCCAGCACCTGAATCATCGCCTCCACGCCCTCGGTGATGCCGCGGGCATAGTCTCCTTCGCGGAAAGCCGGCGTGATAATCTGGTTGATGATCGCCGATGACTGGGCATCGGTCAGGCGACCCTCGAGCCCGTAGCCGACCTCGATGCGTACTTCACGTTCATTCGGCGCGACGATCAACAGGGCCCCATTATCATCGTCTTCCTGACCGATGCCCCAGTGGCGACCCAGTTGATAGCCATACTCCTCGATAGCATTGCCAGCCAGATCCGGCACCGTCACCGCGACAATCTGCTCGGTGGTAGCGTCTTCATGTGCCTCGAGCATCCGACTGAGGCGCGATTCGACGGATGCCTCGAGCAGGTCGGCCTGATCCACCACACGCCCGGTCAGTTCGGGAAACTCGGGCGCCTGGGCCTGCACGTTGAACGCGGCCAGCAGCAGCAACGTCAGCAACGAAAGGCGTAAGCGATTATTCATTCAAACTCCACCTGTGGGGCCTGGTCCGCGTTCTCGGTCGTGGCTTCGAAGGTCTCGCGAAGCGGCATGTCGCTGTAGAGGAAACTGTGCCACAGGCGCCCCGGGAAGGTACGGATCTCGGTGTTGTAGCGCTCAACCGAGGTGATGAAGTCACGCCGCGCCACCGCGATGCGGTTTTCGGTGCCCTCCAGTTGCGATTGCAGGGCCAGGAAGTTCTGGTTGGACTTCAGGTCCGGATAGCGCTCTGACACCGCCATCAAGCGGCTCAGCGCCCCGGTAAGTTGCTGCTGGGCCTGCTCGAATTGGCGCATCTTTTCCGGGTCGTCCAGCGACTCGGCGTCTATCTGGATGGATGTGGCCTTGGACCGCGCCTCCACCACGGCGGTCAGAGTCTCCTGCTCCTGGCGGGCAAACCCCTTGACCGTCTCGACTAGATTGGGCACCAGATCCGCGCGCCGCTGGTACTGGTTCTCCACCTGTGCCCAAGACGACTTCACCTGTTCGTCATAGGTAGGGATGTTGTTGACGCCGCAACCCGTCAACAGCATCGCCATGATCATCACAAGGGCAAACCGCCAGATGCGAGGGTCGGGGAGCGTGGGGTGTCTCGTCGGCATGGGGGCGGTCATCCTGTCATTGCGATTCGAAGACGCCAAGGTACAGCTCAGGCCGATGCGAAGGAAGCGATGCCATGTGATGGATAGGCGGATTCGCGATCTAATCGGCTTGGCCGCCCCTGCTGGTGCGTATGACCTGCCCGCTGATGGTCGTCCTCGTGGCGGGGATATCTCGGAATCGAACCGACATCCCTTCTAGGGCAACAGCGACGACTTCAGGGGATGGCCAATAAACGAAAAAAGCGCCCGTAGGCGCTTGATTCGTCGACTTGTTTGGTGGAGGCGGCGGGAATTGAACCCGCGTCCGCCAGCACTCGCCCATTGGCTCTACATGCTTAGATTCCGTCTTTTGATTTAACGTCTCTGGCTCCGACGGTCAGGATCCAGCGACGCGATTCCTCTTAAGTTTAGCGAACGGCATGAGGTCAATACCGATCACGATCCCATCATTCTTAGCTCGTATCCCCTCGGCGATGAATGGGCACACCGCTTTGGGGCCGGACAAGAAGCTAACAGCTGTTAGGCTGCCAGCGCGTCCTGAGCGTAGTTGTCGTCGTTTGCGACTATTCAGTTGTGATGTGGGATTAACGAGATACATCACAATCTCGGCATGCACCGCAGGGGTTGTCACCGGCGTCGAAACCATGTCGCCCCCTTAACGCATCATTCTATCAGGAATGCGCCCCCCTGTGACAGCCTACCCCTTGTTTTGTTCCCGCATGATGCGGCCCTTCTGACGTTGCCAGTCGCGGTCCTTCTCGGTGGCCCGCTTGTCGTGCAGCTTCTTGCCCGTCACCAGGGCCAGCTCGCACTTCACTCGGTTGCCTTTCCAGTAGAGCTTGAGCGGAATGCAGGTGTGCCCCTTCTCCTGGGTCCGCGAAAAGATCTTGGCGATCTCTTTCCGGTGAAGCAGCAGTTTGCGGGTGCGGGTGGGGTCGGCGATCTCGTGGGTGCTGGCGGTGTTGAGCGGCATGATATGGCTGCCCAGCAGCCAGGCCTCGGCACTCTTGACCAGGATGTAGGTGTCCGTCAGCTGGGCCTTGCCGGCTCGCAGGCTCTTGACCTCCCAGCCGGCCAACACCAGGCCCGCTTCGAATGTTTCGTCGATGTGGTACTCGAAGCGAGCCTTCTTGTTCTGGGCGATGATGTTGCTGCTGGGCCCCTTGCCCTTGCCTTTCTTGATGGCCATGAAACCTCGTGTCTGTCCGTGCCCGTGGCGGCTATCCCTTTGGTATGGGGGGAAGCGTGATACCATTCAAGACCTGAAATAGTGGCTCATGATACGCCCTGGGCCCTGTGAAGTCAGCGGAGAGCTCAATGCCAACGGTCAACCGAACCGCCATGGTGCGGCATTCCCCCAAGCAGATGTTCGACCTGGTCAACGACTTCGAGAGCTATCCGAAGTTCCTGCCGGGCTGTCGGCGCGCCCGGCTGATCGAACGTGACGACGCACACCTGATCGGCGAGATGACCCTGGGTCGTGCCGGTATCGAGCAGAGCATTGCCACTCGCAATGACTTGATCGAACCGGAGCGTATTGAGATGTCGCTGGTCAGCGGACCCTTCAAGCGTCTGCGCGGGCGCTGGATGTTCATCCCCATGGGAGAGAACGCCTGTAAGGTTTGTCTGGAAATGGAATTCGAGTTCGCTAACCGCTTGCTGGGCATGGCCTTTGGCAAGCTTTTCCAGCAGGTGGCGGGTCAATTGGTGGACGCCTTTACTCGCCGCGCCGATGACCTGTACGGGCGCTGAGCATGGCCGAGATTGCGGTGGAAGTGGCCTTTGCCCTGCCTGAATGTCAACACGTGGTTGCCCTGAGGGTGCCTCTGGGTACCACGGCCAGTGAGGCGGTGGCCCTGGCCGATCTGGCGGGGCGTTTCCCGGATGTGTCTCTTGAGGCTTTCCGCGGGAACGACGTCGGCATCTTCGGCAAACGGTTGCGTGAGCCGTCAAGCCACTGCTTGCGCGCCGGCGATCGCGTGGAGCTCTACCGCTCGTTGATCATGGACCCCAAGGCGGCTCGGCTGGTCAGGGCGGCCGCCGAAAAACGCTGATGTCTGTCCTGCCGGACCCGAGCGGGGTGGCGTGAGGCGTCGGCATCAACGTGCGTATTGGCTCAGAAATCTCCGGCCGGCGCACCGCCCATCGGTAGCGTGGCGCCCCCTTCGGGCTGCGGCTCCGGATTGACGCTAAACGGCTCGGCGCCCTCCACTCGCGGGCCGATGTCGCCGCTGGGCCTCAGCTCGATGCCTTGTTCCAGGTCGCCCTCCTGCTGGATATCTACCAGCCGGTTGCCCTCGAAGGAGAGGGTCACGCGGCGCTGTTCCACGTCGCCATAGGCCTCATCGAGACGGAACACATAGTCCCACTGGTTGGCATCAAAAGGCGCCTCCAGCAGCGGTCGGCCCATCACGTAGACGACGTCATCGCGGGTCATGCCCGGCCGAAGTTGCTCCACCATGCCGGCGGTCACCAGGTTGCCCTGGGGGATGTCCCGCTTGTAGACACCGAAGTAGCTGCAACCGCTGGCCATCAGCAGGGCGGCGGAAAGGGTGACGATTCTTGTCAGCTTTTGCATTTGCGCCTGTTCTTCATTATCGTGGTTTTGGTCGATCATACCCGACCCTACCCGATACTGCGAAGAGCAACCATGGCCGACCAGAACCATGAACTACGCAAGGCCGGTCTGAAGGTGACCCTGCCCCGCGTGAAGATCCTGCAGATCCTTGTCAGCGCCCAGGGTGAGCACCACATGAGCGCGGAGGATGTTTACAAAACCCTGCTGGAAGCGGGCGAAGATGTGGGCCTCGCTACCGTCTATCGCGTGCTGACCCAATTCGAATCGGCGGGCCTGGTGGTGCGCCACAACTTCGATGGTGGTCACGCCGTCTTCGAGATCTCCCAGGAGGAGCACCATGACCACATGGTGTGCCTGGACAGCGGCGAGATCATCGAGTTCTTCGATGAAACCATCGAGCGGCGCCAGCAAGAGATCGCCGAGGAGCACGGCTTCGATCTGGTCGACCATGCGCTGGTTCTCTATGTGCGTCCCAAGGACGCCAGCGTGACGCGTCCGGACGGCGCCCAGAAGAGATAGCGTCAAGCCCTGAGCGCTTGAGGCACCACGCGGCTCCGATCAACAATCGGGGCCGCGTGCGTTTCCGAGATTCGGTAGCTGGGTTTGCCGCAACAGTCTCAGTGGTGGGGGCGCTGGCTGGCGTCGAGCATCTCTCGGGCGTGGGCCAGGGTGCGCTCCGAGAGGTTGACGCCGCCGAGCATCCGAGCCAGCTCGCTGACTCGGCCGGCCTCGTCCAGCAGCGCCATGCGGGTGAGAGTAATCTCCTGCTCCGCGTGCTTTTCGATATGCAGATGCTGGTGGGCCTGGGCGGCCACCTGAGGCAGGTGCGTCACGGTCATTACCTGGCCCTGCTCGCCCAGCCGGCGCAGCAGCTGGCCGACGATTTCGGCAGTGGCGCCGGAGACGCCCACGTCCACTTCATCGAACACCAGGCTGGGGATGGTGGAGTGGCGAGCGGCCACGACCTGTATCGCCAGGCTGATCCGCGACAGTTCGCCGCCGGAGGCCACCTTGGCCAGCGGCCGGGCCGGCTGGCCCGGATTGGCGCTGATCAGGAAGCGTACCCCCTCCATGCCCTCGGCGGCGGGCGTATCACGCTCCAGGATGTCGATCTCGAAGCGCGCCTTGCCCATGGCCAGGAAGGCGAGCTGCTCCTGGACCGCCTTGCCGAAGCGCGTGGCGGCCTGGCGCCTTGCCTCACCCACCTGCCGAGCCTGGCCCCGCCACTGCTCGCGCAGGGTGTCGACCTCGACTGCCAGCGCCTCGAGGTCTTCATCGCCCCCCTCCAGACGTTCCAGCTCCCCCTGCAGCCGCTGGTGGAGTTCGGTAAGCTCCTCGGGCATGACATGGTGCTTGCGCGCCAGGCGGTGCACCTCGCTGAGTCGCTGCTCTGCCCAGGCCAGGCGCTCCGGGTCAAGCTCGGTGCCTTCGGCGAAGTAATGGAGCTCCCTGGCCGCTTCCTCGACCTGAATACGCGCCTCGCCCAGCATGGAGAGGGCCTCGGAGAGGCGGCCGCGGTCGCTGCCCGGCAGCGCCGACAGATGGTGAATCGCCTGGGTCAGCAGGGTCATGGCGCCGCCCTCGTCGCTGTCGCAGCAGTCGGCGGCGAGTTGCGCCTCTCGCAAGCGCTCCTCGGCGTGGGCCAGCTCTTCCTGCTCCTCTTCCAGTTTCTTCAGCTCGCCGTCGGCCAGGGCCAGCTGGTCCAGCTCCTCCACCTGGTAGCGCACCAGCTGTCGGCGGGCGGCCAGCTCGTCGCCATCCTCGGCGAGGCGTTTCAGCCGGCGCCGCGCAGCCTGCCAGGCTCGGAAGGTGGCGGTCATCTCGCCGACCGCCACGCGATGGTCGGCGAAGTCGTCGAGCAGGCGCAGGTGGGTCTCCTCGCGCAGCAGCGCCTGGTGAGCGTGCTGGCCGTGGATCTCGATCAGCCGCTCGCCCAGCGCCTTGAGGTCGGCCACCGTGGCCGGCTGGCCGTTGATCCATGCCTTGGAGCGGCCATTGGCGCTGACCACCCGGCGCAGCAGGCAGTCATCCTCGGGTAGCTCCCGGGCCTCCAGCCAGGCGCGTGCCTCGGGCAGCGCGGCGATATCGAAGCGCGCTGAGAGGTCGGTGCGATCACAGCCGTGGCGCACGCTGCCGGCATCGGCGCGCTCGCCCAGGCAGAGCCCCAGGGCCCCCAGCAGGATCGACTTGCCGGCGCCGGTTTCGCCAGTGATGGCGGTCATGCCGCCGGCGAGTTCCAGCTCCAGATGGTCGACGATGGCGAAGTCGCGAATGGCGAGCTCTGTCAGCATGATGCCTCCCGGGAAGTCTGCGGGCCCTGGGGTCAGGACAACTGGTCATCCATACAACACGTGTGCGTTTATACAGTAGTCCAGGTTGGCCAACAATGCACACCGGTTTGTCCGCCTTGAGTTCCTGCGCCCCGGCCCCATATACCCCGCAGAATCGATCATTCCGTTATTCACTATCGAGCCGGCGACCTATGGTCGCCGCCTCCCTGTCAGGAGAGACTCATGGCCAAAGAGCCCCAGACCCCGCTGGACGAGGAACTTGCCCGTCGTGAGCAGGAGGCCGAGCCGCAGCCCGTGGAAGGCGAACTGGAGGATGCCGTCGAGGCGGCCGAGCTAGCAGCGTCGGATGAGGTTGCGCTAGAGAGCGACAACCCCGAAGCCGAGATGCTGGCCGCCCGCGTCGAAGAGCTGGAGGCGAGCGTCGCCGAGGCCAAGGACCAGGCGCTGCGCGCCGCCGCCGAGGCTCAGAACGTGCGTCGCCGCGCGGAGCAGGAGGCCGAGAAGGCCCGCAAGTTCGCGCTGGAGAGGTTCGTCAAGGAGCTGCTGCCGGTGGTCGATAGCCTGGAGAAGGCGTTGGACGCCATGGCGGACGAGGCCACTGAGGCCCACCGTGAAGGGGTCTCCATGACGCTCAAGATGCAACATGACGTGCTGGCCAAGTTCGGTGTCGAAGCCATAGAGCCGTCGGGCGAACCCTTTGACCCCCAGTTTCACGAGGCCATGGCCATGGTGCCCAACCCGGAGCTGGAGCCCAATACCGTCATGGAAGTGATGCTGAAGGGCTATCTGCTCAATGGGCGACTGGTGCGCCCCGCCATGGTGATCGTCAGTCAGGCCGCCGGCTGACGCACAACAAATCTCGGTCGCGGGTCTTGAAATACCACCCCCGGCCCCCAGATAGAAGTCAACTCCGCGGCGCATGCCGCAGAACACGACTCCGGATACACAGCAACGACTCTACGAGGATTTCCTATGGGACGCATTATTGGTATTGACCTGGGGACCACCAACTCCTGCGTGGCCGTACTTGACGGCGACAGCGCCAAGGTCATCGAGAACGCCGAGGGCACTCGCACCACGCCCTCCATCATCGCCTACACCGAAGACGGCGAGATTCTGGTGGGCCAATCGGCCAAGCGCCAGGCGGTCACCAACCCGACCAACACCCTTTACGCCATCAAGCGCCTGATCGGTCGTCGCTTCAAGGACGACGTCGTCCAGAAGGACATCAAGATGGTGCCCTACGGCATCACCGAGGCCGACAACGGCGACGCCTGGGTTGAGGTCAATGGCAAGAAGTTGGCACCGCCGCAGGTCAGCGCTGAAGTGCTGAAGAAGATGAAGAAGACCGCGGAAGACTACCTGGGTGAAGAAGTCACCGAGGCGGTCATCACCGTGCCGGCCTACTTCAACGACAGCCAGCGCCAGGCCACCAAGGATGCCGGGCGGATTGCCGGCCTCGAGGTGAAGCGCATCATCAACGAGCCCACCGCGGCGGCGCTGGCCTACGGCATGGACAAGTCTCGCGGCGACAAGACCATCGCGGTTTATGACTTGGGTGGCGGTACCTTCGATATCTCCATCATCGAGGTGGCCGACGTCGACGGTGAGACGCAGTTCGAGGTGCTGGCCACCAACGGCGACACCTTCCTGGGTGGCGAAGACTTCGACATGTACCTGATCAACTACCTGGTCGATCAGTTCAAGTCCGACAGTGGCATCGATCTGTCTGGCGACAACCTGGCCATGCAGCGCCTCAAGGAAGCCGCCGAGAAGGCCAAGATCGAGCTCTCGAGCGCTCAGCAGACCGACGTCAATCTGCCCTACATCACCGCCGACAACACCGGCCCCAAGCACCTCAATGTGAAGGTGACCCGGGCCAAGCTGGAGTCGCTGGTAGAGGAGCTGGTGCAGCGCTCCCTGGCGCCCTGCAAGACGGCACTCAAGGATGCCGGCCTGTCCGCGTCCGAGATCGATGACGTCATCCTGGTCGGCGGCCAGACCCGCATGCCGATGGTGCAGAAGTCCGTCGCCGATTTCTTCGGCAAGGAAGCTCGCAAGGACGTCAACCCGGACGAGGCCGTGGCCGTGGGCGCCGCGATCCAGGGTGGCGTGCTGGGTGGCGACGTCAAGGACGTACTGCTCCTCGACGTCACGCCGCTGACCCTGGGCATCGAGACCCTGGGCGGTGTGATGACCCCGCTGATCGAGAAGAACACCACCATCCCGACCAAGAAGACCCAGACCTTCTCGACCGCGGATGACAACCAGACGGCCGTGACCATCCACGTGCTGCAGGGCGAGCGCAAGCAGGCGGGCGGCAACAAGTCGCTGGGCCGTTTCGACCTGGCCGACATTCCGCCGGCGCCGCGCGGCGTGCCGCAGGTCGAGGTCGCCTTCGACCTGGACGCCAACGGTATTCTGAACGTGTCTGCCAAGGACAAGGCCACCGGCAAGGAGCAGTCCATCGTCATCAAGGCCTCCAGCGGCCTGTCGGATGACGAGATCGAGCAGATGGTCCGCGACGCCGAGGCGCATGCCGACGAGGACAAGAAGTTCGAGGAGCTGGTACAGCTGCGCAACCAGGCCGACGGCATGGTCCACGCCGCACGCAAGACCGTGCAGGAAGCCGGTGAGCACGCCAGCGAAGAAGAGAAAGAGGCCATCGAGAGTGCCGCCAAGGAGCTCGAGGAAGCCATCAAGGGCGATGACAAGGACGACATCCAGGCCAAGCTGGACAAGCTGACCGAGGTCTCCGGCAACCTGGCGCAGAAGATGTATGCCGCCCAGGCCGAAGCGGCCCAGCAGGGCGGTGGCGAAGGCCAGGACGCCGGCGCCAAGCAGGAAGATGACGTGGTCGACGCCGAGTACGAAGAAGTCAACGACGACCAGAAAAAGCAGTAAACCACGCATCTAAACCACGGAAGACGCCAGCGCGGGGGCCTGACTCCCGCGTTGGTGTTTCCGCGGTACCGCGACGGAGGCGGACCGATTCATGTCCAAACGTGACTATTATGAGGTGCTGGGCCTAGAGCGCGGTGCCGATACCAAAGACATCAAGAAGGCCTATCGACGCCTGGCCCAGAAATTTCATCCTGACCGCAACCCGGACGACGAGACCTCCGCGGAGAAGTTTCGCGAGGTGTCGGAGGCCTACGAGGTACTCTCCGACAGCGAGAAGCGCGCGGCCTACGACCAGTTCGGCCATGCCGGCGTGGACGGTCAGGCAGGCGGCTTCGGCGGCGGCGCTGGTGGCTTCGGCGGTGCGGGCGCCGGCGGCTTCAGTGATATCTTCGGGGATGTGTTCGGCGATATCTTCGGCGGTGCAGGCGGCGGACGTCGCCATCCCAACGCTCCGGCCCGTGGCAGCGACCTGCGCTACAACCTCGAGCTCGACCTCGAGAATGCAGTGGCCGGCACCAGCGTGGATATCCGCGTGCCGCGCCACGTGGCGTGCGAGCGCTGCGACGGCGAGGGTGCCGAGCCGGGGTCCAGCAAGGAGACCTGCCCGACCTGTGCCGGCCACGGCCAGGTGCGCATGCAGCAGGGCTTCTTTGCCGTTCAGCAGACCTGCCCGACCTGTCATGGCTCCGGCCAGCATATCAAGGTGCCGTGCCACAAGTGCAACGGCGAGGGACGCGTGCGCGAGACTCGCACCCTCTCGGTGAAGATCCCCGCCGGTGTGGATACCGGCGATCGCATTCGCCTCAACGGCGAGGGCGAAGCCGGCCTCAACGGCGGCCCGCCCGGGGATCTCTACGTCCAGGTGCACATCAAGCCGCACCATATCTTCGAGCGCGAGGGCAAGCATCTGCACTGCGAGGTGCCGATCAACTTCGTCGACGCCGCGCTGGGCGGTGAGCTTGAGGTGCCGACCCTGGACGGCCGGGTGAAGCTGAAGATTCCCCCCGAGACCCAGACCGGCAAGCTGTTCCGCCTGCGCGGCAAGGGCGTCAAGCCGGTGCGCGGCGGCGCCCCCGGCGACCTGCTGTGCAAGGTGGTGGTGGAGACCCCGGTGAAGCTCAACGAGGAGCAGAAGGAGCTGCTGCGCACCTTCCAGGACAGCCTCGGCGGCACCAACAGTGCCCACCACTCGCCCAAGAAGAGCGGCTTCTTCGACGGCGTGAAGAAGTTCTTCGAGGACATGAAGCCGTAGGCGGCATCACCCTCGCAGGACCAGACAGGGCCCCGGCATCTCACGATGCCGGGGCCCTGTCGCGTTTATGATGGGGTGCTCACGGTCAGCCAGATGGGCTCAGCGCTGCAGGTGGTCCAGCCGCCAGGCCAGGGCGTCCCTGGCCGGCTCCCAGCGCGGATCCCGGGGCAGCACCAAAGGCTGGCCGTCCAGTTCGCAGAGCCAGCGGTTGTCGGGCACCAGGGCATCCACCGCGGGGCTGAGGTGCCAGCGATGGTCGGGACCCGGGGCGATCAGATGGCTATCCATGGCCCAGTGGAGGTTGGGCGTCAGCGCCAGGCCGTTCGTGGGGCGGTCGTCCTGGCTCTCGGCGAAGGGTACCAGGTGGGCTGCTTCCACCAGGTAGCGATAGTCGGGAGTGATGTAGCGCAGTCGGCTGGCTGCGCAACGATAGTCATAGGCCTCCAGCACCAACGAACGGAAGGCGGCGGAGCGCGCATATTTCTGGCTCTCCTCCCTCACGCTACCGGCCAGGCGCTCGGGTTGCCGCTCATAGCTGCCGCTCTCCAGCGCCGTGCCCAGATAGTAATGCAGGTTCTTACGTGCCGCTGAGTCGGCGGAGAAGTAGCGAGTCACGAGAAGGGCGCAGGCCTCTCGAGATGTCTGCTCGCTCTGCAGCGCCTTGAAGAGCATGTCGTCCAGTCGGGCCTCGGTAAAGCGCTCCCGAAGCTGCCCGAGGGACTTGGGCTGGCCGAGCTGTGCTTCCAGAGCGCCCAGGTTATCCGTGAGCTCTGGCGACCAGAGGGAGCCCAGTGGGCCCTGGTCATTTCGCAGATGCCAGAGGGGCAGCTGGGGGTTGGCGGACTGCCTGCTCCCGGTGGCTGCTTCGTAAAGGTCGTGGTACCGGGCGATCAGCCGATCATCGATGGTGACCCTGGACGAGGTGATATGCCCCGCCTGTATTTCACAGATGATGGCCAGCAGCAGGCAGGGCTTGTTGGGTGCCGGCCGGCCATGGCTGTGTCCAACTCTGAGGCGTGTCAGGCAGCTAAGTGCGTCATCCATGTGGTGTTTCCCTCATTGCCTGTACGGTCTTCCTGTCACATCAACTCTCAGGTCGAATGGGAGTTGTGATCACCTTGGGGCTGACTGTAATTATGTACATATACTGCAGCATGGGCCAGCAACTGGTCAGACAGAACCTCAGGAGGTAGGACCATGCAGCAGGTCCAGATTTTCCAGTCCAGCGATGGCGTCATCTCGCTGGAGGTGGCGCTGGAGCAGGAGACCGTCTGGCACAGCCAGGCACAGATGTGTGAGCTATTCCGCCGAGATCAGTCGGTGTTGTCGCGGCATATTCGCAACGTATTCAAGGAGGGGAGGCTGAATCCAGAAGGCAATATGTAAAAAGTGCATGTTACCTCCTCGGATAAGCCCGTGACCCGTTATTCGCTGGATGTGATCATCTCGGTCGGCTACTGGGTCAAGTCCCTGCGCGGTGATGGCGTGTCCTCGGCCCTGGCGACCATCGAGCCAGGCTTCGGCGACGAGTTTTTCTCCCCGAACGTGGCCAGCCGGGCGGCACATCTGCTCTATTTCGTGATCAAAAATCACCCGCTTGCAGATGGCAACAAGCGTACCGGCTCCTTCCTCTTCCTATGGTACGTGCGCCTCAACCAGCCACTACTGGCCCGTCCCATGGAGCGAATGGTCAATGATAATACGCTGGTGGCCCTGGCACTGCTGGTGGCCGAGAGCCTACCGGCCCAGAAAGAGTTGATGATCCGGCTGATCGAACACTTCGTTCTGTTGAAATCACCACTTTGCGGCGGCGGGGATGGCGGCATAGTCTGATAACTCCATTTTCCTTCAGGAGAAGGCTGCCATGCCGATTTCACGAGCCGAATTGCCCGCCGAGAATGCCGCGGCGCTGATCGATCAGCTTTGCGAGCGCTGGTCCGATCACGAGGTGACGCGAAGTGATGAGCAGGTCGAGGTGCATTTCGACGCCGGTAGCTGCTATCTGGTGGCTGAGCCCGACAAGCTGATGGTGGTCGTGGAGGCCGTCGAGGACGGTGCCCATGATCGGCTGGAGTGGGAGGTGGATGCCGCTCTGGACGCCTTGAAAGGCGTCGAGCTGGATATCGTCTGGGAGGCGTGACTGTTCCGATCACTCCAGCGGTGGCCCATCTGGGCATGCTGCTGTGGGCGGTGCTGGTGGGGTTGTCGTTTCCCGCGGTGGGGCTGATGAGCGAGCTGCCGCCGCTGTTGCTCACCGCCCTGCGCTTCGCCATTGCCTGCAGCGCGCTGTGGTGGCTGGCGCGCCGCTCGCCGGAGTTTCTGCCGCCCTGGCGTCTGCTGCCGCTCTACGCCCTGATGGGCCTCTGCCTGGCCGGCTTCTTCGGTGCCATGTTCTGGGCGGCTCACCACGCCACGGCGCTCTCCATGGCGACCCTCTTCGTGACCGTGCCGCTGCTGGCCTTCCTGCTGGGGTTGGCCCTGCGGGTGGAGCGCCCGGGCTGGCGGTTGCCGGCGATCCTGGCGCTGGGGGCGTGCGGTGCCCTGGGGCTGGCCGTCGCCGAGGCGTGGCAACAGGGCGGACTCCTGCGCGTCGGCATCGGCGAAGCGGTGTTCTTTCTGGGCTGTCTCTCAACGGCGCTCTATCCGGTACTCAGCAAGTGGGGGTTGGCCACGGGGCGGCTGCCGGATTCGGCAGCGGTGCGCACCTTCTGGAGCCTGGGGGCGGGCGGAGCCCTGATTGGCCTGGTCGGGCTCCTGGTTGAGCCGCTAGGCGAGCTGGCCACCATGAGCGGACGAGACCTGGCGCTGCTGGTCTACCTGGGGCTCTTCTCCAGCGCCCTGACCTTCTGGCTGATGCAGCGGGCCACGGCAGTGCTGTCGCCTGGCGTGGTCACCGCCTACGGTTACCTGGTGCCCTTCGTTTCCATGCTGCTGCTCTTTCTGCAGACCCCGGGCAGCATCGGCCTGGAGTGGCTGCCCGGAAGTCTCGCCGTGCTGACAGCCATGGCGCTGCTGATGCGGCGCGACGTGGCTGCGACATGAGGTCTCGCCGCCTTGTCAGTGACTCCAGGGGTTGCCTAGTCTAAGCAGGTGTACCCCATTCAACAGGGAGCGACCATGACACAGGAAACGCAGCGTACGACCCTGCCCATCGTGCAGATGGCCAAGGAAAATGATGAGTTTCGTCAGGTGATCTGGACCGGCAAGCAGGCCCAGCTGGTGATGATGGCAATTCCCGAGGGCGGTGAGATCGGCGGCGAAGTCCATGAGGGACACGATCAACTGCTCTACTTCGTCGAGGGCCAGGGCGAGGCGACCATCGGTGAGGTCAAGGCTGACGTACAGGCCGGCGACGTCAGCATCGTGCCCTCCGGCACCTTTCATAATTTCCGCAACACTGGCAGTTCCATGCTCAAGCTCTACACCACCTACAGCCCGCCCGAGCACGAGCCTGGCACCGAGCATGTCACCAAGAGCGAAGCCGACGCCGACGAATAGGGCGCTTCGGGGCTTATCCAGCACCCGCGGGTCCGGCCATGCCGGACCCGCTCTGGTATACTGCCCGCCAACCGTTTTCACTGAATGTTGCAGGAGTCCACATGACCCGTATCGCCATCGTCGGTGTCGCCGGCCGCATGGGCCGCACCCTGGTCAATGCCGTGATGCAGGATGACGGGGTCACCCTGGCGGGCGGGATTGTCGAGCCGGGCAGTTCACTGATCGGCACCGACATCGGCGAGTTGGCCGGCGTCGGTAGGCTGGGGGTGAGCGCCGTGGATTCGCCGGAGGCGATCGCCAATGAGTTCGACGTGCTGATCGACTTCACCGTGCCCGGGGTGACCCTTGCCAACCTGGCCTTCTGCGCCGAGCACGGCAAGCGCATGGTGATCGGCACCACCGGCCTGTCTGACGAGGAGCTGGTCGAGCTGGAGGGGTACGGTGAGAAGCTGGCCTTCGTGTTTGCTCCCAACATGAGCGTGGGCGTCAACCTGACGTTGAAGCTGCTGGAGACTGCGGCCAGGGCGCTGGGCGACGAGGGCTACGACATCGAGGTGATCGAGGCCCACCACCGTCACAAGGTGGATGCCCCTTCCGGCACTGCGCTGAAGATGGGCGAGGTGGTGGCCGAGAGCCTGGGCCGCACCCTCAAGGAGCACGGCGTCTTCGAGCGGGTAGGGCAGTGCGGGCCTCGCTCCGACAAGGAGATCGGCTTCGCCACGGTGCGCGCCGGCGATATCGTCGGCGAGCACACCGTGATGTTTGCCACCGAGGGCGAGCGCATCGAGATCACCCACAAGGCCTCGAGCCGCATGACCTTCGCCAAGGGGGCGGTGCGCGCGGCCCGCTGGGTGGCCGGCCAGAACCGAGGTCGCTACTCGATGCAGGATGTGTTGGGCCTGGGCTGACCGGGAGCCGGGGGTAGCCGCAGAGCGGCGTTTCCTGTAGCATTCCGAAAATTTTGGCCGGGCGCCTGGGCGAAAGCCTCGAAACAGCGCTTGTTGCTTCGGCCCCCAGTAGGCAGATGTTCTGGGCGAATCAGTTCCGAGCGAATGACAACAAGCGGGATGAAACCGGTCTTTATCGGGTTTCGTCCCGCTTTTTTGCGGGGCGGCCATCCGCGAGGCGGGATCAGGTCAGGACGCCGCCCTGCAAACGAGCTGGCTCTTGTCACTGTTCGTAAACGCTGTTCGAAAAAGCTGTTCAAAAAACATGGGAGGACGTTGCATTGAACAAACCCGCGATACTGGCCCTGGAAGACGGCAGTGTGTTTCATGGCACGGCGATCGGTGCCGATGGACAGACCAGCGGTGAGGTGGTGTTCAATACGGCAATGACCGGCTATCAGGAGATCCTCACGGATCCCTCCTATACTCGCCAGATCGTCACCCTGACCTACCCCCATATCGGCAACACCGGCATCAATGCCGAGGACGTCGAGTCCGGCGCCATTGCTGCCGCGGGCCTGGTGATCCGCGATCTGCCGCTGATGGCCAGCAGCTTTCGCAGCGAGCAGACCCTCTCCGACTATCTCAAGAGCGAGAACGTGTTGGGTATCGCCGAGATCGATACCCGCCGGCTGACCCGCATCCTGCGCGACAAGGGCGCCCAGAACGGCGCGATCCTGGCAGGCGCCGAGGCCGAAGGCGAGGAGGCCGTCGAGCGCGCCCTGGCCGCGGCTCGCGCCTTCCCGGGCCTCAAGGGCATGGACCTGGCCAGGGTGGTCTCCTGCCAGACCCCCTACGAGTGGAGCGAAGGCGAATGGACCCTGGGCGAGGGCTATGCCGACACTACTCAGGTGGCACGCCCCTTCCATGTGATCGCCTACGATTTCGGCGTGAAGCGCAATATCCTGCGCATGCTCGCCTCCCGCGGCTGCCGCCTGACCGTGGTGCCGGCCCAGACCCCGGCGGCCGAGGTGCTGGCCATGGCCCCTGACGGCGTCTTCCTGGCCAACGGCCCGGGTGACCCCGAGCCCTGCGACTACGCCATCACGGCCATCCGCGAGATCCTCGAGACCGACCTGCCGGTGTTCGGCATCTGCCTCGGCCATCAGCTGCTGGCGCTGGCCAGCGGTGCCAGGACCGTGAAGATGAATCATGGCCATCACGGCGCCAACCACCCGGTGCAGGACCTGGATACCGGCCGCGTAATGATCACCAGCCAGAATCACGGCTTCGCCGCCGATGAGGCGAGCCTGCCGGACACGGTGCGCGCCACCCATCGCTCACTGTTCGACGGCACCCTGCAGGGGATCGAGCGCACCGACCGCCCGGCCTTCAGCTTTCAGGGGCACCCGGAAGCGAGCCCCGGCCCGAGGGACGTCGCGCCGCTGTTTGACCGCTTCGTCGCGATGATGCTGGCCCGCCAAGCGGTGAGCTAGCGCTCGAGACGTCATCCCGAGAACATCGCCCCTCGTCACCTATTTCTGCGGGAAGCACCATGCCCAAGCGTACCGACATCCAGAGCATCCTGATCATTGGCGCCGGCCCCATCGTCATCGGCCAGGCGTGTGAATTCGACTACTCCGGCGCCCAGGCCTGCAAGGCGCTGCGCGAGGAGGGCTACCGGGTCATCCTGGTGAACTCCAACCCGGCCACCATCATGACCGACCCGGCGATGGCCGATGCCACCTACATCGAGCCGATCACCTGGCAGACGGTGGAGAAGATCATCGAGGCCGAGCGCCCCGACGCCATTCTGCCCACCATGGGCGGCCAGACCGCGCTCAATTGCGCCCTGGATCTGGACAAGCACGGCGTGCTGGCGAAGTACGCCGTGGAGATGATCGGCGCCAACGCCGACGCGATCAACATGGCCGAGGACCGCGACCTCTTCGACCAGGCCATGAAGCGCATCGGCCTGGCGTGCCCCAAGGCCGAGGTGGCCCACAGCATGGAGGAGGCCTGGCGCATCCAGGCGACGCTGGGCTTCCCGGCGATCATCCGCCCCTCCTACACCATGGGCGGCTCCGGCGGCGGCGTGGCCTACAACAAGGAGGAGTTCGAGGAGATCTGCACCCGCGGCTTCGAGCTCTCCAACAACCACGAGCTGTTGATCGACGAATCGCTGCTGGGCTGGAAGGAGTACGAGATGGAGGTCGTTCGTGACAAGAACGACAACTGCATCATCGTCTGCGCCATCGAGAACTTCGACCCCATGGGCGTGCACACCGGTGACTCCATCACCGTGGCCCCGGCCCAGACGCTGACCGACAAGGAATACCAGATCATGCGCGACGCCTCCCTGGCGGTGCTGCGCGAGATCGGCGTCGAGACCGGTGGCTCCAACGTGCAGTTCGGCATGGATCCCGAGACCGGCCGTATGGTGGTCATCGAGATGAACCCGCGGGTGTCGCGCAGCTCGGCGCTGGCCTCCAAGGCCACCGGCTTCCCCATCGCCAAGATCGCCGCCAAACTGGCGGTGGGCTACACCCTGGACGAGTTGCAGAACGACATCACCGGCGGGCGTACCCCGGCCTCGTTCGAGCCCGCCATCGACTACGTGGTCACCAAGATTCCCCGCTTCACCTTCGAGAAGTTCCCCCAGGCCAACGACCGTCTGACCACCCAGATGAAGTCGGTGGGCGAGGTGATGGCCATCGGGCGCACCTTCCAGGAGTCGCTGCAGAAGGCGCTGCGCGGTCTGGAGACCGGCAACGACGGCCTCGACCCCAAGTTCCCCGACGGCAAGCCCGGTGCGTTCACCGACGAGGCCATGGCGCGCATCAAGGGCGAGCTGCAGGCCGCCGGCGCCGAGCGCATCTTCTACATCGCCGATGCCATGCGCGCCGGGATGAGCGTCGACGATGTCTTTGCCCTGACCAAGATCGATCCTTGGTACCTGGTGCAGCTGGAGGACCTGGTGCTCACCGAGCAGGAGGTGGCCAAGCGCTCCCTTGCCGAGCTCGACGCCCGGGAGCTGTTCCGCCTCAAGCGCAAGGGCTTCTCCGATGCCCGCCTGGCCAGATTGCTGGGTGTCTCCGAGAAGGAGTTCCGCAAGACCCGCCAACAGGCCGGCATTCGCCCGGTCTACAAGCGCGTCGATACCTGTGCGGCCGAGTTCGCCTCGGATACCGCCTACATGTACTCCACCTACGAGGAGGAGTGCGAGGCGGAGGTCTCCGACCGCCAGAAGATCATGGTGCTGGGCGGCGGGCCCAACCGCATCGGCCAGGGCATCGAGTTCGACTACTGCTGCGTCCACGCCGCCTTCGCCATGTACGACGACGGCTATGAGACCATCATGGTCAACTGCAACCCGGAGACCGTCTCCACCGACTACGACACCTCGGATCGCCTCTATTTCGAGCCGGTGACCCTGGAAGACGTGCTGGAGATCGCCGACAAGGAGAAGCCGGTCGGCGTGATCGTGCAGTTCGGCGGCCAGACCCCGCTGAAGCTGGCCCGCGAGCTGGAGGCTGCCGGCGTGCCGATCATCGGCACCACCCCGGACGCCATCGACCGCGCCGAGGACCGTGAGCGCTTCCAGCAGATGATCGACAAGCTGGGTCTCAAGCAGCCGCCCAACGCCACCGCGCGCAGCTTCGAGGAGGCCTTTGCCAAGGCCGAGGGCATTGGCTACCCGCTGGTGGTGCGCCCCAGCTATGTGCTGGGTGGCCGCGCCATGGAGATCGTCTATGACGCCTCGGAGCTCGAGAACTACATGACCCATGCGGTCAAGGTCTCCAACGACTCGCCGGTGCTGCTCGACCACTTCCTCAACGCGGCGATCGAGATCGACATCGATGCGGTCAGTGACGGCCAGCAGGTGGTGATCGGCGGCATCATGCAGCATATCGAACAGGCCGGCGTGCACTCCGGTGACTCTGCCTGTTCGCTGCCGCCCTACTCGCTGCCCGCCGAGGTGCAGGACGAGATGCGCGACCAGGTCAAGCAGATGGCCGTGGAACTGGGCGTCAAGGGCCTGATGAACGTGCAGCTGGCCTGGCAGGACGGGGAGATCTATATCATCGAGGTCAACCCGCGCGCCTCGCGTACCGTCCCCTTTGTCTCCAAGTGCATCGGCATTTCCCTGGCCCAGATCGCCGCTCGCTGCATGGCCGGCACCAGCCTCGAGGCGCAAGGCTTTACCCGGGAGATCGTGCCGCACTTCTTCAGCGTCAAGGAGGCGGTATTCCCGTTCAACAAGTTCCCGGGCGTCGACCCGATCCTGTCGCCGGAGATGAAATCCACCGGCGAGGTGATGGGCAGCGGCGACACCTTCGCCGAGGCTTTCTACAAGGCCCAGCTGGGTGCCGGCGAAGCGATTCCTCCGGTCGACGGCGACCGCAAGGCCTTCCTCTCGGTGCGCGAGCCGGACAAGGCAGGTGTTATCGAGGTGGCACGTTCTCTGGTAACATTAGGGTTCACACTTTGTGCGACCCGCGGTACCGCTGCTGCCCTTGAGGCCGCTGGTATCGACGTGGCAATCGTGAACAAGGTCTTTGAAGGCCGCCCGCATATCGTCGATCTGCTCAAGAACGACGAGATCGCTTATATCGTCAATACTACCGAGGGTCGCCAGGCGATCAGCGACTCCTCGGTGATCCGTCGCACTGCGCTTGCCCGCAAGGTCCCCTACGCCACCACCCTGGCGGGGGCCAGTGCCGTTTGTATGGCACTTGAGTACGGCAATGCGATCACGGTGCGTCGGCTTCAGGATTTGCATGCAGGAGCTGCACAATGAACAAGGTCCCGATGACCGTTGCTGGAGAATCGCGCCTGCGCAAGGAGCTCGAGCAGCTCAAGGGTGAGGCGCGTCCAAGGGTGATTGCTGCGATCGCCGAGGCCCGTGAACATGGCGATCTCAAGGAGAACGCCGAATATCATGCCGCTCGTGAGCAGCAGGGCTTTATCGAGGGGCGCATCCAGGAGATCGAAGGCAAGCTTGGAAGCGCCCAGGTGATTGATGTCACCAAACTGCCCCAGACCGGCAAGGTGATCTTTGGCGTCACCGTGGAGCTGATCAACCTCGATACCGATGAGCAGATGCGTTATCGCATCGTTGGCGAGGACGAGGCCAACATCAAGGCTGGCCTGATCTCGGTCACTTCGCCCATCGCTCGCGCCTTGATCGGCAAGGAGGAGGGCGATGTGGTGGTGGTCAAGACGCCGGGTGGCAACGTCGAGTATGAGATCGGCGGCATCGAGCACCTCTGAGCGTCGGCCCTGGCCGCTGCCAACCCAACAGGCCCGCGATATCGCGGGCCTGTTGGGTTCTGGTTCAGGGGCGGTCATCAGTGACGCCCGTGATGCCCCTCGAAGCGTTGGACGTTGGAGAGCTTCGGATTGACCTGCGGGTTGCGGCGATAGAGCAGTGCCATCTTGCCGATGGTCTGCACCAGCTCGGCGCCGCTGGTGGTGACCAGCTCCTGCAGCATGGCGGCGCGGTCATCGCGCTCCGGCAGGGCCAGCTTCACCTTGATCAGCTCATGGTCGGACAGCGCTCGGTCGAACTCCGCTCGCACCCCCTCGGAGATGCCGTTCTCGGAGACCGTCACTACCGGGTTAAGGTGGTGGCCGATGCTGCGAAATGCCTTCTTTTGTGCCTGTGACAAGCTCATGGTATCTTGCGTCTTCCTGTTTGCGCGCAGCCCGCCATAGTACGCGTAAAAAGCTATGCCGAAAATGGCCTGGGTAAAATGTCGCTCAGTGCGACGCTGGATCCGCTTCTACAGGATGGGCCATTCCAGGCCGCTGCTCCTGATATTTCCCGCATGTCGCCTCGGCGCCTGCCCATTACCCTCCACCCCTTGGTGATGCCGTGGCTCGTACCCGCACAACATCCCCCGCTCCCGGCAAAGCGCCGACCGGCAAGAGCCCTGTCGGCAAGAACCCCGTCAGCAAGACCAGCAAGGTCTGGATGAAGGAGCACTTCGACGATCAGTACGTTCAGCGCTCCTGGCAGGATGGCTATCGCTCCCGGGCTAGCTACAAGCTGCTCGAGCTGGATGACAAGGACCGCCTCTTCAAGCTTGGCATGACGGTGATCGATCTGGGCGCCGCTCCCGGTGGCTGGAGCCAGGTGGCGGCCGAGAAGGTGGGTGTCGACGGCGTGGTGATCGCCTCTGATATCCTCGAGATGGACGCCCTGGCAGGCGTCGACTTCCTCCAGGGTGACTTCACCGAGGAGGCGGTTCTCGAAGCGATTCTCGCCATGCTGGGCGAGCGTCCGGTGGATCTGGTGATGTCCGACATGGCGCCCAACATGAGCGGCATGGCCGCCATCGATCAACCCCAGGCGATGTACCTGGTGGAACTGGCGCTGGACCTTGCGGGTCAGACGCTACGTCCCGGGGGCACCTTCCTGGCCAAGCTGTTCCAGGGGGAGGGCTTCGATGAATACATCAAGAGTCTGCGTAAACGCTTCACCCGGGTCGTCACCCGTAAGCCCGGCGCTTCCCGAGCGCGCTCACGCGAAGTCTATGTGCTGGCGCAGGGGTTTCGAGGCTGACCGTTGTCGGTTGGTCCGATAGGCGGGGACTAACAGGGCGATTGTCGGACAGGGGGTGCGCAACTGTGTCAAAGTGGAGCATGAAGTGGTCCGACCGCGCCGAGCCGACGGCGGTCGCTGAACGCGGCCTGCTCATGTAGTGTCAAATGTGCCAGGCGCATATGTGGCCGACAGATTACTGATATTGAGGGTAGTCCCTTGAACGATATGGCAAAAAATTTGATTCTGTGGTTGGTCATTGCGGCGGTCCTGCTGACGGTGTTCAACAATTTCAGTGTCGACAGCACGCCTCAGTCGATGAATTATTCCCAGTTCGTCCAGCAGGTACAGAACCAGCAGGTGCGCAGCGTCACCATCGACGGCTACACGATCAGCGGCGAGCGCACCGACGGCTCATCGTTCCAGACCATCCGCCCCGCGGCGGAAGACCCCAAGCTGATCGATGACCTGCTCTCCAACAACGTCACCGTGGTGGGTAAGGAGCCGGAACAGCAGAGCCTGTGGACTCGGCTGCTGATCGCCAGCTTTCCGATCCTGCTGATCCTGGCGATCTTCATGTTTTTCATGCGCCAGATGCAGGGCGGCGGGGCAGGCAAGGGCGGGCCGATGAGCTTCGGGAAGTCCAAGGCCAAACTGCTCTCCCAGGACCAGATCAAGACCACCTTTGCCGATGTGGCCGGTTGCGACGAAGCCAAGGAAGAGGTCGAGGAACTGGTCGACTTTCTGCGCGACCCCACCAAGTTTCAGCGGCTGGGCGGCACCATTCCCCGCGGTGTGTTGATGGTGGGTCCGCCGGGTACCGGCAAGACCCTGCTGGCGAAATCCATCGCCGGAGAAGCCAAGGTACCTTTCTTCTCGATTTCAGGTTCCGACTTCGTCGAAATGTTTGTCGGCGTGGGTGCCTCTCGTGTTCGTGACATGTTCGAGCAGGCCAAGAAGCAGGCGCCCTGTATCATCTTTATCGACGAGATCGACGCCGTGGGCCGTTCTCGCGGGGTCGGCATGGGCGGTGGTAACGACGAGCGTGAGCAGACCCTCAACCAGTTGCTGGTGGAGATGGACGGCTTCGAAGCCAATGAAGGCATCATCGTGATCGCCGCCACCAACCGCCCCGACGTGCTGGATCCGGCCCTGATGCGCCCGGGCCGCTTCGACCGCCAGGTGGTGGTGCCGCTACCCGACATCCGCGGTCGCGAGCATATTCTCAACGTGCACCTGCGCAAGGTGCCCCTGGCCGACGACGTCAAGCCGACGTTGATCGCCCGCGGCACCCCGGGTTTCTCCGGCGCCGACCTGGCCAACCTGGTCAATGAGGCGGCGCTGTTCGCCGCGCGGCGTAACAAGCGCCTGGTAGGCATGGATGAGCTCGAGCTGGCCAAGGACAAGATCATGATGGGCGCCGAGCGTCGTTCCATGGTGATGACCGAGAAGGAGAAGCTCAATACCGCCTACCATGAGTCAGGACATGCGATCATCGGCCTGGTGATGCCGGAGCACGACCCGGTCTACAAGGTGACTATCATCCCCCGCGGCCGCGCCTTGGGTGTCACCATGTTCCTGCCCGAACAGGATCGCTATAGCCTGTCGCGCCAGCAGATCATCAGTCAGATCTGCTCACTGTTCGGGGGGCGCCTTGCCGAAGAGATGACGCTGGGCCCCAACGGCGTGACCACCGGGGCGTCGAACGACATCAAGCGCGCCACCGAGTTGGCCCATAACATGGTGGCCAAGTGGGGTCTCTCCGAAGAGATGGGCCCGATCATGTACGATGAGGACGAGTCGCATCAGTTCATGGGTGGCCCCGGCCAGGGTGGCAAGCTCAAGTCCGGCGAGACCATCTCTCGGCTCGACAAGGAAGTGCGCAAGGTTATCGATGGCTGCTATGACCAGGCGCGTCAGATTCTCGAGGAGAACCGCGACAAGCTCGACGCGATGGCCGAGGCGCTGATGAAGTACGAGACCATCGACTCCACCCAGCTCAGGGACATCATGGAGGGTCGCGACCCGCGTCCCCCCGAGGGCTGGGATGATCCGAGCGGTGGCGCAGCTTCGGGCGGTGATACCCGCACTGCAGCGGAGCCCACGCGCGACCAGCCGGAGCAGGTCGACGGCGATGAGGAGGACGACGACGAGCCACGCCGCCGGCCCTCTGACCCGCTAGGAGGGCCTGCTGGCTCCTGAGCCCGCTCCCTCCCGTCAGTCAGGCGCCCCCAGCGGGGGCGCTTTTGCCATTCTGGCCACTCCATTTCCGACAATCCCGCCGAGCGACAATGAACCCGACTCCAGCCCTCCTGATCTGTGGACGCCACCGGCTTGACCTTTCCTATCCTCGCGTCATGGGGATCCTCAACGTTACCCCGGACTCCTTCTCCGACGGCGGCCGCCATGTGGCCCTGGACGATGCGCTTCGCCATGCCGAGCGCATGCTGGCCGAAGGGGCGGCGCTTATCGACGTGGGCGGCGAATCGACTCGGCCGGGCGCCGGTTCGGTATCGCTCCAGCAGGAGCTCGATCGGGTAGCGCCGGTGGTGGAGGCGCTGGTGCGCGAGCTGGATGCGCTGGTCTCGGTCGACACCAGCTGTCCCGAGGTGATGCGCGAGAGTGCGGCTCTGGGCGCCGGCATGATCAATGACGTGCGCTCACTGGAGCGGGAGGGGGCTCTGGCCGCGGCCACCGGCACCGGCCTGCCGGTCTGCCTGATGCACCGCCAGGGGGAGCCCCGCGACATGCAGCAGGCACCCCGCTATGATGTCCCCATCGAAGAGGCAGTGGCCGACTACCTCGCTGAGCGGGTCGCTGCCTGCAAGGCCGCCGGCCTGCGCAGCGAGCGCTTGCTGGTGGACCCCGGCTTTGGCTTCGGCAAGACCGTTGAGCACAACCTGCGGCTGCTCAACCGCCTCGAGCGGCTGTTGGCACTCGAGCTGCCCCTGCTGGTGGGCATGTCGCGCAAGAGCATGATCGGCAAGGTGCTGGAGCGCCCGGTGGAGGAACGCCTTCCCGGCGGGCTGGCGCTGACGGCCCTGGCGGTGGAGCGGGGTGCCCGCATCCTGCGCGTCCATGATGTGGCCCCAAACGTGGATGCGGTGAACATGACATGGGCAGTACTCAAGGAAGGATGCTGATGACACGACGCTATTTTGGTACCGACGGGATACGTGGCACCGTGGGAGAGCCTCCCATCACGGCCGACTTCATGCTCAAGCTGGGTTGGGCCACCGGTCGCGTGCTCGCCGCCCGCGGCGGCAAGCGCCGTCAGCGCGTGCTGATCGGCAAGGACACCCGGATTTCCGGATATATGTTCGAATCGGCCCTGGAGGCCGGTCTCTCCGCCGCGGGCGTGGACGTTGCGCTGTTGGGTCCGATGCCGACGCCAGGCATCGCCTACTTGACCCGCACCTTCCGTGCCGATGCCGGTATTGTCATCTCGGCATCGCACAATCCTTTCGCCGACAACGGCATCAAGTTCTTCTCTCCCGCCGGAGCCAAGCTGGACGATGACGTCGAAGCCCAGATCGAGGCGATGCTCGATGAGCCGCTGACCACGGTGGCGGCAGACAAGCTGGGCAAGGCGGCGCGCATCGATGATGCCGCGGGTCGCTACATCGAGTTCTGCAAGTCCACGGTGCCGGACAGGGTCAGCCTCACTGGCCTGAAAGTGGTGCTGGACTGTGCCCATGGGGCGACCTACCACATCGCGCCCAGCGTGTTCCGCGAGCTGGGTGCCGACGTGAGCTTGATCGGAGCGAGTCCGGATGGCCTCAACATCAACAAGGAGGTCGGCTCTACCCATCCGGCAGCGCTGCGCGCCGCTGTGATTCAGCAGGGCGCCGATCTCGGCGTGGCCTTCGACGGCGACGGCGACCGGGTGCTGCTGGTAGATGCCGATGGTCGCGAGATCGACGGTGATGACATCCTCTACCTGATCGCCCGCGACCGTCACGCCCGCGGCGACTTGGGTGGGGGCGTGGTGGGGACGCTGATGTCCAACTTCGGTCTGGCCGCGGCCTTCGAGCAGATGGATATTCCCTTCGAGCGCGCCAGGGTGGGCGACCGCTACGTCATGGAGCGTCTGGCCAGCAAGGGGTGGCAGCTGGGCGGCGAGTCGTCGGGACATATTGTCTGTGGCCACGTGCAGACCACCGGCGACGGTATTGTCTCGGCGCTGCAGGTGCTGGCGATCATGATACGCGAGCAGACGTCGCTGCAGCGCCTGCTGTCCGGCCTGGAGAAGGCGCCCCAGGCCCTGGTCAATGTTCGCCTCACCCCGGGCAGCAAGGCCGCGGCGCTGATGGAGCGACCGGAACTTAAGGCGGCGGTGGTCGAGGTGGAGGCCGCGCTGGGCGACGAGGGCCGCGTTCTGCTGCGCCCATCCGGCACCGAACCGTTGATCCGGGTGATGGTGGAGGGGCGCCCCCATCTGGATGTGGACGGCCTGGCGCGACGCATCGCTGCCGAGGTCGAGGCGCTGATGGCCTGAGCGGGTCCGGTTGTCTTGACAGGGCCGCTCCTATACCATTTCGCACCACCTTGAAAGAGAACAGTCGATGCGTACTCCGCTGCTTGCTGGCAACTGGAAGATGAATGGCTCGGTCGAACTGGTCGAGGCATTCGGTCGCGCCTTTGCCGAGGCTAAGCTGCCGGAGGGGGTCGAGGTCGCGATCTTTCCTCCGTTTCCTTACCTGGATGCGGCGCAGCGCACCTTTGCCGACACCCCTCTGCAGCTTGGCGCCCAGTCGCTCAATCCGCAGCAGTCTGGCGCGCATACCGGGGAGGTGAGCGGCAGCATGCTGTGCGAGTTCGGTGTGCGTTATGCCCTGGTGGGACACTCCGAGCGGCGCCAGCTCTATCGAGAAGGGGATGAGGCGGTGTTCGACCGTCTGCTTGCTGCCCTCAGCGTCGGCTTGTCGCCAGTGCTCTGCGTGGGGGAAAGCCTCGAGGAGCGCGACGCCGGTCGTACCATGGAGGTGGTACTGCGTCAGGTCAGTGTTGCCATGTCTCGCCTGGAGCCCGCCCAGCGAGCGCGCGTCGTGATCGCCTATGAGCCGGTATGGGCTATCGGCACGGGTCGCACTGCCACGCCGGCACAGGCTCAGGAAGTGATGGCCGGCATTCGCGACTACTTGGCCAGTGACAATCCGGAGTTGGCCGAAGGACTGCGACTTCTCTACGGGGGAAGCATGAACGCCGGCAACGCCGGTGAGCTGCTTGCCCAACCCGATATCGACGGCGGCCTGGTGGGCGGTGCCTCACTCAAGGTCGACGATTTCCTAGCCATCTGTCAGTCAGCAGGTTGATTCCATGCAAGTTGCCATTCTTATGATTCACGTGGCGATCGCCATCGCCCTGGTCGTCCTCGTCCTGCTGCAACAGGGCAAGGGCGCCGAAGCCGGTGCCGCCTTCGGTGGCGGTGCCTCCCAGACGGTGTTCGGTTCACGCGGCAGCGGCGGTTTTCTCTCCAAGAGCACTGCCGTGCTGGCGGCGGGATTCTTCGCCACTTCGCTGACTCTGGCCTGGTATGCCTCCCAGGCGCGAGAGGCGCCCGAGGCCGGCATTCCCGATTCGCGCTTGATCGAGCAGCAGCGTAGCGTTCCAACCCTTGACGACAGTGCACAAGGTATGGATAATGCAGCGCCAGTGCTGGAGGGAAGCGACGAGTAGTCGGCTTGGCAGTTTCCAGCATCCCCTGATGCCGAAGTGGTGGAATTGGTAGACACGCTATCTTGAGGGGGTAGTGGCCTTATGGCCGTGCGGGTTCAAGTCCCGCCTTCGGCACCATCTGATTCACCGCAGCGTCTCTGGCGCACGAGCGGTCCCTCAGAAAGCAGTAGCGGCATAACGGTGATATGCCTTGACAGATGTCTTGGTGATGTATAAGATCATCGACCTAGATTGATGCGGGGTGGAGCAGTCTGGTAGCTCGTCGGGCTCATAACCCGAAGGTCATCGGTTCAAATCCGGTCCCCGCTACCATCTTCCGGTCAGGCGCCTTTCGAATTGCAGCCGTTGCGCTAGGGTTCGGAGTGAAGGGGCAGCCAAGATGCCGGAGTGGTCTAAAGGTTTCATGTAAAAGCCCCTTCCTGTGAAGGGGCTTTTTGTTAGCAGCATGCTGGACGTCAAGCGTCCGCAGCTGTTCCAGGTAACGCCAATCAGCCACCTGACTTTCCTGCTGACTCCCGGCCAGGTGCCTGATGCAACGGCTGTAGGAGCTATATTTTCGTGGCAATCAAGGATGCTGCACTTCACGCAATGATCGAACCCGTGGTCACCGCCATGGGCTTCGAACTGTGGGGCATCGACTTTTTATCCCATGGCAAGCACTCCCGTCTGGTGATCTATATCGATCATGAGAATGGCATCAGCGTCGATGATTGCGCCGACATCAGCCGCCAGGTGAGTGCCATATTCGACGTCGAGGACCCGGTTCGTGGCGAATATCGTCTCGAGGTCTCCTCTCCGGGGATGGATCGTCCGCTCTACACCCTCGATCATTTCGATCGCTATCGCGGCCATGAGGTGGCGCTGAAGCTGCGGGCGCCCTTCGAAGGGCGCCGCAAGTTCCAGGGCCTGCTGGCCGGTGTCGAGGGTGATGACGTGCTGCTTCAGGTCGAGGGCGAGGAGTATTGCTTTCCGATCGACAGCATCGACCAGGCGCAGGTGGTGCCACGGTTCGATGACTAGGCTTGATGAGTGGGTAGTATTTTCAGGTCTGATGGTCAGTTCTGATGGTCAGGTTTCATGATCACGGCTGATGACCAGGCCACCGGTCGGAACGGCTGGATGAGCATGAGGCTCGAGGACAGGTTTTCTGGCGAGGCAATGGCATGAGCAAAGAGATTCTGGCGGTCGTTGAAACGATCTCCAACGAAAAGGGAGTTCCCCGCGAGGTGATCTTCGAGGCCGTCGAAGCGGCCCTGGCCAGTGCGTCCCGCAAGCGATTCGAGGACGAGGAAGCCAGCGTGCGGGTGCATATCGATCGCCGCACCGGTGATTACGAGACCTTCCGCCGCTGGACGGTGGTAGAAGACGACGACTTCGACGGCCCTGACCACGAGATCAAGCTCACCTATGCCGAGCGTCGCGACCCGCCCCTGGGGCTGGGCGATGTGGTCGAGGAGAAAATTGATAACGCCGACTTTGGCCGTATCGCCGCCCAGACCGCCAAGCAGGTCATCGTGCAGAAGGTGCGCGAAGCCGAGCGCGCGGAAGTGGTGCGCCTCTATGCTGATCGCGAGGGCGAACTGGTTGCCGGCATCGTCAAGAAGACCACGCGCGACGGGTTGATCATCGATCTGGGCGAAAATGCAGAGGCATTCCTGCCCCGCGGTGAGATGATCCCCGGCGAGCGTTACCGCATGAACGAGCGGGTCCGGGCGCTGCTGGTGAAGGTGGACCCTGAGGCGCGCGGCGCTCAGCTGATTCTCTCGCGTACCTGTCCAGAGCTGATCATCGAACTGTTCAGCATCGAGGTCCCGGAAATCGCTGAGCAGCTTATCGAGATCAAGGGCGCCGCTCGTGATCCCGGTTCGCGAGCCAAGATCGCCGTCAAGACCAACGATCGCCGCATCGATCCGGTGGGTGCCTGTGTAGGCATGCGCGGTTCGCGGGTACAAGCGGTCTCCTCCGAGCTGCAGAACGAGCGTGTGGACATCGTCCTGTGGGACGACAATCCCGCCCAGCTGGTGATCAACGCCATGGCGCCGGCGGATGTCGCTTCCATTCTCGTCGACGAGGATGCCCACGCCATGGATGTGGCGGTTGCCGAAGATAATCTGGCCCAGGCCATCGGTCGCAGCGGCCAGAACGTGCGCTTGGCTTCCGATCTCACCGGCTGGCGGATCAATGTCATGACCGAGGGCGACGCCGAGGCCAAGCGCGACCAGGAGATCGACAGCCTGGTCGAGCACTTCATCCAGCATCTGGACATCGATGACGATGTCGCGCGCCTGCTGGTGGAGGAGGGTTTTACCTCTCTGGAGGAAATCGCCTACGTGCCGGTGGAGGAGATGCTCGAGATCGAGGAGTTCGACGAAGAGGCTATCGAAGAGCTGCGCACCCGCGCCAAGGACGAGCTGCTTAACCTGGCCATCGCCTCCGAGGAGGAGCTCGATGGGGTACAGCCCGCCGACGACCTGCTGGAAATGGACGGTATGGAGCGCCACCTGGCCTTTATCCTGGCCAGCCGGGCAATCGTCACCATGGAGGATCTCGCCGAGCAGTCCGTCGATGACCTGCTGGACATCGAAGGGATGGACGAGGAGCGCGCCGCGGCACTGATCATGACTGCCCGTGCGCCCTGGTTCGAAGGAGAATAGCGCGCAATGCGCCAAGCTCGGCACCGACTGGCCGGGCAACAGTATTCGAAAGCGAACAGAATTGGGGTCACGGGCTCAGGAGGGTCGTAATGTCAGAAATGACCGTTAAAGATTTTGCAGCGAAGGTGGGGCGCGACGTGCCTCGTCTGCTGGAACAGATGAAAGAGGCCGGTCTCGGCCACAAGTCTGAAGGCGATGCGGTGTCCGAAGAGGACAAGCGTCAATTGCTGGATCACCTCACTAAGAGTCACGGTGGGGATACCAGCGCTGCGGCGCCCAAGAACCGTATCACTCTGACGCGCAAGACGCGTAGCCGCATCAATACCGGCGAGCGGGGCAAGACCATCGAGGTGCAGGTTCGCAAGAAGCGCACCTACGTCAAGCGCGCCGAGGACGAAGTGGCGCCGGAGCCGGTAGAGGATGCTGGTCCGCGCCAGCTGGTCGGCGACATGGCCGACTCCCGGCAGGCTAAAGCTGAGCAGGACGCGCGCGACGCGGAGGCCTCCAAGACCCGCGCCGCCGAGGAACAGACGCGCGCTGCCGAGGAAGCCGTTCGTGAGGCGGCGGCCAAGCTCGACGCCGAGAAGGCTATCGCCCAGCCGCAGGTGCCGGTGCCGGAACTGGTGGAGCAGCCGACTGGCGACGACCAGCCTGCGCCTCCCAAGGAGGGTCGCTCCGACCGACGCACCGCACCGCCCAAGAAGACTGCCGCCAAGAAGGGGCGTCACGAGCGTGACGACGATGATCGCGATGAGCGTCGTCGTGGCGGTGGCAAGAAGGTCAAGCGTGCCGAGCGTCGAGGCGGTCGTCGAGGCGGCTCGCCGGGGGGTGGCAAGCACGGCTTCCAGAAGCCGACGCAGCCGATCATCCGCGAGGTTTCCATTCCCGAGTCGATCAGCATCGCCGACCTGGCCGACAAGATGTCGATCAAGGCGAACGAAGTCATCAAGGCCATGTTCAACATGGGCGCGGCCGTGACCATCAACCAGACCATCGATCAGGACACCGCGTCCATTGTGGTCGAGGAGATGGGTCACAAGGCCAAGCTGATCAAGGATGACGCTCTCGAGACCGCGATGCTCGAAGGCATCTCCTATGAAGGCGATGAGATCACTCGTTCACCGGTGGTCACCGTCATGGGTCACGTCGACCATGGCAAGACATCGCTGCTCGACTACATCCGCAAGGCCAAGGTGGCTACCGGCGAGGCTGGTGGCATCACTCAGCATATCGGTGCCTATCACGTCGAGGATAACCACGGCGGCGTGACCTTCCTGGATACCCCGGGCCACGCGGCGTTCACCGCCATGCGTGCCCGCGGTGCCAAGGCCACCGACGTGGTCATTCTGGTGGTGGCCGCCGATGACGGCGTAATGCCTCAGACCATCGAGGCGATCGAGCACTCTCGGGCGGCGGAAGTGCCCATGGTGGTGGCGATCAACAAGATCGACAAGCCGGGCATCGATCTGGATCGAATCAAGAACGAGCTCTCCCAGCATGGCGTGATTTCCGAGGAGTGGGGCGGCGACACCCAGTTCGTCCAAGTCTCCGCCCATACCGGCCAGGGCATCGAGGACCTTCTCGAGGCCATTCAGCTGGTCTCCGAGGTGCTGGAGCTGAAGGCAGTGCCTGCAGCGCCCGGCAAGGGCGTCGTGGTCGAGTCGCGCCTGGACAAGGGCCGAGGCCCCGTTGCCACCGTGCTGGTCCAGAACGGCACCCTGAAGAAGGGCGATATCGTGCTCGCCGGCCTGCACTACGGCCGCGTGCGTGCCCTGACCAACGAGCTGGGCAAGCAGGTCGACGAGGTCGGACCGGCCATGCCGGTAGAGATCCAGGGCCTCGACGGCACTCCGGACGCCGGTGACGACTTTATGGTCGTGGCCGACGAGAAAAAGGCCCGCGAGGTCGCCAACTTCCGTCAGGGCAAGTACCGCGAGGTGCGCTTGGCGCGCCAGCAGAAGGCCAAACTGGAGAACATGTTCAGCCAGATGGGCCAGGACGAGGTGGCCAAGGTCAACGTCGTCCTCAAGGCCGACGTCCAGGGCTCTCTCGAGGCCATCAAGGGCGCACTGGAAGAGCTCTCCACCGACGAAGTGGAGGTGGCCGTGGTCTCCTCCGGGGTGGGCGGCATCACCGGTACCGACGCCAACCTGGCGCTGGCCTCCGAGGCCATCGTCATGGGCTTCAACGTGCGTGCCGACGCCGCCGCCCGCGAGATCATCGAGCGTGAAGGCCTGGATCTGCGCTATTACAGCGTCATCTACCAGCTGATCGACGAGGTCAAGCAGGCGATGACGGGTATGCTGGCGCCGGAGTGGAAGGAAGAGATCGTCGGCATTGCCGAGGTCCGTGACGTCTTCCGCGCGCCCAAGATCGGCGCCGTGGCTGGCTGCATGGTGGTCGAGGGTAGCGTCTTCCGTAACAAGAAGATCCGTGTGCTGCGCGATAACGTGGTGATCTACGAAGGTGAGCTCGAGTCGCTGCGCCGCTTCAAGGACGATGTCCAGGAAGTGCGCAGCGGCATGGAGTGCGGCATCGGCGTGAAGAATTACAATGATGTCCAGGTCGGCGACAAGATTGAGGTCTTCGACCAGATCAAGGTCGAGCGTACCCTCTAAAGACTCGAGGAGTCGTTCATGCGTGAGTTCAAGCGGACAGACCGGGTAGCCGACCAGCTCCAGAAGGAGCTGGCGGTACTCATCCAGCGCGAGGTCAAGGATCCGCGGCTGGGCATGGTGACGGTCAGCGGTGTCGAGGTCAGTCGTGACCTCGGCTATGCCGACGTTCACGTGACCCTGCTGGGCGAGAACACACCGGAACAGATCAAGGAGAACCTCAAGGTTCTCAAGCAGGCCGCCGGTTTTCTGCGCAGCCAGATCGCCAAGCGCATCAAGCTGCGTCACGTGCCGGAGTTGCGTTTTCATTACGATGAAAGCGTGGTGCGTGGACAGCGGCTCTCCGCGCTGATTCAGGATGCGGTCGCCAGCGACCGCTCCCGGCCAGGTGACGAGAGTCGTGATGAGAGCGTCGACCCCGGTGCCGGACAGGCTGGCAACGATGATACCGCCAGTGATGAGCCCGGCAGCGACAGCAGGCGCGACTGATGGCGCGTCGGCGTCGCGGCTTACCGGTGAATGGGGTGCTGCTGCTGGATAAGCCCAAGGGCCAATCCAGCAACCATGCGCTGCAGCGCGCCCGGCGCTTGTTTCAGGCCCAGAAGGCGGGTCATACCGGCACTCTGGACCCCATGGCCACCGGGTTGCTGCCGGTCTGCTTCGGTGAGGCGACCAAGTTTTCTGCTCACCTGCTGGCCGCAGACAAGGTCTACCGCACCCGAGTCGAACTGGGTGTGGTGACCGACACCGGCGACGCTGAGGGTGAGGTGGTCGAACGGCCGGCAGTGCCGAGCCTCGCCGCTGCCGATGTGGAAGACGTGCTGGAGCGTTTCCGTGGTGAGATCGAGCAGGTGCCGCCGATGTACTCGGCGCTCAAGCATCAGGGCCGCAAGCTCTATGAGCTGGCGCGCGAAGGCAAGTCGATCGAGCGTGCAGCGCGGCGAGTGACGGTGTATGATGCTCGGCTTCTCGATTTCGTGGGCGAGGCCTTCGAGCTTCACGTGAAGGTCAGCAAGGGCACCTATGTGCGCACCCTGGCCGAGGATATTGGGCGGGCGCTGGGCACCGGGGCGCACATCAGTGCGTTGCGCCGCCTTGAGACAGGCCCTTTCACGGGGCAGGGGTGGCTGACGCTCGAGGCTCTGGAGGCACTGCCTGATCAGGCTGCCCGTGAGGCGATGCTGCTGCCTGTCGATGTGCTGGTCGCGCACCTGCCGAGTCTCGAGGTAGACGCCGTGGAAGCGGCTCACCTGAACCAGGGACGGGCGGCGCGGGTCGATGCTTCGGCCATGGACACTGGCGAGACGGCAAGACTCTACTGCGACGGGACCTTTCTGGGTCTCGGGGCGGTTACGGGGCCACAGGAGGTGGCACCAAAACGGTTGCTGAGCACCGCAGCCGATTAAGGGAGAGACGTCCGAGACTGCAAATATGCGTGGTCTCACACCTACATCATTCAGGCATATTGATTACTGGAGAGACAGATGGCACTTACCGCCGAACAGAAGGCTACTATCGTCAACGATTTCGGTCGTGGCGACAACGATACCGGTTCTCCCGAAGTGCAGGTTGCCCTGCTGAGCGCCAACATCGATGGCCTTCAGGACCACTTCAAGACCAACAAGCAGGATCACCACTCCCGTCGTGGCCTGATCCGCATGGTCAACCAGCGCCGCAAGCTGCTGGATTACCTGAAGCGCAAGGATTTTGAGCGCTATCAGGCGCTGATTCAGCGTCTGGGTCTGCGCCGCTAAGCGACGCACCCCATGCGGTAGAGAAACGGGCAGCCTTCGGGTTGCCCGTTTCGCGTTCATGGTCGTGAAATGTAGTTACCCGGTGGCCCCGGCGGGCGTCAACCCCTAAAATGGTCGCCGAGTGGAAACGAATCAAACACAGAAAAGTAACGTTGAAGGAAGTCGCCGTGAATCCGGTCAAGAAGACATTTCAGTACGGTCGCAGCACCGTCACCATGGAAACCGGGCGCATCGCCCGCCAGGCCACCGGTGCCGTGATGGTCACCATGGACGACACCGTGGTGCTGTGCACCGTGGTGGCCAAGAAAGAGGCCAACCCTGCTCAGCCCTTCTTCCCGCTGGGGGTGTTCTATCAGGAGAAGACCTACGCGGTCGGCAAGATTCCCGGCGGCTTCTTCAAGCGCGAGGGGCGTCCTACCGAGAAGGAGACCCTCACCTCGCGGCTGATCGATCGCCCGATCCGCCCGCTCTTTCCCAAGGGCTTCATGAACGAGGTGCAGGTTGTCTGCACGGTGCTCTCCACCGATCGCAACCATGATCCGGACATCGCGGCGCTGCTCGGCACCTCCGCGGCTCTGGCCATCTCCGGCGTGCCGTTCAAGGGCCCGATTGGTGCGGCCCGGGTTGGTTTCGACGAGGAAAATGGCTACTTCCTCAATCCCACCGTCGAGGAACTGGCGAAATCCGAACTAGACATGGTGGTGGCCGGCACCGACAAGGCGGTGCTGATGGTGGAGTCCGAGGCCAAGGAGCTGCTCGAGGACGAGATGCTCGGCGCCGTGCTCTATGGCCATATGGAGATGCAGGTCGCGATCAAGGCCATCAACGAGTTGGTCGCCGAGGCCGGCAAGCCGAAGTGGGAGTGGCAGCCGAAAGCCGAGAACACCGAACTCAAGGCCGCTGTGGCCAGCGCCTTCGAGGCCAAGATCGGCGAGGCCTACCGCATCACCGACAAGATGATCCGTCAGGATGCCCTCTCCGCCCTCAAGGCCGAGGCCGTCGAGCACCTGGCCGGCGAAGAGGAGGGCAAGTTCGGCGTCGATGAGGTGAAGGGTGCCTTCGCCGGGCTCGAGAAGCGTGTGGTGCGCGCGCGGGTTATCCAGGGCGAGCCGCGGATCGACGGCCGCGACCACAAGACCGTGCGTCCGCTAGCCATTGAGGTGGGCAGCCTGCCCAAGACCCATGGCTCTGCCATCTTCACCCGCGGCGAGACCCAGGCCATCGTGGTCGCCACCCTGGGCACCCTGCGCGACTCCCAATTGATTGAATCACTTGAGGGCGAGCGCAAGGACCGCTTCCTGCTGCACTACAACTTCCCCCCCTACTGCGTGGGCGAGGCCGGCTTCATGGGCGGTCCCAAGCGCCGCGAGATCGGTCACGGACGCCTGGCGCGTCGCGGCGTTCAGGCCATGCTGCCCGACGAGGCGGAGTTCCCCTATACCATCCGCGTGGTCTCCGAGATCACCGAGTCCAATGGTTCCAGCTCCATGGCGTCGGTGTGTGGCACGTCGCTGGCACTGATGGATGCGGGCGTACCGATGAAGGCGCCGGTGGCGGGTATTGCCATGGGCCTGGTCAAGGACGACAACGGTTTCGCTGTGTTGACCGATATCCTGGGCGACGAGGATCACCTCGGCGACATGGATTTCAAGGTGGCCGGTTCCTCCGAGGGCGTCACCGCCCTGCAGATGGACATCAAGATCGAGGGCATCAACGAGGAGATCATGGAGCAGGCGCTGCAGCAGGCCCTTGAGGCACGCCTGAGCATCCTGGCGCAGATGAACACGGTGATCGGTCAGAGCCGCACCGAAGTTTCCGAGAACGCCCCCTCCATGGCGACCATCAAGATCGCCTCGGACAAGATTCGCGACGTCATCGGCAAGGGCGGCGCCACTATCCGCAAGATCTGCGAAGATACCGGCGCTTCCATCGACCTGGACGATGATGGCACCGTGCGGATCTACGCCGAGGACAAGGCGGCGGCCAAGCGAGCGATTGATACCGTGCTGGCGATCACCGCCGAGGCGGAGATCGGCAAGCTCTATCTGGGCAAGGTAGCCCGCATCGCCGATTTCGGTGCCTTCGTCAACATCATGCCGGGCACCGACGGCCTTGTGCATATCTCTCAGATCGTGCCGGAGCGAGTCAACGACGTGCGTGACTTCCTCAACGAAGGTGACGATGTTGTGGTGAAGGTGCTCGACATCGACAACCGCAACCGGGTGAAGCTCACTATCAAGGAGATCACCCCGGAAGAGAAGGCAGCCTTCGAGGCCGAGCAGGCCGCCGAACCCGAGCTGTAAGCCCCGGGCTCCAGGCGTTCCGCCAGAAAGAAAACCGCCCCCGCAGCTTGGCTGCGGGGGCGGTTTCTTTATGGGGCTTATCAAACCATCAGGTGTCGCTGATTCATGTCGCGAGCGATCAGGATATCAAGTGCCGCAATGAATCAGGATTTCTTCAGCGCTCGATGGCGAGTGCGACCCCTTGCCCACCGCCGATGCACAGCGTTGCCAGACCCTTCTTGGCGTCGCGGGCGATCATCTCATGCAGCAGTGACACCAGGATGCGGCAGCCGGAGGCCCCGATGGGGTGGCCCAGCGCGATGGCGCCGCCGTTGACGTTGACCTTGCTGACGTCCCAGCCGAGCTCCTTGTTGACGGAGAGCGCCTGGGCAGCGAAGGCTTCGTTGGCCTCGATCAGGTCGAGGTCATCCAGGCTCCAGCCGGCCTTTTTCAGACACAGACGGGTGGCCGGGGCCGGGCCGATGCCCATGATGGCCGGATCGACGCCGGCGTTGCTGTAGGCGGCAATGCGCGCCAGGGGCTCGAGACCCAGGGCCTTGGCCTTCTCGGCGGAGCAGAGCATGACCGCTGCGGCGCCGTCGTTCAGAGACGAGGCGTTTCCGGCGGTGACGGTGCCGTCTTTCTTGAAGGCGGGGCGCATGCCGCCGAGCTTCTCCGCGCTCACCTCGCGGGGATTCTCGTCGGTGTCGAAGACAACGGGGTCGCCCTTGCGCTGGGGAATCTCTACCGGGACGATCTGCCCCTTGAACTTGCCCTCGCGGATGGCGGCGGCGGCCTTCTGCTGAGAGGCCGCGGCGAACTCGTCCATCTCCTCACGCGTGATGGCGTACTTTTCGGCCAGGTTCTCGGCGGTGATGCCCATGTGGTAATTGTTGAAGGCGTCCCACAGACCGTCGTGCACCATGGTGTCCACGGCCTTCCAGTCGCCCATGCGCTGGCCGTTGCGCGAGTTGGGCAGCACATGGGGGGAGGCAGACATGTTCTCCTGGCCGCCGGCGATGATCAGCTCGGCATCGCCGCAACGAATTGCCTGGGTGGCCAGATGAAGGGCCTTGAGGCCGGAGCCGCACACCTTGTTGATGGTCATGGCGGGGACGCCAGCGGGCAGGCCCGCCTTGATGGCCGCCTGGCGGGCCGGATTCTGGCCGACGCCTGCGGTCAGTACCTGACCCAGCAGCACTTCGTCGACCTGGTCACCGGCGACACCGGTGGAGTCCAGCAGGTCCTTGATCACCAGGGCGCCGAGGTCGCTGGCGGGGATGCCGGCCAGAGAACCACCGAAGGCGCCGACGGCGGTGCGGCGTGCGGCAACGATCACCACTTCTTGCATGGGAGATTTCTCCTGAATGGGATGACGAGATTGCGGCCTTGTCGCGGCAGCCGGACATGACCGGGGCTTCCCAGCATAGGGGACCTCTGTGCATCGCGGCAATGCTTCCATGGCCGCATGACCGGAGTCGCCCGCCGTCGCATTGGCGATGGTGCCCCCCGACCGGGGATGGCGTGACCGACGTCAGGCCATCTGCACGGGAATCGCGTGGCTGGTGTGGCTGATCGTGTTGCCTTCCTGGAGATAGACCAGCGCCGGCTGGTGGTGCTCCAGCTCCGCGTCGCTGTAGTGGGCGTAGCTGCAGATGATCACCCGATCTCCGGGGCCGGCCAGGTGGGCGGCGGCACCGTTGATGGAGATCACCTGGGAACCCTCCTCGGCGCGGATGGCGTAGGTGGTAAAGCGCTGGCCATTCTCGACGTTGTAGAGCTGAATCTGCTCGTTCTCGCGAATGCCGGCCATGTCGAGCAGTTCACCGTCGATGGCGCAGGAGCCCTCGTAGTTGAGCACGGCATGGGTGACGCGGGCCATGTGCAGCTTGGCCTTGAGCATGATGGTGAACATGAAAGGGACTTCCTCCGTAAGGGGATGGGCGGCGCGTCAGCGCGGCAGGGTCAGGGTCAAGTTGTCGATCAGCCGGGTCTTGCCGAGGCGGGCGGCGACCAGCAGTACGGCCTCGCGGGTCGTCGGTGTGACGGGCCCCAGATCGACCGCACGCAGCTCCAGATAGTCCGGGGCAAAGCCGGCCTCCTGCAGGCGGGCGTACCCGCTGGCGAGTGTCGGGCCGGTCGCCTCGCCGGCCTCCAGGGCCTGGCGCACTTCGCACAGGGTCTGGTAGAGCCTCGGTGCCGTGGCGCGCTGTTCGGCACTCAGATAGCCGTTGCGTGAAGAGAGCGCCAGACCGTCCTCGGCGCGTACGATAGGCACGCCGACCACCTCGATGGGGAAGTGCAGGTCGGTTACCATGCGGCGAATCACCGCCAGCTGCTGGTAGTCCTTCTCGCCGAAGCAGGCGATGTCGGGTTGGACCAGGTTGAAGAGCATGCCGACGACGGTGGAGACGCCGTCGAAGTGGCCGGGTCGCGAGGCGCTGCACAGTCCGTCGCTGACGTCGGGCACCACAATGCGGGTCTGGGCCTCGAGCCCGCGAGGATAGATAGTGGTGGTCTCGGGGGCAAACAGCAGATCGCAGCCGGCCGCCTCCAGCCCGGCTTGATCATCCTCGAGGGTGCGCGGGTAGGCATCCAGGTCTTCACCTGCCCCGAACTGCATCGGGTTGACGAAGATGGTGGCGATCACCACGTCGGCGTGCTCGCGGGCTGCGGCGATCAGCGCCAGGTGGCCGTCGTGCAGATTGCCCATGGTGGGAACCAGGGCGATGCGCTCACCGCGACGACGGACATCTGCCAGGGTCTCACGCAGGGCGGGGATCTCTCTGAGGGTGCGCATGGTGGGGCTCCAGGGCTAGAAGCAGTGTTCCTCGGCAGGAAAGCGGCGTGCCTTGACGTCCTCGTGGTAGCGCCGAAAAGCGCCTTGGATGTCGCTGGTCTCGGCCATGAAATCCTTGACGAAGCGTGGCTTGCGTCCGGAGGTGACATTCAGCATATCGTGCATGACCAGGATCTGCCCGTCGGTATCGGGGCCGGCGCCGATACCGATCACCGGCACGTCCAGCGCTTCAGTGATGGCTCGACCCAGGCTCGCCGGCACGCACTCCAGGAGGATGACTGAGGCGCCGGCCGCTACCAGGGTGCGGGCATCCTCGAGGATCTGGGTGGCGCGCTCGGCCTCACGGCCCTGCACCTTGTAACCGCCGAGCTGATAGACCGTCTGCGGCGTTAGGCCCAGGTGGGCACAGACCGGCACCCCGCGGCGAGTCAGCTCACGGATGTCCTCCGCCATCCAGGCCTCGCCTTCCACCTTGACCAGTTCGGCGCCGGCCCGCATCAGCTCGCCGGCGTTTTCCAGGAGACGCTCGGTGCTGGCGTTGCCCATGAAGGGCAGGTCGACCATCAACAGGCTGGCGCCCTTGCCACGGGCCACGCAGCGGGTGTGGTAGCAGATGTCGTCGAGGGTGACCGGGAGGGTGCTGGCATGTCCCTGAAGCACCATGCCCAGGGAGTCGCCGACCAGCAGCACCTCGATGCCGGCGTCGCTGGCGGCTCGAGCGAAGGAGGCGTCGTAGGCGGTCAGGCAGCTGAAGGACTCACCGGCGCGCTTGAAGGTCTGCAGCGTGCTCAGGGTGACGGTTTTCATGGCGAGCTCTCATCGTTGTGGCAGCAGGGACGGCGCGTGGGGACTGCCTGTTCCGCCTGAAACTTTGCTGCAAGAAACCTGTGATTGTTACCCGAATGAACGGGGCGTGTCGATAGGTAACACTTTCCGATGGAATCAGGCCGGCGGTAACAGCGGTGCCAGGCCGGTGGTGTCCAAGGTGTCGGCCAGCCCCATCAGATGGCGGCCGTCCGGCAGCATCAGCTCCGGTGTCAGCTCCAGCAGCGGCACTACCACGAAGGCGCGCCGGGTAAGCTCGGGGTGAGGCACGCTCAGGCGCGGCAGGTCGAGCACGCTGTCATCGAACAGTAGCAGATCCAGGTCCAGGGTGCGGGGACCCCAGTGTCGGGCACGCACCCGGCGGTGCCGCTGCTCCAGAGCCTGCAGCTGGTCGAGTAGCGCCAGCGGCGAGAGCAGGGTATCGATCAGCGCCACGGCATTGATGAAATCGGGCTGATCCTGGGGGCCGAGCGGGCGGCTGGCGTAGCAGCGTGAGGCGTTCAGGCGACAAGTGAGGGGCAGGCAGTCGATCTCCTCAAGGGCCTGCTCAATGTGCTGCCGCGGATCGTCCAGATTACTGCCCAGGCCGATCCATGCGCGATGCGATTTCATCCGTTGCCGTTGTCGCTGCCGTTATTATCACCACGTGGCTTGCGCCGCCGGCGCCGACGTTTACCCGGTGCGCCGCTGCCGGCGGGATTAGCGCCGACCTTGTCCAGCAGACGGCGCTGCTCATGCTCGTCGGCGTTCTGAAAGGCGGTCCACCAGTCGCCGAGGCCCGGATCAAGCTCTCCGGCGGCCTCGCGCAGCAGCAGCAGGTCGTAGGCGGCACGGAAGCGGGGGTGCTCGCGGGTCTGGAAGACGCGGCGACCGCGACGCATCGGAAGGCGCTGCTGCAGGTCCCAGATATCACGCATCGGCAGGCTGAAGCGCTTGGGGATCGAGATGTGTTGCAGCTGACGGGAGACCACCTGCTGGGAGGCCGCCTGCAGCGCCGGGATCGGCGGCATACCGTCGCGCTCATGAGCGACCTGGCGCAGTTGGACAGGACCCCAGAGCAGGGCGGCGAACAGGAAGGCCGGCGTGACCGGCCGCTCTTCGGCGATGCGCCGATCGGTGCTGGCGAGTGCCGCTTCTACCAGGGGTTCAGCCCAGGGTAGTTCGTCCATGGCCTCAGCGGCTTCAGGAAAGAGCATCTCGAACAGCCCGTATTGGCGCAGAAGCCGGAAGGTCTCGACACCGTGCCCCCCCATGAACAGCTTGAGGATCTCATCGAACAGGCGTGCCGGGGGGATTTGCAGCAGCAGCGGGGCGAGATCGTGGATCGGCGCCTCGGTGGCCGGGTCCAGATGGAAGTCAAGCTTGCCCGCGAAGCGCACGGCTCGCAGCATGCGCACCGGATCCTCGCGGTAGCGAGTCGCCGGGTCGCCGATCAGGCGCAGGGTTCGGTGCTCGATGTCACGTACGCCGTTAGCGAAGTCATGGATCGAGAAGTCGGCGATACTGTAGTAGAGGGCATTGATAGTGAAGTCGCGGCGGATGGCATCTTCCTGGATGTTGCCCCACACATTATCGCGAAGCAGGAGGCCTTCATCCGACTGCTGGGCGATATGGTCGCCATGGTCGTCGCCGGGCTTGCCGCGAAAGGTGGTGACCTCGATCACCTCACGGCCGAAGCGCACGTGAACGATGCGGAACCGCCTGCCGATGATCCGCGAGTTGCGAAACAGCGTCTTGACCTCTTCCGGCGTGGCGTCGGTGGCCACGTCAAAATCCTTGGGCATGCGCCCAATCAGGGAGTCGCGAATACAGCCGCCTACCAGGAAGGCCTGATACCCGGCGTTGTGTAGCCGGTAGAGCACCTTGAGGGCGGCGTCACTGAAGTGCTGACGTGACACCGGATGCTCCTGCCGGGGAATGATTCGCGGCTCGGAGAGGCCGGCAGCAGCGCTGTCGGGACCGAAAAACGACTTCAGGCGTTCGCCCGGACTCTGCAGAAAGCGGGTAAATCCTTTGAACATGCGGCGATTTCGACTCGCAGTGCGAAAAAAAGGTGAGCAGACAGCTTACTAAAGGGTCCGAGTGTAGCCGACCCCCCGGGCCTTGCATAGCATGACGGTGGTGGGGGCTGAGATCAGCTGTTCTGCAGGCGAGGACCCAATAGAAAGGGGAGGCCGACTGGCCTCCCCTTAATGCATTCTTGCAGCATCCCTGCCCTGCTGCTGATTTTTCTTCGTGATGGCACATCGCCTTGAATACGTACCGCAGTCACCAAGGGGAAGAACAGGCTAGCTGTCTTGTTGTCCTTATTGGCGCTCCTGAAAGGGCGCTCCTGATAGTGACCGCCTCGTATTCAAAACAATAATCCAACCACGACGGCAGTGGATCTGCCTCCCCCCGGCTTGTTGGTCTTGTTTCCGGGGGTGCACCTTCGACGGCATTGTTTTTATTGTCGGCCGTCATGATGCGTCGGGTCCTGGTTCTCCGGTTCCTCGCCAAGCTTGTTATTGTTGGCAAGCGAGGGGCCGAGCACGTCATCTGTTGTTCTTGTTAGCTAATCGCGCCTGAATGGCACTGGCCCGCAGATCTTGTTATTGGCGGGGCGGGCCTTGTCACGCGGGTCTGCCATATTTCTGTTGTTGTTGAAGGCAGACGGTGACACCGGAATTTATTTTTCTTACCTGTATATAGAGCAGGCTGCGTGCCAGGCTATTTTAATTGCTTCTATATCAGTGTCTTGTAGTGGTTTTGCTCCAGCTTCTGGCGCGGCGTGGGGCAGAGTGTTACCTCGATGGCACTAATGTGGGGCAGGAGCTGTGTGAGACGGTAACAAATGGCGCAGGGTGGGAAGCCAGGCCCCTTACTACCGCGCACCCGGCGCTGGCCGCGGGCGCCGGTCGGATGCACGATGGTCGCATGCGCACCGGTCGTTCAGTCATTCTTGCGTCGCGGACTCTTCTTGCGGGGGATGCCCAGGCGTTGGCGCCGCTCCCATAGTGACTTGCGGCTGATGCCGAGTTTCTGGGCCAGTTCGGTTTCGCTCATCTGATCCTGGTGCTCCAGCACAAAATGCTGAAAATAATCTTCAAGCGAGAGATCGTCCTCGGCATGGCCTTGGCCTTGGCCTTGGCCGGGGTCGGTCTTGGCTTGAGTGGCCTCAGGCTCGGGCACAGGGTGGGTAATCTTGCGTGACGTGGGGAGTGCGCCGCTGGGCGGGGAGAGCCCGAGGTCATCCGGATGGATCAGGTGGCCCTCGGCGAGGATCACCCCGCGTTCGAGAGCGTTTTCCAACTCACGTACGTTGCCGGGCCAGGGGTAGTCGTGAATCTCGCGGCGGGCGGCGCGGGAGAGCCGCAGTCCTTCGCGGTCGTGGCGCTGACATGCCTTGTCCAGCAGGATGTCGGCGATCAGAAGCACGTCATCTTCCCTGTCGCGTAGTGGCGGCAGGTCGATCTGCATGACATTGAGGCGGTAATAGAGGTCGAGGCGAAACTCGCCGGTCTTCGATAGGGCGCGCAAGTCGCGATGGGTGGCAGCGATCAAGCGGACGTCCACGTGGCGGGTCTCCACCGAACCGATCTTGCGAATCTCGCCCTCCTGCAGCACTCGCAGCAGACGAGCCTGGGCGTCCAGAGGCAGTTCACCGATTTCGTCGAGAAACAGGGTCCCGCCGTCGGCGGCCTCCACCAGGCCGGTGCGGGCGGCGCTGGCGCCGGTGAACGCACCCTTCTCGTGGCCGAACAGCTCTGACTCGATCAGCGTCTCGGGAATCGCTGCGCAGTTGACACTGATCAGGGCGGCCCGGGCGCGCTTGCTCTGCTGATGCAGGGCGCGGGCGACCAGCTCCTTGCCGGTGCCGGACTCGCCCTGGATCAGCACGGTGACATCGGCCGGTGCGGTCTTGCGGATGCGTGAGTAGACCTGCTGCATGGCCGGGCAAGTGCCTATCATCGGCTGAGCCTGGCCGCTGGGCTCGGTAATATCCGGTGGTTCAGCGTGCCGCGAAGCTTGCAGGTGCAGGACCCGAGCCACGGTTTCCAGCAGTTCATCGTGGTCGAAGGGCTTGGCGACATAGTCCACGGCGCCCTGTTTGAGAGCGTCCACTGCCGATCGCATGCTGGCGTAGCTGGTCATGATCAGCACCGGCACCGGTGCGGCGCGGGCGATCAGCTCGGTGCCGGGTTCGCCGGGCAGGCGTAGGTCGCTGATCACCAGGTCGAAGCGCTGCGGGTCCAGGGCCGTAGCCTCGTCAACGGAGCCGGCCTCGTCGACGCGGTAGTTGTGGCGCTCCAGCAGGCGGCGCAAGGCGCTGCGGATGATGGCTTCGTCTTCTACGATCAGGATCCGGCTCATCGCGTTGTTTCACCCTCCTGGGGGGTCAGCGGCAGCCAGAGGCTGATGCGGGTGCCACGCTTGCGTTCTGGTGGCGGGGATTCGATATCGATCTGGCCGTGGTGCTCGGCAATGATGCTGTAGACCAGCGGCAGGCCCAGCCCCGTGCCCTGGCCGGGAGGCTTGGTGGTGGTGAAGGGCTCGAAGAGGCGATCGCGTACTCGCGGGTCGATGCCATGGCCCTCGTCGGTAACGGTGACGCGCAACCCGGCGCCCTCGGCGCTCGCCTCGATGACCACGCAACCACCGTCAACGCTTGCATCGCGGGCGTTGCCAAGCAGGTTGACCATCACCTGCAGCAGGCGCTGGGCATCTCCCTGGATGCGGGGCACCTGGGGGCAACGGTTCTCGAAGACAACATCGTCGCCTGATCGGGCGAGATGTATCAAGTGAATCGCGTCGTCGGTGACCTCGGCCAGGGAGACCGGGGCAAACGCTTGCCCGCTGAGGTGGCGTCCGCCATGGGCGAAGCCCACCAGCGAGGAGACGATTCGCGAGACCCGGTCGGTGAGCTGCTGAATCTGCTCGGCGGTCTCGAGGATCTCGGGGTTTTCGGTGTCGTAACGAAGGTTCTGGGCCAGCGAGGAGATCCCGGTAATCGGGTTTCCGATCTCGTGGGCGACCCCGGCGGCCAACTGGCCGATGGAGGCCAGCCGCGCGGCGTGAACCAGCTCATCCTCCAGCCACTTCATCTCGCTGTGGTCTTCCACCAGGATCACGATGCCACCGGGCTCGCTGTTCTCTCCTGCGAGCTCGGCCTTGTGCAGGCTCAGATAGCGGACTCCGCCTTCCAGGGTAACCGGCTGTTTGTAGAGATGGCTGTGTGACGCGGTCACAATGCGACCCAGCAGCTCTCCCCAGGGGGCCGGCAGGCTATCGCGCCGGGCGCCGATGACGCTGGCGCCATCGATGCCGCTGAGGGCGGCCAGCGTGTCGTTCCACATCAGCAGCTCGCCGTCCTCGCCGAAGGCGCATAGCCCTACGGGCAGGCGGGTCAGGGTACGGCGGTGGTAGCGGCGCAGGCCGTCGAGTTCCCGGGCCATGCCGGTGAGGCGTGAGCGGTAGGCCTCCAGACGGCTCTCCACGTAGTGAATGTCCTCGGTGGCGCCGGCGCTGCCCTCGCGGTAAGGCAGGTAGCGGTCGACAATGTCCTGAGCCACCGAAGGGCCCATCAGGCCGGAGAGGTTGGCCTGCAGGCGGTCGCGCAGACGCCGCAGGGCATAGGGACGGCCGTCCAGGGCGGCGAGTCCCAGATCGTCCAGGGCTCGCTCTACCTCGCGCTTCGCCGCTTCGTCGCCCAGGGCGCGAGCGAGATGCGTCTTGAACTCCTCGCCGTTGGCGGCCTCGAGTGGCAGGCGCTTGGGACGGATCACCGCATCCACCGAGCAGGCCTCGGCGGCGGCACGCTCTCCCTCGGAGGTGTGGGTGGCCAGGGAAACAACGATGAAAACCAGAGCGTTACCGGCCAGGGAGACCAGGGTGACCACATACCATTCTGGCTCGCCGGCTACCGCCTCGAGCCCCGGGGGAATCACCACCAGCGCGGGCAGACCGGTGAGCAGCGGCCCCCACAGGCCGAGCAGCCATACCACCAGGCCCACCACCAGGCCCGAGATCATCCCCTTGCGATTGGCCCCGGGCCAGTAGAGCAGGGCCAGCAGCCCAGGCAGGCACTGGGCCATGCCAACGAAGGCGGCCAGTGCCAGGGTAGTGAGATCGTGATGGACCCCCACGATGCGATAGAAAAGCCAGCCACCCAGCACCACGGCGCCCACCAGGGCACGGCGCAACCACAGTAGCCAGCGGTAGAGATCGAGCTGGGCCTCGGGAGGGTGGGCCACCAGCAATACATGGTTGAGGATCATGCCCGATAGCGCCAGGGCGATCAGCATCATGGTGGCGCTGGTGGCGGCCAACCCGGCGATGAAGGCCAGCGACTGCACCCACAGCGACTCCGACAGCCCGAAGGCCAGGTAGGCGGAAGGCAGCACATCGTCTGCGCCAAGCTGCTGGCCCGCCCACAGGATCAGTGGCACCGGCAGCGCCATCAGCAGCAGGAACAGCGGCAGTGCCCAGCTGGCCTGAAGCAGAGTGAGGCGGGAGTGGGTCTCGGTGAAGGTGATATGGAAGATATGAGGCATCAACAGGGCCGCCGCGAAAAACAGCAGCAGCAGAGTACGCCAGTGGGCCGGATCGGGCTGTACCACCCCGGTCTGGAAGGCTTGGCCGGGGCCGTCGAGCCAGGTCTGGAGGTCGGCGGGACCGTCGAAGACCACGAACAGCGCGAAGGCGCCGAGGCCGAGCATGGCGACCAGCTTGACCAGGGAAGAGAGGGCAATCACCGCCAGCAGGCTGTCGTGGTGTCCATCCACGCGTCCCTGGCGCGCCCCGAACAGCATGGCGAACAGGGCGATCATGGCGCAGAAGGCAAGCGCCAGCAGCGCCGGCGAGGCGGCACCGGTCATCAGGAAGATGGCATCGCCCATGGTCTGTACCTGCAGGGCCAACAGCGGCAGTACCGCCAGCAGGCTGATCAGGGTGATCAGGGTGCCTACCCACCGCGAACGAAAGCGGAAGGCGAACAGATCGGAGAGCGAAGCCAACTGGTAGGTGCGGGTCATGCGCTGTATCGGCACGAGCAGTACCGGGGCCAGCAGAAAAGCCCCGGCGACGCCCAGATAATAGGCCAGATAGCCGTAGCCGGAAGTGGAGGCGAGTTCCAGACTGCCGTAGACGGCCCAGGCGCTGGCGTAGACCCCCAGGGCGAGGGTATAGACCAGCGGATGACGTGTGATGCGTGTGCCGATGACCCCGCGCTCCACCGCCAGCGCGCACAGGAAGAGCACCAGCAGAAAGCCGGTGCCCAGCGCGAACATCCCGGCCAGGCTAGCGTTCATCGAGTTTCCTCTTCTGTTCCAGCCATAGGGTCAGGGCGATCAGCACCCCCCAGATGACGAAGGGGCGATACCAGGCCACGCCGGGGCTGGCCCAGCCGCTCATCATCAGCGGCGAAAGCAGATAGCCGCCGAGCACCAGGAACAGCAAGATGCGATAGACGTACATGGGCGCCTCTCAGTCGGACGGGGGTGCGCCGCCGATGATTGTCCGGTGAGGCTCCGGACGGATGCGGGAGATCTCCCAGTGTATCGCCCCCCAAGCGAGTTGCTCGGCCACTGGCGCCCCGGCAAGCTCGGCGGGCGGGGCCTGGTCGAGGGCTGCCAGGCCAGCGTGCAGCAACGGCCGCAGGGCGTCATCATCGGTGGGCAGAGCCGGCGCCAGGTTCTGTTTGGAGAGCTTCTGACCGTCCTCGCCGAGGATCAGCGGCAGATGAAGATAGCGCGGCTCGGGGAAGTGGAGGGCATACTGCAGCTGGCGCTGCCAGGGGGTGTTATCGAGCAGGTCGACGCCGCGCACCACGTCACTGATTCCCTGCTCGGCGTCGTCCACCACCACGGCGAGCTGGTAGGCCCAAAGATTATCCTTGCGCTTGAGCACCACGTCGCCAAGCGAAGCGGGGTCGAAACGCTGTTCGCCGAACACTCGATCCTGCCATATGACCGGGCACAGTCCCAGATCGCTACGCAGCCGCCAGGCCACCGGCCTGCCGGGTTCGCGGACCCCGTCCCGGCACCAGCCGGGGTAGACCGCATGCTCGCGCCACTGCTTGCGCGAGCAGCTGCAGGGGTAGGCAAGACCCAGCTGTATCAACCGTTCCAGGGCGGTCTGATAGGCGTCATCGCGGTCGTTTTGCCAGAGCACCGGGCCGTCCCAGTGCAGCCCGAAGGCCTCCAACTGACGTCGTATCTGGTCATCGGCACCGGTCGGGCAGCGTGGCGGATCGATATCCTCGATGCGCAACCGCCACTCGCCCCCAGCGTGACGAGCATCCAGAAAGCTGGCCAGCGCCGCCACCAGGGAACCGAAGTGCAACGGGCCGGAAGGGGTCGGGGCGAAGCGGCCGCGGTAGTGACTCATGGGCGCATGCCTCCGGCAGAGGCGTGAACGGGCACCCATAGGTGCCCGTTACGACGCGTCAAGCATGTCATCGACATGCCAGGATCAGCCGCCCAGCTGCTTTTCCTTGAGCTCGGCCAGCGTCTTGCAGTCGACGCACAGGGTCGCCGTAGGCCGTGCCTCGAGGCGGCGGATGCCGATCTCGACGCCACATGCCTCGCAGAAGCCATAGTCATCCTCGTCGATGTTGTCGAGGGTCTCGTTGATCTTCTTGAGCAGCTTGCGCTCGCGATCCCGGGTGCGCAGTTCCAGGCTGAACCCCTCTTCCTGGGTGGCGCGGTCGGCTGGGTCGGCGTAGTTGTTCGCCTCTTCCTGCAGATGACGCACGGTGCGGTCCACCTCTTCCATGAGTTCCTGCTTCCAGCCCAGCAGGATCTGACGGAAGTGTTCCAGCTGCTTCTCGTTCATGTACTCTTCACCCGCTGCCGGTTCGTAGGGGGTGAACTTCTTGGGCGCTTCCACTTTCTTGTCGGCTACTGGCATGGGACTGCCTCGTTACTTGAGTGACTGCTGATCAATACCCGCTCTAAGCAAGGTATCTCACGCCAAAGGCATGCTGTTTAGCGGAAAAGGCGGGGTTTTGCAACTTTGCCCGCTTCGCAAGCTGCGGCCCTGCTACCAAAATCGCTACACTATGGCGCTTCACTGTCATGACTCTTTGACTGCCCCGCGGGAGCCTGGCTCCCTGAAGTCCAACTCTCGTTCACAGGAGCCTTGCCATGGCGTGGAGTCCGCGCATCGACCGGGTTGCCCCCTTTCGGGTCATGAGCCTGCTGGAAACTGCCCAGGCTCGTGAAGCCGCCGGGCATGATGTTATTCATCTGGAAGTGGGAGAACCCGATTTCTCCACTCCCGAGCCGGTGGTGACCGCCGGACAGGCGGCGCTGGCCGCCGGTCATACCCGCTATACGCCAGCGGCGGGACTTCCGGCACTGCGCGAGGCGATCGCCGGCCACTACGCTGAGCATTTCGACGCCGAGGTCGACCCGCGGCGCATCCTGGTCACCCCCGGGGCCTCCGGCGCCCTGCTGCTGGCCAGCCAGCTGCTGGCCGGTCCCGGTGACCGAGTGCTGATGGCCGACCCCAATTACCCCTGCAATCGCCACTTCATGGCCCTGGCCGGCGCCGAGGTGGATGCCGTGCCGGTGGGGCCGGCGAGCGGCTGGCAGCTCGACGCCGATCTGATCGAGGCCCACTGGCGTGACGCTACCCGGCTGGCGATGCTGGCCACGCCCTCTAACCCCACTGGCCACATGCTGGATGCCGAGCAGCTGACGGCGGTGACCGCGACGGTGGCGGCAAGGGGAGGACACCTGCTGGTGGACGAGATCTACCAGGGGCTCTGCTATGACCTCGCGCCACTCTCCGTAGCGGCCATCACGCCGGACGCCTTTGTGGTCAACAGCTTCTCCAAGTACTTCGGCATGACCGGCTGGCGGCTGGGCTGGTTGCTGGCGCCGGAGGCGGCGGTGGAGCCGCTGACCCGCCTGGCCCAGAATGTCTTCCTGGCCGCCTCCACCCCGGCTCAGCATGCAGCCCTGGCCGCTTTCACGCCAGCGTGCCGCTCTGTTCTCGAGGCTCGGCGCCTCGAGCTCGGCCGTCGTCGGGATGCCCTGCTGGCGAGCCTGGCCCGGCTGGGGCTGGCGCCCTCTCTGCCGCCCCAGGGCGCCTTCTACCTGTGGCTCGACATCTCCCCCTACAGCGACGATAGCCAGGCCTTCTGCCGGCGCCTGCTGGAAGAGGAAAATGTGGCGATCACCCCGGGCATTGATTTCGCCCTGGAAGGCGGTGAGCACCATGTGCGCATCGCTTTTACCACCGGGGTCGAGCGCTTGGGTGAGGCGGTCGATCGCCTCGAACGCTTCCTGACGCGTCAGTAGGGCATGGACTACCCCGTATTGGTGCTGGGCACCCTGCTGCGTCGCTACAAGCGTTTCCTGGCCGACGTGCGACTTGACGATGGTCGGGAGGTGGTGGCCCATTGCCCCAACACCGGATCCATGCGAGCGGTAAACGTACCGGGCTGCCGGGTTTGGCTCGCCCATAGCGAGAACCCGGCGCGCAAGCTGGCCTGGACCTGGGAGCTGATCGAGCTGCCCCAGCGCGATGGACGTCTGGCGACTGCCTCGGTGAACACGGGGCGGGCCAACCGTATCGTCGAGGAAGCGCTGAGGGAGGGGCGGGTTCCGGGGCTTGAGGGCTATGCCGAACTGCAACGCGAGGCCACGGTGGTGATCGGCGGGGAGAAAGCCTCCCGGCTCGACTTCCGCCTTGAAGACCCCGATCTCGGCACTGCCTTCGTGGAAGTGAAGCAGGTGACTCTCAAGGAGGGTGACGGTCACGGCTATTTTCCCGACGCGGTGAGCGAGCGGGGCCGCCGGCATCTGGAGGTGCTGGCGGCCTTGGCCGAGCAGGGTCAGCGCGCGGTGCTGCTGTTCTGCGTGGCTCACGAGGGCATCGGTGATGTCGCCCCGGCCTGGCACCTGGACCCGGCCTATGCGGCCGCCCTCGACGTGGCGGTGGTCCGTGGTATGGAGGTGCTGGCGCAACGCTGCGAGCTAGAGCGTGATGGCGATGTACCGGTGGCGATCCGCCTGGGACAATCGCTGGCCGTGGACCTGGAGCGACGCTTTATCCTGTGACGGATAGCACCGTGAAGGGCCGCGCCGGGGCACTTAGCGGTCGATATAGAAACGCTGGATAAAGCTGACCTTGGCTGGGTCGGCGTTGCGGTCGTGAAGGACCTCCAGATCGAAGCGCATCGCCTCGTCGTCATGAATGCGGAACACCGCCACCTGTGAAGGAGCGTCGCCGCTGCGCAGGGTGCGGAAATTCAGCGGTGTGCGCTTGTCGCTGCTGCTGAGCCCCCCGACCGTGCCATTCACGGAGACCGGCAGGGCCCGAGTGGTCCCATCATCGTGCTCCTCGAGCACACTGACGTTGAGCAGCGCCATCGCGTTGCTGCGCGGAATGCCGTGTTCGCTGGCCACCGCTTCGGGCAAAAAACTGGTATTCACCGCGCTGTAGTGAATCTGGTGGTTGCCGATCTGCTCGTACTGCTGGGCGGCAGCAGGGCCGCTCAGGAGGGCCAGGGCGCTAACTGCCATGAAGGCCAGGATGCCAGGTTTCATCGTCACCCCTCTCGTCTACCCTAGTGGTTATCCAGGCTACTGTGTCGTTATCGGGTCAGCCACGGGTCACCCGAAAGATCGCGATCTCGCCGAACAGGTTGGGCCATAGTCGCGAGGTCCAGTGTCCTTCATGGTCACCAATGCCCACGGCTCGGTCGACAATGATCAGACCCTTGTCCCGGCAGAGTTGTTCAAAGTCGTTGAACGTCGACAGGTGAATATTAGGGGTGTCGTACCAGGCGTGGGGCAGCGACTTGGACACGGGCATGTAGCCACGGATGCCCAGATAAACGCGGTGGCGCCAATAGGCGAAATTGGGGAAGGTGATGATCGCTTCGCTGGCAACCCGCAACATCTCGTCGAGCATCAGGTCGGGGCGGCGCAGCGCCTGCAGGGCCTGGGTCATGATCACCAGGTCACAGGCGTCGTCGTCGAAGTTGGCCAGCCCCTGGTCGAGGTTCTGTTCAATGACGTTGACGCCGCGAGCGATACAGGCGGTGATACCATTCGGGTCGATCTCCAGTCCATAGCCGGTGACATTCTTGTCGCGGGCCAGGGCCGCCAACAGGCTGCCATCGCCGCAGGCCAGATCGAGGATGTGGGCGTTCTCGGGAATCCATTCGTGGATCAGCTTGAAGTCGGGGCGGTTCATCATGCGCGCGTCTCCAGCCCGAGGTCTGCGGCCACGCGGTCCATAAAGGCGGCGAAGACCGCCTGGTAGCGAGGCTCCGGCATCAGGAAGGCGTCGTGGCCGTGGGTCGAGTCGATGTTGGCATAGCTGACCGACTTGCCGGCACGCACCAGGGCGTTGACCAACTCCCTCGAGCGTGGCGGTGGGAAGCGCCAGTCGGTCGTGAAGCTGACCACCAGGAAGGGGCAGGTAGCCGGGGCCAGGGCCTGAGCGAGATCGCTATCGTGGTCCGCGGCCGGATCGAAGTAGTCCAGTGCCTTGGTCATCAACAAATAGGTGTTGGCGTCGAAGGAGGTGGAGAAGGTGTCGCCCTGGTAGCGCAGGTAGGACTCCACCTGGAACTCCACGTCGAAGCCGAAGTTGAGGTCGTCGGCGCGCAGGTCGCGACCGAACCTGTGTCCCATGGCGTCCTCGGAGAGGTAGGTGATATGCCCCACCATGCGTGCCAGTTTGAGGCCGCGACGTGGCATGGTGCCGTGCTCGGTGTACCAGCCATCGTGAAAGTCGGGGTCGGAGCGAATCGCCTGGCGCGCGACCTCGTTGAAGGCGATGTTCTGGGCCGATAGCTTGGAGGTGGCGGCGATCACCGCGGCGCTGGCCACTCGCTCCGGGTAGGCAAGCGTCCACTGCAGCGCCTGCATGCCCCCCAGGCTGCCGCCGATCACCGCGGCGAAGCGTTCGATACCTAGCCGATCGGCCAGTCGGGCCTGGCTGTTCACCCAGTCGCTCACCGTCACCATCGGGAACTCTGGCCCCCACAGGCGGCCGGTCTCGGGATTCTCACGGTTGGGCCCGGTGCTGCCGTGGCAGCCGCCGAGATTGTTGAGCGAGACCACGAAGAAGCGCTCGGTATCGATGGATTTGCCGGGGCCGATATGGGCGTCCCACCAGCCCGGCTTGCGTTCGTCAGCGTTACGATAGCCGGCAGCATGGTGGTGGCCGGACAGGGCGTGGCAGATCAGTACCGCATTGGAGCGTTCGGGGTTAAGGGTGCCATAGGTCTCGTAGACGAGGTCGTAGGCCGGCAACGTTCTGCCGCAGGCCAGAGCCAGGGGGTCGTCGAAGTGCGCCGTCTTGGGCGTCACCAGGCCAACCGAGTCAGCAGGGAGCTCGGGCATCAGTCGTTCCGTGTCCAGTCGTTGCGGTGGGCGGCGAAGGGGGCTCAGAGTCCGACCAAGGCGCCGACCACGCCGGCGGCGCGGGTCAGCGAGCCTACCACGATACCATCGATCAGGCTGATGGCGATGAATGCCACGATGGGCGAGAGGTCGATCATGCCGAGCGGCGGTATGACCCTGCGCAGTGGCGACATGATCGGCTCCACCAGCTGCATTACCAGCAGTGCCCCCGGATGGCTGGCGTTCGGCGCTACCCAACTGAGGATAATCATCGCGATCAGCGCGAAGAAGTAGATCTTGAGGATGGCATTGGCCAGCGCCGCCACCGCACCAATAACCACGCTGACGATGGGAGGCATGCCGAAGCCGGCCACCTGCAGGATGATGACAATGCTGACCGCCTTGATCACGAAGCCGGTGGCCAGGGTTGCCAGGTCGAATCGCCCCATCACCGGGCCGAGGAAGCTCTGGAAGGGGCGCACTGCTGGCTGGGTGATTTTTACCACTGTCTGGCTAATGGGGTTGTAGTAGTCGGCCTGGGACGCCTGCAGCAGGAAGCGCAGCATCAGCAAAAAGATGTACAGGTTGACCAGTGTGTTGACCAGCAGCAGGCCGGCATTTCCCATGAGGGTTCCTCCATGTCGTGGTGAGACCGCCGCACGGCGGTCTTTTGAAACGGATGCCTGGGATCAGCGATTGCTGAGCTCTATGGCCATTTCCCGAGCGCGGGCGGCGCAGGCGTCCATAGCCTCGGCGAGTATTCGGCGCAGATCGGCTGACTCAAGATGCTCGACGGCGCGCTCGGTGGTACCACCGGGAGACATCACGTTGCGCTTGAGCTCGGCGGGCGTCTTGTCGCTGGCCATTGCCATCTTCGCCGCGCCAAAAGCGGTCTGCATGGCCAGCCGCCGGGCAGTCTCGGCGGGGAGGCCGAGCTTGACGCCGGCCTCCTCCATGGCCTCGAACATCAGGAAGAAATAGGCCGGACCGCTTCCGGAGACAGCCGTCACCGCATCCAGCAGCGCTTCTTCCTCGACCCACTCTACCAGGCCCACGGCCTCCATCAGCTCGGTGGCGAGCTGGCGTTGCTCGTCGCTGACGCTGGCATTGGCAAATAGCCCGGATGCTCCGGCGCCGACCAGAGCCGGGGTGTTGGGCATGCAGCGCACCATGGCCAGCTCGCCGCCCAACCAGCCTTCGAGGGTGGCGGCGTCGAGGCCGGCGGCCACCGAGATGATCAGCGGGCGGCGGCGCTGGACCACGCTGGCCAGCCCCTCGCAGACCTCCTTCATCATCTGAGGCTTTACCGCCAGCACGACAACGTCGGCTTGGGTTACCGCGGCGACATTGTCGGTGTTGGTATGGATGCCATAGCGTTCGTTTACCGGGGCGAGGAAGGCGTCGCTGGGGGAGGTGGCGGTAATCGCAGAGGGTGAGTAGCCGCTGTCGATCATGCCGCCGATAATGGCGCTGGCCATGTTGCCGGCGCCGATGAAGGTGACTCTGGAAGACATGGAAAAGTGTCCTGTGTCGCTTAACGAGTGGGTCCGGTGGAAGCATCCGGCGGCTATGGTAAATCGGTGACTCAGCGAGGGCTTTCGCGCTCCCCGAAGATGGCGGTGCCGACCCGCACCAGGGTCGCGCCCTCCAGTATGGCGGCCTCGAGATCGTTGGTCATGCCCATGGATAGGGTGTCCAACGGCGCCTCGGGGAAGCGGTGTTGCAACGCCCTGAGGGCCTCTTTCAGCCGGGCAAAGGGCTCCCGCTGGGCGTCCATGCCTTCGCCGGGTGCCGGGATGGCCATCAGTCCGCGCAGTCGCAGGCGCGGCATCTCCAGCACCGCTCCGGCGAGCGCCGGCAGTTCGGCAAGGCTGGCGCCGGACTTGCTGGGCTCCGCGCTGATATTGACCTGCAGGCAGACCTCGAGAGGTGGCAATCCCTCCGGGCGTTGATCACTGAGGCGCCGGGCGATCTTCTCGCGGTCTACGCTGTGTACCCAGGCGAAGTGTTCGGCCACGTCGCGGGTCTTGTTGGATTGCAGCGGGCCGATGAAATGCCAGACGATGTCGTCGAGGTCGGCCAGCTCACCTTGCTTGGCCAGGGCTTCCTGGACATAGTTTTCGCCAAATTCGCGCTGGCCGAGGTGCCAGGCCTCGCGGATCAGCGCCGCCGGCTTGGTCTTGCTGACCGCCAGCAGGCGAGCGTCGGCGGTCGGCCGGCCAGCGGCGGACAAGGCATCGTCTAGCCGCTGGCGCGCCTTCGCCAACGATTCGGCGAGGGGGGTGGAGGCAGAAGGGGCTGTCATGTGGCAAGCTCTGTCATACTAAACATTACAAGATGTCACCAGGGCTGCAGGAGCAAGGGAAAACGCATGGATATTACCGAACTGCTGGCGTTCTCGGCAAAACAGAAGGCCTCTGACCTGCATCTTTCGGCAGGCCTGCCGCCGATGATCCGGGTCGATGGCGATATACGCCGCCTGAACGTACCGGCCATGGAGGACCGAGAAGTCCGCAAGCTGATCTACGACATCATGGCCGACCGCCAGCGCCGTGACTACGAGGAGTTTTTCGAGACTGACTTCTCCTTCGAGGTGCCGGGGGTGTCGCGCTTCCGTGTCAATGTTTTCAACCATGCCCGTGGCGCCGGGGCGGTGTTCCGGACCATCCCCTCCGATGTGCTGACCATGGAGGACCTCGGTCTTGGTACTGTCTTCCGCCAGCTCGCCATGTTGCCCCGTGGCCTGGTGCTGGTGACCGGCCCCACCGGGTCAGGCAAGAGCACTACCTTGGCGGCGATGATCGATTACATCAACGATAACCGCTACGAGCATATCCTCACCATCGAGGATCCAGTGGAATTCGTCCACCGCAGCAAGCGCTGTCTGATCAACCAGCGCGAGGTGCACCGCGATACCCATGGTTTCGCTCCGGCATTGCGGAGTGCACTGCGCGAGGATCCGGACGTGATTCTGGTGGGTGAACTGCGGGATCTGGAAACTATCCGGCTGGCGCTCACTGCGGCCGAGACCGGCCACCTGGTGTTTGGCACCCTGCACACCACCTCGGCGGCCAAGACCATCGACCGGATCATTGACGTCTTCCCCGGGGATGAGAAGTCGATGGTGCGCTCGATGCTCTCGGAGTCGCTCCAGGCGGTGGTCTCCCAGACGCTGCTCAAGCGCATGGGCGGTGGTCGCGTGGCGGCCCACGAGATCCTTATCGCCACCGCGGCGGTACGTAACCTGATTCGCGAAGACAAGGTGGCGCAGATCTACTCGGCTATTCAGACCGGTGGCAATCTGGGCATGCAGACCTTGGATGCCTCTCTCGCCAAACTGGTGGCAGACAATGTGGTCGCACGCGACGAGGCGCAGACCAAGGCCAAGGGTGTGTTGGCGAACTGAGCGGATCTCGGCCGCTAGGCAGGGAACAACGGGCAAGATAGGAGCAGGGATATGACGGCGAAAGAGTGGCTCTATCAGCTACTGGATATCATGGTGCAAAAGGAAGCGTCGGATCTGTTGATATCAGTGAATGCACCGCCGACCCTGAAGATGGCCGGCAAGCTCACTCCCATGGGGGACCAGGGGCTTACCGTGGATCAGGTCAACGAACTGGTCAGCGCCTCGATCCCGGAAACAGTGATGGAACGTTTTCAGGTCGAGCATGAAGCCAATTTTGCCCTCAGCCTCAAGGACAAGGGACGCTTTCGCGTCAGCGCCTTCCAGCAGCGCAACCAGAAAGCCATGGTCATTCGGCGTATTGCCTTCGAGATTCCCCATCTGGAGGAGCTGTCGCTGCCCCCGGTGCTGGGCGAACTGGCCAATATCAAGCGCGGCCTGGTGTTCGTGGTGGGCGGCACCGGTACCGGTAAATCGACTACCCTGGCGTCGATGATCCAGCAGCGCAACGAGACGCTGGGTGGCCATATCATCAGTGTCGAGGATCCCATCGAGTACGTGCATCCGCACAAGAAAGCGATCATCAATCAGCGCGAAGTGGGGATCGATACTGAGTCCTTCGAGGTGGCGCTTAAGAACACTCTGCGTCAGGCGCCCGATGTCATCCTGATCGGCGAGATCCGTACCCGGGAGACCATGGAGCACGCCCTCACTTTTGCCGAGACCGGTCACCTCTGCCTGGCCACGCTTCACGCCAACAACGCCAACCAGGCGCTGGATCGCATTATCCATTTCTTTCCCCACGAGCGTCACGAGCAGATCTGGCTGGACCTCTCGCTCAACCTGCGCGCCATCGTGGCTCAGCAGTTACTGCCCACGGTGGACGGTGGACGCTGCCCGGCCATCGAGATCATGCTCAAGTCGCCTCTGATCGGTGACCTGGTGCGCAAGGGCGACGTCAGCGAGATCAAGAACGTCATGGCCCGTTCGCGCGACCTGGGCATGCAGACTTTCGATCAAGCACTTTTCGATCTCTTCAAGGCGGGCAAGATCACCGAGGAGGTGGCACTGGTGCATGCCGACTCGGCCAACGATCTGCGCATGATGATCAAGTACGGCGATGCGGGAAGCGAGGGGATGACCCAGGCTCGTGAGGCCGCCAGCCACCTCTCGCTGAAGCGCGATGATGACTTCTAGCCGGCTTTCGGCGCGGAATCAGGGGGCGTAAACGCCCCCCAGTACGCGTAGCCCCTTGGCGCCGGTTACCGAGGGCAGGTTGCCCGGTAGGTCCTGAAGCCGTCTCCAGGCCAGCCAGGCGAAAGCCCCGGCCTCCAGCCAGTCGGCCGGCCAGCCTGAGGCTGCAGCGTCGGTCAGAACCGATTCGGGCAATTGGTTGGCGAGGCGGGCAAGTAGGTCGTGGTTGTGGGCGCCGCCGCCACAGGGGATCAACCGCATTGCAGCAGGTGCCTCAAGCCGCTCGCGTGCCATGGTCACGGCGAGGGCCACGCTCTCGGCGGTCAGCTCCGCCAGGGTGGCCTGCACGTCCTCGGGCCGCTCCTCCCCTGTCAGGTGGGCATCCAGCCAGTCGAGGTGGAACAGCTCTCGGCCGGTGCTGCGCGGCGGTGGCAGGTGGAAGAAGTGTTCGGCCAGCAGTTGACGCAATAGGACCTCGTCGACCTTTCCTGAGGCCGCCCAGGCACCGTCTACGTCGAAATCGCCGCCGCGGTGGCGAGCATGCCAGGCGTCGAGCAGGGCGTTGGCCGGCCCCGAGTCGAAGCCCAGCGGTGCCCGTGGCTCTTCGGCAGGGGGCAGCAGGGTCAGGTTGGCGAAGCCTCCGAGGTTGAGCACCAGGCGCCACTCCTTTCTGACGCGGAACAGCGCCTCGTGGAAGGCGGGCGCCAGTGGGGCCGCCTGCCCCCCGGCGGCGAGGTCACGGCGACGGAAGTCGGCCACCACGGTAAGGCCGGTGAGCTCAGCCAGCAGACTGGGGTTGTCGAGCTGCAGGGTATAGGCGGGGCCGCCGGCATGTCCCAGCGGGGCGTGTTCGATGGTCTGACCGTGGCTGCCGACGGCGACTACGGCCTCCTGCGGAGTGCGGGAGAGCCATAGCAGGGCCTTGACAGCTTCCGCTTGAAGTCGGCAGAAGGCGTCCTCGGCCGCCGCCAGATCGGCAAAGCTTGCCTGTTCAGCGTGGCACAGTTGCCAGAGCCGCTCCCGCAGGGGCGCGGGCATCGGCTCGGCATGAGTGGCCAGCAGGCGCGGCCGGGTGCCGGACGGCGTATCGTCGATCTCCACCAGGGCGGCATCGATGCCGTCCAGGCTGGTGCCGGACATCAAGCCTATATATAGGGGCATGTCACTCTCTCGGGTCGTGGGGCGTCACCGCAAGGCGCCGTCTCATGCTAACATTCCGGCCCATTCGATGGTCCCGGCCGGGACCCGGCAACCGAACATATGGAGTAGGGGACGATGAGCGACGTGGCGAGCGCGCTGGCGCTGCTGAAGCGAGGCACCCAGGAAATCCTGCTGGAAGATGAGCTGATCAAGAAGCTGGAGTCCGGGCGTAAGCTGCGGATCAAGGCGGGCTTTGATCCCACCGCTCCCGACCTGCACCTGGGTCACAGCGTGCTTCTGACCAAGATGCGCCAGTTCCAGGATCTCGGCCACCAGATCATCTTCCTGATCGGCGACTTCACCGGTCGTATCGGCGACCCTACCGGCAAGAACGTCACCCGCAAGCCGCTTACCGAGGCCGAGGTTCGCCTCAACGCCGAGACCTACAAGGAGCAGGTGTTCAAGATCCTCGATCCTGCGAAGACCGAGGTGCGCTTCAACTCCGAGTGGTTCACCGAGTTGTCCGCCGCCAAGATGATTGAGCTGGCGGCCCAGAGCACCGTGGCGCGGATGCTTGAGCGCGACGACTTCGACAAGCGCTACAAGGCTGGGCAGCCGATCTCTATCCATGAGTTCCTCTACCCGCTGGTTCAGGGCTATGACTCCGTGGCATTGGAAGCCGACGTCGAGATGGGCGGCACCGATCAGAAGTTCAATCTGCTGATGGGACGCGAGGTACAGAAGCACCACGGCATGGTGCCTCAGGTGGTGATCACCATGCCCCTGCTGGAAGGGCTGGACGGTGTGCAGAAGATGTCCAAGTCGCTGGGCAACTATGTGGGGGTGGACGAAGCGCCGGGTGCCATGTTCAACAAGCTGGTCTCCATGCCGGATAGCCTGATATGGCGCTACTTCGAGCTGCTCTCGCTCACGTCCAATGAGGAGATCGAGGCGCTCAAGGCTGACGTTGAAGGCGGCGCCAACCCTCGCGACGTCAAGATGCTTCTGGCGCGTGAGCTGATCGGGCGCTATCACGGCGAGGAAGCGGCGGCCAACGCCCATCGGTCTGCCGGCAACCGGCTGGCTGAGGGGGAGCTGCCCGAAGACCTGCCCGAGGTGGAGCTGGACTTCGAGAGTAGCGAGCAAGCGCCGATTGCGGCGGTTCTCAACCGCTCGGGCCTCGCCAACAACAGCGCCCAGGCCAAGGATATGCTCGGTAATGGCAGGGTCAGGGTGGATGGCGAGGTGGTCGAACGCGATCACATGCTGGCCACCGGTAAGTGCTACGTCATCCAGGCCGGCAAGAAGCGCTATGCCAGGGTAACCCTCAAGTAGTGGAGTGATGGCCCACCCTGTGGATGACCCTGTCATCTGCGCGTCGCCTGTCTGTCATGGCTCTGACACTTTTTTACCGGAAGGCCTTGCGGGGTGGT